>NZ_JADPIY010000029.1:0-1116424 GCF_023073095.1 Bradyrhizobium sp. 44
CGGGTTCGACGGCGGTAATGGCCTTAGAGAGCGAGATACCCCCTCCAAGGCGGCCGCGCGCCAGGTCCATGACGCTCTCGATCATCTTGGCCATTCGGCCCACGCTGCTCTGCATCATGGCCTCGAGCCGCAGCGCGTCTTCCGGCGTCTTGGCCTTGAGCATCAGCCGTGCACCGGCCGCGATCGATGCGAGGGGATTGCGCAGGTCGTGACCGAGGACGGCGATGAACTGCTCGCGCAGCTCCGCGTTCTCGCGCTCCTGTCGCAGACGCTCCTCCAGAGCGGTCCTGAGCTCGTCGCTCTCCTTGCGGGCGTCGATGAGCCCGCGCTCATAGCGCCGCCGATCCGTGGCGCGCATGATCGTCAGGCGCGTGAATAGGAGCGCGTCGGCATCGGATCGTCGCTCGCGGGCATTCGCGATCGCCGGCAGCCGCGTTCCGTTTTTAGTCAGGAGATCGAGAGCGAACTCGTCGAAGAAACCCTGCATCCGGAGCAGCGGCGCCACATGGGTCTCCAGGAATATGCGACCGGCCATGTTGAGCAGGTCGCTGAGCCGCATCCCGGACAGGTCATCGGGCAGGTAGCCCATCCAATCCGCCAGGGTCCGATTAGCACGATCGATGCGGCCGTCCGGGCGAACGGAGAGGTACCCGCACGGCGCGTTTTCGTAGAGATCTTCGAAGTCGCTGTCGGCGGGATGATTGTTGTTCACTCAGACGAAATCTCGAATTGCGGCGACGACTTCGTCGGGCGCGCTGAGGTTGGGACAATGGCCGGTCGCCTTCAGCACGACCATTTTGCTGTTCGAAATGTTGCGGTGGACGTACGCACCCACCTGCTGCCCGGCGATGATGTCTTCGCTGCACTGGAGGATCAGCGTGCGAGCGTTGACCTTGTCCAGGTCCGCGCGATTGTCGGACAGGAACGTGACTCGGGCAAACTCCTTGGCGATGGCGGGATCGGTCCGGCAGAAGCTGTTGGTCAGTTCCTCGCCAAGTTCGGGACGGTCCGGGTTGCCCATGATGGCGGGCGCCATCTGCGCCGACCACCCCATGTGGTTCTCTTCAAGGAAAGAAAGAAGCTCCTCGATCTGCTGGGAGCTGAAGCCGCCGACGTAGTCCCCATCGTCGATGTAGCGCGCCGAAGGGCCCACCAGCACCAGGCTTTCGAACAATGTCGGATCCTTGATCGCAGCGAGAACTCCGATCATCGCGCTGACGGAATGCCCCACGAAGACCGCGCCCTTCAGCCCAAGCGCTTGGCCAATCTCGACGACATCGTCGGCATAGCCGGACAATTTGGAATACTTCTGGCGATCGTAAGCGGTGAGGTCCGAGCGGCCCGCTCCGACGTGGTCGAACAGCACCGTGCTGAAATCGGCCTCGAAGGCCGGCGCCACGAACCGCCACATGTTCTGATCGCACCCGAACCCATGAGCGAACATCATCGGACGCTCGCCGCGGCCACGGACTTGCACGTTGTTGCGGACCTCGATCGTCATTTGTTACCCCCGAGCGTGTGACAGTTCTTGTGGTCTGGACGAGCGTAGGGTGAACTGGACCCCTATGCATCCCTTTGCGAGCGCCGGGCAGCTATGACGTTCAGATCAGGAGACCCGACAAAGCCTCGACCAACTGCGCCGGCGCGAAGGGCTTGGGCAGGATGACGCTACGCGGCACGCCGTTTGAGGCCCAGCGATGGGCGCTATCCCCGGAGACGTAGAGGATCCCGCAGCTTGGATCGCGCTCCCGTACGAGACGGGCGAGCGCCCAACCATCCATTCTGGCGGGACCCAGATTGATGTCGGTGACAAGTGCTCGCGGCAAAGAGCTCTCGCTGAGCAGGCCGGCCGCCGCTTCGCCTGAGGCGGCGCTGAGCACGCCGTAGCCTGCCTCGACCAAGGTCTCCTCCAGCATCTCGCGGAGGAGATCTTCATCCTCAACCAGAAGAATGGTTGATCTTTCTGCGGCGTTTTGGGAGTTGCTCAGGTGCATCCTCTCGCATCTCCTATCAAAATGACTCCCGCGGTCCTGATGACGCACGTCACCCGGCCCAACGTAGAACAGGACGAAGCGTTCATTTTTTCTTGCTGCGTCGCCCTCGCAAGGAACCAGGAGAAATGTTGGCGCAGACTTCGCCGATGTGCCAGCAGCAGTCAATTGCCCATCGTTGGGCCAGAGATGCACCTTAATAGGGGACAAACTTCGAAGGCGCTTCCAGTCAGGCCCCGTCCGGTCCCGGAATTATCGCTCAGTGCGAAAGTGGGGTCACAAGCGGTCCCGGACCGCTTGCTCGCGGCAGGTCAGCTATGGGGCAACACTGACACTGGAGGACCGCCAACTGAGGCGGCCTTAATTCATCTTGCGGCGAAGCTTACGTTGCAGTTCGCGCTGTTCCTCGATGTCCTCTTGGACCATCTGGCGCAAATCATCCTCGCGCTTAGTGCCGGAGGGCGGGGTCTCCCGAGGTGGTTCTTTGTCAGCCATGGTGGCATCCTAAAACACTGGCCGCCGGCCGCCGTGAGGCAGCCTTAATCTTCCCAAATGCGCTCGGCCGCACTTGTCGCACTGTCAAAGGTTGACGGTGCGACCAGTCCCCACGTCCAGCATCGAATATCGCAGCCGAAGGGGGTAGCGCAAGCCGGGCAATGCGTAGGCTGGGGGCGGGGCTGGCGAGACTGTTCGGACATGCAGATTGTATGCGCCCGAACAGCAAAATTGGCCACTAACTGAATTCAAACTAGGCCACTGAGGTCGGGAGCAGGCCGGGGCTGGCCGAATTCGGCCACTCCGCAGGCACTAACGAATTGACGCTGGGGCGTTCGGGATGGCTATCGCAAACCCATTGCCAGCCCCCGCCGATTCAGTGCGGAAATCATAGCAGGCACGGCGTTTTCACACAGCCAGGGTCACAAGCGGTCCTCCGCCGGCTACGCGCGGCAGGTCAGCTACGGGCGGCCAATTCCGGACATCAAGGCGCGATGCGCGGAGGGTGTTCTGGATTGAGGAGGATGAAGTTCTCAACATCCCGCCGGCGCTCTGGCAGTGGCTGTGCGCCCGCGTGGTGCCGAAGCGAGTCGCATGGGCGCGGGCGAGAGTGCCGAAAAGGCGGCCGGGAGGGCCGCGAGCGAGGATACGCAGGACGTGCAGGGATCAAAGGCTTGGCTAACCAGAGGCTCGCGATGCCATGCCTAGCATCGCGCCCGACGTCAGAGCTGTGTCCCCTTGTGGAAAAACCTGCGCTTCACGCGCCCGCATCCGCCGTCAGCTTCGAAAGCAGCAATGGGGCACGGCGAGAGCACAAGGGCCCTACCGGACATCCCCGACCCACTTCAAACCTACATAGGGGCCGTGCAAAGCAAAGTCCGATGGCGGCGGACGATTGTTGAAGCGGTTTAAGGCTGGACTGCCGTAGCTTCCAGTCTGGACCCCTTGAGGCTGCGGCTGAATTGGAGCCTTTGGCGTAACTGGAGCGGGTAATGTGCGGGACGTCACACCGGTCGAGATGCTGGGCCTCTGTACATTCTGGGCATTGGCCAAGGTGGAAATCAGGGTGATTCCGAATGTAAACGCCGCTGCAGCAAGGGTAATCGATCTGATCTGCATGATGCCTATCCTCAAAATACTCGACCTAAAGTGGAGCACGTCACTTGCTACTAATCAAGGGCTGGGGCCTCGCTCCGGACGCGATGGTTCCTCAATTCCACGTGTAACGGAGACCAGCTTGAACTCCCGAAGTCTGGGTCGGGTTGTACCCTGCGATCGGGGCGCTGGGGCCGCCGGTCTGCCCGATAGCATGCACCTCAAGGTAAGACGAGAAGCTCGGGCTCCAGACAATGGCAATCTTGCCAGACCCGCGGTAGCCGATCGCGCTCGATGGGATGATGGGCCCGACAGCTCCCAACGCGCTGGAGTCGGTGATCTGATACGCGAACACGGAAAGGGATGGCTGAACTATGTAATCCATCCATTTCATTTGAGTCCCGAACCGCGCCCCGGCGTGCACCTCCGTCGTGTCGGAAATCTTAATCCCGAAGTTCTCTGAGTAGCCTTCGGAGTACGTCATTCCGATACCGGGCTCGATGAACACCGAAAAAGGAAAATCAAACCGGTACTGCACATTTCCGGTGAAGCCCAGCGTGTTGCCCTCGATGACGGCAGGGACGAATCCAGGAGCCGACAGGGTGCTTCTTGTCCAGCCGAGGAAGCTGGTCAGATCGGCGGAAAGCCCTCCCCTTAGATAGGAGACCGTGATCGAGGTCGAAGGTGCGGAGGTGTCGACGGTCAACAGACCGCCTTGGTGCGACCAGGAGCTGCCTCCTGTTCCGATGAACGTCAGGGCGTCGTCTCCCGTAAAGATTCCAATCTTCGTTACGTCGAATGCTCCGGTGACTGAAGAGGTATCGGTCACGATTCCCGCGGTCATGGAGCGGTCTATCCCCCCAATCAAATTGCCGCTGTAGAGCCAGCCTGTAGCTACGGCAGGGGCCGCTCTCGTGGCCTTCGCATAAGCAAGAGCCTGGAAGGGATCGTCGACACCACGGACTGCAAATGGATCGCGGCTGTCGAACTTCGATCCGTCTGCACCGAACCTTAGTCTTCCAGAGGACGGCGGAACAGCACCTTGGCGGCGCAGGTGGTCGCGAACGTTCTGCAGAATGTTCTGCACCACGTTGTCATTGATTTCCTGATAGATGCTGATGCCGCCGGACTGAGCCGTGGCAGGTTGTACCAAGATCCACGTTAAGGCCGCTGCCGCAGTGAAGGCACCCCAAATTCTTGCGCGCTTCATTTCGATTCCGCCCCGAGTCCACTGAAGAAAGTAGCTGAACCGTAGAGCTGTCGCCAGTGCAAATGGGACGATTATGGACCCGGCTTAAGCGGGCAAATTGGTCCGCTCAGGGTCATGAACGCCCTTAGGACTGCCGGCGGGTTTCTTCCGGTCATCCACTATGACCCGACCACCTGGGACGCTGCCTAGACTTCGCGTTCGGGCCACATGCGGACATCAGATGCCTACCAAGCGTACCGCAGCAAACCCTTGCCGGCGTAACTGCGAGTGACGTTTGAGAACTCGCCTTCGAAGGTGCCGGCGGCGGACCAGCCGTTCATCCACTTCACTTCCGCGGCGGCGGTCACTAGCGCCGAGTCGCTCGCCTGCGCCGCTCCATTGACGACGAAGGACGCGCCGGGAAGCGCCGTGAAAGTGGCACCGATCGCTCGATCTGGATTGTAGTCGTGTGACCAGGCGGCGCGCCCGCGTAGCGTGAGCACGGCGTTCTCCATCGCAAATGACTTGTCGGTGCGGATGCCGAGCTCGCTGCGGGCATCCGTCACGCTCTTCGAGCCGTAGGTCAGGGCGAACGCGCCTCCGCCTGAAACGACGCTTTCCGCGTAGCCCGGCAGATCGAAGGTCGTGAACTGGCCGGCCGAATAGGGTGTGATGCCGAGCCCGTCCATCCACGGCGCCACGAAGCGGTAGCCACCCTCGAGCCGTCCCGAATAAGCATTCGCTTTGAACCGCGCCAGCAACTGATCGGTCCCGGCGATGGTCACGATGCGGTTGGTGGTGACGTCCTGCCAGCCATAGGCCAGCGCGCCCGAGAGATAGGCCGCGCCGATGGTATGCCGAACGAACACACCGGCCTGGAACAGGTCCGAACGGCCGTAGCCGCTGTTGGCGACGCTGAAATTGGTGCCGCCGCCTGCCAGCGAAAAGCCGGCGATCGTGGACGGCGAGAAGCGATAATCAGCGCCGAGCGCGGTGCCGTAGATGCTCGACGTCGCGGTGTTGGAGCCGGTGGTGGCATTGCCGTCCGTGGTCTGGGACCCACCATAAGCCGCCGCCCATACGCTCCAGCGAGGCACGAACGGAACAGCCAGCGCCGCCTTGGTGTAAATCGCCGCCAGCGCGTCAGTCGGCTTGCGCTTGACCGCGTAGCCTAGCTCTTCGTCGACGTAGCCGATGGTGCCACTGTCCGTGCTTCCGACCTCGCCGCGGCCGGCAATGAACGGATCGGTCATGATGCCCATGAACTGGTTCATGGCATTAAAGGTGGTTTGTTGGGGCGCGCTGCCGACTTCACCCGAAAGCTGCGTGAGGCCGGTGGGCGTCAGGCTGCCGAACACGATCGGGATTGTGCCATTGCTAATGAAAAAGTTGGTGAGCGCAGTCCCGACGTTCTGCTGATTGCCGCTGAGGTTGCCGGACGGCGGCACGAACGACAACGCTAGGTTCAGATAAGCGTGCGTAGCGTCATTGCTTAAGGAGGCTTTGAAGCCCGACGGAACATTCAACACCGCGGGGTCGAACGTGCCCGTGATGCTGCCCGCGGTGAGGATGGTGTACTGCTTGGCGACATAGCTTCCGGCGGCAAAGCTCGCTACCACCGTAGCCCCGCCGAGGGTTGCCGTGCCCGTGACGGCCGTGAATGACGACGTCGTCGGGTTGATCTGCACCATATAGGTCGATGCTGACTGCAGGACGAGATTGCCAGCAACCGTGGTCGATGTACCCGGCACGGCCACCGTTCCAGCGAGGAAGAGGCCTCCCGAATTCACCTGGGTGTTGCCGAGCGTGCCAGAGCCGGTCAGCCTACCGCCAGCATTCACGACAATCAAACTTGAGGTCGCGATTGAGCCGTCCACGTTCAACGTGCCAGCGTTGACGGTCCAAGGGGCCGCCGCCGTCGTCGTTCCGGTCAGCGTCCAGACGCTACTGCCAGTCTTCACCAAGGTCGAGAAACCTTGATACTGCGCCGTCGCGCCTAGCGTGGAGACGTCAAAGCCCGCGTTGTTTGCTCCACCAAGGCGAAACGTATCCGATCCGGCGCCAACGACGTTGCCGATAATCGTCGATCCTGCCCACAATTCCAGGACGTTGCTGCCCCCGCTGAAAGTGATCGCGTTGGCGCGCGTCGAACCATCTCCGGAAAAACCACCGGTGATCGTGCCGCTGTTGATGATTGCCAAGTTCGAGCCGGAGACGCCAGCGCCTCCTAGGCCAGTTGCGCCGGCAATGCCAAAGAAAGTTCCTGCGAGCCCACCACTTCCACCCGCGCCGCCGATGATGCTGCCGCTGTTGATCAAGGTCCCGCCAGCGACCGACGCCGCAATGCCGCCATTGCCTCCCTTACCTCCATTGCCGCCTATTGTTACGTCAGAATCACCTCCTGCGCCGCCGCTTCCGCCAATGCCGCCGAGGATAGACCCGTTGTTGGCAAGGCTCGCACCCGGGCTCCGCAGCACTGCGCCGAAGCCACCATCGCCTCCACCACCGCCGCTACCAGCGTCAAATTGGCTTTGCCCTCCGGCACCGCCTGTCCCTCCGGTGCCCCCCGCTATGGTTGAATTATTTGAGCTTGGGCCGACTCCCGTGAAAAGCACGCCGCCACCGCCTTCACCGCCCCCACCGCCGCCACCACCCAAGGTACCGGCGGGCAAAGGGGATGCTCCACTACCTCCAACCGTTCCTGATGTCGCAGCTATTATGGCCGCCGACGGTGCCACCAACCCGAAATTGCCCCCGTTGCCGCCGTCGCCCCCAGCCGAATCGCTGCCCAGCGGGACGATCGCTCCGCCAGTGCCGCCTATGCCCCCTGTGCCAGTCACGAGGCTTACACCGCCGCCGCCGCCACCACCACCACCATAGGAAGCCGGAGGGGCATCATCGCTTCCGTTGCCGCCGTTTGGTGTAGAGGCGTTACCGCCCGCTCCGCCGAACCCATTTACCGCGGGCGCCCCGCCTCCACCGCCATCAGCGAACGCTGGGGTTATCAGAAAACCCAGCCCCACCAGGATCGCCCAACCCAGCCGAAGGTGCGCCGTGCTTACTTGCATGCAGCCCGTTTGCAATCGAGCCCGCCGAAGAGCGATGCGTTCCAACATACGTTTCCAACCTCTGCCTGGGGGCTGAGAGGCCGAGAATGTAGATGGCCGACAACCAGCAGGCTATCATTCAACGCCATGCACGCGGGATTCACTGGCTGTGTGATGGGTTTGCAACAGTCGTGGCGCGCTAACGAGAGTGTCCGCCGACATTCTGCCAGCAAACGGCTGCAATGGGTCTTGGTCGTGTAAAAACGCTGTTGCATGACGCGGACCGGCGCGGTCGAACTCAGGCTATCGCGGTCCGATCAATTTGGGCAAGTTTTACGGCCGCTCGACCAGAACTCATCCTGAGGCAATGTCGGGGGCTCTTATACGCGCCCCATGAACCGCAACGGCGCGCGGCAACGCCCGTATCACGCCCTCACCGCCGCCAGCAGCGGTTTCATCCCGACGATGTTCAGCACGCGTGTCAGATTGTAGCCGAGCACGCACAGCGCCATCTCGGTCGCAACTTTCGGCAGCGTCACGCACAAGAACCGCGTCGCGCCCATGCGCATCTTCAGTGTGCCGAACGGATGCTCGACGGTCTCGCGGCGTGTGCGCATGGCGTTTGGATTCTTGTCGAGCCGCGCCTGAGCGCGTTCGAGAACGTCCTCGTGCACCCATCGCTTGATCCGGCGTTGTGGGCTCTTATCGCGATTATTGACTGCTTTGAATTTGCTGCCGTCGACCGCAACGCTGGCTGTCGCGAGCAAGCCCATCTTGCGGCACACCTCGACGAAGCGCGCGCAGACCTTTTTGATGCCGGGACCATTGTCCTTGCGGAAATCGGCAATCGTTTTGTGATCGGGCGCAAGCCTGGCGAGCAAGGTCTTGAGTTCATTACGTACAGAGCGCCGTAGGCGTAGGTCCTTAGTACGTGCTTGGAAAGGGTGCAATCCGGTCACCGGACACGCCGACGGCTGAAGTCATGCGGCCTTCCGAACCCTTTCTTGCTCCTCGCCCAGAGTGTTTGGTTCTAATCGGAATTGGGTCACGGCTCTTCGGCTGGCTCTGTGGCCAAGCCAATTGATCAGGACTTGCTCTTCCGTAAGCGACTTACCCAGTGCGGAAAATACGACGGTGCTGATAGCTTGTTGTTGGCTGCGCAGGTGGTCTTCAACCAGCTTGTGTCGGGTGACATAGCCAGCGTTCACACCAGGGATAGAATGGTTCATGAGGAGCTTGGCATCGAACTCGGAAACGCCGGCAGCGGTGGCAATCGTCCGAAATGTTTGACGAAGGTCATTGCCCCATTTTGATAGAATATCTCGATCTTCCTTTGTTTCCGCTAAGTGCCCTGAAGCGCTCTCAGCTGGGAATAGCCATTTTTGCGCCTGAGACGGATGCATTTGCCTGCCGAAACGAAGCACCCTGGTGAGGCTCAGGATCATTTCCCGAGATAGCGGGATGTCGAACGCTCGCTTATTGCCTCCCTTCGGCATTGGGATGTGGAGCGTTCGGCTTCGAAAATTGATGTGCTCGGGCTTGGCCTGCTGCAATGCGGTGGGCCTGGAGCCACAGAGTAATGTGAAAAGATGGAATTCGCGCCGGATCGGATTGTCCAGACTAGCCAGCTCGAAGAACCATTCTTTCAAATCACCGGTGCCCATACCAGTGTTCCTGCGCTCCTCCTGATTCCAATCGACTGCATTTGCGGGATTGTCACGTGGCAGCGATCGATTGGTCTTCCGAGCATGATTGTAGATGGCCCGCAGCGTCCGCATGCTGCCATTCGCCATATACGGACCGTTCTCCTTGGTAAGCTGATCATGCTTTTCGGCGACCCGGCCGGGATCGTTCGCGAGATCGAGCAGAGGGGTGTCAAGCCATTCCGAAAAGAGACGTTCGACGTGATCCCGATAGCCACTTATCGTTTTCTCGCTACGGCCTTTTCGGATCAGATGGGCTTCCAGATAGCGTTGCCAAGCCTGCTTTAGGGTAGCGGCCGCTACGGCACTATTCCCATCGGTCTCAGCCTGTCCGGCCTTTCCGTCTAGTCTCGTTTTCGGGTGCTGTCCTTTGCTGATCTGAGCAAGATATTCCTTGGCAATCGCGCGGGCTGCTCGGGTCGTCAACTCGCTCGCATCTCCAATCGACACTCTGATGGATGAGGCTCGCTTTCCCCGTTGTCGAAGATCACCTTGAACAGTGAACGTCCTCTTCCGCTTCCCCACAACCACGAAGAAGCCTTTCAACTCGGTATCGCGAGCCAGATACCAGCCATCTTCGGGCGTGGGTAGCTGGGCGATGGCCTTGTCGCTGAGAGTAATGCGAATGTCGGTCATGCGGGCGGCGTGAACTGCTAAAACGGTTTTCAAACGGTTTTGGCGAACTGAGGTGTTTGAAGGTGAGGGTTTGCTGGACTGCGAAGCTATGCGACAAGTCCCTATAAATAAAAGACCTTCTTGGACGCCGTCGTAGTTTGGCGCAGATTCAGAAATCGCAGAGAGGCGCCGGTTTTGAACTCTTAATCAGCGGGTCCCAGGTTCGAGCCCTGGTGCGCCCACCATTCAAGATCCTGCTGATGCGGGTTCTTTTCATTTCAACGCCCAGAACAAAGTGCGCTTTGTGCGAGGTTCTTTGTGTGGGCGGACGCGGCCAGCTTGCCGTTGGCTTTCCCTTGTTTCCATACCGTCACCCATTCGACTCGGCACGCGGATCCAATGGACAGATCGATGACGTGCTCATCGTAGTACAGGATACTGGAGCGGGCAAAACGGACGATCCGTTCTGCCCGTCGCCGCAGGATATCGCTTGCTGCAGAACGAAAACGAGATTGTTCGGGTCGGGTTCGAGTCGCTTTCCTACGGACCACAGTTCGGCAAACGGAGCTGATGGTCGCGGCTGGATTTTCCTGTGCGAATTCGGCTAGGCGGCCATTCGCAACAGATCGACGATCTCGGCTTCGCTCTTGAATGGCCGCGGATTGGCTTGGACGAAGCGATGATTGATCGCAATCTTGCTGATCTGATCGAACTTGTCTTCGCCGATCCCGACGTCGGCAAGACGGCCAGGCAATCCAAGTTTCTTGGTGAATTGCGCGAAGGCGGCGGCGGCTTCCATGCCCGGCTCGCCAAGGGCCGTCGCCAGGCGCTGTTGCGCATCCTCGGTGAACGGCTTGTTGTAACGAAGCAGGCTCGGCATGATGACTGGTGTGCAATAGTAGTGCGGAACACCGAAGGTACCGCCAAGCACATGGCCGATGCCGTGACTGGCTCCCATCGGCACCCGCGCCTGGAGGCCGAAAGCGGCGAGCCACGCGCCGTATTGAGACAGTCGGCGCGCCTCCAGATCACCAGGTTGCTGCAAGGTTCGCAGCATTCCCTCACGCAGGGTGCGAATGCCGGCCAGGACGACCTCGTCGGCGAGCGGCGTGCCAGCGGGTGAGCACAAGGCTTCGATGCCGTGGTCCATCGAGCGCGTTCCCGACCCCATCCAGAGCTTGGAAGGCGTATGAACGGTGAGCGCGGGGTCGAGAATGATAGCCACCGGCATCATCCGGGGATGAAAGAAAATCTGCTTCAGCCTGTTGCGTTCATCGGTGACGAGCGCGGCTGCATTGTATTCGCCGCCATTCAGCGTGGATGGCACCGCGATCTGTCGGACCTTTGGCGATCGGAACGGAGAGACGGTGACCCCAAGGCCCATCGGGAAGGGATCGAAGCCCGCTTCGTCGGTGATGTCATGTTCCATCGCCATGATGACGATCTTGGCGAGGTCGATCGCCGAGCCGCCGCCGACGGCGGCGACCAGGTCGGCTCCGGCGTCTTTGGCTTGACGGGCAACGTCGGCAGCTTGCTTGCGCGTGGTGTGCTCTGCAATTCCATCGAATGTCGCGACATGTCTTTCGCCGAGCGCGCGCCGGATCTTCTCGATCTCGTCGGTCTTGGTGTTCAAGGTGCGGCTGACGATCAGGAAGACGCGCTTGGCATCCAGCCGCACCGCTTCATCGTTCAAGGCGTCAGACGCAGCTTTGCCGTAAACGACACGATCGATTGCCGGAAAATTGTGTATCCCTGCTTTGCGCATTTGCGTTCTCCCTGTGAGTTATCAAGCACCGATCCTCAAGCGGCGACAGTGTCGCGAATCTGTCGCGACGCCGTTTCCAGAAAGGCCTGAGCGAGATCGGGATCGTTGACGACGCGTGAGAGTGTCAACGCCCCGACCATCGTCGAAAGAATGGCCATGGCTTTGCTCCTGGATTCCTCGTCGCTCGTTTCGGCAATCAGGCGGCTGAGGATTTCGATATGCGCTTTGATCCCGCCTTCGAACGACGCTTTCACCTCGCTGCTCTGTCTGGCCACATCCGAGCCGAGCGCCACGATCGGGCAACCGTCCATCTTTTCGTCGCGATGGCCCGTCCTGAGATAGAACCCCATCACCGCCCCAAGGGGATCCTCAGGGTTCGCGGCGATGGCGGTCGACCATCGAAGCGTGGCGCTCTCCAGCGCGCGCGCCGACGCCTGTGCGGCCAGGTCCTCCTTTGACTCAAACTGCTTGTAGAATGCGCCTTGGGTCAGCCCGGCAGCTTCCATCAGGTCCTTGAGGCCGATGCCGTCAAATCCCCGCGACCGAAACAGGCGGCTTGCGACATTGATGACGTTTTGCCGGTTTTCCTCAGCCTGAATGCGATTCACTCGCATCATTGGTCTCCCCACTTAGATTGCATTCAACCTCTATTATCCGGTATAGAGCTCGAACGCAATCTATCTGGCATGAGGCGATGTTATGAAAAAGCGACCGATGATCGTGCTGGGGAGCGTCCTGATCGCGGGATGCGCGGTGGCCGCATCGTTGCGCTTCGCCCGCCGGCAGCCTCGGTTTTCGCGTTCCCGGCAAGATCGTGGAGCGGCTTGTGAATACCGGTGAGCAAGTCAAAGCCGGTCAGCCGCTGATGCGGATCGACGAAACCGACCTTCGTCTTGCGGTCACGGCGAAGCGCAACGCCGTTGCCGCCGCGCGCGCGTCCGTCGTGCAGACCGAAGCGGACGAACAGCAATACGCCAAGTTGGTGAGCAACGGCTGGGCTTCCCGACAGCGCTACGAGCAAGCCAAGGCCGCGCTGGATACGGCCGAGGCGCAGCTTGCGAGCGCTGAAGCCGATGCACGGGTTGCCGAGAACGAGGCGACGTACTCGATCCTGGTCGCGGACGCGGACGGAACGGTGGTCGAAACGCTTGGCGAGCCCGGGCAGGTCGTCTCGGCCGGCCAGACGGTCGTTCGGATTGCCAAGGCCGGTCCTCGCGAGGCGGTGGTCGCGCTCCCTGAAACGGTCCGGCCGGCAATCGACTCCGTGGCCGAGGACGGCGTGTACGGAGCAGCCGAAGGGCGGCGCTATACGGCGCGTTTGCGGCAATTGTCCGACGCCGCCGATGCCCAGACCCGAACCTATGAAGCCCGGTATATCCTGGACGGTGAAGCCGCGGCCGCACCACTTGGCGCGACGGTGACCATTCGGCTGCCGAGCCAGACGAGCGAGCCGCAAGTTCAGGTGCCGCTCGGAGCAGTGCTCGATGATGGCCGCAAGACCGGAGTTTGGATCCTCGACAGCGCCACCTCAACCGTACGCTTTCGGCGGATCAAGCTTGTTCGGGTGACCGACGAAACCGCCGTGATCTCCGGCTTGAATTCTGGTGATGCTATTGTTTCGCTCGGCGCTCACCTCCTGCAGGAGGGCGCTCGTGTCAGGACCGCCGCTGAAAGCCGGAGCAACTGAAGAGTCTCAATCGTTCCGCGCCAGCCGCTGGAGAAGCACATGTACAGCTACATCGTCGAGCAGGAAATCCGAAAGACCTTCGACCATGTCAACAACCATCGCTGGGATGAAGCGGTGAAGGCGGTCGCGCCGCACATCCATCACCGTGTTTCCGGCAATCACGCGTTGGGCGGGGAGCGCCACGACAAAGCGGCCCTGCGCCGCTGGTTCGAGCGGCTCGGACGCGTCCTGCCCACGCTCCAAATCAAGGTCAACAACGTCTGGGTGAAGGGCTGGCCCTGGAACACCACCGTGTTTGTCGAGTGGGACGGCACCGCAACGCTGCTCGACGGCGACGGCTCGTACGTCAACCGCGGTCTCCACGTGTTCACCCTGCGGTGGGGCAGAGTCCATGCACTCGAGGAATTTCAAGATTCACAGGAAGCCGCGCGCGGGCTTGCCGCGCAAGCGGCAGCTGGCCTCAAGGAAGCTGCCGCCCAACCAATTATAAGTTAGCAGATGAACCTCAATCTTTCCGCGATCGCCGTTCGCGAACGGGCCGTCACCCTGTTCTTCATCATCCTGCGTTCGGGTTCAACGCCATTCTTGGCCTGATCGGACTGGCAGGCATCCGGATGCGCAATACCCTGATCCTGACCGAACAGATCAAGGAGAATCGTTCTGCCGGCCTCGATGACTATCAGGCCGTCATCGAAGCCACCGTGCAACGCACCAGGCCGGTGATCCTGACCGCACTTGCCGCCGTGCTGGCCTTCATTCCTCTGACGCATTCCGTGTTCTGGGGATCGATGGCCTACACGCTGATTGGCGGCACGGCAGTCGGCACGGTCCTGATCCTGCTGTTCCTTCCTGCGCTTTATGTCGCCTGGTTTCGCATCAAGCCGGCCCCGGACGAGCTCTACGAGCGTTCGGCGAAGGATGCAGAATTGCGAACAGCAATCGCCGCCGAGTAGGGCTCGGCGAGATCTATCCCTGCTGCGCCGTGGGTGTCTGGTTAGATAAGCCAGGCACTGCGTGGCCTCGCGCCGACCTTATAGTTCAAAAAAAGAATGTGTACAGCGGCGTGGAAATACGCCAGCGATCCTGTCCTAGAATAGTCGAAAACACACCATTTAACGCGGAATTTTTAGGCCGAATTATTTCCAGGTACGAGAGCGCGGCCTGTCGTCCAAGTCACGGCACGTGAGCATCTAATCGCTTGACGAGTTCAAAAAAAGAACTGTAGGCTGCGCACGAGATGGCCGAACGCAACGGCCGCGACGTGCCGGATTTACGGCTGGACCCGTTCTGCGCGATGCCTCTTCGCAAAGGGCGCGACGAGCCGCCACCGGCGCAACAAAACAAAGCCGCACACTCGAAAAGGGGTGCAAGTTTGGGAGGACGCAATGCTGGTGAGATGGAAGATCGTCGCGGCTCTGGCTCTATTCCTGAGTGGTCCCGCATTCGCCGCCGACGAGCCGGGAATCTCTGCCACCGAAATCAAGATTGGCGGGGTTTTTCCCTTCAGCGGACCGGCATCATCGATCGGTCTCGTGGGCAAGGGGCTCATGGCCTACATCCAGGCCTTGAACGACCGCGGCGGCGTCAACGGACGCAAGATCAACTACATCGCCTATGATGACGGATATAGTCCTCCCAAGGCGGTGGAGCACGTCCGCAAGCTCGTTGAGAGCGACGAAGTGTCGTTCATGTTCGGCCAGCTCGGCACGCCCGGCATCTCGGCCACTGCAAAATACCTGAGGGCCAAAGGGGTACCGAGTGTCGCGATCGTCAGTGGCTCATCCAAGTTCACGGACGTCGCCAATTACCCCCTGATCACCACGGGCCTTGTCAGCTACGACACGGAGGGAAGAATCTACGCCAAATACCTGACGAAGACGCTGCCGAACGCCAAGTATGCCATCCTCTATCAGAACGACGATCTCGGCAAAGATTATGTCGCTGCCTTCAAGGCGTTTCTCGGCAAGGATTTCGATCGCAAGGTCGTCAGTGCGTCCTACGAGGTCACCGAACCGACGATTGATTCGCAGATTACCAATCTGAAGAGCTCGGGAGCCGAGGCCCTGGTGATCGCCGGGACGCCGAAGTTCGCGGCACAGGCCATCCGGCAGGCTTCAGTGATCGGCTGGAAAGCGACCGTGATCATCAATTTCCCGTCCGGATCCGTCGGAGGCACGCTTGCACCGGCCGGGCTCGACAAATCGGTCGGCGTGATGGTCGGCACGACCAACAAGGATGTCCTGGACGAGACATGGAAGGACGATCCGGGCATGCGGGCTTACCGGGCATTTTTCGACAAGTATCTGCAGGGCGCCGATATTACCAACGGCAGCTATCTGACCGGTTATCAGCAAGGCGTCCTGCTCGAGCAAATCCTCAAGCAATGCGGTGATGATCTGTCGCGGAAGAATATTCTGGGGCAGGCGAAGAACCTGAAAGACGTCGTCGTTCCGACCGTGCTGCCCGGGATCAAGGTCAACACCAGCGAGACCGAGAACATGATCTGGACGCAGATGCGGCTGCAGCGCTGGACCGGCACAACGTGGCAAGCCTTCGGAGAAGTCCTGGACGCCAGGTCCGAGTGACTCTGGCGCAGCCCGTTCTATCCATCCGCGGTAATTCAGGAGATCGTTTTCGATGTCGACGAAGCCATTGACGTTTGCGCCAAGGGAGCTCTCCGTCGAGCGCCGGATCGACGGCACGCTCATATTGAGGTCGCCGCTCGAATTGGGGCCATGCGACTGGCGCGTCACCGATTTTCTGCCGCGCTGGGCAGCCGCGGCTCCGCAGCGAATATTCCTCGCACAGCGCAATGCCAAAGGGGGATGGGACGAGATCACCTATGGCGAAGCATGGTCGCAGGTGCAGGCGGTCGGCCAGAGTCTGATCGACATGGGCGCAAAGCCGGCTGACAGGCTGGCCGTGCTTTCGGGCAACTCCATCGAGAACGCGGTGATCTCCTTTGCTGCGATGTCGATAGGCGTCATTCTGGCGCCGATATCGCCGAACTACACGCTGATGCCCGGCGGCCTTGCGCGCCTCAAGGACATCGCGCAGGTGCTGCGTCCGAACTTCGTTTTCGTTCAGAGTGGACGCGACTTTTCCGCCGCCCGTTCGGTTCCCGAACTGGCAGACTCTACCTGGATCAGCGTCGATGGCGCGCCGGATACGATCCCCTTCCGCGTCCTGACGGATCGAACGGAGTGGACAGGATTTGCGCAAGCGTCGAGTGCGATCTCTACTGACGCCGTTGCGAAAATTCTCTTCACGTCCGGTTCGACCGGATTGCCAAAGGGTGTGCTGAACACGCACCGCATGATGGCGAGCTCCCTGCAAATGGGAAGCCTGCTGGTGTCGCCTCCGGAGGCGCCGGTCCAGGTCGAGTGGCTGCCGTGGCACCATACAATGGGCAGCAACGTCATTCTTCACGGCATTCTCAAGAACGGCGGGACGCTCTACATCGATGACGGCCGCCCGCTGCCTCAGCTCTTTCACAAGTCGGTGGCGAACCTCAAGGAGATCTCTCCGACGGCGATGTTCAATGTGCCCGCCGGCTATAACCTGTTGTGTGATGCCATCGAGAACGATGCCGCCCTCGGCGCGAGCATCTTCAAGCGGCTGGATCGATTGAGCTACGCCGGGGCTGCAATTTCGCAAGGCACGCTTGAAAAACTCTATCGGCTGACATCATCGATCACAGGCCGGCGGATTCCGGTGATGTCGGGCTATGGGACGACTGAAACGGCGCCGACAATCAGCACGACGCATTGGGCAACGGATCGGCCGGGCGAGATTGGTCTTCCGGCGCCGGGTGTGCAGCTGAAACTGATCCCTGTTTCCGACACGTACGAGGCCAGGGTGAAAGGCCCCAACGTTACCCCCGGTTACCTCGGCAGGGCCGATCTGACCGAGAAGGCCTTCGACGAGGAGGGGTTCTATCGCATCGGCGACACCGTGTCGTTTATCGATCCCGAGAAGCCGGAGCTCGGTCTGCGTTTCACGGGCAGAATTTCCGAGAACTTCAAGCTCGCGAACGGCACCTGGGTTGCGATCGGAGCGATGCGTGCCGCCATTCTGGCCGCCACGCGCGGCGTACTGCTGGACATCGTCGTTGCGGGAGAAAACCGTGAAGCCTGCGCGCTGCTGTGCTGGCTGAATCCGACCGAGGCGGCTCGGATTTCGAACGCGCCGGCTGCGGATTTGACTTGCGACTCCAAGGTAATCGAATTCCTGAGACATCGTTTGCAGGAATATAATGAGGCTGTCGGAAGCAGCGAAAAAATCTGCTCGTTCACCCTGCTGAAGGATCCGCCCTCATTGGCCGCGGGAGAAATCACCGACAAGGCCTATGTCAATCAACGTGCTGTGCTCAAGCACCGGGCTGAACAAACGGACCGTCTTCACTGCAACGAACCTGACGCAACCGTGATTCGAGTCTGAGGATGCGTTCAATGCCTGACGCCGGTGGCCGGCTCAAGCCGCGCTGCGGCGGGCCTTTGCCTTTGTCTTGCCAGGTGCCTCCATCGTCCGCGGGCCTTGGGCGCCTGGCCCTGGATGGGTATGAACCTCCCTGGCCAGGAGCGGCTCGCCGCATTCAGAGCACACCATGACCGGGTCGAAGTCCTTGCCGCACTTGCGGTGCTGGTGCAACAGCGGCCGGCCGCGCTCGTCGACCATGTGAGTATCGCCCCAATGCACGAGCGCCATCATGATCGGATAGAGATCGAGGCCCTTCTGGGTCAGGATATATTCGTGTCGCTTGGGCGCTTCCTGGTAGGGAATGCGGCGCAGGATGCCCAGCCGAACCAGCTTCTTCAGCCGTTCGGCGAGGAGATGGCGGGTAATTCCAAGCGCCGACTGGAATCCTTCGAAGCGCCGTGTGCGCAGAAAGCATTCGCGCAGGATCAGAAGCGTCCAGCGGTCTCCGATCACGCCGATGGTTCGGGCCATCGAACACGGCTCTTCCTCCAGTTCTTTCCACTTCATCCGTATTCTCCAGTCATCCCGGCGAGACCCGCTCGATTCGCCGCCAGGGCCGCCGCATCTTCCTAGCATTCTAGATAGGTACTGAATTCCAAACAATACCCGATGAACCAGTCAAACCAGCACAACTCCCGCCAAATTTGACAGTTCGATTTTAGAACTATAGAAGTGAGAACAAGCAAGCCATGCGATTGGATCGCCGGTCCCTGACCATCCAATACGCTCTGCGGGAGAAAGCGGTCATGACCCTCAAGGTTGAATTCCAGTTCGATTTCGGCAGCCCGAACGCGTATTTGGCGGAGGTTGCCATCCCCGGGATCGAGCGGCGGACCGGCGTAAAATTCGAGTACGTCCCGGTCCTGCTCGGCGGGATCTACAAGGCGACCGGCAACATGTCCCCGTTCGACTCGCTTCGCGGGATCAAGAACAAGCCGGAATACCAGGCGCTCGAGACCCAGCGGTTCATCCGGCGCCACAACATCACACAGTTTCGCCAGAACTCCTTCTTTCCAGTCAACACTTTGATGTTGATGCGCGGCGCCGTCGCGGCCCAGTTCGAAGGCGTGTTCGAACCCTATTTCCGCGCCGCCTACCGTCACATGTGGGAGGAGCCCAAGAAGATGGATGATCCCGAAGTGTTCCGGGCCGCATTTGCCTCCTCGGGGATCGACATCGACAGGCTGGTTGCGCGCGCGCAGCAGGATGACGTCAAGAAGAGGCTGATCGACTTGACCAATGACGCCGTCGCCCGCGGTGCCTTCGGCTCGCCGACATTCTTCGTCGGCAAGGAGATGTTTTTTGGCAAGGATCAGCTCCGGGACGTCGAGGAATCGATCGTCGAACAGACCCGGCAGCCCGTTTCCAAGACCGGCTAGTTATCAACTTGCGGTCCGTGCGTGTTGAGGCGAAGGGCTGACACCAAGCAAGAGTTTACCTTCAGCCGGTTGGCAGAAAAAAATCCAGGGAGAGTGCAATGGCTGGTCCGCTTGACGGCGTTCGTGTCCTCGATCTGACCGGTGTGGTGTCGGGCCCGTTTGCGACGATGTTTCTGGCGGATCAGGGTGCCGACGTGCTCAAGATCGAGCCGATCGGCGGCGATATCACCCGTCGCAGCCGGGCCACCATCGACAAGGACGGCGAGTTCTCCGCGCTGTTCATTTCGTCAAACCGCGGCAAGCGTTCGCTCTCGATCGACGTCAAGAGCGCGGCCGGGCGTGAGGTGCTGGCCAAACTGGTCGCGCAGGCCGATGTCCTGGTGCAGAACTTCCGGCCCGGCACCATGGAGCGCCTCGGCGTCGGCGTCGAAGAGCTGCGCCGGCGTCATCCGCGCCTGATCTACGTCTCGATCAGCGGCGTCGGCGAGACCGGACCCTATGTGAAGAAGCGCGTCTACGATCCAATCATTCAGGGCCTGTCGGGCTTTGCCGATATCCAGTCGCAGCCGGTCACCAATCGCCCGCAGATGATCCGCACCATCGTGTGCGACAAGACTACCGCCGTGTTCACCGCGCAGGCGGTGGCGGCCGCGCTCTACGCGCGTGAGAAG
Organism: Bradyrhizobium sp. 44; assembly: GCF_023073095.1. NCBI lineage: Bacteria > Pseudomonadati > Pseudomonadota > Alphaproteobacteria > Hyphomicrobiales > Nitrobacteraceae > Bradyrhizobium > Bradyrhizobium sp. 44. Next base: position 20,117 of record NZ_JADPIY010000029.1, read on the forward strand.
ACCGGACAGGGGGATCATATCCAGGTCGCAATGCTAGACGCGATGATTTCCTACCTCTGGCCGGAAGGTATGATGCAGTACACGGTGGTCGGAGCCGAGGCCGCGGCTGCCGATCCGAATGACCGGCCCGATCTCGTGTTCAAGACCAGCGACGGCTACATCACGGCCGGCACCATCTCCGATTCCGAATGGCAGGGCTTCTGCCGGGCGTCCGGCGATCCTGAGCTTGCCAAGGATCCAAGGTTCGCGACCCCGTCGGCGCGTTCGGTCAACGCCACGGCGCGTATCAACAAGATGGCAGAGTATATCGGCCAGCACACGACCGCCGAATGGCTGGAGCGTCTTGATGCCGCGGATGTCCCTTGCGCGCCGATCCTGCGGCGCGGCGAAATCATCCACAATGAGCAGGTGGTGGCGCGCGGGATCATCGCGGAATTCGATCAGCCGAAGGTCGGCCTTGTGCGCCAGCCTAAGCCCGCGGCCCGCTTCGAGATCAACCAGGCTGCCATCGGCGGACCAGCCCCCCGCGTCGGGGAGCACTCGCGCGAGGTGCTGCGCGAACTTGGCTACGATGATGGCGCGATCGACGATATGGTCGCTGCACGCACGTTGCGCGTGGCCATGTAGGCCGAAGCGCTTCGCGCGACCGGCGAACGGTTCTCAAGCCTTGGCAGGCGCAGGTGTAATTGGCGCGCGCGGAGCATTCGCCGCAGCCGCGCGCTGGTAAGCCTCCCGGCTTCGCATACGCTCGAGATAGGGCTGCGCATTGTCGCAAATGCCGACACCGTAGGCGACCGCCCAGTCCAGGCACGTCGTCAGCAGGATATCGGCGCTGCTGAATCGCTCGCCCATGATAAAATGTCGGCCGTCGGCCAGCGCGACCTCGACATGGCGCAGCTGCGCTCGAAAGTATTGGGCGGCTTGAGCTACGACCTCCGGCGCGACGCCGTAGATCGGGCCAAGCGCATCGGCGCTGTGACGGCGCATCACGTACAGGCTGGTCGAGTCGAGCTCGGTGACGATGAAGAAGCACCATTCCAGCCACGCTGCATAGTCGCGGGTGGATTCTGGAATCAATGCACGCTCGGGCGTGGAGTACATGCGCGACAGATATGCGACGATCGCCGCGCTTTCGCCGATGCGAAAGTCGCCGTCCTGCAGCAGCGGAATCTTCTGGCGCGGATTGAGCCTGGTGTATTCGGCGGTCTTGGTCTCGCCGGTCCGTGGGCCGATCGGTTTGATCTCGTAGGCCAGCCCCAGCTCGTGCATCGCCCAGTGCGGCCGAACGGTGCGGCTTGTCCCGACGCCCCACAAAGTGAGGTCTGGATTGTCGCTCACGTCACCATTTCTCTACAGCGGGACGAAGATCGAGTTCATGGGTCCAGCCGTCGCGGCTTTGCTGATGGGCAAACCAATACGCTTCGGCAATGGAGGAGGTCTTGGTCAGGCTGTCAGGTGGGATCTCGCTGGCCTCGATCCCCCTGGCCGCCTTCATGCGCTGATGGATGGCTTCGCTATCGACGCCGGCGTCGATGATGAGATGGACGACGTGAATATTCTCAGGCCCGAGCTCGCGCGCCATGGCCTGGGCCAGCGCGCGGAGACCGAATTTGGCCGATGCAAACGCAGCAAACCCCTTGCTGCCGCGGATGCTTGCGGTCGCACCGGTAAAAAAGATGGTGCCGCGTCCGCGGGACAGCATGACGCGCGCCGCTTCGCGCCCCACCAGGAAGCCGGCGTAGCAGGCCAACTCCCAGGCCTTGAAGAAGAGCTTTTCGGTAGTCTCCAGCAGGGGCTTGTTGACGTTCGAACCGGCATTGAACAGGCAGATCTCGATCGGGCCGATATCGCGTTCGACGTCCGCGAACAGCTTCTGCACTTCCGCTTCCTGGCGGGCGTCGACGCTGAAGGCGTGAATGCTGTGGCCTTTCCCCCTGAGTTCATCGACAAGCGCCTGGGACTTGGCTGCATCGCGCCTGCAGATGCAAACGGTGTAGCCACCGCTGGCAAACCGCCGCGCAACGGCAGCGCCGATGGCATCGCCCGCGCCGACCAGCATCGCGACTCCGCGACTCTCTCCCATGCTCGCTTCTCCCATAAGTTCTTATTTGATACGCTATCGGTATCGCCTGGAGGCCGCGTTGTAAACGGGGTTCTCGATAGTCTCTGCATAGGGCAGCGAACTTGCCATTTCTTGATCCGACTGTGACAACAAAAATAGCGATTGACGAGTTCTAAAAAAGAACGCATGTTTCATCACGAGGCGCAATGCTCAAAAAGGCGCCGATGTTCTTCAGTCGGGAGGCGGTTAGTCGTGGCGAAGCTGTCGCAAGCACTCGGTCTCGATCAAATTGCTCTTCGGTTTGCTGGCCGCATCGACCAATCGACAGGTCGCCATCTTGCCAAAGCGCTGGACCAGATCGGGCCGCTCGAGGACTGCGCCGCGGCCATGGTAGCCTCGATCAGCGCGATGGCGAAATCCCCATCGTTCTGGTCTGGCTCCAAAACGTTGGTCCACGTTCCAGGGCCGATAGAACAGCTTCGCATACAGCGCGCCTAACTTAACCGGGAGAAGTTCCTTGAAAAAGAGAAATGCAACCGTCGCCGTGATCGGCGCGGGCGATTTCATCGGCGGCGAGATTGCCAAGAAGTTTGCTTCCGAGGGCTTTACTGTCTTCGCCGGCCGCCGCAACGGCGACAAGCTGGCGCCGCTGGTCAAGGAGATCGAGGCCGCCGGCGGCGAGATTCACGCACGTTCGCTCGACGCGCGCAAGGAGGAGGAGATCATCTCCTTCCTGAACGACGCCGACAAGCACGCGCCCCTGGATGTCTGCATCTTCAACATTGGCGCCAACGTCAACTTCCCGATCCTCGAAACGACCGAGCGCGTTTTCCGCAAGGTCTGGGAGATGGCCTGCTACTCCGGCTTCCTTGCTGGGCGCGAGGCGGCCCGGCTGATGCTGCCGCGCGGCCAGGGCAACATCTTCTTCACGGGTGCGACCGCTTCGTTGCGCGGCGGCAGCGGCTATGCTGCCTTTGCCAGCGCCAAATTCGGACTGCGCGCTGTGGCGCAGGCGATGGCACGTGAGCTGGGCCCGAAGAATATCCATGTCGCCCACCTGATTATCGATTCCGGCGTCGACACCGAGTGGGTCCGTCAGCGGCGCCTGGAAGCGCTCGGGCCCGGTGCGCTCGACGATCCGGATCTGCTGATGCCACCGGCCTCGGTCGCGACGTCCTACTGGCAGCTCTACCAGCAGCCGAGGAGCGCTTGGACCTTCGAGCTGGAAATCCGCCCCTTCGGTGAGAAGTGGTAGGGCGCTCAGGATGGAACTCGCACTGTCTCCCCAAGACGCGTCCTTCCGTGATGAGGTGCGCGCTTTCATTTCCGAAAAATATCCGAAGGAGATGCGGGTCCCCAATCCGGAGACCGACCTGACCAAAGAGCAATCGTTGCTCTGGCACCGCATTCTCTACAAGAAGGGCTGGATCGCGCCGCTCTGGCCCAAAGAATATGGCGGACCCGGCTGGTCGATCACCCGGCGTTTCATCTTCGAGCAGGAAGCCAGCCGGGCCGGGACGCTGCCGCCGCTGGCGTTCAGCGTGACCATGGTGGGTCCGGTCATCTACACCTTCGGCAACGACGCGCAAAAACAGAAATTCTTGCCGCGGATTCTTTCGGGTGAAGATTGGTGGTGCCAGGGCTATTCAGAGCCGGGCTCGGGCTCGGACCTCGCCACCGTCCGGACTAAGGCCGTGCGCGACGGCGACCACTACATCGTCAACGGCCACAAGACCTGGACGACGTTGGCGCAGCATGCCGACTGGATCTTCTGCTTGGTGCGTACCGATCCGGGTGCAAAGCCTCAGGCCGGAATCTCGTTCCTCCTGATCGACATGAAGTCGCCCGGCGTCACCGTGCGTCCGATTATCACAATCGACGGATCGCACGAGGTCAATGACGTCTTTCTCGAGGACGTCCGCGTCCCCGTCGAGAACCTGATCGGCGAGGAGAACAAGGGCTGGACCTACGCAAAATTCCTGCTGGGCAATGAGCGCACCAGCATGGCCGGAATTGGCCGGTCGACGCGCTATCTCGACCGGTTGAAGAAGATCGTGAAGGCGGAGATCCCCGCGGATGATCCGGCGCATCTCGAATTTTGCAAGGAAATCGGGCGGATCGAGCTCGACGTGCTTGCGCTCGAGGCCACCGAGCTGCGGGTCGTTGCGCAGATGGCGCGCGGCATCGATCCGGGGCCTGCGGCTTCGCTCTTCAAGATCCGCGGCACCGAGATATTCCAGGGCATTACCGAGCTGACGCATCGCGCCATCGGAAATTACGGGCTGGCGCTTCGCGAGCAATCTTTGAGCGCAAACCAGTTCATGCCGGGTCCCGATTACGGCCACACCGCGACGGAAACGTACCTGAACGCGCGCAAGCTCAGCATCTACGGCGGATCGAACGAAATCCAGCGCAACATCATCGCCAAAGCGGTGCTCGGTCTCTAGCAACAGCGCAACAAGAGGATCGGATGGACATCCAGTTCACGGAAGAGCAGGAACTGCTGCGCTCCAGCGTGCAGCGCATGCTGCGCGACCAGTACAGTTTTGAGGCGCGCCGCAAGGCCGTCGCCAGCGACGAGGGCTGGAGCCGCAGGCAGTGGGATGCCTTTGCGGAGCTCGGCCTGCTCGCCGCGCCATTCTCCGAGGAGAGCGGCGGCCTTGGTGGCGGCCCGCTCTCCACCATGATCGTTGTCCAGGAGTTCGGCCGTCACCTCGTCGTGGAGCCGTACGTCGAAACGGTCGTGCTAGCCGGCGGCTTGATCGAACATGCGGGGACCGATGAGCAGAAGCAGGCTTTGATTCCCGATATCATCGCCGGACAGAAGATCTGGGCGTTGGCCTGGACCGAAAAAGCCTCGCGCTTCGACCTCGCCAATGTCGCGACCACGGCGCGGCTCAACGGCAGCGATTACATGCTCACTGGTGAGAAGACCGCCGTCGTCGCCGCGCCATGGGCGGACTATTTCATCGTCTCCGCCCGCACCAAGGGCAAGCACGACGATCGCTCCGGCGTCAGCCTGTTCGTCGTCGATGCCCGGACGGCCAATCTGGATCTGCGCAGCTTCAAGACCATCGACGGCCGCCGCGCCGCGGAAATCACCTTACGGGATGTTCGCGGCGAGTTGCTCGGCAGCGAGGGGGAGGGCGTCGCCCTGCTGGAAGCCTGCCGGGACCGGGCCATCGGCGCGCTCTGTGCCGAGGCGGTCGGCGCCATGGCCGAGTTGAACTCAGCGACGCTGGAGTACGCCAAGGCGAGAAAGCAGTTCGGCGTCACCATTGGCAGCTTCCAGGTGCTGCAACACCGGATGGTCGACATGTTCATTGCCCATCAGGAGGCGCTTTCCCTGATGCAGCATCTCAATCTTAGCCTCGGTGCCGGCGAGAGCGGTATCTCGCGCCTCGCCTCCGGCGCCAAGTCGAAGGTCGGCTATGCCGGCAAGTTCATCGCCGACCAGGCGGTTCAGCTGCACGGCGGCATGGGCATGACCGACGAATTGAACGTCGGCCATTACTTCAAGCGAATCTCCTCCATCAACATCCAGTTCGGCGATCCCGCTCACCACCTGCTGCGTTACGTGCAGCTCGACGCGGCTGCATAGCAAAAGAGGCAAGCATGACGACAGAGGCAGTTATCGTTTCCACCGCACGCACCGGCGTCGGCAAGGCCTTTCGCGGTGCGCTTAACAACACCGAAGGTCCGACCATGGCCGGCCATGTGATGGCCGAAGCGGTGAGGCGTGCGGGCATTGATCCGGGCGAGGTCGAAGATGTGGTGATCGGTTGCGCGATGCAGCAGGGCACCATGGTGATGAACGTCGCACGCAAGGGGGCGATCCGGGCCGGCCTGCCAGTCACCGTTGCCGGCACCACGATCGATCGGCAGTGTGCCTCCGGCCTGCAGGCGATCGCGGTCGCGGCACGCTCGATCATGCTTGATGGCGTCGAGGTCGCAATCGGAGGCGGCATCGAATCGATCAGCCTGGTGCAAAACGAGCACATGAACAGATTCCATGCGGTCGACGACGAGCTGATGGCGATGAAGCAAGAGATGTACATGTCGATGCTCGACACCGCAGAAATCGTCGCCGAGCGTTACAAGATTGGCCGCGACCGGCAGGACGAATACAGCCTCGAATGTCAGCGCCGCATCGGTGCGGCGGTGCAGGCGGGCCGCTTCAATGACGAGATCGTCCCGATCAAGACGACGATGGCCGTCGTCAACAAGGACACCAAGGAGGTCACCTATCAGCAGGTGACGCTGTCGAAGGATGAGGGTCCGCGCCCCGAGACCACGGCGGAAGGACTGGCGAAGATCAAGCCGGTGTTCGAAGGCAAGACCATCACGGCCGGCAACGCCAGCCAGCTCTCCGATGGCGCATCGGCGTGCGTGGTCATGAGCGACAAGATCGCTGCGAAGAAGGGCCTGAAGCCGCTCGGCATCTTCCGTGGCTTCGTCGCCGCCGGTGTCGAGCCGGACGAAATGGGCATCGGTCCGGTCGCGGCGATCCCGCGCCTTCTCAAGCGGCACGGCCTGAAGATCGACGACATTGATCTCTGGGAGCTGAACGAAGCCTATGCGGTCCAGGTGATCTACTGCCGCGACAAGCTCGGCATCGATCCGGACAAACTGAACGTCAATGGCGGTTCGATCGCGATCGGCCATCCCTACGGCATGACGGGCAGCCGGCTTGTCGGTCACATCCTGATCGAGGGGCGCCGGCGCAAGGCGAAATACGGCGTGGTGACCATGTGCATCGGCGGCGGCATGGGCGCAGCCGGCCTGTTCGAAATTGTCAACTGATCGGAAAGCGGAGAAGCGCACGTGAAGACAGCAATCACCGAACTGTTCGGCATCCAGCATCCGATCATCCAAGGCGGCATGCATTATGTCGGCTTTGCCGAGCTTGCCGCCGCGGTATCGAACGCCGGCGGTCTCGGCATCATCACCGGCCTCACACAGCGGACGCCGGAGCTGCTGGCGAAGGAAATCGCACGCTGCCGTGACATGACCGACAAGCCGTTCGGTGTAAACCTGACCTTCCTGCCGAGCTTCACTGCACCGCCGTATCCCGAATATATCGCCGCCATCAAGGAGGGCGGCGTCAAGGCCGTGGAGACCGCCGGCCGCAGCCCGGAAGCGTACATGCCCGCGCTGAAGGCGGCTGGCATCAAGGTGATCCACAAATGCACCTCGGTGCGGCATTCGCTGAAAGCCGAGAAGATCGGTTGCGACGCCGTCAGCGTCGACGGCTTCGAATGCGGCGGTCATCCCGGCGAGGACGATATCCCGAACATGATCCTGCTGCCACGCGCGGCGGATGAACTGAAGATTCCGTTCGTGGCCTCGGGTGGCATGGCGGACGCACGCAGCCTTGTTGCCGCGCTGTCGATGGGCGCCGCTGGCATGAACATGGGCACCCGCTTCGTCGCCACCAAGGAAGCGCCCGTCCATGCCAACGTCAAGCAGGCTCTGGTCAAAGCCACCGAACTCGACACCGTGCTGGTGATGCGTGCGCTGCGCAACACCGAGCGCGTGCTGAAGAACAAGGGCGTCGATCAATTGCTCGAAGTGGAGCGGGAGAAGGGGGCGAGCCTCAAGATCGAGGACATCCACGAGCAGGTGGCGGGCGTCTACCCCAGGGTGATGGTTGACGGCGAGATGGACGCCGGCGCCTGGAGCTGCGGCATGGTGGTCGGACTGATCCACGATATCCCGACGGTGAAGGAGCTGATTGATCGCATCATGACGGAAGCCGAACAGATCATCCGGCAGCGGCTGACCGGCTTCCTTGACGGTACTGTCGACAATGCGGCCACGCGCGCCGTCGCTTGACAAGGCCTTGTGAGAGAACCTTCAGTGCAAGGATCAATACTCGCCGATCGCATTCAACAGCTGATGGGCGTCGCCGATTGATCTCTCAAATCGAGGGGGGGCGCGAGTCAGGCCGACATGCAAGGTAGAAAGCCGTGTTCACCGAGGAGCGACCGATGAAGTACTACCTCTGCAAGTACCTTCCGCCCCGGGCGGATTTCCTGGTGACCATGAACGCCGATGAGAAACAGTTGATGAAGCAGCACGGTGCGTTCCTGGATGATCTGCTCGCAAAGGGGCAGATCGTCGCGCACGGTCTCGTCATGGACCCGCGTGGCGGTTATGGCGTGTCGCTCTACCAGATCGCGGATGATCTCGACATCGAGGTGATCACCTCGGAAGACCCCATCGTGAAGAATGGCGCCGGCCACTACGAGCATCACCCGATGCTGCATCTGAAGGCGCGCGGCTGAGATCCTCGCCTCGTCCAATTCGACCGCTTCAACCGGGCGCATCTGCCGCGCCCGGCGCGCAGGATTCAGCAATCGGCATGGCCGGTGCGCCCGGAAACCAAAACGGTCCGGTTGCAGATTGACGTGCTAGCGGTGTATCACTCGCTCGATGGCGATTGCGGTCGCTTCACCGCCTCCAATGCAGAGCGCAGCCACGCCCCGCTTGAGATTTTGGGCCTCGAGGGCACGCAACAATGTGACGATCAGCCGCGCACCGGTAGCGCCGATGGGATGACCGAGCGCGCAGGCGCCGCCGTTGACGTTCAGCTTCTCCCTGGGAATGCCGAGGTCTTTCTGCGCCGCCATCGCGACCACGGCAAAGGCCTCGTTGATCTCGAACAGGTCGACATCGCCGACACTCCAGCCGACCTTGTCGAGCAGCTTGCGGATCGCCGGGATCGGCGCCGTGGTGAACCATTGCGGCTCTTGGCTATGGGTAGCGTGACCTTTGATCTCTGCCAGCACGGGTAGGCCATCGCGATCGGCGAGAGAGCGTTTTGCAAGGATGAGAGCCGCGGCGCCGTCGGCATTGGCGGAGGAGGCGGCCGGCGTAATAGTGCCGTTGGCGCGGAACGCTGCCTTCAATCCGGAAATCTTGGCTGGATCCACTTTCAGCGGATGCTCGTCGTTCGCGATGATCCGTTGTCCGGCCTTTTCTGTGAGCGTGATCGGCGCGATCTCGGCCCTGAACGCGCCCCCTTGGACCGCGTTGCGCGCGCGGGTCAGCGTCTCGATCGCGTAGGCGTCCTGGTCCTTGCGAGTGAATTGATAAGCCTCCGCTGTGGCCTCGCCGAAATCGCCCATCGAACGCCCGGTTTCATATGCGTCTTCCAACCCGTCCATCATCATGTGATCAATGATCCGGTCGTGCCCGGCGCGATATCCACTCCTTGCTTTCGTCAGCAGATAGGGTGCATTGCTCATGCTTTCCATTCCGCCGGACAGCACGATCTCCGCTGACCCCGCGTTGATGATGTCATGGGCGAGCATGGTCGCCTTCATGCCGGAGCCGCAGACCTTGTTCACGGTGGTGGCGCCGGTCGCGTCGGGCAGTTTGGCGCCGCGCGCAGCCTGACGGGCCCGGTGCCTGGCCCTGGCCGGCCGGCAGCACATTGCCCATGAACACCTCGTCGATCTTTTCAGGCGCCAGCTTCGCCCGCTCCAGTGCCGCACCGATAATGTGAGCGCCGAGCTTGTGGGCGCTCAGCGGCGACAACTCGCCCATGAACCGGCCAAGGGGCGTGCGAGCGGCGGAAACAATGACGATGGGATCGGAAACGGCGGCCATCGCGAACTCTCCTGCTGATATCTGTTGTTATATGATGATAGTCATATAAGATGGCAGGCATTGCAATGAAATCTTGCCGCAGCCGTCAAGAAAGCGCGGTTCGAGAATTGTTCCGAGGGGACGAGTACGATTGTACGGCCGGTCCTCCAGGGAGCTTGCACGGGGTGGTGATGCGTTACGGAGAAAACCACAGGCGTCGGACGCACCGTCGGATCGTTGAAAATGCCTCTTACGGTTTACGCCAGAAGGGCGCCAAAGGGCTCAGCGCCATCGATTTGATGAAGCTTGCGGGTCTGACGCATGGCGGCTTCTACAATCATTTCGAGTCGCGTGAGGCGCTTGTTGGCGAGGCGATCGCCTTTGCAATGGACCAAACGACCGAGCGCTGGAAAAAGCTGACTGACAACACGGCCAACGGCGAACGCTTCGCGAACTTGATTGCCGACTATCTGAGTCCGCGGCATCGAGACAATCCCAAACATGGTTGCGCCCTTCCAACCCTCGCTGTCGATATCGCTCGATCGGGCTCCAGCGAGCAGCAGGCGTTTGCCGACAAGCTGGAGAAGATGATCGACGTCTTTGTTGAGCTGCTTCCCGATCAGCCACCTCGACAGGCCCGCCAAATCGCGACCGGCGCTATCGCAACCTTGGTTGGATCAATCGTGCTGTCGCGCGCTGTTGGTGCTGGGAAGCTTTCCGACGGAATTCTCGCTGCGGGACGCATGACTGCCAGTGGCCGGACTCAAAAGCCTCGGCGTCGGGCGACAAGGACGATGCGCTGACAAATAACAATACCAGGGAGGTCACCATGACGGCCGGCAAGTGGCTCAAAACAGCCTGCAACCTGTGTTACATCAATTGCGGGATCGAGGTGTTCGTGAACAACGAGCGCCTCGAGAAAGTGCGAGGCGACCGTTCGAGCCCGAAATCACAGGGCTATCTCTGCAACAAGGCGACCCGGATTCCCTATTATGCCCATCACAAGGATCGGCTGACCAAGCCGCTACGTCGGCGCGCGGACGGAGGCTTTGACGAAATCGAGTGGGACGTGGCGATCGCGGAAATCGCGGCGCGGCTGCGCGAGATCGTGGACAGGCATGGCGGAAAGACTATTGCCCTTTACGGCGGTGGCGGGCAGGGCAACCACGCCGGCGGCGCCTATGCCAGCGGATTATTGCGCGCGCTGGGTTCGCGCAGCGTGTTCAACGCTCTTTCGCAGGAGAAGACCGGCGACTTCTGGGTCAATGGCCACATGTTCGGCAGCCAGACGTGTCACACAGCCGAGGATGTCCATCATTGCGATCTCTTGCTGGTCATCGGGGCAAATCCCTGGATCGCGCACGGCTTCCCCAACGCGCGCGATCATCTCAACCAAATCCGCAAGGATCCGACCCGCAAGCTGATCGTCATTGATCCCCGGCGCACCGAAACCGCCGAAATGGCGGATCTACATCTCGCAGTGCGTCCGGGTGCCGACACGTTCCTTCTTGGCGCGCTGCTGGCCACGCTTGTCCGCTCCGATCGGATCGACGACGCATTCATTCAGGAGCACACCGTCGGCTTCTCGGAAGTGAGGCAGGCGCTACTGGATATCCCCATTGAACAATGGGCTGCAGCCGCCGATATCTCGATCACGGACCTGGAGCGGTGCGCCGCGATGATCGCAGCCGCGAAGGCCATGGTGGTGCGGGTCGAGCTTGGCATCCAGCAGGGCATCAACTCGACGCTCAACTCCTATCTCGAGAAGCTCCTGATCATGCTTTCCGGAAATTTCGGCCGGAAAGGCACCAACCAACTGCATAGCTGGCTCCAACCGCTGTGGGGCAATTCGCCGAACCAGACCTTCGCACCGACTGGCGATGCAATTATCGGGGGCTTGTTGCCGCCCAACATCTTTCCCGAGGCGGTGCTCAACGACCATCCCGACCGGTTGCGCTGCGCTTGGGTCGACAGCTCCAATCCAGCCAACACGGCGGCAAACACCGAAGCTGTAGAGCGCGCGCTGCGCTCGCTCGACCTATGCGTCGTGGTCGACGTTGCGATGACCGAAACCGCACGGCTCGCACATTACGTTCTGCCGGCGTCTTCGCAGTTTGAGAAAACAGAATTCACCTTGTTCAATTTCGAGTTTCCGACGAACTATTTCCACGTTCGTGCGGGTGTCTTGGCGCCGCTCGCCGGGACCCTGCCGGAGCCCGAGATCTACACGCGGCTTGCGATCGCCTTGGGGCTTCTACCAGGTGACAATGTGCTGGCGCCGCTGCGCGAAATAGCACGGCGCTCGCGACCGGAATTCGCCGCGGCCCTTCGTGCTTTCATCGCGGAAAACCCAGGGGCAGTGCCAGCCCTCGTGCTCTACCATACGCTGGGGCAGACGCTTCCGGATGGTACCGCGGTCGCGGCGCCTATGTGGAGCGCGGCACTGGCTTGCGCGAAGCGGTCGCCGCAAGCGGTGCGACGGGCAATTGGTGCATCGGACGACGTGGCGGACCATCAACTTGGCGATCTCCTGTTCGACACGATCGTGACTGCGCGGCAGGGGACGGCGATTACCGAGCACGACTATGACGAGGTCTGGTCATTGATCAGCCATTCGGACCGCAGGGTTCGACTGGTGGTCCCGCAGATGTTCGAATGGCTCGCGCGGCTCGATCCACGTGCCGCGGGCGCGCCAAAGGAGTTTCCGTTCATGTTGGCAGCCGGCGGCCGCCGCATGTTCAACGCCAACCAGATCTTCCGTGACCCCGCATGGCGTCGCGAGGATCCGGATGGCGCCATGCTGATCAATTCGAGCGATCTGAGAAATCTGGGCGCGGAGGATGGTGACTGGGTCGCGGTGGAATCCGTGATTGGCCGGCTCGTCGTCCGCTGCAAGCTCGATGACGCCATGCGAAACGGCCAGCTGGCGCTGCCGCACGGCTATGGGCAGGCATACCCCGCGTCGGACGGAGAGCGACTGATCAATGGGCCACGTATCAATCTGCTCACAGAGAGCGGCAACCGCGATCCCATTGCCGGCACGCCCTACCACAAGAATGTTGCGGTTCGTTTGGCCTTGGTGTCCGCGCAGGAGGCAGCCGCCTATCAGTCGCAGTCCGAGCGAATTCATTTGAAAGCGGCCGGACAATAACGTGGAGAAAGTTCAAATGAGTGAGAAACCAGTCGCGATCGTGACCGGGGTCGGGCCGGGCACCGGAGCTGCCATCGTCAAGCGCTTCTCTGCCGGCGGGTTCCGTATCATAGCGCTGGCTCGCTCAGCCGAGCTCATCAATCGCCTGGCGCAAGAGCTTCCTGATGTCCACGCGGCGACCTGCGACGTTTCAGACGAAAATCAGGTGCGGACCGTCGTTGCGGATGTAAAGCGGCGTTTTGGCGCGGCTGAAGTTCTCGTCCACAACGCGGTCGGCGGAGGCTGGGGGAGCTTTCGGGAGATCGATCCGAAGATGCTGAAGGGCAATTTCGAGGTCAACGTGATGGGCTTGTTATACCTGGCGCGCGAAGTGGCTCCTGACATGATCGACCGAGGCAAGGGCGCAATCCTGGTGACCGGAAACACGTCTTCGATCCGGGGCAAGGCCAACTTCGCCGGCTTCGCGCCGACAAAGGCGGCGCAGCGCATTTTGGCCGAGTCGATCGCACGTGACGTGGGACCTCTGGGCGTGCACGTCGCCTATGTTCTCATCGACGCCGTGATTGATACGCCCAGAATGCGCGCGCGGATGAGCGACAAGCCAGATGAATTCTTTATCAAGCCTGCTGCCATCGCGGACGAACTCTATCATCTCTATGGGCAGAATCGATCGGCTTGGTCGTTCCTCACAGAGCTGCGGCCATTCGGCGAAAACTGGTGACGCCCGGCTAGCGGGAAGCAGGGTCACGGCGGTTTCCGTGTCATCTCTTCATGGAGAGCGCGACAACGCAGGACTGGAAAGGTCAAGATGATTGATATCAAAAGTTCCGTGCACGAGGTTGCGGTGATCGTGGGGGGCGGTCCGGGCATCAGCTCGAGTTGCGCCCGGCTGTTCGCGGAGAACGGCATGCGTGTCTGCGTCGCAGCCAGGAATCCCGAAAAGCCGGTCCTCGAAGCCTTGGAGAAGACGCATCGTGTGCTTCGATATGCCTGCGATGCAACTGATCCGGCGGCGGTGACACAGCTGTTCGGCAACGTCGTTCAGGACGTCGGCACGCCACGACTTGTCGTGCATAACATCGATGGCCGGGTTCCCGGCATTTTCCGCAAAAGCATCATCGAAGCCGACCCGGGCATGGCGTTCGAAACACTTCGCAACTCGGCGTTCAGCGCGTTTCTGGTCGGTCAACAGGCAGCCCGGCTCATGCTTGGGAACGAACCCGACGCCAACGGCGCCAGAGGAACAATCATCTTCACGAACGCCAGCGCGGCGCTCAAAGGCTTCTCAAGTGGCGCATTTGCAATGGCATGTCATGCCAAGTCCGGACTCGCGCAGAGCATGGCAAGAGAATTGATGCCGCAGGGCGTCCACATAGCGAATGTGCCGATCGACGCCGCGATCGGCTGGACCCAGGAAGACGGCACTCGCGCGCATCGGCTGGCGGGGACAACTGTCGACGACAATATGGCCGACCCCGACCATATCGCAAAAGCCTATTTGCAACTGCATCGTCAGCATCGGTCGACCTGGGCGTTCGAAGTCGTGCTGCGGCCTTGGGTCGAAAAATGGTAGGTGAGCAGCGTTGGAGCGCAGCCAAGTACATCGGCCGTGCAGCCGGGGCGCACGGGAGGCGGTGACTGACCTCGACGAGTTGATCCGCCGCCTCGATCGCGAGGAGTTCGATCTCGTCGCGGTGGGGCGGGCGCTGCTTCAGGATCCGCAGTGGCTGCTGAAGATACGCGACGGACGGACAGAAGAACTGATGGCTTTTGAACGGACTGCGTTTGCGGCGCTGAGCTGAGCAAAATTGACAGGTTAATTCTGCACAACGTCGCGCAGTTGCCTAGGAGCATTCGGAGACCAGCAAATGACCGAGACGACGCAAGTCGGTCAGATCCGTACCGAGGTGCATGGGCATGTGTTCAAGATCGTCATCGACAACGTGGCGAAGAAGAATTCTTTCAGCCCGCAGATGATGGCGCAGATGTCGGATGCGATGACGCTTCTCGACCGCACCGACGACTATTGGGTCGGTGTGCTCTGCGCCGACGGCCCGGACTTCACGGCAGGCCTTGATATGCCGAAGTTCTTCGGACCCAAGGCCGAAAATACCGAGATCAAGCCCGGCAACATCGATGCGTTCGCGCTGAAAAGCCGGTGTCGTAAGCCGATCGTGACGGCCGTGCAGGGGATCTGTTTCACGATTGGCATCGAAATGATGTTGGCCGGCGACATCGTTGTGGCCGCCGACGACGCCCGGTTCTGCCAAATGGAATCCAAGCGCGGGATCGCGCCGCTCGGTGGCGCCCATTTCCGGTACGTGGCGCGGGCAGGATGGGGGGATGCGATGTATCATCTGTTCTTGTGCGACGAGTTCAGCGCGGCGCGGGCGTATAAAATCGGGTTTGTTCAGGAAGTCGTCGCTCCTGGTCAGCAGATTCCCCGCGCGATGGAAATTGCTGGTCTGATCGCCAAGAACGCTCCGATCGGCATTCAGGTAACCAAAGAGGCCGCGCTGAAGTACATTGAGGCCGGCGAAAGAGCGGCGATCGACTATATCCTGAAAATCAAGGACCGCGTTTTCAGCAGCGAAGACATGAAAGAAGGCATCCAGTCTTTCGTGGAGCGTCGCCCGGCGGTGTTCCGCGGAAAATAGATCCGGCTGGCTACCCCGATAGACGGCGAGGTCGACAGCAGCGGCATCAAGAGAATATTGATCTTCTCGGCAAGCACGCCTTTGTCTGTGCGGACCGAGCGAGCGGCCGAGCGCCTTCCGATCTCTGACGGTATTTGAATTTACACCGCACCAGTGCGCGCACGGCAATCTTCGCCCCCACACAGTGCCGACAGTCGATTGACCCCGATAGGTACCGGAGCCACCAGCGTTGCGAGCGGCTCGAATTTTCCGTGAATTCAAGACCGAAAAATCGCAGTGGGTATATCGTCGGGATTTGTCCGTCACACGTGGAGAATTGTGCTTACAAATCAGCCGAAACGGCGTCCGATATAATTGAGGGGGCGTAGGGGCCGCGGCCTTGGCGACTGCTGGCGCGGGTTAATTTCGCGCAGGCTACGTGGCTCCGGCACGCGCGGCATCGGATGCGTGAATGCGCTCGGCAAATTTGGCGACGACCGGTGTAAAGGCCGGTGGCAGCGGCCCGTCGGTGAATAGGTGGTTACAATCGGCGAGATGTCCGCCGCGCACCGTGGCGTTGCGGCCGAATTTTGTCGTGTCGGCGACCAGGACGGCGGTGCGCGAATTGGCAACGATGGATTGCCGCGCCAGGACTTCGTCGATGTGAAAGTCGAGCAGCGCACCGTCCTGATCGACGCCTCCGACGCCGAATATCCCGTAATCGGCTCGATAGCCCGAGAAAAAGCGGGCCGCCGCTTCGCCCACGATGTCCCGGTCGAGCGAACGGAGCGTGCCGCCCGCGATCGTGATTTCCACGTCGGGATTTTGTGCGAACGCTGCGGCCACATTCAGATTGTTGGTGATCACGCGCAGATCCTGACGGCGGGATAGCGCCTGCGCGACATATTCAGGTGTTGTACCCAGCCCGATCATAAGCGACGCCCCGTCGGGAATGAAGCTCGCAGTCGCGTGTGCGATGCGCCGTTTGGCGTCGGCATTCAATCCCTGTCTGCTTCCATAAGCGAGATTCTGGCTTTGAACGGGCAGGCTGACGCCGCCGTGCATTCGCCGGAGCAGCCCTTGATCGCAGAGCCCGTTCACGACGCGGCGAATGGTCTGCTGCGTGACGTCAAAACGCGTTGCAAGCTGCTCGATCGAGGCGAAGCCTTCGTCGCGCACGATCTCCAGTATGTAGGCCTGACGTGACGAGACTGTCTTGAGCATAGGGCTGTCCGTTCGAAACAAACTATCATCCGAACGTTTAAGGCGCAATTTTCTGTTTCATATGCTGCTCCAATATGTTCATATGAACAAAATGACTTGCCGCGCCGGCGAACGTTGCGTGGCCATCGGGAGGGACGGCATGAATCTGTCTGCTCATGGCGACCAGCTTTGGGCTGCTCCGCGCGAGCAGGATGCTGCGAGCATGCCGAGCTATGTCTGCGCGCGGCGCAGAGCCCTGCAGCTGAGAGCGAACGGGCCATGTCAGCGATTACGCTGAGTCATGTCTCCAAGTTCTGGGGCGCGATGCGCGCCGTCGATGACGTCAGTCTGACGGCGGACGAGGGCTCGCTGCTGGTGCTGCTGGGACCGTCCGGCTGCGGCAAGTCGACCACGCTGCGGCTGATCGCCGGCCTTGAGAATGCTGACGCCGGCACGATCGCCATCGGCGGCGTCGACGTGACCCATCTGACTCCGGCGCAACGGACGATCTCCATGGTCTTCCAGTCGTACGCGCTGTTTCCGCATTTGAGTGTAGCCGAGAACATCGTCTTCGGCCTGCGTGTGCGTCGCGTGTCGCGCGCCGAACGAGACGAACGGCTCCGGCGTGTGGCCGAGATCGTTGGCCTTGCGCAGCTGCTTGAACGCAAGCCGTCGCAGCTGTCCGGCGGCCAGCGCCAGCGGGTTGCACTGGGGCGAGCCATCATTGCGGAAGCGCGGGTCTGCCTCATGGACGAGCCGCTTTCAAATCTGGACGCCAAGCTGCGGCATGAGATGCGGACGGAGATCCGCGCCCTGCAACAGCGGCTCGGAATGACGATGGTCTACGTCACCCACGACCAGACCGAAGCCATGACGATGGCGGATCGCGTCGTGCTGATGCGCGATGGTCGTATCGAGCAGAATGGCACACCGGAGGAGCTATATAACCGGCCCGCGACGGCGTTCACGGCGCGGTTCATCGGCACGCCGCCGATGAATCTTTTGCGCCATGGCGATCATCTCATCGGCATCCGGCCGGAGCATATCCGCATCGTGTCGGGCGGGGATCATTTTGCGCGCGTCAAGGCGATCGAGCATCTTGGGGCCGACAGCATCGTTCTGTGCGAGGTCGATGGTCAGCCGATTTCAGTGCGGCTCGAAGGTTTCAGCAAGGTTCGGCCAGGCGAGGATGTCCGGATCGCGTGGGAACCCGGGCTCGAGCATCGGTTCGATTCGAATTCGGAAGCTCGCTTGGAGACCATCGTCAAAGAGGGCCAGCGGGCGATAACCGGTCGATAGCAGCGGCTGTTTCAAACGTGGTAACGAAGGAGATTGTCACATGTTTGCGCGACGAACGATGTTGATAGCAGCGGCACTCGCCGTGCTTTCGATGGCTGCCCGCCCGGCCGCCGCCGTGGATCTGACCATGTACTATCCGGTCGCGGTCGGCGGTCCCGTCACCAAGATCATTGACGACATGGTCTCGCGCTTCGAGAAGGACAATCCGGACATCAAGGTGACGGCGGTCTATGCCGGCAACTACACCGATACGATGACCAAGGCGATGACCGCCATGAAGGGCGGGCAGCCGCCGCAACTGTCGGTGTTGCTGTCGACCGACGTGTTCACGCTGATGGACGAGAACGCCATCGTGCCGTTTGACGATCTCGTCGGCGACAAGGCCTGGTTCAGGGAGTTCTATCCGGCGTTCATGGCGAACGGGCAGATCGACGGCAAGACCTGGAGCGTGCCGTTCCAGCGTTCGACCATTGTGCTGTACTGGAACAAGGACGCCTTCAAGGAGGCGGGCCTCGATCCCGAGAAAGCGCCGGCGTCCTGGGACGAAATGGTCGAGATGTCGAAGAAGCTGGTCAAGAAGGATGGCGGCAACACGACACGCTGGGGCATCGAAATTCCCTCGACTGGTTATGCCTACTGGATGCTGCAGGCGCTGGCGATCGAGAACGGCCAGAAGATGATGAACGAGCCCGGCAACGAGGTTTATCTGACCGCTCCGAAGACGGTCGCCGCCCTCGAGTACTGGGTCGACCTGTCGCGCAAGCACAACGTCGCCCCCGCCGGCAGCATCGATTGGGCGACGCTGCGCAACGATTTCCTCGAAGGCAAGACGGCGATGATGTGGCACACCACCGGCAATCTGACGGCGGTCAAGGACGCCGCGAAATTCCAGTTCGGTGTGGCCATGCTGCCGGCCGGGGAGCGGCGCGGATCACCGACCGGCGGCGGCAATTTCTACATCTTCAAGAGTGCGTCTCCCGACCAGCAGAAGGCGGCCGTCAAGTTCATTCAATGGATGACGGCTCCGGAACGCGCGGCGGAATGGAGCATGAAGACCGGCTACGTGGCGGTGTCGCCGGCCGCCTACAAGACGCCGACGATGGAGGCCTACGCAAAGGGCTTCCCGCAGGCCACAGTTGCGCGCGATCAGCTGGAGCATGCGGTGCCGGAGCTCTCCGTCCATGAGAACGGCCGCATCTACAAGTTTGTCGGCGATGCCGTGCAGGCCGCGATCACGGGCGCGCAGAAGCCGCAGGAGGCGTTGGCTGCCGCGCAGCAGCAGTCCGACCGCGTCTTGCGCGCTTACAAATAGGGACGAGGCGGGATGGCGCGCCGCCGCCATCCCGCCGGCTCACAGATGTCCGACGAGGTCGCCTCATCGCCAATCGCCCCGCGCCGCGCCCGATCGCAGGCGTGGTGGAACACCGTGAACGCCTGGCTGCTGCTGTTGCCGGCGGCCGTCCTGCTGATCGCATTCACGCACTTTCCGATTCTGGCGACGATCCGGCATTCGCTATTCGTCACACGCCGGAACGGCACCGAGGCCTTCGTCGGGCTTGACAGTTATCGGTCCATGGCGGCCGATCCGATCTTCTGGAAGGCGCTGGTCAATAATTTCTGGTTCGCGCTCGGCACGATCCCTACCTCGATCGCCCTGGCTCTGGTGATGGCGATCTGGGTCAATCGCAACATGCGCGGCCGCGGCTTTCTGCGACTGGCCTACTTCACGCCGACCGTGCTGCCGATGATCGCCGTCGCCAACATCTGGCTGTTCTTCTACACGCCGGGCTATGGGCTGCTCGATCAGTTGCGCGGCCTTTTCGGTCTCGGCGGCTGGAACTGGCTGGGCGATCCCTCGACGGTGATGAGCTGTCTGGTCGTGATGGTGATCTGGAAGGAGGCCGGCTTCTTCATGATCTTCTACCTGGCGGCGTTGCAGCAGCTCTCGCCGGATCTCGAAGAGGCCGCGTCCATCGAAGGCGCGAGCCGGTGGTACACGTTTCGCCGGATCACGTTCCCGCTGCTGATGCCGACCACGCTGTTCGTAGCGATCAACGCAGTCATCAACTCCTTCAAGCTGGTGGACCATCTGGTCATCATGACCAAGGGCGGTCCGAACAACGCCAGCACGCTGCTGCTCTACTACATTTATGAGGTTGCCTTCACCTTCCAGGATTCCTCTTACGCGGCAACACTGACGGTTGTGCTTCTGATGCTGCTGAGCTCGGTTGCGCTGATCAAGTTCGGTTATCTCGATCGCAGGATCCACTATCAATGAAAGGCCGGACACGCCCCATTGAAGCCGTCGCAGCATGGCTCCTGGCTTTGATCTGGCTCGCCCCATTGGCCTATGCCTTCTGGAGCGCGCTGCATCCGGCCGCTTACGCCACGTCGTTCAGCCTGTCCGCGCCCTGGACGCTGGAGAATTTTGCCCGGGCCTGGAACCAGGCGCCGTTCGCCCGGTACTATCTCAACACGGTCGTACTGGTGACCCTGATCCTGGTCGGCCAGCTCATACTGTCGACGCTGGCCGCCTATGCGTTTGCGCGCTTCAAGTTCAGGGGCAGCGGCATCGCTTTCGCCCTCGTTCTGCTCCAACTGATGATCATGCCCGACGTTCTGATCGTCGAGAACTACCGCGCGATCGCCAAGCTGGGATTGCTCGATACGATCCCTGCGATCGCGCTGCCCTATCTCGCGAGCGCCTTCGGCATCTTCCTGCTGCGGCAGACTTTCAAGGGTGTGCCCCAGGAGTTGGTGGAAGCCGCCCGGGTCGAGGGAGCGGGTCCGCTCGGAATCCTGTGGCGGGTCTATGTCCCGCTGGCTCGCCCGACCTACGTCGCCTTTGGCCTCGTCTCCGTCAGCTATCACTGGAACAATTTCCTGTGGCCGTTGATCGTCACGAATTCGGTGGAAGCGCGGCCGCTCACGGTGGGGCTTGCCGTATTCGGCGCGCCTGAGACCGGTGTGGATTGGTCAGTGATCACGGCGGCAACCGTGATGACGATGGCGCCGCTGCTGATCGCGTTTCTGCTGTTCCAGCGCCAGTTCGTCCAGTCGTTCATGCGTGCAGGCATCCGGTAATGAGACTTCTCACCTGGAACATACAGTGCGGCAAAGGATGCGACGGCGTGACCGATCTGGCGAGGATCGTTGCCGTCGCCCAGCAGACGCTCGACGCGGACGTGTTCTGCTTCCAGGAGGTGAGCGCGAACTTCTCCAGATTTGGTGATGGAGGGGATCAGAGTGAACAGCTGGCAGCCCTTTTGCCCGGCTACTCCGCAATATTCCGATCTGCTATCGAAACTGTCGATCGTGATGGCAACCTCCATCGCTTCGGCAACATGACGCTGTCGCGGTTGCCGGTGCTGCAGATCGCCAACCACCTGCTGCCATGGCCGGACGCAGCCACGGTGCGCAGCATGCGCCGTCACGCCTTGGAGGTGACGGTTCAGGCCTCGTTTGGCGCGGTCCGCATTGTCAACACGCATCTCGAATTCCATTCGGCCGGTCAGCGCGAGGCACAGATCGCCCGTCTGCTGGATTTGCAGGAGGAGGCGTCGATGAGCCCGAAGCAGGCCAGCTCCCGGCATGACGAGCCGTATGGAAGTCAGACCGTCGCTGCGTCGAGCCTGCTGTGTGGCGATTTCAATTTTGACGTTGCCGACCCCCAGCACGCATTGATTGCCCGATCCGGCCGGCCCGGTCTGGCCTATCGGGATGCATGGATCGCCGATGGCCGCGACCGAACGCGTGCGCCGACTTGCGGAATCTACGACCGCGCGCAGTGGGCCGACGGGCCCGACTGCCGCGACTTCATTTTCGTGACGGAAGATTTGACCGGCTACGTTCGCAGCATCCAGGTCAACGAAGCGACCGATGCCTCCGATCACCAACCCATTGCAATCGAAATTTCGGAATAGAGGAATGTGCAGGCGATGCAGAAATTCCGGCGGCCACGCTGCTCATTGCGCGATCCCAGCGCCACAAACCTTGAGGGCGTCTGGCAACTACTCGGGATAGAGCTGAACGTCCTCCGGCCTTGGCTTCTTAAAAAGGATGAAGACCAAAGGATTGCCGGGCTCGGACATTGCGTCGCTGCGTTGGCCGGTTATCTCTCCGGCGACGGCGCTTGTATACTCCGCAATCACCTCGAAACTTGTCATTCCGACATAGATATTAGAGCTTCTCCAGGCTCGCGGTGGTGTCGCGACGTGATGCCGGACTCCTCAGACCCCTACCTCCAAGATGCCGGTGTTTGAAGTCGTGGCGCCCAAGGCGATTGCGCCCGCCCTCGGGCTGGGTGAGCGCGGCCGGCAATGGACGCCAGTGAAATTTTCAGATCATTAACAATGTTGAATCACAGACCGGAGCGATTGCCCTACCGTGAACCTTTCCGCTGGGGCTTTCCATGATCGATACGGCGACAAAGGCGTTGTTGCGCACCGTTCTCGACGAGGTGTGTGAAGGTGTTCCACGCTGTGAGATCGGCGCCCGGACCCACGTGGCCTCGAAGCTTCTGGAGACTGCAAGCAGGGGCGACGTCTCTGCGGATCGCCTCAAACAAGCGGCCCGCAATGCTCTCTCAGAAGTCCCGACGATGTGACGATGGTCATGTGGGGGCGGGGGTGAATTTCCACGTGACGGTCCTCAAGATCCTGGTGAGCTACCCGGATGGGTTCGCTGCCCTGGAGGATCTCAAGCGGGATATGGCCATTCTGGCGACCAGCGGTCGCGACTGGACCGAGCGCACCCGGCGGCTCGCCGGGCGGGTGCCGGGGCTGGACATCTTTTCGCAAAGGCTGATCGACCGGACAAATGGCGGGTGGCGCATCACCGCCAAGGGCCGTGCCGTGCTTGATCTGATGGAAGCTCGTCCGGACCATGCGCCGATTGCCTGCGAACAACCTCCCTCAGAGCCGGAGTGCGTACCGGCGATCACGCGGCACTTTCCGGCGGAGAGGGGGCGAGGCCGGCTTGCAGCGCGCCGTCGCCGACGCAACGCTGGCCAGCAGGCTCGGGCGTCCTAGCAAGGAACGAGCGTCACTCCCAAAGCTTGAGCTAACGCCCGTGATGGAAGATGCTCATGCAAAGTTCCGACGCCACCTTGTCGACCGCCCGTCTGTCGCGCGTGACGGACGATATCTGGGTCGTGGACGACGCCCCGATCAGCGCCGCCGGTCTAAAACTTCCGGTGCGTATGACCGTCATTCGGCTCTCGAACGGCGATCTCGTGCTGCATTCGCCGGTAAGATATTCGCCGGCTCTCCGCGGTGAGCTGGAGCGGCTTGGGACGATAAGGTACTTGCTCGCGCCGAATATCGCGCACTGGATGTTCCTGTCCGACTGGCAGAGAGAGCTGCCGCCGGCGGCGACTTTCGCGGCGCGCGGCCTTGCGGCACGCAGGCAAGTTCGAGCGGCACGTATCCGCATCGACCGCGAGCTTGGAGAGGCGACGCCCGAGGAATGGAGGGCCGACCTCGAAGCCGTCTCGGTGAACGCTCCGATGTTCTCCGAGATCGAGCTGTTCGACAAGCGCAGCCGGACACTGATCCTGACGGATCTCGTGCAAAATCTCGATCCCAACGATCTCAGCGCGCCAAATGAGGCGGCGGCAAACCTCCTGGGCATTTCCAAGCCAAACGGAATGGCGCCGGTCTATCTACGGCTTCTGCTGCGCCTCGGCGGCCGTTCCGTGCGGTCCGCAGCCGAGCGGCTTATACGGCTGTCTCCGGAGCGGGTGATCTTCGCGCATGGCGACTGGTTTGAAGCGGAGGGAACTGAGCGCCTCCGGCGATCCCTGCACTGGATGCTTCCGGCGGCCCGCTCCGTATCTGAGCCGCGGCAAATGACCGGCACGTGCGTCGTCATCACCGGTGCCTCGAGCGGAATCGGGCGTGCTGCGGCGCTGGCCTTCGCGGGCAAGGGCGCAAGCGTGGTCTTGGCGGCACGCCGTGCCGAAGTCCTGACGAGCCTCGCCGCAGAATGCGAGGCGCTCGGAGGCCGCGCATTTGCGATCCCGACCGATGTCACCGACGCCGAGGCGGTGCAGCGGCTGGCCCGAGAGGCCGAAGACGCGTTCGGTGGCATCGACGTCTGGATCAACAACGCCGGCACCGGCGTTTTCGGGGCCTATCAGGACGCGGATATCGCGCTTCATCGCCGAACGATCGAGGTCAATCTCCTCGGCACGATGCATGGCGCTTTCGCGGTGCTTCCGATCTTCCTCCGCCAGAACCGCGGCATCCTGATCAACAACATCTCGCTCGGCGGCTGGGCGCCGACGCCTTTTGCTGCGGCCTATACCGCGAGCAAATTCGGCCTTCGGGGCTTCACCGCTAGCCTGCGTCAAGAGCTCAGTGCTCACCGCAACATCCATGTCTGCGGCGTCTTCCCGGCCATGGTCGACACGCCGGGCTTCGTCCACGGCGCCAACATGTCCGGCCGGACGCTTGATCCCGGTCCGCTGCTGTATCAGGCGGAGGACGTTGCCGAGACGTTCGTGAGCCTCGTCCGCGCGCCCCGAGACGAAGTCGCCGTCGGCTGGCCGGCTCGTGCCGGCCAATTTGCCTATGCGATGGCTCCGCAGATTACCGAGAACATCGTGGGAGCTGCCTTCCGCTACCTGCTGTCGCGCGCGCACCCCGCAAAGAGCAGCGAGGGCACCATGATTGAAGCTGGTCCGCAGGGCACGTCGATCGATGGCGGTTGGCTGTCACGCAAGCAGCTCCCACCTGCCGGCGTCATCAGTCAGGGGCTCGCGGCGCTGGGAATAGCTGCGGGCGTAGCTCTCCTGGCGTCAGCAGTTGCGCGTCGCGCCGGCAGATCGGGACAAGGCGTGGGCAAGTACAAGCAAGTCCTGCCGAGGCAGATCACGGCAGCGCGTAGGCTCGCACGTAATCGCCGAGTTTAGTTCCGAATGACCCGTGGCCGCCGTCGACCGTCACGACATATTGCTTGCCGCCAGCCTCATAGGTCATCGGCGTCGACTGGCCGCCGGCAGGAAGGCGGTCCTGCCAAAGCTGTCTGCCATCGCGAACGTCAAACGCGCGGATGTAGTCATCCATCGTTCCCGTGATGAAGATGACGCCGCCCGCGGTGACGATCGGACCGCCCAGCATGGGAACGCCGAGCTTGAATGGCAGCGGCAGCGGGGCCTGATCGCGTATCGTGCCGATCCGATGCTGCCAGACCACCTTGTGTGTCCTAAGATCGATCGCTGCGATGTTGCCCCACGGCGGAGCAAGACAGGGAATGCCGAGCGGTGAGAGGAAAATGCCGAGATCAACGCCGTAGGGGGCGCCGTACATCGGCTGCACGCCCAGCTCGGTTCCTGGTGGATGCGCCGCATTCGGCGCGGCCGGATTGTCCTTTCCGCGCGGCACCAGGCGAGAGATGAAGGGAATCGATTGGGGATTCGCGATCGCGATCTGGCGCTGCGGATCGACGGCAATGCCGCCCCATTCGAACATGCCGAAGTCTCCGGGAAACACCAGCGTGCCTTGTTCAGACGGCGGAGTGAACGGCCCCTCATAGCGCAGGCGCTTGAACTTGATCCGGCAAGCGAGCTGGTCGAACATCGTGCTGCCCCACATCTGCGCGTCCGTAAGTTTGCCGGAGGGGCGGAAGCTCAATTCCGAAAATGGCTGGGTTGGCGACAGCCGGTCTCCATTCGCGGCGCCCTGAGGCACCGGCTTCTCCGGTGCGGGCACCAACTGACGCCCGTCGCGCCGGTCGAGCACGAAGATGTCGCCAGTCTTTGCCGGGATGTAGATCGCCGGCGTCACGCCGCCGTTAGAGCGCAAATCGACCAGACTGGGCTGCGACGGCATATCCATGTCCCAGAGATCGTGGTGCACGTTCTGGAACGACCAACGCAGTTTTCCGGTCAAGACATCGAGCGCAATCAATGCCGAATCGTAGCGCTCGTTTTCGGGCGAACGGCCGCCGCCCCAGATATCCGGAGAACTCGAGCCGAGCGGCACGTAGATGAGTCCGAGCTTCTCGTCGACCGCCGAAATGCTCCACGAATTGGGTGAGCCGGCTGTAAAATGATGCGAGGCCGAAGGCATCTCGTTCGGATCGGAATTGCCGGCATCGAACGCCCAGAGCAACCGTCCCGAATAGATATCGAAGCCGCGGATCACGCCCGACGGGACGCGATCGGAATAGTTGTCGATCACCGCTCCGCCGACGATCAGAACCTTGTCCGTGACGACGGGCGGCGAGGTGCCCTCGTAGAAGCCGAGTGTCTGGATCTCGCTGCCTTGCTTGAGGTCGATCTGTCCCTGGTTGCCAAAACTCTGGCAAGGCACACCGCTCTGGGCATCGAGCGCGAACATCCGCCCGTCGTTGGTTGGTACGAAAATGCGTCCCGCACAATCGTTCGGGGCCGGCGCGCCGTCGGCAGTCACGGCGCCGGGCCTGGTCGCGTGATAGGACACGCCGCGGCAGGTCATGTGCTGGAACGCCTTGTTGTGCTGGACTTGCGGATCGAATTTCCAGCGCAGTTGTCCGGTCGCAGCTTCGAGCGCGAACACGATCTGGTGCGGCGAGCAGGTGTAGAGGAGATCCCCCACCTTGAGCGGCGTTGCCTGGTTGGTGATCTCGTCGGGGTCATCAGGGCCCTTGTGGTCACCGGTGCGGAATTCCCAAGCGAGCTTGAGGTCCTTGACGTTGTCCTTGGTGATCTGGCTCAGCGACGAGAAGCGCGTACCAAAGCCGCTGCCGCCGTAGGCCGTCCAGTTCTGGCCGGCAGCGGGTTGGTCCGGTTCGGGAGACGCAATGGCCCCCGTTGTTTCGCCCTCAGGTATCGTGCCGGCTAGATCGCGGCGATCGCTCGTCAGGGACATGCCGACGACGATGGCTGCGGCGACCAACACAAGGCCGAGCGCCCATCGCGCCGCGCGCAAGCGAGGCGCGAGGCGAGAGGCAATGAAGGGCAGCATCAGCCATAGGCCAAGCGGCACGAGCACGTCGCCGCGCGGCGCCAGCGACCAGAAATCGAGGCCGGCCTCCCAGATCGCCCAAGCCATCGTTCCGGCCAGCAGCGTGGCATAAATCCAGAGCGCCTCGGCGCGACGGCGCGCGAGCAGCCAGCTCGTGAGCAGAAGCATGATCCCCGCGATCAGGTAGTAGACGGAGCCACCGAGGGCGGCGAGCCAGGCACCGCCAGCCAGGAGGCCCAGTCCCATGATGGCGACAACCACGACGGTGATGGCCAGCAATGGCGCGTCACGGAACCAATTCGTTGAACGATGTGTCGGAGTCATGATGGTCACTTGAGCGTATAGAGAAACGCCGCGATGTCCCGCGCGTCTTTTTGCGGGATACCCATTCTCGGCATCGCATTGCCCGGCAACGCCCGCTGTGGATCCTCGATCCAGTCAGCCATGTTGTCCGGCGAATTGTGGATGTAGCCGGCGATGTAGGTCCGCGTACCGATCCGATGCAAGGGTGGGCCGACATTGCCTTCGGCGCCGGCAATGCCGGGAATATCGTGACAGCCGCCGCACTGGTACTGCTTGACGAGGTCGGCGCCACGACGCGCGTCGCCGGTGAAGTTGTCCGGGCCCGCAGCCTCGCAGGCGGCGGTAGCGGTAGCCAGGAGTGCAGTGACTAGCAATTTCGCGATCGGATTTACCATCGCTGCTCCGCTCGGCCGATCAGGGCTTCTGGCCGAAGTTGAAGGACTTGGTGGCAGACCAGGGATCGGTCGTGGAGACCTGCTCGCTCGGGACTTGCTCGACCTCGGGCGATGGCAGATTGGCCGAAAAGGTGCGGCCCCATTGGTAGCTTGGTTCGTTGCTGATCTTGCCGATATAAGTGACGAGATCCCAGATCACGCTGTCGGGCAGCACGCCGCCCCAAGCCGGCATTCCGTTCGGCCGCCCCTGGTAGATCGAGAGAAAGATGTTCTCGGGCTGCGCTCCGTAAGTAAAGATGTTGTTGCTCAGCGCCGGCCCCATGCCGCCGCCGCCATTCGGCGCGTGGCAGCCGACGCAGTTGAAGTTGACATAGTAGGTCATCCCGCGCTGCTGCGCGTTGGGATCACCTTGCACGGGATTCTTGATTTGGGGCGGGTCCGGCTGCGCGCCGGGATGGAGGTGACTGACCGGGACCTGCATGAAGACGCCGGGGCTGCCATTGCCGACGCTGCCACCGAAATTCGGGCGCGGAGACAGCGTCGGCATCTGCGCCTCCTGCGACTGCGGCAAGGTCTGCTGGGCCAGCCCTGCACCATTCGGTAAGACCGCCAGCAGCAACGACAGGGCGCTCGCGCGCATTGCTGGAGCAAACATCACTCATGTCCTCCCGATACCGTAACGGGTTGGTCCACCAGCGGAACGCCGTAATTGCGTAGCAGCGAGGTGATCTCGGACCAATGCTCGTCGATGAACTCGTTCAGCCGGTCGCGCAAGGCGTCGTCGCCTTTGCGCACGCCCATCGCGATGGCGAACCGGAACTGCTGAGGTGCAAAGCGTTCGTAATCCCGGATCGGCGTGACCGTCAGCGGGACGGGAGAGTGCTGGGCGAAATATCCGCCGAGGGGGCCCCAAGCTGCGGCGACATCGAGGCTGCCGCTTTCGACCGCTTCGATCAGGCGTGCCGGCGGATCGGCCTGGCGATAATCGCCGTAGATGGAGTAGCCGCGGACGTTATCGACGATGCCTTGGTCGCCAAGCGCCTGCGCGGGCGGTGGATTGTTGCCGTCGTCGCCGATCAGATGCACGCCGATCACGAGGTGATGCAAGCGCGGGTCGAGCAGGGACGAAAGGTCGAGGTGCCGGTCCTGCCGCGTGACGAACACATAGCTCGAACGATAATAGGGCTTGGTCGTCTCGACGAGATCATAGCCGGACGGTACGCCCATCACGACGTCGCATCTGCCGGCTTTCAGTGTGTTGCGGATGAAGCCGCGGCGCTGCGCCCACCAGGTGTAGGTGACCTGCTGGCCGAAATGCTCGGCCACCATGGCCGCGAGCCTGTTCTCGAATCCTGCTTCGGCTTTGTTCGAGAACGGCAGATTGTTGGGATCGGCACAGACGCGAAGCTCGCGATCCGACGCTGCCGCCGCCGTGGTTGCAAGCCCGACCAGAAAACCAAGGGCGATGCCCGGGCAACTATTTCGAAGGCGCATGGCTGGTATCCTCACCATTTGCGCCGCCGAGCTTGAAGACCAGCAGTTCGCTCCCGCCGGCGGTGTAGAACGGCAGATCCTGCGTCGCGCCGGTGAACCCCAGCGCACCGTTGCGCACCCGCGGATCGACCTCGGCATTGGCCACCACACCCGGCCAGCCGCCGACGCCCGACAGGATCGCGACGTATTGCTGTCCGTCGGAGCCGCGATAGGAGATCGGTTGGCCGATGAACCCGGATCCGGCGCGGAATTGCCACAGCACATGTCCATCCTTGGCATCCACGACTTTGAAAAGCCGATCCATGGTGCCGTAGAAGGCGACATCACCTGCTGTGACCAGCGCGCCGCTCCAGACCGGCAGCTTCTCGTGGATCTCCCAAACCTTCCTGCGCGCGATTGGATCCCACGCCATGAACTCGCCGCGATAGCCGCCGGGGCCGGCATACATATCGACGTCTGCGCCGACATAGGGCGTCCCGGCGATGTAGCCGACCTGAGAGGCCTTGAAGCTCATGCAGAGATGCTGATGGGGCACGTAGAGAAGTTTTGTGCGCGGTGACCACGCCGTCGGTTGCCAATCCTTGGCGCCCGGCGCGCTCGGGCAGATGTTCTCGACGGTCTTGCCGACAAGCGGCGTCTTCTCCTCGTTCGGGATGATCTTGCCGGTCTTCAGATCGACGCCCTTGTAGCTGTTGACGAAGTCATAAGCGTCCGCCGAGATCACCTCGCCAGTGGCGCGGTCCATGACGTACATATAGCCGTTGCGGCCGGGGTGGATCAGCACCTTGCGCGGCCGTCCATTCAGTTCGAGGTCGACAAGCACGTTCTCGTTGATCTCGTCGTGGTCGAATAGATCGTGCGGGTTGATCTGGTAGGCCCATTTGGCGCGACCGGTGTCGGGATCGCGGGCAAAGATTGTGGTGCTCCAGAGATTGTCGCCGCTGCGCTGGTTCGCGTTCCAGGGACTCGGATTGGCCGTGCCGTAGTAGACCAGGTTCAGATCGGGATCGTAGGAGATCCAGCCCCAGACCGTGCCGCCGCCAACCTGCCAGCGGTCGGCGGGCCAGGTCTTCACGCCGAGATCCTGGCCTTTGAGATTGTCGTAGAATGGCTTGAAATCGTCGCCGATCAGCACGTCCTTGTCGGGACCTGTCGAATAGGCGCGCCAAGCGATGGCGCCGGTGGTCTCGTCGAGCGCGGTCACCCAGCCGCGCACGCCCAGTTCGCCGCCGCTGTTGCCGACGAGAATTTTGCCTTTCACCACGATGGGAGCCATCGTGATCGTTTCGCCCTTGTTGATCTCGCCGAGCTTCGTGTGCCAGAGCTCTTTGCCGGTCTTGGCGTCGATGGCGACGGTGTGGTTATCGAGCGTGTTGAGGAAGACCTTGCCGTTGTCGAAGGCCAGCCCGCGATTGACGACGTCGCAGCAGGCAACGCCCGCGGCTGCGGGCTCCGGCTTCGGCGCATAGGACCATTTCAACTCGCCAGTCGTGGCATCTAGCGCGAACACGCGGTTGGGATAGGGGCCGGCATAGGGACCGACCACATACATGGTGCCGTCCACCACGAGCGGCGCCGCTTCCTGGCCCCGGTCGGCGCCCACCGAGAAGGTCCAGGCGAGCTGGAGGCGCGAAGCATTGGACGCGTTGATCTGGTCGAGCTCGCTGTAGCGGGTGTTGGCGTAGTCGCGCGCCGCCATCGGCCACTGGCCGGGATCTTTCATGCGGCTGGCGAGATCGCTTTGTGCTGACGCGGATGACAGCATCGCGCAGCAGGCGCAAAGGATGGCCGGAATCCGGTTGAGCAGACGCGTGAGACCACGCACTAACATATGTAAAGATCTCCACGGCAGGGATGCGGCCGTGCCGCATTGCAGGCCGGCTTGCGGACGTACAAACGTTCCGACTTCCCTTGGTTCCAAAAAGCGGCGATTGACGCAGCGCTATCTCACCACGTTGCCGGATACGCCGGCGCCGAGGTCGACTGATATCTGATCTTCCTTGCCGTTACACTTGGGATGGCCAAATCCCGACGGGCTTTTGCCGTCGGGGCCGATGTCGTAGATGATCGCGTCCTTCATGTTGGGGCTGACTCCGGCCGGCACCCGGTCAAGCCCGAGCTGGTGACGCACGCGCCAGGCCACGTTGTGATCCGCGCAGGAGCTGTCGCCGCTGACGCCCAGCGCGCCCGTGACGCCGTTGCCGTCATAGAGCGCGAGCCCGCCTCCGAACACGATCGTGCCGCCGATCGGCTTGCCCACCATCGGATCCTGAGCCGTGCCGAAGTTGTCCGGAGATCCGGCGTACAAGGCTTCCTGGGATGGTGGGTTGCCGAGTGCCGCGCCGAACAGGAACCCGCCCGGCTGCGCACCTGCATAGAGATTGGCGGTCGCCATCGCCTTGTCCTTCAGGCTGAACGCATTCGCTGTGTTGGCCTTCTCGGCCGCGATGGCACGGCTGCCCAGCCACTGGTCGTCGACCTTGCCGCCGCTGTAGGCAATTGCGCAGACGACGCCCTGCCGATTGACGACGGCAGCCCATTCGTTGTTGTCCAGACCTCCGTTGCTGGGGCCGCCGCCCGACTTGACGCTCTTCTTGAGGATATCGGCGAGCTTGTCATGGTCGACCGGGCACGACATCCCCGGCTGGGGTTGGTCCTGCGCGTTCAAGACTGCAGGCACCAAGAATGCTGCGGTGAAGATAGCCGTTAGCGCCATGACGGATCGTTTTTCCATGTGGCCTCCGTGGAGTGTCGCAGTCGGCAGGCGAACGTTCGAACAGAAGTTGCGGTTCCTATGCCGCATCGCTCAGCCCGGATGTTGAAGGGAGCGGCAGGTGGGAATGGCCGCCGTTCGCAGTCAGCCACCGGTGAGCAAAGAACAACGCCGCGCCGGTATAGAGTAGGCCCATGGGCACCCACATCAAGATGCCGGCGAGTTGCTGATCCTCGAGTGCCGAGAGGCCGAATTCACCGGCGAGGGCGCCTTGACCGGGGATCCACAGCCGCGGCGACACCGTCAGCAGAGCCCCGAGCACACCCGAATGCAAAATCGTGATGAACAGACACGCGACAGCGATGCCGTCGCGAATTCGTGTGCTACGGCCCTGACCGCGGCCATGCAGCAGCACCCACCAGAACAACAGCGCGGTTGCAAAGAAGCTGATGTGCTGGAGACGATGGATCGCCGTATTCTCGAGCGCCCACGCATATAACGGCGGTGCGTGCCAGACCCAGAGCGCTGCGCCGTGCAGGATGGTCGCGCTCATGGGATGGCTCACAAACCGCCACGGCCACGCCAGTATCGGCAGATTGAGCATTCGACCCGCCGCCGGGCGAAGCCGGGCCGGCAGGCTCCACAGCATCGGCCCATTGATCCGGGCAAACGCCATCAGCGGTGCCGCGACCACCATCAGCAGTTCGTGCTCGACCATATGTGCGGTGAACAGACGCTCGCCGAGCCAGTGCAGCGGCGAGGTCACGGCAAGCGCGGCCACCAGCCATCCGGTCCAGAATGCGGCGACCTGGCGGAAGCTGACGCCACGGCCGCCGCCCGCATGATGCCAGAGCCGCTGCGTTCCGACATAGAAGGCGATACCGACGGCATAGAGCGGGGCCATCAGCCAGGGATCGTAGCTCCACAGCGAGCCGGAATCGACCTCCGATAGTCCGTGCGCATCGGCCGGCGCCGTGAGCAGCGCGAGCAGCAGTGCTGCAAGGTTCAGCGCAGGCATGGGCTGATCATGATCGAGGCGGCGAGCTGGTTGGCAATCACCAGCGCAAACAGCACGCCGGAGCCGACGCCGAGCCAGGCCATGAACGTTCGTGGCCCGCCGCCTTGCGCATCCGTCCATTCAGCCCCCGCGCCGCGTCGAACCGCGCGGGCGGAAATGACAGTGCCCGCGAGGGCGACGACAGCCAGAACCGCACTCATGATCGCGCCGCTGATCCTGGTCTGTTCGCAGGAGAAGTGCGCGAGCACGTAAACGGCCTGCAAATTGATCCCCCACGCGATGGGGCCAAGCGCAACGCCGGCCCAGTAGAGCAGTCTGGAACGTCCGTCGGCTGCGGTCATAGGCGAGGCACCCAATCGAGCAAGACATAGAGCGGCAGCCAGGCGAGCACGACGAAGTTCCAGTAGAACACGTTGTCGGTCACGTCGCTGAACCGGCGCGGTTTCGCATGGCGCGTGAACATCAACACCGCCAGCACGACCGTGTCGCCGACATCCGTGGCAAGGTGGGTCGTGTGCAGCCCCAGAATGAGCCATACGATCGAGCCATAGGCTGAATTGTCCCAGCGGGTGTTGAGATGCGCGAACTCGAAGCCGCGCAGCACCAGGAGCGCGATGCCGATCAAGGCCATCACGATCAGGCCGATCCGCACCTTCGCGAGATCCTGTCGGTGTGCGGCGCGGTTCGTGAACTCGTTGGGAATGATGCTCAATAGATAAATCACCGTCTCGACCGTCCCCGGCCAGAGATCCGGCGGGGATGCTCCGATCGGCCAGGTCGGGTTGACTGCGTAGAGATAAAGGTAGGCGCCGATGGCAATGGCAAAGCCCATGCCTTCGAGCGCCATGAAACCCATGGCGCCCCACCACGGGCCACTACGCGGGCCGTAGCCGTAAGTCGGCAGGTCCGAGACGTCGCGGACGATAGTCTGTCTCACTCCTCGTCCTCCTTGCTGCCGGTTGGCCAGAACCAGCCGATCAAAGTCACGGCCATCGGCGGCGTGCCCCAGAGCACCGCCCAGGGCGTGAAGATCGATCCGATGAAGAAGATCGTCGTTGCGATCGCCGCAAGCAGCGGCCAGATACTCGGCTCGGGCGAAGCCTCGCGGATCTGCGGCTCGGCTTCCGCAAGCGAGGTCAGCAGGACCTCGCGCCGCTCGGCGCTCAGACCCGCGACTACAGGCAGGCTCTCGCTGTCGGCCCACAGCGGATCGCGGTGCTTGACGACCGGAATGCGGTCGAAATTCTGCGGCGGAGGCGGCGACGAGGTCGCCCATTCCAGCGTTGAGGCATCCCAGGGGTTGTCGCCCGCAAGCGCGCCCTTGCGCAGGCTGTAGACCACATTGGCCAGAAGCAGCGCGAAGCTAAACGCGAAAACGAGAGCACCGCCGCTGGACACGAGGTTCAGATGCGCCCAGTCCATGTCGGCGGTGTAGGTATAGACCCGGCGCGGCATTCCGATCAGCCCGAGAATGTGCATCGGGAAGAAGGCGACGTTGAAGCCGATGAAGGCGAGCCAGAAATTCCAGCGCCCGAGCCTTTCGCTCAGCATGCGGCCGGCGATCTTGGGAAACCAGTAGTAGACCGCGCCCACCAGCGGGAAGACGGCGCCGCCGATCAGAACATAATGGAAGTGGGCGACGACGAAATAGGTGTCGTGCACCTGGGTATCGATCGGGACCGAGGCGACCATGACACCGGACAGCCCGCCGAGCACGAAGATCACGATGAAGCCGATCACGAACAACAGCGGCGTCCGGTACACCGGACGTCCGTCCCAGAGCGTTGCCAGCCAGCAGAAAATCTGCAGCCCGCTCGGCACCGCGATCAGCATGCTGGAGGCCGTGAACAGGGCCGCACCGAGTTGGGGCAAGCCCGTGACGAACATGTGGTGGACCCAGAGGCCGAACGACAGGAAGCCGGTCGCGATCAAGGAGAGGATCACCACGGGATAGCCGATCACCGGCCGCCGCGCGAACGTCGCGAGGATCGCCGAAACCATTCCCGTGCCCGGGATGAAGATGATGTAGACCTCGGGATGGCCGAAGAACCAGAACAGATGCTGCCAGAGCAAGGGATGGCCGCCCGATGAGGAATCATAGAAGCGGGTATTGACGAGGCGATCCAGGATCAGTGACGTCGATGCGACCATGATCGAGGGCATTGCGAACATCACAAGGAAGGCCGTCACCAGCATGGCCCAGACGAACAGGGGAATGCGGTCGAGCGTCATCCCTGGCGCGCGGAGCTTGAACACGGTCACGACGATCTCGACGGCGACCGCGAGCGCCGCAACCTCGGTAAAGGTGATCATCTGCGCCCAGACATCGGCGCGCTTGGTCGGTGTGAACTGCAGGCTGGAGAGGGGAACGTAGGAAAACCAGCCGACGTCGGGGCCGACGTTGAACAGGAAGGAGGTCCACAGGAAGCAGCCGCCGAACAGAAACATCCAATAGCTGAAGGCATTCAGGCGCGGAAAGGCGATGTTCCGCGTGCCGACCATCAACGGCACCAGATAGACGGCGAACGCCTCCATGACAGGCACGGCGAACAGGAACATCATCGTCGAGCCGTGCATCGTGAAGACTTGATTGTACTTGTCGGCCGAGAGAAACGTCTTCTCCGGCCCGGCCAGCTGAATGCGCATCAGGACCGCAAGGATGCCGCCGAGGAGCAGGAATACGAACGCCGTGACGATGTAACGGCGGCCGACCACCTTGTGGTCGACCGACATCAGCGCGCCGGTTAGTCCGGATGGCGTGCGCCACACCCGCTCGAGCTGCGTGGAAAGCTGCAGACCGTTCAGGACGTCGTCCCGCAATTCATTTGGTTCAGCGGCCATGCTCACTTGAGCTGCTCCAGATAATGAAGGATCGCGATCAGCTCGTCCGATTGCAGCGGCATCTTCGGCATGAGATTGCCGGGCTTGATGTGCTGGGGATCGGCGATCCAGGCGCCGAGCGTCGCGGGCGTATTCGGCAGCGTCCCTGCCGCGATGGTCGTGCGGCTGCCGATATGCGTGAGATCCGGGCCGAGCTGCCCGCCGGCCAGCGTGCCGCTAATGTTGTGGCACAAGGCGCATCCGCGCGCCCGGAACAGAGCCTCGCCCTGCTTGCCGAGCTGATCCGCGGGGTTACTCCCGCTCTGGTTTTCATGGTCGCGCCAGCGGCCGAACTCGTCGGGGGACATCGCGATCACGGCGAACGCCATGTGGGCGTGCTGGATCCCGCAGAACTCGGCGCATTGACCGCGATAGATGCCCGCGTTGTTCGCTGTAAATTGCAGCTCGTTCTTCTGCCCGGGGATCAAGTCCATCTTGCCCGTCAGGCTGGGCACCCAGAAGCTGTGGATCACGTCGGCGGATTCCAGCTCGACTTTAACCGGTTGTCCGGTCGGGATCCGGATCTCGTTGGCGGTCACGAAACTCTGGTGCGGACTATCGGCCTCATAGCGGACCTCCCACCACCATTGGTGGCCGATGATCTTAAGCGTGTGGGCTTTCTCGTCCTTGGCAAAGACGGTGCGCTGACCGGCATAGCTGACCAGGGAGAGGCCGAGCACGACGACGGTGGTCGCAATCCCAAGCGCGAGGATGACGCGCCCGGAGCGTCGTTCGAAGGGCTGGTGGAGGTCCAGCGGCTGATCGGCTGCGCGCTTTCGGCGCAACAGCCCCACACCCAGAACGATGACGACGGCAGTCCAGACGATCGCCGCGACAATGAGGAAGAGAAACAGCGTGTGACGAATCTGCTCAGACTGTAGCCCTTGAGGGTCGAGCGCCGACTGCTGGCCCGCGCACGCGGCAAGCGGCCAGGTCATGCACAACACCAGAACCCTTTGCACCCGGACCTGCATTGACGTTTTGTCGCACTCCGCTTCCCAGGCGGAACCGGTCAGGCCTACAAAGGTTCCTATGCGCAGCCGGAACGGTTGGCCGACGAAGGACATGTCCGACATCGATCATCGGGCTAAAACGGCCAGCCCTTCACGGCGATCACGATCGCCGCATCGCCAGCGGCCATCAGCAACAGGACGGCAAGACTGGCGATGATCGCACCCGGCTGGGCAAGCACGCGCAACTCTCCGAGCATGTGTCGGCTCCAAAAACGCAGCAATGCCGCGACGACCCTGAGGGTTCCTGCGGACGTGCCGGGAGTTGACCTGCGAGCGCCGGAATGAAGGCTCGAGATCGCGCGTTCCTGCGAAGAATTCGAGGGTTCACGTGCCGCGCTATCATTTCGATCTGGTCGATTCGAAGACCTTTGCAGACGAGGGAGGTGCTGAATTGCCCGACGACATCATGGCCCTGGATGTTGCCGAGGAGATCGCCAGGAGACTTCTTGCGGAGCGTCCCGAACTCAGAAATCGTCATTTTTCCATCCTGGTCACGAACCAGGAGGGTGAGGAGATCGGGAAGGTACCCCTTGATGTCCTGCACTGAAGCCCTGGCCTGACATGACGTTGAGGATCGGCGTGATCTCGGATACGCACGGCCTTCTCAGGCCGGAGGCCGAACGCCGTCTTGCGGGGGTGTCGCATATCCTCCACGCCGGTGATATCGGCGCGCCGGAGGTTCTGGAGAGGCTTTGCCGAATAGCACCGGTCACCGCCATCAGGGGAAACGTCGACATCGGTAGTTGGGCGAGGCGCTATCCCGAAACCGAAACAGTGCACCTCTTCGCTCGCTGTTTCTACCTCCTTCACGATCTCAAGGCGCTCGCCATCGACCCCGCGGCAACCAGTGTGAACGTGGTGATATCAGGACATTCACATCGGGTGCAGGTCAACACGATCAACGGAGTGCTTTTCCTGAATCCTGGGAGCGCCGGTCCAAGGCGCTTCAAGCTGCCGATCACGCTGGCAACGCTCGAAATGGATGAGGGCGGCGACCTGCGCCCCACCATCCATGAGCTCGACGCGTGACCGAAGTGCGTGCGTGCCAGCTAGTGGGTATTCGACTTTTGCCACCGCTCCAGATCAATCGGGGGACGCTTTGGGTCGATCTGCTCCTTCTCGGGATTCCCCTGCCAAGGCTGGTCCGTCTGCCGGTGGGTTGGCAGATCGGTCTGCTGTCGCGGATCGTCGACCGGGGTTTCTCTGGGGTCGTTTTCAGGTGCTTTTGCTCTCGGCATAAGTTGTCCTCTTTATGGTCTGTCGATGCGGCGGCACGCGATCAGCGTACGCCAGCGATAATTGCCGCGACGCGGCGCGAATGCTGATCGACAATGACGAGATCGTTTCCGGCGATCAGATATTGATCGCCCCAGAACCCGTTCAGCACTTGGGTGACTTCGGGCGGCAAATCGGCAACCTCGGTCTGGCGCGGCACAGACGTACCGATCATCATTTCGAAATTCGGGCGATCCATCGTCGGGCCATGCGCCGATGAGATGATGGCGCGGAGCTGCTCGCGTTGCTGATCGTTGAGGCCAGCCGGCTGGGCGCTCTGCTTCACATCCCGCGCACGGGCGCCGGTCGTGTCTTCATTGCCAGCCGGGTTTTCCTTGGCCGCTTTGCTGACTGCTTCGCGTTGCGTGGGAACTCCCGTGCCGACCGTTGTGGCAGGGGCACCTTTGTCGGCGCCTGTGGAGGGGCGGCCCAGATAGTCTGTTGCCCCGAACATCTGGGGCACGGCGAACCAGACGATGAAACCTACAAACAGGACCGCGGCCACTCCCGATCCCGCCATCATCAGCTTCCGGGTGCCGTCCTTCTCCGTTTCACGCGATAGATACTTGACCATGAACAAAAAGCCTTCGGTATGAACTGCGGAGTCAACCCGCGCAGGAATCGTTCGTTCCTACGGGCATGCATGGGCATCGATCAGGAACGACCGCCGCCGCATCTCATTGCCAGCGCATGAGGTCGCGAGACCGAAGCAAGGAGCATGTAATGACCAAAATGCCCCCCGTACCGCCGGAGCAGCGCAGCGACAAGGGACCCGGATCTGATCCAAAGATCGAGACGGACGAAAAGCTGCCCGGCCGCGAGAACTTCGACACCCAGGGACGTCACGGCAACATCAAACAGAACACGACAAACCAAGGCTACCAGCAGGACCGATGAATGCCACACAAGAACCCAGACACTGAACGCTTTGGTGGTCCGGGCTCCTCGCGGCAGGATCGCAAGCACCCTGAAAAGGGAGGTCGCGACCTTGAGTGCCCTGCGCCCGGAACGCCCACCAACGACCGCAAATCACACGTCTCGGGAGGCGGTGGTGAGCGCGATCAACATCACACGCATAATGATCGTGAGAGGAGCTGAGCAATGCATAGGACAAGTTCGAGCTTGATGCTGATCGCCTTCCTGGCGAGCGCGTCGATAGGGGCCGCCTCGGCGCAGAGTGGCGGGGGTGGGGGCGGCGGCGGTGGCGGTTCGGGAGGATCGGGCGGAGCAAGCGCGAGCAGCACGAGCGGCGGCACCGGCGGTGCGACAAGCCCCGGGTCAGCCGGCGGTGCTTCGAGCCTTGGGTCTGCAGGTCCTGGGTCTGCAGGTCCTGGGTCTGCAGGTCCTGGGTCGACAGGTCCTGGGTCTGCAGGTCTTGGGTCTGCAAGTCCTGGGTCGACAGGTCTTGGGTCGCCGGGAGCGACAAACCAGGCGGGGGATGTATCGCCCAACCTGGTCAATCCAGCCGACGCGGCCGCGGCTTCGCGCGGCACGACGGCTACCGGCACGAACACCGCTGGAACGGCCCAATCAACGGGTAGCGGCCCGCAAGGATCGACCACCGTCGGGCGGGCCGGCAATCCCGCAGGAGGCACCAGCAGCGGACGGATCGACGGAACTGCGACACCCGGTCCGTCGATGCCGGGCGACGCCGAAATACGCTCCGAGAACTCTCAGGATTCGCACGTCGATCGAAAGATCAAGAGCATCTGCAAAGGCTGCTAGATTGGTGATCAGGACGCCGGGCTTCCCGGCGTCCAATCGAGGTCATCCTCGCTTCGAGGTTCGGGGTCGGGCGAGCAGGGCTTGATCTTCAGGTCGTCCTCGAGCCTGGGCTTGCCCTCGCTGCTTTCGACCAGACCAGCGTCTTCGGCTTTCTTCAGCGTTTCCTCTTTGGTCGAAAATGTCCGGCTCAGTTTTTCGTCATCCTTGAACAGGGCATACGCCATCTCGGTCCTCACAGTTTGATCATCGGCAACTTTGA
The DNA here is from genome assembly GCF_023073095.1 of Bradyrhizobium sp. 44. Taxonomy (NCBI): domain Bacteria; kingdom Pseudomonadati; phylum Pseudomonadota; class Alphaproteobacteria; order Hyphomicrobiales; family Nitrobacteraceae; genus Bradyrhizobium; species Bradyrhizobium sp. 44. Next base: position 60,084 of record NZ_JADPIY010000029.1, read on the forward strand.
CGGCGGCCGTCACGCGCGGCCACCGCCAATGCTACGGCTGCCACTTCCGCTTGCGCTTGAGACGTTGCGCGCCGTTTCCCCTTTTTCCTTTGCCGTGCTTCACGGGGGCCGTCTCGATCTTCTTGCCATTTGTACCTCCTTGTCGCTGGGGTGAACCTCTAGCCGACTTCCCTGAGACTGCTCAGGATCGCAAGGTGACGCTGGATGATGGGCAGCGACATCTGTGCGACCTGCTGTTCGCTGGGGTTGCCACCGGATCGCAAATACGAATTGTTGAGCGCGAGCAATTCACGGTGTCCGCGGATCTGCCCCTGCACATACATCCGGTCGAAGGGACCCGACGGTGTGGCCTGAAGGCGCTGAAGCAGGGCGGCATGATCCGGCCGCAGCGGTGCCGATCCCGGCGCTGCTCCGAGCGCGCTCGCGACTTGGACCTGTTCGGTGATCTCTGCATTGGCGAAGTTGACGATGTCGGGATTGCCGGTGCGCGTCAGGGCGAGCTGACTCGTCTGCATCGCAAACGCGCCACCCATGAGGTCGGCCGTTCGAAAATCCCGCTGTGGGACTGGCTTGGATTGCGCAGCGTAGGTCGATAGTCCGAGGCCGCCCAACGCAAGTAAAAACGATCTTCTCAGCATGATGAATCTCCAATGTTGGATTCACAAGACACTGCGACCGTTTCGAACGTTCCTATCGTCACACAAGCAGCCGAGCGATGCTCCACCGAGCGCCTTCGGTGGCATGCAGGTTAACGCAGGTTATTGGCAGGGGGAGTGTGTCATGATCATAGGAACGGCAACCTGGAGGAGGGTTTGTCCATCATCCAGATGCCGACCGACGCACGAGCAGATTCATGCAAGACAGCAATTCATCCAGCTTCCCGATTTCCGCGGGTGTCCTTCTCGGGCTTGGCCTGGGCGGGTTTTTTGACGGCATCGTGTTTCATCAGTTGCTGCAATGGCATCATATGTTAAGCGGCTGGTACCCGCTCAACTCCATCGACAACGTCAAGCTCAATACGACCTGGGACGGCATCTTCCACAGTGCGACTTATCTGCTTGTGCTGCTCGGCCTGTATGTGCTGTGGCAACGGGCGCGCAGGCCCGACATTCACCTGTCGGGCAGCCGGTGTCTCGGAGCGGTCTTGCTCGGTTGGGGCATCTTCAATCTGGTTGAAGGCGTGGTGGACCATGAGATATTCAAGTTGCATCGGGTGAATGAGACCGTGCCCGACGAACAGCGCATCTTCTGGGACATCGGCTTCCTGCTATGGGGTGCGGCCATGTTGGTGATCGGCGCAGCCATGACACGCGCCGCCACGCAAGCGAGGGTACATGCGGAAAGCAGTCTACAGGCTCGCTAGAGAGACCCCGCCAGCTCTGGTCTACGCCCTTTTTATATTGCTGCTGTTGCTCGCGACAGCACCGGCCTTTCGCATCGTGCTGTTTGGTGTGTCGCTGGATGATCTCCTGCAACTACGTTGCTTCAATCCCAATTGATGCGCAGTTATCAACGCCTCATGTCCGCCCGGAGGTAACATGGTCGAGTTCAGGCTTCCGAAACACTCCCGCGTCGAAAAGGGAAGGATCTGGCCCAAGCCGGACAGCAAATCGTTGCGCGAATTCCAGGTCTATCGCTGGAACCCTGACGACGGTCGCAATCCCCGGCTCGACACCTACTTCGTCGATATCAGCGATTGCGGGCCCATGGTTCTGGACGGCCTGATCTGGATCAAGAACAACATCGACTCCACACTGACGTTCAGGCGGTCCTGCCGCGAAGGCGTGTGCGGCTCCTGCTCGATGAATATTGCCGGCCAGAACACGCTCGCCTGCACCAAATCCATGAGTGAGGACGTCCCGAACGGCGAGCCGTTGCGCGTGCTGCCCTTGCCGCATCAGCCCGTGGTCAAGGACCTCGTTCCCGACCTGACGAATTTCTACGCCCAGCTCGCATTGATCGAGCCTTGGCTGCAAACCGTGTCGCCCACGCCGCAGAAGGAATGGCGGCAGAGCCATGAGGATCGGGCGAAGCTCGACGGGCTGTACGAATGCATCCTCTGCGCCTGCTGCTCGACGTCTTGTCCAAGCTACTGGTGGAATTCCGAACGTTTCCTGGGCCCAGCGGCTTTGATCCAGGCGGCGCGGTGGGTCAATGACAGCCGCGACGAAGCGACAGGCGAGCGCCTCGACAAGCTTGAAGACCCCTTCAGGATCTATCGCTGTCACACCATTCTCAACTGCGCGAAGGCGTGTCCCAAGGGCTTGAATCCGGGCGAAGCGATTTCCGGATTGCGCCTCAAGATGGTCGAACGGAAGTTCTGATCGGAGATGGACGCTCCCCGCAGAAAGGAACGATGGCTGCGGCGTAGGCTTATCGACCAAACTGGAGGCGCCTGATGGGCAAGAAACAATTCGCCGCTTTGCCGTTCACGCTGACCAATTCCGAATTGCGCGTGATGCTGATCACGACCAGGCGTAAGGGCAGGTGGAGTGTCCCGAAGGGGTCGCCGATGCGCAAGACCGAGCCGCATCGTACGGCTGCGCTCGAGGCATACGAGGAGGCCGGTCTTGTTGGCGTCACCGCAAAGCGCGCGCTCGGGTCCTTCAAACATCGCAAACGGAAGGGTGATCGCAAGCAGACCGTGAACGTCGCCGTCTTTCCCATGAGGGTCCACGGGCAGGAGCGCTGGTGGCCGGAAAAGGGAGAGCGCGAAGCAATCTGGGTGTCGCCGAAGAAGGCGAACCGTCTGGTACACAAGGCGCAGCTTCGGCGTCTGATCGCCCGGTTTGCGGCGCAGACGGAGAAGACCGCCTCCTTACCGCTGGGCGACGGCCCAGGAACCCGTGTCTCGTCCAGCTATTCAAGGTAGATGAACCAGCAACCGACCGGACTCGCATTCGAGGAGCGACCGCCTCATGAGGTCCTGGCCGCTGCGACAAGCGGCGCTGCGCCATCCTGTTCGTCGGTGCCGGCGTCTCGATGGCTGTCGGCCTGCCGTCCTGGCAGTCTCTGATCGACCACCTGCTGGATGACCTTGGACTTGAGCGCAACATGATCGATGGAATGCACGGCGGCTATCAGATGCTGGCTGAGTACTACCGGCTTAAGCGCGGCGGAATTGGCCCGCTCCGCAGCTGGCTCGACCGCAACTGGCGCGTCGACCCGGACAGGATCGCAGCCTCGCGGCTCCACAAGCTGATCGTGGAGCTCGATTTTCCGACCATTTACACCACGAACTACGACCGCAACCTCGAGACAGCCTTCGACGTCCTGGAAAAGCCTTACGCCAAGATCAGCAACGCAAAGGATATTGCGGGCGCCCGTTCCGGCGTCACACACATCATCAAATTCCATGGCGACTTCGACGACGATGCCTCGCTCGTCCTGACCGAGACCGACTTCCTCAACCGGCTCGCGTTCGACTCGCCACTCGATATCCGGTTTCGCGCCGATGCCTTGGGAAGCACGTTGCTTTTCATCGGATACAGCATGTCCGATCCCAACATTCGGCTCCTGCTGCACCGGATTTGGCAGAGTTGGGAGGAGTCCGGGCACCGCCAGGACCGACCGAGGTCCTTCGCTTTCGTCACGCAGCGCAATCCGGTGCAGGAAGCGGTATTGGCGAACTGGGGCATCACCACCATCGCGCCGCCCGATGGCGTCAGCCCGGATGATGGTGTTACCCGGTTCTTGCTGGACATCCGCCAACGTATCGACCGAAAGAAGTAAGTGCCTCAACTGCGCCGCCACGATGCGCGCCCAGACCAAGACCACCGGCGAACACGATGGCCGTGAGCATTTGCTCTGCTGCCATGGGGCGCTCGGCTCAACGGCGGGATCGGTCAGAACGGGGCTCGATTGCCAGTCCGCAAGCGGGACTGGTCACCGATATCCCCTGTATCGCCGGCCATAGGCATAGCGAGGATTGACGCCGCAATAGGCGTTCGTTCCCGATGCAGTCGCCATGCACTGAGCGTAACTGGCGAACTGGCAGTTGCCCGGATAGCCCCAAACGCGGCCCTGAAGGCAGTAGCGGTCTTGTGCGACGGCGGCCGTCGAGGAGCCGAAGCCCATCACAAGCGCGAGAGACGCGGCAGCCAGGAGCAATCGATGTTTCATGAAAATCTCCAATTTCAACATTGAACGTCCCTCGTGAAGCGGCGTTCCAAAGTGCGACGTTGACGGCTCCTTTTCTCGGGTTCGACGCGAATCGTTAACCTGTGTGAAGCCGTTTGATGCCGATCGCGATTAAGGTGACGGATGTCCTCGATCGGAAGCCGTATGCCTGACCAATCTCCCAGCCTTAGAAATTTCACCATCAATTTCGGTCCACAGCATCCCGCCGCTCATGGCGTGCTGAGGCTCGTGCTCGAACTTGACGGCGAAGTCGTCGCACGGGTCGATCCGCACATTGGTCTTCTGCATCGGGGCACCGAAAAATTGATCGAGGCCAAGACCTATCTTCAGGCGATCCCCTATTTCGACCGGCTCGACTATGTCGCTCCTTTGACGCAGGAGCACGCATTTTGCCTGGCGATAGAGAAACTGATCGGGCTTGAAGTTCCGCGGCGAGGGCAGCTGATCAGGGTACTCTATCACGAGATCAGCCGCATCTTGTCTCATCTTCTGAACGTCACGACGCAAGCGATGGACGTGGGGGCCTTGACGCCACCCCTTTGGGGCTTCGAAGAGCGCGAGAAGCTCATGGTGTTCTACGAGCGTGCGTCCGGCAGCCGGATGCATGCCAACTATTATCGTCCCGGCGGCGTGCACCAGGACCTTCCCCCCAAACTGATCGATGATATCGAAGCCTGGTGCGATCCGTTCCTGCGCGTCGTCGACGATCTGGATCGGCTGCTCTCGCTCAACCGCATCTTCAAGGCACGAAACGTTGATATAGGCCGGGTGACACTCGATCAGGCCTGGGCGTGGGGCTTCTCCGGCGTGATGGTGCGGGGCTCGGGCGCGGCTTGGGACTTGCGAAAGGCACAGCCCTACGACTGCTATGCCGAGATGGACTTCGACATCCCCGTCGGCAGGAACGGCGACTGCTATGATCGCTATCTCATTCGCATGGAGGAGATGCGGCAATCCGTGCGCATCATGAAGCAGTGCATCGAGAAGCTGAAGTCTGCGGACGGCCAAGGCCCGGTGCTCGTGCAGGACAACAAGGTCGCGCCGCCGCGACGTGGCGAGATGAAGCGTTCCATGGAGGCGCTGATTCACCACTTCAAGCTCTACACGGAGGGCTTCCACGTTCCCGCTGGCGAGGTCTATGTCGCCGTCGAGGCTCCGAAGGGAGAGTTCGGTGTGTTCCTCATCTCGGATGGGACGAACCGTCCCTACAAGTGCAAGATCAGGTCGCCCGGGTTCGCCCACCTGCAAGCGATGGACTTTCTCTGCACGGGGCATTTACTCGCGGACGTCTCGGCGATCCTGGGGTCGCTGGACATCGTCTTCGGCGAGGTCGATCGCTGACTGGAAAACCGCATTGGAGGATCAGGATGGATATCAGGGAAAGCTCCGCGATGACCGAAGCGTCCGGTCTTGTGGACGATCAGGTCACCGCGCAGAACGGCTCGCACGCGTCGCACGGCGATACAAGAACAGGACTCGATACGCCTTTCCAAACGACCTCGGCGCAATTGGCCGACCAGCTGCGGAAGATGACCAGAGCAGCGCCGCTGCAGGCGGTCTTTGCGGCGTTTCTGTTGGGCGTTCTGATGGCTCGGGGTCGCTAGACATCGGCCAGGGCCGTCCCTTTCATGGGACGACCCCGGCCGTGGCACGAGATCAGGCCAGCGCGTTCGTCACCGGCGGCTCGTTCATCTGCTCGACCTGTGCGCCGCTATCCGGCCGCGCCGGTCCGAGCACAGGCTCCTCGCCCAACGGCTCGAACCCGGCGCGGAAGCTGAACGACCCCTGGCCGTCGAGCGAAGGACCTTCGCAGTAGCGCCCCGGCTGCAGCGGCGCCGCGTTGCGTTCGGTGCCCATGAACATGTAGCTGAACTCGGTCGCCTCCTTGCTGCGGTCGAAGCTGTTCGGAATAGGCAGGGCGGCGTCCGCGCCCATCTCCTCGATCACCGCGAGCCATTGCTGTTGATGCATGGTGTCGCGCGCAATCAGGTAGCTCAGCATGTCCTGCATGCCGGGATCGCTGGTGGAGTTGAAGAGACGCACGGCGAGGGTCCGGCCGGTGGATTCAGCCGCGACGTTGCAATACATGTCGGCGGCCAGATTTCCGCTGGCATAGACATGTGAGCAATCGAAGGGGACGCCGTCGCAATTGGCAGGGAAGGCAGCCATGCCGGTCGAGAGCAGATGCCGGTGCAGCATGCCCTCGATCACATGCCGCGGCCGCTCACCGCCGTTCATCACCGCGCCGACGACTGGATTGGCCTGCAGGCTGGTCTCCTGCATCGTTGCCGGCGCATTCTCCAGGTTCAGCGCTACCGCGGTCGCGAGCATCTCGATGTGGCTGATCTCTTCGGTCGCGGTATTAAGCAGGATGTCGCGATATTTGGCCGGCCCCCGCGCACCCCAGGCCTGGAAGAAATACTGAAGGCAGACGCGGATCTCGCCTTCGACGCCGCCGATGGCTTGCTGCAGCTGGCGGGCGAAGATCGGATCGGGCTTCTCGACCCTGACCGGATATTGCAGTCGTTTGTCGAAGTAGTACATGCGCAGCTCCTTTTTGTGTTGACGCTATTGCGCAATGAGTGCTGCCGGGTTGCGTTCCTATGGAGTTTCTAGCGACTATTTTGAAAGCCTTTAAATTTTAGACGTGAACGCGATGCGGCCCCGGCGAGGAGAGGATCTCGCCGAGGCCGCTCTCAGGCGCGCAACAGCAGGGAGCGCGCGTTAGAAAATTGCGAACCGCGAACCGTTAGCGCCGCGGCATGGTGCCGTTGGACGGTGGGGTCGTCTCGTTGCGCATGCCGGGAGGACTGGAAGCACCTTGTCCGCCCCGCTCGACATGGGTGATGCCGCCGCCACCGGAGCCGCCGGCTCCGCCCGAGCCGGCTCCTGCACCGCCAGCGCCAGCTCCAGCACCGCCGCCGGCCCCGGCGCCCGCGCCGCCGCCCGCGCCACCTCCGGCGCCACCCGCACCACCGCCGGCGCCGCCTGCGCCACCACCAGCGCCACCGCCTGCACCTTGCGCGAACGCTGCGCCGACTGAAGCGCCTGCAAGCATTGCTGCCGTAAAGATCGTCAGGATCGTCTTACGCATCTGTCTTCTCCTTGAGGTTTCGATGTCGGACCAATCATGTGAAGCATCCACCGTTCCTAGCCGTGCAGCGCGATCAAGCTCTGTCCTCGACGACTCCGCGTCGATATTGCGAAGGCACGGCAACTTCGTCGAACCGTTCGGCGAGAGCATCGAGAGCCGCGCGCATCTGCGGCCCCTGCATGGCCGCGCCGTGCCCGGTGACGACGATCTCTGGAGCGAGCGCGGCAAGTGCGCGCACCGATGTCTTCGCGCTTTCCCAATCGGGCGTGAAATACATCGGAGGTCCGTGCATCTCCGGCGCTTGCGTCACCGCGGCGTAGACGGATTCCTGCCGCGTCGTGATGAAGGCATCTCCGGCGATCAGCACGCGATCGCGTTCGCGCCAGAGCGAGATATGCCCTGGGGTATGGCCGGGCGTATGGATCCACTGCCATTCCGGCATGAAGGGTACGCTATGATCAAAGGGAAGATCATAGAGGCGCGATGCGACGTTCACCGGCCTTGTCGGGAAGAGCGGAGAAAGCCGGGCGAGCAGCCCGCCACCGACGCTGGGATCGGCCGACGGATAGGATTGACTTCCGTCAAGATAGGGATGCTCGGCCGCATGGGCATAAACCGGAACTTCCCATTCATTCGCCAGCGTTTCGAGCACGCCGACGTGATCGAAGTGCCCATGCGTCATGATGATGCAGGCGGGCCGGCCGTTCCCTCCGAATCTCGCTTTCGCGGCGGAGCGGATGGCGCCAGCCGATCCAGGAATGCCGGCGTCCACCAGCACCCAATTGCCGTCGCCGGCGTTCTCGAAACCGACGAAGATGACGTTGACGATCGCAAGCTGACGATAGGCGACGTCAGCGACGATCTGCCGCGTGCTGTCGTTGCGGTCGAGGTCGGATTGCGGGTGCTCCGCGTCGGCGGAAGAGGGAAGCGAGATCTGCGTCATGTTCATTCGAGTCCGATGTAATCAATTCTCTAGCGCCCAATCGTACCCATGCGCCGGATCTTCTTCTGAAGCAGCATCACGCCGTATAGCAGCGCCTCTGCGGTCGGCGGGCAGCCGGGCACGTAGATGTCGACCGGCACGACGCGATCACAGCCGCGCACGACCGAGTAGGAATAGTGATAATAGCCTCCGCCGTTGGCACAGGACCCCATTGAGATCACGTAGCGCGGCTCGGGCATCTGGTCGTAGATCTTGCGAAACGCCGGCGCCATCTTGTTGGTGAGCGTGCCCGCGACGATGATCACGTCCGACTGGCGCGGTGATGCGCGTGGCGCGAATCCGAAGCGTTCGGCGTCGTAACGCGGCATCGACATCTGCATCATCTCGACCGCGCAGCAGGCGAGCCCGAACGTCATCCACATCAGCGAGCCGGTCCGCGCCCAGGTGATCAGCTCCTCCGCCGTCGCCGTGAAGAAGCCCTTGTCCGCAAGATCGTCGCGGATCGTCATGAAGAACGGATCGGAAGTGTTGTCCGGCCGTCCCTCGCCCGGCCGGCCAGATCCAGGCCGGCCAAGCGAAGGGCCTGAGCTGCCGACGTGCGGAAAATTGTTTGTCATTCGTGTCCCTGAGCGCTGCGGCCGTTTGGCGATGCGACCACCCGCTCCGGGAAACAGTGATTTGCATGCGGCGTTCCTGCGGCGGGAGGAGGATTTGCGTTCTGTTATCGCAGGTTAGCTTCGGGTCCAACGGCCGGAACCCGGCGTTGGCGTCGTGGATCACCCGAGGAACGATCCACCGAAACTGCGGTTGGCGGCGACAGGGCCCCGTGAAATGGAGAACATGAAATGACGACCGCAGCCCGCGATACATTCGTCGTTGGATTACGCAATGCGCATGCGATGGAAGTGCAGGGGCGAGAGTTGATGGAGCGCCAGTCGGAACGACTGGACGAATATCCCGAAGTCAAGGCCAAGGTTGCCGCCCACCTTCAGGAGACCAACGAGCAGCTGAAGCGGCTGGAGAGATGTCTGGAAGCCTGCGGCGAGAGTACCTCCAGCCTCAAGGATACGACGCAATCCATGATGGCGAACATGCAAGCGATGGCACACTCTGTTGCCGGCGACGAGATTCTCAAGAATACGTTCGCCAACAATGCCTTCGAGAATTTCGAGATCGCTGCCTACAAGTCTCTGCTCGCCCTCTGCGGCGCCGCTGGTTTCGCGGAGGCCAAGGAGCCGCTCGAGACATCGCTGAAGGAGAAGCAGCGCATGGCCGCCTGGATCGACTCAAACGTCGAGAAGGTGACAATGGAATATCTGGCGCATCAGCGCCAGGCGGCCTGATCGCACATCACACCCGCAAGGGCGAGACCAGCGCTTCGGCCGCTGAGTCGCCTGCGTCCTCATATGGGCTCGCAGGACCGAAACCCTCTCATCCGCGTTTTGCTGCAATGGCGCACATCATCTTCAGCGACTACCGCAATCCTGCTGCCGAACAGGCCTATGAGATCGCATGGGACTTTCTGGCCCGCAGCGGGGCGATCCACGATGAGTTCGAGGCGTGCGTGTTTCTCGCTCAACGCATCACCATGATGGTCGAGGAAGGCCAGGCAAACCGAATCCGGATGGCCAATCGCGCGATCTCCGAATACCAGTACCATCTCGAGAACCTCTGCAAGCCGGCCCGTGGCGCGGCTGCTTCACGCGCTTGAGGGCTCGCGCGGGTTCGTGGGCTGTTACTACTGCCGATCTGCGATCGTGAGCTGGCCACGTGCCCCGGTACGTCCGCTCCTCCGCGGTGCAATAGCCGGGACCAGTGCCGGCGCTTCGCCGGCCATGCGCATGGCGAAATAAGCAATCGTCGCGCGAAGACCATCCTTGAGCGCCACGCGCGGGCGCCACCCCAACGCCTTCACGGCCGTGTCAATAACGGGCTTGCGGCGCTTCGGATCGTCTTTCGGCAGCTCCTCGAACCGGAGCGGGGAGGCTGATTCCGTATACGCCAGCACGTCGCGCGCGATCGCCTCGATCGTAACCTCGTGCGGATTACCCAGGTTGCACGGTCCGGTGACTGACGATGGGCTCTCCATGAGCAACTGGAGGCCACGCACGAGATCGTCGACGAAGCAGAAGCTCCTGGTCTGCGTACCACCTCCATAGATCGTGATCGGCTCTCCGCGAAGCGCCTGCACGATGAAGTTGGAGACCACGCGTCCGTCGTTCTCCAGCATCCGGGGTCCGTAGGTGTTGAAGATGCGCGCGACCTTGATTTCGACCCCGTACATGCGATGGTAATCAAACATCAGCGTTTCCGCTGCCCGCTTGCCCTCGTCGTAGCAGGCCCGGGGTCCGATCGGATTGACGTTGCCGAGATAGGATTCCGGCTGCGGATGGACCTCTGGATCGCCGTAGATCTCGCTGGTCGATGCCTGCAGGACCCGGGCGCCTTTCCGCTGCGCGAGCTCCAGCATGTTGATGGTGCCGAGCACGCACGTCTTCATCGTGCCGACCGGATCCTTCTGGTAATGACGGGGCGACGCCGGGCAGGCGAGGCTGTAGATCCGGTCGATATCGCCCTCGATCTCGACGGGATCGCGTACGTCATGTTCGATGAAGCGAAAATTCGGATGATTGAGCAGCGGCCGAATGTTGTCGGTCGTCCCCGTGAAGAGGTTGTCGAGGCAGATCACGGTGTGGCCGCGCTGCAAAAGCGCGTCGCAGAGATGGGATCCGATGAAGCCGGCGCCGCCGGCCACCAGAACGGTGGGAGAGCGGCGGGATGCGTTGATGCGGGTCTGAACTGTCATGGTGCTGCCTTTCAGATTTGAGCGACCTGCATGGGACGCGAGGCGGAAAGTTGCGGGGGTTTCCGGCGGCGACGTACCGATGCCTCGGCATAGTAGGTCTCCACTTGCCGGGCGCGGTGGTCGGAGGTGTGGTCGGCCAGAACGCGGCGCCGCGCGTTTTCCGCGATCGTGCGCCTTTGCTCCTCGGGCATGTCGCGCAGGATCTCCACGACGTCGCGGGGGCTCGATGCGAGCAGGATTTCCCGGGAAGGCTCGAAGACCGTCTCGATTCCAGGCCACCGGTCCGAGATGACGGGCGTGCCGCACGCGGCCGCTTCGAAAAGCCGAACGCTGGGCGAGAAGCCGAGCGCGCGCATGTCGGCGCGGGTGGCGTTTAGCGTAAAGCGTTGCTGTGCGTAAAATCCCGGATGATGTCTGGGCGTGAGGTGCTCGATCCGGGCGACATTGGCGGGCCAGACCACCTCATCAGGATATTGCGCCCCGGCGACGACGAATTGCTCGTGTGACAGAGTGCGAGCAGGGGCGAGCAGCAACTCCTCCAGAACCGGTTGCCGGTCCTCGCTGTAGGTTCCGAGATAGCCCAGTGCCCATTTCTTCTCCGCGCGTTGCGGCGCGTAGATCTCGGTGTCGGCACTGCAATACAGCACCCGAGCCAACGGACTGCCATAGTTCTCCTCAATCATGCCGGGCACCGGGCCGCCGGCAAAGGACAGATAAAGGTCGAAGCGCGGGATCATCGCCGCGGAAAGGTAGTCCAGGCCCTGCTCGAGCTTCGCAAGCGTGACCGGCGTGTCGATGTCGTAGAAGGCGGTAATCCCCCGGGCATGGGTCGTGATCCATTCGGAGATCGCAATGCCGTCGGGCACGTAGGAGCCGATGACCACCAGATCGGCATCCCGGATCATCTTGCCGAAGCGCTGCGGGATGTCCTTCAAGGATTGATAAAGCTCGACGGTCCAACCGGAAGGCTTGGCAAGATCACGATGCTCGCGATACCAGGGGACGTCGCGTTCCAGAAACGTGACGTGGTGACCTCGTCGTGCCAGGGCTTCGATCAGGGCGCGGTAGGTCGTGGCATGGCCATTGCCCCAGGACGAAGTAACCGAAAGACCGACGACGACGATGGTGAGGTTCATTCTGCTGCCTCGATTCGCGAACTGCTTGCGGCAAAGAGATCGTTGAACTTGCGCGCGCGCTGCCGGTAGGTGTGATGGCTCAGAATGCGCGCACGAGCGCGCGCTGCGATGGCCCGAGCCCGGTCGGGACGCAGTGCGGCAAGATGCTCGGCGACCTCCGCCCCGCTCGCGGCCACCAGCACCTCGCGATCTGGCTCGAGAAAATGATCGATGCCGTCCCACTGGTCGGTGATCAGGCAAGCTCCGGCACCGATGGCCTCGAACACGCGCGTTGGCGGCGAGAAGCCGTAGCGCGCCATGCTGTCGCGATTGACGTTCAGCGTAGCGAGACCGGAGCCGAAAAACGCGTTGTGGTCGCCGGTCCCGACATGCCCGACCTTGTGCAGATTGGCTGGCGTGTCTTTGGAATCCCACCCCGATCCACCGAGCACGAACGTTTTGTCGGGCAATTGGCGTGCGACATCGATGAAGAACCGCTCGACGCGCTGCTCGCGATCGGGCAGGCGGTTTGCCAGCAAGCTCAGATCGCAAGTGAAGTGCGTATTGGGCGGCGCCGGAAAGTGCGTGGCGGGGTCGAGCGCATTGTAGATCGGTACGCAGTCTCGCGCGCCGATGCCGCGATAAGCGGATACGACGGCATCGCCGCCGCCATAGGTCAGAACCATGTCGTAGGACCGGATCGCATGGCGCAGATGATGGTCTGGATTGTCCGCCACCGACTCCAGCGTCGCGGGGGCATCGACGTCCCAGTAGATGCGCATTGCATTCGATGGGATGTCGGCGACCGCGTTCTCCAGCTCCTGATCGAAGACGCCGACGCCGCTGGCCTTGACCAGCATGTCGGCCGAGCGGGCGGCTTCCTCAAGCGAGCTTCGCCAGCCGTCGGGCGTCGCGGCATAGACCACCACCTTCGCCCAGTCCGGATCGTCGATGTCGCGATGAGCCTGGCGCTCGAAGGCATCCGGCTCGTAGAATGTGACGTCGTGGCCGAGGGCCGCAATCTCCTTCAGCATGCCGCGGTAATAGGTGGCGGCACCGTTCCAGTAGGATGAGACGAGGCTGGATCCGAAGAAGCAGATCTTCATGCGGAGGCTCCGATATATCGCAGGGGCTGTGTGGAGTGGCGTGAGGCCCGGAGGTTCTGCACGATGCCGACAAGCTGTTCCGCCCGATGACGGCAGGTGTGATGCTCCTTGATCGTCCGGAGTCCGGTCTCCACCGTGGCGGACCATAATTCCCGGTCATCGAGCAGCGCACGGAGCGCCCGCTTCATCTCTGCGCCGTCGGAGGCACTGAGATAGGCACCTTCCGGGAACAGGTTTTCCGCATCTGACCAGGGGGCCGAGACCAGTGGAATGCCGCACGCCATCGCCTCGAAGACGCGAATGGTCGGAATGCCCGGAAGCAAGCGGACATAGGGGCCGCGGGGGACGTGGACAGTCGCACGTGCGCCAGCGAAAGCAATGGGAGCCCAGTGCGCTGGCAGCCAGCCGCCATACCGAATACCTGCGGCCTGAATGGTGGCGAGGGCTGGGTCCGAATAGCGGACGCCATAGACCCCCGCGCGCAGCTTCAGCTCGGCCACGGGTTCGACCAGAAATTCGTTGAGCTCGGCACTGCGTTCGCCGTCGCCCCAATTGCCGATCCAGACGACATCGTCGGTGCGCTCGATATGCGGCAGCGGATGATACAGGGCGACATCGGCCGCCTCGTGCCAAGTAAAGGCCCGGTCGGCCCAGCCGAGCTTCAGATAGATTTGGCGAAGCACCTCGCCAAAGGCGAGCACACCGTCGAATCCGTCGAGGTCGAACTGCGCAAGTTCGTCCGGTGCGCTGACGGCGCGATGATGGGTGTCGTGGAACAGCAGCGTAAACGGAGCGCCGTGAGCCCGTCTCGATCCGATGTCTGCGATCAGATCAGGTGAATTCCATTCGTGGACGACGACGAGATCGGCGCCGTGCAGCGCCTCATCGAGATCAAGGGGGGCATCGTGGCGGCGGATGCCGATGCCGGGAAACAGCGTTGGAATATCCTCCATGGTCTGATTGCCACCCTCGCGGAGCGCATTCAACCGGCTCCAGCCGTCGATCGGCTCGAACACGACTACCTCATGACCGAGCGCGTGAAGTTCGCGGGCATAACCGCGCAGGAAATGGGCATTGCCGTTGTTCCAGCAGGAGGTGAACGCGTGGTAGAACAGAACGCATTTCATGCGCGGACCTCCATGGGGGCGGGCGCGTGATGGACGGCAAGCAGCTCCTCGTACAGGCTGAGATAGGCGCTCGTGGTTCGGGTCAGCGAGTAGGTCAGGGAATGCTCGAAGGCGGCACGTTGCAGCCGCACCCGCTCGCGATCGTCGGTGCACAGACCTGCGAGCGCTCGATGCAGCGCCTTGCTGTCGGTGGGATCGACGAACAGCGCGGCCCCACTCCATAATTCCTTGAAGGTCGGAATGTCGGACAGGACGAGGGCACATCCCGCGGCCGCGGCTTCCAGAACGGAGAGGCCGAACGGCTCATAGAGCGCGGGGCTGGCGAAGATGGCAACGTGCTGCAAGTGCGCGCGCATGGCTTCGTGAGACAACTGCCCGAGCCAGGTGACGGAAGCCGAAGGGCACTCATCCGCCGGCCCGGCGACCTGAACGGGCCAGTCCAGTCCAGGCGCCGCGGCCGCCAGGACCTCGATGTTCTTGGCGCGGTCCCAGAGCCGGCCCGCTGCAAAGATCATGTCTTGCTTCCGTCCCGCGAGGCCCTGAGGGTCAATTCCATTCCAGATCACGATGCCGCGCGAGCGAGGCCGATAGATTTCCGCAACGTCATCGTGGAAGGACTGGCTGGGACAAACCCAGGCCTGTGCCGTGTCGAATGCGGCCGTCACCCGTTCGGTGTAGCCGCGCCATTTCGGTTCACCTAGCCAGCTCGTATTGCGGCACGCGAGCCCCCAGGAGTTGACGCAGGAATGCGCGACGACCACCACTGGAGCGCGCCAGGCGAAGTTCGCTTCGCGAAAGCTGTTGAGGTGAACGACGTCAGGCCGGATTCTGGATTCGAGCTTCGCAAGGACGCGCCTGGCCTGGGACAGATCTTGTCCTTCCGGATACTGCCATTCGAGTGCAAGGTCCGTTTCGATCAGGCGGACCCGCGAGCCACCGAGCATCTCAAGCTGGCCGGCCCGCGCGCGCGGACCCATCGTCACCAGGGTGACGTCGGCGCCCTTCGCTGCAAGGGACGACGCAAGAGATGACGAATAGGTCCAGACGCCTCCAACGGTATCGGTCGTCATCAGGATCCGGAGCTGCGAGCTGCGGCTCATGATGCCACCTGCAGTTCGAGAGTCTCGAGCGGGACCGGGCGATCGTTCTGCACGTCGCTGAACTGGTCGAACATCGCGAGATAGTGCCGGTGCGCGCGCTCCCAGGCGAAATCGTCGGGCTCGCCCCACAGCTTCCGATAATCCGGCGAGCCTGGATAGGGATACAGCGGGACCGGATCGTTGGCCCAGATGCCGGCATCCTGCATGGTGCGGCGCCAGCGCTGCACGATGGGGTCATCGTCCTCGGGGACTTCGATCAAATTGGCCTGCACGAAGGGGACGTGACGGCGCGCTTCGACCAGCCGTTCGGCAAGCTGGTCGGTCGTCATCTTGCAGTTCTTGGCGAGCGCGGCGCGGCCCTCGACCGTGAGGCTCTCGATGCCGGCTTCAATCGAGACGCAGCCGGCGCGGCCGAGCAGAGCCAGCATGTCCGGCTTCCAGAGGTCGATGCGGGTCTGCACCCCGAATTTCAGCCCGCGTGTGGCCAGCCCTTCCAGCAGTTCCTCGTTCGGAAGAAATATCTCGTCGATGAAATAGACATATTCGATGCCTTGACGGCGCAGGCCTTCGACTTCTTCGAGAACGATGGTGGCAGGCCGCTTGCGGTAGGCGTTGCGGAAGTTCTCCTTGGCGCAGAACGTGCAGTTGTACGGACATCCCCTGGACGCCTCGACCTCAGCGCCCGGCGCCTGCGGCTCGGCTTCGAAACGGTGGTGGTGATGGTGGTGCCGCCGGATCATCTCCTCCGGCCAGTCAAGCGGCGGCTGATCCTTGAATGCGACCGCCTGCGGGCCGCCATTGACGCGGAGCGAGGCGCCATCGGCAAAGCACAGGCCCGGAAAGTCCCGTTCGCCATTGGCGAGACGCAATAAGGAGGCCTCGCACTCGCCCATCACGACGATGTCGGTGCCGAGCTTTCGAAGCGCCGCTTTTGGCACGGTCGAGCCATGGGGGCCCACCGCGACGAGGATCGGAGCCAAGTCGCGCACCGCCCTCGCAAGCTCCTGCGGGACGCGGAGCTCGGGAGGGGCACAGCGCCAGAACAGATAGGTCGGTGCCGTCGTGATGACGATCTGGTCGGGGCCGAACGCGCGCAGCTCGGCTTCGATATCGGCGAGAGAAAGGTCAAACATGTGGGCGTCGAGCAGCAGCGTCTTGTGCCCGGCCGCCATCAAATAATGCTCGGAGATCCCGAGTTCGAGCGGAAGGTGAGGGGATCGGCAGCCGAAATAGATGCTGCCGCCAAAATCCCAATTCGGGTTGATGAGGGCAACACGCGTCATGCCAGCGCCTCGCGGTTGCCTTGTGACGATCCGAACCGGCCGTCCAGCCAGGTGTGAAGGGATCGGAGGCCGTCTGCGAACGAAACCTGAGGCGCCCAGCCGAGCGCGCTGGAGAGCGCGCGCGTGTCGGTCACGTACCAGGGCTGATCCCCGGGCCTCCAATCGGCGAAGCGATAGGCCACATTGCGGCCGGTCAGATCGGTGATGCGGTCGATCAATTCCAGCAGACTGATCGCGTTGGCCGGACCGCCGCCGAGATTGAAGACGCGTCCACGGGCGAGCGCGATGCCATCGAGCACGGCGAGCCAGGCCGAGACCGCGTCGGAGACGTGAAGCGCATCGCGGACCTGATGGCCGTCGCCATAGATCGTCAGCTCTTTGCTGCGGATGGTGCTCAGCAGGAAATGCGCGATCCAGCCCTGATCCTCGGTGCCGAATTGACGGGGCCCATAGATGCAACTCATGCGCATCACCACGGTCTGCAGGCCGTAGACCCGCGCATAGTCGTGGACGTATTGATCCGCCGTTCCCTTGGAGCATCCATAGGGACTGTAGAAGTCGAGCGGCGCATTTTCCGAGATGCCGGCGGCGAGCAGGCCGCTTGTCGGCGTGTAGCGGCGGCCGGTGAGCGCGATCTCGCCATCGTCGATCAGGCGTCCGTAGACCTTGTTAGTCGAGGCGAACACCACCGGCGCGGCGTTGTTGTGGAGGCGCACGGCTTCGAGCACGTTCAATGTGCCCCGCGCGTTGATCTCGAAATCGGCGGCCGGATCGCTCACGCTGTCGGTGACGGCGACCTGGGCGGCCAGGTGCAGCACGGCGCGGGCTTCGCGTACGGCGTCGATCACCGGGATCGGCTCGCGAATGTCGGCCACGGTAATTGTGACCCGGTCGCCATGCCGGGACTTCAGCCACTGCGCATTCTCCCGCACGCCGGCGCGGGCGAGGTTATCCAGGATCAGCACCGGCTCGCCGCGCTCCGCGAGGCGGTCGGCAAGGTTGCACCCGATAAACCCGCAGCCGCCGGTGATCAGGACGGGTCTGTTGTCTCGTTCACTCATCACGCGACCAATCCTCGTTGCTGCAGCTCCTTGGTGGCCCGCTCCGCCTGATCGTCAGCGATCTGGTCGGCGAGATATTCCGCCAGCTCTTCGAGCCCATCCCTGAATGCGACGCGAGGCTCGAAGCCGAGCACGTCGCGGGATTTTCCCATGTCGGCGAAGCAGTGCCGGATATCTCCTGCGCGATATTTCCGCGTCAGCTCGGGCGCAATGTCGCGGCGCCCCATGACTTCGGCCAGATCCTCCGCGACCGACAGAATGGTGCGGCTCTGGCCGGAGCCGACGTTGAAGACGTCCTGCGCGTGCTCCGCCTCCAGCGCCATCCGGCAGGCGCGGGCGACGTCATGGACATGGACGAAGTCGCGGCGCTGCCGGCCGTCCTCGAAGACGAGGGGAGGGCGGCCGTTGAGCAGCCGGGCGGCAAAGATGGCCAGCACGCCGGTATACGGATTGGACAGCGCCTGACGCGGCCCGAACGCATTGAAGAAGCGTAGCGCCACCGTCGGGATGCCATAAGCCTTGCCCGTGATCAGGCACATGCGCTCCTGCGCATATTTATTGAGCGCATAAATCGAGCTCAGCGAAGGCTGCTTTGTCTCCGGGGTCGGAACAGGATCGAGCGGGTTGCCGGTTGCATCGCGCAGCTCCCAATCGCCGCGGCGAAGCTGCTCGACTGCCCGCTCCTCGCAGGCGACCACGCTCTGATCGGCGCTCCGGTAGAGGCCCTCGCCGTAAATACTCATGGACGAGGCCACCACGAGCCGCGCGACCGGGCGCTTGGACAATGTCTGCAACAGCACGGCGGTGCCGAGCTCGTTGGTCCTGACATAAGGTTCGATGTCGTACATGCTCTGGCCGACGCCGACTGCTGATGCGAGATGCAGGACCATGTCCGTGCCGCGCAACGCATGATCGACCGCGAGAGCGTCGGTGACGTCACCGACGACGAGCTCCGCGTCTTTGGCAAGGTAGGCGGGACGCTGGCGGTTGCCTCCGTGGACCTGCGGCGAGAGATTGTCGAGCAGGCGGACTTCATAGCCGGCCGCCAGCAGCGCGTCGGCCGCATGCGATCCGATGAATCCCGCACCTCCAGTGATCAATACTCGCGTCATTCACCGCTCCGTGCCGCCGTGAGATCGATCCTGCGGGATCAATCCGTGATGAGAATGAAAGCGCGCTGCTGTTCTGGTCGGGCGACCGGCGCGCCAGTCACATTTGGGAGTAGAAGCGATGCAAGGAATGTTCGTTCCTGCGAAACCTACAAACGAATATTTCTCTAACCTGGATCAATAACCCAGGTGAATCTGCCGGGTGCAGCGGACTAGAAATGCACGCCGTGACCTGGCGTCCGCAGTTCGAGATGCCTCGCGACCGCTGCGCCGATGTCCGCAAATCCGGCGCGCTTGCCGATCGAAGAAGTTGAGCGCGGGCTCCATGCCAAAATCGGCACTTGTTCCCGCGTGTGGTCGGTACCGCTCCAGGTCGGGTCGCAACCATGATCGGCCGTGATGATCAGGAAATCATCGTCGTGCAGGCGGTTCAGCAGATCCGGAACGCGCGCATCGAATGTTTCGAGCGCCGCTGCATAGCCCGCGACGTCGCGCCGATGGCCGTACAGAGTGTCGAAATCGATGAAGTTGGCAAACAACATCCCGCCCTCTGCGAGAGAGGCCAGCCCATTGAGCGTGGCATCGAACAGCGCCTGGTTGCCATCGCCGCGCAGGTTCCTCCCGGTCCCGCGATGAGCGAAGATGTCGTCGATCTTTCCGATCGTGACGATGTCACGGCCTGCGCTTTCGGCAAGATCGAGGATCGTCCGCTCCGGCGGCGGGACCGAAAAGTCCTTCCTGTGCGATGTCCGCTTGAAGCCACCCGCCGACGTACCGACGAAGGGACGTGCGATGACGCGTCCGATGTTGAGGGGATCGACCAGTCCGCGGGCAATGCGGCAGACCTCATAGAGGCATTCGAGTCCGAACGTCTCCTCGTGCGCTGCGACCTGAAACACGCTGTCGGCCGATGTATAGCAGATCGGTTCGCCCGTTCTGATGTGACGCTCGCCGCATTCGGCGATGATCTCTGTGCCGGAGGCGTGACAGTTCCCGAGGATGCCGGGCAATCGCGCCTGTTCGCACAGGCTCTCCATCAAATCGCGCGGGAAGCACGGCTTGGTTCTTGGAAAATAGCCCCAGTCGAACGGCACCGGCACGCCGGCGATCTCCCAATGACCGGATGGTGTGTCCTTGCCTTTGGAGATCTCGCTCGCACAGCCAAATCGCGCATGCTCAGGACGGCCATCGAGCCCCGGCGGCACGCGCCCGGTGGCGAGACGGCAAGCCTGGCCAAGTCCGAGCGCAACCAGATTGGGAAGCCGAAGCGGCCCCTCCCGGCTGGGTCCGTCGGCAGTGCCGGCCATGCACATGTCAGCAATGTGGCCGACGGTATCGGCACCCTCGTCGCCGTAATTGATGGCGTCGGGGGCGGCGCCGATCCCGACGGAGTCCATCACCAGGATCAGGGCACGCATGTCGGCTCCGAGATGGCCGGGCGCGAAGACACTGCGGACGGCGCGAGTCCGGTTTTCGCGCAATAGCGTTCGACCATCTTTGCGCAGAAATCCGCGAACTCGTTGACGTCGAGCGGCGGGCTGGTGTGATGAGGCTCGATACCTCGATGTTCCGGGGTGAAGCAGAAGGTCACCGTGACCTGAAACTCGGCCAGCGCGTCCATCTGCCGATCGAACCAGGCGAGCGCATTGGGACGGAAGCTGTCGGCCCAGGACAGGCCAGTCCTGAGATGCTGCACGCCGAGCCGGCGCATCCAGCGCACGGCGTCATCGAGGCGGTGGTCCTCGAAGTGAAACCACTGGCACAGGCCCATCGCAGGTGCATATTGGCTGAACAGGCCCGCGGCAGCTTTCGGCGTGCCGTCCTCGCGCAGCAGCCCCATATGGAAATGCCGATAGTAGGAGGAACCTTCAGCTTCCTTGTGCCGCGTCGTCGCCTCCCAACTGGAAGGAAGATCGTAGAGGCTGTACCAGTGAATACGCGGCGCCCGGCCAGTCAACAGCTCGGCGGTCCGCGTCAGTCCCCAGGCCTGCACCTCCTCGGCACCGAAGGACGAGACTCCCACCTCGCTTACCCACACCGGCAGGGAAGTGACGGCCTTGATCTCGTCGATCTTGGCCGGCCATTCCGCGATCTGCCACAGGTTCCAGTCCAGCGGAAAGCCGTGCACGGCCACGGCATCGACATGATCGAGCACGCCGCGCGCCTGCATGTTGCGGATGAAGGACGGATCGATCGGCGATATACCGCCAAGCACGCGCGGGAGTGTGGGATGCGCGCTGCGGATCGCCTTTCCCGCAGCGAGCGCCAGGCTCGCGAACATGGTCCAATCCGGATCGATCAGGATGTCCCAGTGCGACTTGTTGTTGGGCTCGTTCCAGATCTTGGCGGCTTCGATCATCGGCCGGTCTCCCGCGACGGATAGACCGGACCTTCCGCCTGCGGCCTTGCTACCCGCTTGCATAGATAGACTTCGTCTTCCGGATGCGCCGCGATCGCAAAGCCGGCGCTGCGCAGCATGGCTTCGGCGCAGGCGCGGTTCGGCACCCACCAATTCGTGGGGTCGTCGGCATATTTGTTCTCGATGAAGTGCAGCTTTGGATAGCCCGGGGAATCGAACTGATCGGTGGTCCAGAAGTCGTAGTTCTTGTCGACGCAATCCACGCGGCTGTCGCCGCGCTGCATCGACTGGAACAGCAGGAGATCGCCGGCCACGTGCTCGTGGATCAGATCGAGTGCCAGCAGAGGGTGCCGCAGGTGGTAGAGCACGCCCATGAAGATCACGAGATCGAACTTTTCGCGCAGCTGTCCGACGTCGTAGGCTGACATCTTGCGGAATTCGATCCTGAGCCCGTTCACCTCGGCCGCGAAGCGGGCTTGTGCGAGATATTCGTCGTCAGTGTCCAGGCCGAGGACGCGCTCGGCGCCGCGCCGCTTCATCTCCATGGCGTAGAACCCGGCATTGCAGCCGATATCGAGCACGGTCTTGCCTTCGAGGCGGTCCGGGATGATCCCGGAGAAGCGGCGCCATTTCACGTTGGGATAGTCACCGAGAAAGTGTGAAGGCGCAGTCGGCACGCCATTCAGGTCCAGATTGTGAAACCATGGCCCGAGCGCATCGACGCGCTGGCGGATTTCCTCGCGGGAGAGGGCGCCTCTGCTCATGCGGTCACTCCATTGTTCATTGCGTGGGCCGGGCGGGCCGCCTCCGGCGAACCGCCGGCCAGCAGTCGAGAGCGTCCGTTCCCGACGGAGCTTTCGGCGAGCAACGCCATTGCCGTCCGGTAGCCGTCGATGGTGCCGACGTCGACATAGGATTCGCCGGCCTTGACGCCGAGACCCTGGCCGCCGGCCGCGATGTAGGCGTTGACGAGCGTCCCGAAATATTCATCCCGGCGCTCGCGCTTCGTCCACAGCGACTGTAGCTCGCGAAATCCGTTGCCGGACATCTTGAAGGCGCCCCATATCCATTTCGACGCCGCATCCGGCTGCTTGACCTGGATCTCCGTGACGCGATCCCCGTCGAGCACGACGGCATCGAAGAACTCGGGGTGTTCGACCGGAAACAGCAGAAACGACAGGTCAGCGGCCGGCAGCGCCTGCAGGGCGGCCTTTGGGAACCAGACGGTATCCGGAAGTCCGACCAGGATGTCTTCGTTGTGGCCAACCACCGTGCCCGCCCTGAACACGGCATCGCACAGCCCCGACGCATCGGGCTGCACAACATAGGCGAGTTGAGCGCTGCCGTAATGATCGCCGAAATATTCGAGGATGTCCGATTTGCCGGGGGAAATCACGAAGCAGATCTTGTCGGCACCCCCAAGGATCAGCCGCTCCAGCAGATATTCGGAGACGGCGCATGGACGATCGATGCCGTCGTCCCGTTGGCTTCCGACCGGAAGCAATTCCTTGGAGAAGGCGAGCGGCTGGATGCGGCTGCCGCGGCCCGCGGCCGGAACGATGCCCCACATGATCAGGCCTCCTCGGGTTGCTGTCGGCGCGCGCCGAGGGATGCCGTCTGCTCAAGCAGCGAAATCAGCTCGGCAGCGCGCTTGTCGGATGTGTGCTGATCCATGGTCCGCTCATATGCGCGCCCGGCGATGTGCTGAAGGTCGGCGTCGGCCATCGTCAACGCAGCAAGCGTGTCCTTCGCATCATGTGCGATCAGGATTTCCTGGCCGGGTACAAAGAATTCATCGAGTCCCGGCCAGTCGTCGCTGAGGAGCGGGGCCTTGCAGGCAGCGGCTTCGAACAGGCGGCCGGAGGGACACCAGCCCATCTCCGCCATGGCGCGGCGCGTGACGTTGAGCGTCAGCCGGGACGACGCAAAGAACGACGCGTGCTCAGACGGCGGCAAGTGCTGCACGAAGTAGATGTTTGGCGACCAGGGAAAATCTTCCGGGTACTGTGCACCCCCGATCAGGAAACGCCGATCCTGCCTGTTGCGTGCGGGTTCGACGAACAGAGCCTCGAGCGCGCGCTGGCGATCCTGCGAATATGTGCCGAGATAGGACAGATCCGCACGGTAATGCGGCTGCGACGACACCGGTCGATGGGTGTCCGTATCGACATGGCCGTAGAGCGGGCGGACATTGCCGGCGCCGAGCCTGTCGCGAAATTCGTTGCAGATGCGTGGACCGCCGGTGAAGCTCAGGACCAGGGCGAAATCCCGCAGGCCCCGCGGCCCGATATAGGGAACGGCCTCGCCGGCCATGAGCTTCGCCAGCGTGACCGGCGTGTCGAGGTCGTAGAACACGGGCACCGCGTGGCCCTCGGACAGGGCAAGTTCCGTCGCGGCGATCGCGTCGGGACAATAGGAGGTCACGATCGCGACATCGGCATCACGAATGTCGCTGCGCGCCAAAGGAAGTACATCGTCCCAGTTCGAGAACAGGCGCAATTGGCCGCCGGGCACTTCGTGCAAATCCCGCGCGCCGGCGTAATAGGGAACGTCGCGCTCGAAAAAGACGACGTTGTGGCCGGCTCGCGCGAGATGCTTGCAAAGCCCTCGCCACAAGGTGGCGTGACCGTTGCCCCAGGATGAGGAAATTGTCAGGCCGAAAATCACGATCTTCACGCTGGCACCCGCTGATTGATCCCGGTGATCTTGAGTCCGCGATTGTCCACGCTGAGGGTGCTGACGCTGCCGGGGTCGATCTCGATCGAGAGGAAGTCGTCCAGCTCTTTCCGGGAATAATGCAGCAGCGCCGCGCGGATCGGTTCGGCGTGGCTGACGGCGACGACGACCGTGCCGCTACCATGATCGTTGCGCAGCTGCTCCAGATGGGCGACGACGCGCCTCTGGAGCGACCGCATGCTTTCGCCGCCCGGCGGGCGGTTCGTTCCGCGTTGTTCGTTCCAGCGCGACCATCGGGGGTCTCGGGCGAGTGCCTCGAACGACAGTCCGGTCCATTCGCCGTAGTCGAGCTCGTCGAGTGCCGGCACGATCTCCACCGGCAAGCCGAAGCGTGCGGCCAGGATGCAGGCCGACTGCATGCAGCGCCGCTGCGGGCTCGACTGAACCATGTTCGGCGGCGGCGTGAAGGTATCGGCACATCGCGCGATTTCCTCGCAGCCGAGATCATCGAGCTCTACGCCTTTCATCCGGCCACAGAGAGTGCGGCCGAGCAGGGCATGATGCCCGTGGCGGATCAGATGAATGATGTTCGCCATCAGGTGTACGCCTTGTCGTCGATGAAGGCGCGCGTTCGCCGTCCGGCTTCCTCGTCCGGGAACTGCTGAGGCGGCGACTTCATGAAATAGCTCGAGGGGCCCGTCAGCGCGCCGGCTTGCCCGCGGTCCATGGCAAGCTTGGCGCAGCGGACCGCGTCGATCACGACGCCCGCCGAGTTTGGAGAGTCCCAGACCTCGAGCTTGACTTCCGCGCTCAAGGGAACACCGCCGAACGTCGTGCCCTCCAGGCGGATAAAGGCCAGCTTGCGGTCGGTCAGCCACGGCACATGGTCGCTCGGGCCGACATGGATATTATCGGCATCCATGGGCACGTCGAACTGGCTGGTCACGGCCTGGGTTTTGGAGATCTTCTTTGATGTGAGCCGCTCGCGCTCGAGCATGTTCTTGAAATCGGTGTTGCCGCCGACGTTGAGCTGGTAGGTTCTGTCCAGCCGCACGCCACGTTCGCGGAAGAGATTGGCGAGCACACGGTGCAGAATGGTGGCGCCGACCTGGCTCTTGATGTCGTCGCCGACGATCGGCAGGCCTGCATCCTCGAATCGCCGCCGCCAGTCGGGATTCGAGGCAATGAAGACCGGGATGCAATTGACGTAGCCGCAGCCGGCCTCGATCGCGCGCGCGGCGTAAAATTCGCTCGCGCGCTGCGAACCGACGGGAAGATAGGACACAAGCACGTCCGTGCGCGAGGTCGCGAGCACTTCGGAGACGTCGGCTTCCGGGACATCCGCGATCGGGACGTCGTCCTTGAGATAATGGCCGACGCCGTCCATGACCGGGCCGCGTTGGACCATGACGCCGGTGGCTGCGACGTCGGAGAAGCGGTGCGTATTGTTCGGCGCTGCGAAGATCGCCTCGGCCACGTCGCGTCCGACCTTGCCGGCATGGACGTCAAAAGCCGACGCGACCTGAATGTCGCTGATGTGGTAGCCGCCGAGATCGGCGTTCATCAGCCCAGGCACCGGCTCGTTCGATTTGGCGTCCCGGTAATAGGAGAGCCCCTGAACGAAGGAGCTCGCACAATTGCCGACACCGACGATGCCGACGCGCACGCGCCGCCTGTCCTGAAGACGAGAATGCATGGATCGAGGCCCTCCGGAAGACGTGCAGCGTTGAGGCATGCAGTGTTGAAGACTTGCAGTGTTGACGTAAGTACGTCGGCGAACGTGAGGAACGTATGTTCGTTCCTGAACTCACGGCACTATGTCCGCCTCACGTCGGATTTCGGCCGAAAAAATTTCACGCGCTTAACCTGGGATAGAATCCCGGGCAGTTTGGCGGGAACGAAACGCTTCCATGATGAAGATGAAGAAGATGATGCTTTGAGAGAGTCCGGCCTACGAAAGAACAAATCCTCGCGTCCGGCGTTCACGGCGAAACAGTCTGACGCGAGGGCCGATCCGTCGCTCGCTCCTTGTCAGGAATCGAGGTGTCACATGTCATCCAAATCACAAACCAGCGAAGCCCAGCAGACCACCAGCCATGACGTGATCCGGAAATGGGCGGAGGAACGCGGCGGAAAGCCCGCGACGGTCAAGGCTACCGAGGAGGACGGACACGCCGGCATCCTGCGCATCGATTTCGATCCGCCCGACGAAGGGCTCGACCGGATCAGCTGGGACGAATTCTTCGCCAAGTTCGACGAGACCGGCATTGCGTTCCTCCACCAGGACCGCACCAAGGACGGAAAGCCGAGCCGCTTTCACAAATTCGTTCGGCGTTGATCGGATCACCGCGGGTGTCGGGCGGTTGGACGGAGGCGATGCGGGCAGGCGAATTCGAACGCGCCTGGGCGATCAACGATCGCGATCTGGCAACGTTTGCGTATCCACCCAAGCATACCGGGCCTCGTCACCTCCAGCGCATCTGGCGCGGCGAGGAGCTGAGAGGCAAGGATGTACTGGTCCGCTGTTACCACGGGCTCGGCGACACCATCCAGTTCCTGCGCTTCATGCGGCCGCTTCGTGACGTCGCGCGCCGCGTCACGGTCTGGTGCCAGGGCGAGCTTCTGCCGCTGGTCGAGCGAGCGGCAGGCGTCGATCGGGCTTTTGCGCTCCATGATGGTGCACCTGAGATCGACTTTGAGATCGATATCGAGATCATGGAGGTGCCGCATGCCATAAGGGCGAGGCGGGAGCACGTCGAGATGCGTGCATCTTACGTATCGCTGCCGCCGGCGGTCGAGCAAGTCCGAGGTCTTGAAGGTGGAGCTCTTGCCGTCGGCCTGGTTTGGGAAGTCGGCAACTGGGACAAGCGAAGGACCATCCCGCCGTCCCTGCTAGGGCAACTTGCCGTTCCCGGAGTGACGCTCTGCTCGCTGCAACGCGGGGCCCGAACGCGCGAACTGGCCGAGATCGGCGCGAAGGACGTCAGCACGCCTGACATTACGGTTCTCGGTCGTCTCCTCCAGCGGCTCGATCTCCTCATTTGCGTTGATACCATGGTGGCCCATCTTGCGGGAGCGCTCGGCTGTGACGCGTGGGTCTTGTTGCATGCGGATTGCGACTGGCGCTGGCCGTCATCCGAGTCCCGTTCCCTTTGGTATCCGAGCCTGCGGCTGTTTCATCAGAGGACATCAGGCAATTGGGATGACGTCCTTGGAGAGGCGCGGGAGGCCCTGATTGCACGCTCCGCAAGCTTCCAACGTGTCGTCCGAAAGGGGCTCAAGTGAGCGCAAGGTCCGCCGTAAGTGGCCGGAGCCGCAATGACGACGCATCGTCGCGGCTGGACTGAATGCCCAGGTAAGTCGGATCGAATCTTGCGAGCCGCACGAGTCCCGGCCAGTCCGTAATCGTTACCGTCTTACCCTGCCATTGCAGGAGGTTGCATCGTCGCAGCTCCTGAATCGTGCGGTTGGCGTGGACCGGAGAGATGCTGCATGCTGCCGCAAGGTCCGATTGGGTAAAAGGTGATGGCAACCTGAGATCTCTCGCCAAGCCAACGCTTTGCAGGCGGATGGTGATCTCGCACAGCAGATGCGCCACACGCGTCAATGCATCACGGCTACCCAGGTTCACTGTCCAGTTGCGCTGAATCGCGTGGCTGGTGAGCAGCATCAGCAGCAATGCGCGAGACATAGCTGGCGAACGCGCGGACAAATCGCGGAAGAAACGGTGTGGCACGAGAGCGACGATGGCGGGGCCAAGTGCGATCAAATTGCCGTCAACGCGAGGACGATAAAGCGTGTGCAGATCGGCGATGTCTCCGGGAACATGGATTGAAGTGATCTGCCCGTCTGCACTCTCTGCATCCTGCCAAGACAGATATCCCTGAAGGAGCAGACAGCACTGAGTGGCATCATCGCCATGCCGCAAAACGGCCTGGCGCGAACTTAGATGCGCGATTGTGCTTGCCATGTCCGCGAGCAGGTGGAGATCGTCGGCCGTTACGGGAGTGAGGCTCGCCAACCGGTCGGCGAGCTTGGAGAACGCAAATCCTGCCTGCATTGGTCGCCTAACAACTCAGAACCCGTCCCCAATCTGATCGATGAGAACGACAGAGCGCATTAAACTTTGATAGTTTCACTCCATGCAGGCCATGTTTGTCTGCCCAGCATGCGCCCAGAAGTGGGAGGGACCATCGGTCAAACGGTTCCGGAACAGTAGACGGCGCATGCGATCGTCCTCAAGGATCGGAGGATTCGGGAACCGGAAGCGCGAGGCGCGCTCAGGCGAAGCACCTGTGTTCTCGCGGCGGGATCCGCGGAGATCGCGCTAGTCATGCTCATACTGTTCCGAGAGAAACTGATTGATCGCGTCGAACGCCTGCAACCGGTTCTTCTCCAGCAGAACCATGTGCGTGCCTTCGCCGATCTCGACCCATCGCCGATATCGCGCGTGTTTGTGCGCACCGAAATCGGCGTGCGTGACGCGTCCCCTACTCCAGGTCCACGCCGAGGGCACTGGGCGTGCCTATCAGCTGGTCACATGCTCCGCTGTGCGAGGTAGACAAGAGGTGCGATTCCGACCGTCCATGGCGGTTTTGACCCGCCACGGCTCTCGCCGCGACGGCGACGCATCATTTCCTGATCGTCCCCTATGGACGCTCGTTCTGAAACTTGACGCGTGCGCAATCAATTGGCTTGTCAGCGTTGCCGCCATCGCGCAGGCGCCAGGCCGAATTCACGCCTAAACGCCCGGCTGAACGCTTCTCCGGATCCGTAACCCACTTCCTCTGCGATTTGGTCGATGGGCTTGCGTGTTTCTCGTAGGCTCACCTTGGCTGCCTGAAGCCGCCAGATGGTCAGATACCGGATTGGTGGCACCCCGATCAGGGTTGTGAAGCGGTCGACGAAGGCGCTCCGCGACATCGAGACTTCTCTCGCGAGGGACTCCGCGGACCACGGCAGCCCGACGTTATGATGAATGGAGGCGAGCGCGCGTCCGATTTGCGGATCGGCAATCCCCTTCAGCCATCCCCCATCTTGATCGGTGTATGTCACGGAATACTGGCGCATCGCCTCTACGAACAGCAGTTCGGAAAGCCGAGACATCAGGTTTGACGAGGCGAACCTGCCGGCCGTCAGTTCGCCGGCTGCATATCGCACTGAAGCCTCGATCCAGTCGCGTGCGACGCCCTCGCGAATGTCGAGCTTCAGCACTCTTGGCAGGGCCGCGATCAACGGATTATAGGTTTCCTCGCTGCCGAGAAACCCGCACACGATTTGCGCCGGCTCACCGCCTCCGCCGTGCAGAATTTTTGCCAGCCCTCCATCCACTGAGGGTTGAATGAGATGACGCGCGCTTGTCGGTACCAGACCCGCGTCGCTGGCCAGCGTATGAACATCGTTTTGCGGCAGCAGTACGATTTCCCCGGCCCGCACTTCAATGGTGGGTTCACCATCGACGCTGAGCAATAATTTTCCCGCGATGACGAAGTGGTAAGCGATCAACAGCGACGGTTTGACTGCGAAAGTCCCGCAGTCCTCAGCGACGATCTGGGTATGCACGCTCCACGGCGCGGTGAAACGCGCATCCAGAAAGATCCCGCCAGTCAGGCGAACCGATCGAAGCACTTCCGATAGCGGATCGATCATTAGGCTAATCTCAGATTTGGACGATCGGTCAACTGATCCGGCTGGGCGATCATTCACCGTGGCGGTCCCCGCGCTTATACGGGGCTCATGAATGAACTGCCAAGCAACCGATTCCTCCACGTTTCCTTGAGACGATGTCCAGACGGTCAGGCGGACGCGGAACCGTTTGCGGAAGAACGGAAAAGCGGGACGCCACGACGGGGTTCCGGATGGCAACCAAGCAGACGGACATCTCGATCATGAGCATCGCGCAGGCTAACGCAACCGTCACTCCGTATATCGATTTCTGGAACGCAATACTGGCTCCGAAATTCAATGCGTGGCGGCACATCCTCGCCGGCGGCCTTCACCTGCATAGCGCTAAAGTATTCCCGTCGCTGCCGATCAGAGCCGGCGGCAGGGTCCTGGATGTGGGATGTGGCTGGGGCGACACCGCTATTGAACTTGCGCGGCGCGTCGGACCGGCCGGATCCGTCCTCGGCCTCGATTGCTGCAATGCCTTCCTCGACGTCGGCCGCGCCGATGCGAAGGAGGCAGGGGTGACCAATCTCAGCTTTCTCGAAGCGGATGTTCAGACCCATCCGTTCCAGCCGGTACATGATTTTTGCTTCTCTCGCTTTGGAACCCAGTTCTTCGAAAACCCAACGGCTGGCTTGAGCAACATGCGATTTGCGCTCAAGCCGGGTGGACTGATGACGATGGTCGTCTGGCGCGAACGGGCGGACAATCCGTGGCTTACACTGTCGAAGGAGGTTCTGCTTCGTTACCTGCCCCCCGTCAGGGAAGACGCCGCAACCTGCGGCCCCGGACCGTTTTCCATGACCGATCCCGAGGCCGTGACTCGGCAATTGATGATTGCCGGCTACAGCGGCATCAGGTTCGAACGGATCGATGCCGAAGTCCTGGTCGGGCGAGATCTTGACGAAGCGGTCGCGTTTCAGCTCGCGATCGGTCCCGCAGGGGAAGTCTATCGCGAAGCCGGCCCGAAGGCTGCTCGCCTGTTTGATACGCTGGTGGCGGCCTTGAAGGACGAGTTGAAACAATTCGTCCGCCCTGAAGGCGTGATGATGAATTCAAGCTCTTGGATGGTCACCGCGCAGAATCCGGGATCACCGCAGCGGCCCCGGGGGTGACGTACCCGCGCCGGTCGCTGCTCGAAATCTCTCCATTGTAAGCACCGCCGCAGCCGCCGCGATCTGACGAATCGATGCAAAAAATTGAACTCTCTGGGAGAAAATTGATGGCGGGTCTAGTTGCGGTCCTCTACGGCACTGCCGCTTACGGGGTGACGCTGATCGCGTTGCTCTATCTCATTGGCTTCACCGGGAACCTGGTCGTTCCAAAGTCTGTCGATTCCGGGGCCATTGGTCCGGTTCTGCCAAGCATTGTTATCGATGTGCTGCTAATCGGACTGTTCGCGATCCAGCACAGCGTGATGGCGCGTCGGGGCTTCAAGCGCTGGTGGATGCGAATCGTGCCGGCTTCGGTCGAGCGCAGCACCTACGTGCTGTTCGCCAGCTTTGCACTGCTGTTGCTGTACTGGCAGTGGCAGCCGATCCCCACGCCGGTCTGGACCGTGAGCCACCCGGTCGCGGCGGGGGCAATCGACGCCATCTTCTGGCTGGGTTGGGTCGTGCTGGTGGCCAGCACGTTTCTTCTCAATCATTTCGAGTTGTTCGGCCTCAGCCAGGTGTTCATGCGCCTGTTCGGTAAACAACCGTCCGAAGCCAGCTTCCGCACGCCGTTGCTCTACCGGTATGTCCGCCATCCGATCTATCTCGGCGTCCTGCTCGCAGTCTGGGCCACGCCTGCGATGACGATCGGTCATCTGCTCTATTCGCTTGGCATCACCGCCTACATTCTGATCGGCATTCAGTTGGAAGAGCATGACCTGATCCAGCAGTTCGGCGACCGGTATCGCCGCTACCGCCGTCATGCGGCCATGCTCGTCCCGCTTCCAGGCCGAAGATTCGCTGCTTCCGAGGACGCCGACATCTGACCCAAGACGCTCGTCAAGACAGGCCAATCAGTCAGCAAGCAGGGTGGATTGAAAGAGCCTGGGCACAAGCTATCCGCGACTGGCACTTGCTGGGCAGGCCTTGATTGCCGCGTCCGCGCCAAGTGTCGCGCTATTTGGCGGGGTTCCAGGGCGGCGCGTTGTCCGTTCGCAGCCGTATCGACACGGGCGGGGCGGCGTGCGCATCGCGTTCTGATCAACTCATTTTCAACCTGAAGCGTCCGGCCAAGATGTCACCGATCGCACTGATCATCCTCCATTTGAAGGATGGCCGATATTCCCCGCGGCCCCGCTGGGACACGATCAAAATGATTTGAGCGCGACACCGGCTCGATATCAGCGGAAAAGCTTAAAGTTGTTTCATAGCTATCCTCATACCGGGGCGCGTCGTCGAATGAACAGGGTTTCACATCCGTGGTCGGCTTCGGAATCGTCGCAAGACAATTCAGATGATCAGCAGCAACTGAGCGACCTGATCAGCGTCATCTACGATGCCGCAATCGATCCCTCTCGTTGGGAAGACGCCATCGTCAGCATCGTGCAATTCGTTGGCGGCGCGGGAGGCGGGCTGTTCTGCAAAGACATTGGTGTTCAACACGCCACGGTGCCCCATCGCTTCGGATTTGACGTGCCGTTGCGGGTCGAACTTTTTCGGCAGATTTATTCCTCCGCGGAGGGTCACTTTCTCGGTGACCTCGAACAGCCGGTCGCGACGACCGATTTGATGTCCTTCGCAGCACTCACCCAGAGTGAACTATACCGGCAGTGGGCCGAGCCCCAGGGGCTTGTCGATTTCGTCAGCGCGGTTGTCGACAGAACCACGGTCAGCACAGCCATTTTTGGGGTCTTCCGCCACCGGCGAAATGGGATCGTAGACGAGCACGCGCGCCGGCAAATGAGGCTGATAGCGCCGCATGTCAGGCGTGCCGTCGTGATCGGGAAGATGTTCGAGTTCAAGGCCGCTGAACTCGCGACGTTCGTTGACACGTTGGACGGGCTCGGTGCCGGCATGTATCTCGTCGATCCCGGTGGACGTCTCATTCACGCCAATACGGCCGGGAATGCCATTCTCGACGCCCGCGATATTTTGAGTTCGGTGGGTGGGCGGCTGGTCGCCAGCGATCCGCAGATCGATCGCACCCTACGAGATGTCTTCGCCACCGCGGGGCAGGGCGATGCCGCACTTGGTATAAGGGGCATCGCGGTGCCGCTGACCGGCAGGGAGGGCGACCGCTATGTGGCCCATGCATTGCCGCTCACGTCAGGCGCGCGTCGGCGGGCCGGTATTGTTTACACCGCCACGGTGGCCTTGTTCGTTCGCAAGGCGTCGCTGGCCGTCGCTTCTGTTCCCGGAGCCATCGGCAGCGCGTTCAAGCTGACGCCGACCGAGCTTCGCGTGTTGCTGGCCGTCGTCGAGGTCGGTGGCATTCCCGAGGTTGCTATGGCGTTCGGGGTCGCGGATAGCACGGTTAGGACGCATGTCAGCCGGTTGTTTGAAAAAACAGGTGCCGCGCGCCAGGCGGATCTCGTCAAGCTGGTTGCAGGCTATACGACGCCGCTGGCCGAATAGGAGAGAGGTCGCTCGTTGCAGCACCCAGAAGCAGCAAATATTTGCGCGCTCCTCCCACGTTCGCAGGACGACACCCAAGCAGCGGTTGTTCAGGATGGCATGCGTCCCGCCGGCACGCAGTGGGGTAGGTGATCAGGCGTCCCTGCCTCGCCGCATCTGGACAGGAGCTGGGAGCGCAGCATGTCCATTGACGTCGAGGGCACGGTTTCTGCGGCGGGGCATGGGCGTAAAGCAGGGGCGGCGGCGCGCAGAATAGTGATTTGTGCCCTGGCGGCGACAGGCATTCTTGCAACCAACATCTTCTTGCCTTCGCTGCCGGTCATCGCGGCCGATTTGCATGTATCCAGCGCGGCGGTCACGTCGGCCTTCACGATCTTTCTAGCGATTTTCGCCATAGGGCAATTGATTGCCGGCCCGCTGTCGGACCGGTTCGGGCGACGCATGCCGATCCTGATAGGACTCGGAATTTTCATCGCCGGTACGATCTGGTGCGCTTTCGCGCGCGATCTATCGAGCCTGCTGATCGGCCGATCGATGCAGGCTTGCGGCGCATGTGCGGCTTCGGTGCTTTCACGTGCGATCGCCCGGGATCTGTTCGATGGCCAGGCACTTGCAAAGGTCATGGCGTCGATCACAATGGCAACCGCGGCCGCCCCAGGCTTTTCACCGCTGCTGGGGAGTGTGCTCGATCTATTCTTTGGCTGGCGCTCGGAATTTGCCTTTGTCGCGGCCTTCGCGCTCTGCACGGCTTTGGCCTATGCGACCTTCGTCGGCGAAACCAATGACGGCGCGCGTCGTTCTCTGAACCCGCTCAAAATTGCCGGGGCCTATCTGGAGCTTGTTCGGGATCGCCGGTTCGTTGCGCCTGCTAGAACCGCTGGACTGGTGATGGCCGGTCTATTCGCGATTTTCTCCAGCGCGCCGCGGGTGCTGCTCGAATTGTTTGGATTCTCGCCAATCACACTTGGTCAGCTATTTGCGGGCGTCGTCTTCCTGGTGTTTGCGGCCGGCATGCTGGCGCCTAGGCTATCGGCGCGGGTTGGTACCTGCCGTGCGACGTCGGTCGGTTTGGGATTAACCGTCCTCGGAGGCGTCGGGCTGCTTTGCGCGGTGCTGCTCGCGAACGGCGCGCTGCTGCCATTTCTGTTAGCGGCTTCCGTCTTTCTGTTCGGCGTCGGAGTGGTGAGCCCGCTGTCGAGCGCGGCAGCGCTGTCGCCGTTTGGCAGCAAGGCCGGTATCGCCGCAGCCCTGTTCGGATTCTCGCAAATGGCGGGCGCTGCATGCGGTGCCTCTCTCGCGGCGATTGTCGCCAGCGATCCGGCCGTCGGGGTAGGAATCGTGCTGACAGCAACGTCGCTGGTCGCGGTTATCCTTCACAAGCGGCGCTAATCTGAGGTGGATCTTGCCGAGAACAAAATGGGTTTGGTGTGAGGTTCTTTGCGGCGCCTTGGCATGCCACTATTGTCGAGCGGCGACGGCTGTGATCTCGAGTTTGACACCGGGACCGAGATCGGCCACGCCGATTGCGGCGCGCGCCGGCAGATGAGCTTGTGCAAAATGCGCCTTCCAGGCCGCATTGAACTCTGCCTTTTCCTTGAGGCTGGTCATATAGATGGTCACCTGCAAGACGTTGCTCAGATCGGATCCGAGGGTCTTGAGCAACTGCGCCAACTGCCCGAGGACGTCGTTTGCCTGCCCCGACATGTCGAGGCTCGTGTCCTCGGGGACGATGCCACCGATGTAAAGCACGCCATGATGCTCGACCACTTCGTGGAGCAGACCTTCGTAGGGCAAGACGCGCTTGATCATGATTGGACCGATGTTGCTGTGTGACGGGCCGGGATATCGCACATTTCAATGTCAGTGTCGTCGCAAGAGATCTCGCGCCAGGTCTTGTCGGAAGACGGACCTGCACAGCTCTGAATGCAGACGGCTAACGCGTTGAAAATAAAAGTACAAATTGGTCGAAAAATCGCCGCCGGTCGTCCATGCAAATGTTCGCCAATCTGTCTTTGCACGAGCGCCCGGCATTTTCGCCGGCCCAGACCCGACGACATCGAAGAGCGGATCGCTATACTGCTATCCGGATGACATCGGTACGGCCGGGACCGCGCCGACCGGAACAAGGAATGCGACGATGGACGATACGATTGGCTTCCCCGACCCCGGCCTCGACCTCTCCGACGGTTTCAAGCCGCACACCTCGCATTGGGGCGTGTTCTCGGCACGTCAAGGAGACGCCGGGCTCGAGGTCAGGGCGTATGCGGGCGATCCCGATCCAAACCGCATCATCGACAATTTTCCCGGCGCGCTGCGCCATCAGGCGCGCATCACCCAACCTGCGATCCGCCGCGGCTGGCTCGAACGCGGTCCCGGTCCGGACGATCGCCGCGGCCGCGACGAATTCGTCTCCGTCAGCTGGGAGAAGGCGCTCGATCTGCTCGGCGACGAGCTGGCACGCATCCGTGACACGCGCGGCCCCGGCGCGGTGTTCGGCGGCTCCTATGGCTGGTCGAGCGCGGGCCGCTTCCACCACGCACAAAGCCAGGTGCATCGCTTCCTCAACGTCGCCTTGGGCGGCTATGTGCGCTCGGTGAACTCCTATTCCTCCGGTGCGTCCTCGGTGCTGCTGCCGCAGATCCTCTGCGGTTACGAGGACATCACCAAGCGCAACGTCACCTGGGAGCAGATCGCGGCTGATACCGACGTCGTGTTTGCGTTCGGCGGCATGGCGCTGAAGAACTCGATGGTCGCAGGCGGCTCGATCAGCAAGCACGTCGAGCGCGGCGCGATGGAAGCCGCGCGCCGCCGCGGCTGCGAGTTCATCCTGGTCAGCCCGTTGCGCGAAGACCTGCCGGTCGAGGCCGGCGCCGAATGGATGATATGCGTGCCCGGCACCGACACCGCGCTGATGCTCGGCATCGTTCATACGCTGGTCGCGGAAAACCTGCACGACCAGGCTTTCCTCGATCGCTACACCGAGGGATGGCCGGTCTTCCTGCGCTATCTCACCGGCGAGAGCGATGGCCAACCCAAGCACGCCGAATGGGCCGCCGCGATCTGCGGCGTCGACGCGAATACAATCCGCAAGCTGGCGTGCCGGCTCGCCGGCAAGCGTGCGCTCATTACCGTCTCTCATTCGCTCCAGCGCGCCGAGCACGGCGAGCAGCCGGTGTGGATGGGCATGGTGCTGGCGGCAGCGCTCGGCCAGATCGGCCTCTCCGGCGGCGGCTACGCCTATTCGTTGGGGGCGATCGGCTATTACGGCCGCCGCGTCAACGACGTGCCGGGGCCGACACTGGGGCAGGGCCGCAACGCTGTCCGCGATTTCATTCCGGTGGCGCGCATCGCCGACATGCTGCTCAATCCCGGCAGTACCTATCGCTACAACGGCGAGACGCGCACCTATCCGGATATCGGCCTCGTCTACTGGGCCGGCGGCAATCCCTTCCATCACCACCAGGACATCAATCGCTTGCGCAAGGCGTTTGCGAAAGTCGACACGCTGGTCGTGCACGAGCTCGCATGGACTGCCACGGCCCGGCATGCCGACATCGTGCTGCCCTCGACGATGACGCTCGAGCGCGAAGACATCGGCTATTCCAGCAACGATCCCCTGATGGTCGCCATGCACCGGATTGCCGAGCCGTTCGGCCTTGCGCGCGACGACTACGAGATCTTTGCCGATCTCGCCGACCGTCTCGGCGCGCGCGAACCCTTTACCGAGGGGCGGACGTCACGGCAGTGGCTGGAGCATCTTTATGAGCCGACCCGCGCCTCGCTCGAAGCGCGCGGCCTGGAGGCGCCGAGCTTCGAAGAGTTCTGGCGGCGGGGCAGCTTGGTGGTGCCGCAACAGCCCGACGACGGCGGCCGGCTGCGCCGCTTCCGCGACGATCCCGTCAACCAGGCTTTGCCGACGCCGAGCGGTCGCATCGAAATATTCTCTGCCAAGATCGCGGGTCATGGCGATGCGGATTGCCCGGGCCATCCGGTCTGGCTGGAGAAGTCCGACATGCCGAAGCCGGGGGCGCCATGCTTCCTGGTCGCCAACCAGCCGGTGACGCGTCTGCATAGCCAGCTCGATTTCGGTGGACATTCGCTTCAAAGCAAACATCGCGGCCGAGAGGTCGCGCGCATGAACCCGCAGGACGCAGACGCACGCGGAATCAAGCACGGCGACATCATTCGGCTGTTCAACGCGCGCGGCGCCTGTCTCGCCGCGGTTCACGTCACCGACGGTATCGCGCCCGGCGTGGTTCAGCTCCCGACCGGCGCCTGGTACGACCCGATGGACCCCGAAGACGACGCGCCGCTCTGCGTGCACGGCAACCCGAACGTGCTCACACGTGACGTCGGCACCTCGTCCTTCGCGCAGGGCTGCACCGGCCAGCTCACGACAGTCGAGGTCGAGAAGTTCACCGGCAATCTGCCGCCGATCCGGGCTTTCGATCCGGTGTAGAAAAAAAGGGGCCGCCCTGTGGGTGTAGGGACAGCCCCGAGTGGCTCGCAGGCCCGGGAGGATGAGGGCGCGAGCGAATGTTCACGCGGCTGCGCTGATCCAGTCTCTCTCCGTAGAAGGACGACGCGGCGGGAGTGCTTGCACCTCTCGCCGTTCGCCTTTGCTGGCGAGGCGCCAGCGTGCCGGCGATTGATCGCTGATGCGCTTGAACACAGTCGAAAAATGCGCCTGCGTGCTGAAGCCGACCGCAAGCGCGATCTCCGCCAACGGCCGGTCGGTGGTTGCCAGCAGCATCTTGGCATGCTCGATCCGGTGATTGAGAAGATATTCGCGGGGCCGGTAACCGGTCGCGACGCGGAACTGAGCCGCAAAGTGCATTCTGGATAGGCCGGCGACGTTGGCGAGTTCGGACAGGCTGATGCAGCGGTGGAAATGATCGGCGACATGTTGTTCTACGCGCCGCAGCCGCCATTTCGGCAAGGCATTGACCCTGGCGCGTGGCAATTCCAGGCGCGCCAGATGCATCGCAAGGGTTTGACCGATGCAGCGCGTAAACTCGTGGTCCGCGGCGTCGCCAAGTTCGATTAGCGCCTTGGCAAGCTCGGCTGCGAGCGGATCGCGCAACAGGACGAGATCATTCAATCCCTCGGTCCCGGAAAATTGTGCCGGAAATTGGTCCGCGGAAATGTGAATGTGCAGGAAGGCGCATGGCGACTGGAATTGCACGGCAAGGGGCTTCGACGGCGCGGTGAGATACAGTGTGCCCGCGGGCATGGTCCCGTCGAAAATGACTTGGCGATCCCGGGTCAGTTTCGCCCGCGTGGTCTTGAGGGCGATGCCGACGAAATAGCGATCCTCAGGCGTCGTCGCTTGGTGCGACGAGGTGCTCCGCGGGTCTTCCCATCGCGAGATCGCGATATCCTCTGCCACCGCGCCCGTGCGCGGATCGACCTGACGCCATTGATGCTCGCGAATGATCGCCTGTGTTGCCCGGGGGAGCTCGCAATCCCCCGGGGCGCCCGGAAATTCAATCCAGGCATCACCTGCCTGCAAATTGGTCAACATCGTTCGTCCTCTCCGGGCGTTCTCCGCTGTTTGCAACCAGCAAACGTGCAAAGCCCTGCTTTCCATGTTGAGAGGATAGGCGTGAGCTGACCTGCAAGCTCGTTAGTGGTGATTAGGATGTGTTAGTTTTTGTGGGAGCGCATCAGGTGCGGCATCCCTTCTCAGGAAGCGTCCTTTTTGTACAATTTATCAGATATTTGCGCATTCTCGATCCGACTCAGGAGAGCGCCGGACGTCGCGAGGAGATCGATGCGGCGGTGTGAGTTCCATGCGTTGCCCTCGCTGGACCTCGCATCGGTGCCGGGTATAGTCGCGGCGCATTTCGAAGGAGCGATCGTCAGGATGAGTCAGAAATGACCGAGCTCTCGGCAGGACATGGCCCCCGCGGCAGCGACGCCGCAACAATTCTGGATCTCGATGCCGTCGCGTTCGGGCCATTTTCGCTTCGGTCGCGGCTGCTGGAGAAGGATGGCTTGCCGGTCAGGCTCGGTAGCCGCGCGACGGATATATTGCGCCTGCTGGTCAGTCGCGCTGGCGAAGTGGTCCCGAAGAACGAAATTCTCGGCTATGCGTGGTCCGGACTTTCCGTCGAGGAGGTCAGCCTGCGCGTCCATGTCGCGGAGCTGCGCAAGGTGCTCGGCGACGGAAAGGATGGTGCCCGCTACATCACCAACATCCCGGGCCGGGGCTATTGCTTTGTCGCGCCCGTGCGGCGTGGCGGGCGCGCGGAGGTGGCTACACCGGCGTCGCGTGTGCCTGAAAGGGCCGCGCCGCCACCGTCGCTACCGCGCCGATTGGACCGGATGGTCGGGCGGGAGGACGCCGTGGCCGAGTTGGCAGCGCGCTTGCTCCGCGATCGCTTCGTCACGCTGCGAGGGCCGGGCGGCATCGGAAAGACCACCGTTGCGACCGCGCTCGCGCACGAGATGTGCGATAGCTTCGACGGCAAGGTCCATTTCCTCGAATTCGGTCCGCTCAAGGACGGAGCGCTGGTCGCGAGCACGGTTGCAGCCGCGTTGGGCCTCGTCGTGCACCACGAGGACCCCTCGGCCAGCATCGTCAATTTCCTGCGCGGCCGCCGGCTGCTTCTCGTGCTCGACAGCTGCGAGCACGTCATCGAGGAGGTCGCGCGCCTTGCAGAAAACATCCACCGGGAGGCGCCCGGCATCGTCATCCTCGCAACCAGCCGCGAGTCGCTGCTGGTGGAAGGCGAGCAGATTTTCGAGCTCGTTTCGCTCCCTGGTCCGCCGCAGGGCACCCGCCTTAGTGCCGGCGAGGTGCTGGCCTATCCCGCTGTGCGCCTGTTCGTCGATCGCGCCGTCGCGGCGGGGCATCGCGACGACATCACCGACGAGGATGCCGAAGTCCTGGCCCGGATTTGCGGCAAGCTCGACGGCATCGCGCTGGCGATCGAGCTGGCTGCCGCACGTGTTGGTCTCTATGGACTGCGCGAGATGGCGGCGCTGCTCGACAACCGGCTGCAGCTCGAATGGCGCGGGCGGCGGACGGCGCCGCCGCGGCAGCAGACGCTCGGCGCTACGCTCGACTGGAGTTTCGGTCTGATCGGCGAGAGCGAGCGGATCGTATTTCAGCGCCTCGCCGTCTTCGCAGGTCACTTCACGTTGAAGGGCGCGATAGCAGTCGCGGCCGGGGCGGAGATGGCGGAGGATCGCGTCGTCGAGGCCCTGGAGCAACTCGTGGTGAAGTCGCTGGTTTCCACCCAGCCGGACGGCGCATCGCGGCGCTATCGCCTGCTCGACGCAACGCGTGCCTATGCCCTGCAGAAACTGGCCGACGGCGGACAGCTGGCGCAGATCGCGCATCGTCATGCTCTCTATGTTCAATGCACGCTCGAAGCGGGCATGAGGGACAAGGAGGGCAGCGATCATGCGTCACGTTTGCAGGAACGCGCGAGCCTGCTCGCCGATGCCCGCGCTGCGCTGCAATGGGCTTATGCCAACGACGACGGCGCCGGCTTGCGCGTGCCGCTCGCCGGCAGCTGCACAAGGCTGTTCGTCGAACTCAATTTGCTGAACGAGGCCCGCATCTGGTCCGATCGCGCACTCGCAATGCTGGACGAGGCCGACCGGGGCGGCGCATGGGAGCTCGAACTTCAGTCGACGCTCGGTCACGCCTTCATGTTCACCGAGCGTAACAGCGAGCAGGCGGAATCGGCGCTCAGGCGCGGGCTGGAGATAGCGGAAGCGCTTTCCGATCACGCCAACACATTCAGGCTGTTGTCCCGGCTCAACATGTTCTACCGCCGGACCGGTCGCTATCGGCATCTGGTGCCGACTGCGCTTCACGCCGAGCGGATTGCCCGTGTGATCGGCGATACCGCGGGCATCGCCGGGAGCAAAGCGCTGCTC
Organism: Bradyrhizobium sp. 44; assembly: GCF_023073095.1. NCBI lineage: Bacteria > Pseudomonadati > Pseudomonadota > Alphaproteobacteria > Hyphomicrobiales > Nitrobacteraceae > Bradyrhizobium > Bradyrhizobium sp. 44. The sequence continues at coordinate 101,132 of NZ_JADPIY010000029.1, forward strand.
GGCGTGTCATATCACCTCGCCGGAGACCAGGCCGAGGCGCAAGCCCATCTCGACCAGGGCCTGCGCGACGACGCTGCGCTCCGCGGGACGCAACCTGGGCATTTCGCCTATTCACGCACACCGCAGATCCCGCTCGCGCGCGTCCTATGGCTGCGCGGCTTTCCCGATCGCGCGCTCGAATGCGTCCGGCCGCTCGTCGGCGCTTCGGCGCCGCATGACGTGGTCATGCATTGTATCGCATTATGCTGGTCCGCTTCGGTGTTCGGCTGGCTCGGCGACTGGTCGTCAGTCGAGGCCATGACCGATCGCCTGGCGGCGCATGCGAGCATGCACGGACTCGTGCCCTACGAAGCCGTCGCGACGGGTTTTCGGGCACAGAGCATGATCGCCCGGGGCGAGGTGGCCGGCGGCGTCGACCTAATGCGGAGTGCGCTTCCACGCCTGCATGCCGATCGCTACGAACTCTATGCCTCGGCGTTCGCCGCGGATCTGTCCCAAGGTTTGGTTACGTTGGGACAATTGACGGAAGGCATTCAGGTTCTTCACGAATCCATTGCTCGGGTCGAGCAGGAAGGCGGCGCCTTCGACCTGCCCGAGCTGCTCCGCCTGCGCGGAGAGCTGGAAATCCTTGGCGGCAATCCCGACGCGGCCGAGGCGGATCTTGTCGCCTCGATCTCGCTTGCCGAACAGCAGGGCGCCTTGTCCTGGCGGCTGCGAGCCGAGATGTCGCTGGCGCGGCTTCGAATCCGGCAGCATGTACAAAATCCGCTCGCACAGCTCGCTCAAACCTATGCCCGGTTCTCCGAAGGTTTCGAGACCGCCGATCTCATTGCAGCACGGCAGATGCTGAACGGGCCGGCGGCCTGACCAGGTCGGCACGACCGTGCCCTTCTCGCTGCTGAGCGCGTCCACCAGTGCTCAACCCTTGTGTCCACCCAGCCGCGCCAGGAAGTCGCGGACAAGCGTAGCGATCTCGTCGGTGGCTTCATCCAGCGCGAAGTGGCCGGCTTCGAGGATGTGAACCTCGGCATCCGGCACATCGTTGCGATAGGACGTCGCGCCTGCGACAGTGAAGGACGGATCGTATTTGCCCCAGACCACCAGCGTCGGTGGCCGCGTCTGGCGCAACCACGCCTGCCACTTCGAATACGAGGCGACGTTGGTCCGGTAATCCAAGAACAGCGTGGTCTGAATCTCGGCCTGGCCGGGACGCGTCAGGAACGCGTATTCGTCGATCCAGGCGTCGGGGTCGTAGCGCTCGGGACGCGGACTGGAGCCGAGATGCCGCTGACGCGTCGCCTCCAGGGATGTGAAGTTGGCCTTGAGCGCCTCGAGCTCGCGTGCCGGGTCGGCCCAGTACTTCCTGCGCGCATTCCACAGCGGGCTCAGCCCCTGCTCGTGCGAAACCGCGTTCTGGATGATGATGGCGCGAACGCGTTCGGGATGCGCCAGCGCCATGCGGAAGCCGACAGGACCTCCATAGTCCTGCATGAACAAGACGTAGTCCGTGAGGCCGAGCTTCGTTGTGAGTTCGCCCATTGCGGCGGCGATGTTGTCGAACGTATAGTTGAAATCGGACGGCGGCGGCGCGCTGCTGTTGCCGAAACCGGGATAGTCCGGCGCGATCAGATGATATCTGTCGGCGAGCAGCGGCATCAGAGATTCCCACATCCGCGACGACGAGGGAAACCCGTGAAGCAGCAGCACCGTCGGAGCGTCGGCGGGCCCGGCCTCGCGGTAGAAGATCTCGAGGCCGCGGATGTCGACCTTGTGATAGCTGATCGAGCGCCGGCTCGATCGCAGATCCTGCGCCGAGACCTGCACGGTCGCGCAGGCCAAAGCGGCTGATAGGGCAAGAGTGATTGGGATGTTCATGTCATCGCTCCGAATCCAGCATGTGGCGTGAAGATGTGTCGCAAGTGCGGGACATTGCGCTTGCTGCGGGGCATGCCTCGGCCTGTCGGCGTCGAGAGGCCCGATTGCGGGCACCTCTCGTGATGTGCCGCATCCGGGAACTACGAAGCGCGTGCCAGCGGCTTGCCCTTCAGGGCGGCCAGCAGGGCCTGCGCGGCTGGACCCGAGGAGTGCGGGTTCTGGCCCGTGATCAAGAGGCCGTCGGTGACGACGTGAACGCCCCAGTTTGCCGTTTTCGAGAAGACGGCGCCGAGCTTCAGCATTTCGTCTTCGACCAGGAAAGGCACCACCTTGGTGAGGCCGACGTCCTCCTCTTCACCGTTGGTGAAACCGGTCACCTCCTTGCCCTGGACCAGTGGCTTGCCGTCGGGCGCCTTGACGTGGCGCAGCGCGCCAGTCGAGTGGCACACGACGGCGACTGTCTTGCCGGCGGCAAGGAAGGATTCGATGAGCTTGACCGAGTCCTTGTCCTCGGCGAGGTCCCACATCGGGCCGTGACCGCCTGGGTAGAAGACGGTGTCGAAATCTTCCTGCTTGACGCTGTCGAGGCGAACCGTCCTGTCGAGCTGGGCTTCCGCGTCGGCGTCGGCTTCGAAGCGCAGCGTCAGGTCGGTGCGAAATTCGGGCTCGTTGCTCTTGGGGTCGAGCGGCGGACGGCCACCCTTCGGCGAGGCGAGGGTGATCTCGGCCCCGGAATCCTTAAAGACGAAATAAGGGGCGGCGAGCTCCTCGAGCCAGAAGCCCGTCTTGCGCCCGGTGTTGCCGAGCTGGTCGTGCGAAGTGATGACCATCAATATTTTCATGACCGTTCTCCTTGAGTGCGTTTGCGGCGATGACGCACTCCATTGTGGTGGAGATGCGCCGAGCTGGATCTCGTCCGAGCACGTCACGTCGTTCGTTGCTCGCGATCCCAATCTGCACTCAAGGCCGGCTGTTGGCGCGTTATGTATTGTTAGACGTTGAGAGCACGGAGATGTCGCGCGTCCCGCTACTCGAAGACGGCGTCAAAGATCTCGACGTCCATCAGCACGGGCTTGGCGACCACGGTTCCGTCGGGCCGCAGCGTCTGCGCGCGTCGGAGCGTCGGCACCACGATGCCGCCGAAGCTGTCATGGGCCCAGGAGTAATGCGCGACTTTCATGCCGAACAGATCGTGGTCGGTCCGCCGCTGCAACGCGTTGTGGTCGAAATAGAAGATCTGCTCGGGGGCGAGCGTGATCAGGCCCGGCGGGAACTGCGCCCGCAACCGCCGCCATGTCTCGTTGTTCTCCTGCCACGGTGGCAGTTCCTCCACCACGACATCGGGATGAGCGAGCAGGAATGGATTGGTCAGATAATTCCAGATCGCGACGCCGCAGAAGAAGACGAGATGCAGCTCGTCCGCGAGCGCGGGCGAACCGGTCTCGGTGAACGCAAGGCTCGGATTGGGCCAGGTCCTGAGGATCTCACCCTCGAGGCTTTCGATCGTGATCGCGTCCGGCTGAAACGAGCCGGAGTGTTCGCCTCCGGTGATGCCGGTGAAGCGGACCGACTGCGTGCGAATCGAGCCCTCCGCCGTCACGTCCTTGAATTCGCTGGCATGTCCGGTGCTGGAGAACAGCGTTCCGGCGACGGAGAGGTGAAGCGTGAACCGGCTCAAGCTATTCCAGCGGGCCATTCCGCCGCTGGCATCAATTGCATCGTCAAGAAGCGCCATGTCCCGCCATATCCACCATGAAGTGTCACCACCATGGCGGGGCGGATGCGGCTTGGCGTGTTAGAATTTGTTAGGAGTTGCGAGCGGATAGCCTTGCGGTATCCCATTGAAGATACTCTCAATTCAGCGCCGTAAGGAGCTCCCTGGCGGCGACGAGATCACGGGTCTGGAGACCCTCCTGGTATCGTGCGACGAGCGGAGCGAGCAGGGCGCGGGCGTCTCGGGCTTTACCAGCTTGGCGCCAGACCCGGCCGAGACTGATGGCCCCCCGCAGCTCCCAGCCGAGCGCGCATTGGCGACGTGACAGATCGAGCGAGTCCCGGAAGCAGCTTTCGGCCTCCGCGGCCTTGCCCGACCGGGCGAGGATGTCGCCCTTGACCCTGAGCATCTCCGGCATGTCGAAGGATTCGCCATGATCGGGAATCTCGGCGATGGCATCATTGATGGTCTGCAAGGCTTCGCCGGCCTGGTTCTGGAAGGCGAGACCCTCCGCGAGCGCAGTCGCAAACACCGTCGTCATGATCCGGTGTCGCGTCGCGTACAGCGTGGCCTGGCTGCGGCGGAGGTGCTCGATGCCGGCGGCGACGTCGCCGCGGCGAAGCAGCAGCTCACCCTTCTGGCCGATGCCGACCGCGTGATAGGGCCCGAGGAAGTGCCGCGCGGAATGATCGATCAGCCGCTCGATCAGGCTTTCCGCATTGGCCAGATCGCCGACCCACAGGAACACGTAGATGGTCCAGATCAAGGAAATACCGAGAGTGAGCGGCTGTTCGAGCAGCTCGGCTTCGCGAATGGTGTATCGCGACGCCTCGATCGCACGATCGGGCCGGCCGGTGAGCCAAAGCCCGCGTGCCAGCGCCACCAGTGCGACTATGCGGTCGTCATAGCCGAGATGCCCGATATTCAGCCGCTGCGAGCCGGGATTATGCAACATCGCGCTCTCGCAGAGCTGCACTGCCTTGTCCTGGTTGCCGATTAAATGATGGGCGACCCCCAACATCCATTCGACGTTCAGCGTGCTGGCGGGATCGTTCAGCTTCCGCGCGACGCTTTCGCCTTGTCCACCGATTCCGAGTGCTCCGTGAAAATCCCCGACCCTGGTGAGGTAGATGTGTAATCCGCGCAGCAGCCAGAGCTGCCAGTGCAAATCCTGGAGCTCCCGCGCAAGCTGGAGACTGCGCGTGAATGCCGAGCGGACCGCTTCGGTATTGCCTTGCGTGAACATCGCGGAGACGCCGAGCGCGGCCTGCAAGATCATTTCATTGCGGCCATCCTCCGCGCTTGCGTCGAGGGACGCCAGCGCCTGCTGGGTCCAGCGGTAGCATTCCGTCAGCAATGTCAGCTCAAGGAAGAACTGGGCCGCTGACGCCGCCAGATCCACGCCGATCGTTCGGTCCCCGCCGTCCGAAAAGCTCCAGTTCAGCGCGGCCCGGACATTGGGCAGGTGGTCGGCATAGGGAAGAAAGCCGCCGGCACTCTGCATGCCCGTGGATTGGAGAGCGATGTCGCGCAGGAAGTCGCGAAAATATTCGGCGTGGGCGCGTGCGGCGCGGTCCGCTTCGCCGTTCTCGACGAGCTTCTCCGCGACGAAGGCACGTGTGGTGTCGAGCAGGCGATAGCGCAGCCGCCGCTCCGCAGGCGAGGTCGCGATCAGCGATTTGGAAAGCAGATTGGAGATCGCCTCGGCGGCTTCTGCTTCGCCAATGCCCTGACAGGATGCGACCGCAAGCGCGGCTTCCAGGGTGAATGGCCCGACGAATGCCGACAATCCGCGCAGCGTTGCGCTTTCGGTTGCCGGCAGCAAATCATAGCTCCAGGCGAGCGCCGCACTCAGGGTGTGGTGCCGCGGGACGGCGGTGCGCCGCCCGCGCCACAGCAGCGAGAAACGGCTGTCGAGCAGAGAGGCGGTCCCGGCGATGCCATAGGCATTCACACGCCCGGCCGCGAGCTCGATGGCGAGCGCGATGCCGTCCAGCCGACGGCAGATATCGGCGACGAGCGGCGCATCCTCTTCGCTGAGCTCGAACTCGCTCAGGCTCTCTGCGATGCGTTCCACGAAGAGCTGAGTTGCAGGATAGGCAAGGATGTCGGCGATGCCGAGGCCGTCGCGCTGTGGCGGGCAATCCAATGGAAACAGCCGATGGACACGCTCACCTTCGGCGCGGAAAGATTCGCGGCTGGTGGCGAGAATTTGCAGCTCGCCCGCTTCCCGGACGATGCGCTCGGCCAGAGGGGCGAGATCGTCGAGGATGTGCTCGCAACTGTCGAAGACCAGCAGCATCCGCCGGCTGCGCAGGAATGTCAGCAACCCCGGCATCGGGTCGTCGGAATTGACTGTCAGGCCCAGCGCGGCCGCAATCGTTCCCGTAACGAGCCGGGTCTCCCTCAGTGCGCCGAAATCGACAAAACACACCTGGCCGTCGAAGGCCTGGAGCTCGCGATGCGCGACCGCCAGTGCTACTGAAGTCTTGCCGATTCCGCCGGGGCCGACGATCGTGACGAAGCGATGCAAGGCCAGCTCGGCGGAAATTCTCTCGACCGCATCGTCCCGCCCGATCATCCTCGCGAGTGGCGAGGGCAGCGAGCGCGGCGCAGCAACGGGCAGGCTGGTCCGGCTCCCCGAAGGGGCGGCCTGGAGCAGCGCGGCCGTGAAGCAATAACCTCGTCCGGGGACGTTGACGACGTAGCGGGAGCCTTCGCCCGGATCGCCCAAGGCCTTGCGCAGCGTCGTGATGTGAAAGCGCAGGCTGCCTTCGTCCACGTTCACGTCGGCCCAGACCCGCCGCATCAACTCACGCTTGTCCACGACCTCGCCGGCGCGCTCGGCGAGAAAAACGAGGATATCGAGTGCGCGGCCGCCGAGGTGAACAGGGGCGCCGTCCTTCTCGAGCAGCCGCGTCTTTGCGAACAGCCGGAATGGCCCGAATGCAATGGCCGAATCCTGGTCGTTAGTGTCCGGCACGTGCCAATCATTCCAGTGAAAGAGCTGAACTCTGCACTTTGATCTACCAGAAGGGAACCCTGAGTAAACTGGTCGAAAGTGGCGAAATCGCGTGGAGGGTGCCGGCAATTGGCCGGTCGCGCGCGACGATCCGTCGCAAATTGTACTCAAACGCGAGCATCTCGCGAAGCGATCGGGACAACCCGGCAGCGTGCTTGACCGACCAGCTCACGCTCGGACTGCCCGTCGTCGTACCGCCATCATAACAGAATCTTGCAACGTCTAACGAGCAATGCGCACGAACTGCATCCAGTATCCGTTCCGAGTTTGGCGTTAATTCCAACGGGGAGGCTACGATGTCCGGTATCGATGCTCGGCCGAATGACCACGTCGTTCGATCTCAATTTGTGGCTAGTCTTGACGATCAGTCGCGTGACTGGGAGCTCGTGCTGCGGGAATCCCACCATCGGATGAAGAACACGCTGACGATACTCGGTGCGTCAGTCCGCCGCGATTTCACCAGAACGGGTACCAGGGACGTGTCGCTTGCAGCGGACCGGCTCGAGCGGCGCATCGTCGCCTTCGGCAGGCTCTATCAGCTCTTGTCCGACAATGACGACCATACGGCGATCCCGGTCGCGGCCTTTTTCGAAAACCTGTGCGGAGCGATTTCCGAGGCCGTGCTGGAGCCGGCGGGCATCCGCTGCGAGGCTGCGATCGAAAGCGGTACGCTGCCGGCGTCGCAATGCCATCGGCTTGCGCTGATGCTGACGGAGCTGGTGACGAATGCGGCCAAGCACGCCTTCCCGAACAGGAATGACGCACTGATCCGCATCGACATGGCCAATCGCGACGGCGCCTGGTTCTGCACGGTAACAGACAACGGGATCGGCGCGACCGGGCCGCTTCAGGGCACCGGCAGCCGGATTCTCGAAGGACTCGCACGCAGCATTCACGGCCGGCTGCAGGGCGAGGCGGGAGAAGACGGCACACGGGTTACCATCGTGATGCCGATCACAGCTGCTTGAAGCTCGTCTTAGATCCAACCCAGGGAGTTCGACATGGCCACTACCGAAATCGACCGCGACGCCGCGGCCAAGCTTTCCAACAAGCCTTCCAACAAGTCTACGAAGACGCCTTCGACATCGCCTAGCGTCGATCAGCGGCTCGAGGTGATCGTGATCCCGGTGTCCGATGTCGATCGCGCCAAGGCCTTCTACGCGCGTCTCGGTTGGCGACTGGACGCCGATTTTGCCTCCGGCGATGACTGGCGCGTGATCCAGTTCACGCCGCCGGGTTCGGCCTGCTCGGTGATCTTCGGCAGGAACGTGACGGCGGCAGCGCCGGGCTCGGCGCGAGGCTTGTACCTGATCGTCTCCGATCTGGAGGCGGCGCGAACGGATCTGCTCGACCGCGGCGTCGAGGTCAGCGCTCCATTCCACGGTGCCGGCGATGTTCACGCCGGGACCGACGAGCCTTATCTCTCCGGCAGCGTTCGGGTGAGCGGTGCTGACCCGAAGCGCGGCAGCTACGGCTCATATGCGTCGTTCAGCGATCCCGACGGCAATGGGTGGTTGTTCCAGGAGGTCACGACGCGATTGCCGGGACGGATCGCGGGCGGCGGCACGACATTCGCTTCACAGACTGCGCTGGCCGCAGCACTGCGCCGCGCGGCGGCGGCACATGGCGAGCACGAGAAGCGGGCCGGCGGGCACGATGAGAACTGGGCCGATTGGTACGCCGATTACATCGTCCGCGAGCAGGCGGGCCAGCCGCTGCCATCCTGAGCTGGACAGCACGGATTCTTCGACTGAGGCAAGCCGACGCGGCGCGTGATGAATGAGCTCATCGCGCGCTGTGTTGCTTTGGCGGTGCGCATCGCGGATCGCCGCTTGCCCTGCTCGGCGCGGCTCGCAACGGCTAACGCGGTCTAACAACCCATAACGAGCAAATTGCCAGGGCCTGCGCCAATCTCTCTGCATGACGAACCGAGACGTTGATGTCGAATTCGGTCAGCGTCACCGACCAAAGCCAGGGAGATCGAACATGACCACGCAAGCACGTATCGACATTCTCAATCCAGACCGCCGTCAATTGTTGGGCCAGGCCGCGATGACCGCGGTTGCCGCAAGCGTATCGAGCTTGCTGCCGCTGCATTCCGCGAAGGCGGGCGTGAGTGGGGCGGTTCGCCCGTTCCACGTCAGCGTGCCCGAGCAGGATTTGCTAGATCTCCGCCGCCGTCTCGCGGCGACGCGCTGGCCCGATCGCGAGATCGTCGCCGATCAATCACAGGGCGTGCAGCTGACGACGGTGCAGCAACTCGTGAGCTACTGGCAGAACGACTACGACTGGCGCAAGATGGAGGCGCGGCTGAATGCCTTGCCACAATTCGTCACCGAGATTGACGGCGTCGACATCCACTTCATTCACGTTCGCTCGTACCACGAAAACGCGCTGCCGATGATCGTCACGCATGGCTGGCCTGGTTCGATCATCGAGCAGATGAAGATCGTAGGCCCGCTCACCGACCCCACCGCACACGGCGCGACGGCGGTGGACGCCTTCGATCTCGTGATCCCCTCGCTGCCCGGCCACGGCTTCTCCGGCAAGCCGACGGAGCTGGGCTGGGACCCCCAGCGCGTGGCGCGCGCCTGGATCGTGCTGATGAAGCGGCTCGGCTACAACCGCTATGTCGCGCAAGGCGGCGATTGGGGCAATGCCGTGACGGAGCAGATGGCGGTGATCGCGCCGCCGGAACTGCTCGGCATCCACACCAATATGCCCGCGACCGTTCCTGATGACATCGCCAAGGCGCTTCAGCCCGGCGGATCGCGGCCGTCGAACCTCTCGGCGGACGAGCGCTACGCTTACGATCAGCTCGATGATTTCTACAAGCATGGTCTCGGCTACGCGATCGAGATGTCCAACCGGCCGCAGACCCTCTATGGCCTGGTGGATTCGCCGGCGGGTCTCGCGTCCTGGATGCTCGACCATGATTCGCGCAGCACCGCGATGATCGCTCGGGTGTTCGACGGCAAGACGGAAGGGCTGTCGCGGGACGACGTGATCGACAACATCACGCTCTACTGGCTCACCAACACCGCGGTGTCGTCGGCGCGGCTGTACTGGGAGAACAAGCTGGTGTTCTTCGAGCCCAAGCAGATCAGGATCCCGGTCGCCGTCAGCGTCTTCCCGGACGAGATCTACGCCGCGCCGCGCAGCTGGACCGAGAAGGCCTATCCGAAGCTGATGCACTACAACCGCCTCGACAAGGGCGGCCACTTCGCCGCCTGGGAGCAGCCCGCATTGTTCTCCGCGGAAATGCGCACCGCCTTCCGACCGCTGCGTCAGTCGATCTGAGACCTGCGGGGACGCGCACTTCCGCGCGTTCCCTTCTTTCCCCACAGAGAGGAATGCAATCATGAACCGCCCCGAACGCACTTTCACGACGGACCAAATCCGCTTGGAACGTCGGCTGCCGTCGTATTGGCGCGTCACCTTCGACATGCCCCCGGTCAATATCTTCGGCCCCAAGCAACTTCCGCTTCTGGACGACGTCGTCACGGCGATCGAGACCGATCCTGAGGTGAAGGTCGTGGTGTTCGACAGCGCCGTCGAAGGCTTCTTCATCACACATTACGACTTCCTCGCGCCGCTCGAGGATTCGCTTCGTATCCCGCCCGGGCCGACCGGCCTGCAGGCACTGCCCGACATGCTGGTGCGTCTCAGCCGCGCGCCGGTCGTCTCGATTGCCTTGATCCGGGGTCGCGCGACCGGCGTCGGCAGCGAGCTGGCGCTCGCGAGCGACATGCGCTTTGCCAGCCGCGAAAAGGCGATTCTGTCGCAATGGGAAGTCGGTGCGGGCCTGGTGCCCGGCGGCGGGCCGATGGCGCGGTTGCCGCGCCTGATGGGCCGCGGCCGCGCGCTCGAAGTTCTGCTCGGCGCCGACGATATCCACGGCGATCTCGCTGAACGTTACGGCTATGTGAACCGGTCGTTGCCGGATGCCGAGCTCGACGGCTTCGTCGAGGCGCTGGCTATGCGCATCGCGTCCTTCGACAAGGAGGCGATTGCCGAGACCAAGCGCCTCGTCGACGTCGCGAGCCTGCCGCCGGATGTCGAGATCAAGCCGGAATGGGACGCGTTCCTGGCCTCGCTCAGCCGCCCCGCGAGTCAGACCCGCATCAAGGCGCTGATGTCGCGCGGCTTCCACCGCGCCGGTGACGTTGAGAACCGGCTCGGCTTCCACGTCGGACAGATTGGCGCCTAACGGAACCGCTGCGGCGTTCGGCCGGGCGGAACGGCGACAGGTGGTCGTGCCAATGTCGCTTTCGTCCGGTACCGAGCCCCGGTGCTGAATCAAACATGGAGAATTGAGATGATCCGCAAGGCAACAGCAGTCTGGAAAGGCACCGGTCGCGATGGCACCGGTCAGCTATCGAGTGAATCCGGCGTGCTCGCCGCGACGCCCTATTCGTTCAAGACCCGCTTTGAGAACGAGAAGGGCACCAATCCCGAGGAATTGATCGCGGCGGCCCATGCCGGTTGCTTCACCATGGCGCTGGCCTTCGGCCTGCAGCTCGCCGGCTTCACGCCTGACGAGCTCTCGACAGAAGCCGCGGTCACGCTCGAACCTGAAGGCAAGGGTTTCAAGATCAGCAAATCGGCGCTGACGTTGCGTGCCAAGGTGCCGAACCTCGATGACGCAGGTTTCGCCAAGATCGCCGGCGAAGCCGAGAAGAACTGCCCGGTGTCGAAGGTGCTCAACGCCGCAATCACGCTCGACGCCAAACTGATCTAGCTCAACACACCAGGACTGCCGTCATGCCCCGCCAACATCAGCCGGACGAAGACAGGTTCCGGGCCATTCTGCCCGAGGATATCGCATGGCAGCCGTTTCCGGCATTCCCGCCGGGCGCGCGGCTGGCCGTCATGGTTGGCCACCCCAGTGAGCCCGGGCCTTACGTAGTCCGGGTGAAAGTGCCCGGCGGCACCAGGCTGATGCCGCACAAGCATCCGGAGGACCGCATCTACACGGTCATGTCGGGTGTGTTCTACATCGGGCTCGGCGAAGGCTTTGATGGCGACAAAGTGAAGGCTTATCCGCTGGGCAGTGTTATCGTGCTGCCCGGCGAGACCTGGCATTTTCATTGGGCGAAGTCCGGCGAATACGTCACGCAGGTTTCCGCCATCGGCCCATTGGGCCTGGAGTATCACGACGACCATGATGACCCGCGCCTGCGTGCCATCGCAGAACAGCGGTAAGCATCTCAGCTAAACGGATGGAGCATCGAATGACAACGGAACGCGCAATTCTGGCCGGAGGCTGCTTCTGGGGCATGCAGGATCTGATCCGCAAGCAGCCGGGCGTGATCTCCACCCGTGTCGGCTACACCGGCGGCACGGTGGAGAATGCGACCTACCGCAATCATGAAGGTCATGCCGAAGCGATCGAGATCACCTTCGATCCCGCCAAGACCAGCTTCCGGACCATGCTGGAGTTCTTCTTCCAGATCCACGATCCGACCACACTCAACCGCCAGGGCAATGATTTGGGCACGAGCTATCGCTCGGCGATCTTTTATACGAGCGACGAACAGAAGCGGATCGCAAAGGACACGATTGCAGACGTCGAGGCGTCCGGTCTGTGGCCTGGCAAGGTCGTGACCGAGGTCGCGCCCGCCGGCGAGTTTTGGGAAGCCGAGCCGGAGCATCAGGATTATCTCGAACGCTATCCGGACGGCTACACTTGCCACTTCATCCGCCCCGACTGGAAGCTGCCGCGGCGCGGGGCTGCAGCGGCAGGCTAAAGCTGGTCGTCGCTATTGCCGGGTGGAGCCATGGCTGAAATCCGCGAGATCATCGCCGGCATCCGCAGAGCACATCGACCGCTTTTCGGGCCATCTCCCTCAGCTCGGAGCGGCGGGCGCCGGCACGGGCGCGAATGGCAATGGTGTGCATCGTGGCCGAAGCGAGAATGGCAAGCGCCGCCGGATCGGCGTCGCGCTTCAGCTCGCCCTTGTCCTGCGCGAGGCGGAAGCGGGCTTCGAAATCGGCATCTATCATGCGCAGTCCCGCCGCGACGCTGCTCCGGATCGCGGCATCTTCTGCGACTTCGGTCACCGCCGTCCCCACCACGAAGCAGCCGCGCGCGGCTCCCTTGCCGGAAAAATAGATCGACAGCGCCGCGTCATAGGCCAGCATCAGCGCCTCGTCCAAGGGATGGTCCCCCGCGAGTGCCTCACGGGTCGCGGCCAGGCTGATCTCCCAATAACGCGCGAGCGCCTCGAGATAGAGCGCATGCTTGTTGCCGAACACTGCGTAGAGGCTCGGCGGACTCATCCCGGTCGCGGCAGCGACCTTGTCCAGGGAGGTACCGGAATAGCCCGTCCTCCAGAACGTTTCCGTTGCCCGCTTTAAGGCCGTCTCTGCGTCGTAGGCTGGTGGCCGTCCCCGGCGCGCCGGGCTCGTTTCGCTCTTTTTCCGTGCCATGTCGTCAGAACCCCGGTTGCCACGTTCCACGCATATATTTGTATGGATCGTTATAAAAATCAAGGTCGCGCTATTGATCGCCACGTCGGAGTACAATATTTGTAACGAACGTTATTAAATAGATTGAACCGGAGGATTTTTCGATGCGTTTCGATTTCGCGCCAATCGCCGGCGGGCTCGGCGATCGCAACAGGTTCCGCACGAGCGAGGCCGCCGCGCAATGGTTCAGGACAGGGCTCGGCAAGCGGCTGCGACGGCCGCTGATGCTCGCGCTGCCGATGGCGGTGGCCGTGGTCGGCGCCTTTATCTATCTGGCGCAGGAGCAATATGTCTCGACCGACGACGCATTCGTTCGCGCCGCCAAGGTGACCATCAATGCCCGGGTTTCCGGCCAGGCGGTCGAGATCGCCGTGCGTGACAATCAGCGCGTCCGGCGGGGCCAGGTGCTGTTTCGCATCGACCCGGAGCCTTATGAAATTGCCGTCGACCAGGCCGAGGCGCGCCTCGGAAGTGCGCGGCTCCAGATCGAATCCCTCAAGGCGACCCATCGTCAGCAGCAGGCGGAGCTGCAATCGGCCAAAGAATCTGCTGCCTTCGACGAGCGCGAGTTCGACCGCAAGAAGATGCTGGTCGCTTCCGACTTCACGCCGCGCGCGGTCTACGAGCGGGCCGAGACGGATATGAAGGTCGCTCGCCACCGCATTGTGTCGATCGAACAGCAGATCGCCAACACGGTCGTTGCCCTCAATGGCGATGCCGATATCGACATCGATCGCCATCCGACCGTTCGCGCGGCCAGGGCACAGCTCGACCGTGCGCGGCTCGATCTCTCCTATGCCACCGTGACGGCGCCGGAGGACGGCATCGTGACCAAGGTGGACGATCTCCAGATCGGCGGCTTCGTCAATGCCGGGGCACCGACGTTCTCGCTGCTGTCGAGCCGGCACGTCTGGGTCGAGGCGAATTTTCGCGAGACCGGTCTCAGTCATATGCGTCCAGGGCAGGAGGCGACGATCGACGTCGATGCCTATCCGGATCGCAAGTTCAGGGCGCATATCGTCAGCATGAGTCCCGGCACCGGATCGGACTTCTCGCTCCTGCCGCCCGAGAATGCGACGGGAAACTGGGTCAAGGTCGTCCAGCGATTGGCGGTGCGCCTGGAACTCGACGATCTCGATCCAAGCCGGCCGCTGTTCTCGGGCATCAGCGTGACGGCGCGGGTTGATACCGGCCATCGCCGCAGCTGGGCACATCTGCTCCAACCCGCGCGCGCAACGGAGGGAAAATGACTACGCCCCTTCCATCGACCACGGCGCCCGGTGGTCGTCACGCGATCGCCGCGGCCGCCCTCATGGCGACCTACATGCAGGCCGTCAACATTTCGATACCGAACGCGGCGCTACCTCATATTCAGGCGACGCTCTCGATGGCCAATGACGAGGTCGGCTGGGTGTTTTCCTCTTATATCGCTGCGAGCGCCGTGACCATGTCGATCACGCAATGGCTGGCGGGACGCTACGGCCGGAAAGTGGTCTATCAGGCCGCCGTCACGATTTTCGTGTTGGGTCTCGCCCTCGATACACTGGCGACGACCTCGATTCAGTTCGTGCTGGCGCGAATCCTCCAGGGCGCGGCGAGCGGACCGCTGGCGCCGCTCTCGCTGGCGATCCTGCTCGAGGCGACATCGCCGGTGCGACATGCGCGCATGAGCCTGGCGTGGACCGTCTGCTCCCTGCTCGGCATCAGCAGCGGCCCAGCCATTGGCGGTTGGCTCAGTGAATATTACGGCTGGCCCGCGATCTTCTATTTCAGCCTGCCGATGACGGGCTTCATTTTCCTGACGATGGCTCAGCTGCTCGGCGAGAAGCGGGCCGAGCAGAGCCAGCCCTTCGACTTCTTCGGCCTGACGACGTTCTCCGTCGGCATGATCGGGTTGCAGATGTTGCTCGACCGCGGCGAGCGCCTGGAATGGTTCGCCGCGACGGAAATCTGGATCGAGGCGGGCGCCTCCGTGCTCGGCTTCTATCTCTTCATCGTGCACGTCATGACGACAAAGGAGCACTTTCTCCGCACGGCGCTGTTCAGGGACCGCAATCTCGTGCTCTCGACGGTCATCTCCTTCGCGCTTGGTTTCGTGCTGCTGCCGACCCTGGCCCTGACGTCTCCGATGCTGGAGGAATTGCTCAACTACCCCGTCGACACCACTGGATACATGACTGTTCCGCGCGGCGTCGCGCTGGTGGGAGCGCTGGTGCTGACGAGCCTGATCCCGGCGCAGATCGACTACCGGCCGTTCCTCGTGGGCGGAATGACGCTGGTGGTCTATGCCAACTGGCTGATGCTCGGCTATTCGCCGGCGATGGATTGGCGGCCGGTGGTCGAGGCCGGCCTGCTCCAGGGAGCGGGTCTCGGCATGTTGCTGCCCGCGCTCGCCAGGGCCGCGTTCGGCACGCTCGATCCGAAGCTCCGCCCGGAAGGCAGCGCGTTGGTCAACCTTTCGCGCCTCTATGGCAGCACCATTGGCATCGCGGTCGTCCAGCTCTTCTTCTACGCCAACACGCAGGCTGTGCACGCCGCACTCGCAAAGAATCTCAAGCCCTATCGTGTCGCCGCTTATGTCGGGGGCTCGGTCGGCAAGCCGGGCCTTGCGGCCCTCAACGGCATGGTCACGCGTCAGGCGGCGACCGTCGCGGTCATCGACCAGTTCGAGATCCTGATGTTCGCCATGCTCGTCGTGATTCCGCTCGTGTCTTTTCTCCGTAAGCCGCGGCCTACCGGTTAACGCCTGGAGCCGTGGAACGACATCGCATCGTCAATTCCGAATACCTCGTCCCTCACTTTTGAGGGAGCCGTGGACAAGCAAAGGAGCATCAGCATGACTTCGTCAGATACGCTTCGTTATACGAGAATTCCAACTCATCAATCCGGGACGATTCCCGCGGTGGGATTTGGCACGCTCATTCCGGATCCGCTCGTGACCAGGCGGGCCACCAAGGCTGCGTTGGAGGCCGGATTTCGACATCTTGATTGCGCGGAGCGCTATCGCAACGAGGAAGCGGTCGGCGACGCGCTGCAGGAGACCTTCAAGGCGGGGACGCTTCAGCGCAAGGACCTGTTCGTTACGACGAAGCTATGGAACACCAATCATCGGCCGGAACGGGTCAGGCCTGCCTTCGACGCCAGTCGCCGACGGCTGCAGCTCGACGAGATCGATTGCTACATCATCCATACGCCCTTTGCCTTTCAACCCGGCGACGAGCAGGACCCGAGGGATGAGCACGGTCGGGTCATCTATGATTCTGGGGTTACGCTGGCCGAAACGTGGGGGGCGCTGGAACGCCTTGTCGACGAGGGGCACTGCAAGTCGATCGGCCTGTCGGACATCACGCTGGACAAGCTGCGCGAGATCGTTTCGGTCGCGCGGATCAGGCCCGCCATGGTGCAAGTCGAATCGCATCCGTATCTCCCCGAATGGGACCTGCTCGACTTCTGTCGAGAGCACGGAATTGTGCTGCAGGCGTTTGCAGCGCTGGGACACGCGATGAAGCCGAACGTCTTGGCTGATCCGGCGATCACTGCCATCGCGGAGCGTTTGCACAAGACACCGGCTCAAATTGCGCTGGCGTGGGCCGTCCAGCGCGGCACCGCTTTCCTGACGACTTCGACCAATCCCCGGCGCATCCAGGAAAACTTCGATATTTCAGCCTTGCCCGAAGACGCCATGCGAGAGATGAGGGACCAGATCACAACAAACATCAGGTTCAACACGGTCGTCGAGACCGGCGTGCCCGGATTCATCCCGCGGGCTGGATGAATCAGTGCCGGTCAGCCGACTCGTCAAGCCCGGAGCTGCTCGATCAAATCGTGGGCGCTACGGATCTCGGCGATGCCGGCGCCCTCTTTGAAAGGCCCGCATGCGCGTTCCAGAATTGCCAAGGCTTCCGTGGTCTGGCCAGCCCCAATCATGAACCGCGCCAGGCTGACCGCGCTTCGCAGCTCCCAGAAGCGCGCGCCTTGCTGGACGGCAATGTCCATGGCCTCGCGAAAGTGGGTCTCGGCGTCTTCCGAATGCCGAGTGCTCCTGAGCATCAACTCTCCCTTGATGCGGATCAGCTCCGGCAGATACCAGAGCTCCTGCCGGTCGTTGCAGCGGGTCAGGACATCCTCGATCACGTCGAGCCCGCGATCGACCTGGTCGGCCTCTCCGGAACACGCGGCGAGCTCGCCGAGCAGGGGCAGAAAGCGCGGCAGGAAGCGCGCATCGCCGGCGCGATTGAGCTCCTCACGCAGCAGCGGCAACCCGGTCGTGACGTCGCCGCGCTTGACCATGACCGCGGCATTGAAGGCCCGCGCCCACAGGCCCCACAGCCGGATCGCGTGGCGCTCGGTGTGTTCGAGCAGCTCGGCGCCGTGGCGTTCCGCAGCGTCGAAATCGCCGGACCAGAAGGCGATCGGGCAGGCGGCTTGTCCAAGCACGCTGCAGAAGGTCAGCGCGTGGCCGTTGGCCCGGCCTTCCTCGATGTTTCTGGCGGTAAGGGCCTGAGCCTGATCGGCCAGGCCTTGAAGCCACAGGATGCGAGCCCGAAAATATTGCGTTGAGATTCTCAGATCGAGCGGAAAGATTTTCGGCTTCTCCGCCAACACATGCAGCGATGCATTGACCCGCTCGATGCGCAGCCGAGCCTCGTTCTGATCCCCGAGATAGTGCAGCGCCACGGCCATCAGCCGGTCGCCCAGCATGACATCGGTCTTGTCGGGCGAGTTCGCGGCCGCGTTCGCAAAGCGATCGGCGAGCGCACGGGCCTTGCCGAACTGTCCGTTGTTGAACTGGTCGATGCACAAGCCCCAGAGCGCGCGCAGCCGGAAATCCTTGTCGTCGAGCCTGTCAGCAAGCTCAAGGGTCGTCTCGAGGATCGGCCGCGCCTCGCGCGCGCGGCCCTCGCCATACATCAGCGACCAGCCGAGCGCCGACAGGAGCTGCATGCGGATGCGGTTATCGTCGGCGGTGTCTCCGAGCGCCGCGAGGGCCGTTCTGCTGCGCTCACGGCACTCCGCGAACAGCGAAAGACGCACCCACAGCGTGACCGCGGCCGCCGTCAGCGCGATACCGAGTCTCGCCTCGCCGTCGGGGCCGAAGGCCCAGTCCAACGCCGCACGCACATTGTCCAGCTCCGCGCCATAGATGCTCAGCCATTCGGGCAGCGGCGTTGAAATATCCGCCTCCGCGCGCTGGAATAAATCGCGAAAATGCTCGGCATGACGCCGCGCGAACTGCCTGGCTTCGCCGAGCTCGTTGAGTTTTCCGTATGCATAGGTGCGCGTGGTGTCGAGCAGCCGATAGCGCAGCGTGCGCGAGCCGGACGGCGAAATAAGCGACTTGGTCACCAGGCTGTCGATTGCTTCGAGAGTCTCGGACGCATTGAGTCCGTCACCGGACGCGACCGCGGCAGCCGCCTCCGGCGCGAAAGGGCCGGCAAAGACCGACAGGCGTCGCAGCGTGGCGCTCTCCACGGGAGGCAGAAGGTCGTAGCTCCAGTCGAGAGCCGCAGCGAGCGTCTGGTGCCGCGGCACGGCGGTACGCCGGCCCCGCCATTGCAGCGAAAAGCGGCTGTCGAGCAGGGATGCCGTGCCGGCGATGCCGTAAGCATTGACGCGGCCCGCCGCGAGCTCGATCGCCAGCGCGATGCCGTCGAGGCGCCGGCAGATGCTCGCGACGAGGGGCGCCTCCTCTGCACTGAGCTGGAACGGGCCCGAGCTCTGCGCAATGCGGTCCACAAAGAGTTGAGCCGCGGGATAGGCAAGGACCTCGTCGACAGCAAGCCCTTCGCGCTCGGGCGGACAATCCAGCGGGAACAGCCGGAAAATCCGCTCGCCTTCGCTGCGGAACGATTCGCGGCTGGTTGCGAGAACACGAAGCCGCGGTGCCTCGCGAACGATGTGCTCGACCAGCGGCGCCAATTGATCCAACACATGTTCGCAACCGTCGAAGATCAGCAGGGCCGGGCCGGTCTTCAGAAACGTCAGCAGAGCCGGCGTCGGATCCTCCGCGCTGATGGTCAGTCCGAGCGCCGAAGCAATGGTGGTCGCGATGTGACTGGCATCCCTCAGCGGACCGAAATCGACAAAGAAGACTCGCCCGTCGAAATCCTGGGAACGGCGATGCCCGACGGTGACGGCGACCGAGGTCTTGCCGATGCCGCCCGGGCCGACGACGGTCATGAAGCGATAGAGCGAAAGTCCGTTCGAGATCTTCTCGATGACATCTTCCCGGCCGACCATCCTTGTGAGCTGAGCGGGCAGGGAGCGGGGAGGGGCGGTTTCGGCCGGGAGCGGGGCGGCCGGCAGAGCTGCTTGAGCGAACGAGGCGACAAAACAATAGCCTCGGCCCGGCACGTTGACGACGTAACGGGCCGACTTGCCGGTGTCGCCGAGCGCCTTGCGCAGCGCCGCGACGTGGAAGCGCAGGCTGCCCTCGTCGACATTGACGCCGGCCCAGATGCGCTTGACCAACTCTCTCTTGTCGACGACTTCTCCGGGGCGTCCGGCAAGGAAGATGAGAATGTCGAGCGCGCGGCCGCCGACATGAAGCGGCGAGCCCTCCTTCTCCAAGAGCCGGGACTTTGGAAACAGTCGAAATGGCCCAAAGGAAATGGCCGAGTCTTCGCTACGATCTGGCACGCGCCATCGCCCCCTCGAAGGGAGTCAAAAGGTATTACTTTTTGGTCTACCAGAATGAGGCGTACAGTAAACTGGCCGAAAGCAGTGGGCAGGGCTGGCAGCCCTGCGTGGACGGCTTGGGTCGGCTCGCTCGCGAAATTATGCTTGGAAAGTAAAGAGTTAGGCCGACGTGACAACGCGATGACACCGGGGCTCGTCCGGATGGAGCATTGACTGTGGTGCCGGATTGCTGCGATGGCATGGTCCGGGAGCCGGTCCCGCCACCACATTGACTGCCGACTTCCGGAATTTCCAGCATGACCTCTTTCACGCGGCGACAATTCGTGCACGCGTTGACAAGCGCGGCGGCGCTCGCCGCGCTTCCCCGAAGCGGACAAGCCGCCGACTATCCGTCTCGTCCCATTCGCCTGGTGATTCCCTACGGAGCCGGCGGATCGGGCGACCAGATCGCGCGCCCCTGGGTGGACAGGATGCCGTCGCTGCTGGGGCCGACCTTCGTCGAATATATCGGCGGCGCGGGCGGCGCCATCGGGACCGCGGCGGTCGCGCGCGAGGAGCCCGACGGCTATTCGCTGCTGCTCGGCAACGGCAGCACGCAGGTCATCATTCCCATGACGTCGGCGAATCCCGGATATTCCGTTGGCGATTTCCGCGCCATCTACCGCCTGATCAACAGCGCGCTGGTTTTCGCCATCAATCCTTCGGTGCACGCCGCAAACCTGCGCGAGTTGATCACCTATGCGAAAGCCAATCCGGGAAAGCTGTCCTATGGCACGCCGGGGATCGCCACCGGAAACCATCTGGTCGGCGAGTCCTTCAAGCAGCAGGCCGGTGCACTGGACATCGTCCACGTGCCCTATCGGGGCATCGCGCAGGCGACCAACGATCTCGTCAGCGGCCAGATATCGCTCGTCATTGCCGTCATGTCCGTTCAATTGCAGCAGTTGGCTCAAGCGGGGAAAGTCAGACTGCTGGCGGTCACCACCGAAACGCGGCTGAGCGGCGCGCCCGAGATCCCGACCGCCGTCGAATCCGGCATGCCCGGCATCCGGTATGAGGGCTGGTTCGGTCTGTTCGCACCCAAGGACACCGGCGATGCGATCATCGACCGGATTGCGCAGGCGACGCGGCTCGCCATGGCCGATTCGGCGCTTCTGGCGAGCTATCGCGCCCAGGGCATGGAGCCGGACAACGATTCAAGCCCGGACAAATTCCAGCGCATCGTCGAGGCCACATCCGCAAGCCTCGCGCCCCTGATCAAATCGATCGGGCTGAGCAATTTGTGAGGCCGCTCAGCCGTCGGCGCGCGTGACAATGCGCGCCGTCAGCGTGACGAGACCCATCAGCGCGGCCAGGAGCCAGAACGCGACCGGCAATCCGCCAAGGCGTGCGACGAAGCCGACACCGGCGGGGCCGACGAGAACGCCGGCGTAGCCGGCGGTCGTGATCGCTGCGACGGCGAGCCCCGTGGGCATCACCGTCTGCCTCGCCGCCCGGCGGAACAGCACCGGCACGAGGTTCGATGCGCCGAGGCCGATGAGCAGGAAGCCGGCCACAGCCACCGCCACGACGGGAGCCGTGAGCAGGACCACGAAACCCGCGATCGCAATCAGGCTGCCCCAGAACAATGTGGTGCGGTCTCCAATGCGCGCGACGACGGCGTCGCCGCCGAGCCGCCCGATCGTCATCGCGACCGAGAACACGATATAGCCGATCCCGCCCTGCGCCTCGGAAACGAGGCCCGCGCCGATGACGAGCAACGCGCCCCAATCGAGCATCGCGCCTTCGACCAGGAAGGTGATGGCGCAAAGCAGTGCGAGCAGGAGCACGGCGCCATGCGGCAGCACGAACAGCGGTCCCTCCTGCACCTGCACGGAGCGAAGCAGCCGCGGCCAGGCCACCAGCATCGCGATCAGCATCAGGACGGAGCAGATCAGCGTGCAAGCGAGCGCGCCGAGTTGCAGCGAGAGCAGTGCGGTCATGAGCGCGGCCCCGGCGAAGCCGCCGATGCTGAACAGCGCGTGGAAGCCGGACATCAGCGGACGTCCCGCGACGCGCTCCACCTCCACCGCGTGGATGTTCATGGCGACGTCGATGGAACCGAGCGCGGCACCGAATGCGAGGAGTGCCAGCGCCAGCGTCGCCGGCGAGCTCGCGATTGTCAGCAGAGGCAGGACCAAGGCAAGACCGAGCCCGCCCGCAATGATGATCGGCTTGCTGCCATAGCGCGCGCTCAGCACGCCGGTCAGAACCATCGCGATGACCGAGCCGATGCCAAGGCTGAGCAGGAGCAGTCCGAGGATGCCGTCGTCGACGGCGAGCCGCGCCTTCGCGAACGGCACCAGCGGTGCCCAGCACGCGATGCCGAAGCCCGCGACGAGGAAGGCAAGCCTGGTCGCAAGGCGTGTCGCCGGCTTGTCGGCAGAAGACATGGGAACTCCGGGGAGGAGAATTAGGGCGGGGGCGATCGACAAGCCTCGCAATTGTTGCGTCTTTATGTCCGCGGCGGACTCGAATTTGTCGCAGGCGGCCCTGGGCGGACGGAACGCCAGTGCGAACAAAGGAGTGAGGCTTCGTAGCCCGGATGGAGCGCAGCGCAATCCGGAGCCGCTCGCGCGCATTCGGCACCGTCCCGGATTACGCTTGCGCTCCATCCGGGCTACACGACCGCCTCTGTGTCGCCCTCCTGTCAATCTCACCGCGCAAAAATATTCCACTTTACCGAAATTCGGAAATGGCGTATGTGTCGCCCATCCCGGCTCATTCTTGAGGGGCGATCTTGTGGTCGTCACGTTCGCGAGCCGGGCTTGCGGTGGACGCGGCAGCGTTCGGGGACGAGAGGCTAAGGGCAGGGCGGATTGCTCTCCGTGAGCCCGAGGCTTCGTTCCGACGAGCGGCGCTGCTAGGCTTCGTCTCGTCATCAGGTCGGCGGCAACGTGCACAACGTCGTCGAAACCGGTGACGAAATGGCGGGCCGTGCGTACGGCAAAACCGTGTGGTCCTGGCCGTCGTTGCTACGGTCAAGTCCTGGCGAATGCGGCATCTGCGTCAACCGGCGCGGTGTCGGTGAATTTCGTTGGGGTGAGGGAGGCCAAAAGGAACTCGGCTCCCGGGAGAGCACGGCATAAGCCGTCCAACCATCGCGCAGGGAAGGCCGAGTGATTGGCTACACCTGTATGCTGCTGTGCGGTTCTTTTGCGCTACATCTTCGCGCAGCGGACCGCGGGTGCCAGCCGGCACCCGGCCTTCCCTGCGCCCTCTTGGCTTTGGGGGTGGAATGACCAGGCAAAACTCGGGCGAAACGCGCCGCGAGGATGCGAAGCTGCATCTGCAATTCAAAATGCGAGCTGGAAAAGTGCCGCTGCCGCCTCATGCTCCGTCATTGCGAGCGCAGCGAAGCAATCCAATCTGCCGCCGCGGAGGGATTCTGGATTGCTTCCGCCTTCGCTAAAGCTTCGGCGGACAAGTCGCTGCGCTCGCAATGACGATGTGGAGAGAGTGTGCGCCACACTCCGTTCTCGTGCCGGACGCAGCGCAGCGTCTCTTCGACGGTGCGTTGCAGCGCTTCCGAGACACGAGAGTGGGGCGGCGTTCTAGCCGCTGAGTATCCTCCGGCAAGCTTCGACGAACACCTGGGCGCCGGTGACGATGTCGACGTCGGCGGTGTTCTCGGTCCAGTGATGGCTGATGCCGCCGATCGACGGTACGAACAGCATGCCCGCGGGCATGATTGTCGCCAGCATCTGCGCATCATGGCCGGCACCGCTGGGCATGCGAATGGATCGTCCGCCGGCCAGAGTCTTGCTCGCGGCTTCGATCGCGTCCTGGATGCCTGCCTTCATCATGGCCGGCGCGCCGGTGCGCAGTTTTTCCACGGTGACGGTGCAGGGACCCTTCGCACTGGCCTCGTCCGCCATGCTCCGCAGCAGCTCTTCCAACCGGGCGATGACGGAAGGATCGTCGTCGCGGATCTGGAACAGCATTTCGGCGCCACCCGGAATGATGCTCGGCGCGCCCGGATCGAGCGTGATGCGGCCGGTGGTCCAGACCGTGCGCGGACCGCAGCTCTCGGGAAAACGCTCGTCGATGGCGACGCAGAACTTTGCCAGCGCCAGCCCGGCATCCTTCCGTGCAGCCATGCGGGTGGTGCCGGCGTGATTCTGCTCACCGACGAAATTGATCTGGTATTGCCAGATGCCGACGATGGAGGTGACGACGCCGACCGCAAGGCGACCGCTTTCGAGCGTGTCGCCCTGCTCGATATGGGCTTCCAGATATCCGACGTGCCGGCCCGGCTCGGCGGTGATGCGCGGTCGTCCTGCGAGCCCCATGTCGGCGAGTGCGTCCCGCATGGTGCGGCCGCTGGTGCGGTCGCGTGCGGCATCAATGTCGGCCTCGCTCACTTGCCCGACATAGGAGCGCGAACCGAGGAAGTGCCCAAAGTGTCCTTCCTCGTCGCACCAGGCGGCAATCTCGACCGCGCCTTCGAGCGAGGGATCGGCATTGAGCACGCGCGCCGCTTCGAGCGCGTAGACGACACCGAGCGGGCCGTCGAGCCAGCCGGCGTAGTTCTGGCTTTCGAGATGCGATCCCGCGAGCAGCTTGGGTCCCGCCTTTGCGCTGGTGCCGAAGACATTGCCGATGCCGTCGATCGCGGCGGAGAGGCCCGCGTCGGGCAGCTTCCGCACCAGCCAATCCAGCGAAAGCTTGTGCGGTTCGGAGAAGGTCGGTTTGTGCACGCCGGTCTTGTAGGCGCCGATGGCACGGAGCGCATTGAGATCGGCGAGAACGCGCTCGCCGTTTGCGCGTGAAAAGGTGTCAGGCATGTTCGGCAACCTTCAACGCCTCGGTGCGGATCTCCTCGACCAGCCGTTCCTTCAACTGGACGAATTCGGGTGTGGTCTTGATCTTGTAGGAGCGCGGATGCGGCAGGTCCACGTTGATCTCGGCCTTGATGCGGCCGGGGCGTGCGCTCATGACGATGACGCGGCTGCCGAGGAAGATCGCTTCCTCGATGTCGTGGGTCACGAACAGCACGGTCTTCTGGTCGCGCTCCCAGATCCCGAGCAGCATTTCCTGCATCAGGGCGCGCGTCTGGTTGTCGAGCGCGCCGAAGGGCTCATCGAGCAGCAGGATCTTGGGATCATTGGCGAGCGCGCGCGCGATCGCGGTGCGCTGCTGCATGCCGCCGGAGAGCTGTTTCGGCCAATGGTTCTCGAAGCCGGACAGGCCGACCTGGCGGATGAAGGCGTCGGCGATCTTGTTTCGCTCCGCCTCGGATACGCCACGCTCGCGCAGGCCGAAGGCGATGTTCTCGCGTACCGTCAGCCAGGGAAACAACGTGTAGGACTGGAACACCATGCCGCGATCGGCGCCCGGGCCAGTCACCTCGCGTCCATCGAGCACCACGCGTCCGCCGGTCGGGCGATCGAGGCCGGCGACGATGCGAAGCAGCGTGGACTTGCCGCAGCCGGAAGGGCCGAGGATGGTGACGAAGTCGTTGTTGCCGATCACAAGATCGGTCGGCTCCAGCGCCCTGGTCGGGGCGTTGCCGTGGCGCGCGGGAAAGGTTCGCGAGACCTGTTCGATCTTGAGGATCGTCATGCGAGCCTCCAGGGAAACAGCCACGCGTTGAACGCCTTGAACAGGAAGTCCGAGACCAGGCCGATCAGCCCGATCACGATGATGCCGAAGATGATCTGGCCGGTGTTGAGCAGCGCCTGGCTGTCGGTGATCATGTGGCCGATGCCGGAGGAGGAGCCGATCAGTTCAGCGACGATGACATAGGTCCAGGCCCAGCCCAGCACCAGCCGCAAGATCTCGGCGATCTCAGGCGCGGAGGAGGGCAACAGCACGCGGCGGATGATGCCACGGTCGCTGGCCCCCAGTGTATAGGCCGCCTCGACCAGGTCGCGCCGCGTCGTGCCGACGGTGACCGCGATCATCAGGATGATCTGGAACACCGAGCCGATGAAGATGACGAGCAGCTTCTGCAGCTCGCCGATGCCGGCCCACAGGATCAGGAGGGGAATGAAGGCGGAGGCTGGCAGATAGCGCGCAAAGGAGACGAACGGTTCGAGGAACGCCTCGACCGGCTTGTAGGCGCCCATCAGCACGCCGAGCGGCACCGCGATGAGCGCGGCGAGCACGAAGCCGCCGACGACGCGCCAGATCGTCATGCCGATGTCGAACAGGAAGCCCTGTTTGATGATCAGATCGACGCCTTCCTGCACCATGGTCAGCGGGTTGGCGAGGAACACCTTCGACACGTGGCCGCCGAAGGTCGCCCAGGACCACAGGGCAACGAACACTACGAAGAACGCAAGGCCGTAAGCCACGCGCTGCCTTGACGTCACGGGATCGAGGGGACGCATCAAACTGTCTATCCGGGCGGTGAACAAGTTTGCCGGCCCCGCCGCGAGACGGGGCCGGCGGCTGCTAGGAGATTTAGTTGATGTAGCTGGCGTCAAAGAGATCCTCGACCTTCGGCGCGGCCTTGATGATGCCGATCTCGAGCAGGAGGTCGGCGGCCTCCTTGTTGAAGGTCAGGAAATCGCCGGCGAAGAATTTCTGGTTGGCGGCCTTGTCCTGCCAGCGCAGATACTTCGCCGAGTTGCCGAACGCCTCGCCGCTCTGCTTCACGTCGGCACCCATGATCTCGTAGGCCTTGGCCTGGTCCTTGGCGATCATGTCGAGGGCCTCGAAATAGCTGTCGGCGAGCGCCTTGGCGGCCTTCGGGTTCTCGGTGAGGAATTTCGGCGTGCAACCGAACGTGTCCATGACCATCGGATAGTCGAGCGTGGTCGCGATGATCTTGCCCTTGTCGGGTGCGGCACGAACCGTCGACAGATACGGCTCATAGGTCATCGCGGCATCGTTCTGGCCGGAGACGAAGGCCTGTGCGGCCGCGGCCGGCTCGAGGTTCACGACGGTGACGTCCTTCACCGACAAGCCGTTCTTCTTCAGCATCCAGGCCAGCGCGAAATAGGGCGAGGTGCCGGGCGCGGAAGCCGCAACCGTCTTGCCCTTCAGATCCTTGATCGCGGCGAGCTCGTTACGCACGGCCATGCCGTCGGCGCCGTAGCTCTTGTCGAGCTGGAAGATCTGCTTGGTCGCGACGCCGTTGGCGTTCCAGGAGATCCAGGTCTCCACGGTCGTTGCCGCGCACTGGACGTCACCGGAGGCGATTGCGAGATGGCGATCCTTCTGCGGAATCTTCTTGATGGTGACCTCGAGGCCGTTCTTCTTGAAGATGCCGGCTTCCTTCGCCAGCGTCAGCGGCGCGAAGCCGGTCCATCCGGAGATGCCGACGCCGACCTTGACGTCGTCGGCGAGCGCCGGCGTGGAAGCTGTGAGGGCAATGATTGTCGCAAATACTTTCGAACTACGCATGATTGTCGTCCTCTTGCCGATCGATGGATTGACGTCCTGTTGATCTCGGTCGGTCCTCATGGACCGTTGCCCGAAGCGTTGCACGATTTGTGCCGACACGTCCTCTCAGCCTCCCTTGAATCGGGCGACAAGGCGGTGAGAGTCACCGGGATAGAGCAGCCGCACCGCGGTGATCGTGCGCGCGCTGCGCCAGGTATAGCGGTCGATCACGAGGCAGGGTGCGCCGACGGCGATGTCGAGCGCCTCCGCCGTGCGATCGTCCGCGACGATGGCGCTGATCGTATGCTCGGCCTCTGTCCATGGCACATGGTGAAGCAGCCACGAGCCGGGTGGCTCACGCGAAAAATCTGCGGTCGCCGCATCCGGCACCGACGCGAGATCGATCAACCTGTCCTCGACGGCGAAAGGTACGTTGTCGGCGCTGTGGCGGCAGGTGATCGCGACCACCTTGCCGGCCTTCTTGACACCGAGGCGGTCACGGTCGGCCGCGGTCGCGGCGCGGAGCTTGCGACCGATCAGCTCGTAACCGTAAGCGCGCCCGAGCGCGGTGATCTCGGCGCGCATGTCGGCGATCTTGAGCACGGCAGACTGATGTTGCGGCCGGCGCACGAAGGAGCCGGCACGTCGCCGCCGCTCGATCAGGTCGGCTTGCGCGAGCTCCGACAGCGCCTTGTTCACGGTCATGCGCGAGCAGCCGTAACGCGCCACCAGCTCGTGCTCGAACGGGATGCGATGCCCGGGCGGCCACTCGCCTGTCAGAATGCGCTTCTCGATATCAGCACGAATCCGTTTGTAGAGCGTCGGCTGGTCCGGTGTATCAGTGGCGAGACTCATGCAACGAGCCTCCGCACCGATGTGTTGAAGTGTTCGCGCGCGGCCTGGCGCAGTCTGTGCCGGCCGCCCTCGACGACCTTGTCGCCGCCGGCCCAAACGCAATCGATCGCACCGCTGCCCGCGGCAAAGATCCAGCCGTCGATGGCGGCGTCGCGCGCGCGCCCCGCCAGCGAGGGATGCGTGGTGTCGAGCGTGACGATGTCGGCGCGCGCACCGGGTGTGAGACCGACTGACATCTGTGCCAGTGCCCGCGCGCCGCCTGCAAGCGCATGATCGAACAGCGTGCGTCCCGTCGAGCGCCCCGCGCCGGCGGAGAGCACGTTGCGCTCGCGGTGCTTGAGCCGCTGGCCGTATTCCAGCTGGCGCAGCTCGTCGGCGACGCCGACCAGCACGTTGGAATCCGTGCCGATGCCAAAGGCACCGCCGGCACCGACGAATTCGCGAGCCGGGAAAATGCCATCGCCGAGGCTTGCCTCGGTAACGGGGCAGAGGCCGGCGACCGCGCCGGCTTTGGCGAAGGCGCGGACTTCCTCGGCCGTGGTATGGGTGGCGTGAATGAGGCACCAGCGTTGATCGACGGGCGCGTGCTCCAGCAACCATTGCACCGGACGTCGTCCGGACCAGGCCAGGCAATCCTCGACTTCCTTCACCTGCTCGGCGGCATGAATATGGACCGGGCCGCCGTCCGCGAGCGGAAGGATTGCCGCAAGCTCGGCCGGCGTCACAGCGCGCAAACTGTGCGGCGCGACGCCGATGTTGGCACCCGGCAATGTTGCGAGCGCCTTACGCGAGGCGCTCACCAGCGCGGCGAACTGATCAACCGTGCAGATGAAGCGGCGCTGGCCGGCATGCGGTGCTGCGCCGCCAAATGAGCCATGCGCATAAAAACTCGGCAGCAACGTCAGCGCAATACCCGAAACCTCGGCGGCCTGCGCGATGCGTGCGGCCATTTCGCTGATGTCGGCGTAGGGCGAGCCGTCGCGATCGTGATGCAGATAATGGAATTCGCCGACGCGGGTAAAACCCTGCTCCAACATCTCGACATAAAGCAGTGTCGCGACCGCTGCGACGTCGTCAGGCGTCATCGCCAGCGCAAAGCGATACATCGTCTCGCGCCAGGTCCAGAAAGTGTCGGTGCTATCGCCGCGCAGTTCTGCGAGACCCGCCATGCCGCGCTGGAAGGCGTGGCTGTGCAGGCTCGCAAGTCCCGGAAGCGCGATTTGGTGGCGTTCGTCGCCGGTGGCCGGGGCCACGCCCGGCGTCACCTCGGCGATCGCGCCGGCGGTGATCACCACCTGCACGTCATTGGCCCAGCCCGAAGGCAGGAGCGCGGAGGCGAAATGCAGTCGTGTCATGTTTCCATGCCGGCTGGACAGAACCGCGACACGATTATATGTCTAGACATATAAGTCAAGCATCCCACGCGAAGGGACAGTTGCATGGCAGAACGCTTCGACCGGATCTGGCATAACGCCCGGCTCGCCACGATGCGGGCCGATCATCCCGATCTCGGCGAAATCGAGCACGGCGTGATCGCCGCGCGCGCCGGCCGTATCGTCTATGCGGGGGCGCAGGCCGATTTTCCGGCGAATGCCGATACAGCCGAACGCATCGATTGCGAAGGGCGTTGGATCACGCCCGGTCTCATCGATTGCCACACGCATCTGGTCTATGGCGGCAACCGCGCTCATGAATTCGAGCTGCGCCTGAAGGGCGCGAGCTACGAGGAGATCGCGCGCGCCGGCGGCGGTATCGTCTCGACGGTGGCCGCGACGCGCAAGGCAAGCGAGGCCGAGCTCGTAGCACTCGCGCTGCCGCGGCTCGATGCGCTGATTGGCGAGGGCGCCACCACGGTCGAGATCAAATCCGGCTACGGCTTGGACACCGAGACCGAGATGCGGCAGCTGGCCGCCGCGCGAAGCCTGGGTCGTCAGCGGTCGGTCGCGATCCGAACCTCGTTTCTCGGTGCGCATGCCCTGCCGCCGGAGGCCGATGGCGACAAGGATCGCTACATCGATCTCGTCTGCAGGGAGATGTTGCCTGCGGTCGCGAAAGCCGGTTTGGCCGATGCGGTCGATGCCTTCATGGAGGGGATCGCATTTTCCGGCGAGCAGACGACGCGGGTGTTCGAGGCAGCGAGGCGGCTTGGCCTGCCGGTCAAGCTGCATGCCGACCAGCTCTCGAACCTCGGCGGCGCTGCGCTCGCCGCAAAATTCTCGGCGCTCTCGGCCGATCACCTCGAGCACACCGACGAAGCCGGTGCAGCGGCGATGGCAAAAGCTGAAACGGTGGCCGTGCTGCTGCCCGGCGCCTTCTACTTCATCCGCGAGACGCAAAAACCTCCGGTCGAGGCATTCCGCAAGCACGGCGTTGCCATGGCGCTGGCGACCGACTGCAATCCGGGCAGCTCGCCCCTGACATCGCTCCTGCTCGCCATGAACATGGGCGCGACGCTGTTCCGGATGAATGTGACCGAGTGCCTTGCCGGTGTCACTCGCGAAGGCGCGCGAGCGCTCGGCGTGCTCCATGATACCGGCACGCTCGAGGCCGGCAAATGGTGCGACCTTGCGATCTGGGACATCGAGCGCCCTGCCGAGCTGGTCTACCGCATCGGCTTCAATCCGCTGCACCGCCGGGTGTGGAGGGGACAGTGACGGAGCCGCGCGCGCCGATCGTCGTCAAGCCGGGAACGGTCAGCCTCGATGATCTCGCGCGCGTGCTCGAAGGCGCATCTGTCGTTCTCGATCCCTCGTTCTGGCCGCGCGTCGACGCGGCCGCGGAGATCGTAGCAGGGGCCGCGCGAGCGGATGCTCCCGTCTACGGCATCAACACCGGCTTCGGGAAGCTGGCGTCGAAGCGCATCCCGCCCGATCAGACCGCGCTGCTCCAGCGCAATCTTATCGTCTCGCATTGCTGCGGCGTTGGCACCGCGACGCCCGAACCGATCGTCCGCCTGATGATGGCGCTGAAGATCATCTCCCTCGGGCGCGGCGCCTCCGGCGTGCGCCGCGGGGTGATCGAGCAGCTGCAGGCCATGCTGGCGCGGCGCGTCTCACCGCTGGTGCCGCAGCAAGGTTCGGTCGGTGCTTCCGGCGATCTCGCGCCGCTCGCGCATATGACCGCTGTGATGATCGGCGAAGGGCAGGCGATCGTCGACGGCAAGACAGTGTCGGGCAGCGAGGCGCTCGCGGCCGCCGGCCTGCCGCCACTGACGCTCGGTCCCAAGGAAGGGCTCGCGCTGATCAACGGCACGCAATTCTCCACCGCCTACGCCGTCTCCGGCGTGCTGCGCGCATTTCGCATGGCTCGCGCTGCGCTGGTCACCGGCGCGCTGTCGGTCGATGCGGCGATGGCCTCGACTGCGCCGTTCCGCCCCGAGATCCAGTCGCTGCGCGGCCATTCCGGACAGGCCGCGGCTGCGGCAACCCTGATGGCGCTGCTCGACGGCAGCGACATCCGCCTGTCGCATCTCGAAGGCGACGAGCGCGTGCAGGATCCCTATTGCCTGCGCTGCCAGCCGCAGGTTGCGGGCGCGGCGCTCGACCTGATCGTGCAGGCGGCGCGGACGCTTGTCGTCGAGGCCAATGCCGTCACCGACAATCCGCTCGTGCTGGTCGAGACCGGCGAGATCGTCTCCGGCGGCAACTTCCATGCCGAACCGGTGGCTTTTGCCGCGGATACCATCGCGCTCGCGCTGTCGGAAATCGGTGCGATCAGCGAGCGGCGCATCGCGACGCTGGTCGATCCCGCGCTCAATTTCGGCCTGCCGCCGTTCCTCACTCCCGATCCCGGTATCAATTCCGGATTCATGATCGCCGAAGTGACGGCGGCCGCGCTCTATGCCGAGAACAGGCAGCGCGCCGCCGCCTGCTCGATCGACTCGACCCCGACCAGCGCCAACCAGGAAGACCATGTCTCGATGGCCGCGCATGCTGCGCGGAGGCTGTCGGACATGGCCGACAATCTCGCCACCATCCTGGGCATCGAGCTGCTGGTCGCCGCCCAGGGCATCACGCTGCGCGCGCCGCACGCAACCAGCGCGCCGCTCGCTGCCGTCATCGCCACACTTCGCGAGCAGGTGCCGCCGCTCGGCGCCGACCGCTACATGGCCGGCGATCTCTCCAAGGCTGCAGCGCTGGTCGAGGCCGACGCGCTGCCGGCTGCGGCGCTCGCCGTGCTTTCAACCGACCCGTTTCCGACACTTGCCTGACGAGGTGTTCCGCATGAACCGCCGACTGGACAATGACCGCACCATTCGCGCACCCCGCGGCAGCGAAATCAGCGCCAAGAGCTGGTTGACGGAAGCGCCCCTGCGCATGCTCATGAACAATCTCGATCCCGACGTTGCAGAACGTCCGAGCGAGCTCGTGGTCTATGGCGGCATCGGCCGCGCTGCGCGCGACTGGGAGAGCTTTGACCGGATCGTTGCTTCGCTGCGCGAGCTCGAAGATGACCAGACGCTGCTGGTCCAGTCCGGCAAGCCGGTCGGTGTGTTCCGCACCCATGCCGACGCGCCGCGTGTCCTGATCGCCAACTCCAACATTGTGCCGCACTGGGCGACGCTCGACCATTTCAACGAGCTCGATCGAAAGGGCCTGATGATGTACGGCCAGATGACGGCCGGTTCCTGGATCTATATCGGCAGCCAGGGCATTGTGCAGGGCACCTACGAAACCTTCGTTGAAGTTGGCCGCCGCCACTATGGCGGCAGCCTTGCCGGCAAATGGATTCTGACCGCCGGTCTCGGCGGCATGGGGGGCGCGCAGCCGTTGGCTGCGACCATGGCCGGGGCTTCGATGGTGGCGGTCGAATGCCAGCCGAGCCGCATCGAGATGCGTCTGCGCACCGGTTATCTCGATCGCCAGGCCGCGACGCTCGACGAGGCGCTTGCGATCATGGCGGAGGCGACGAAGACGATGAAGGCCATCTCGGTCGGCCTGCTCGGCAACGCCGCGGAGATTTTTCCCGAACTGGTCCGCCGCGGTGTCAGGCCCGACATCGTCACCGATCAGACCAGCGCGCACGATCCGATCAACGGCTATTTGCCGAAGGGCTGGACACTCGCCGAGTGGGAAACCAAGCGCGCCGCCGACCCCAAGGCCGTGGAGCGCGCCTCGAAGACCTCGATGGTCGAGCACGTCCAGGCCATGCTGGATTTCCATGCGCAGGGCATTCCGACGCTCGACTATGGCAACAACATTCGCCAGATGGCGCAGGACATGGGCCTGAAGAACGCCTTCGATTTTCCCGGCTTCGTCCCCGCCTATATCCGTCCCTTGTTCTGCCGCGGCGTCGGGCCGTTCCGCTGGGCCGCGCTGTCGGGCGATCCCGAGGACATCTTCAAGACCGACGCCAAGGTCAAGGAGCTGATGCCTGACGACAAGCACCTGCACAATTGGCTCGACATGGCCAGGGAGCGCATCAAGTTCCAAGGCCTGCCGGCGCGGATCTGCTGGGTCGGGCTCGGCGATCGCGATCGCCTGGGCCTTGCCTTCAACGAGATGGTGGCGCGTGGCGAATTGAAGGCACCAATCGTGATCGGCCGCGACCATCTCGACAGCGGCTCGGTGGCGAGCCCCAACCGCGAAACCGAAGCGATGAAGGACGGTTCGGACGCTGTGTCCGACTGGCCCTTGCTCAACGCGCTGCTCAATTGCGCCAGCGGCGCGACCTGGGTGTCGCTGCATCACGGCGGCGGCGTCGGCATCGGCTATTCCCAGCATGCCGGCATGGTGATCGTCGCCGACGGTACGCCGGAAGCGGCGAAGCGGATCGCGCGCGTGCTCTGGAACGACCCTGCCAGCGGCGTCATGCGCCACGCCGACGCGGGTTACGAGACCGCGATCGAATGCGCCCGCGACAAAGGGCTCAATCTGCCGAGTCGGGCGACGTAGCCAGGCTCAGTCGCGCGCCAGGAGCCTCGGCATCGTGGTCTTCGCGCCATCCATGAAGGTCTGGACGGCATCGCGAACGATCGCGTCGAGATCTGCCGGGATTGGCGTCGCGTAGATGAATTTGCGGATGGCGAGATAGAAAATCCGGCCGTGCAGGCCCCAGAACAGCTCGGTCTCGCGCTCGCCGAGCGGATGTGTCTTTGCTTCGGGCAGTTTCAGATCGTGGCGCAGTTCGCCGGCCGCCGGCTCGATGATCTCGCGCCTGATGATGTCGAGATAGCGGCCGGTGATGCCGAACGACTTCATGCCGGAGAAGACGAAGATCCGCACCCAATTGTATTCGAACACGCGTTCGACATAGTCGAGATAAAAGCGCGTCAGCCGGGCCTCGAGCGATAGCGAGCGGTCGCGGATCATCGGACCCCAATCGGGCGACCAGCGGCTGAGATAAACCTCCTGGTAGACACGCTCGATCAGCGCTTCCTTGCTCGGGAAGTGGCGGTAGATCGCCGAATGCGTGATTCCCAGGCGCTTGGCGAGCTCGCGCGTCTGCCCCTCGAAGCCGCGCTCGGCAAAGAATCGGATTGCCTCGTCCAGGATGGCGCGCTCGCGGTCGGCCGCACGCATGTTGCGGCGCTTTGGCGCGGACTTGCTGCCTGTCTCGGACCGCTTCCGGACCGGTCGCTTCGCCGTTTTCTGCGCTTTGCGGGCCATTTCGTCGCTGAATCGCACGTCCCGTCGTCTTCATAGCCCAACGCGCATTTGTAACCAAATGGTCATTTCCTGTTGACCGACTTCCGATGGCGTGTCAGGATTTTGAGACCAGATGGTTACAAATCTGGCGTCCCGGCTGATGAGCCGAGGAATCCGAGGAAACGGCGGTGAAGGCGAGGGCTTTCAGCTATTTTCGCGCTGCGACGATCGACCAGGCGTTGGATGCTCACGCGCGCGCCGGCGACGATGCGCGTTTCATTGCCGGCGGCCAGAGCCTCGTGCCGGCGTTGTCGCTGCGGCTGCAGGCGCCGCGGCTGCTGATCGACATCACTCATATCTCCGAGCTGCGTGGCGTCAGGCGTGCGGGCGGATATTTGCGCATCGGTGCGTTGACGCGCCATTGCGAGATGCTGAGCGAGCCGCTGATCGCCGAATTCGCGCCGCTGTTGCATGCGGCTGCGCCCTTCGTCGCCCATCCCGCGATCCGCAACCGCGGCACGTTCGGCGGCAGTGTCGCGCAGGCCGACCCGGCTTCCGAATTTCCGGCGATGACGCTGGCGCTCGATGCCGAGATCGAGATTGTCGGCCCTTCGGGCAGCCGGCGCGTCAAGGCCGACGACTTCTTCGTCGACCTGTTCGAGACGGCTTTGCAGCCCGGCGAGCTCATCACCGCGGTCTTCGTCCCGCTGTTCAAGGCCGATCAGCGCTTTGCGTTTGACGAATTGGCCCGGCGGCGCGGGGACTATGCCCTGGTCGGTTGCGGCATGCTCGCAACCTGCACCGGCGAGCGCATCGATGACATAAGAATCTCGTTCTTTTCTGTCGGCAATACGCCGACGCGGGTGAAGGGAACGGAGGCTACGCTCATCGGCTCGAGCCTTGGCACCGAACGCATCGCCGCCGCGCAAGCTGCGCTAGAAGGTGATCTGACGCCACCGGATAGCGACGAGGTGCCGCCGGCGATGCGGCTGCATCTTGCCCGCGTATTGCTCGGACGCATGCTCGGACGTCTCGGAGCGGGCGGATGAGCGGCTTCGACGGATCCCTCCTGGATGATGCGGACGAGACCGTGCGCGTTAGCTTCACCGTCAACGGCCGCAAGGTGGCCTGTGAGGTCGCGCCGCGCGAGACGCTGGTCGATTGCCTGCGCAACGCGCTCGAGCTGACAGGCACGCATGCCGGCTGCGAGATGGGCGCCTGCGGCGCGTGTCTCGTCCAGCTCGACGGCAAAGCCGTGCACGCCTGTCTGATGTTCGCGGTGCAGGCTGACGGCGCCACTATCGATACGATCGAAGGTCTCACGGAGAGCGGCGTGATCGCCGACCTCCAGGCCGAATTCCACCGCCGCAACGCTCTGCAATGCGGCTTTTGCACGCCGGGCATGCTGGTCAACGCGCACGAACTCCTCTCGCAGGTGACGCGGCCAAGCCGCAAGGACATTCGTGACGCGCTGTCGGGCAATTACTGCCGCTGCACCGGCTATGAAGCCATCGTAGATGCCATCGACGCGGTGGCAAAAGCCCGCAGCGAAAGCGGAGGCGTGACATGAGCGCGCCGCTGACCTCACTGGATCGCCCGAATTCCTATATCGGCCGCTCCGTGCCGCGCCCGAACGCCAAGCGGCTGCTCGCCGGGCGCGGGCGCTATGTCAGCGATCTCAGGCTGCCGCGGATGCTGTATGCCGCGTTCCTGCGCAGCCCGCACGCGCATGCGAAGATCATCTCGATCGATGCCGGGCGGGCGAGCGCGCTCGAAGGCGTGCATCTCGTTGCGACCGGTGCCGATCTCGCCAAGATCTGCTCGCCCTGGACCGGCACGCTCGACCATTTCAAGGGGATGATCTCGGCACCGCAATTGCCGCTGCCGCTCGACCGCGTGGTCTGGGCCGGGCAGGCGGTGGTTGCAGTCGTTGCCGAGAGCCGTGCGATCGCCGAGGATGCGCTGGAACTGATCGAGATCGACTACGAAGACCTTCCGATCGTCGCCGATATCGATAGCGCGCGTGAGGGCGGCGGGCCGCTGATCAATCCTGGCAGTGCCAACAATGTCTGCTTCCGCAGCCAGCTCGACAACGGCAGCGTCGACAACGCCTTTGCGCATGCTGCCCATGTGGTGGAGGAGGAGTTGTCCTTCGGCCGCCATACCGCGGTGACGCTGGAGCCGCGCGCCATCGTTTCCGATTACGATCCTTCGGCCGAGATGCTCACCGTGCATCACGCGACACAGACGCCGTATCAGTTCCAGGACCTCTATTCGCGCCACTTCGGCATTCCGGAGGCCCGCGTTCGCGTGATCGCGACCGACATCGGCGGCTCCTTCGGGATGAAGCTGCATGTCTATCATGAGGACATGGCCGTGGTCGGCCTCTCGATCCTGCTCGGCCGGCCCGTCAAATACGTCGCCGACCGCATCGAATCGTTCGTCTCCGACATCCATGCCCGCGACCACCGCGTCCGCGCCCGGATGGCGCTTGACGCCAAGGGCGAGATCCTTGCGATGGACGTGCTGGACCTGACCGCAATCGGGGCGTTTTCGACCTATCCGCGTACAAGCGTGGTGGAGGGCAACCAGGTCATCCGCCTGATCGGCGCGCCCTATCGCTTCAAGAACTACCGCGCGACGCTCGAAGTGCTCTTCCAGAACAAGGTGCAGACCAGCCAGTATCGCGCGGTCGGCCATCCCATCGCCTGCGCCGTCACCGAGCGGCTGGTCGACATGGCCGCGGCGAAGCTCGGTCTCGATCCCTTCGCGATCCGAGCGCAGAATGTCATCGCCGATGAGGCCTATCCGCAGACCTCGCCGACCGGCTACCGTTTCGAGGCGTTGTCGCATCAGGCCTGCCTGAAGCGGCTGCACGAGATGATGGATTATGACGGGCTGCGCGCCGAGCAGGCGGAGTTGCGCAAGGGCGGCATCTATCGCGGGATCGGCATCGCGGCCTTTGTCGAGATCACTAATCCAAGTCCCGCGTTCTATGGCGTTGGCGGAGCCCGTATCTCCTCGCAGGACGGTGCGATCGTCAGCCTGACGCCATCAGGCGAAGTGCGCTGCCTGATCTCGGTCACGGAGCAGGGGCAAGGCACCGAGGCGATCATCAGCCAGATTGTGGCAGACCAGCTCGGCCTCGCGCAGGAGCACGTCAAGGTCATTACCGGTGATACCGAGGTGACGCCGCATGGCGGTGCGACCTGGGCCTGCCGCGGCGCCGGCATCGGCGGCGAGACTGCGCTCCAGGCCACGCGCGCGCTCAGGCGCAATATCCTGGAAATCGCCGCGCTCATCCTCCAGGAGCAGCCATCGGCACTCGACATCATCGATGGCGAGGTCGTCGATGCTGGCACGCGAAACCAGCGGATGCCGATCTCCGAGATCGCGCGCATTGCCTATTTCCGTTCCGATACGCTACCGCCGGGCACGCAGGCCCAGCTCACCGTGAGCCATCACTTCGCGCCACAGGGCTATCCGTTCGCCTTCACCAACGGCATCCAGGGCTGTTCGCTGGAGGTGGACGTCGAGACTGGCTTCATCAAGATGTTGAAGCATTTCATCGTCGAGGATTGTGGCCGGGTCATCAATCCGATGCTGGTAGACGAGCAGCTCCGCGGTGGCATCGTGCAGGGATTGGGCGCGGCGCTGTTCGAGGAGTGTCGCTACAGCGAGACCGGCCAGCTCGTGAACGGCTCGCTCGCCGACTACCTCGTCCCGATGCCGATGGAGATGCCTGACATCGTCATCGCCCATGTCGAGACACCGACCGCCGACACCGAGCTTGGCGCTAAGGGATGCGGTGAGGCGGGGACGGCGGCGGCGTCGGCCTGTGTGCTGAACGCCGTCAACGACGCGCTCACACCGTTCGATGCGACGATCAATTCGATCCCGATCACGCCTACAAAAATCCTGAAAGCCCTGGAGCGATTCTAGAAAAAGACAATTGGAGGAAATCATGCCCAAGTCCGCTTCCACCTCGAAAATATCCCGCCGCACCGCGCTCGCCGGTCTCTCGGCAAGCGCGGCACTGCTCGCCATGCCGCGGCTCGGGCGCGCTGCCGACGAAACGATCCGCATCGGCTTTCCGACCCCGCTGACCGGCCCGTTCGCTGCGGAGGCGCGCGACCAGGTCAAGTGCGCCGAGCTCGCGGTCAAGCTCGCCAACGACAAGGGCGGCATCGGTGGCCGCAAGGTCGAGCTGTTGGTGCGCGACGACAAGCTCAATGCCGGCGAGGCCGCGACCCGTACGCTGGAGCTGATCGAGAAGGACAAGGTTCACGCCGTGGTCGGCGCGCTCTCCAGCGCCGTGCAGCTCGCGGTCAACGAAGTCACCCGCGCCCGCGGCGTGATATACGTTTCGATCAGCCAGTCCGACACCATCAACGAGGTCAAGGATTTCAGCAAATACACCTTCCACGAGGCGCTGAACCCGCACATGACGACCGCCGCCGTGGCACGGCAGACCCTGAAGAAGGGCATGAAGGTTGCCCATCTCGTCGCAGATTACGCGTACGGGCATGAGATGCTGCGCGGCTTCAAGCGCGCGCAGGCGGCGATCGGCGCGGATAGCGTCGGCGAGATCCTGCATCCGTTCGGCGCTGCCGACTATTCCACCTTCATGCCGCGCCTGATGTCGCTGCGGCCCGACGTGCTCTGCATTTCCAATTTCGGCCTTGACCAGGCCAATGCGATCAAGCAAGCGGTGGACTTCGGCGTCAAGCAGCAGATGAAGATCGTCGTGCCGGTGATCCTGCACAACCAGCGGCTCGCGGTCGGCCCCGACGTGTTCGAGGGCGTGGTTGGCGGCGCCAACTATTACTGGGGCCTAGAGACGCAGAGCAAGTCCGCCGCCGCTTTCAACGCCGCCTTCAAGGCAGCCAATGGCGGCGCCATCCCGACCGACTACGGCGCCTACGGTTATGCCGGCGTCGGGTCGCTGCTGGCGGCCATGCAAACCGCGGGTGGCACCGAAACCGACAAGGTGGTCGATGCGCTGGAGAAGCTGCAATACGACCTGACCAAGGGTCCGCAGCATTACCGCAAATGCGATCACCAATCGGTGCAGCCGGTTCTGGTGCTGGAGTCCAAGAAGAAGTCCGCCATGGCCAACGACAACGATCTGTTCGCCATTCTCGCCAACGACACTGGCTCCGACGACATGCTGCGCAGTTGCAGCGAGCTGGGCCACGCGACCTGAAGCCCGGGCAATGGACCTGTCGCTGATCATCATGCAGCTTCTTTCCGGGATCGCTCTTGGGGCGGTCCTGGTAATCACTGCGCTTGGACTGACGATCGTGTTCGGCATGCTCGGGGTGGTCAATTTCGCTCATGGCGCGCTGTTCATGATCGGGGCCTATGCGGGGCTGCATCTGGCGTCTCTCACCGGAAGCTTCTGGTGGGGATTGCTGCTGGCGCCCATCCTGATCGGCGCCTTCGGCATGCTGATCGAGTTCGTCCTGATCCGAAGGCTCTATGGGCGCTCGATCGACGATCCACTGCTCCTCACTTTCGGCCTCAGCTACATCCTGGTCGAGGGCGTCCGGATCGTGTTCGGCAGCGACGGCATCCCGTTTCCGACCCCGCCGCAGCTGATCGGCGTGCTCGATCTCGGCATCGGCTTCTTCCCGCGCTACCGCCTGTTCGTCATTGCGCTGGTGGCGGTGGTGCTCCTGGTGCTCTGGCTGACGCTGGAGAAGACGCGGATCGGCTTGATCGTGCGTGCGGGCGCCCGCGATCCCACCATCATGCAGGTGCTCGGTGTCGACATCGGCCGGGTCTGGCTCGCGATCTTCGGGCTAGGCGTCGGGCTGGCCGCGCTCGGCGGCGTGCTCGCGGGTCCTATGCGCAGCGTCAATCCGGAGATGGGATCGCTGGTGCTGGCGGAAGCCTTCGTGGTGACCGTGATCGGCGGTCTCGGGTCGATCGTCGGGGCTGTCGTCGCAGGCCTCATGGTCGGCATCTCGATCAGCCTGGTCGCGCTGTTCGCGCCGGAGATGGCGACCATCGTCATGTTCGCACTGATGGCCGTGGTGCTGCTGATCCGCCCGCAGGGCTTGTTTGGCATCAGAGGGAGGACCGCGTGACCTCACCATCGAGCGGCGAAGCGGTCGCCAAACTCTCGTCCGGCGGGCTCGGCCGGCTTCTCGACCAACGCGTGTTGCTCTCGATCGCGGTGCTGGCTGTGTTGCCCTGGCTGTTGCCGTCCCACGCGCTGGCCGTCAACGTCCTGATCTACGGCGTCGTGGTGATGGGCTACAATCTGCTGTTCGGCTACACGGGGCTGTTGTCGTTCGGCCAAGCCGCGTTCTTCGGTGCGGGCGCCTACTTCACCGGCATTGCGATCGGTCGTTACGGTG
Source organism: Bradyrhizobium sp. 44 (assembly GCF_023073095.1). NCBI lineage: Bacteria > Pseudomonadati > Pseudomonadota > Alphaproteobacteria > Hyphomicrobiales > Nitrobacteraceae > Bradyrhizobium > Bradyrhizobium sp. 44. The sequence goes on from NZ_JADPIY010000029.1 coordinate 142,031, forward strand.
TGCCCTGGTTCGCCGCGGTCCCGATCGCCGTCCTCCTCAGCACCGGCCTCGCCGCCGCGATCGGCATCGTCTCGACGCGCACGCGCGGCATCTATTTCTCCATGGTGACGCTTGCGCTGGCTCAGCTCGTTTATTACGTGGCGCTCCAGGCCTCGTCCTTCACCGGTGGCGAGAATGGCCTGCGCGGCTTTACCGTTGATCGCATCAGCCTGTTCGGCTTCCCCGTCAATTTCCTCGACCCCGTCAACAAATATTATGTGCTGATGGCCTTCGCCGCATTGGCCATGTGGTTCCAGTCGCGCATCCTGAACTCGCCCTTCGGGGCCGTGATCGAGGCCATCCGCGAGAACGAGCAGCGGGCGCGGGCCTGCGGCTATGACGTCGAGCGCAGCAAGCTGATCGTGTTCATGCTGTCGGGCGCGATCTCCTCGCTCGGTGGCTGCATGCTGGCGCTACATCTGTCGATCGTGCCGCTCGACATCCTGCACTATCAGACCTCGGGCATGATCGTGATGATGGTGCTGCTCGGCGGCGCGCGCAGCTTCTTCGGGCCGTTCGTTGGCGCGGCGGCGTTCCTGATTCTGGAGGACGTCATCTCGGTCTGGACCCCGCACTGGCAGCTCTTCGTCGGTGCGATCTTTGTCCTGTTCGTGCTGTTCCTGCCCAAAGGCATCTGGGGCACGCTGCTCGACACATTGGGTGTCGGAAAGGCGCGGCCGTGAGCGGCGAATTGCTTCGTGCCGAGGGAATAGGCAAGCACTTCGGCGGCTTCGTCGCGCTCGAAGGCATCACCGTGTCTTTTGCGGCCGGACAGCTCACCTCGATCATCGGGCCGAACGGCGCCGGCAAGAGCACGTTCTTCAACATCCTCTCCGGCGCGCTGACACCGACGTCAGGCAAGCTGCATTTCAGAGGGCGCGAGCTGAACGGCCTTCCGCAGCATCGGTTCGTGCATCAGGGCATCTCGCGCTCTTATCAGATCACAAACATCTTCCCGAACCTGTCGGTGCACGAGAACGTCCGCGTGGCGGCGCAGGCATTGACTGTGAGTTACGACATTTGGCGTAACCGCGCCCGACTTACAGAGCTCAATGCCCGCGCCGATGCTGCACTCGACGCAGTCGGGCTATCTGGCAGGCGCGCCGAACTGGCGAAGTTCCTGTCGCATGGCCAGCAGCGCGCGCTGGAGATCGCGATTGCGTTGGTCTCGGAGCCGGAATTGCTTCTGCTCGACGAGCCGACCGCCGGCATGGGGCCGGAGGAGACCAAGGACATGGTCGCGCTGCTCGAACGGCTCGCCGAGACGCGCACCGTGCTTCTCGTCGAACATAAGATGAAGATGGTGCTGGGCCTATCCAAGCGCGTCGTGGTGCTGCATCATGGCCGTCTGCTTGCGGACGGCGCGCCCGATGAGATCAGGAGCAATCCGGAGGTCCGCCGGGTCTATCTCGGACAAAGTGAAGGCTATGGCTGAGACTGCACTGCTCGAAATCAGGGATCTCCACGCCTGGTATGGCGCGAGCCATATCCTGCACGGTATTTCCTTGCATGTGCAACCCGGCGAGGTCGTTGCCCTTGTCGGCCGCAACGGGGCCGGGAAGACCACCACGCTGCGGTCGATGATGGGCCTGATGCCGAAGGCGACGGGTCGCGTGCGCTTTGCGGGCCGGGAGCTTCTGCAGCTGCGCGCCCATCAGCGCTTCCATCTCGGCCTTGCTTACGTCCCCGAGGAGCGCCGCATCGTCCCCGGTCTCTCCGTGCGCGAGAACCTTCGTCTCGGCCTCGTCGCGGCAGGAAGCGACATCGATGAGCGCGTCGCGATCGACGAGATTGCCGAGACCTTTCCGCGCCTGAAGGAGCGCCTCGACCAGGAGGGTGTCACGCTGTCAGGCGGCGAGCAGCAGATGCTGGCGATTGCACGCGCCTTGATCGCAAAGCCCAAGATGCTTCTGCTCGACGAGCCGTCGGAGGGCATCATGCCTGTCCTGGTCGAGGAGATGGGCGTGCTGTTCCGTCGTCTGCGCGACGAAGGCAAGACGCTGCTCCTGGTCGAGCAGAACGTCGAATGGGCGCTGCGGCTCGCTGACCGTGCCGTGATCATCGATCAGGGTGAAGTCGTGCATCAAAGCAGCGCCGCGGCGCTGCTGGCGGACAAGGACATCCAGGAGCGCTACTGCGCGGTCTGACTTTAGGCCACGACCCTGGATACGGCGCCGCCGAGGCGCTGGCGTTCCCTGGCGAGATACTCGTCGATGGCGTCGCCATGCATGGGCTTGGCGAAGTAGTAGCCCTGGATGAAGTCGCATCCCAGCCGGCGCAGGGTGTCGAGCTGAGCGCGGGTCTCGACGCCCTCGGCGACGCAGGCGATCTCCATGTCGTCACAGAGGCCCGTGAGGGACTTGATGATCTTGTGGCTCACTGGATTGTCGTTGACGTCGGCGATGAAGCTGCGGTCGATCTTGATTTTGTCGAGCGGCAGCCAGTGCACGTGGCTCAGCGAGGAGTACCCGGTGCCGAAATCGTCCAGCGAAATGCCGCAGCCCATCGCCTTCAATGCCGCGATCGACTGTTGTGCGCGTACGAAATCGAAGGTGACGGCGGTCTCGGTGATCTCGAAGTCGATCCGGTGCGGCGGCAGCCCGCTCTTCTCGATGATGGTGATCAGCGGCAGGATGCCCTCGGGCGAGCAGACGTCGTGGGCGGACAGGTTGAACGACAGGCGGATGTGGTCGGGCCAGGTCCTGGCCGTCGCGAGCGCGCGTACCAGGAGCGCCTGCGTCAGCGGCCGGATCAGGCCAATGCGCTCGGCGGCCGGAATGAAATCGGCCGGCGAAACCAGGCCGAGGCGGGAGCTGTGCCAGCGCGCCAGGACCTCGAAGCCAGCGGTATGCTCGCTCATGGCGTCCACGATCGGCTGGTACACCAGGTCCACCTCGGTGCTGAAATCGGCAGTGCGCAGCAAATTCTCGATGACGCCGCGGCTGCGGATCTCGGCCTCGAGCTCGCTCGAGAAGATCACGGTGCGGCCGCGCAGATGGCGCTTGGCGTGATAAAGCGAATAGTCGGCGCATTCATAGAGCGCTTCTGCCGTCGTTGCCGATTGCGGGAACAGCGCGAAACCGATCGAACAGGACAGCCCGGTATGGGCGGTGTCGAGCTGGTAGGGCAGCTTGACCTGGTCACCAACTCGTTCGCCGAGCCGCATCAAATCCGCATCGTCAGGGTCGCCGCACACGACGAGGCCGAACTCGTCGCCGCCGAGCCTAGCGAATTCCACCCGCTGCGGGCCGAAGCCCTCGCAGACCTCGCGGATGCGCCGGCCCGCCTCGATCAAAACGCGGTCGCCAACCGAATGGCCGTAATTGTCGTTGATCGGCTTGAAGCCATCGAGGTCGATGATCCCGACCGCGACGCGAACGTTTCTGCGCTCGGCATCGGTGAACGCGCTCGACAGCTCGGCGAAGAAGCGGCGGCGGTTCGGCAGCTCGGTGAGGGAATCGAGGTTGGCAAGGCGGAAGTTCTCGTCCGAGAGGGCTTGGGTGGCCGCCTGCTGTGCCAGCAGCGATTTGCGGCTCGCGACGAGGTCGGCGAAGTCGCGATAGTAGATGAACAGCACCGTGACCATCGCACCGGTGACCAGCAGATTGTTGACGGCCATCGCCTCCAGCGTCGGTTCGCCCGTGGCGAAGTAGAACAGCACGTAGGGCACGTCGACGACCAGCGTCACGATCAGTGCTGCCGAGCGCAGATGCATCAGCGAGAAGATGCAGCCGATCACGGTCACCGCCATGTAGAAGGCAACCTGACTCTTGGCGAAAGCGTCGCCGTAGGGATACAGGGCAAACGACCAGAGAGTAAAGCCGGCGGCGATCGGCGCTGCAATCCAATTGGTGAGGCGCAGGTTGCGCAGGATGTCGGCATCCTTGCGGACGACACCGCGCTGGCGCAGCCACCAGAATGTGCGAAAGCCTGTCACCCCGATCAACACGGCCGGCACGATCATACTGAGCGAGGCCGGTGCCAGCGGCACATAGGTATAAGCCACCGCGATCGTGTTTGTGATCAGGATGAAATAGAGTAGCGGGATCTGTTTCGAGAAGGCGTCGAATTGCGCGCGCATCAGCTCCGGATTGTCGGCCGGCACCCGAAACAGCTCTGCAACGGCAGCTAGATGTGACTTCAAATTGGTGACAGGCATTGCAATATCAGCCCTGAATTCCTCAAAACGCGGGCGATCTTGCACGGCGGCGGTAAAGGGGGCGTTAGATTGGAGTCCTCGCGAGAGATTCGACGCGCCGCGGATCTTCTCGATCCGCGCACCGGTGAGGCCGCGTTAACGATATCCGGCGGCGGAAGTGCGGGGATTGGCTGAAAGAGAGCTTGCATAAATTGCGGCTACGCTCTGCTAACCATATGCGCCAGCGGAGCGTATTGTCGCATCGACACAGTGCGAGCCGGCATGCCGGCTTCACCTCTCCCCCGGAGAGAAGGAGAGGTGAAGATAGTGCGAGACGATCGCTATTTCTTCTCGAGCGCGGCGGTCTGCTTGGCGAGCTGCTTGTCGAAATCTTCCGACAGGGTTGTGGAGTAGGCTGCGAGTTCACCCGGCTTGACGAACGGGTTCGGTGCGCCGTCCTTCATTTCGGCGCGCTTGGCCTGCATGCCATAGACCTCCGGATGCGGCCCGAGCAGCACGTCGATTCTCATCGCCTTCACTTTGGCGTAGGTCGCACGGTAGTCGTCGACGATTCCGGCGTGGGTCGGCTGGCCGACCAGCCGGTTCAACGCCACCGTGCCGCTACAGAAGAACAGCACTTCGCGGTCCTGATTGCCGTCCTTGACGGTCATCTCCCAACTCGTGCAGCCGGGCGAATGGCCGGGGGTGGCGTGAGCCGTCAGCGTGGTGTCGCCGAGCGTGATCTTGTCGCCTTCCTTCACGGCGCGATCGACCTTCACTGCGGGGAAGGCGAGGTCCTCGTTCTTCTCGTCGCCAGGATAATAGCCGCCTTCCAGCAGCGGCTGGTCGCGTTCGCCGGCGATCAGCTGCGCGCCGGTCTCCTTCTTGATTTCGGCGAAACCGCCGGTGTGATCGAAATGCGCGTGCGTGTTGAGGATGATCTTGATTTCGGAGACCTTGAGACCGAGCTTGGCAATGTTGTCCTTGATCATGCCGGTGGATTCCGGAAGCGCCGTATCCATCAGGATCAGGCCTTGTGAGGTCTTGATGATGTAGACGGCGATGCCGTCAGTGCCGACATAGTAGATGTTGCCGATGAGCTGGAACGGCTCGAACGGCGTGGTCCATTTCTTGGTGACCACCGCCAGGAAGTCCTTGACGGTCTGCGCCTGCGCGCCGGTTGCGAGGAACGCCAGCGCGCACAGCGCGGCCGTGAGCTTCTTCATGGTTTGTCTCCCGGGATTGTTCTTGCAGATTGTTCTTGCAGATTGTTCTTGTCGTCTTGATCGGGCGCGGCCTTCGCGCGGCCGGCCGGCAAGCTACGTCGTGCGAGGTGCGGCAGCAACGGCTACATGTCTGAAAAATTTCGTGGCATGCGCGGAATAGCAGTATCTGTCCGTTTTGAGCATGGCGGCCATTGCGGTAACGCGGCCGGGCGGGATTTGACCACGCGCAGGCGGCTCGTCATACTTTGCGCCAAGGCGAGCCAGAAAGACTCGTCGGCATCGGGAGCTGAAATGACCAATTCGTTGTCCGTCCTTGCGGGGACTCTGATTTCCCTCGTCTCCTTCACGTCGATTGCCTTGTCGCAGCCGGCCTGCGTCACCCAGAACATGGTGGTGCCGCCTGGGGCCAACAGCACCGACAAGGCGGGCCCGTTCTTCATCGATACGACGGATCTCGACTTCAAGACGGCGCCTCCGACGCGTGATCCCTCCAATCCCAATTATCCACGCGCCACGGAGCTTCCTGACGGAACGCTGCCGCCACCGGATGCCGAGGGCAATTTCATCATCGGTCCCACCCACAATCCTGCGCCGGAGACGATCGCGAAGGAGGGCGTGCCGCGTGGGACGACAAAGTCCTTCACGTTGTCGTCGAAGGAGAGCACCATCTACAATCCGGGTCTGATCCGCGACGATCTTGCTGGTTGCACCAATTCCTCGATCATGACGACCGTCACGGCGCCGGACGACAAGTCGCACATGATCGTCACCACCAGCCATCCCGGCGTCTGGTCGCGCACCATCGACGTCTATGTGCCGGCGCAATATGCGCGCGGCAGCGAGGCGCCGTTCATCGTGGTCGGCGACGGCGGCTCCAACGCCTACAAGGATCTCGCCGTCACGCTCGACAATCTGATCGCGCAGCGCCGCGTGCCGCCGATGATCGCGATCCAGATCGGCAATGGCGGGCAGGACGCGCAGGGCAGTCAGCGCGGCCGCGAATATGACGCGGTGTCAGGCGCCTACGCGCAATTCGTCGAGCGTGAAGTGCTGCCGCTGGTCGAAAAGAACGCCGAGGTCAGGCTGACCAAAAATCCCGATGGGCGTGCGACCATGGGGCTGAGTTCGAGCGGCGTGGCAGCCTTCACCATGGCGTGGTTCTATCCCGATCTCTATCACCGCGTGCTGGCGTTCTCGCCGACCATGGTCAACCAGCAATGGCCGTATGACCCGTCGCTGCGCGGTGGCGCCTGGGAATATCACAGCGCATGGACGGGGCCGGCCACACCCAATCTCATCTCCAAGGCGGGCGTGCTTACGCCGGCCGAGCCGCCCGGCGTGCCCCTGATCGACGCTGCGCCGACCAAGCCGATCCGCTTCTGGTTCTTCGGCGGCGACCAGGATCTGTTCTATCCGAACCCCACCATCCCCGACGGCATGCACGACTGGACCCTCTCCAACGCGCTGATGGCCAAGGTACTGGCGGAGAAGGGCTACCACTATCAGTTTCTGTTCGTACGCAACGCCAAGCACGTCGACCGGCCCACGATCGCGCAGACGCTGCCGTCGGCGCTGGAGTGGGTCTGGAAGGGCTATCCGCTCCCCTGAGCGAAGTGGCCTAGCGTCCGATCGTCACGCCGGCGGTCGAGCGCATGGCATCTTTGAGGCTCGTCGCGTTCTTGTCGTCGAGGACCTCTCGCGTCAGCATGGTGGTCTGGCCGGGCGTGTTGAGGATCGTCTCTCCGCGCGAAGAGGAGAGGCGGTCGGCTTTGTAGGGTGACGCCTGATCGGTCGCGGGCGCATGGCGTTTACTGGATGCGGCAAAGGCTCCTTGAGAGACGCAGAGGGCGGCAATCACAACCAGTCGCAATGATTTTGTGGGCATGCGATCTCCCAAATTCAAGGCGTTAGCCTATCATATGGGCTGGTCGTCGTAGGAAATAAAGGGTCAGGCGAGAGCGGCCTGGCGTTCCCGCATTGGTTCGCGGACCCGATCCGGTTTCCCCGGCTCCGCGAGCCGCGTAAAACTGCGCTGGCTCGCATGCGCGGGTGCTTCGACGATCACGCCCTCGCAGACGATTTGTCCGCCGAGCATCCTGAATTCCAGCTTGTCGTAGCGCGGCATTGTCTCGCCAGGCGCGGGCGGCAGCAACCCGACGCTTCCCTGGATGTTCAGCGTGGCATCACCGGCGCCGTGGACGCGCGGATTCCACATCCTGCTCCCGGTCTCCGTCCAACGCTGTCGGATCAGCGCGGCGCGGTCGGCGGGTTCTGCGATCTTTGCACGAATCTTCGGCGCGCTGGTGATCTCCGCAGCGGGAGCCTCGAGGGCTGGCTCCGACGCAACATCCGTGACGACGCTGGGTGTGCTGGCGACGACTTCCGCCGCGCTGGAGGCAAGCGCGACACGCGTGTCGTCGAGAGTTGAGCAAGTATCCACGTTGACGGCGGAGGAATGCTCGTCGTTGATGGCGAGAGCGGGGGCATCAACCGGGACGAGCTCGACATCGACGGAGGAGGCCTTCTCCACGACAACGGGCTCAACGTCGTCCGCGAGTTCGGGAGATGGATCGCTGTTGATGGTGAGTTCGGGGACGTCGACCGTCTCACGCTCGACATCGATGGTCGCGACCGAAGCTTCCTCCACGACGACCAACTCGACTTCCGCCGCCGTCTCCCGGGATGAATCGTCGCTGCCGCTAACATCGGCTGGCGCTTCCGACGGGCTCTCCGCGATGACGGGTCTGGCGGTCCCGTCTTCGACGGCTGAAGCGGCGGCCGCAACGTCGCAGTTTGACGTATCCGCGCTGATGCTGGTGTCCAGAGCCGGAGCGGCTTCTAAAATCTCGGCAACGAGGGCGGGCGAGGCGTCCGCGGCATCAGCTGCGACGTCGATGCTGCCGCCGTGCGGCGCGGGCCGGAGTCGGTTGAACGCCCATTTCACCGCGGGGATGCGGCGCAGCAACGATATCAGTCTCGAAAGCACTGGGAGTTATCCAAGAGGTACTCGGCTTGAGGCCATCGCTGATTCGCCAGCAATGTAAAAATCCCCGGCTGTCACACTGATGTCAATGTAGGTGGGACCAATTGCAGAACATCCACGCTTTCAGAGCGCGAAGCTGCGGTTTCGCTGGCGTGACTGCAATCAAGGTGCAGCTTCGCCAATACGCTCTGTTCGACACCAACACCTTTGCGGACGACGTCGACAAGCTTTTGACGGCATGAAGACATCTGGGAGAGGGGACGATCGCCCCCTCTCCAGATTTCCGATCGATGCCGGCCTACTTCCCGGAGCCCGCGCCGCCGCCGGCCTGGCTGCCCATGTTATTGGTGTTACTGCCACCGGCGCTCGGAGCCTGCTTGCCCTTGCTGTCGGCGGCCTCGTTCTGCATGTTCGACGACGTGCCGGTCGTCATGCCCTTGGTCGCGGGGCCCCGGGACGAGGGCCCGACGTCGCCCTGACCGGATGCGCCTGGGGCGGGTTGTGTCTGTGCGAAGGCGCCGCCGGTCGCCAGCGCCATGATGCATGCGGATGCCAAAATGATCTTCTTCATCTGGTTCCTCCTGGGTTGACTTGATGACAACTTGCGCGCGGAGCGGACGTTCCTCACAGGGGAGCGTCGCGACGATCCTGACCAAGCGCGTTGCGGCGCTTGTTGTTCCCTGTGCGTCTCTGTCGACGGTAGAGTTTGGAACATCCGGCATCTGGTGTAAGGACGAGGCATGAAAAGGATAATGACTCTCGGAGCGATTCTGCTCTGGTCCACGATCGCATTCGCGCAGGAGCGCGCCATCACCGTGGCCTCGACGACGTCGACGGAACAGTCGGGGCTGTTTGGCTATCTGCTGCCGCTATTCTCGAAGGCCGCGGGCATCGACGTGAAGGTCGTTGCTGTCGGCACGGGCCAGGCACTCGACATCGGGCGGCGCGGCGATGCAGACGTCGTGTTCGTCCATGACAGGCCAGCCGAGGACAAGTTCATGTCCGAAGGGGAGGGCGTGAAGCGCTTCGATGTCATGTACAACGACTTCGTCATTGTCGGGCCGAAGAGCGATCCCGCGAAGATCGCCGGCGGCAAGGACGTGGCCGAGGCGCTGCGCAAGATCGCGGCCGCGAAGGCGCCGTTCATCTCGCGCGGTGACAAGTCCGGCACGCACGCGGCCGAATTGCGGCTTTGGAAGGAGGCAGGCGTCGATCTCGGTGCCGCCAAGGACGGCTGGTATCGCGAGATCGGCCAGGGCATGGGTCCGGCCCTGAACATGGCATCGTCGTCGAATGCTTATCTGCTGTCGGATCGCGGCACCTGGTTGTCATTCAAGAACCGCGGCGAGCTCGCTGTCCTCACCGAAGGCGACAAGCGGCTGTTCAACCAGTACGGCGTCATGCTGGTCAATCCGGCCAAGCATGCGAACGCGAAGGCGCAGGACGGGCAAGCCTTCATTGACTGGCTGATCTCTTCGAAAGGGCAGGAGGCCATCGCCGGCTACAAGGTCGGGGGCGAGCAGCTATTTTTCCCCAACGCGTCCCACTAGCAGGAAGGCGACGGTCGACACTGCGACGCTGAGCGCGAGCAGGATCAGCCCGAGTCCGAGCGCCAGCGGCAGGTCGCCCTTGCTGGTCTCCAGAGCGATCGCCGTCGTCATCGTGCGCGTGAAACCGCGGATGTTGCCACCGACGATGAGGATGGCGCCAACCTCCGCAATCGCGCGGCCGAAGGCTGCGAGAAAGGCCGTCAGCAGCGAGGTCCGGCCCAGCGCGAACAGCAAGCCGATGCTGCGTAGTGTTGACAGCCCATCGATCCGCGCCAGGTCGCCATACTCCGCCCACAGCAGGCTCGCCGGCCGGTGCACCAGTGCGACCACGATCGGTGTGGCGAGCAGCGTCTGCGCGACCACCATGGCCGCCGGCGTGAACAACAGGCCGGCGGCCCCGAGCGGCCCGGACCGCGACAGCAGAAGATAAAGCGCGAGCCCGACCACGACCGGTGGAAGACCAAGCAAGGCATTGGTCAGGACGATGATGACCTGCCGCCCGCGGAACCGGGTGATCGCAAGCAGGACCCCGAACGGCGCCCCGATCAGAAGCGCGAGGATGCTGGCGGTCAGGCTGACGCGCACCGACAGTCCGACGATGCCCAGAAGTTCTGCATCGGCCTCGCCGATCAGCGTGAATGCGGCGCCGATGGATCGCGCAAAGTCGTTCATCCGTGCCTGAGCTTCGGCGCCCGCCACGACGTCTTGGCTGCGTCGATTTCAGGACTGCGGAGGTGTTTCACGTATATTTCCCTGAGGGTATCGTCGGGCAAAGCAGCGGCGCGGTCGCGCTCCGCAGGCAGGTTTGGTAACCCGAATTTGGCCGGAAATCAAAGCCGCGGGTGGCATGGCACGATGCCGCGTTTGGGCTCATCGTTTGATGCTGGCCGATGCAGGGACTGTCGGGGCTCAGATCAACCCACGCAGCACCTCAACAAGCCGGGCACACTCCGCCTCCGTTCCGACCGTGACGCGCAGGAAGTCCTCGATGCGCGGCTTTCCGAAATGACGGACCAGAACGCCACGCTGGCGAAGCGCTGCCGCGAGATCTGCTCCGCTCCGGCTTCGATGGCGCGCGAAGACGAAGTTGGCGAGCGACGGCAACACCTCGAAGCCAAGTTGTCCAAGGTCTCGGGCCAAGGTTTCGCGGCTTGCGATGATACGAGCACGGGTGTCTCTGAACCAGCCCTCGTCCTTGATCGCGGCGACGGCGCCGGCGATCGCGAGGCAATCGACGGGATAGGAGTTGAAACTGTCCTTCACCCGTTCCAGCGCTTCGATCAGCGGTCGTTGGCCGATGGCAAAACCAACCCGTAGGCCAGCCAGTGAGCGCGACTTCGAGAAGGTCTGGATGACCAACAAATTGTCGTGGCGTGCAACCAGCGGCACGGCGCTCTCGGCGCCGAAATCGACATAGGCCTCGTCCACCACCACCAGCCGGTCCGGCCGTTCGGCCAGCAGGGATGCGATTGCGTCGCGCTGAAGGGCGATACCGGTCGGAGCGTTCGGATTGCAGAGCAGGATGGCGCTCGATGGTCGACTGTAGTTGGAGATATCGATCCTCATCGCAGCATCGAGCGGCACCTTGTCATGCGTTATTCCATAGAGGCTGCAATAGACGGGGTAGAAGCTGTAGGTGACGTCGGGGAACAGAAGCGGCGTGTCGTGCTTCAGAAGGGCCTGGAAGGTGTGGGCCAGAACCTCGTCGGAGCCGTTACCGACGAACACTTGCTCGGGCACCACATCGCAATGGGCCGCGATCGCCTCGCGCAGGCGCGTTGCGCGCGGATCGGGATAAAGGCGCAGCCGCTCCGCGGCCGATGCGATCGCCGCCAGCACGCGCGGCGAGGGCGGGTAGGGATTCTCGTTGGTATTGAGCTTGACGATGCCGTCCTGCTTGGGCTGCTCGCCGGGGACATAGGGCGAAAGCGTGTGGACGACCGGACTCCAGAAACGGCTCATGAGCTCCAATCCGAATTGATCGGGGTACAGTAGGGTATGCGGGACCTCGGCGGAAGTGCGCCTGCATTCAGCATTCCACGCAAATCCGCACGAGGCTTACTGCCGGGGACGTTCCCGCAACCGCGACCCGTATGCTAGGGTCGTTGCACCACCGCCCAGAATGAAAACAAGAACGAAGCCTTGCGCGCCCCAAGGCGCTGAACGGCCGAAAAGAGAGGAACACATGCCGGGTGCAGCCCTTCCCATCGCTCCCTCCATTCCGACCGCACCCGTGACCTCAGCCGTTCTCGACCGCTTGCGGGCCATCGTCGGCGACAAAGGCCTGATCCTGGACGAGCACGACAAGCAGCCCTTCGTGACCGACTGGCGCGGCGAACTGGCGGGGCAGGCCGCGGCGGTCGTGCGTCCGGCCAGCACCGCGGAAGTCTCCGCTGTGGTCAAGCTCTGCTACGACAACGGCATTGCCATCGTTCCGCAAGGTGGCAACACCGGGTTGATGGGCGGCGCCACGCCGTGGCCCATGCACCGCGGCATCGTGCTGTCGCCCGGTCGCATGAACCAGGTGTTGAACGTCGATCCCGTCGGCTACGCCATGACTGTGGAGGCAGGCTGCATCCTCGAGACGCTTCAGGACGCAGCCGCGCGCCACGACCGCCTGTTTCCGCTCAGCCTGGGTGCTCAGGGCTCCTGCATGATCGGAGGTAATCTGTCCACCAATGCCGGCGGCGTGCAGGTGCTGCGTTATGGCAACGCGCGAAATCTGGTGCTGGGTCTCGAGGTCGTGCTGGCTAACGGCGATGTCTGGGATGGCCTGCGCGCACTCAAGAAGGACAACACCGGCTACGACCTCAAGCACCTGTTCATGGGCGCCGAAGGGACGCTCGGCATCATCACCAAGGCGGTGCTGAAACTCTGGCCGGCGCCGAAAGACGTGTGCACAGCATGGCTCGCAATCCGCGATCCCAAGGCTGCCATCGAGCTTCTGTCGGAGGCGCATGCCGCTTCCGATGACAATGTCGGCTCCTGTGAGCTCATCAGCCGTGCGTGCACCGACATGGTGCTGCGCCACATTCCCGGCACTCAGGATCCTCTCAAGGCTGAGACCGAATGGTACCTCCTTCTCGAATGGTCGTCGGCCCGGCCCCGGCAGGACGGTGGCACGGGCATGTCGGACAGGATGGAGCAGTTCCTGGCGGACCAACTCGAGGCGGGCCGGGTGCTGGATGCTGTGATCGCGCAAACCGAAGCGCAGTCGCGCAACATGTGGCGGATTCGCGAGAGCGTGGCCGAGGCATCGCGCACCGAAGGTCCGGGCTTGAGCTACGATGTGTCGGTTGCGGTCTCCAGGATTCCCGAGTTTATCGACAGCGGTCTCGAGGCCGTGCTCGCCATTTTGCCGACGATCCGCCCCTATCCGCTCGGCCACATCGGAGACGGCAATGTGCACTTCTCCTTCATGGGCCCGAAGGGCATGGACCGCGATACGCTCTCCCAGTATTCCGCGGCGATCACACGGGCCGTCAACGACCTCGTCACCTCCATGGGCGGTTCGATCTCGGCGGAACATGGCATCGGCATCGAGAAGCTCGACGAGCTCCAGCACTACCGTTCCCGGACCGAGCTCGACATCATGCGCACGATCAAGCGGGCGCTCGATCCCAAGAACATCATGAATCCGGGCAAGGTGCTTCGTCTCGGTTAAGCCGCTACCGCCTCGAGCCCGGTGCTCCCCGCACACTCGCGCCCTCCGGGGACGGGATGCCGCAGATAAGCCGGGCCAAACAGGCCGGGGCACCAAATCACGCCGTTTGGCGGCCGAAAGCCGGCTTTATTCCCCCCTTGGATGCTTTAAGGAAGGGAGAGGATCAGGTCGCACCCGCCCGGGGGCGGTGCTAGACCCTGATGCAGGAACAAAGGGGCGGGCCGGTATGGCACGTCCGCAAGGATGAAGGATTTGAGGCAATGATCCAAACCGTTGGCATCATCGGGGCAGGCACCATGGGGAACGGCATCGCGCAGATTTGTGCCGCGGCCGGGCTTTCGGTCGTGATGGTCGATATTTCCGATGCGGCAGTGAACCGCGGGATTTCAACGGTTGGCGGCAGCCTCGAGCGCCTGGTCAAGAAGGAGAAGATGTCGGCGGGCGATCGCGACGCCACGCTCAAGCGCATCACCGGCACCACCGACCGCGCCAAGCTCGTCGATTGCGATCTCGTCATCGAGGCCGCGACCGAGAACGAGGAACTCAAGGTCAAGATCCTGAAGGATCTCTGTGCGACGCTGTCGCCGCGGACACTGCTCGCCACGAACACCTCGTCGATCTCGATCACGAAGCTCGCTGCGGCGACCGACCGGCCCGACCGCTTTATCGGCATGCACTTCTTCAATCCGGTTCCGGTCATGGCGCTGCTGGAGCTCATCCGCGGCCTGCAGACCTCCGACGACACCCATGCCAAGGCGCTGGATTTCGCCAAGCGCGTCGGCAAGGTGGCGATCACGGCGAAGAATAGCCCGGGCTTTGCCGTCAACCGCATCCTTTGCCCGATGATCAACGAGGCGATCTTCGCGCTGCAGGAGGGGATTGCGACGGCGGAAGAGATCGATGCCGGCATGAAGCTCGGCTGCAACCATCCGATCGGGCCGCTGGCGCTCGCCGATCTCGTCGGGCTCGACACCATGTTGTCGGTGATGGAGGTCTTTTACAAAGGCTTCAACGACCCCAAATACCGTCCAGCCCCCTTGCTCAAGGAAATGGTCGACGCCGGCCATCTCGGCCGCAAGACGGGGCAGGGCTTTTACACCTACAGCGCCTGACAACGGCGCGCGGCGGGCGTTGAGTGCTCGCCGCCCCGCGATTTGCGCTGCGACAAAGACGCCGCGCGCAATCGGCCCGACAATGTCGAACGGGCGGCCTGCGGGAACAACGGAACGGATAACAAGGGACATGTCGGATCGACTGAAGGCCGAGCGCGAGGCTGCGGCCGTGCGGCGGAATTTGCTGACCCAGGATGCAACCGAGCGCACCGGGATCACCGAAGAGATGATCGGGGAACTCGTCACCCGCTTCTACGGGCGCGTGCGCGAGGATGAGCTGTTGGGGCCGGTGTTCGCGGTCGTGCAGAATTGGGACGAGCATCTGGCCAAGCTCCGGGATTTCTGGTCGTCGGTCGTGCTGATGAGCGGCCGTTACCACGGTTCGCCGATGCGGGCGCATATGCCACTGAACCTGATCGGAGATCATTTCGACCGCTGGCTCGATTTGTTCGAACAGACCGCGCGCGAGGTCTGCCCGCCGCAGGCCGCCGCGCTGTTCATCGACAGGGCGCGCCGCATCGCCGACAGCTTTGAAATGGCGTCGGCAACCTTGGCCGGTCGCATCGCTTCGCCGCGTCACCTGCTCCGCTCCTAGAATACAGAATGGCTGCCTGAGAAATGCGCAGGCGGCACTGATGGCGCTACGATCGCGCCGCGCGTCGGCGCATTGCACCAATACCGCTAGCATTTACCTGATCTGCAAAATCATCATGCCGGTCGCGTAGCGTGACGTTGCAATTAAAAAAATGCGCGTAAATGCGCGTGTTCGCGTTCAATCAGCGCGAGCAAAACCGTGTGATGCACTGCAGTAAAAAATCTTTGCCTTTTTTTCGGCAGAGTTCCAGCGCCTGCTTGGAGACATGTCGCGTGCATCGTTCGATACATCCTCTTCATCCTCCGACAACACAGCGGAATCCGACGCTGACACGGAGCAAACCCGGCGGGCGCTATTGATGAGTGCGCTGGCCACCACGACGTGCTTCGCCTGTTCCACGCAGGTCCACGCGGGCGAGGATGCGCCCGGCTCCGACGAGCGGCCTCAGAAGGGCGATCTGCTCGTGTTCTCCGAAGGCGATCAGGAGGGAAAGCCCGTGACCGCGGCCGATCTGTCGGCCGGCGGCCCGCCGGTGCATGCCTGGCCGAAAGACCCGAAGACGTCGGTCGTGCGCAGCGCCTCGCGCCTCAACGAGATTCTGATCATCCGCCTCGACCCCGCCGAGCTCGACGAGCAGACGAAAGCGCGCGCTGTCGACGGCATCCTCGCCTATTCGGCAATCTGCTCGCATGCCGGCTGTCCTGTCACGGCCTGGGTGAAGAGCGATGTCGGCGACAAGGAAGTGCTCAAATGCATGTGCCACAACTCCGAATACGATCCTCGCGCGGCCGCGCAGGTCGTGTTCGGGCCGGCGCCGCGACGGCTCGCTGCGCTGCCGCTGGCGCTGGCTGACGGCTCGCTCACCGTCGCCGGAAACTTCGTCGGAAAGGTAGGTGGCGCGCAGCCGGGATGATGGACGTGCGGGTTGTGCCCGCGTCACGAGAGGCCGCATCCGCCGATGGGCGGACGACGGGACGAACGACAAGAATTCAAAACAAGAATTCAAACGGATGAAAAAGGGGAACGTCCATGACCAGGAAGCAGTGGTTACTGTCCGGCTTCGTCGCCTTCACGTGTCTTGCGTCGACCGCCGCCGTATCAGGCCCGGTCGAGAACTACGCGCCGGTCACCGCGCAGCGGTTGGAAAACCCGGAGCCCTCCAACTGGATGCTGTACCGGCGGACCTATGACGGGCAGGGCTACAGCCCGCTAGACCAGATCAACACCTCGAATGTGAAGAACCTCACCCCGGTCTGGACCTTCGCGACCGGCGTCGTCGAAGGCCACGAGGCGCCGCCGATCGTCAACAACGGCGTGATGTTCGTGGCAACCCCGATGGGGCAGGTGATTGCGCTGAACGCCAAGACCGGCGACGAATATTGGCGCTACAAGCGGCAGCTCCCCGACGATCTGTTCCAGCTGCATCCGACCAGCCGCGGCGTCGGCCTCTGGGAGGACAAGCTCTATCTCGCCACCACCGACGACCATGTCGTCGCGCTCGACGCCAAGACCGGCAAGGTGGTGTGGGACACCAAGGTGCAGGACTACAAGAAGGGCCAGTACATGACCCTGATGCCGCTGATCGTCGACGGCAAGGTCATCGTCGGCGGCTCCGGCGGCGAGTTCGGCGTGCGCGGCTATGTCGCCGCCTATGATGCCAAGGACGGCAAGGAGTTGTGGAGGACTTATACGATTCCGGGCGAAGGCGAACCCGGTCACGACACCTGGCAGGGCGAGGACTGGAAGAACGGCGGCGGCTCGGCCTGGATGACCGGCAATTATGACAAGGACACCAAGACGATCTATTGGGGCGTCGGCAACGCCGCGCCGTGGCCCGGCGAGATGCATCCCGGCGACAATCTCTATACCTCCTCGGTACTCGCGCTCGATCCGAACACCGGCAAGATCAAGACTTATCACCAGTATCACCAGAACGATTCCTGGGATTGGGACGAGGTCGAAGCGCCGATGTTGATCGACCTGCAACGTGACGGTCGCAACATCAAGAGCCTGGTCCATCCGGGACGCGATGCGATCTTCTGGATACTCGAGCGCACGCCGACCAAGATCAACTACGTCGCCGGTTGGCCGTTCGTCTCCACTGACGTCTGGAAGGGCATCGACGCCGAGAGCGGCAGGCCGATCGTCGACCCCGCGCACAAGCCGATGGTCGGCAAGCGCGTGGAGTTCTGTCCGTCGCTGTGGGGCGGCAAGGATTGGCCGTCGGCGGCCTACAGCCAGAAGACCGGCCTCGTCTACGTACCCGCCAACGAGAATTTCTGCGGCGGGTTCACCGGCGAGAAGGTTCCGCTCAAGCCCGGCGAGCTCTGGCTCGGCACCAAGCCGGAGGACATCGGGCTGAAGACGAAGCCCGGGGCGGATCATTTCGGCGAGCTCCAGGCCTGGGATCCCGTTACGGGCAAGAAGATGTGGCAACACAACTTCCCGAAATCGCAGCTGTTCGGCTCGGTGACGGCGACTGCGGGCGATCTCGTCTTCGTGGGCGGCACCAACGACCGCAACTTCCGCGCCTTCAACGCGAAGTCCGGCGAGTTGCTGTGGGAGCAGAAGACCAACTCCGGCATCATGGGCATGCCGGTGTCTTATGAGATCGACGGCACGCAATACATCGCGATCCAGTCGGGATGGGGCGTGGATGCGCAGCGCATCCAGGATGCACTCGTGACCAACAATATCGGCATCGAAGCCAACGTGCCGCAAGGCGGCGTGATCTGGGTGTTCGCGCTCAAGAAATAAGCTCCGCTGGCGGATCGAAAAAAGCGGAGTGTCAGGGGGCAAATGCGGCGGACGGCAACGTCCGCCGCATTTTGCGTTGGCGTCTTCCCTTCGCTCCTTGCGGAAGAAGGTGGCGCGAAGCGCCGGATGAGGGGTTCCATCCGCGCATCTCAACGTGCGAGGCTCGCGCAGGCATACCCCTCACCCAGCGTGATCGTGGCAACCGGCGTCGCTGCCCTCTCCTGCAAGGGGAGAGGGCACAACGATGCGGTTCGGCGAAGAAGTAGAGCCGATAATCACGACGTCAAACGCCGATGCGCAGATCGCTACTTCCCCTCGCGCTCGACCTTGTCCTTTTCCTTCTGGTTCATCTCGCGAACCTTGGGATCTGGATTGGGCTGCCCGGTGGTCTGGGTGGTCGAGGGCGGCGTGGCATTGGCGTTGGGCAGGGAGTTCTGGTCCGGCGTGCTGGGGCGCGTCGCCGTTGTCGGCGGCGTGGTGTTGCTCTGGGCGTATGCGCCAGTGGCCGTCAAAAGAAAGGCGCTCGACAGCAATGAGACTGCGAGCGCCTTTGAGATATGGGTCATCGATCTGCTCCTGTCAGATCGATGCAAACGGCGCGAGGCCGCCTTGTGTTCCCGCCTTTACGCTTCCAATTGCTTGCCGAGCGGAAGGCTGCGGATGCGCTTTCCGGTCGCGGCGAAGATGGCATTCATCAGCGCCGGCGCGAATGGCGGGACGCCGGGCTCGCCCACGCCGCTCGGCGGCGTGTCGGGTCCGGGCGGCACGATGTAGACGTTGGTCACCGCAGGGGATTCGTCGATCCTGAGGACCTGGAAGTCGTCGAAGTTCTTCTGCTGCACCTTGCCGTCCTTGAAGGTGATCTCGCCGTATTTGGCGAGACTGAGCCCCATGATCGCCGCCCCCTCGATCTGCGAGGCGATGCGCTCGGGGTTGACATAGGTGCCGCAGTCGATGGCGGTGTCCACCCGCGGCACCGTCAGCTTGCCCTTGTCGTCGACGGCCACCTCGACGATGGTCGCGATATAGCTGACGAAGCTGCGGTGCACGGCGATGCCGAGGCCATGGCCCTTCGGCACCTGTCGGCCCCATTCGCCCTTCTCGGCGACCAGCTCGACCACCTTGCGCAGGCGCGCGGTGTCGATCGGATAGCTGTCCAAGGGCTCGCCGTAGTTCCACATGTCCTTCACAGCAGGCTTGACGATGCGCGGGCTGCCGATCAGCGCGAGCAGCGTCTCCTTCTGGTCGCGGCCGGTTGCATGGGCGATCTCACCCACCATCGACTGCACCGCGAAGGCGCGCGGGATGTTCGAGACCGAGCGGAACCAGCCGATGCGGGTGAACGCCGCGGCCTCCGGGTTCTCGCAGGAGATGTTGGCGATCTCGAAGGGCATGTCGACGAGGCCCATGCCGAGCTCGAAGGGCGCCTCATGCTTTGCACCCGCCGCGAACGTCGAGGCGATGCTCGGGGCCACGCTGCGATGGCGCCAGGCGATCACCTTGCCGCTCTTGTCGAGCCCCGCCTCGATCCGTTCCACGGAGACCGTGTGCAGGAAATCGTGGCGGACGTCGTCCTCGCGCGTCCACTGCACCTTGACGGGCACGCCGAGCTCCTTCGACAGCAGCGCGGCCTCGAGCGCGAAGTCGCATTTCGACTTGCGGCCGAAACCGCCGCCGAGCAGCGTGACGTTGACCGTGACATTGCCCTCGGGAATGCCGAGCGTCTTCGCGACGTCCTCGCGCGTGCCGCCCGGGCTTTGCACCGGCGCCCAGATCTCCGCTTTGTCACCCTTGACGTCGGCGACCGCCACCGGCGGCTCCATGCTGACATGGGCAAGGTGCGGCAGATAATATTCGCCGACAACGATCTTGTCGGCGCCCTTCAGAGCGGCCTCGGCGTCGCCTTCCTGGCGCACGACAAGGCCCGGCTTGCGCGAGGCCTCCTCGAGCTCCTTGCGGTAAGCGACGGAGTCGTATTTGCCGTTGGCGCCGTCGTCCCAGGTCAGCTTCAGCGCGTCGCGGCCCTTGATCGCCGCGCCGGTGTTGCGCGCGATCACGGCAACGCCGCCGAGCGGCTGGAATTTCGACGGCCACGGCCATCCGCGCACCTGCATCACCTTCTCGACGCCGGGGACCTTCAACGCCGCGTCCGGATCGAACTTGACCAGCTTGCCGTCGGTCACCGGCGGGCGCGCGATCACGGCATACTTCATGCCTGGCAGCCGCACGTCGGCGCCGTAACGCGCCTTGCCGGTGGTGATGTCATGGAGATCGACGATGCCGATCTGGCCCTTGCCGAGATAGCGGAAGTCCTTGGGGTCCTTCAGCTTGAGCCCTTCGATGCTCGGCACCGATTCCTTGGCGGCGTCGGCTGCGAGCTCGCCGAAGCCGAGCTTGCGGCTCGTCGCGCTGTGGACGACCTCGTGATTGACGGCCTTGACCTCGGTTGCCGGCACACCCCAGCGTTTCGCGGCGGCTTGCTCGAGCATGGTGCGTGCGGAGGCACCGATCTGGCGCATCGGCATCAAATAATGCCGAGTGCTGCGCGAGCCGTCGGTGTCCTGGTTGCCGAACTTGACCTCGTCGCCATGGGCCTGTTCCACCTTGACCCGCGACCAGTCGGCTTCCATCTCCTCAGCCACGATCAGCGGCAGGCTGGTGCGCACGCCCGTGCCCATCTCGGCGCGGTGGGCGAGGATGGTGACGGTGCCGTCGGGTGCGACCGCGACGAACACGCGCGGATCGACCACGACGCCGTGCGGCATCTTGCCGGCGCCGGTCTCGTAGGCGAACGCCTGGCGCGACATCACGGGAGCAGCGAGCACAAAGCCGCCGGTGATGCCGAGCCCCTTCAAGATGCTACGGCGCGAGACCTTTTCGACCCTGATGTTCTTCTCGAAGCCACGAAGCTTCCTCGGATTGTCGATGAAATTCATGTCACACTCCCGTCGATGCGAGATGGACCGCATTCTCGATGCGCTGGTAGCAGCCGCAGCGGCAGATGTTGCCGGACATCGCTTCGCGGATCTGGTCGTGCGACGGCTTTGGATTGTCCATTAGCAGCGCAGCCGCCTGCATGATCTGGCCTGCCTGGCAGAAGCCGCATTGGGGGACGTTGACCTGCCGCCAGGCCTTCTGCACCGGGTGATCGCCGTTCGGATGCAGTCCCTCGATCGTCGTGATCTCGCGGCCGGCGACGTCGTTGATCGACGTGATGCAGGCGCGCACAGCTTCCTTGTCGACGATGACGGTGCAGGCGCCGCACAGGGCCTGACCACAGCCGAACTTGGTGCCGGTCAGCCCGGCCTCGTCGCGCAGGAACCAGAGTAGCGGAAGATCCGGGTCGCCGTCCCAGCTCTGTTCCTGGCCGTTGATCTTCACCTTGATCATGATCGTCCCTCGCTCTTCATAAGCTTGTTGATTTCAGATTTTCCAGATGCCGGTCGGTGCAATGTCCGCTGCGCGGCGTCGCATTCCGGCGGTCATCCCGCGCGGGCAGATCCCGGCAGGACTCAGGAATGCCAATTCATGTCCGGATGTGCTCGATACCTCCCGTCGTGTTCTTGATTATTGAATTTCGCGCGGCATCGTCACGACGCGATCTTAGTGGGATCGCTTCGGTCCGGTCACAGCCAAGTGTTCTCTCGTCAGCTGTTCTCGATGGGAAAAGATTGCAACGAAGGTTTGTCAAAAGCAGGGCGCCGCATCACGCCACGCGCCTCTTGAGATGGGCACAATAAAAAAAAGCTTCGTCCGCCAGAAGACCTGTGCGGACGAAGCAGGATGCCTCAGTCGAGGGAGGGAGAAACGCAGGGGCCGCGGACTTCAAGCAGGAAGCCGGCGGTCCTGCGCAGTCATTCAGAGACCAGGACTGAGGGAGCTGACGGTCCCACACAAGTGCAGTCGAGAAGCGGCGGCATCGCCGCGATTGTCCCGGGTCGGCTCCGTCCGCTCGCTGGGTGTGGTGGAACCAGCGAGCGGGCGGGCGCGGCAAACGTCAGGCGGCCTTTGCTCGGGCGGCCTTTGCTTAAGCGGCCTTTACTTAGGCCGCCTTGGCCTTCGCCACGTGGGTCGCGATGGCGTCCATCAGCGCCGGCGACAGGCAGTCATAGGGCTCGAGACCAAGCTCCTTGAACCGAGCCCGTATTCCGCCCATCTGCTCCGGCTTCACGCCCGATTCGATCACCGACGAAACGAAGGCGGCGAATTGCGGCGCCTGCGAACCCTGTTCCTGGAACAGTTCGGGGTGAATGAAGTCGAGGCCGTAGAACGGGTGACCCTTGTTCTCGATGCGGCCGTACATGTGCGTGCCGCAGGCCTTGCAGGCGTAGCGCTGGATCACCGCCGATGGATCGACGATCTGGAGCTTGTCGCCGTTCTCGAGCACGGTGACGTTCTGGCGGGGCACCACGGCGACGACGGAGAAATTCGCGCCCTGCGGTTTCCAGCACTTGGTGCAGCCACAGGCATGGTTATGCGCGACGTCGCCCTTGACGGCGACCTTGACCTGATGGTCGCTGCATTTGCATGCGAGCGTGCCGCCGGCGAAGCTGCCGCTGCCCTGTTTGATGCCGTTATCGATCGCTGGATGGAGTGCAACAGTCATGGGTCGATCCTCCTTGGGGTGACGCTTTTCGATTTAGAACACGACGACTGAACGGATCGATTTGCCCTCATGCATCAGGTCGAAGCCTTTGTTGATGTCTTCGAGCTTGAGCGTGTGGGTAATCATCGGGTCGATCTGGATCTTTCCGTTCATGTACCAGTCGACAATCTTCGGCACGTCGGTGCGGCCCCGCGCGCCGCCGAAGGCGGTGCCGCGCCAGTTTCGCCCGGTGACGAGCTGGAACGGGCGGGTCGCGATCTCCTTGCCGGATTCGGCAACGCCGATGATGATCGAGGTGCCCCAGCCGCGATGGCAGGCTTCCAGCGCCTGGCGCATCACTGTGGTGTTTCCGGTGCAGTCGAAGGTGTAGTCGGCGCCTCCGTCCGTCAGGGTCACGAGATGCGGGACGATGTCGCCCGTGATCTTCTTGGGATTGACGAAATCGGTCATGCCGAACCGGCGTCCCCATTCCTCCTTGGAGTCGTTGATGTCGACGCCGATGATCTTGTCCGCGCCAGCCATCTTGGCGCCCTGGATCACGTTCAGGCCGATGCCGCCGAGGCCGAACACGACCACGTTGGAGCCCGGTTCGACCTTGGCGGTGTTGACGACGGCACCGACGCCGGTGGTGACGCCGCAGCCGATGTAGCAGCTCTTGTCGAACGGCGCGTCCTCGCGGATCTTGGCGACCGCGATCTCCGGCAGCACGGTGAAGTTCGAGAAGGTCGAACAGCCCATGTAGTGGTAGATCGGCTTGCCCTTGTAGGAGAAGCGGCTTGTGCCATCAGGCATCACGCCCTTGCCCTGCGTCGCGCGGATCGCGGTGCAGAGATTGGTCTTCTGGCTGAGGCAGCTTTTGCATTGCCGGCATTCCGGCGTGTAGAGCGGGATGACATGGTCGCCCGGCTTCACCGAGGTCACACCAGGACCGATCTCGCGGATGATGCCCGCGCCCTCATGGCCCAGGATCGACGGGAAGATTCCTTCGCTGTCGAAGCCGTCGAGCGTGTAAGCGTCGGTATGGCAGATGCCCGTCGCCTTGATCTCGACCAGGACTTCGCCGACCTTCGGTCCTTCCAGATCGACTTCGACGATCTCGAGCGGCTTCTTGGCTTCGAAAGCGACGGCGGCACGTGTCTTCATCTTAAGCTCCTCAAATTCCGGCAGGGCGCCAAGAACCAGGTCCTGGTCGGGCTCCGCACGTTCACTTCTTGCCCATGCACGAATCTTCGTTCTTGGTATAGGCGTCGTTCTTGTCGTCGTGCTTGCCAGGTCTGGTGCGGCCCCAGGCCTCGTTGGAGCGGGCGCGCAGATAGACGTAGAGATCGTCCATGTAGCAGGCGACGTTCGGGTTATCGCCGAAGGCCGGCATCACGTTCTCTGCGGCAGTCGAGATGTTCTTGCGGCCGGAGGCGACGACGCCGAGAAAATCGGCATAGCTCATCGTCTTCAGCGAATCCTTCAGCGCCGGGGCGTAGGTCGAGCCCATGCCATCCGGGCCGTGACACACATGGCAGTCCGAGTGATAGCGGCGGTATCCGGAATAGGTATACCAGTCGACGGAGCCGTCGGTGATCTTGTAGGTTGGGTTGCCTTCCTTGTCGGACCATTCGCCGGTTTCGTTCTGCTTGACGGCAGTCGGGTCACCTGAGCCGTCCGCGACGGCAATTCCCCCGGACGCGATCAAGAACATCGCGGCAATGGCAGAGCAGATTTTACGCAAGAGCTTTTCCTCGGAAGGCATTCGGTGAGACGAGCCGGCGCGTGGAGTTGATCCACGCGCCGGAGCGATGCTGAGAGGCCTAGTTGGGCAGCGAGAACACGGTCAGCGTACCGCCGAGTGCCGTGTAGTTGCTGAGCGCCGCGTAGCCACCGACTGCGCCGAGACCGGCGGTCGGATCGGTCAGACCTGCCGCCAGACCGATGCCAGCCCAGCCGCCCACGCCGGAGAGCACTGCGACATACTGCTTGCCGCCGTTCTCATAGGTGGTGACGTTGCCGATGATGCCGGAAGGAGTCTTGAACTTGTAGAGCTCCTTGCCGGTCTTGGCGTCGACTGCCTTCAGGTAGCCTTCGAGCGTTCCGTAGAACACCACGTTGCCTGCGGTTGCGAGCGCACCCGACCAGACCGAGAACTGCTCCTTGTTCGACCAGACGATCTTGCCGGTCTTGCCGTCCCAGGCGATGAAGTTACCCATGTGGGTTTCACCCTGCGGCGGATACATCGAGAGCGTCGCACCCACATAGGGCTGGCCCGCGGTGTAGCTCACCTTGAACGGTTCATAGTCCATGCAGACGTGGTTGGTCGGGACGTAGAACAGCTGCGTGTCCGGCGAGTAGGCTGCCGGCTGCTCGTCCTTGGTGCCGAGCGCGGCCGGGCAGATGCCCTTCACGTTGTGGTCCTCGCCCGCCTTGTCGGTCGAAGCTGCGTCGAGCACCTTCGGGCGGCCGTAGGTCGGCGAGTTCTTGTCCATGTCGACGCCGGAGGTCCAGTTCACCTTCGGATCGTACTTTTCGGCGACCAGGAGCTCACCGGTGGCACGATCGAGCGTGTAGCCGAGGCCGTTACGATCGAAGTGCGTCAGCAGCTTGCGCGGCTGGCCGTTGATCTGCTGGTCCGAGAGGATCATTTCGTTGACGCCGTCATAGTCCCACTCGTCGTGGGGCGTCATCTGATAAACCCACTTGGCCTGACCGGTGTCAGGGTTGCGAGCCCAGATTGTCATCGACCATTTGTTGTCGCCGGGACGCTGCTTCGGATTCCAGGTCGAGGGATTGCCCGATCCGTAGTAGACGAGGTTCAGCTCGGGGTCGTAGGAGATCCAGCCCCAGGTGGCGCCGCCGCCGATCTTCCACTGATCGCCTTGCCAGGTCTTCAGGCTGGAGTCCTTGCCGACCGGCTTGCCGAGTGCGGTGGTCTTCTCGGCGTCGACCAGGATTTGATCATCCGGTCCTTCAGAGTAGCCGCGCCAAGCCAGCTTGCCGGTCTTGATGTCGTAGGCGCTCATATGCGCCTGAACACCGAACTCACCGCCGGAAATGCCGATCAGCACCTTGTCCTTGACGACGAGCGGCGCCGAGGTGCCGGTCTCGCCCTTGCCGGGATCGCCATTCTTGGCGGTCCATGCAACCTGACCGGTCTTGGCATCGAGCGCGACCAGAGTAGTGTCAGCCTGATGCAGGAAGATCTTGCCGTCGCCGTAAGATACGCCGCGGTTGACTGTGTCGCAGCACATCACGGGGATGACGTTCGGATCCTGCTTCGGCTCATACTTCCAGACGATCTTGTTCTCGTTCGAAAGGTCAATAGCGTAGACCTTGTTCGGGAACGGTGTGTGGACGTACATCATGTTGCCGATGATCAGCGGGCCGCCTTCATGGCCGCGCAGCACGCCGGTCGAGAAGGTCCAGGCGACCTGGAGCTTGCCGACATTTTGAGCATTGATCTGGTTGAGCTTGGAATAGCGGGTATTGGCATAGTCGCCCGCCGGCATCACCCAGTCTTTCGGGTTCTGCGCCATCTTGTTCAGCTCGTCATTGGCTGACGCGCTGCCTACGGCGAGAGCCGCAGCGGACCCAAGAAAGGTCGCCAGTAGTACCTTGCGCATAGTCATTCCTCCGTTGTCTCGTTTATTTTTCCGAAGCATTGCTCAATCACCGGGCTTCTCGTCCGGTGTCTGCTCGTGCAGGGCGGTCACATTTGGGACCAGAAACGATGCTGGGTGCTTTCTCCTCCTGATGAGAGCTACGGGTCCACGTGCAGGAGCGGCCCGTTTTTGTTGTTCCTGATGCATCCGTAGCGACTTCGCCATCGGGAAACTTGCCCAAGAGGGAAGCTGGTTTGCTTGACAGCGCACGGCCGCGAAGATTTTGATTTTGCAGTAGCGAATTCAGCGGCTTCCGCAGCGCTTTGGGACCGTCTTCCACGCTTAGGTTCCCCTTGACGGCGCTGCAACTAAGGCGGAGGATTAACTTTCAAGGGTGGCAATGGAACGATGGCGCTCGTTCCAGAAGATCGCTCAAAATCGAGGTAAACGTCACGCAATCACGGTTCAGGGCTCCGGCAGCGCGGCTCGCGATTCGCGTCAAAATCTCCGGATCAAACCAGTGGCTGGATTAATGTCCGACACAATTCACACGCTCTCGACGACGGGAATGACGCCGAAGCGGCAGATCCAGAGCTGGATCGACGGGCTGACGAGCCTGTGTGGGCATTTCGACGTCGATCCGCTGGAAGCGTCTTCGCTCGAAGGCCGCATCGACTACACCAGCGTCTCGCGCCTGAAGCTCTGCCAGATCGAGGTCAGCCAGCATCGCATCGCGCACACACTGGCGCGCGCCAAGGCCAACGAACACCCATATATCAAGATCCACTTCCAGACTTACGGCGTGTCCTATTTCGAGCAGGAAGGCCGCCACATCGAGATCAACCCGGGCGACATCATCGCCTATGACGTCTCCTGTCCGCATTCGATCATCAGCCCTGCTTTCACGCGCCACGACGTGGTGATCGTACCCAAGGCGCTGCTGCGCGACCGCGGGTTCCCGTCGCAGCGAATGCCGGCCTGCAAATTGACCTCACGCACGGGAACGGGGCGGATCGCCCACGATTTCGTCCATGCGACCTTCGACGAGGCGGCCAAGCTGTCGGCGAATAGTGCGGTCGGCGTCGCCGATTCGCTGATCGACCTCTTGCTGCTGCCGCTGCGCGAGGCGGACACGATGCTCGATCGCGTCGGTCCCGAAGCGACCTATGTGCGCGCGCAGTTCTTCATCCGCGAGCATTTGCGCGATCCGGATCTGTGCATCGACCAGATCTCCGGCGAGCTCGGCTGCTCCAAGCGTTATCTGCACATGCTGTTCTCGGAGCGCGGCACCACGGTGAGCGACTACATCTGGCAGGCGCGTCTTCAGAATTGCCGCCAGGAGCTCGAGGCCCACGCCGGCAAGACCATCACCGACGTCGCGTTCTCCTGGGGCTTCTCCAGCTCATCGCATTTCAGCCGGGTGTTCCGGAAATATTTTGGCGTAGTGCCGTCCTCGATCCACAAGGCGCAACAGGGCGCGGTTGCCGCGGACGAGCATTAGGCAAACGCCAGGTTCGGCGACGACGACGGTTGACCGTCGCGCGCCCGCGATGTCTCTCATGCCGATGTCTCTCACGCCGATATGGCGATGTAGGGAATGCTGGTCAGGAGAGCGGCGAGCAGCACCGCATTGCCGAGCATTCCACTCCAATGTAGTCGGCGTAGCCGGCGCGGGGCCTCGGCATCGCCGGCGTCCCTGGCGCTGAGCTGTTCGTCCATCCGTTGCATGAACCAGCGGCGTCCGTAGATCGCCAAGGCTGCAAGAAGGCCAACGCCCATCGCGGCGACCAGACGACCGTCGAGCAGGAAAGCGACCGCTCCGATGAGTCCGGCAACGCGCATCACCAGAAAATGCGCATTGAACATTCCGCGCAAAAGCTGGGCGACGGGCTGGATATCCAGCTTCACCAGTAGGAAGGCCGGAGACGCCAACGTGAAATAGCCCATCGGAAAGAGCAGAATGATCATGACGGCTACGGCAACGCCATCCGGTGTCATGGGATCGGCCTTTCTCGTCCGCGCCGGTGAGACCTTCCCGGCAGCGTCGCACAATCATAGCGGGAAAATACGTTTCCGGCACTAGGCTTTGGTCGAATGCTGCGCCGCGAAGGGCGTCTTGTCTCGCGGTTCAGGAGGGCTCGAGGCCGAGGGACCGCGCGCTCTCGATCCAGATCGGCAGCTCGCGCTGATATAGGGCGTTGGTTTCCTTGAAGCCGATCGCGGGTTCGAGCACGAACGTGTTGAGAACCTCCTTTACCTTCGGATCGTTGTTGGCAGCGACGCAAAGCTCCGCCAGGCGGTCGACGACCGGTTGCGGTGTCGCCTTCGGCACGGCCCAGCCGGAGAAGCCGCTAACGGTGAAGAATTTCGACGTCGCGCCCTGCTCGGGGAGGGTCTTGATATCGGGGATGGCGTCGACCTTCTTCGAATGAACCGCGAACACTGTGCCGCGATCGCTCTGCAAAACCGATTGCGCTGCCGTGTAGCTGCCCATGGCGACATCGAGCGTACCTTCCAGCATGCCCGTCCACATCGGGGCTTCGCCGCGATAGTGGATCGGCTCGATGGCAAGGCCGTACTGCTTGTTGAGCTCGTGGACCGTCATATGCGGGGCCGAGCCCGCGCTATAGGTGCCGAAGTTGACCTTGCCGCTCTTGCGAGCAAAGGCGACGAAATCCTCCAGCGTCTTGACGCTGGTTTTCGGGTTCGCCACCAGCAACAGGCCGGCGCCCGGAATGACGCTGACGAGCGTCAAATCCTTGTCCATGTCGTAGCCCGGAGTCTTCATCACCACCCGGTTCATGATGTAGGTGGTCGAGATCGAGCACAGGATGGTGTGGCCGTCGGGCTCCGCGCGTGCGACCTCCGCCGTCCCGATCGCGCCCGCGGCACCCGGCTTGTTCTCGACGACGACGGTCTTTCCGACCTGCTTGGCAATGAATTCGCCATAGGCGCGTGCGAGCAGGTCAGTCTGTCCGCCGGCGGGATAGCTGCAAATCATGCGAATTTGCCGCGATGGCCATGCAGCCTGCGCCGAGGCGTTGCGCGAGACGAAAGGCGTCGCGAGCGTGGCGGTGCCGGCGGCAATGAAGCGGCGGCGATCGAGACTTGGGGACATGATTCTCTCCCGGGTTGTCGCCGACGGTACTGCATCGGGTCGCCTCTGCCATGGGTGGCAAGCGAGACAGATTGGCGCATTCGAAGGGCCGCGCTGTGCCAATTCGGGCGTCATCCGGACAATCGCACTTTTCGCATGACACGCAGCCAGACGATTTCGGTCAGGGCTACCGCAAGCAAGCCAAAGGTGCCGCCGATCAGCACGTTGACGATGCGCTCCTCCGAGATGCCGCTGGCGCTGCCGGCGAAAGAGGCGGCCAGCGCGATGAAGAAGCAGCGCAGGCCGAAGCCGATGATGTAGCGGGAGAACGAGATCAGCGTGAGGGTGGCCGCGAGAACCGCGAGCGCATAGCCGGCCCGGCTTTGCGGCAGCACCATGCCGGCGAGGAAACCGAGCGGCACGCCGGCGACGGCGCCGATCGCCCGCTGCTTCAGCTTGCCGGTCGAAGCGGCGAGATCGCCGACCACGACGCTTGCGGCCGACCACATCACCCATTGGCCCTGCGCGAGATCGAGGATCTCGACCAGAGCCGCCGCAGCGAACACCGCAAGGGCGGTTGCCGCCGCGGGCACAAACCATTCGGCCGCGGGCGCTCCGAACGAGGTCGCGGCATCGCCGCACCGTCGCTGGTCGTAAATCCGGATGGCGTAGACCAGAGCCAGCGCGATCGGAGAGGACACGATGATCATGCCGGCATGGCGCAGGGCTTCCGAGGCGCTCACGCCCTCCCGCACCTCGCAGGCAAGATACACGGCGGGGATGAACACCCAATTCCCGAGCGTGCGGAAATGTTCGCCGTGGCGCGTCACTGCGACCGCAAGGAATCCGGCGAGCGCCGTCAGCACTGCGAATAGCGGCTTGATCGGGTTCGCGAGGAACAGCGCGGCAAAGGTGAGGAGGATGGCGAGATAATGCCACGCGACGACTTTCGGCGGCAGGTGCAGCCTGAGTGCGGGAATGAGCAACGAGACCGCGACCAACCCGAGATTCAGCAGCGCCGTCTCGCGCGCGATGAAATAGGCGGCGACCATCGGGCCGACGACGATCAGCGCCCGCACCAGCTCGCCGGTCTTGATTTCGCGCGAGAGGAGATCGCGCAGGTTGGCACTAGTGGGCGGGAAATTCACGGCGCACCAAAAGGGCGAATGAGAACGCAGACATCATACGGTGCGGGGCGCCACTAAGCGAGTCGATGCCGTCGGGCTGATTCAAGAGGTGCGCCGCCGCCGCTCCACACTCCGTCATTGCGAGCGTAGCGAAGCAATCCAGTCTTTCTCTGGAGGGACTCTGGATTGCTTCGCTACGCTCGCAATGACGATGTTCATGCAGTTGCGGGCGAAGACTTAAGTCTCGAGCCCGGACACAGCGGGACACGAGAGCGTCTTCCGTCACCGCTGAATGATCTTCATCCAGACGTCGCCGAGGATCGCGGGCTCACGCGGCGGCAGATAGGTCAGCCCCGCCTGCGCGCCGAATTCGGCGATCTTGCCCTCGGCAGCAAGCCCGGTCAGCGCCTTGTTGACGGCGTCGGTCAGCGCGGGATCGCTGGCGAGCCCGACATAGCCGCGATTGGCCCCGATCGGATAGTAGTAGCCGGACGCGGTGATCGCTGTATCGGGGTGCGCGGCGCGATGGGCGTCGAGGCGGCCGAGGTCGATCAGCGTCGCGTCATAGTCGCCGCGGGCAAGTGCACCGAGGAGATCATCGCGGCCGGGGACGAGATGGGTGATGTCGTCGATCAGGCGCCCCTTGTCGAAGGTCATGAGGATCGCATCGCCGAGCGAGCCGCTCTCGATGACGAGGCGCAGGCCCGCGAGGTCGCCGATATCGGCGATCTTGCGACCCCGCGCCTTCGGTCCGAGCACGACCGTGATCGGCGAGTAGACATAGGGCTGGCTCGGCACGAGCACGCCGAGTGCGACACGGCGGCGCCGGTCGTCGCGCGTGGCGCCGGCAAAATCCGGCAGGCGCGCCGTTTTCATGCCGGGCTTGACGAGGGAGTCCGTCGTCAGCGCATAGCCGCCGACGAGCGAGCAGCGCCCGTCGGACAGCAGCGCATTGGCCTCGAGCTGCGGGCTCGAATCCTCATCCAGCTTGCCTTCGAACCACTGGATCGTCAGGGGCCGTCCGAGCCGGTCGGCGATCGCCTGCGCCAGCAGCACGTCGAACCCAGAGCCCGGCTTGCCTTTGTGATGCACCGAGAGCGGCGGCCGGTCCTCGTCGAGACAAATCTTGAGCGGATCGTCGGCCGCGCGTGCGGCCGTCGCCGCGAGGATCGCGGCAATGCTCCACGCGGCCAGCCAGTGCTTCATGGCTTTCTCCGGCTCGAGATGAAGGCCCAGAGATTTCCGATCTCGTCGTCGCTGAGAATGTCGGCCCAGGGCGGCATCCTGTTGTTCTTGCCGTTCTTCACGGTAGTGACGAAACGCGTCTTGTCGTCGGGGAAGGCGCGCAGGTCCGGCGTGATGGTGCCGGGGTTCATCATGTTGGGGCCGTGGCAGTGTGAGCATTTCTCGGCATAGGTCGACTTGCCATGGTCGATCTGTGCCTGCACGGGATTGCCGGTTGAATCATCCGCGGCACGAACGGTCGCCGCAAGCGCGACCATCGGCACCGCGACGGTGGCGAGGATCGCCACCGTCTTGTGAGATAGCTTTCTCAGCATCGTGCCGTGGTTATTGCTTGACCGCAAAGACCCAAAGCGAGCCGCCGGGCGGGACTTTGGCCAACCGCTCGTCGCCGGAGAACAGCGAGTAGACGCCGCCATAGCCGCTCGTCACCGCGACATACTGAACGCCGTCCTGCTGCCAGGTCACCGGTTGTCCCTCGATGCCCGAGCCGGTCTGGAACTGCCAGAGCTTCTTGCCGGTGTCGGCATCGAAGGCCTCGAACTCGCCGGTCAGCGCGCCCGAGAACACGACGCCGCCCGCAGTCGACAACACGCCGGAGAAGCGCGGGATGTCGCTTGGTGCTTCCCACTTCGCCTTGCCGGTCATGGGATCGATCGCCTTCAGATGACCGCGCGGACCATCACCCCATTCCCAGAGATCGGTAAGGTCCATGCCGAGATACCATTCACCCTGCTTGAAGGTGGCGGGTTCGGTCTTGTACCTGCCGCCGAAGGCTAGCGTGTTGGCGTAAGCGAGGCCGGTCTGCGGATTGAACGACATCGGCTCCCAGTTCTTGCCGCCGAGGATCGACGGATAGACTGTCACCTTCTTGCCCTCACGCGCGTCCTTCGAGACGTCGGTCTCGATGGGACGTCCGGTCTTCATGTCGATTCCTGTCGCCCAGTTGACCTTCACGTAGGGATTGGCCGCGAGCAGCTTTCCGTTGGTGCGGTCGAGCACGTAGAAGAAGCCGTTGCGGTTGGCGTCCATCAACACTTTGGTCGGCTTGCCCTCGACGTTCATGTCGGCGAGGACCATCTCGGCCACGCTGTCATAGTCGAATGGATTGTTGGGCGAGAACTGGTAGTGCCACTTGATCTTGCCGGTCTTGGGATCCATCGCCAGCACGGAGCAGGTGTAGAGGTTGTCGCCCGGGCGCACCGCCGAGTTGAACGGTCCGGGATTGCCGATACCCCAATAGACCGTGTTCAGCTCGGGGTCATAGGAGCCCGTAATCCAGGTCGAGCCACCGCCGAGCTTCCAGGTATCGCCCTTCCAGGTGTCGCCGCCGGGCTCGTCGGGGGAGGGGATCGAATGGGTGCGCCACAAATGCTTGCCCGTTGCGGGATCCCAGCCGTCGATGAAGCCGCGGGTGCCGAACTCGGCGCCGGAGATGCCCGTGATCACGATGCCGTCGGCGACCAGCGGCGCCACCGTCATCGAATATCCCTCCTTGATATCGGCCGCCTTCTGCCGCCACAGCTCCTTGCCGTCCTTGGCGTCGAGCGCGATCACGTTGGCGTCGAGCGTGGTGCGGAACACCTTGCCGTCATAGAGTGCTGCGCCGCGATTGATGATGCCGCAGCAGACGATGCGCGGCGTTTCGGCAGGATACTCGACCTTGGATTTCCAGATCTGCTTGCCGGTCTTGGCGTCGACCGCCATGGTCGCGTTGTGCGACGTCACGTAGATCACGCCCTGGTACACCAGCGGCTGCGATTCCTCGCTGCGATCGTCGTTGAAAGAGTAGTTCCAGACCGGGACAAGGTTCTTGACGCTGTCCTTGTTGATCTGGTTCAGCGTCGAGAAACGCTGGAGATTGTAGCCCATCCCGTAATTGAGAACGTTCGATGTATCGGTCGCGCCCTTGACCAGCTGCTCGCTGGTTTGTGCATTTGCACAAGTCGATGCAAGCATGACGAGGCTCGCGGCCATCGCAAAGCGTTTCATCCGTTCCTCCCAATATG
This sequence comes from Bradyrhizobium sp. 44, assembly GCF_023073095.1. Classification (NCBI taxonomy): domain Bacteria; kingdom Pseudomonadati; phylum Pseudomonadota; class Alphaproteobacteria; order Hyphomicrobiales; family Nitrobacteraceae; genus Bradyrhizobium; species Bradyrhizobium sp. 44. The sequence continues at coordinate 175,763 of NZ_JADPIY010000029.1, forward strand.
CGCGCCTATTGACGCTGCGACTGCAACACTCCGCCCGAATGCAAAACGCGTCAATACGAAAGTCGTAATTGCGATGCCGATATGGTGGGCGGCGCGGGATGCCGGTCATCTGACGGAGAGCTGACAAGCAACTCTCACTTGTGCGCAGGCGCTGAAGAAATTCCGCGACACGGAGCAGGAGCGCGTGCGCCACGGCAATGGTCGGGCCGACGGGTTCCGCAAGTTGTACGGGCGCAGGCTGCAATTCGGGGCTTGAACCGAGGCTCGCTTGTGGACTTATGTCGTCGATCTGGCTCGAATCGGAGCTCTTGGTCTGGGAGGTTTTCATGATATCGCGTCGCTCTGTTGCACTTGCGCTCACGATTGCACTGCTGTCCGGTCCGGCATGGTCGGCCTCCGGCAATGCGGTCAAGACGTTCGATACCGACAATGACGGCACGCTCGATCTGGCCGAGGTGAAGAAGGCGGCGGCCGCGTTGTTCGCCAAGCTCGATCCCGATCACGACGGCACGCTCGATTCCCGCGAGTTGCGCGGACGGTTAACGGCGAAAGAACTCGCCGCCGCCGATCCCGATCGCGACGGGACTCTCACGCTCGACGAATATCTCTCGGTGGTGGAGCAGCGCTTCAACGCAGCGAATCCCGACAAGGACGGAACGCTGGATGCGAAGGAGATGAACTCGCGCGCCGGCCGCGCGCTGCTGCGCTTGTTGCGGTGAGAACCGCGCCGCTTGACTGAGAGCGAAGGCGAGTTGCCCGAGAGAGAAATTTGCAAGCGCGATGCGACAGTTCGCTGTGTCAACGGCGCGATTCCAGACTTGCGCTGTGCCTGACGCAGCCCTAGGTTTTGGCCGGCGCGATGTCGCGCTCAATCCCTTGGGAGTCCCCGAATGGCCTGGAAAGCTCCGAAGATCGTGGAAGTGCCGGTCGGCATGGAAATCAACATGTACGCCTGCGCTTTGCGCAAGTAAGACTGCAAGACTGAGGACCTGCCGCGGCTTCGATGGCAAACACCGTCGAAGCCGTGGTAGTGTCGGGGATGCGAGCGAGAGCCCATACATTCTGGACCATGGTCGCCTGCACCGTCGCGCTCGCGCCGGCATGCGTCAGCGCCGAAGAGGGCTTCGATACCGAGCACATCTTCGGCTTCATGATCGGCACCGATGTCGGCAATCCCGGCGAGCGCGAATTCCAGACCCAGACGACAGGTCGATTCGGCAAAGGCGGCGGGACCTATCGCGCGCTGTCGCAGGAGGTCGAAATCGAGGTCGTGCCGCTGCCGAACTTCCGCGTCGAGGTCGGCGGCACTGCCACCCTGCACGACATCACCGGCGTCCCCGATATCGGCGACCGTCGCCAGTTCAATTTCCAGGGCGCTTCGCTCGACCTGCGTTACCGCCTGCTCGATCGCGAGCGCGCGCCATTCGGGTTGACTGTCGCCGCCGAACTCCATGGCGACCGCATCGACGAGACCTCCGGCGCAAAAGGGCGGATGTACGGTACCGATTTCACGCTCGCTTTCGATCGCGAGCTGATCCCGAACTTTGCTATCGGGGCGCTCAACCTGATCTATCAGCCGGAATGGGCGCGCTTCGAGATGACGGGGCTGTCCGAAAAGAGCTCGACCATCGGCGCGGCGTTCGCCGGCCTGGTGCGCGTGCGGCCCGATGTGCTGCTCGGCGGTGAGGTGCGCTACTTCCGGCAGTACGAAGGCATCGGCCTCGGCGAGTTCGCAGGCCAGGCCCTCTTCGTCGGTCCGACCGCCTATTTCCAGCTTTCGGAGCGCTCGCGCCTGACCATGAGCTGGAGCATGCAGGCCTGGGGCCGTCCGGCCGGATCGGGCGGCAATCTTGACCTCGTCAATTTTGAGCGCCATCAGGCGAGGCTGGTGTTTGGGGTCAATTTCTAGCGCTCGCGCACGGGTTGCGGGGACAGGCGACGGGCAATTCCCCCTCGATTTCGCGCGGCCGGATTGAAACTTCCCGCTCCTCGGAACGTAATCTTTTGTGCTAACTTCATCGCCTCTGCGAGGATCCCGGCATGAACCCGATCGACCTGGTAGTGACTGTGTGTGCAGTGCTCTCGCCTGCGACCTGCGAGGAGCAGCATCTGGTGTTCAACTATGCGGGGTCGCCGACGCAATGCGCGATGGCTGCGCCGCCCTATATCGCGCAATGGGTCGGCGACCATCCGAAGTGGCAGGCGGTGCGGTGGCGCTGCGAATATCCGCACCCGAACGACAAGGCGTGAAGCCCTGAGCTGCGTTGCCGGTCGCGACTGGCTTAGGTCCTCATCCTGAGGAGCTTGCGAAGCAAGCCTCTCGAAGGATGGCCGCAGGCGACAGACGGGCCTGCATGGTTCGAGACGCGCGTTCCGCGCTCCTCACCATGAGAGGAAAACGCTCGTAACGCAGCCCGCGTTACTTGCTGCAATCCTTCAGATCCTTGTCGGCGATCGAGAACACCGCATCCGCCTTGATCTCGATGTCGCGCACGATGCACTGCCGCGCATTGGGGTAGCTGACCCTGGCGTCGTAGCGGCCGGGCTCGACGCCCGTGATGCGCAGCCGCTCGTCGTGGTCGACCTCCTTGTCCTTGTCGTTCAAGCACTGGTTCGGACCCCACTCGGTCTTCCCGGCCGGCGAGAGCTGGAAGCCGGAGATCGTCTCCATCGTCAGATTCCAGAGCCGGATACCCTTGCCCTTGGCCTGCGCGAGCGCCGCGCCCGGCATCGCAACCAACAGGATGCCGATCGCAATCAGCGTGCGCCGCATGGTGAACCTCCCGCGAAAATCTCGTTGGTCCAGTTGACCATGACTTCTCATTTTGATTCAAGCTGCAACGCCGCGAGTTCGGCCCTGATCCTGCCGAGTTCGGCCTCGCTGCGCTCCGCGCGCGGGATGGCAATCGGCACCTCGCGCACGATGCGCGCCGGTCGCGGCGACAGCAAGAGCAGGCGGTCGCCGAGCCGGATCGCGTCATCCAGGCTGTGGGTGACGAGCAACGTCATCACCGGACGGCGCGCCACCAGCGTCGCGATCTCGTCGCGCAAACGGCCGGCGAGTGCGTCGTCGAGCGAGGCGAGGGGTTCGTCGAGTACGAGCAGGTCGGGCTCCACCGCAAAGGCCCGGGCGAGCGCGACGCGCCGGGCGAGGCCGAGTGACAATTCGCCGGGAAAATGGCTGCGATGCGCCTCCAGCTCCAGGATCCTGAACAGCTCGGCGAGCTTGGCATCAGTGACGTCGGGTGCCGCAAGCCGCACATTCTGCTCGACCGAGCGCCATGGCAGCAGCCGCGGCTCCTGGAAAACCATGCCGATCCGCGCTTCCGGCGGGCGCGAGACGCGTCCCTCGAAATCGCGGTCGAGCCCGAGGATGATGCGCAGCATCGTGCTCTTACCGCAGCCGGACGGACCGATCAGCACGCCGACCTCGCCGGATTGCAGCGCGAAGCTGATCGGCGCGAGCACCTCCTGCGTTCCGCCCGCGGCACTCCTGAACGTCTTGCCTGTGATATCGACCTCAAGCCGCACGGGGTCGCCATCGTGTTGCGCGGGCTTCGAACGGTTGCACCAGCGCGGTCTCGATCACGAGCACGACGGCGGCGAAGGTCAGTGAATAGGCCAGCAGCCGCGGCGTGTCGAACAGCTGGAAAGCGACGCCGATCTCGAAGCCGACGCCGTTCGGCCGGCCCAGGAGTTCGGCGACCAGTACGATCTTCCACACCAGCGACAATCCGGAACGGGCTGAGGCTGCGATATAGGGCGCCAGTTGCGGCAGCACGACGTGGCGAAAGGCGCGCAAGCGCCGCATCGCGAACACGCTCGCCATCTCGTCGAGCGAGCGATCGAGCGCGCGCGCGCCCTCGCGCAGGGTGACGATGGCGGTCGGCAGCTTGTTGATGGCGATCGCCGCGATCGCTGCGGCCTCCGTGAGCCCGGCCCAGATATAGGCGAGCACGATCACGACCAGCGCGGGCAGGTTCAGGAGCAGGATCAGCCAGGGATCGCCGAGCCGGTCGGCGAGCTTCACTCGTCCCATCAGATAGCCGATGGCGCTGCCGAGCGACATCGCCAGCACGAAGGCGAGGCTTACGCGGGCAAGCGTGGCGCCGAGATGCAGGAACAGCGCGCCGCTCGATGCTTCCGCGATGACGACGTCGAGCACGGCGGGCGGGGAGGGCAGCTTCGCGGCGCCGACGAACAGCGCGGCTGTCCACCAGATCGCGAGCAACAGGGCAAACGACAGAAGACGCAGCACCTCAGTCTCCGGGAACTGCGTGATAGAACGTGCCGGGCTCGAGTTCAGCGGCCGAGCCAACGAGGTCGCGTCCGCCGGTCTCGGCCAGCACGCGGTAGAGCACGCGCGCGTCCTTTTCTTCGTCAGCGATGCTCCGGCGCGGAATGCCGTCGCGATAGCGCTCGCGATAGGTCTTGAGCAGGGTGGCATCGCTGGTGCCGGTGAGCGGCGCGACCTTGTCCCAGGCAGCATCCGAGGTCACCAGCAGCTGCTTGGCCTTGCGGGTCATCGCGATGAAGCGCGCCACAGCGTCCCGATGGCTCGCCGCCCAGCTCTCGTCGAAGACATAGCCGACTGCGGAGACGGCGCCCTTGGCGCCGAGCTTCGGCAAAATGTCCTCGATGCCGGCGAGGCGTCTAAAGCCCTTCGCCTCCAGCTGTGCGCAGAAATTCCAGAAGTTGAGGCTTGCATCCATCTCGCCGTCGAGCGCCTTGGCGGCGATCAGGGGCGGAGCCCCATAGACGATAGTTGCCTCCGATTTCAGGTCGATGCCGTCCTGCTTCAAGCGCGCCTGGAGCAGCAGCCAGCTCTTGTCGATGGGACCACCGCCGACCGCGAGCTTGCGGCCCTTCAAATCGGCGAGCGACCTGATCGGCGAGGAAGCCGGTATCATCACCGCGCCGAGCGCGCTGGAATAGGGATAGAAGGTGAGCTTGGCGCCCAGCGTGCGCTCGCGAGACACCCACAGCCAGTCGGACAGGATGATGTCGGCGTTACCCGCACGCAACGCGATCTTACCGGCCTCGGGGCTCGCAAGCTCGGTGACGTCGAGCGACAGGTCGGCCTCCTTGTCGAGGCCGCCGGCGCGGATCGCGGCCAGCTCCCAAGAGAATGTTCCGGTCTTCTGCACCGCAAGGCGGATTGTATCCGCGGCGCGGCCGGGCCCGGCTAGTGTCAGCGCCAGCGTCACCGCAAGTGCCAATGATCGACCAATTGCTCTCATCACCTTGTGAGCCGTTTCCTCAGACAGAGTGCTTTTCAGGACAATACGCATAGCATAACTTCCGTCGCAACCAGCGGGAGGACGCGCATGAATCTGGCCGGACAGCTACGACCGATTGTCGCCGCATTGGCGGTGTGGGCTGCGACCGCGCTCGCCGCGCAGGCTGAAGAGGCCAATGATTATCCGACGTCGGCGCGTGCCGAGTATGTCTATGGCTGCATGAAGGCCAATGGCGAGAGCCGGCAGGCGATCGAGCAATGTTCCTGTTCGATCGACGTGGTGGCCTCGATCGTATCCTATGAGCGCTACGTCACCGCAGAAACCGCGCTCAGCATGTCCCAGGTCCGCGGCAATCTCGGCGTCCAGTTCCGCACCTCGGAGCAGGCGAACTCGGCCGTGAATGATTTGAGGCGAGCACAGGCGGAAGCCGAGGTGAGGTGTTTCTGACCGCTTCGCGGCGCCTGTAGTGGTCGTCATGCGGCCGGGACAAGTCCGGCCATGACGACCAGGAGACCTACGTCCCCGGCTTCTCCACATCCCACTCGTTGCGAAACACGTGTCCGTCCGTGTCCTTGGCTTCCGCGCGAAAACGCCTGGCGCCGTTGGACACATAGGTGAAGCGCAGATTGGGATCTTCCGAGATCGAGATGCCGCCTTCCATCGAGAGTACGGGGCTGTCGTCCTGCGTCAGCTTGAGCTGGTTGACGAAGAAGGCGGGAATATAGAGCTGCGTGACTTGGTCCATCTGCAGCCCGGAATTATTGGGATGGCCGATCATGATCTGAGCCTCCCGCATGCGGCTCGCCGGTGCCTCCTCGCGCGCGAATTGCCGGTAACGCATCTGCCCGAGCCGGTTCTGGGCTTCCTCCGCATTCTTTCCTGCCGGGGCCGAGCAACCGCCGGAAGCCTTTACATAGACCTTCGAGACATAGAGCTGGCCGTCGCTGAGCTCGGCCACCGCATGGACGTCGGTGTAATTGTTGACGCGCACGCGCGTCGAGATTTCGGTGACGTTGGCATCCGGTCCGAGTTCGAACTTCGCCGCCATCGGCGCGGGATTACGATCGATCACCAGCGTGATCGAACGGATGCGGCGGGCATCGCCAGGCGAGAGCTTGCTGCGCAGAGTGACCGGCACGATGGCCGCGTCCTCGGCACGATACGGCATCTCGATGCCAATGACATTGCCGCCGTCATTCATCGGGCGGTTGCTGAAGATGTCCTGCACCAGGCCCGGCCAGGGATCGTAAGCGTCTTCCGCCTGCGCCGGCACGGCGAATGCAATGCCGAGGAGCAGGGCGATCAGAGGCAGGCGGCGCGTGCATCCCGTCATGGTCATGGTCTCGCGGACGAAGCAACGTTACGGACATCGTAGCGCGTCCGCTACTCCCATTCAATTTCCGAAAATGCTGCGGTTGCGTTGCGGGCATTGTAGTCGTCGAACAGCTCCCAGTGCGGCCGTTCGGAGGTGGCGGCCTTGTCTGCGGCGGTCCGGATCGGCTCGCCCTTCTTGTTCGACGCCCGGACGTCCGCCAACAGTGCCATCAGATAGCGCCGCTCATCGGTCAGCGCCGCAGGCCATTCGCTCACGGGCCCGTGACCGGGAACGACGCGCTGCGCCGGAATGCTCTGGAGTTCCCCGAGGGTGCCGAGCCAGCCGCGAATGCTGCCGTCCATCACCGGAATATGGCGGAGGAAGACGAGGTCGCCAGTGAACAGCGTCTTCGTCATCTCATCGAACACGGTCAGGTCATTGTCGCTGTGCCCGGCCGGCCAGGCCCGCAAGGTCAGGCGGCGTGCGCCGAGATCGAGCGTCATTGTGTCCGTGACGAGCATTGTGGGCGGCACGATTTTCACAGGAGAGATCAATTCGTCGCCCATGATCCGTCTAAAATTATCGAGATAGTACGGGCCGCGCGCAGCCAGCGCCCGCGGCAGCCTGCTGTGACCGACGAAAACGGTGTCCCCGACTGCGAAGGCCGCATTCCCGAAAACATGGTCGGGATGGCCGTGGGTATTGATGACGTAGCGGATCGGCTTGCTGGTTCGGGCCCGCACCGCCGCCAGCAGCGCCTCGCCCTCGCGAACGCTACCGCCGGTATCAATCACAGCCACCGCATCCTCGCCCACGATGAAGCCGACATTGGCGATGTCACCCTCGTTCTCGCGGGTCATCAGGGCGATGGTCCCGGAGTGTACGAATATTCCCGGTGCGACTTCGCTCACAGGCAATTCGGCCGCTGCGGCGCATGCTAGCGTCGCTGTCACCAGCAGGGACAAGGCTGCGATCACGAGAGCGATGCGAGACACTTTTCCGCCTCAGTTCAAACGGTTGCGCGCATTGCACTGCAATAAAGAAAAGCCAGCACACAATCTGGCAAAACATGGCGCGTCATGCGTTGCATGGCTAGCATTCAAACAAGCCCAGGAGGAAGCGCGATGACGGAGGCCGGACGACATCGTCGCTGGTTGTTTTCACTGAGTATCCTGGTTGCGTCTTACGCGTTCGGCGACGTCGCCATCGCGCAGACCAACGAGACGGGTGACCTCTCGTTCGAACTGGTCGACCCCAAGGTGTTGCGCGTCTGTTCCGACCCGCGCAATCTGCCGTTCTCGAACGAGAAGGGCGAGGGGTTCGAGAACAAGCTTGCCGAGCTGTTTGCGGACAAGCTCCAGAAGAAGCTCGACTATGTCTTTTTTCCGCAAGCCACCGGCTTCGTGCGCATGACGCTCGGCTCGCATCGCTGCGACGTCATCATGGGCTTCCCCCAAGGCGATGACCTCGTGCAAGGCACCAATCCCTATTACCGCACGAGCTATGCCCTGGTCGCGAAAGCAGGCAGCGGGCTGGAGGAGGTCGACACGCTCGAGGATGCCAGGCTGAAGGGCAAGCATGTCGGCATCGTCGCCGGCACGCCCCCTGCCACCAACATGGCCATCGCGGGACTGATGGGTGATGCAAAGCCCTATCCGCTGATGATCGACACGCGCTACGACAATTCAGCGCAGGCAATGATCAATGATCTCACGGCGGGCAAGATTGACGCCGGCGTGCTGTGGGGACCGATGGCGGGGTTCTACGCGAAGAAGGCGGGCTCGCTTCATGTCACCCCGCTGGTCAAGGAAACCACCGGGCCAAAACTGGTCTATCGCATCGGCATGGGCGTGCGTGGCGCCGACCAGAACTGGAAGCGGCAGCTCAACAAGCTGATCCAGGAGAACCAGGGCGAGATCAACAAGATCCTGCTCGACTTCGGCGTTCCGCTGCTGGACGAGAACGATCGGCCGCTCGGCGCGGAGACGGCCAAAAAGACGCCATGAGGCAGACGCCATGAGGCGGCACCTTGCCGTTGCGCTGGTCGCCGCCATGCTGGTGGCGCCGGGCGTTGCGCAGCAGCAGGAGCCGTTCGAGCCCGAGGGCTATCGCACCGACAACTACCGCGCGCCTGTGCCGGCGACGCTGGGCGGCGCGCGCGTGCTGTCGACGTCAGAAGCCGAGATGATCTGGCACGCGAAGAGCGGCGCCTTCATCGACGTGCTGCCGCGCGCGCCGAAGCCGAAGAACCTTCCAGCGGGTACCGTCTGGCGCGAGGCGCCGCGCAAAAACATTCCGGGCAGCATCTGGCTGCCGGATACCGGCTACGGCACGCTGCCGCCCGCCATGGACGATTATTTCCAGCGCGGCGTCGCGCGTGCATCACACGGCGACAAGACCGCGCTGCTCGTGATCTATTGCCTGGCCGATTGCTGGATGTCCTGGAACGCCGGCAAGCGAGCGCTCGCGTACGGCTACTCCAACATCGCCTGGTATCCCGATGGTACCGACGGCTGGGAGCGCGCCAAACTTCCGACCGAGGAGGCGCAGCCGGAGCCGCGGCCGGAGCAGTAGGCAAGAGATCATCATGCCCGGGCTTGTCCCGGGCATCCACGTTCTTGGTGCCGCGTGGCTATGCGTGGAGGGCCGGGACAAGCCCGGCCATGACGCCCTGTCGCACGTGGAAGAGGCGAGGAAAGCCTACTGCTTCTGCAATTTCGTCAGCGTGCCCGTGCCGTTATTGTCCGTCGCAGAGTAGCTCACCTTGTCGCCGGCGTGGACGGCGTCAAGCATCGCGGCATCCTTGGCCTTGTACTCCTGGAGCGCGCCGGCGCCGCCTGCGCTGCCGCCGACTGTGCCCCTCTGTGTCTGCTGGATCGAAATCGTGCTGTTGAGCCGATCTATCCGGGTGACCATTCCGGTCAAATCGTCAGCGAATGCGCTGCTTGCGAGCATGCTGATGGCCGCAGCGCCTGCGAGGATGAATTTTGTGGTTCCCATCGAGGCCTCCCGATGCCTTGGATTACCCATCGACAAGACATCCTAGATCGATTTGGTTCCGGCATATAGCGCGGCGACAGGTTAATCATCGCAATGGGGGCGCGGGAACCTGCCGCAAGCGGTCAATGAGGCTGACGCTATTCCATTTCCTGTTGGATCACGCGTCCGAGCGCAAACAGCCGCTGGTCGATTGTGGTGGGAACCTCGCAGACGAACCGTACCACCTTATAGCGGTCCTCGAAAATGCGGGTCTTCCAGATCAGCTCGTTGCTGAGCGCATCGACCTTGGCCTCGTCGCGCGGCGTGGCGCCCTGGAGCGCCTGGAGCTGCACACTCTCCTCACGGATCTTGTCGGCGGCTTCGCGCTGCTTGCGGCTGACGCGTTCCAGTCCGCTCATGACCTGCGAGCGCTGAGCGTTGAGCGTGTCGAACAAGCCTGCGAACAGCAGTTTCGCATTCGCGGTCTTGTCGGCCGCGGAGCCCGCCAAAAACTCCCTCACCAACTTCTCGGCTTCGTCCAGCGGCGTCTTGCGTGCCGACAGTTTCGCGACCAGCGCGCTGACTTTGGCGTCGTCCTTCCACTTGTTCTGCACGTCGTCGAGCCAGGGACCGGCCCAAACGGCCGCGAGCGAAATTTCCGGCACTTTGGCCTGCGTGCAGGGCCAATCCGGATAGCGCGGATCGGCCGCGCGTGCCGCCGTGCTCGCGGCTGCGAGCGTCAGAGCGGTGATGGCCAGAACCCGAACCGTCATCCTTCGCCTCCCGCAGGGCCCCGTCGCGCCAGCCCGCGCGAGGGATCATAGGCATAGATCGCGCCGATCATGAAGACGATTGTGCAGGTGGCGACCACCGCCAGCGAGATCCAGTTGATTTGCCCGTAGAATGCAAAACGTATCAGCTCGACCGCATGGGTGAACGGATTGGCCTCGCAAACGTAGTAGAGATATGGGCTGCCCTCCTGCACCCGCCAGAGCGGATAGAGCGCCGATGAAGCGAAGAACATCGGGAAAATGACAAAGTTCATCACGCCGGCGAAGTTCTCGAGCTGCTTGATGCCGGAAGAGATCAGCATGCCGAGCGAGCCCAGCATCAGTCCGGACAGGATCAGTGCCGGCAGCACGGTGAGATAGCCGGCTAAAGGAGGGGTGATGTCCCAGAACCAGGCGATCAGCAGGAACGCATAGACCTGGAGCAGCGAAACCGCGGTGCCCGCGAGCAGCTTGCAGAACAACAGGTAGCCGCGCGGCAGTGGGCTTACCAGCAGCGTGCGCATGTTCCCCATCTCGCGGTCATAGACCATCGAGAGCGAGGACTGCATGCCGTTGAAGAGCTGGATCATGGCCATCAGCCCCGGCGCGATGAAGACCTCGTAGAGGATGTAGGTTTCGTAGGGCGGGATGATGGAGATGCCGAGCACCTGGCGGAAACCGGCGGCGAAGATGAACAACCATACCAGCGGCCGCACCAGTGCCGAGACGAAACGCTCGCGCTGGTGCAGGAAGCGCAGGCCTTCGCGCCAGACGATGCCCGTGAGGCAGGTGATGTATTCGGCGGCCGAGAAGCCGCGTGGGGCATCGCGGGTGGCGATGCTGCTCATGCGCCGCCTCCCGGCAGGGTCTGCTCGCCGGTCAGCCGCATGAAGGCGGTGTTGACGTCCTGCGCGCCGGCTTCCGCGACGACGCGGCTCATCGGCCCCTGCGCCAGCACCTTGCCCTGGTGCAGCACCACGAGATTGTCACCGGCCATGATCTCGTCGAACAGATGCGTGGCCCAGAGCACGCCGATGCCTTGCTCGCTCACGAGCTGGCGCACATGGCTGATGATGTCGGCGCGCGCCTTGACGTCGAGGCCGACGGTCGGCTCGTCCAGCAACAGCAGGCGCGGCCGGTGCAGCAGCGCACGGGCGATTTCCAGCCGCCGCATCTGCCCGCCCGAGAGATCGCGCACCTTGCTGCCGGCGCGCTCTGTAAGCCCGATGCGGCCGAGCAGCTCGGCGGCTCGCGCGCGGGCCTCGCGGCGGCTGATGCCGTGGAGTGCGGCGTGATAGAGCAGGTTCTGCGTCAGCGACAGATCGAGATCGAGCGTGCGCGGCTGGAACACAACGCCGAGCAACCGCAGCGCTTCGCCGGGGCTTTTGCCGACGTCATGGCCGAAAATGCCGACGCGGCCAGATTGGATGCCGAACAGCCGTGTGATCAGCGAGAACAGCGTGCTCTTGCCCGCACCGTTGAGGCCGAGCAGGGCCGTAAAGCTCGCGGGCTGCACGTTGAAGGACACGTCCATCAGCGCGCGGCGCGGTCCATAGGCGTGACTGACGCCGTCGATCGACAGCGCGGGCACCGCCGTCGGATCGGGCCTTGGTGTTTCGCGTTGTTCGGCGATGGGAGCAGGGTTGGTCATGGCGCGATCGTGATACCCCAGGGCAGTTCGCCCACCTGAATGGTCTTGATCACCTTTTGCGCGGCGACGTCGATGACGGAGACGTCGTTCGAGACGCCATTGGTGGTGATCAGGTATTTTTCGTCCGGCGTGAAGGCCATGTGCCAGACCCGTTGTCCTACCAGCAGATATTTCGTCACCTTGCGCGAGGCGGTATCGACCACGGCGATGCGGTTGGCGGGCCCGAGCGCGATGAAGGCGGTCTTGTCGTCCCGGGTCATGCCGATGCCGACGGGCTGGATGGCCTCCTTCCTCAACCCCGGAATCTCGAAATTGATCTTGCCGGTCACCTCGTGCTTTCCGGGGTCGATGATCGAGACGGTGCCGCCGATCTCGGAGGACACCCACAATTCGGAAGCGTCGTGCTTGAATTCGGCAAAGCGCGGCCGCGCGTCGACCAGCACGTTGGCGACGATCTGGCGCGACGACGTGTCGATGAAATGCGCCATGTTGGTGGTCTCGGACGTGTTGATCAGCGTCTTGCCGTCCGGGCTGATGGTCATGCCCTCGGGCTCGACGCCGACCTGGATGTCGCCAAGGCGGGCGCGCTTCTCGAGGTCGATCACCGTCACTGTGTTGTCGTTCTCGTTGGCGACATAGAGGACCTTGCCGGCGGCATCTTGGGCGAACAATTCAGGGTCGGGCCCGGAGGGCAGGCTGTCCACCACGGTTTGCGTCTTGACGTCGATCATCTGGATGGTGTCGTCGTCGCCGACCGCGACCATCACGAACTTGCCGTCGCGCGTGAAGTCGATGCCGCGCGGGCGCTGGCCGACCTTGATGGTCTTGGTCACCGTCCAGCTGTCGGTATCGATCACCGACACCGTGTTGCTCTTCTCGTTCGAGACATAGGCGATGAACGCATGCGCGGGCGCTGCCACCAGCGCGAGTCCGGACAGCAACCCAACACGCCACGCGCGCAACGTCCAAGTGCTCACTTTGATGTCCTCATTTCAGCTTGCATTTGCTCTCCGGGCGGTCATAGCCGAGCGTGTCGAGCTCGGAGACCTGGTGCAGGAACCCTTCCTGCGGCGACACCGACACCACCATGCGGCCGTCGACCAGCAGGATCGGCTGGCGCAGCTGTAGGTTCCAGTCGCGCAGGGTCAGCTTCGTTCCCTTGAAGGCGGCGACCGAGAACTCCGGACCCTTGATGAAATCGGTGACCTTCTTGATGTCGCCGGAATTGGTGCGCGAGGTGGCCTCTCCGATCATGCGCACGGCCGTCCAGGCCTGCATGTCGAGCGCGGTCATCCGCCGCGCGTTCAGCTTGACGAAGCGGTTCTGCATCTGGATCGCGCCCCATTGATCCTGCGCCGCGTCCCAACTGCGGGGCACGAGGCCGGCGGAGCCCGCGACAGGCCGCGGATCCCAGGTGCGATAGGGCAGGTAGGCGCCGAATACTTCGCTCTCGTCGGCCGCGAGCAGCACGTCGTAGGCCGGAGCCTGTTGCGTGAACACCGGCATCTGGCGCTGGATCAGCGTCACGCCCGAGTCGGTGCGGCGCGCGCCGCCTTTGTCCTCGAAGCTGCGCTCCTGCACGATCTTGGCGCCGAACCGCGTCGCGGTGCGCCGGAGCGCATCGGCGAACAGTTTGTCCTCGTCATGCGAGCCGACCACGAGCAGCCAGCGCTTCCACTGCTTCCACACCAGATATTGGCCGAGCGCGTCCGCCAGCATCGCGCGCGTCGGCGCGGTGTGGATGACGTTGGCACGGCAATCGGCCTCGCGCAGCCGCTCGTCGATCGCGCCGGCGTTGAACAGCAGCGTGCCGCGCTCGCGCAGGGCGTCGGCCACTTTCAGCAGCGCGTCGGCCGGCAGGTCGGCGATGATGAAGCCGTTGCGTGCGGCGAGGTCGGTCGCGGCCTGCACGGCATCCTCGCCCTCCTTGATGCGCCGCTCCTCCAGCGCAAAACGCTGGTTGAGGAACTTGCCGGTGGTGTTGTTGTCCTCGATGGCGAGGCGTGCGCCGGCGATGCCGTCATTCTCCGCGGGCTGCTCGACCAGCGACAGCGTCGATCTGGTGCCGGCGATTCCGAGATAGCCGACGCCGATCATGACAGGGTCGGCCGCGAGCGCACTCGTCGCAGCAACACCCAGGCCGATCAGGCCGACCAACCATCGGATCATGTTTCCTCCGTACAACTCCCCGGCTTGACCACCGATGGAGAATTGTCTCTGCTAAAGCATGACCGATTTGTCAGGCCATGCAACCCCGCATTTCGTCCTCGCGCGCGTGAGGCCGGGAATCACGATCATGCGAGCGCTGATAGGTTTCGCAGCTTTGCTGTTGACGGGCTCGGTCGCGCTCGCCGATCCGCCGAAACTCGCGGTGTTCGATTTCGAACTGATCGACACCAGCCTGCCCGGAGAGTTCTACGGCTCCAAGCCGGAGGAGGCGAGGCTCGACCTTATCAGCGAGCAGTTGCGCAAGGCACTGGTCGAGTCAGGCAGGTTCCAGCTGCTCGATATCGCGCCGATCCGGGATGCGGCGCGTCACAGCAATTTGCAGGCCTGCGGCAATTGCGACCTCAAGCTTGCTGGGCAGTTGGGTGCCGATTTGGAAATCACCGGCATGGTGCAGAAGGTTTCGAACCTGATCATCAATCTGAACATCTACCTGCGCGACGTGAAGACCGGCAATATGATCACGGCCGCCAGCGCCGACATGCGCGGCAACACGGATGAATCCTGGACGCGCACGATGAGCTATCTGATCCGCAACCGGTTGCTGGCACCGAACTACGGCAAGCCGGAGTAGGTTCTTCCAAGAGAGAAGAAGCCATCACCCTTTCAATCTCTCCGCATGCCAGTGCAGATGGTCGCCCATGAAGGTCGAGATGAAATAATAGCTGTGGTCGTAGGCCGCCTGCCGCCGCAGCGTCAGCGGGATGTTGGCCTTGTTGCAGGCGGCCTGCAGCAGCTCCGGCTTGAGCTGCTCCTTGAGGAAATTATCGGCCTCGCCGACATCGACCAGAAAGCCTGAAAAGTTCGCGCCGTCCTCGATCAGCGCCACCGTGTCGTGGCTGCGCCAATTGTCCTTGTTCGGCCCGAGGTAGCCGGTCAGCGCCTTGATACCCCAAGGTACGAGCGACGGTGCCACGATCGGCGCAAAAGCGCTGGCCGCGCGAAAACGGTGCGGGTTGCGCAGCGCGACCGTCAGTGCGCCGTGGCCGCCCATCGAATGGCCCATCACCGATTGGCGCTTCGCGTCGACCGGAAAATTCTCCGCCACGAGTTTCGGCAGTTCGTCGGTGACGTAGCTCCACATCCGATAATTGCGTGAAAACGGCGCTTCCGTCGCGTCGACATAGAAGCCGGCGCCGAGGCCGAAATCGTAGGCGTTGTTGGCATCACCCGGCACGTCGGGGCCGCGCGGGCTGGTGTCGGGCGCGACGAAGATCAAGCCGAGCTCGGCGCAGGCTTTGCGGAATTCGCCCTTCTCGGTCACGTTGGCGTGCGTGCAGGTGAGGCCGGAGAGATACCAGACCACGGGCAGCTTGGCGCCCTGCGCCTGCGGGGGAACATAGACCGAGAACGTCATGTCGGTTCCGGTCGCCTGGCTGGCATGGCGATACACGCCCTGCACGCCGCCATAGGATGTATTGGTCGAGACAGTCTGGATCGTCATGCCGTTATGCTCCGTGGCATCAAGCCACATCAGGATTGCAACGCTTGTGTGACCGAATTCGTGGCGGCCGTCAGGCCACGCCGCTGTCGATCGCCAGCCGCACCAGCTCGACAGAGGTTTTCACCCCGAGCTTCTGGCGCATGATGGACGAGGTGTTGGCGACAGTCTTGTAGGACGACTGCACCAGCCAGGCGATCTCGGAAAGGCTCTTTCCCGCGCTGAGCAGCCGCAAGATCTCCATCTCGCGCGCGTTCAGCTTCGATAGTGGGCTTTGCGCCAGCGCGGGTCCCGCAAAGGCGATGCTGCGCGCGATCGCGCTCGGCAGATAGGTGCCGCCGCCGCCGACGGTGCGGATCGCTTCGACGAGATCGTCGGGGTCGCCGGTCTTTGAGACATAGCCCTTGGCGCCGCACTCGATCGCGCGCGCGGCAAACGCAGGGTCGTCGTTCATGCTGAACATGATGATTCGGGCCTCGGGCGCGCGCTCGAGGATGCGGCGCGCCAGCTCGAAGCCGGACACGGTCGGCAGGTTGATGTCGATGATCGAGAGGTCGGGGCGCTCGACGATGAAGACGCACTCGCCGTCTTCGGCGTCGGCGGCCTCCAAAATCTCGATCTCGCCTTCGTCGGCCAGCACGGCACGGCAGCCGGAGGCGACGATGGGATGATCGTCGACGATCAAAATGCGCATAGGCGTTCCTCGCGACAGCGCCTTGGCCTGTTTCGCGCCCGGCCGGGATTGCTGTACGCTTTCGATTAGATATCGGGCGCTTCGCCTCTGTCAACGTTATCGGACAGGCGCAGGCCAATCCTTCGCGGGGGCACGGGCGATACCAATGTGGCAAAATCTATCCTTGCGTGGGCGCATCAACCTGCTGCTGGCGCTGCTGCTGGCGCTGGGGCTCGCCGTCAATATCGGCCGCCAGGTCGCGGAAGCCGGGCCGCGCGTGCAGGCCGAGGACCAGAGCGTGATCCGGCTCGCGCGCGAATTCATCGAAATGATCGTGGCGGATCTCAACGAGGCGCCCGATCCGGACGCCAGGCTGAACCAGATCGCACGCGACCTCAGCCGCCTGCGCCATGTCAGCATCGCGCTTCGGGACGAAGCGGGCAGTCCGCTGACGCAGCCCCGGACCGACGCCGACGACGACACCCGCGCGCCGCCGGCCTGGTTCGTCAGCCTGGTCCATCCCGAGCAGACCGCGGTGAGCGTACCCGTCTCGATCCATGGCAAGCCGGGTTCGCTGCTGATCACCTCCCATCCCGATGACGAGATCGCCGAGATATGGGATGCCATCGTGACCCAGCTCGAGGTCGGCTCGGTGATCGCGCTGGCGCTGTTTCTGGTGATGATGAATGTGATCGGCCGGGCACTGGCGCCGCTCCAATCCCTTGCGGATGTGATGGCCGAGCTCGAAGACGGGCGCTATCAGGCGCGCGTCGCGCCGGGCGGCGCACCGGAGCTCGCCGCGATCTGCACCAAGCTCAACCATCTTGCGGCAACGCTCAGCGAGGCGATCGAGGACAAGCGGCGCCTCGCCGAGCGAACGGTGTCGCTCCAGGACGTCGAGCGCAAGGAGATCGCGCGCGAGCTCCATGACGAGTTCGGGCCATACCTGTTCTCGCTGCGTGCGCATGCCAGCGCGCTGGCGAAGCAGGCGGACGGACGCGCCCCCAGTGCGGAGGCCGTACGAAAACACGGCAGCGCCATGCTGGAGCAGATCAACGCGCTTCAGCAGTTCAATCGCCGGGTGCTGGAACGCCTCCGGCCCGTCGGCCTTGCCGAGCTCGGCCTGCGCCAGGCGCTGGAATCGCTGTCGCGGCTGTGGCGGGAGTCGCATCCCGATGTCACCATCGAGACCGCGATCTCGCCGGCGCTTGGCGTCACCGGGGAGACCGCCGACCTCACCATCTACCGCATCGTGCAGGAGGCGCTCACCAACGTGTTCCGCCACGCCGGCGCGACCTCGGTCAATGTCGTCATCGAGCCGGTGGCGCAGGCGGCAAGCGATGGCCGCGGCTGTGCCCGGGTACGGGTCAGCGACAACGGCCGCGGCATGGAGCCAGGCCAGAAGCTCGGCTTCGGGCTCGTCGGCATGCGCGAGCGGATCCTGGCGCTGGGCGGCACGCTCAACGTCGTTTCCGGTGATGGCGGTCTGACCGTCGAAGCACTGGTTCCGACGGCGGCGGCCTGATCGCGTCGGGAAAAATTCCCGATTTTGGCGGGAAAATTGGTGCGGATACGGCCCGACCTTTTGTGGGTGGCGCACGCATCTCTGCCGATTACACTCGTCTCGACCAACCGGCGAAAATCAAAACAGCCGGCGGTCACGGATGGGAAGGCTAGGATGGGCGATCGTGTTGGGTTCAAGCGTTTTGGGTTCAAGCCTCTTGGGTTCAAGCGTCGTTTGGTGATGGCCTCGGTTTCGACCGGGCTGGTGTCGGGGTTGATCTTCGCGATCCCCGCGAGGGCCGCGCAGGACGAGGAAACCAACGTCCAGAACCTGCCGCCGGTCGAGGTGACGGCGCCACCGCCGTCGACGGCGCGGCGCACCGCGTCGTCGCGTCCGGTCGCGCACGTCGGGGCACCGTCATCCGCCAGTTCCAGGACGCGCCTCTACGTCTATCCGACCGCGCCGGGTACCGGCAGAGGTCTCGACGTCGACAAGGTCCCGTCGGCGATCAACGCCGTCGATGCCAGCCAGATCAAGCGCACCGGCTCGATGAGCATCACCGATGCGCTTCGCGACAACATCGCCGGCGTCAACATCAGCGAGGTCACCGGCAATCCGTTTCAGCCGGATGTCGAATTCCGCGGCTTCGTTGCCTCGCCCGTGACGGGCACGCCGCAAGGCCTCGCCGTGTATCAGAACGGCGTCCGCATCAACGAAGCCTTCTCCGACGCCGTCAATTGGGACCTGATCCCGACCGCGGCGATCCGGTCGGTCACGCTCGTGACCAACAACCCAGCCTTCGGCCTCAACGCGCTGGGTGGCGCGATCAATTTGCAAATGAAGGATGGTTTCACCTATCAGGGTGCGGAGCTTGATCTCATGGGCGGCTCGTTCGGCCGCATCCAGGGCTCGGCGCAATGGGGGAAGACGGTCGACAAGAACTACGGCGTCTATGCCGCGCTCGAAGGCCTGCACGACATCGGCTTCCGCAATTTCTCCCAATCGGACGTGCGGCGCTTCTACGGCGATGTCGGCTACAAGGCCGGCGACAGCGAATTCCACGCCAACATGGGCGTCGCCAAGAACGATTTCGGCGCCAGCGCCACCGTTCCCGCCGAGCTGCTCGACAAATATTGGGGTGCGACCTACACGACACCGCAGACCACCTCCAATCGCGTCGGCTATCTCAACCTGACCGGCAAGGTCGATGCGACGCCGACCTGGACGCTCGAAGGCACCGCCCATGTGCGCCGCTACGAGCAGAAGCTCGTCGACGGCAATCCGACCGACGCGCAGGAATGCACCGATCCGGGGCTCACCGGCCTTCTTTGCTTCGGCGACGGCGCCACACCGGCAAACGGCGTGAACGGCCTGCCGCTTGCCAATCCTTTCGCGTCCGGGACCATCCTCGGCGAGATCGACCGCAGTTCGATACGCTCGACCACCTTCGGCGTGTCGGGGCAGGCCACCAACACCGATCAACTGTTTGGCCACGACAACCGCTTCGTGATGGGCACGACCTATGATGCCAGCGTCACGCGCTACAACGCCACCGCCGAAATCGGCACGATCGGAGAAAACTACGTCGTCAGCGGCAGCAGTCTCTTCCTGGGGCCGACCGGCGTACCTGAAACCGTTGCCGGCCCTGTCTCGCTGCGGACCGTCAACCAGTATAACGGCCTCTACGCAATGGACACGTTCAATATCACGGACGCCTTCGCCGTCACCGGCGGCGGCCGTTTCAACGTGGCGCGCATCACGCTGGAGGATCAGCTCGGGACCGATCTTAACGGCGATCACACCTTCACCCGCTTCAATCCGGTGATCGGCGGCACATACAAAATTACACCGGAGCTGACGGCCTATGCCGGCTATTCCGAGGCCAACCGCGTTCCGACGCCGCTCGAACTCGGCTGCTCCGATCCCGCCCGTCCCTGTCTCATTGCCGCGTTTCTCGTCTCCGATCCACCGCTGAAACAGGTCGTGTCCAAGACCGTGGAAGCGGGCCTGCGCGGCAGCAGGGAGCTCAACATCGGCACGCTCGGATGGAAGCTCGGCGGATTCCGCGCGACCAATTACGACGACATCGTCGCCGTTCCCGCAGTCGGCCGCACCGGCTTCGGCTATTTCTCCAACGTGGGCCGGACCAGGCGTCAGGGGCTCGAAGCCGAGGTCAACATCAAGTCGCCCACGCTTCAGTTTCAGGCGAGCTACGCGTTCGTCGACGCACGCTATCTCGACGCTTTCGCGCTCGGTTCCGAAAGCCCGTTCAGGGATATTGCCACCGAGACCATTCAGGTGCTGCCCGGCAACCAGCTCCCCGCGATCCCGCGCCATCGCGTCAAGGTCGGTGTCGACTATGCCGTCACCGACGTCTGGAAGGTCGGCGGCAACGCGCTGTTCGTCTCCAGCCAATACCTGGTCGGAGACGAGTCCAACCAATATGCGAAGCTGCCGTCGTACACCGTGTTCAACCTGCACACGTCCTACCAGGTGACCAAGAACTTCCAGCTCTACGGCAAGATCGACAACATCTTCGACAAGCGCTACGCGACCTATGGACAGTTCTTCGACACAGGAGCCTTGCCAAACTTCACCAACGGCGCCGCCGACTTCAACGACCCGCGCTCGCTCAGCCCGGCAAGGCCGCGTGCATTCTATGCGGGGATGCGGGTGACGTTCTGATCTGGCTCGCAAGCCCCGGCCCATGTGGGATGACGAGGAGGCCGGTTTGCGCCGGCGCGGCGTGCCGCCACGGGTGTGTTCTACCTCAAGCCGATTGACTCATTGTTCATGTTTTGTTCTTATGCTGCTCGTCCAGCCAAGGGAGCGAGCCATGGACAACCGCATCAACGAAATCCGCAGGATCATCAGGGCGTTACGCGTCAGCATGCGTGAGGCCGAGGCCATCATGCATGAGCAGATCAACAGGGACGAGGACTGCGGCTTCGTTGCGGGCGAAGTCATGAAAATGCGCACGGTGATGAGCGGCCTCGTCCAGGAGCGGGCCGCGCTCGGAGACACCGACCCGATCGTTGTCGCCAGCCTCTTTGTTCCCCGCCGGCGACCGATGCCATCGCGCGTCGGCGTTGAGAAGCGCCGCCTTGTTCCGCCGCGAGAGATGGCACGGGCATGAAGGGGGAGAGGCCGACCTACTTCTCCGACATGCCGGAGCCCCCGGAATTTCTGAAGGCTCTCCATCATGCGCGGCGCCTGTCCTGCCTCGAGGGCTGGTGCCGCATGCACATCGAGGCCATCCAGGTCGCGATCGACCAGTACGCGGAGGCGGCTCTCGGTAACCGGGAGTTCTTCCTCAACAAGCCGCACAGCATCGGCGGAAGTCGCAACAACGGCGAGGTGCCGTGACAGCGGTACGTGTCAGCGTATCGACCTTTTGACGCCCCATGGTCCGCGCGTCGGCAAAGCCTGGCCTGCGTTGTTTTACCGATCAGAAACCATAGCGAATGATCCTAAAATTGTAACGAAACTGTTCGGCTGTCTCTGCGTCGTTTCGTCGGAGGGCCCGTCCGATGACAGAGCACCAGTTGAGAGAGCAGGAATTCCAAATCGCGCGTTACCGGCATTTGGAGCGCGAAGTGACCGATCCACTTGCCGCCTGCCTGCTTCACAGCATCATTGAAGACCTGGAGGCCGAACTGCGCAGGGATAGCCCGGATTGGCACAGGCCGCGCGATTAACGCTTTGTTAGCGCTGATCGTGTCGATGATGCGCGAGGGAATACCGGGAGACTACTCCCATGTTGAAGGACGGCACCTACGCCGCCTGGTACAAGACGCCGCTCGATCAGGGGACCGGGATCGTCCATGTCGCAGACGGACAGATTTGGGGCTGCGATAGCCTGATGACCTATCACGGCTCTTGCAAGGTCGACGGCGATCGCTTCACCGCCACCGTGTCGACGAGGCGCCATACCGACGGACGCGCAACGGTGTTCGGCGTCGACGATGAGCTCACGCTGGATATCGAGGGAAACTGCCCGGGCAAGGTCGCGACTTACACGGCGACGGCAGCGCAGGTGCCGGGAATGGTCCTCCAGGGTACGCTGATTCTGACGGAACAGCAGACCCCCGCACCCGAACGAGCCCGGCAGATACCGCCGTTCAATCCCGACAAGATGCCAAAATTGCCGAAGCGCTCACGCTGATCGCGGAAGCCGCCGTCGTCAAGCAGTTCACTGCGAATACGAAAGCTGATCTTCCGTGACGACTCGCTCGATTTTCTCCGACTTGCACTTGATGCGGTATCGGAGACGTCCATCGGACTCGATGGGCATATGCTGGACGATGGTGTAAATCATCGGCGGCTCAGTTGCGGCACGTCCTTGTGGGCCTTGGGGCTGGTGGCGAACGTCTTCATTCAGCTTGTAGGCATACGACATATATTTACCTCGAATTCACAGTGGCTCTGACGCGGGGTCAGTCGATGTATCCCTGGCGGGACAGGCGCTTGGTCAAGCGGAAGAGGTGACCACAGTCTCATGCGGTCAAACCGCGTCCTAAGTCAGTCGTTCTCTTGCTTGACCGGTGCAGACAGACAATCGCCCAGAGCGGAGCGGCGATGGTTGCACCATACGCCATATTTTCGAACTTTGGTCGTAATTTCCGAGCGGTTTAGGGCATTCTGTGAGCCTACGGGCCCTCTTATCGAGGGGGACTGACAACTTCCTCGCCGGATTGGGCTGGTATTTCGGCTTTGGGGTAGCTCTGCCGACAATCGCCCTAGTCCCTTTCGGACGACTTTGTCGCATTCCGCAATCCTGCATCCTCGGCCCTCGGCTCGCCCGCTTCTCAAACGACCCGCGATTCGCCATGGTGCCGCCGAAAGAGCATCACCCGGAGCACTATCAATGTCGGACAAGGTCTCGCGCCGCCAGTTCGCCACGCTGGCGGGATTGTCCGCAGCCGGAATCGCCAATCCTCTTGAGGTCGCGGATGCCAAGCCCGCATCGTCCCCGCGGAGCGTGGACGGCTTTCCGGCGGGCTTTGTCTGGGGCACGGCGACCTCGTCCTATCAGGTCGAGGGCGCGGTCAACGAGGACGGGCGAGGGGCCTCGATCTGGGACAAGTTCGTCCGCATCCCCGGCAAGATCGAGGACGGCAGCACCGGCGACCGCGCCAACGAGCACTATCACCGCTACAAGGAAGACATCGCGCTCATCAGGGAGCTCGGCTGCAAGGCCTATCGCTTCTCGGTGGCATGGCCGCGGCTGTTTCCGGACGGCGATGGCAAACCCAACCCGAAGGGGCTCGACTTCTACAACCGCCTGGTCGACGAACTCCTCAAGAACGGCATCGAGCCGTGGCTGACGCTCTATCATTGGGACCTGCCGCAATCGCTCCAGGACCGGTTTGGCGGCTGGCGGTCGACGGAGACCTGCAAGATTTTCGGTGATTACGCGGCCTATGTCGCCCAGCATCTGACCGATCGCGTCAAGAACGTGTTCACATTGAACGAGAGCGGTCGCTTCGTCCATTTCGGCTACGGCATCGGCATCGACGCGCCCGGCGTGACACTGCCACAAGCCGAGGTCAACCAGATCAGGCACAACAGCGCACTCGCGCACGGGCTCGCGGTGCAGGCGGTCCGCGCCCACGGCCGCCGCGGCACCAGGGTGGGGCCGGCCGAGAACATCGATGCCTGCGCCCCCGCGATCGACACGCCGGAGAACGTCCGTGCCGCCGAGATCGCGCTGCGCGAGATGAACGCCGGCTATCTCAACGTCATCATGACGGGCCAGTACACCGACGCCTTCTTGAAGTTCGCCGGGCGCGACGCGCCGAAATACACCGATGCGGAGCTGAAGATCATCTCTTCGCCCGTCGATTTCCTCGGCCTCAACATCTACGCGCCGCAGAACTATGTGGTGGCGTCCGACCAGGGCGCGGGCTTCATGCCGCTGCCGATCCCGAAATCGTTCCCGCACATGAATTCGGACTGGCTGCGCGTCGGCCCCGAGACGATCTACTGGGTGCCGAAGCTGGCGGCGAAGATATGGAAGACGGACGCGATCTATATCAGCGAGAACGGCACCTCCGGCGACGACGTCGTGACGCCCGATGGCAAGATCTACGACACCGACCGCATCATGTATCTGCGCAACTACCTCGCTCAGCTCCAGCGCGCCACCGCCGAAGGCGCGCCGGTGCGCGGCTACTTCCTCTGGAGCCTGATGGACAATTTTGAATGGGTGTTCGGGCTCAACAAGCGCTTTGGGCTCTACCACGTCAATTTCGACACGCAGGTGCGTACGCCAAAACTCAGTGCCAGCTTCTATCGCAACGTGATCGCGAAGAACGCGGCGGGGGCGTGATTGCTCTCCCTCCCCCCGTTCTTGCGGAGGCGCGACGAGCTTGGCTTGCGCTGAGAGGGTGGGGTGAGGCGGTTCCGCCGACGCGCATTGACTCCCTTCGCACCTTGATTCAAAACGCCTCCAAGAATTCAAAAAGAGGATAACGCCAATGACCGACGCACTCATCATCGATGCCTGCCGGACCCCACGGGGCGTCGGCAAGGCCGGCAAGGGCGCACTCTCGGGCATTCATCCACAGCAGCTGGGAGCAACCGTGCTGCGCGCGCTCGCGACGCGCACCGGCATCGACACCGCCGATGTCGACGACATCATCTGGGGCTGCAGCGCGCAGGTCGCAACGCAAGGCGGCGATCTCGGCCGCATGTCGGCGCTGGACGCCGGCTACGACGTGCGCGCGAGTGCCGTGACGCTCGACCGCTTCTGCGGCTCCGGCATCACCAGCGTCAACATGGCCGCAAGCTCGATCATGGCGGGCGCGGAAGATCTCGTCGTCGCCGGCGGCTGCGAGATGATGTCGATGGAAGGACGTCGCGGCGGCGGCCCGATGATGATGGACAACGGCAATCTGCGCCTGCGTGCGCGGCATCCGCAGTCGCATCAGGGCGTCTGCGCCGACGCGATCGCGACCATGGAAGGCATCACGCGAAGGGACGTGGACGCGCTCGGCCTCGAAAGCCAGAAGCGCGCAGCCTTCGCGATCGCGAACGGCCACTTCAAGAAGAGTCTCGTGCCGGTGCATCGCGAGGACGGCAGCCTCGCGCTCGACCATGAAGAATATCCGCGGCCGCAGACCACGATGGAAGGGCTGAGCGCGTTGAAGCCCGCATTCCCCGCGGTCGCCGACCATGCGCTCGACGACAAGGGCACGACCTATCGCGGCCTTATCCTGCAGAAGTACCCCGAGCTCGAGATCGACTTCATGCACCACGCCGGCAACTCGTCCGGCGTGGTCGACGGCGCGGCTGCGATCCTGCTGGCGTCGCCAGCTTATGCCAAGGCGCATGGCCTGAAGCCGCGCGCGCGCGTGGTCGCGATGGCCAACATGGGGGACTCGCC
The DNA here is from genome assembly GCF_023073095.1 of Bradyrhizobium sp. 44. NCBI lineage: Bacteria > Pseudomonadati > Pseudomonadota > Alphaproteobacteria > Hyphomicrobiales > Nitrobacteraceae > Bradyrhizobium > Bradyrhizobium sp. 44. The sequence continues at coordinate 200,949 of NZ_JADPIY010000029.1, forward strand.
GACCTTGATGCTGAACGCGCCGGTGCCGGCGACGCGCAAGGTGCTGGCGAAGGCGGGGCTGACCGTGGACGACATCGACCTGTTCGAGATCAACGAGGCCTTTGCCGTGGTTGCGGAAAAATACATCCGCGACCTCAAGCTCGACCGCGCCCGGGTCAACGTCAATGGCGGCTCGATCGCACTCGGCCATCCCATCGGCGCCACCGGCTCGATCCTGATCGGCACCTTGCTCGACGAGCTCGAGCGGCGCGACTTGAAGCGCGGTCTCGTCACCATGTGCGCGGCCGGTGGCATGGCCCCGGCCGTCATCATCGAACGTATCTAGCGCGAGCGAAGCTCGTCGGGCTCCTTAGAAATAAGGGAAAGAAAGTCCCCGCGATCGCCGCATCCCGACGGTCTAGCCTTATTTCCAGGGTGAATCGCGACCCGCCTTTCACAAAGAGGCCGGTCGTCGCTTGTCGAAAGCATCGAATCAGCTTTAGCAAGGCTGCGTGCGGGCCTTTGAAACAAGGTAAAATCCGCTGCCTGAGGCTTCTCCCGCTCCGGAAGTGGCTTAAAAGCAGGGTTTTTTGCCACAGAGGGCCAAAAAAGCCCGTAAAACCCCGACAAAACTGTGCAGAAGGCTATAGGCCTTCACCGGTTGGTCTAATATGCAGCCGTCAACGAATCAGAGGAGACACGATGGCCACCCAAATGTCGAAATCGCAGCTGATCGAAAAGATCGCGACCACCACCGAGCTTTCCAAGCGTGACGTCAAGAGCGTCATGGAGACGCTGACCGACGTCGGCCACAAGGAGCTCAAGAAGAACGGCCTGTTCCTGGTGCCGGGCTTCGCCAAGTTCGTGGTCATCAAGAAGCCCGCGACCAAGGCGCGCAAGGGCACCAACCCGTTCACGGGCGAAGAGATGATGTTCAAGGCCAAGCCGGCCCGGAAGATCGTCCGCGCCCGCCCGGTCAAGGCCGCCAAGGACGCCGTGGGCTAACAACGCAAAGGCCCCCTCGCGTGGAGGGGGCCTTTTGTTCGGGGCTGTCGCGAGGACTTGAGACGGAGGGCTCAACCCTTGCGGCGCTTCACCCTGACCGGGACCGGCTGAAGCCGCGGTCCTGATGCCGCCAGCGCATCGCGAACCCCGTCGATGGCGCGATCAAGCAACTGGCGCAGCCGTTGCGTTGTCCGCGATCGCTTCGCTCTTTCCAGCAGTTTTTTCATCGCATTCACTCCGCCGCTTCGACCTTGGCCTCGATCTTGGCCTCGGCCGGCTCAAGCGCCGCGGCGATGGCTTCGTCGACGCGCTCCAGCCAGATGAATTCGAGGTTGTCCCGCGCGCTCTTTGGGATGTCGTCGTAGTCCCGCTTGTTGCGCGCCGGCAGCATCACCCGCTTCAGGCCCGCGGCCGCGGCCGCCACCACCTTCTCCTTGATGCCACCGACCGGCAGCACCAGGCCGCGCAGCGAGATCTCGCCGGTCATGGCGGTGTCGCTGCGCACCGTGCGGTTGGTGAGCAGGGACGTCAGCGCCGTGAACATCGCAACGCCCGCGCTCGGCCCGTCCTTCGGGGTCGCGCCTGCGGGCACGTGAACGTGGATGTCGCTCTTTTCGAACAGCTGCGGATCGATGCCGAGCTGCGTGGCCTTGCTCTTCACCAGCGTCATCGCAGCCTGCACGCTCTCGCGCATGACCTCGCCGAGCTGGCCGGTCAGGATCATCCCGCCGCGACCGGATACCCGCGAGGCCTCGATGAACAGGATGTCGCCACCGACCGGCGTCCAGGCAAGGCCGGTGGCCACGCCTGGGATGCTGGTGCGCTGCGCGATCTCGCCTTCGAAGCGCGGCTGGCCGAGCACGGTGCCGATATCCTTCGGCGCCACGACGACCTTGGCAGCCGTGCCTTCGGCGACCTGCACGGCAGCATGGCGGAACAGCTTGCCGATCTCGCGCTCGAGGTTCCGCACGCCGGCTTCGCGGGTGTAGCCCTTGACCACCAGCTGCAGCGCCTCCGGCTCGATCTCGGCTTGCTCCGGCGTCAAGCCATTGGCCTCGAGCTGCCGCCGCACCAGATAGCGCTTCGCGATCTCCAGCTTCTCTTCCTGGGTGTAGCCGGTAAGGCTGATCAGCTCCATGCGGTCCAGCAACGGACCCGGGATCAGGTCCAGCATGTTGGCGGTCGCGATGAACACCACGCGCGACAGGTCGAAGGGCACGCCCAGGTAATTATCCCGGAACGTCCCATTCTGCTCGGGGTCGAGCACCTCCAGCATCGCTGCGGAAGGATCGCCCTGCACGCCGCGACCCATCTTGTCGATCTCGTCCAGCATCATGACGCAGTTCCGGGTGCCGGCCTTCTTGATGCCCTGGATGATGTTGCCGGGCAGCGCGCCGATATAGGTGCGCCGATGGCCGCGGATCTCGGCCTCGTCATGCACGCCGCCGAGGCTGACGCGCACGAAGGGACGATCCATCGCGCGTGCGATGGATTGGCCGAGCGAGGTCTTGCCGACGCCGGGCGGTCCGACGAAGCACAGGATCGGCGCCTTGCCCTGCGGCGCCAGCTTGCGCACCGCCAGATATTCGATGATCCGGCTCTTGATCTTCTCCAGGCCAAAGTGATCGGCATCAAGGATGCGGCGCGCTTCCTTGATGTCGATCGGCTTCTCCGCGGGCAGCGCCCACGGCAGCTCGATCAGCCAGTCCAGGTAAGTGCGGACCATGCCGGCCTCGCCGGCGGCCTCCGGCATGCGCTCGTAGCGGCGCAGCTCCTTCTTCGCATGAGCGTCCGCCTCGGGCGGCATGTTGGCCTTGGCGATGGCAGCGGTCAGCTCGGCGACCTCGGCCGCCTTGCCGTCGCCTTCGCCGAGCTGGCGCTGGATGGTCGCCATCTGCTCGCGCAGGATCGCTTCGCGCTGCCGCTCGTCGAAGCTGGCGCGGGTCTGCTGGCCGATCTCGTTGCTGATGCGCAGCACCTCCAGCCGTTCGGCCAGATGCTTCGACACCTTCTCGACACGCAGCGCGAGGTCGATGGTCTCCAGCACCTCCTGCTTGTCCTGCGGCTTGATGTCCATGAACGAGGTCGCCAGGTCCGCCAGCGCGCCCGGCGCGGTGGTGCCCTGGAACATCGCGATCAGCTCGGGCGGCGCCTGCGGCAGCAGCTCGATCGCCTCGATGGCCTGGCGCTGCAGGTTCAGCCCGCGGGCCTCGATCTCGGGCGTGCTCGTGGTCGGCTCCGGAATCTGCTGGAACCGCGCGGCCGGGAACGGCGTCCCCGGCAGAAAGTCGAGGATGCGCGCGCGCTGCACGCCCTGGCAGACGATGTGATGGGTGCCGTCGGGCGCTGTGATGTAGCGCACGATGTTAGCGATGGTCGCGACCCGATAGAGGTCGTCCGGCCCGGGCTCCTCGGTCTCGGGGCTGCGTTGCAGGATGATGCCGACCGGCCGCTGCTCGCGCAACGCCTGTTGCGCGGCGGCGACCGACTTCGGCCGCGCGATCGCGATCGGCGCGATGGCGCCGGGGAACAGCACCATCTCGCGCACGGGAATGATGATCAGCGCGTCTTCGGGAATCTTCACGTCAGAATTGCTCTGGGGATTGGTCGGTGCGGTATTCATTGGTTCGGTGGCCATGATCGACCTCAGGATTTGGCGAGGCGCAGCGCGACGCAGCCGTCCATCACGAAGCGACTGATGGCGTAGCGACCAACGGGCAGCGCAATGCGGCGCTCAAAACGCCCCTGCGGCAGCTCTAGCCTGTGAATGCGGGCGTTGCGAAGCTCCGGCGGAAGGGTGCGCTGGCCGGAGATGACGAGCACGCCGTCATGGATGACAGTCTCGACATTGTCGGGATTGACGCCGGGAAGCGCGACCAGGATCAGGAGCTCATGCTCGGTTTCGAGCACGTCGATCGGAGGCTCCCAGCAGGCTTCCTGGCGGCCGAACTGCTGGCGCAGCCGTTCGGCGCGGGTCAGCGAGTCCAGGGCTTCGGACAGCATCCAGTCGAGGGGATTTTTGGGTTGCATGATGCAGGCTCGGCGGTGGGGAACGCTGAATATGGGGCCGGTTCCCAAGAATTCCAGCCCGGCGGCGCGGAGGTGCCATGCGGATCGTGCGATCCGAAAAGACAAGCGCCGCGGCCTTCCAGACCGCGGCGCTCCGTTGTCACGCGATGTGCGGCTCAGGCCGCCTGGCGGTATTCCTCTTCCGCCTCGAGGTTGATCACGGAGGTGGCGAGCTCGGTCAGCGCGTGATCGGTCGCCTCTTCCTCGTCCAGCGTCGCCTGCAGCAGCCTTGCGGCGTCTTGCATGCCGAGCTCCTCAGCCCAGGTGCGCAAGGTGCCGTAGCGGGAGATTTCGTAATGCTCGACCGCCTGCGCGGCTGCGAGCAGGCCGGCGTCGAGCGCAGGCGCGTTCTTGAACTCCTTCATGATCTCGGCGCCTTCGTCGGTGATGCCGTTGATCGCTTCGCAAGGCTTGCCGCGGGCCGGCTTGCCTAGCATTTTGAAGATCTGGTCCAGACGTTTGACCTGGCCCTGCGTTTCGCGCAGATGCTTGTTGAAAGCCGCCGCGAGCTCCTTCGAGTTGGCAGCCTTGGCCATCTTGGGCAAGGTCTTGATGATCTTGTTCTCGGCGAAATAGATGTCCTTGAGCGTTTCCAGGAATAGGTCGCTCAACATCTTCGGCGCCTGACGGGCGCGGCCCGTCGACGATTTCTTGGTTGTGCGCTTCTTTGCTTTCTTGGCCATACATCCTCCTCTTGAGGTGACACGCGAAGGCATCGCCTTCCGCAATCCTCAGGCGATCAAAAGCTTTCGGAGAACGAAAGTTCCAAACGGCAACCTGCGCTCAGGTCGGACGCTTGTAGGGATCTTCCTGCCGCTGCCGCGCCTCGGTGTTGCGGTCAAGCTGCGCGCGCTCGTGGCGCCGCAGGCGCCCCGCCTTCGCCACGCCGTAGACGAGGACCGCACCCAGCACGAAGGCTCCGATGAACCAGAGCCAGAGCAGGTTGCCCGAAAGCTGGCCCAGCAACATTCCAATTCCACTGTCGCTCATTGTGCATCTCCGGTGATTTTCAAAGCGGTTCTGCCGGGCTAAGTCACTCCGCCAGCCATCGTTCCTGCGTCCAGGGAGCCCACCGAGACATGATCGACTTCACCTTATCTGCGTTCGTGACGCTGCTGCTCGTGGTCGATCCCGTGGGCCTTGCGCCGGCCTTCCTTGCCGCGACCGGAGGTATGCCCGACAAGACCAAGCGCACCATCGCGCTACGCGCGCCGCTGATTGCAGCGTCGATCCTGGTGGTGATCGCCCTGATCGGAAACTGGCTGCTGCGCCAGCTCGGGATCGGCATCCCCGCCTTCCAGATCGCCGGCGGACTGCTGCTGTTCGGCGTGTCCTACCAGATGATCTTCGGCGACCGTCCGCATCGCGAGGCTCGCGAGGCCGACAAGGCAAGCTCCGAACATGCCTCCGACGTCGCGGTATTCCCGCTGGCGATCCCGATGATGGCCGGTCCCGGCGCGATCGCGACCACGCTGCTCCTGACGGGCGATGCCGGCTACGGTCCGAGGCTCGCGATCATCATCGCGGTCGTGCTCTCGGTGTGCCTGCTCTGCACGCTCTGTTTTATCTTCGCGAACATGATCGCGCGGAGCCTTGGACGCACCGGCAACGCCGTCCTCTCGCGCGTGCTCGGCATGCTGCTCGCGGCCTATTCGGTGCAGTTCGTGATCAATGGGATCGCAGCGGTCCGGGCGAGCTTGCCGTAGAGCTGCGACAATCTGTTAATGCGTTGATTTTCATGTTTATTTCATGATGCCACGCGGCGGCTGGCGGGCTCGCGCGCGATCCGGCCCGCTTTCTCTTGCGCTGCCATATTGCTTGACGTACTCCCCGTCTGACAGGCGCCCACCGTCAGGAAATCGAGATGTCGATGACAGCGGACGAGCTCGACAAGAGACAGGCCATCATCGGCGCCTGCCGCCGCATGAACGCGCTCGGCATCAACCAAGGCACCTCGGGCAATATCAGCGTCCGGCATGTGGACGGGCTTCTGGTGACCCCGACCAGCGTGCCCTACGACGCCATGACGCCGGACCAGGTCGTGTTCATGACGATGGACGGCTCGCACGCGCCCGCTCAGAAGCCGTCCAGCGAGTGGCGCTTCCACCTCGACATCCTGAAAGCCCGGCCAGACGTCAACGCCGTCGTCCACGCCCATCCGACCTATTGCACCATCCTGGCGATCATGGGCCTGGAGATCCCGCCCGTGCACTACATGATCGCGGCCGCCGGCGGCGACAGCATCCGCTGCGCGCCCTATGCCACCTTCGGAACGATGGAGCTGTCCGAGCATGCCGTTCGGGCGCTGGAGGGCCGGCTTGCCTGCCTGCTCGACCATCACGGCATGATCGCGATCGGGAAGTCGCTGGACAAGGCGATGTGGCTCGCCGTCGAGGTCGAGACGCTGGCGCGGCAATATCACGGCTGTCTCCAGATCGGAGAGCCGCCGCTTCTGTCGAGCGCCGAGATCGAGCGGGTCCGCCAGCGCATGTCCGGCTACGGCATGTCGGAAGGGTAGGGCGGACAGAAAGTGTTCCTGCGGATCAGACATCTCGCCGACCGCAAGGGGACGAACCGCGTCATGGTTCGGCTGCGAGCGCTGCTGCGCAGCAACGAATTCTATCTGATCCCGCTGGCGCTGGTGATCGGCACGCTTGCCGGCGCCATCGTGACGCTGATGGCCGAGATTGCGCAGATTGCCCATATGGTGATCTACGGCATTCCCATCGACGTCCGCCTGTCCGCCAATACCAGCGTCAGTCCCTGGGCCGCGCTGATTGCGCCCGCGCTGGGTGGATTGGCGCTCGGTATCATGGAGTGGTGGCGGCGACGGCTCAAGCTCTCCAGTGCGGTCGATCCGATTGAGGCGAACGCGCTGCGTGGCGGCAATCTGTCGATGCGCGACAGCGTGGTGGTGTCGAGCCAGACGTTGATCTCGAACGGTTGCGGCGCCTCAGTCGGCCTCGAGGCCGGTTATACCCAGATCGGCTCGGGCATCGCCTCGCTGCTCGGCAAGTTCTTCAATCTGCGCCGCAACGATCTGCGCCTGATCGTCGGCTGCGGCGCCGCCGCGGCGATCGCGGCAGCCTTCGGTGCGCCGATCACCGGGGCCTTCTACGCCTGCGAGCTGATCGTCGGCGTCTATTCTGTCGGCAGCGCCGCGCCGATCCTCGCCGCCTCGCTCGCCGGTGCGCTGACCGCGCAATGGCTCGGCGGCGCGCCATACTCGCTCGAAATACCCAAGGTCAGCGCCGTCGGCGTCGAGCAATATCTGGCGCTGATTGGTCTCGCGCTCGTCACCAGCGGCGTCGGCATCGCCGTGATGCGCTCGTCCTCCATGTTCGAGCGCCTGTTCAAATGGCTGCCGGTCTGGCTGCGCCCGGTGATCGGCGGCCTCATCGTCGGCGGCTTTGCGATTGTCACGCCGCAGGTGCTGGCGGCCGGCCACGGCGCGATGGTGCTCGATCTCTTTCACGACATGACGATCGGCCTGATCGCGCTGATCATCGCCTTGAAGGTGACGGCTTGCCTGATCTCGCTCGCCTCCGGATTCCGCGGCGGGCTGTTCTTTGCCTCCCTGTTCGTCGGCAGCCTGATCGGAAAGTTCTTTGCCGCGGTGCTGGTCTTGATCAGCCCGAACTTCGTGATCGATCCGCTGGTCGCGATGCTGACGGGCATGGCGACGCTCGGCGTCGCCATCGTCGGCGGTCCCTTGACCATGTCGTTCCTCGTGCTCGAGATGACCCGCAACGTCGACGTCACCGCCGTGGTGCTGGCCGGCTGCATCGTCACCTCGATCTGCGTCCGCTTCATGTTCGGCCACTCCTTCTCGACCTGGCGCCTGCATCTGCGCGGGGAAACCATCCGCAGCGCCAACGACGTCGGCTGGCTGCGCAACCTCACCGTCGAGCGGCTGATGCGCTCCGATGTCGGCAAGGTGCCGTCGACCACGACGATTGCCGCGGTCCGCCGTGAATTCGCGCTGGGCTCGCGGCCCGGGATCGTCATCGTCAACAATGCGGACGAATATGTCGGCCTCGTCCTGCTGCCCGACCTGTTCTCCGGCGACCTCGACACCATCGCCGACGAGATCCAGGTGATCGAGCTCGCGCGCCTGACCGAGATCGTGCTGATCCCGGAAATGAACGTGAAATCGGCGATGGCGGTGTTCGACGAGGCGGAGGCCGAGATGCTGGCGGTGGTCGATTCCACCGACAGCCGCAAGGTGGTCGGCTTCCTCACCGAGACCTTCGCCCGCCGCCGCTATGTCGAGGAGATCGACAAGGCGACGCGCGGCGTGCTCGGCGCGTTGTCGTAAGGTCACGCGGAAGCGGGACGGCGCGCGTCATGCGCCGCCGTCCGCGCCCGCTATCGGCCCGGTTGGGAGGGAGCCGCAACGACGCCCGCCACGATCCGGCGGACCAGCGGCAGCACCATCAGCAGCGTCGGAAACGCGACGAGCCATGACAGCGCCCAGGCGCCCGGCCAGGTCGCGAGAAACGCCGGCGTTGCGCCGAGGCTTCGAAGCGTGGAAATGACCGACACCACGGCCGTCATGAGGATGGACAGCACGAATGGCATCACGATCGGCGCATAGCGCGCCGGCAGTTTGCGAACCGCAATCATCTGGTTTCTCTTTGGAATAGGACGCGTCGGTGACGGTGAACCCAAGAATGGCATCGATCCCGACGGCGTCGGTTGATGCGTTGGTTCACGTAAAACGCTTACGGCGACCGAAAAACGGTGCGTCTGTTCATTATCCGCTCATGTTGGATGGTTCAAGCTGGATCTGGACGTTCGGTTTACAATCGTTCAAAGCGTGCGGTTTACAATCGTTCAAAGCGTGGCAGATTGCCGCGATCACGAAACCATTTCAGTGGTTTGCGCATTAAGTCTCGTTTGATTGTGTCGCTTTGAGCGAGAACAGGGAAGGTCAAGATGAATAAGGGACCGATGATTTCTGCAGCCGGCCGCAACCTTGCGTTGGCAGCTTTCGCAAGTGTTGTTCTGATTGCGGCTTCGATCACCCCTTCGGCTGCCAACTCGCCCGCGCCCGCCAAGGCCGCTGCCGTGGGCGCGGGCGCTCAGGCTGCCACCGATTTCAGCGCCGCTCGCCGCCATCGCTATTATCGACGGGGCCCGAACGCTGCAGGCCTTGCCTTCATGGGCGTGGCGGCAGGTCTGATCGGCGGCGCGATCGCAGAGAGCAGGCGCCAGGAGTACTACGAGGACCGCTATAATTACGGCCCCCGTCCTTACTACGGCGGCCAGGGATATTACGGCGGCGGCCCCTATTATGGTCCGCGTGGCTATTATCAGCCGTATTAGGCGCCTGTCTTCGCCTCAGTCTCGATTCGCGCCAAAGGGGCGGTGTTTTGCACCGCCCCTTGTTGCTTCTACGCGAGGCGTCTCATTGCGCGGCCTGTGTCGCCCGTGCGTCAATCCCCTCGGAAAAAAATATTCTACTTTACCGAAATTCGGAAATGGCGTATGTGTCGCGCATCCCGGCTCATCCTTGAGGGGCGATCTTGTGGTCGTCACGTTCGCGCGCCGGGCTTGCGGTGGACGCGGCAGCGTTCGGGGACGAGAGGCTAAGGGCAGGGCGGATTGCTCTCCGTGAGCCCGAGGCTTCGTTCCGACGAGCGGCGCTGCTAGGCTTCGTCTCGTCATCAGGTCGGCGGCAACGTGCACAACGTCGTCGAAACCGGTGGCGAAATGGCGAGCCGTGCGTACGGCAAAACCGTGTGGTCCTGGCCGTCGTTGCTACGGTCAAGCCCTGGCGAATGCGGCATGCGCGTCAACCGGCGCGGTGCCGGTGAATTTCGTTGGGGCGAGGGAGGCCAAAGAGAACTCGGCTCCCGGGAGAGCACGGCATAAGCCGTCCAACCATCGCGCAGGGAAGGCCGAGTGATTGGCTACACCTGTATGCTGCTGTGCGGTTTTCCTGCGTGTGCTTTTCGCGCAGCGGACCGCGGGTGCCAGCCGGCACCCGGCCTTCCCTGCGCCCTCTTGGATTTGAGGGTGGAATGACGAAGCAAAGCTCGGGCGAAACGCGCCGCGAGGATGCGAAGGCGTGTCTGCAATCTGAATGCGAGCTGGAAGCGTGGCGCTGCCGCCTCATGCTCCGTCATTGCGAGCGCAGCGAAGCAATCCAGAAATGCATCCGTGGAAAATGTCTGGATTGCTTCGTCGCAAGGGCTCCTCGCAATGACGACGTGGAGGCAGTTTCGCTTGATCGCGCTAGGCTTCCTGCATCACCGTCCCGCTGGTGCAGACATCGCGCCGTTGGAATAGCGCGACCAGTCGGGCTCGGTCCGTTGTGATGGCCAGAGCGCGGCGTTGGAGTCGCGCACCGAATGGGTGATGGGATGGGGCTGCGCCTTGCGGACATGACGGCGGTCGTTCGCCGCGGCGATCTGGATCGTGGCGGCGGTAATCAGCGTTGCGCCGAGAATGATGAAAGTCTTTTGCATTGTTTCTTTCTCCCGTGATGACAGCCCGGCTGTGAGATTGTGTGTTTGTGTGCTCGCCGTCGCGGCTGACATGGCGACGCGCCCAGCCGATATCAGCGCTCGCGACATCACATTGGGGCGAGCCAATTTTCTAGCCTCGGCTAAATATTCGGCAATCGCGCCCGTTGCACCGGTGGACTTGCTCCCTCCAATCCGGTTCAATGGGCCAGATCTAGTTTTCAGGCGACAATGATGTCGAAATATCTGCTGGTCCTTCTGCTGATCGCTGCGCCAGCGGTGGCGCAGGTCAAGCTGACCCCAAAAACATCGGTGGCGCATCCGGACCCCTGCGCGCCGATCGGGCATACCGCGGACGGCAAGCTGGTCTATTCCATGAAATGCGAGAATTTGCCGGTGCCGCCTCCGCCGCCGCAGGCGGAACTGAGGGAGGCGCCGCAGCCCGCCGCCGAGCCGGAGCCCGAGACGCGGCGGAGTGGCGTTTTCGGCTGGTCCTACGACCGCAGGTAACTTGAGGTGACTTGCCGCGCCCCTTGCGCGAAGCCCGATGGAATGCTCTTTGCCTGAAAATTCCCCGTGGGGCACCGCCCCCGATCCAGAGAGATGAGATGAGCAAACTCGTTATCCGTGCCGGCGACTTCACCTTCGATGCCCGTTTCGAGGAGCAAGCGGCGCCCAAGACTGTCGCCGCGTTCCGCAAGGCGCTGCCGTTCGAAAGCCACATCATCCACGTGCGCTGGAGCGGCGAGGGCGTGTGGATGCCGCTCGGCGACCTCGATTTCGGTGTCGGCTACGAGAACCACACCAGCTATCCCGCGCCCGGCCAGATCATCCTCTATCCCGGCGGCATCAGCGAGACCGAGATCCTGATGGCCTATGGCGGCGTGCACTTCGCGAGCAAGATGGGGCAGCTCGCCGGCAACCATTTCATCACGCTGACCTCCGGCCTGGAGAATTTGGCGACGCTCGGCAAGAGCGTGCTGTGGAAGGGCGCGCTGCCGATCCGCTTCGAGGAAGTCTGAGTGACTGGTACCCGCTACCCGCGCGATCTCCGCGGTTACGGCCGCAATCCGCCGCATCCGCAATGGCCCGGCAACGCGCGGGTCGCGGTGCAATTCGTCGTCAATTTCGAGGAGGGCAGCGAAAACAACATCCTGCATGGCGACCCTGCCTCGGAAGCGTTCCTGTCCGACGTGCTCGGCGCGCAGCCTTGGCCCGGCCAGCGCCACGCCAATATCGAATCGATGTTCGAATATGGCTCGCGCGCCGGCTTCTGGCGGCTGTGGCGGGTGTTCAGCGAGCGGAAGTGGCCGACCACCGTGTTCGGCGTCGCCACGGCGCTGAAGCGCAATCCGGAAATCGTAGCTGCCATGAAGGAGGCGGGCTGGGACATCGCCAGCCACAGCCTGAAGTGGATCGAGCACAGGGACATGACCGAGGCGCAGGAGCGCGCGGAGATCGCGGAAGCGATCCGCGTCCACACCGCGGCGACCGGCTCGCGGCCGCTCGGCTGGTATACCGGACGCTCCTCCATCAACACCAACCGTCTGTTGATGGAGGAGGGCGGCTTCCTCTATCTCAGCGATTCCTATGCCGATGATCTGCCCTATTGGATCAAGGGCGCGAGCGGCAAGCAGCTCGTCATTCCCTATACGCTCGACGCCAACGACATGCGCTTCATCAACCCGCAAGGATTTGCCGAAGGCGAGCAGTTCTTCACCTATTTGAAGGATGCCTTCGACGTGCTCTATGCCGAAGGCGAGAGCGCGCCGAAGATGATGTCGGTCGGCCTGCACTGTCGTCTCGCCGGTCGCCCCGGCCGTGCGGCGGGGCTGATCCGCTTCCTCGACTACATCCGCAAGCACGACCGCGTCTGGGTGCCGACACGGTTGCAGATCGCCCAGCATTGGCACGACAAGCTCGCGCACCTTGCGGCCGATGCATTCGAGATCGGGTGAGGACGATGTCGCAGATATCGCTGTCTGATCTCAATGCCGCCGATGAAGCCGATTTCGTTGCCGCGCTCGCCAACGTCGTTGAATATTCGCCGTGGATCGCCGGGCAACTGGCCGCGAAGCGACCGTTCGCCGGCATCAACCAGTTGCGCGCCGCGCTGATGGCGGCGATCCAGAGTGCCGAACCCGACGTGCAATTGGCGCTGATCCGGGCGCATCCGGACCTCGCCAACAAGACCCAGCGCGCGGCGGGGCTCACCGCGGAATCGACCGAGGAGCAGAACAGCGCCGGCCTCGACCGGCTGTCGGATGCCGAATACGCGGCGTTCGAGCGCGTCAACAATGCCTATCGCGAGAAGTTCGACATCCCCTATATCGTCTGCGTGCGCCGTCACACCAAAGATTCCGTGCTGCGCGATTTCGAGACGCGGTTGCGCAATATCGCCAAGACCGAGACGCGGCGTGCGATCGAGGAGATTGGCCGCATCTCGGCTTTGCGGCTCGATCAACTCGTCGCAGCCGATGACAAGCTCAAGGTCCACGGCCGGCTCTCGACCCATGTGCTGGACAACCACGTCGGCAAACCTGCGCCAGGCATTCCGGTCGAACTGATCGAGCTCGCGAACCTCGGCGAGAGCCGCGTGATAGCGCGCGCGGTGACCAATGCGGACGGCCGCACCGACCAGCCGTTGATCGGCGGCCGTCCGCTTCCGATCGGCCGCTACGAGCTTCGCTTCAGCGTGGCCAAATATTACGCCGAGCGCAACGTGCAGCTCTCTGACCCGCCGTTTCTCGACGAAATCCCGCTTCGTTTCGCGATCAGCGAGCCGGAGAGCCACTACCACGTGCCGTTGCTCGTCACGCCGTGGAGCTATTCGACCTATCGCGGTAGTTAAATATGTTGCGCGGATGAGGCGACCGCTGCTGCATCCGCTTCCGCGGCTGCGCCGCCGCTCAATCCGTTGAAGAAGGCGTTGAGCAGCACGGAGACGATCGCACAGAGCAGAATGCCTGACTCCAGCAGCGGCTGGAGATCGTGCGGTAAATTCCTGAAGAAGCCGGGTGCGGCGAGCGGGATCAGGCCGAAGCCGATCGAGATCGCGACGATGAAGAGATTGTAGCGATTGTTGCGGAAGTCGACCGAGGTGAGGATGCGTGCGCCTGTCGCGGCGACCATGCCGAACATCACGAGGCCGGCGCCGCCGAGCACGACCAGCGGCACGGCCTCGACCAGCGCGGCGAGCTTCGGCAACAGGCCGAGCACGAGCATGATGAAGCCGCCCGTGACCGTCACCCAGCGCGAGCGCACGCCGGTGACCGAGACGAGGCCGACATTCTGCGAGAACGACGTGTACGGGAAGGTGTTGAAGATGCCGCCGAGCAGCGTGCCGACGCCGTCGGCGCGCAGGCCTCGGCTCAGGGCATCGCGATCGACCGTCTTGCCGGTGATGTCGCCGAGCGCGAGGAACATGCCGAGCGATTCGATCATCACGACGACCATGACGACGCACATGGTGATAACAGGTACCAGATGGAATTGCGGCATGCCGAAGCGGAACGGGATCACGATGGCGCCCCAGGAGGCCGCAGCGACCTTGTCAAAATGCATCACGCCCAGAATGCTCGCGAGCACGGCGCCGGCGATGATGCCAAGCAGCACGGAGACGTTGGCGAGAAAGCCGGTGCCCCATTTGATCAGGCCGAGAATGAAGAGCAGCACGAACAGCGAGATGCCGAGTCCCTGCAACTGTCCGTAAGCCGGATTGGGAAAGCTGCCGGCGACGCCGTCCACCATCCTGGTCAGCGTCGGCAGGCCGCCGCCGGCTCAGTTGATGCCGACCCGCATCAGGGAGATTCCAATGACGAGAATGATGCTGCCGGTGACGACGGGCGGAAATAGCGGCAACAGCCGGCTGACGAACGGCGCTGCGACAACGCCAAACAGGCCGGCGGCGATCACCGAACCGTAGATGCCGAGCAGGCCGATGTCAGGTGAAGCCGCCATCGACAGCATCGGACCGACGGATGCGAAGGTCACGCCCATCATCACGGGCAGTCGGATGCCGACGCCGGGAAAACCGAGGCATTGCACCAGCGTCGCAAGCCCGCAGGCGAACAGGTCGGCGCTGATCAGGAAGGCGACATCCTCCGGCGGCAATTTGAGTGCGCGCCCGATGATCAGGGGCACCGCGACCGCGCCGGCATACATCACCAGCACATGCTGAAGCCCGAGCGCGAGCAGGCGCGGGACCGGCAAGACCTCGTCGACGGGATGCACTTCGCTGCTCATGGATCAATCCCCCGAAATATGCCTACCCAAACTTATCGTGCAGCGCCGGAAACAGCCTGTCCGGCTTGAAGGGCGGCGCCGTGAAGCGGATGCCGGTGGCATCGGCAATCGCGTTGCCGAGGGCGGCGGCGACCGGATTGTACGGACTCTCGCTCATCGACTTAGCCCCCAGCGGGCCGATCGTGTCGGAGGTCTCGGCGAAGAAGACTTCGGTGCGGGGCACATCCGCGAAGGAGGGAAGATGGTAGTCGCGGAATTTGGGGTTGACGACGCGGCCGTCCGCATCGATCACCATCTCCTCGTAGAGCGCGGCACCGAGTGCCTGCGCGACACCGCCTTCGACCTGACCGCGGCACTGCATGGGATTGGCGACGACGCCGGCGTCCGCCGCATGCACGCTCCTGAGAATCCGGAGCTCGCCGGTGCCCTTGCTCACGGCAACGCGAAAGCCTTGCACGTTAAAGCCGACCGAACGCGGCGTGCCACCGGAATTGCCGGCGCCTGCGAACGGCTGTCCGCGTTCGCGCGCGAGCTTGGCCAGCTCCACAAAGGACATCCGCCGCACGCCACTGACGACGGCCTCGTTCTCGAGCGCGCAGCTCCCGACGTCGCAGAGCCATGCGCCGGCGGCGGCCGCCTTCAGCTCAGTCGCGAGCTGCATGGCTGCCGCATGCGTCGCCTTGCCGGCAACGAACATGCCGGCGCTGCCATAGGCGCCGGTGTCGTGGCCGCCATGGGCGGTGTCGGACTGGCGCAGGCGGATGCGGTCGACGGTGGTCGCAAGCGTCGTGGCCGCGATCTGCCGGTGCACGGTGCTGGTGCCGTTGCCGAATTCGGCGGTACCGACGATGAGGTCGAAGCTGGCGTCGTCGTTGAGCGTGACCATCGCATCCGCGAGATGGCCCGCCGGGGGCACCGTATCGATCATCGTCAGCGCGATGCCGTCGCCGATCAGCCACTCCGGCGACAGGTCCGGCTGCGGGCCATCAGCCTGCATCGCGCGCTCGACGAGGTCGAGGCACTGGTCGAGCCCGTAGGAGCCGTAGAGCACGTCGTGGAATTCCGATGACGGTGGCGACACCATGGGATCGCCGGGCTTAACGACGTTGCGCCGGCGCATCTCGTAAGGGCTGATGCCGAGCTGCTTGGCCAGTTCGTCGATCGCGGCTTCGACCGCGATCAGCGTTTGCGGCAAGCCATATCCGCGAAACGCGCCTGCCGGCACCGTATTGGTGTAGACGGCGCAGCCGTCGACCCGCTTGTTCGGGCAATTGTAGACGCTGATGGATTCGGCCAGCGAGTGGAACATCACGGGGCCGGCGTGATTGCCGTAGGCGCCGGTATTGGAGAGCACGTCGAGCTGGAGCGCGGTGAGCTTGCCGTCCGCGTCTGCACCGGCCTTGACGTGGACCCGCATCGGATGCCGCGTCGACGTCGCGACGAACTGCTCCTCGCGGGTGAGCTCCAGCTTCACCGGCCGGCCGGTCTTGAGCGAGGCGAGCGCCAGAATGTCCTCGACGAACATCTCCTGCTTGCCGCCAAAGCCGCCGCCGACGCGCTCGCAGAAGACGCGGACCTTGTCCATGGGAAGCTCGAAGATATCAGACAGCGCGCGCCTGGTCAGGAACGGCACCTGCGTCGAGGTGCGGACATTGAGCACGCCGGAAGCGTCGAGCCAGGCGAGGCCGCCGTGGGTTTCCAAAGCGGCATGCTGCACACGGTGACTATGGAAGGTGCCCTCGAAGGTGACGGCGGATGTCGCGAGCGCAGCCGCGACGTCGCCGAACTCGCCATGCGTCTCCGCGGCGAGGTTGCGCTGGGCTTCGGCAACGCGGTTCGCGGTGGTGCGATCGGGATGAACGATGGGCGCACCCGGCGCCATCGCCTGCTCCGGATCGACCAGCGCGGGCAAAATCTCGTAACTGACCTTCAGCCGGCGGCATGCGTCCTCGGCGGCGGCTTCGCTGTCTGCGACGACGGCTGCGACCTTCTGGCCGATGAAGCGGACGATGTCGTCGAGAACACGAGTGTCCTCGGGATCCATCCAGTCCTTCTCATGCCGCGCGGTCGACATCAGAGTGGTTGGCGCATCCTCATGCGTCAGCACCGCGTGCACGCCGGGAACGCTCAGGGCCTCCGACTTGTCGATCACGACGATTCTCGCGTGGGCGTGCGGTGACCGGAGCAGCTTGATATGCAGCAGGCCGTCAATCTGCGTGTCGAACGTGTAGCGCGCCTTGCCGCGCACGACATCGGGGCCAGCTGGCGCCGGCAGGCTGCGGCCGAATGCGGCGCCGGCCTCGACGTTCTCCTCGATATTGGTCTTGCCGATCAACGCATCCTCGATCGAACGATACCCGGTGCAGCGGCAGATATTGCCCTTCAGCGCGACGCCGAGATCGGTGCGCTGCGCCTGGTTCAGCGAGGCGCAGGTCAGGATCATGCCGGCGGTGCAGAAGCCGCATTGAAAGCCCTGCGCATCGAGGAAAGCCTGCTGCATCGGGTGCGCGCCGCTGTCTCCGCCGAGACCTTCGATCGTGGTGACGGCGCGCCCCTCGGCACGGAAGGCCGGGATCAGGCAGCTATGCACCGGCTCGCCGTCCAGCAGCACGGTGCAGGCGCCGCAATCGCCGGCGTCGCAGCCCTTCTTCACGCCGAAATGGCCGAGCTCGCGCAGGAACGTGCGCAGGCACTGGCCGGCGCGTGGCTCCTGCGCAAACGTCGTGCCGTTGACCTCGAAGCTCATGACGACGGTGCTCCGAGGAGTTCGTCGCGGATCTCTTCGGCAAGCCGCAGTGTCATGTGCTTGCGCCACAGCGGCTTGCCGTGGATGTCGGTGTGGTAGAGATCGTCGGTGATCTGCTGCGCGATGGCTTCACGGAGCGCTTTCGCGTCGGGGGCCTCGCGAAAGGACAGCCGAATCGGCCGCACGGTCGAGGCGGTGACCGTGAGCGTCAACGTGCCATCGGCATCCAGACTGCCGATCACCAGCGCCGCCGAGCGGCCGACCGGCGCCAGCGAGATCTGGCGAAAGACCGTACGACGCTTCAAGGCGGCAATCGGGATATCGATCTGCCGGAGCAGGTCCCCCGGCGCCAGAAGGTTGAGCTGGTTGCCGGTGACGAAGTCGACGACGGGCATCATCTGTTCGCCGCCGCCGGCCTTCCAGATGGTGCAGACGCCCTCCAGCGCCGCGGTGAGCGAGATCATCGGTCCCGCCGGAAGCGACATGCAGAGATTACCGCCGACGGTCGCCGTCTTCCAGATCTTGAACGAAGCAAGGAAGGCGCGGCAGCACTGGTTGATCAGCGGCGCCGCGAACCAGTCGGGTGGGCAGACGAATCCATCGAGCTGTGCAAGGGTGCAGGTGGCCGCGATGCTGAAATGGCTCTCGGTGACCGTCAGCGCCGGCCATTTCAGATCGATGAGATCGATGAGCCGAGTGAGGTGAACTTGCGGCTCCGAGAACAGCCAGGTGCCGCCCGCGAGCCAAGCATCACCTGGCGTCCAAACGGGCAGCTGCGCGCGCGTTTGCGGATGGGCGACCGCTGTGATGGTATTCAAGTCCATGGCGACGTCAACGCTTCCAACGAGTGAATCGAGCCAGGAGAAAGTCTTGCAAGACGAGCGCCAAGTCGCAACAACAAGTCGCAGCAAAAGTGCAATCGGGCCGGCCCCTGCCGTGCAGGCCTGTCGTCAGCGGATGTGAGGAGAAGCGGGATCATGAGCGACGCAAAGCCGATCTGGATCAGGGATCCTCTGGCTATCCTCGCCGATGGCGCCGAGCGCGGGATCGTGGTGAAAGGCGGCCGGATCGTCGAGCTGGTGCCGGCCGGCGCTGCGCCCGCAACCGCTGACGTCGCGGTGTTCGACGCTGGCGACCACGTCGTGCTGCCGGGCCTCATCAACACCCATCACCATTTCTACCAGACGCTGACACGGGCGCTACCCGCGGCGATGGACCGCGAGCTGTTCCCCTGGCTCCAGGCGCTCTATCCGGTGTGGGCGAAGCTGACGCCGGATGCGCTCGAGCTCGCTGTCACCGTGGCGATGTCCGAACTGCTGCTCTCGGGCTGCACCACCACGACGGATCATCACTATGTATTTCCGGCAGGGCTCGAAGACGCCGTCGATATCGAGGTGGGGGTGGCCAGGCGGCTCGGCGTGCGCGTGCTGCTCACGCGCGGCTCGATGAACCTGTCACAGCGCGATGGCGGCCTGCCCCCTGACAGCGTCGTGCAGGACGAGGACACGATCCTCGCGGACAGCGCGCGCGTGGTCGCCAAGTACCACCAGCGCGGCGCGGATGCGATGGTGCAGATCGCGCTGGCGCCATGCTCGCCCTTCTCGGTGACGACGTCCCTGATGCGCGCCACCGCCGATCTGGCCGACAAGCTTGACGTACGCCTGCATACCCATCTCGCCGAGACCGAGGACGAGAACAAATTCTGCCAGGAGATCTATGGCTGCCGTCCGCTCGACTATCTCGAACAATGCGGCTGGCTCAATGCGCGGACGTGGCTCGCCCATGGCATCTTCTTCAACGCAGACGAGATGAAGCGGCTCGGCAAGGCGAAGACGACCATCAGTCATTGCGCATGCAGCAATCAGCTTCTGGCGTCGGGCTGCTGTCCGGTGTGCGAAATGGAGGAGGCCGGCGCCGGCATCGGCATCGGCGTCGATGGCTCGGCCTCGAACGACGGATCGAACCTGATGCAGGAGGTGCGGGCCGCGTTCCTGCTGCAACGGGCGCGCTACGGGGTGACGAAGGTCAGTCACAAGGATGCGCTGCGCTGGGCCACCAAGGGCTCGGCAGCCTGCGTCGGCCGGCCGGAACTCGGCGAGATCGCGCTCGGCAAGGCGGCCGATCTCGCGCTGTTCAGGCTCGACGAGCTACGCTTCTCCGGCCATGGCGATCCCCTGGCCGCACTGGTGCTGTGCGGGGCGCATCGGGCCGATAGGGTGATGGTGGCAGGAAAATGGGTCGTGATCGACGGCGCGGTCCCCGGCCTAGATGTGGCAGACCTCATCCACCGCCACAGTTCGGCGGCGCGGGCCATGCAGGCGGGATAGTATCCAGGCGAAAATAGAAAGAGGGGGCGACCACAAGTGCCGGGTGCTTCTGGCCACCCCCTCCGAACCTCCTCCGGGAGGAGCAGGTGATTTAGGCGATGCAAGAAGCGTGCTACTTGCCCGGCAGCTTGTCGTCGATGCCCTTCACGTAGAAATTCATGCCGAGGATCTGGCCGTCGTCGAGATTGGCGCCGCCCTTGCACTCGACCGGCTTGCCATCCTGCCCAACGACCGGGCACTTGAACGGATGCAGCTTGCCCGCGGTGATTGCGGCCTGGGCATCCTCGGCGATCTTCTTCACGTCGTCGGGCATGTTGGTGTAGGGCGCCATCGCGAACATGTGGCTGTCGAGGCCGCCCCAGCTGTCCTCGGATTTCCAGGTGCCGTCGAGTTCCGCTTTGACCCGGGCGATGTAGTACGGACCCCAGGTATCGAGGATCGAGGTCAGCTGGGTCTTCGGCCCGAACTTGATCATCTCGGAATCCTGGCCGAAGGCGAGCTTGCCGCGTTCGCTGGCAATCTGCATCGCAGCGGGCGAATCCGTGTGCTGCATGATGATGTCGGCGCCCTGGTCGATTAGCGCCTTGGCGGCGTCGGCTTCCTTGCCCGGGTCGAACCAGGTGTTGGCCCAAATGATCTTGACCTTGATGTTCGGGTTGATGGTCTGCGCGGCGAGGATCGTCGCGTTGATGCCGGAGACGACCTCGGGAATCGGGAACGAGCCGATATAGCCGAGCACGCCGGACTTCGACATCTTGGCCGCGATCAGGCCCTGGATGTAGCGGCCCTGATACCATTTAGCCGAATAGGTCGACATGTTGGGGTTGCGCTTGTAGCCGGTCGCGTGCTCGAAATGCACGTTCGGATATTTCTTCGCGACCTTCAGCGTCGGATCCATGTAGCCGAACGAGGTGGTGAAGATCAGCTTGTTGCCGGCGCGGACGAGCTGTTCGATGGAGCGCTCGGCGTCGGGGCCTTCAGGCACGTTTTCGAGAAAGGTGGTCTCGATCTTGTCGCCGAGATCCTTCACTAGCGCCTGGCGTGCCAGCTCATGCTGATAGGTCCAGCCGAGGTCACCGACCGGGCCGAGGTAGATAAATCCGACTTTCAGCTTGTCGGCTGCGGAGGCTGCACTGACGCTCCCGGCAAGCAAGAGCCCGGCAGCCAGCGCAAGAAGTGATTTCCTCATCATCAATCTCCAAATGTCAGGGGAAAGCCACGATCCGCAACGTGCGCGCCCCATCGCGCACGGTGTGGAAATGAAACTCAGCGGTCAGGCACGAACACGGTGCCAAGCGCAGCCGGTGCGGTCGATCCACCCGTGCGCGCGCGGGAGAGCAGGACCAGGACGACGACAGTCGCAAGGTAAGGCAGCGCCGACATCAACTGCGAGGGAATGCCGACGCCCCAGCCCTGCGCGTGCAGCTGCAGGATCGTCACCGCGCCGAACAGATAGGCGCCCACCACGAGGCGGCCCGGCCGCCAGGACGAGAACACCACCAGCGCCAGCGCGATCCAGCCGCGTCCCGCGGTCATGCCCGGAATGAAGAACGGCGTATAGGCGAGCGGCAGATAGGCACCGGCAAGTCCGGCGCAGGCGCCGCCGAACATCACCGCTAAGGTGCGGATGCGCAGCACGGGATAGCCGAGCGCATGCGCGGAGACATGGTTGTCGCCGCAGGCGCGCAGGATCAATCCTGGCCGCGTGCGGTACAGGAACCACCAGACGCCGACGACCAGCGCCAGCGAGAAATAGACAAAGGCGTCCTCGCCGAACAACACGCGGCCGACCAGCGGAATATCGGTGAGACCGGGAATATTGAGATGTCGCGCCGGGGTGATGCGCTCGCCGACGAAACCGGCGCCGATCAGGCCGGAGAGTCCGACGCCCAGGATGGTCAGCGCAAGACCCGTTGCAACCTGGTTGACCGCAAGTCCGAGCGCCATCAGTGCGAAGACCAGTGACATCAGCGTGCCGGCGACGATGCCAAACAGTGCGCCAATGAAGATCGAGCCGGTCAGCCACGCACCTGCAAAGCCACACGCGGCACCGACGATCATCATGCCCTCGACGCCGAGATTGAGTACGCCGGAGCGCTCGGTCACGAGCTCGCCGGTCGCCGCGATCAGGAGCGGCGTCGAAGCGGCGAGCACTGCGAGAATGATGGCTTCAATGAGTTCCACGAGCCACCTGTCGGTTCGGGAAGACCAGCTTGAAGCGGTAGAGAATGAGGGAATCGCAGGCGAGCACGTAGAACAGCAGGATGCCTTGAAAAACCTTGGTGACGTCCAACGGGATCTTCATCGCGATCTGCGCCTGCTCGCCGCCGATAAAGGTCAACGCGAGAAAAAGGCCTGCAATTAATATTCCAAGGGGGTTCAACCGGCCGAGAAAGGCCACGATGATCGCCGTAAAACCGTAACCCGGCGAGATGCCGGGCTGGAGATGTCCGACCGGACCCGCGACCTCGATGATGCCGGCGAGGCCGGCCAGCGCGCCCGAGACGGCGAAGGTCAGGATGATCAACTGGTTGGAATTGAAGCCGCCGAACCGCGCGGCGCGAGGCGCCGCACCGACCACGCGAATCTCGAATCCCTTGATGGTGCGCCCGAGCAGGATCGCCACCGCCGCGACGACGAGAAGGGCGATGATGGAGCCGAGATGCAGCCGGCCGCCTTCGATCAGCAGCGGCACCGTTGCGACCGGATCGAACTCGGCGGTGGTCGGGAAGTTGAAACCGTGTGGATCGCGCCAGGGGCCGCGCACGAGATAGTCGAGAAAGAGATCGGCGACATAGACCAGCATCAGGCTGGTCAGGATTTCGCTGGCGCCGAACTTCACCTTGCAGATTGCCGGGATCAGTGCGTAGAGCGCGCCCGCCGCGGCGGCGAGCACGAGCATGACCGGCAGCACCCAGACGCCGGCGTCGGTGCCCTGCGTCTTCACCGCAATCCAGCTTCCGGCGACTGCACCAATCAGGAACTGCCCTTCGGCGCCGATGTTCCAGGCATTGGCGAGATAGCAGAGCGATAGTCCGATCGCGATCATCACCAGCGGAGTTGCCTTCACCGCGATTTCCTGGAGCGAATAGCTGTCGGTCAAAGGCGCGATGAAATAGGCGTGCAGGGCGAGCAGCGGATTCTTGCCGAGGATCGCGAACAGGATGACCATGGTCACGATCGTGAGGCCGATCGCGATCAGCGGAGAGATCAGCGCGATCGTGTTGGAGCGCTCGGCGCGCTTCTCAAGCACCAACTGCATGCGCGGCCTCCTTCGGCTCCAGCGTGCTGCCGCCCATCAACAGGCCGAGTTTTTCGCGCGTCGCCTCGCTGGTGGCGAGCGGTGCAGACAGATGGCCATGGAACATCACGGCGATGCGGTCGGCGATTTCCGCGAGCTCGTCGAGGTCCTGGCTGGTGACGAGCACGGCGGCGCCTGCGGTTGCGAGATCAAGCAGCGCCTGGCGGATGACGGCGGCAGCGCCGGCGTCGACCCCCCAGGTCGGCTGGCTCACCACCAGCACCGCGGGATTGCGCAGGATCTCGCGTCCCACAATGAACTTCTGCAAATTGCCGCCGGAGAGGGATGCTGCTTCCGGATCGCGCTTGGCCTTGCGGACGTCGAACGTCTCGGTTGCGCGGTCGACCGTCTTCAGAGTGGCCGCAGTATCGATGAAGCCGTGATGGACCATGCCGCTGGCGGCATGCCCGGTGAGAAGCGCATTCTCCGAAAGCTTCATGCGGGGCGCGGTGCCGTGGCCGAGCCGCTCCTCGGGAACGAAGGCCGCGCCGAGCTTGCGGCGCTGCGTGATCGAGAGATGGCCGGCAGCAAGGCCTTCGATCACGATCGTGCCGGGATCTTTCGACAGGCGTTCGCCGGAGAGCGCGGCGAACAATTCGTCTTGGCCGTTGCCGGCAACCCCGGCGATGCCGAGGATCTCGCCGCCTTTCAGCTCGAACGAGATGTGCTCGAGCCGCACGCCATGCGCCTCGCCGGGGGCGAGCGAGAGATCGTTGACGACGAGGCGCGGCACCGTGGTCTGCCGGCCGGCGGCCGCCTTCACTTCCTTGATCTCGCCGCCGACCATCATGCGCGCGAGCGAAGCGGCGGTCTCAAGCCTGGGATTGCAGGTCTCCACCTTCTTGCCGCCGCGCAGGATCGTTGCTGTGTCGCACAGGCGCTTCACCTCTTCGAGCTTGTGGCTGATATAGAGGATCGCGCGGCCTTCGGCCTTGAGCCGCTCCAGCACGATGAAGAGCTGGTCGGCTTCCTGTGGCGTCAGCACCGCGGTGGGCTCGTCAAGGATCAGGAATTGTGGATCCTGCATGAGCGCGCGAACGATCTCGATGCGCTGGCGTTCGCCGACCGACAATTGCCAGACCTCGCGTTTGGGATCGAGCGGCAATCCATAAGTCTTCGACACCTGCTCAAGCCGCGCCGACATGTCCTTGAAGGATTCTTTCCCGTCGAGGCCGAGCGCGACGTTCTCGGCGACGGTGAGATTGTCAAACAACGAGAAGTGCTGGAACACCATGCCGATGCCGCGGCTGCGCGCTTCCGAGGGGCCGGACAGCACGATCGGCTGGCCCTGCCAGAAAATCTGGCCAGCGCTGGGCTGGATCAGCCCGTAGATCGCCTTGACCAGCGTCGACTTGCCGGCGCCGTTCTCGCCCAGCAGCGCGTGGATTTCCGTTGGCCAGATATCGATGTCGATGGCATCGTTGGCGAGGAAATCGCCATAGCGCTTGGTGAGCCCGACCGTCCTGAGGAGCGGGGACTCGCCGGAATGCAGACTCTTAGCCGTGGGATCCAACATTCGCTGATGCGCTTGCATGGGGTGAAGTGCCTCAATACTGGGCTAGTTTGAACCGCCGCGTAAGGTGTGAAAAAGCGTCATCCCTTGCTCAACGCTTCGGCAGGCAAGTGGTGTCGGCGAGTCGCGGCTGTCGCCGGGAGGCGATCGTCCTCAAATGCCTGCCGAGCAGCCTTTGCAGTCCCGACTTGCGTGCGACGCGTGTTGCAAATTTGTGACGGCTCAAGCCAAATCGGAACCCGCTATGCAGGCTTGGCGTGAAGTTAAGCAGAGACGCGCCATCACGCGTATGCATTTGCGAACACCGCAACAGTAACTCCCGCCCATCTTGTCTGCCTCGTCCGCTCGACATGAAAAGGCGAGCGAAATCAAACGGGAATATCCGGCAATGGCCGCTCTCGCCTGACGTGTGGCGGTGAGGCTTGGCCTTCCAAATCCGCCAGTGAAACGCAGCACCCTGTGCAAACAAGCGGCATGCCTTGAAACAAGTTGAGGCTTCTCACTCCGGGAGATCGGCGCAAGTGTCGCACCCAAGGGACGTTCATTTTTACGTGTCCAAACTTGGGGGTATTCGATGTCGTTTCGTATGAAGGCAGTTGCGGCGGCGGCGCTGTCACTTGCTACGCTCGCTACCGGTGGCATGGCTCAGGCAGCCGACTTGCCGGTCAAGGCTGCCAAGAAGGCGGCCGACCTTCCGTTCTTCCTGGTGATCGACGACCGCGTCACCTTCTCCTACATCTTCAATGCCTCGCAGCCCGGTGCGTTCACCAACACCAACGGTGTGATCAACGCCAAGACGACGAAGCAGGTCTACTCCTTCACCCACTTCGATGCCTGGACTTACGGCACCAACTTCTTCACCATCTCGATGTTCAAGTCGGACCACAACGATCCGGCAGGCCCCTGCACCGCCACAGGCGTGGTCGTTTCGCCGGCTGCGGGCTTCGCTGCGACGCCGACGAGCTGTGCCGGCGCGACAGAAATCTACGGCCTTTTCCGCTCGACCTTCGGCTGGAACGAGATCTTCAACACCAAGGCCTTCACGCAAGGCCCCCTGCACAACATCTCGTTCGAGGTTGGTATGGATGCCAACACGGAGAACCGGTATTTCGGCGCCGCCAAGCGCGACGTTGTCGCGGGTCTGCAGTTCGCCTTCGATCTTCCCTATAAGGGCTACTTCAACGTCGCGCCGCTGGTGTACTGGGAGTTCGCCAACCACAACTCCTTCTCGCAGTGCGGCGCCGGTTGGTCCGCTCCGTGTATTGCCGACGGCAACACGTCGTTCAAGCCGACCTGGGCGATCGAAACCAACTACTATATGGACCTCGGCTTCCTGCCGCAGAACATGCAGTATTTCTCGATCAGCGGCCGCGCGGCGTGGTACGGCAAGAAGGGCACCGACACTGAGCCGCTTCCCGCCAGCGTCGCCAACGGCGTCTATCCCACCAAGGTCGAGTTCAACTCCGAGCCAATCCGCCTGACCCTCGATGCCTCGAAGGCGATTTGGGGCGACAAGTACTCGCACTTCGTCGACGTCTGGGTCGCCTATCGCTACTGGCAGAACAAGTTCGGCCTCGATCACAACAATGCCTTTGCTTGCACCACCTTCGTCGGTGGTACGAAGGTGAGCACCGGATCCTGCACCGAGTCCTCGCTCTACTCCGGTATCACTGTGAAGTTCTAACCACCTGACACTCTTCAGGTGAATGACGATGACGCCGCGTCAAACCTCCGCGGCGTCATCTTCGTTTGGGGGATGGGCTGGGTACCGTCAGGCAGCCCTTCAATGAGCGCGGGGCAAGGCCCGCTCGGCGGCGTCTACTTCGTCCACACGCCATCGTGCAGCGCTTCGGCCTCGTCTTCGAGCAACGGCCCCGCAACGTCTGTCGGCCTCTGGCCACTGGCAAAGACCTCGCGGCAGGGCAGGTCTAGCGTCGGATTCTCCGGATGATCGCCGGTAATGCTGCGCAGGCGGTGTTCGCTGAGGCCATAGACGACTCGGCCGATGCCGGCCCAGTAGATCGCGCCGGCGCACATCGCGCAGGGCTCGGCGGAGGAATAGAGCGTGGCCTTCGCCAACACCTCGCGGCCGAGCGTGCGGCAGGCCTGCGTCGCGGCGAGACGCTCGGCATGCGCGGTGCCGTCGTGATCGGGCATGTAGCCGTTCTCGGCTTCGATCAGGACCTTGCCTTCCGCATCGACGACGATGCAACCGAAGGGATGGTTGCCGTGGGTGAGGGAACGGCGGGCGACCGCAAAGGAAAGGCGCAGGAAGTGCTCGTCGCGCTCGGACCCGCCGCTCATCGCTCTTCCCTGGTCAATGCCCCGCCATATGCCGGCCGACCACGGTGAGATCGGCTTCGCTGGTCCGTGCTTCATACACGAATTCCCCGTGGAACATCACCACCAGCCGATCGGAGAGTTCAAGGAGTTCGTCGAGGTCCTCGCTGACCAGCAGCACCGCGGCGCCGCGGTTGCGCGCGGCCATGATCTCGGCATGGATTTGCGCCACCGCTGCGAAATCGAGCCCGAAACAGGGATTGGCTGCGATCAGCACCTCGACGGCGCCGCCGAGTTCGCGCGCCAGCACGGCGCGCTGGACGTTGCCGCCCGACAGTGCCGAGATCGGCGTGTCGGGCGTGCGGGTCTTGATCTTGTACTGGGCGATCTTCTTCCTGGCGTCGACGCGGAAGGCACCGCGGTTGAGCCACCAGCCGAAGCTAGCGAAAGGCGCGCGGTCGAACTCGCGAAAGGCGATGTTGTTGGCGACGCTCATGCCGCCGACACATGCGTTCTTCAACGGCTCCTCCGGCAGGAGTGACATGTTGTGCCGCCGCATCTCCTCGCGGCTGGCGTGATAGGGATCGCCGGAGACACGGATCTCGCCACTCTCGGCTTCGCGCTGGCCGGCCAGCACCTCGACGAGCTGGCGTTGGCCGTTGCCGGAGACGCCGGCGATGCCGACGATCTCGCCGGCGCGGACCGTGAGGGAGACATCATGAACGGCGATGGCGCCGGCGTCGTCGCGCGCGCGCATCTTCGCCAGCTCCAGCCTCGCCTTGCCGGCCTCTCCGGTGCGGGGCGGCTGCACCGTCAGCTCCTCGGCGCCGATCATGGTGCGCGCCATCGCGTCCGGCGTCAGTTCGGACACCTTGCCGGCACCGGCGAGCTTGCCGCGGC
Source organism: Bradyrhizobium sp. 44 (assembly GCF_023073095.1). NCBI lineage: Bacteria > Pseudomonadati > Pseudomonadota > Alphaproteobacteria > Hyphomicrobiales > Nitrobacteraceae > Bradyrhizobium > Bradyrhizobium sp. 44. The sequence goes on from NZ_JADPIY010000029.1 coordinate 228,784, forward strand.
GCAGGATCGTGACGTCGTCGGCGAAGGCCATAACCTCGCGGAACTTGTGCGTGATCATCAGGATGGTCAGCTCGCCCTTGACCACCATGTCGCGGAGCATGCCGAGCACCTCGTCGGCTTCCGCCGGGGTCAGCACCGAAGTCGGCTCGTCCAGGATCAGGAAGCGGCGCTTCAGGTAGAGCTGCTTGAGGATCTCGCATTTCTGCCGCTCGCCCGCGGAGATGTCGGCGACTTTTGAGCTGAGCGGTACCTTGAATGGCATGCGCGCGAGAAAGGCCTCGAGCTCCTTCATCTCTTTCGGCCAGTTCACGACAGCCGGCACGTCATCGCGCGCCAGCACCAGATTTTCGGAAACCGTCATCGCCGGCACCAGCGTGAAATGCTGGTAGACCATGCCAAGGCCGAGGGCGTGGGCGTCCTTAGGATTGCCGATCGCGTGCTCGCGCCCGCCGACCAGAATGTCGCCCTCGGTGGCGTGATAGTAGCCCATGATGCATTTGACCAGGGTCGACTTGCCGGCGCCGTTCTCGCCGAGCAGCGCATGGAACGAACCCGGCCGCACTTTCAGCGCGACATTGTCCAGCGCCAGGAAATCACCGAAGCGCATGGTCATGGCGATGGCATCGACGCCGAAGGCGCCCGATGGCGGCGGCGTTTCGCCGACGATCACGAAATCGCTCCGATGAAAGCGTCGGACGTCGAGACCGCGCCGAACACGCCGCCCTGCATCTTGATCATCTTCAGCGCGTGGTCGTGGTTGCTCTTGTCGGTGGCACCGCAGCAATCGTGCAGCAGCACGCATTCGAAGCCGCGGTCGTTGGCCTCGCGCATGGTGGTGTGAACGCAGACGTCGGTAGTGATCCCAGTGAGCACGATGTTCTCGATGCCGCGCACGCGCAGGATCAGCTCCAGATCGGTGGCGCAGAACGAGCCCTTGCCGGGCTTGTCGATGATGGGTTCGCCGGGCAGCGGCGCGAGCTCCGGGATGATGTCCCACCCGGCCTCTCCGCGCACCAGGATGCGGCCGCAGGGGCCGGGATCGCCGATGCCGGCGCCGATCTGCCGGGAGCGCCAGCGCTTGTTGGCGGGCAAATCCGACAGATCGGGACGGTGGCCTTCGCGGGTGTGGATGATGTGAAAGCCTTGGGCGCGCATTGCCGTCAGCACTTTCTTGATCGGCTCGATCGGCGCCCGCGTCAATGAGAGGTCATAGCCCATCTTGTCGACATAGCCGCCGACGCCGCAGAAATCTGTCTGCATGTCGATGATGATGAGCGCGGTATTCTCGGGGCGGAGATCGCCGTTGTACGGCCAGGCATAGGGCTCGGACTTGATGGTGCGCTCGGGCATGATTTCGCTTCCTAGCGGGTGATCGACAATTCGGCCGGTGCTCCGGTCAGCGTGCGCTTCGGCGAGCAGGTGATGATCATGATCGCCAGCGTCAGGATGTAGGGGGCAGCGTTGAAGAGGTGGTAGCCGGAGGTGACGCCGACCGATTGCAGCGCCGGGCCCAGCGCCGCGGCGCCGCCGAAGGCGAGCGAGGCCCACAGACACAACAAGGGGTCCCAGCGCGCGAAGATCACGAGTGCAACCGCCGTAATGCCCTGGCCCGAGGACAGGCCCTCGTTCCAGCTTCCGGGATAGAACAGCGACAGGAAGGAGCCACCGATGCCGGCAAGGAAGCCGCCGACCATGGTTGCGCGCAGGCGGATCAGCAGCACGGAGTGGCCCATCGCACGCGCGGCGTCCGAACTCTCGCCGGCGGTGCGGATCAGGAGGCCCCAGCGCGTAGTCCGGAAGGCCCAGTAGAGAATTGGGGCGAGCGCGACGCCGATCAGGAACAGCACGTTGACCCGTAGGGCCGCGCGCACCTGCGGAATGTCGCTCCACCAGCCGAAATCGATTGCGGGCAGTCGAGGTGCCGTCGGCTCGATCAACGGTTTGCCGAGGTAGAACGCTAGTCCGGTGCCGAACAACATCAGCGCGATGCCGACCGCGACGTCGTTGACACGCGGCAGCGAACAGATGCCGGCATGCAGCGCGCCCAGAAGCGCGCCGGTGAAGCCAGCGGCGAGCACGCCCAGCCACGGCGATCCCGTGAGATAGGAAATGCCATATGCGCTCATCGCGCCCATCACCAGCGTGCCTTCGAGGCCGAGATTGATGCGGCCTGAGCGCTCGGTGATGCATTCGCCCAGGCTCACGAACAGGAACGGGGTCGAGACGCGAATGGCGCCGCCGAGCACGGCGAGCGGGACGGTCCAGAGTCCGATCGAGCCGTCTGCCATCTCAGGACTTTCCCTTCAGAAACCCGATGCGGCCGTAAAGCGCATCGCTGGCCAGCACGAAGACGAAGATGATGCCTTGCAGCACCAGCACGGATGCATCCGGCAATCCGAGGCGGCGCTGCAACAGCCCGCCGCTGGCGCTGATACCACCGAGCAGGATCGCGACGGGGATAATGGCGAGCGGATTTTGTCGCGCCAGGAAGGCGACGAGAATCCCTGTAAAGCCGTAGCCCGCGGCGAGGTTGGCGTTGGTGCGCCCCTGCACGGCGGCGACCTCGACCATGCCGGCAAGGCCCGCGGCGCCGCCGGCGAGGAAGCAGATGGTCAGGATCAGCTTGCTGACATTGAGGCCGACGATCTTCGCAGCGCGGATGTTGCCGCCGGCAACACGCGCGGCGAAGCCGAACACGGTGTGATAGATCAGGATATAGGCGGCGATCGCGGCGATCAGGCCGAACACGAGACCCCAATGCACGTCGGTGCCGGGGATCGATCCGATCATGTTGGCCGCGCCGATCTCGCGGGTTGACGGCTTGTTGAGGCTCGCGGGGTCGCGCATCACGCCTTCGACGAGATGGTTGAGGACCGCGAGCGCGATATAGACGAGCAGCAGGCTCGAGATCGTCTCGTTGACGCCGCGATATTGCCGCAGCGCGCCCGAGAGCATGACCCAGAGGCCGCCGCCGATCACGCCGGCGATGACCATGGCGATCTGCACGACGAGCGGCGGCATGCCCTGAAGCACCAGTGCCGCGCTGGTTGCCGACAGCGCGCCGATCAGGAGTGCGCCTTCGCCGCCGATGATGACCATGCCGAGTTGGGCGGGCAGCGCCGTGCAGAGTGCGGTAAGGATCAGCGGCGCCGCGCGCGTCAACGTGTTCTGCCACGAGAACCAGGTGCCGAACGCGCCGTAGTACATGTAGAAATAGAGGTCGAGCGGGCTCTTGCCGAACATCGCGACGAAGATACCGAAGACCCCGAGCGCGCCGGCCAGCGCCGCGCCCGGGATCAGGATATATTCGATCGCTCCGCCGTGACGTTGGAGGAATCCCGGATCGGCGGCCGGGGCAACCGTCCCGACCGCTTCAACAGGATCCGCAGCTTCCGTCGTCACGAAGTCGCCCCGACCACGCCCTCCACAAGATAGTCCATCTTCTCGAGCTCGGGATCCTTCTGGCCGCGATCGGTGCCGGCTGCGATCACCGTCTTGCCCTTGTTGTCGACCAGGCCTCCCTTGAAGATGGCGTAGCCGTCACCGGACAAGAACTTGGCCTTGACGTCGTCGGCGTGCTTGCGCGCCTCGGCCGAGACCGCTTCGCCATAGGGCGAGGTCTTGACGATTTCCTCCTTGAGGCCGCCGCGATAGAAGTTCGGGATGCTCTCGCCGGCGGCGATCATCTTGACGAACTTGGGGTACAACGCTTCCCAGTTCCACTCGGCTCCCGTGAGATACGCCTTTGGCGCGAGTGGCGACTGGTTGACGTGATAGCCGCACACCATGGCGCCCCGGCGCGCGGCGTTCTCGACCATGGTCTTCGGACCGTCGACATGGCAGGTCAGCACGTCGACGCCCTGGTCGATCAGACTGTTGGTGGCCTCGGCTTCCTTGATCGGCATCGACCAGTCACCGGTGAAGATGACCTGCGTGGTGGCCTTGGGATTGGCGAGCCGCGCGCCGAGCGCGAATGCGTTGATGTTGCGCAGCACCTGCGGGATCGGTTTCGCGGCGACGAAGCCGAGTTTGCCGCTCTTGGAGCTGTAGCCGGCGACGATGCCCGAGATATACTGGGCTTCATCGATATAGCCGAAATAGCTGCCGGCGTTCTTTGGGTCCTTGTCGCTCCACAGGCCGCCGCAGTGCTCGAAGTGAAGCTTCGGGAATTTGTTGGCCATCTTGACCATGTGCGGATTGTAGTAACCGAACGAGGTCGGGAAGAGCAGGGTGGCACCGTCGAGATTGATCATCGACTCGATCGTCTTCTCGACCGCGTCGGTCTCCGGCACCTTCTCTTCTTCCACGACCTTGAGGCCGGGAATCTTCTTCAGCGCCGCCGCGCCCTGCGCATGCGCCTGATTGTAGCCGTAGTCGTCGCGCGAGCCGACATAGATGAAACCGATCGTCGTCTCGGCCGCAAAGGACGGGCGGGCGCCGGCCGCCGCGCCGAGCGTGAGGGCCGCACTGCCCTGCAACAAATGACGTCGTGAGATCCTGCCAAATTCCATTGCTTGCTCCCCTTGGCGGATGCACCGCCTCATCTCGCGCTGCGCCGGTCTGGCGGAGCCCAGGATCAATTGTCGCAAGCTTCGTGCCAGAGGTTGCCGAGAGAGAATCTTTGATTAAGCCGTTGAAATTAATTAGGTATTTTCGGCAATTCGAGCTTGATCAGGAAAGCAGCAGATGAAATTATAGGCAATATTTTATAGTTGTATGCAATGGAGTTAAGCAGTCTTAACCGGCCTGGACATGTGCATGACGAGGGCCGGGTGGTCTGCCGGCGACCGCATTCATGCTAACCACGCGCTGATTGGAACGGTGTCGGCCGCGTGATTTCGCTGGCACCGAACTTGAATCGATTGCGCCAGGACCGCCGTCGCCGCGGTCCCAAGAGATGGAAAGCTCGCCGAGATGGCTGCTGGTAACGCCGTTCACACTGGTTCGCTCGGCGAAGAGATCGTGCGAGGGATCAATGAGCTCGCGGCGATCTCGGAAGAAGGCGACAAGCTCACCCGCATCTATCTGACCAGCGAGCTGCGCAAGGCGGCGGACCTCATCCTGAGCTGGATGCGCGACGCCGGCATGAGTGCGCGTCTCGACGCGATCGGCAATGTCTGCGGGCGCTACGAAGGCGAGCGGCCGGGCGCGCCTTGCCTGATGCTCGGCTCGCACTACGACACCGTGCGCGATGCGGGCAAATGGGACGGGCCGTTGGGCGTGATCACCGCGATCGCCTGCGTCGCCGATCTCAATGGCCGCGGCAAGCGCCTCCCGTTCGCGATCGAAATCGTCGGTTTTGCTGATGAGGAAGGGGTGCGCTTTGCTTCGACCTTGCTCGGCAGCCGCGCGGTCGCCGGCACCTTTGACGAGAGCGCCCTCAACACACGCGACCGCGATGGCGTGTCCATGCGCGACGCGCTGGTGCAGTTCGGGCTCGACCCCGATCATATTGGCGCGGCCGCGCGAGCCCGGCGCGAGCTGCTTGCCTATCTCGAGCTGCACATCGAGCAAGGGCCGGTGCTGGAAACACAAAACCTGCCCGTCGGCGTGGTCACCGCGATTGCGGGCGCGACACGGCTTGCCGCGCGGCTGACCGGCATGGCGGGGCACGCAGGCACGGTGCCGATGGCGCTCAGGCGCGATGCGTTGGCGGGCGCGGCCGAATGTATCGGCGCGATCGAACAGTTTTGCCGCACCGACGAGGACGGACTGGTCGGCACCGTCGGCTACATCCAGGCGAGGCCCGGCGCGACCAACGTTATTCCGGGCGAGGTGTCGTTCACCATCGACATGCGGGCACCGACGGACATGCACCGCAAGCGCGCGGTCGCCGATGTCGTCAGGCAGATCGAAGCCATCGCAAAGCGCCGTCAACTGTCGCTTCAGCTCGACGTCACCCACGAGAACCGCACCGCGCCGTGCGCGCCCTGGCTGAAGGAGCAGATCGCGCAGGCAATCAAGGCGGAGGGGTTTTCCGTGTTCGAGCTGCCGAGCGGGGCCGGGCATGATGGCATGGCCATGATCGATATTGCCGATGTCGGCATGATCTTCGTCCGCTGCCGCAGCGGCATCAGCCATCACCCGGACGAGCATGTCGAGCTAGCCGACGCCGATGCCGGCGCGCGGGTGTTGCTGGGGCTGATCGAGAATTTTCGGCCCCGGCAAGGCTAAACTGAGCCCGCAAGTCACGGGATAGAGACACGAATCAGACAGGTCTAGAGCCGCGACGGCCTCCCGCCGAACCACGAGACACCATTCGACGGCGCCTATGAACAGCGGCATCTCTTTTCCATCCCATCGCGAAAACCGATTTTACCAGGGTGTGGCGGCGACCTTCGTCGCCAACGCGCTCCAAGCCGTGAACTTTCTCGGTGATCGATTCCTGAGGCAGTCGCATCATCCGTTCACGGCCATCGAAGACCTTTACCGGCACTCGATGGACAGCGCCTTTGCGGTGACTGAGTCCTTTCTCGTCACGGGCGCGCCGCACGCCTCTGCGTATTATCCGCGCGACTTCGCCTGGTTCTATCCCGACGTCCTCGACCCCGACACCATCATCGATTCGCAGGATGCGGTGCGGCGGGCTCGTCTGCTCGACAAGAGCGTCCGCCTGCTGCTGGATGCGGTTCGCGCCAACGTCGTCACGACGACCATCGTCCCGGCTGGGCGCGCCAGGTATCTTGGCGTGAACTATTTCTCGCGCCCCTCGGATACGCTGCTCGGCATTCTGGCCGGCCTGCGGCAGATGATCTCTGCCGAGGAGAGAGGGTCATCCTATCTGGCGATGTCGGAATGCGCGCATGCCGGCCGCCTGCTGCTGGCCGAATATTGCGGTGATCTGAAGCGCGCGATCCTCCAGCTCGCAAGCGAGCTCGAACCGTTCAATGATGCTGGCTCCACCTATTTGCTGTGCGACGCCAGTGCTCCGCGCTCCGCGGCAACCGACACGCGCGCCGAGCGCAGGCGTTTCGTCACCAATGCCTGCGTTCACACGACGTACGTGTGGGGCGTGCAGCTCGGAATCGTCAACGAGAACGAGCTGAAGCGGCGGCTCGGACGCGACCTGGCGCAGTACAAGAGGGACCTGCTCCACCTGTTCGGCAAGGGCGGCCATATCAGGCATTCTCTTGATGGCCCTACGGGCTCGCCGGTGTCCTCGGTCGCGCTGGATTTCGTCAATGTGCATCGCGGCTTCTGGGATATGAGCGAGGAAAGCGAGCGCGCGCTGTTCGCGGCCACGGCGGATCTGATCATTGCGGAGCCGCGCTTTCGCATCCCCGGCACATTCCACTTCCTGGTGTCCGCGGATAATCCGCGTAACAAGATGATCCACAAGATCGCGGCTCCCGCCTACCAGGGACGGTCCTCCTGGCCGACGTTCAACGTCGAGTTCGCGGATCGCCTGCTGGACTACGACGAATTCTCGGGGAGCAATACTTACCGTTCCTGCGCCCGGGGAATTCTGAAGGACATTCGCACCGCGACCGAAGTCCACGGCGGCTATCAGGAGCTGATCTCGGAGCAGGGCCTGAAATATCGCACCTGGGCCTACAAGGGCGCCGTAGCCCACTCCTGGTTTCCGCGTTTCCTCTCCGTCTGGAGGAGGGCGCATGGAACGCCGCTCCTCCAGTGGAATGACTGAACGGCGGTCGTTACCCCGCCGTTACGTCCACGAGCTCGCCGCCGTCGAGGACCTTCGCCGCCTTGGCGCGGTCGAGGTCGCCTTCCCAGGCGGCCACCACCACGGTGGCAACGCAGTTGCCGGTGAGGTTACCGACCGCGCGAGCCATGCCGATGAACCAGTCGACCGACAAGACCAGCACGAGGCCGATCGCAGGGATGCTCGGCACCGCGTTCAGCGTCGCCGCCAGAATCACGATCGCGGAGCCCGGTACGCCATGCGCGCCCTTCGAGGTGATCAGGGAGACGCCGAGCACCAGCAGGAGGTCGCCGAATGACAGCGGCGTGTTGGTCGCCTGCGCGATGAAGACGACCGCAAGCGTCAGGTAGATCGAGAACGCGTCGAGATTAAAGGAATATCCGGTCGGGATCACCAGGCCGACCACGGAATCCTTTACGCCCATCCGCTCCAGCTTCTTCATGATCTGCGGCAGCACGGCGTCCGACGAGGCGGTCGCGAGCACGATGGTCAACTCCTCGCGCAGGTAGGCGAGGAATTTGAGGATGTTGATGCCGGCGAGCGCCATGACGCCGCCGAGCACGCCCAGCACGAAGATGCCGACCGAGACGTAGAACAGCGCCACCAGTGAGACGAGCTGCTTGAGCGAGCCGACGCCGTATTTGCCGACGGTGTAGGCGACTGCGCCGAGCACGCCAAGCGGAGCGACGCGGACAATAAGCCCCATGACGCGGAACAGCACGGTTGAGGCGGCATCGATCATCGAGGTGACGAGCTTGCCTTTCTCACCGCCGACCAGTGCGAGGCCTACGCCGAACAGCACGGCGAAGAACAGCACCTGGAGCACGTCGTTGCGCGACAACGCGTCGAACGAGGTGCTCGGGATCACGTTGAGGAGGAAGGAGCCGATGCCGCCGCCCTGAAGCTTGTGGGCGTTGTCGGCATAGGTATTGAGGGCCTTGGCGTCCAGCGTCGAAGGGTCGATGTTCATGCCGTGGCCGGGGCCGAAAGTGTAGGCCAGGATGAGACCGACCACGAGCGCGACTGTGGTCATCACCTCGAAATAGACCAGCGCCTTGACGCCGACCCGTCCGACCTTCTTGAGGTCGCCCGCACCGGCAATGCCGTGCACGACGACGCAGAACACGATCGGCGCCACGATCATCGAAATCAGCTTCAGGAAGGCGTCGCTCAGAATCTTGAGCGAGATGGCAAAATCCGGCGCGGCCACGCCGAGAATGATGCCGAGGATCAGCGCGGCCAGGACCTGGACGAACAGCGATGTATAGAGCGGCTTTGGCTCGGCAGCCGGGGCCGCGGCAATGGTCGACATGGTGACTCCCCCGTTTTGACGACGTCTCGATCGTCGAAAGGAGCAACTAGCGTGCCAGATTGTCGCGGTTTCCGCTGAGGAGGAGGTCTATTTGGTCGCTTTTGCGGTGCGACTGGGCATCCGCATCGGCACCGGGCCACCGTTCGAGCTGCCATCGGTCACATGGACAGGCGATTTTGCGGTCGTACCGTCATGTTCCGCACGCGGGTGGCCGTGTCACGCCGCCAGATCCAGCAGCCGACACGATCCGCGTACCAGCACCTTGCGTCCATTCGGCGTCATGACCGGCACACCGTCGCAGACGACGACAAGACCGAGCTTAACGAGGCTCTCGATGAGATAGGCCTTGGAAAGGCGACCGTTCGACACCGGGTTGCGAAGCGCCTTCAGAACCTCCCATTGGTCCGGCGAAAGATCGAAGTCGATGTCGTTGCTCATGTTGCCTCAAGCCGTAGTGCCGTTCGTGCGCCTCTGTTAGAGGCGCTGCATGAAGACCGTGCGACGACAATGAGTCGGGAATTCGGTGAGGTGTTTAGAACTCCTCTTCACAAATTGCTGCACGCCATTGCGCCACAAGCGTTAAGACCGCTCGATCACGAGGACCGTCCGGAGCTCGATCACATATTGATGATGTGGGCTTCATATTGGTCGGCGAACCACCGCACTGCACGGGAAGCGCTGCTGTCCCATTCTGCGTCGCAATATGCACAGAAATCATGAGACGAAGGGTTCGGGATTCTGTACGCTGATTCGCGGGGAATGGCTTCACACGGCAGGAGTGGAGTGCATGAACAGACTGGTCGAAATTCGTAGTCAGGAATCCCTGTGCCGGGAGCGCGCCGCGCTTGATTTCCAGCGCCGGGTTTTCTGGCTTGCGCAAGCTCAGGAATGGGAGCAGCGCGCGCTTGACGAGATCGCCTATCATTTCCGGGAGTGCAATGTGGCTCAGACGGAGCTGATGCGAAACTGACGTCGGCTTGGGTAAGGCCTACTGATAAGTCGCCACAATATCGGACACCGCGCGCTCGAGCTGCTGCGCGGTGGCGCACTGGCGCACCAGGCTGCAGAAGGTCGCATAACGCGGCATCTCGGAATCGCCAAAGCCCCAGGCGAGACGTCCTTCGGGATTGAGCCACACCAGTCGCTTCGAGCGCTCAGAGATGCGGCGCAGGATGTCGGCGCGCGGATCGAGATTGTTGCTGCGGGCATCGCCCAGCACGATCACCGTGGTCTGCGGCGTCAGCGTGCTCATAAACTCCTTGTCGAAATCGGCCAGCGAAGAGCCGTAGTCGGAGGAGCCGAAGCCGACCTTGGACATGATCTCGGCCATCGCCTCTTCCGGCGGTTTCGATTCCAGGACGTCGCTGACTTCGATCAGATGCGAGGAGAAGGCGAAGGAATGGACGTCGTCGACCACCTCGTGCAGCGAGTGGATCAGGAGCAGGAAGAAATCCGAGACCTGCGCGACCGAGCCCGAGACGTCGCAGAGCGCCACGATCTTCGGCCGGTCGCGATGCTTGCGCTTCCAGGCCGTGAGAAAGGGGATGCCGCCCCAGGCGGCGTTGCGGCGCAGCGTGCGGCGGACGTCGAGATGACCGCGCCGCTGGCGCTTGCGTGGCTTCGAATAGCGCTCGCGCAGGCGCCGCGCGATCTGGCGGATGAGAGCGCGCATTTCCGCGACATGGCGCCGCTCGATGCGGGCAAGCGGCGCGTTGCGCAGAATCTCGTTGCGGAGGTTTTCAGCCTCCTCGCGGGCATAGAGCGCAAGCCCCTGCGCGACAGTGTCGCGAACGGCGTCGCGCAAGCCATCGAGCGCGGCGCGAAGCCGCTCGGCCAGTGCCGGATTGGTCGCGGTCAGCTCGTCGAGATCGTCGCGTAGCCGCTGGAGCCCCATGGCGTCGAGGATGCGGCTGGAGAAGATGCCGCGCTGGGTGGAGTAGCGGATGTCGGACAGGGAGGCCGCACCTGAGCCGCTGGCGATCGCGGCGGTGATCGCGTTGCGATCCTGCGACAGCAGCATCTGCGCGAGGGGGCCCAATTCTGCGGGAGGCGAACCGCCGCTCGCATCGCTGGCCTCGCCGGATGACGGAGATTGATCTGCGTCCTCCGAAACATCGTTGCTGTCGGCTTCAGGCTGTTCCTGCCGCGGCTCCGGCTGGCTGAAGAACAGATCGAAGCAGTCACCGAGCGCGAGCTTTTCGTCCTGCGACTTGGCGAGCGTCAGAAGGAGCGCATCGCGCAGAATGGTCCGGTCGGAAACGCCGACCTGCGCGACCGCACGCATCGCATCGATGCTTTCGGCCGGCGAGACATGGACCCCGGCGCCCCGCGCCGCACGGAAGAAGCGATGAATATTCTCGCGCATCGGCGTCAACCGAAGACGTTGGATCGTGCTGCCTTGGCAATGAAGGTCGTAATCTGAGGCTGAGCCGCCTCGATGTCGGCCTCGTATTTCAGAAGTACGTTGAGCGTGTCCTTGACGATCTCGGTGTCGAGCTCCGAGGCCTGCAAGAGCACCAGCACGCGTGCCCAGTCGATGGTCTCGCTGACCGAAGGCAGCTTCTTCAGGTCGAGCGAGCGGATTTCGTGGATGAAGCCGACCATCTGCCGCCGCAGCGTCTGCGAAATGTTGGGGACGCGGCTCTCGACGATGCGCTCCTCGAGCCGCTGCTCGGGAAAGCCGATGTGCAGATGCAGGCAGCGCCGTTTCAGGGCGTCGCCGAGATCGCGCTCGCTGTTCGAGGTGAGGATCACCGTTGGCGGCGTGATCGCGGAGACGGTGCCGAGTTCCGGGATCGTGACCTGGAAGTCGGAGAGAATTTCCAGCAGCAGAGATTCGAATTCCGCATCCGACTTGTCGATCTCGTCGATCAGGAGCACGCAGCCGCCCGGCTGCTCCAGCGCTTGCAGCAGCGGCCGCGGCTCGACGAACTCCTTGGAGAAGAACACGTCGCCGAAATCGTGGAGCTGATTAAGTGCAGCGTGCAAAGTCTGCGCGCCGCCCAGGACTTCGCCGAGCTTGTCCTTGAGGATCTGCGTGTAGAGAAGCTGCTTGGCGTATTTCCATTCATAGAGCGCCTTGGCCTCGTCGAGGCCTTCATAGCATTGCAGGCGGATCATCTTCAGGCCGCGCCAGGCCGCGATTGCCTTGGCAAGCTCGGTTTTGCCGACGCCCGCGGGGCCTTCGACCAGGATCGGCTTCTCGATCTGTTGCGACAAATACACGGCGGTCGCGATCTGCCGGCTCGCGATGTAGCCTTGCGCGGCGAGGCCGCTCTCCACTGCCTCGATCGCTGTCGAGGGCTTCTGTTCAGCCACGAAAAGGCGCTCCCAAAGGTCTTGATTGAGGCTTGTTCTGCCTGCGTTCACGGCAAAGAACAAGCCTCGTTTGGGAGAGCCCAGACCCGCGCGAATGGGCGTTTTTTCCGCTCAGCGCAAATAGTCGAGCAGCCACCAGCCGCGCGATCAGTGCCGCAGCAACTCCGGCTTGCGGATCGTCTGTCTGACCTCGGCGCCGCAATCGGCGCATTCATAGACGAAGTCGATCTTGGCAAGCCTCCAATGCGGTTCGACCTCGCGCACATACATTGGAAGGAACCCCGTGCAAGCAGGGCAAATCACAGGCGCGATCTCGATATCCTGATGATGCTGTACATAAGCTGGCATCTCGGCTCTCCTTCGCAGACGACCTCCAAACCCGCGCGAAGGCTACTGCCGGCTGGCGCAAGGCCGACATCAACTCTTTCGAACAGAGGCGGAACGGCGGAGGTTTGTCGTTCGCTGTGACATTCTTGTTACGTCTCTGTACTGTGACGGGCGGACCAAATACCTATTTCAAAAGCCCGATCCGGTATTCGGATTTTGACCTCAACGATAAGGGAGCAACGCCCATGACGCATGCCATTCGCTTTCACAAGACTGGTGGTCCGGAAGTGCTGGTCTGGGAGGAGGTCAGTGTCGGCAAGCCCGGACCGGGCGAGGCACGAATCCGCCATACCGCCGTCGGTCTCAACTTCGTGGACATCTACAACCGTTCGGGCCTTTACCCGGCGCAACTGCCGAGCGGGCTTGGCAGCGAGGCCGCTGGTGTCGTTGAGGAGGTCGGGCCCGGTGTCACCGATCTGAAGCCGGGCGATCGCGTCGCCTACGGCGCCTCGCCGCTCGGCGCCTATTCCGAGGCGCGGCTGATCCCGGCCGACCGACTGCTGAAGCTGCCGGACGGTGTCGACGACAAGACCGCGGCGGCGATGATGCTGAAGGGGCTCACCACGCAATATCTGATCCGGCAAACCTATCGTGTGAAAGCCGGCGACACTATCCTGCTTCATGCGGCAGCCGGTGGTGTCGGCCTGATTCTCTCCCAGTGGGCCAAGCATCTCGGCGCGACCGTGATCGGCACCGTCAGCAACGACGAGAAGGCCAAGCTCGCCAAGGCGCATGGCTGCGACCATGTCATCATCTATAGCCGCGAGGATTTCGTGAAGCGCGTGAATGAGATCACTGGCGGCAAGAAGGTGCCGGTGGTCTATGACTCCGTCGGCAAGGATACGTTCCTGAAGTCGCTCGACTGCCTCGCGCCGCTTGGCGTCGCCGCGCTGTTCGGTGCGTCGTCCGGCGCCGTCGAGCCGCTCAATCTCGGTTTGCTAGCGCAGAAGGGCTCGCTCTACGTCACCCGGCCGACGTTGTTCACCTACGCCGCCAAGCGTGAGAGCCTGGTCGCGATGGCAGGTGAGTTGTTCGACGTCGTCAAGTCCGGCGCGGTCAAGATCGAGGTGCACCAGACCTATCCACTGAAGGATGCCGCCAAGGCGCATGCCGATCTCGCCGCGCGCAAGACCACGGGATCGACCGTCCTCACGGTGTGATCTCCGATCGGGCTGTGGCGCAGGCCGCTTGGCCTTGCGTCACGTCGGCTCGTGCTTACGCAGATCGTGGGCGTGATCGAGGCGGATAGCCTGTAAGTCGACTTCTTCGGGCCGTATCTCCGGGAGGGCCGCCTCGGCGAGGATGGCCTCGGTAATGTCCTCGACCGAGCTCTCCGCGATCTCGTGGATGAACGAGATGTTCCGATATTCACCTGAGGCAACGCGGGAAATGACCTCGCGCCTGGTGATTTCAGGGTCGACGACCGCCTCGCGGCCGCGACGCCCATAATCGATCATCACGACAAAATACTGCATGAAACGATCCTGCCGTGCCCCATGTCGGGCACGGCAGAGTATTTCCGAAAAACGGAATCAAGTCAAGACGCATTTCGAAAAAACGGAAATTCCAGCCTACTTGCTCCTCTTGCGAGGGCGCGCCGATTTGGCGCGCAGCCGCTCCAGCTGCCCCTTGGGCATGGAGAGGCAGATCTCGCCGACCCACTCCAGTTTCACGCCGACGATCTGCTTGGCATTGAAGCTGCTGAGATTGACGACGGAGGGGGATTTGCCCCGCTCGATCGTCTTTAGATAGCGCTCGCCGGTCTTGAGCCGGACCACGGCCTCCTCGCCGTAGAAGCTCGACAGGGGATGGCGCTGGTCCTTGTAGACCACGATGACGTCGCCGCTCTCGTATTTGGGCAGCATCGAATCGCCTACGATCTCGAATGCGATGGTCTCCTCCATGATCGGAAAGGGCAGCGCGATGTCGCCTAGGCCTTCCGGTGGAACCTGCTCATAATCCGGCTCGATCACGGCACCGGCGCCGACGCGGCCCATGATCGGCGCGAGATTGAGCTCGAGATATTCCATGATCGGAATGATTTCCGAAGCCTTCACCAGGCGTTCACCGCCGAGGATCTCCGAGACCGCGCCGGGCCGTACGCCCATGGCAGCCGCCAGGCCGCCCTTGCTCTTGCCTGTCTTTTCCAGGCCCCGTTCGATCATTGCAGCGTCCAACATGGTGATTCCCTCGATTGTCCATCGTTCCGCCTCTTGTAATCCGAAATTCGGAATTGATGCAATTATGAATATCAGAATTATCGCTTGACTCTGACTTCGGAATACCGGAATGTGCGCTTCGCCTCGCGATCGTGCGATCGGAGGAGGCGCATCACAGGACAGCAGCATGGAACCGGGCCATTGGCCGTCGGAGCACTCCGACGCGCTTCGCGACTATTTTCTCAAGGGAATGTCTTATGCGGAGATCGGAAGACAGATTAACGCAAGGTTTGGAACGTCTTACACGCGCAACGCGGTGGTCGGCCGCGCCAAGCGGCTCGGGCTGGTCGTGCAGGTGCGGACGGCGAGCCCGTCGATCGTCCCAGTGTTGCCGTCTGGGGGCTGTCTTGTCCTGCCGCACCGCCCTACGGTGCTGAGCCTGCCGCCGAAATCTGCGATGAAGCCTGCCGCGCAGGTCAAATTGCGCTGCGTCGGCGTCCAGCCGCGCCTGGTCCCGTTGGTCGAACTCGCTGGCGAGGACTGTCGCTATCCCTATGGCGGCGACAAGGACGGGGAGGAGATCACCTTCTGCGGCCATCCGCGCGAGCCGGGCTCGAGCTATTGCACGCCGCATGCGCGCCTGACGCGCCGCGCCGGAACTGGATCCGCTCGCGTCGCCGGCCCCGTCGTGCTGAGGCTGGTCTCTGCCGCCTGACCTGACGACCGCCCGTTCAATCGTCAATTTCGCAAGGAGTATCCGAGTGGCACGTGTCCGACGCAACAGGTCTTACAAACTGGCGGATGTCTACGATCGACGCTCGCGCGAGATACCGTTCAATGCGGAGATCGCGGAAGTCGAGGTGGACAATCCGCTGGCGCTCGACCCGGGCGAGAAGATCATGGCCGTGCGGTCGATCCGCAGCGATCCGCTCGGCCGGCTGCACGCGCACCATCAGATCGACGAGGCGCAGTATCGCGGCGGGCGCGCCTTCCAGAACGATTGGGAGAGGGCCGAGCGTGGCCCTCAGGCGATGGACCCGACCCGCGAATATGTCGATGGCGCGCGCACGCGCGAGCCGGTTACCGAGAGCCAACGTCAGGCGGTGCTGCGGCTGAACCGGATCGAGCGCGAACTCGGCACCGACGGTGCCGCGCTAGTGCACGACGTGTTGGTGCTGGGCCTGACCATGGACGAGATCGGCCAGCGTCGCGCCGTTCGTACGCAACGCTGGACGGACTATTTTTCCCGACGTTTTCGGGAATGCCTGGACCGGTTGGCACTGATCTACGGCTTTGCGACGGAAACGGGGACACGGCGTGCAGGGCAACGCAGATGACAAGGGCGCGCCCGCGACCTCGATCGCGGGCGCGCCGGTCTGCTGCTTAGGGATGCGGTAGGATCTGGTAGGTCGTGGTATACGGCTCGACCCGGAGCGACGCGTTGGCCAAAAGCCCGATTCTGGCGGTCGGCGCTTGCTGCAATTCGCCGTTCGGACCGCGATGCACGTTGTATTGCCAGACAGTGAGATCGCCCTTCTGTGCCAGAGCATGTGCAACGGCGCTGGCATCATTGCCGCCGAGCGCCTGAAGCTCCTCCGTCGACAATCCGACGACGATTTCGTCCTTGATGGTGACGATCTTGAACAGGTTCATCCTGGTCTCCTGCGCCCATGCGCCTTGTATCGAGAAGGTGAGAAGCGCGACTGCGGCGCCCTTGATGAGATCGCAGCGAGAAAGCATGCCGTCGTCCTTTGGTTTCTGGGGCGCCGAATCGATCAATGCATCGGCCATGGCGCCCGTGATCTGCGTGGCTGTTTCGCCACCGCTTTGTCGTTTGCTCCTCAAAAACGGTTCACCGCCGGAAACAAATGCGGCCCGATGAATTCTGATGCGAAGAGGCGAGTCCAAGTCCAAGAGCTCGATGGGGCGGGTTTAGATGAATCCAAACGCCATAGTCTGTCTCTTGGTTCAGAAGGCCGCTCTGTGGCTGCCGATCCATGGCCCGAGATCGACATCTATTTCGTGGACGATACAACCGCCGACGCCGGACTCAACAATTACGTGCATACGCTGAAGAAGCACTGGTCGGATCCACCAATGTCCATTCACATCTGAAACAAGACGAAACAAGGCGTCGATTGACGGCGATCGAGGCTGCATGCCTGATCGATGACGCTTCTTGACGCAGGTGGGTGACGGCTGGCCATATTCCTGTTATCCGGAATTGCCGTGGCGCGATGCAGACGAAGCATCGCTGTGTCAACTGTTAGGCTTGCCGGAGGGGTTGTTTCTTGACATAGTTGCAACCTGTTCAAGTGGGCCCGCTTGCACATGTACCTCGGCGTGCGAACACACCGGGCTTCACCCGGACGAAAGCGCGCCATCGCCATAGCATCCGGTTGTGGCATCCGGTTGTGGCATCCGGTTGTGGCGTTCGGTTCTTAGTTGGGACCTCGATGTTGGATCACGAAGTCCGATGCTTGTTATAGGTGCGAGATGAAGAACCTCAATTTCGCAGCTGAGCTGCACCTCAAGCTCGGCGCGCCTGCAAGCGGTACTGTCGAAAGCCTGCGCCTGCTCCGCGCCTTTCTGAAGCTCGCGCCCCGGCAGCGTTTCGAAGTCATCAAGCTCGTCGAAGACCTCGCCACCGAAGAATCCCTTCCCGAACACCCCCTGTCCTGAGCCGGCCTGCGCGCTGGCCTTACCCCTTGCCCTTCGTTTTCCTGCCAGAGCCGGCCGCCGGGCGACGTCTTCCCCGGCCTGGACGCTGGCAGGCGATCCGGCAAGTGTGGTATTCAGTTCTGAAAACGGGAGGAGTGCGACCATGATCGAACCGAAGCTCGAAGTTCCGGCCGAACTGCGCGACCTGGCCGAGAAGACGATTGACCAGGCGGAAAAAGCATTCGGCATGTTTTTCGAAGCCGCCACCAAATCGATGACGACCGTTCCGGGTGCGGGGACGGACGTCTCGAAGCAGGCGCTCGCATTCACCGAGCAGAACATGAAGTCGGCGTTCGAGCATGCTCGCAAGCTCGTCCATGCGACCGACCTTCAGGAGGCGATGCGAATCCAATCGGATTTCCTGCGCAGCCAGTTCACCAATGCCGGAGACCACATGCGCCAGATGACCGGCAGTCTCATGCAGCCAGGGAAGGGCAAGTCCTGATTCTCGGTGTGTTCCCGGCGCGTCCAGAGATTGGACTTGCCGGGCGTGATTATCCGCACGTCGATGCGGGTACCGGTCCATGCTGGGCCGTCGAATGGACCTCATTCGCCGCGCATCATCCCTTCTGCTGATCCCTGTCGGTTCTCAGGCAGGGATAGCATTTGTCGCGGATGTCTTGACCGATCGGTGGCTCTGCTAGCGCAGCGATGCGATGTAGGCCGCGATATCGCCGGCTTCGATCCGGCTCAAAGGGAAATTCGGCATCTTCGGGTGCGGGTCTAGCAGGAAAAAGGCGAGCCTTTCCGAACTGAAGTCAGGCCTGCGCGCAACGGACGCGAAGGAGGGGACGTCGGCGCTCGCCTGGATCTGGCCGTTCGCCACGACATGGCAGCTGGCGCACCAGCGCCTCGCAAGGTCGGCGCCGTGATCTGCATCGGCGGCGAGAGCGGGCGACGCGCACACGCTCGAGGCCACTGCAACCAGCAGACAGATTCGTCTCAAGTGCCGGTGCATAGGGCAACCCTGTGTGTTGTTGGCTAGCGACGCCGTCCTCATCCGCAACACGAACCCGGAAACTGCGAGAGGTCGATGCGGGCGATGATCGACCGCAGCAGCTTGCGGGCCAAACGATAGAGATGCCGGGCGAATCTCGGCGTCCTTGCCGCAGGCAGGACAAAGCTTGTCGCAGCGAGTCTTTTCGTACCAAGGCTTTCGATGGAGTGCGACACGGTGTCTCTCCGAGATGGCAAGGCCCTTTCTAGCGTGGCCGGCTCGCCGCAGCCTTGATCTGCCGCAAAGGTGCTGGACTAATAGTCGCCGGGGTTCATGATCATCGGGCTTCGTGTATCGGCCGGCGCGAGCGCGCTGCTGGCGCTGTCGCGCAGGAAGCGGTCGAGTGTCGCCTGGATCTTCTCCTTGACCGCATCGGGACCGCGATCGCTCATCTCGGTATGCTGCGCACCGGTGTGGATAATGTCGATGCCGCGCGCCTTGGCCTCTTCCGGCGTCGGCAGCACGCCGGGATCGGTTACGAAATGCGGATCCTTCGAGCGGAACGACAGGATCTTCATGTTGTCGCTAAGCACGAAAGGCACTCGCAGATTGTCGAGCGTGATCACTTTCGACACCAGCTCCGGGTGCTGATGGGCGACATACATCGAAACGTCGCCACCGTTGGAATGCCCGACGAGCGTGATGTGGTCGTAGTCGGCGTTCTCCTGCCGCCGCTTCAACTCGCCCAAGGTGAAGAGGATGTTGGCCTCGCAGCGGATATAGACCTCGCGCCGGCCGACATATTGCTGGCCGGCCTTGGTCATCAGCGGCGGATCGCTCGGCAGATCCTGCTGGATGCTGGCGACGAGATAACCGCGTGCGGCGAGCACGTTGGCGAGGAAGGAATATTCGGTGGCCTTGACGGTATTGCCGTTGCTGATGATGGCGAGCGGGAGCTTCCAGAGGCCGAGATTGGCCTTGGTCTCGTAATCGCGCCGTACAGCGATTTCGACCGCAATCGGCCGCTGGCGCGCGGCGTCGAACAGGGTCAAAACCTCATGGCGGATCGCGAACCGGCTGACGACGAAATACTGGCCGACGCCGAGGACGCAGAGAAACGCCAGAACAGCAAAAACCTTTTTCATGGTTCCGTCTCAAATCACTTTTGACTGAACATGGCCATTGGGAACTCCCGGATCGAGCGATCGTGAGCAGGTTACGGGATTAAATTTAGGCAAGTCTGTGAGCCGCGTCCCAAAAGAGCCGCATGCCCGGGGCCATAGCGCGAAGGGCAAGGGTTTAGAGACAGCCGCCCTTGCCGCGTTCGGGGCAGAGCCGCAGCGCGCTTGACAGAGTAAATAGGAAGCGGGGGCTGCGGCGGTCGTTGTCGGGCGCCCGGTAGCTCAGGGGGACGGCCACGCCGAGATCGGCCTGGAAATCGTCCGGCAGGAAGAACCGCACGCCAGCTCCGGCCGAGGTCAGCGACAGGCCGTCGCTCAGGCGGTAACCGTCGTTCCAGACGGCGCCGGCGTCGCCGAAGGCATAGAGCTGATAGCCGGTCCAGTAGCGGTAGTTGAGCTTCTGGTCGAAGCGCAGTTCGAGTGAGCCGGCAAGACCGTTGTCCCCGCTGATCTCTGCTGCGCCATAGCCGCGCCCGAAGGCAGCGCCACCGAGATAGAATTGCTGCGAGGTGAACAGCGGCCGTGACGCCGTCTGGCTCGCAGCGGAAAGCTTGAGCGACCAGACCTCGTTGAGCGTCTGGTAGCGCGCAAACCAGAGGTTTAGCACCGAGAAGTTCGATGAAGCGCCATCGCGCGACAAAAGATCGTCGTCGAAATGCGAGGCACCGAAGATGTCGAGGCCTTGGCGGTAGGTCAGCGTCGCGAAATTGGTGCCGCCGAAATGGTCCTGAAGCCGGTAATCGGCGGTCAGGCTCGCGGTCCTGATGTGGTCATTGTACCAGGGGCCGTAAAGGTCATGCTCGGACACGTTGCTGAAGGTCGTCGCCGCAGTCAGGGTCAGCGAGGAGGATTGCGACTGCAATGGGACGATGCTGGCACGCAGCTCGAACGCCTCGGTCGTGGTGATGTCGCTGTCGAGGCGGCGGGCATCGCCCGGTCTAACCGCGCTGTACAGGACGGACCCGCCGAGACGCACACCGTCGACACCGACCGGTGCATCGTAGGACAGCCGTGCGAAGCCAAGCTGGCGGGGGTCGTTGGCGATGGTCGACAGATTGACCGCCAGCGTGTCGCCGGGCGTGAGATAGGAGTTGAACGCGCCGGTCGCATAGGTCTGCCACGGACCAACTGATGATGAGCCGAGATTGTCCAGACCGAACGACGAGAAGACGTGCCAGGTCTTCAAATAGACGATGAGGCGGAATCGGCCGGTTGCAGTGCCGATCTCCTCCAGTGCGGTGTCGGTGATCCGGACGCCAGGTCTGCCGTTGACGAGAAAGAGCTGACGTTCCAGCGTTGCCAGGCGCGACGGTTGCTCAGCCAGAACCGGCCCAAGCATCGGTCTCACGCCGAACTGCTCGGCGCCGTCGCCTTTCAGCTCGGCCTCCAAAATGGCGCCTTCGACCACCTGGATCCGGACGCGTCCGTCCGCAATATCCTGCGGCGGCACGATCGCACGGCTCAAGTGAAAACCATCGGCACGGTAGAGATCGCTGATCGCGCCTGCGATCGCGGCGAGATCCGCCTGCGAAACCTTCTTGCCGACATAGGGCTGGTAGACCGCGGCGATGCGATCGGGGGAAACGGCCCGGGCCCCGCTGACGTTGATGCCGCGCAGCACGAACTGAGGCTTGGTATCGCCGCCGGTGTTGGGCTGGCCGACTGTCGGCAGCCTGACCGGAGGGCGGGTCAGCGATTCCCGCTCGGTTTGGTTTTCAAAATATTTCTCGGGTTGGCGCGGATCGAAGCCCGGCTGGTTCGCCTGTTGTGCGAAAGCCTGAGGAACTCCCGTGAAAAAAGGGGCTAACAGCGCCCATGCGGTAATGAGATGCCGCTTCCCGACGCGCGCAATGCGCCTGCCCCCGTAGTTCGACGGAGATGTGCCCCTGGTGCGATAAGGGTTCGTTAGCCACATGATTTTTCATAGTTTTTTATGGTCAATGAACCGTTAACGCGACCGCTCCGCTGGCTGCTTCCCGCTAATCCTATGTTGAGTGATTTCGGATACCCCTCAGGCTGGCTGTAACGCGGACTGAGGATCGTCATGCTGAGCAAAATTGGAATGCGGTGCGCCTTCGCGGCTGCGCTGATCCTGGGAACGGCTTGCGGCGCATCCGCCGCCGACGATGGCGTCTGGTCGGTCGGCAAAGCCACCGGCGAGGTCTGGGTTGCCACCAGCGGCGCGCAGCAGGTCTCGTTGAATCAGCAGGAGGCGCTTAAGCCCGGCGACACCATTCGCACCGGACGTAATGGCCGCGTGCTGCTCGTCCGCGGCGAGGAAACGATCCTGATCTCTCCCAACTCGGTGGTCGGCTTGCCGACCGAGAGCAAGGAGGGCCTCTCGACTACCATCATCCAGCAGGCAGGTTCGATCCTGCTCGAGGTCGAGAAGCGCAACGTCAAGCATTTCGAGGTCGAGACGCCCTATCTCGCCGCTGTCGTCAAGGGAACGCAGTTCAGCGTCACCGTGGCCGCGGGCAGCACCAAGGTCGGCGTGCTTCGCGGCCAGGTCGAGGTCTCCGACTTCAAGACGGGACAGATCGCCCAGGTCCTGCCGGGGCAGGCCGCCACCGTTTTTGAGCATGGCAAGCCTGGTCTCAGCCTGAGCGGCGCCGGGACTTTCAATCCGATCGAGCACGGCAAGCCACGCGCCTCGAGCATCGAGCGCGTGCCCGTGCCGAAATCGGGCCTGCCGGCGCCGCGCAACGGGGCGAATGGCCACATGATCCATGCGCTCGGGCCGATCGATAAGGGCACCAAGGCGGCTGGCGCGCTCAAGCCATCGCAACAGGCGGCTGGAGCTCACGCGTCCAAGGGCGGTGCTGCAAAGCCCGGCGTCGTACGCATCTCGAACTCGCTCGGCGAGGTCAAGCTGAACGTCCACAAGGTCACGCACGGGCTCGCCCACGGCGGCGGTGCCCCCGGACAGGTGCGCAACGCGCACGCCAGCACGGAGACGGTCTGGAGCGACTCGAAATCGGGCACAAACGCATCCAACAGCACCGTCCAGACTGCGGTCACCACGAGCAGCGGCGTGACGGCTGGCAGCACCAGTTCGTCGGCTGCAAGCACGACAATAGCCGCGACCACGGCAGGTGCGTCCAGCGACGGTTCGGGCGGCGGCAGCGGAAATTCCGATGGCAAGACCAAACCGGATAAGGGCAACTCCGGTAACGGCAATTCCGGCAATGGGAATTCCGGCAACGGCAATGGCAACAGCGGTGCCACCGGAAACGGCAAGGGCAACAACGGCAACGGCAATGGCAATGGCGGCGGCAACGGCAGCAATGGCCACGGCAATGCCTTTGGCCACAACAAGCACTGAGGCGATTTCCTGGGGATGAGGGGGCGCAACCGCAGAAGCGGGTGCGCGGGAGGACCGGAGTGAAGCGCTATCGTCCGCATATTCTAGTCGTGACCGCGCTGGCGATCGTGCTGTCGACGGGGTGGCATGGTGCGCTTCGCAACGCGCTGACCGACCTACGGTTTGCCTGGCAATCGCGCGCCGCGAGCGGCAACGTCGTCGTGGTGGCCATTGACGCGCCCTCAATCGACCAGATCGGGGTATGGCCCTGGCCGCGCCGGCTGCACGCGGAACTGTTGCAAAGGTTAGAGGCTGCGGGGGCACAGGACGTCGCTTTCGACGTCGATTTCAGCTCGCCATCCGACCCGGCCTCCGACGAGGCTTTCGTCAACGCGCTGCGTGAGGCAGGCGGCTCGACCATCCTGCCGTCCTTCAAGCAGCCGGCGCCGAATGGCGGCGCAGCTCACATCAATCGCCCCCTGAAGCCGTTCGGCAACCAGTCGTGGCCCGCGCTGGTCAATGTCGCCATCGAATCCGACGGGCTCGTTCGCCGATATCCGTTCGGCGAGAAGCTCGGCGATGCCCTGATGCCTTCGATGGCCGTCGTGCTGGCCGGGCAGGACGCCAATCGGCGGCCGCCGTTCCTGATCGATTTCAGCATTCGGGCGGGCTCCGTTCCAAGTGTCTCCTATGTCGACGTGCTCCGCGGCAAAGCCGCCGCTCTCGACAGGCTGAGAGACAAGAAGATCATCATTGGAGCGACGGCGCTCGAACTCGGCGACCGCTTCAGCGTTCCAAATGGCCGCATCATCTCCGGACCCATCCTCCAGGCGCTGGCAGCGGAATCGATCCTCCAGAACCGGATGCTGCGCTGGACTTCCGATACCGGCATGATCCTGGGTCTCGCGGTGATCTGCCTGCTGATGATGTATTCGTGGCGCCGCTTCGCTTCGGGAATTCGCGTCGCAATCCTGATCTCGGCCGGGGCGGCCTTCGAGCTGGTTGCGATCCTCGTTCAGGCAAGATGGCCCTTCATCATCGACACATCGTTGTTCCACATCGCGATTGTCGCTTATCTGACGGCGATCGCACTCGACGAGATCGATTTTCGTGGTCTGCTGGGGCGCATCGCCGAAAGCCGCTTTCATCGTATCGCGATGTCGCTCGGCGATGGCCTCGTCTGCACCGACGAAGATCAGCTGATCACCGTTTGGAACCCCGGCGCCAGCGCGATCTTCGGCTATATGCCCGCCGAGATCATCGGCCGCCCGTTCGAAACGCTATGTGCCGTTCCGGTGGACGGTGAGGCGAGGCCGTCCACGCGCGACGCCGCGCGCCAGGCACTCCTCGCACCCGGCGGAGCGGTCGTCATCGAGTTCGAAGGGCGGCGCAAGAACGGTGAAACTTTCCCGGTCGAGGCGAGCTTCTCGGGTTGGCAGGGAACGGACGGCTTCCAATACGGAGCCATCCTGCGCGACATTTCGGTCCGCAAGCGCGAGGCCGAACGCGTCAGATATCTCGCCGAGTACGACGTGCCGACCGGTCTGGTCAACCGCAACACGCTGCACGCCGGACTGGTCGGCATGATCGCGGATGCAGCGCAGCGTCCTTGCGAGGTCGCGCTGCTCGTGATCGGGCTCGACGGTTTCCAGAGCATCAACGACATGCTGGGCCATTCTGCCGGAGACCTCGTGCTGCAGGCGGTCGCTACTCGCCTGAAAGCCCACGCGGGCGACGGCGCTGTCGTTGCCCGGCTTAGCGGCGACGAATTCGCAATTGCGCGCAAAGGCGCCGATGGCGACGAGCGGATCGCAGAGTACGCCGAACGAATTGCGCGCGCGTTCGAAGCACCGCTTGCGACCGGCACGCGGCAGCATCGCGTCAGGATCAGCATCGGCGTCGCGGTCCATCCGGAAGGCGGACACAACGCCGACGATCTCCTGAGCAACGGCCATCTTGCGTTGACCAAGGCAAAGCTGACGCGGCGCGGCGGTCATGTGGTCTTCGAGAGCGCGATCCGGCAGGAGCTGGAGAACCGCCTGACGCTGGAGAGCGAATTGGCGCTTGCCGCGGATCGCGGCGAGTTCGAGCTGTTCTACCAGCCCCAGGTTCGCCTGATCGACGCCAGCCTGGTCGGGGCCGAAGCGCTCATCCGCTGGCGGCATCCCGTGCGCGGCTACGTTTCGCCCGGAGAGTTCATGCCCGTGGTCAACAGCTCAGCCCTGTCCGAGCGGATCGGAAACTGGGTGATGGAGACCGCCTGCCGCCAGGCACGCGCCTGGGAATTGTCAGGCGACCCTGTGCGCGTCGCGATCAACCTGTCACCCTCCCAGCTTCACTCCGGCGACCTCGCCCATTCGGTTGCGGGGATGCTCGAAGCGACGGGGCTCACACCGTCGCTGCTCGAGATTGAGGTCACTGAGGACATCCTGCTTCACGACGAAGCCCGCGTGCTCGACATGTTCAAGCGTATTCAGCAGCTCGGCGTCCGCGTTCTGTTCGACGATTTCGGCACTGGCTATGCGAGCCTGAGCTATCTGAAGAAGTTTCCGCTCGACGGGCTCAAGATCGACCGGTCGTTCGTGCTCGGTCTGCTCGCGAATTCCGACGATGCCGCGATCGTCGGGTCGACCATCGGCCTCAGCAAACAGCTCGGACTGACGGTCGTGGCCGAGGGCATCGAGAATCGCGCTACGGCCGACTTCCTGGTGAGCATGGGATGCGAGGAAGGCCAGGGCTATTTCTTCGGCCGTCCGATGCCGGCGGAAGCATTCGAGCGGCAGTTCCTCGCAGCCGAGTGCGCCGCCGTCAGTGCGGCCTGAACATACGTTGCTCTAGCGCCGCCGCGCGACCGCGACGCCGAACAGGAAAGCAACGAACAGGCTGGCGAGCGGCGCTTCGCGCGTGATCGCGGCGACGGTCGCGAGGGGCCGGCCCGGCTTTCGCGCTTCGTCGATAGCGGAGGTCATGCGGTCGACAGCTGCATGCAGGCCACCCGCGACTTCACCGATGGTGCGGGATACGTCCGTCGCGGCATCGATGGCGCGCTCGGCCATGCCGGGATGTGAGGTGGACTGCGGGATCTCCGTGCTCAAGTGCGCGACCTCCGGGCTGATCATGTGACGGAGGCCGATACCTTTGGCTATCCGCGCGAGCGCTCGTTCTGAACAGCGGGTCAGATGACCTTTGGCTATCCGCGACAGGCGCCGTGGTTTTTACGGCGGGTACCGGCCTTGAATGAGCAATTCGGCGCGCGGGCTTTTGTTCCGAAACGATCCGCCCCTGCGCGGACCCGCCCCCGTGAAACGACGGATGCGAATCTCTGTTAGGCTGGCTCAATCTTGCTGATGTCAGGAGACAGCTGTGACCGACCGGACCACGACGGATCGAGCCCGGCGCATCGCCTTGCTCGGCGCTCCCATCGACATGGGGGCTTCGCAGCGCGGTACCCTGATGGGCCCTGCGGCGCTCCGCACCGCCGGCCTTGCGACACTGCTCGAGAGCCTGGATTTCGAGGTGGTCGATTACGGCGATCTCTCGGTGGCCGAGCTCCGGGACCTCGCAGACAGGGCCCCCGACAAAGCCAATCACTACCGCGAAATCCAGCGCTGGACGCGCGTGCTGAGCCGCAGAGGCTACGAGATCGCGAAAACCGGCGCGCTGCCGATTTTTCTCGGCGGCGATCACACGTTGTCAATGGGATCGGTGAATGCCATGGCCCGTCACTGGCAGGAGCGCGGACGCGAGCTGTTCGTGCTCTGGCTCGATGCCCATGCCGACTACAACACACCGGAGACGACGATCACTGCCAACATGCACGGCATGTCGGCGGCATTCCTTTGCGGCGAACCCGGCCTCGACGGGTTGCTGGGCGACGATCCGCGCGCCTCGATCGATCCCGACAGGCTCGACCTGTTCGGCGCGCGCTCGATCGACAAGCTCGAAAAGGAGCTGATGCGCACGCGCCGGATCAGGGTCGTCGACATGCGCCAGATCGACGAATTCGGCGTCGCCGTGCTGATCCGCCGCGTCATAGAGCGCGTCAGGGCCAGCAACGGCGTATTGCATGTCAGTTTCGACGTCGATTTTCTCGACCCCTGCGTCGCACCTGGCGTGGGCACGACGGTGCCGGGTGGAGCGACCTATCGCGAGGCGCATCTGATCATGGAGCTCCTGCACGATTCCGGCGTAGTCGGTTCACTCGACATCGTCGAGCTCAATCCGTTCCTCGACGAGCGTGGCCGCACCGCGCGCACCGCGGTCGAACTGATCGGCAGCCTGTTCGGCCAGCAGATCGCCGACCGGCCGACCCCGAGCAACGCGATCGCGCCGGGCGAGTGACGGACGAGCCGTTTGTGCGTTGCGAAGAAGAGAATTGCCGTCGCTGCCACCGGATTTAGATCAGTCCAGATGGAAATCGCCTGTTTTTGAAATGGCTGCGAATTGCAAATGCTCGTTGCAGAATGTTTCATGCGGATCGCGCTACAGCCGAGGATCCGCAAATGAGCCGCACCTTCGACGCCGACGACAAATCCGCGGGCACGACTCGCCGCCGCTTTCTGCGTGGCAGCGCTGCGGTGGCGGGTGGGACCGTCCTGGGCGCCGGCGCATCGGTTGCCGCCGGGGCCGACAACCTTCCACCCAACATTCCCGAATGGATGAAGGCGCCGGGCGAACCGACGGGGGGCCAGCTCTATGGCGCGCCATCGTCGTTCGAGAAGGGCGTCGTCAAGAACATCCCGAAGACTCTCAAACAGTACATCTCGGCCTCCAGCCGGACGCCGTTGCAGGAGCTCGATGGCATCATCACGCCGAATGGACTGTTCTACGAGCGTCACCACGGCGGCGTTCCGACCATCGATCCGGCCCAGCACCGGCTGATGCTGCACGGGCTGCTCGAGCGCCCGCTGATCTTCACAATGGACGATCTCAGGCGTTTCCCGTCGGAATCGCGCGTCCACTTTCTCGAATGCTCCGGCAATCCCGGCTACAGCAAGCCTTACGGCAAGACAGCGTCGGACCTTGTGGGTCTGGTGAGTTGTGCAGAATGGACCGGCGTCAGCCTCAAGCTGGTGCTACAAGAGGCCGGGCTGAAGCCGGAAGCCAAATGGGTCGTCGCCGAGGGCGCCGACGCGGCTGCACTGACCCGCAGCATCCCGATCGAGAAATGCCTCGAGGACGCCATGCTGGTCTACAGCCAGAACGGCGAGCGGCTGCGCCCGCAGCAGGGCTATCCGCTGCGGTTGTTCCTGCCGGGCTTCGAGGGCAATATGAGCGTGAAGTGGCTGCGCCGCCTGCATGTGACGGCTGAGCCGGTTTACTCGCGCGAGGAGACCTCGAAATACACAGACCTGCTGCCGGACGGCACCGCGCGTGAATTTTCGTTCTACATGGAGGCGAAGTCGATCATCACGAGGCCCTCCGGCGGCCAACGCCTGGGCGCGCCCGGCTTCCACGAGATCACCGGCATCGCCTGGAGCGGGCATGGCAAGATCGCGCGCGTCGAAGTGTCCGTCGACGAGGGAAAAAGTTGGCAAAGCGCGCAATTGCAGGAGCCGGTGCTGACCCGCGCTCTCACGCGCTTCCGTTTGCCGTGGCGATGGGACGGCAAGCCTGCCGTGATTCAGAGCCGTGCCATCGATGAGACCGGCTATGTGCAGCCAACGCTCTCTGAGTTGCTCGCGGTGCGCGGCGAGAACTATTTCTACCACAACAACGCGATCTGGCCGTGGCGCATCGCGGCCGACGGCGAGGTGACCAATGCGCTGGCGTGAGACTTGCGGCATTGCCGTCGTCATCTTGCTGTGTGCGTTCGCGAGCGGAGCGCAAGCACAAAGCCTGTACGGCCTCGGACGCCCCGCGACAGCTGCGGAGATCGCGGGCTGGAATATCGACATCGGACGCGACGGTAGCAATCTCCCGAAGGGAAGTGGCTCGGTCAGCCATGGGCGCGAGGTGTTCGCCCAGCAATGTGCATCATGCCATGGCGACAAGGGCGAGGGCGGGCTGGGTGATCGGCTCGTCGGTGGGCAGGGCACGATAGCAACGCCAAAGCCTATCCGGACCGTCGGCAGCTATTGGCCATATGCGCCGACGCTGTTCGACTACATTCGCCGTGCGATGCCGCAGAACGCGCCGCAATCGCTCAGCGATGAGGAGGTTTACGCGGTGTCGGCGTACATCCTGAACCTGAACGGGCTGGTGGGAGCGGATGCGACGCTCGATGCCAAATCGCTTGCGGCTGTCAAGATGCCGAACCGCGACCGGTTCGTCGGCGATACGCGGCCGGATGTGAAACACTGAATGCCTTGGGGCGATCAGGTTCCCCGTATGGGCTGGACAACGGCGGAACTCGCAGGACGCGACTGCATTAACCTGTGAGAGGAAAACGTATGGATTCCACGATGCCAACGGATCGCTTCGCAAATTCCATGTCCTCAGCGCTTCGCCATCCCGGCGTAATCGCGTTGATTGTGGCCGCTGTGACCATTGCTGCGATGCTCATCGTCGATCATGGGCCATGGAATCGCGCCAAGACGCAGCCTGCTCACGTTGCGATGTATGCGACCACGGGCGAGGCCGCCCGCGCCGCAGGCGCCGCAGTGCTCCCGACCGAACAGAAGTCGCCGCTCGAGCCGGAGCGGCCGGGGCCGAAGACGTCCCCGACCGTCAATCCCGTGACGCCGTAAGACCCTCTAGCCTTTGCGGCCGTAGTTGAGCAATCCGCCGCTGGTCTTTGGCGGGTGCGCCCGAAGGGCTTCCTCGTTCGGATCGGTGCCCCAGCCGGGCCGGTCCGGAATGACCAGATGGCCGTCCTGAATTTCGGGCTCATGCGTGAACAGTTCGCGGTCCCACGCCAGGCGATCGATGTCGATCTCCATGATGCGCAGGTTCGGCACGGCGGCGCAGAAATGCGCGTTCATCATCGAGCAAAGATGGCCGTAGAAATTGTGTGGGGCAACGTTGACTTCGAACGCTTCCGCAGCGGCTGCGATCTTCATCGACTGCCAGACGCCGTTCCAGGGCGTGTCGATGATCGCGACGTCCATGGCCTGCTCGCGGAAATAGGGCAGGAATTCCCGCAAGCCCAATAGCGTTTCGCAGGACGAGATCGGATGCGGGCTTTGCCTGCGGATGTAACCGAGCGCTTCCGGATTGAAACTGTCGATCTCGACCCAGAACATGTCGAAATCCGCGATGGTGCGCAGGATCTTCAGGTAGCCCTCGGTCTTGGCGTTGAAGTTGCAGTCAAGCAGGATGTCGACGTCGGGGCCCGCCCCGTCGCGGATCGCTTCCAGATGCATGCGCAGGTCGCGCAGGATCTTGCGATCGACGTTGATTTCGGGGGCGAAGGGCGAGCCGAAGCCCGGTCGCCAACCGGTTGGCTTGCCGTCGTCGTAGGAGAAAATGTTGGTCTTGAGCGCGGTGAACTTGTTCTCGCGGACCTCGCGTCCCATTGCCTTGACGCCGTCAAGGTTCTCGATCGGCGGCTTGTACCAGGACGGATGATTGATCCGCCACGTCGCGCAATGCGACCAATAAACCCTGACACGGTCGCGGATCTTGCCGCCGAGCAGTTCGTAGCAGGGCACACCGAGACACTTCGCCTTGGCATCGAGCAGCGCATTCTCGATCGCGCCGAGTGCCTGCGCCACCACGCCGCCGGCGGCGGGACGCGTGGCCGCGAACAGCTCTGCGTAGATGCGCTCGTGCCGGAAGACGTTCTGCCCGACGACGCGGGCGGACAGGCGCTGGATCGCAGCGCCGACGCCAGGCGAGCCGAAGCCCTCGTCGAACTCGCTCCATCCGACGATGCCGTCCTCGGTCGTCAGCTTGACGAAGTGGTAGTTTCGCCAGCCGGCGTCGCAGGCGAGAATTTCAAGACTCGTTGCTTTTGATGATCTGGTCATGTCGCTCCCTGTGACCCGGCTGGGTCCTTTTTTTGTTTGGCCGGCTCGCAAGCCCCGCTCCAGCCGCAACTGTTAAGCTAATGGCCCTGCGCAGTGAAGCCCGGCGAACTGCGCCGGGGGCGCTTTGCCGCCTTTCTTCGGCGGGAAAGGTCGGGGAATCCGGTGGGGACAGCCATGATCTTTCCCGGGATCGTCCTGAAAAGGGACCATGCTTTGACGTTTTTGGCCACAATCGGGATCGACCCTCCGGCCATGAAATTTCTGGCTGTGATTTCGATCCTGGCGCTGCTCACGATGGGTGGAGCCGCCATTTCCGATCAGTTTCTGACGGCCGATCAGCACGTCGCGCACGGGGTGGAATAGCGCGGCGGGCGGAGATGCTTTTTGTCTTGGGGGAGACAGCGATGCTTTCGATCGACCAATTCCTGCGCTTCATCAGCGTGCCGGCCGTGTTCGCGGCCCTCGTCATCGCCTCGCAGATCTCGGCCGCCTTGTCGCAAGGTTAGTGAAAGGCTGGTCAGCCGATCGCGGACGAGCCGAGCAAAGCGAGCACGGCCAGCGCCATCAGCGCGGTGCCGAGCCAGCCCAGCGCGACCAGCCATGAGCGGCCCTTGAAGCGGCCCATGATCGCCTTGCTCGACACGATCAGCATCATCATGGCCATGATCGGAACGGCGACGATGCCGTTGAGCACGGCGCTCCAGACCAGCATGTGGATCGAATCGATCCCGGTGAAACCGAGTCCGAAGCCCATGATGGTTGCCGCGGCGATGATGGTGTAGAAGCCGACCGCCTCGTCGGGCTTCGCCTCAAGCGTCGCGCGCCAGCCGAAGATCTCCGCCACGCCGTAAGCGGCCGAGCCCGCCAGCACAGGAATCGCGAGCAGGCCGGTGCCGATGATTCCGGTCGCGAACAGGGCGAAGGTGAAGTCGCCGGCGAGCGGCCGCAGCGCTTCGGCGGCCTCCGTCGCCGAATTGATGTTGGTGACGCCATTCGCGTGCAGCACCGAGGCGGTGGTGAGGATGATGAAGAAGGCGATGCCGTTCGAGAGCAGCATGCCGGCGATGGTGTCGGACCTGATGCGCGCCAGCTCCGGACTGCCGCCGCGCTTGAGCTCGCGCAGCGGCTTGTCGCGCTTGCCCTGGTTCATCTCCTCGATCTCCTGCGAGGCCTGCCAGAAGAACAGATACGGGCTGATCGTGGTGCCGAGCACGGCGACGACCATCATGAAATAGTCGGCGCTGACATTCGTCTTCGGCCACACCGCCGCGAGCAGCGCCGTGCTCCACGGGATCTTGACGGTGAAGGCGGTCGCGACATAGGCGAACAGCGCCAAGGTGAGAAATTTCAGCACCGGCGAATAGCGCCGATAGGGCAGGAACACCTGCAGCAGGGTCGAGCCCGCCGCGAAGATCAGCGCGTGCTCGTGGTTGAGGCCGCCGATCACCAGCGACAGCGCCTCCGCCATCGCGGCGATGTCGGCGGCGATGTTGAAGGTGTTGGCGGCGACGAGCATGGCGACCAGCGACAGCACCGCCCAGCGCGGCGCGATCTGCATGACGTTGGCGGCGAGCCCCTTGCCGGTGACACGGCCGATCCGGGCGCTGACGAGCTGAATGGCGATCATGAACGGCGTGGTCAGAAACACCGTCCAGAGCAGTCCGTAGCCGAATTGCGCGCCGGCCTGCGAATAGGTGGCGATGCCGGACGGATCGTCGTCGGCCGCCCCGGTGACGAGACCCGGCCCCAGCCTCTGCAACAGCGTCGGCGCGGATTTCGCAGGGGTGAGGGCACTGTCGGTCATGCAGGAGGACCTCGGTCGGGCGCGTCCTTCACAAATGCTAAGCAGGAAACAAGGTTCCCGCGCCAGAGGTGAGCGGGCGTCTCATTCGATTCGGATAAAGCTAATCGCCTTTGACTCGTCGGGCAAAACACCTGTATAAGTGCATCATCGGAGAATACCCGGTGCCCGCTTTGGCGCGCATCCTCGGGCGCAACCGGGCGGCCATGGACGGCTGTCGCGCATTCCGCAACCCCCGTACTACGGACACCAGCAAGGTGTTCGTCCCGCAGAGAGTGCGGTCGGGATTATTTGATGCTGACGAACATGCCCCAGGCGCCGGCCAGCGCGGCGCCGGAAAAGACGATCAGCGGATTGTCGCAGAACGCACTGCCATAGGTGCACATGGTGACGCCGAACGAGCCGATCTCGTGATGGCCCGCGGAGTAGAACAGTCCGGACAGCACCAGCAATGCGGCGGCGACGAAATACATCGACGATCTCTCCGAGCTATCCCCCTTGCGTCTGTCGCAAGGGACCTGTCAAGGGACGCGTCCCAGCATGGCGCGAACCCATTGCGTCCTGCCGAATTCGCCCTGCTGCATTTGAACTAAAGTTGACCCGTTCCGCAGGATGCCGCCGTCGGCTGCAGTTTGCTGCGCAATCTGGACGTGCGAGCGGGAATGGAATATCTGCGCGGGAACTGTTGGACGCGCTCTCCATTAACGAACATGAACAATTGGACCAACTGAGGGGAGTGGCCCATGGGCGCCGAGCGGATGCACCCTCCGCGGTACTGGCGGATGCGGGCGGAAGAATTTCGCACCAAGGCGGACAATTGCGAATACCCCGAGACGCGGGACGTGCTGCGCAAGGTGGCGGAAAATTACGACGAGCTGGCCCGCCGCGCCGCGCGCATCTCCACACTCGAGAGCCTGGACCAACTCGGGGGGGGGGAAGCCCGCCAACAGCAAGCCGGCTTGATCGTTCAGGACAAACCCGCTTGATGGTTCAGGACAAAGCCCATGACCAGCGCGCGCGATCATGGGGCGTCTAGGCCCTCGCTTCTATCACAAGCACCGGCCGCGCCATTGGAACGAATGTCCACTTTGGCACTTAGGAACTCAGTCCTCCAATGAGGGATGAGATGAGCAGCGAACAGCAAGGCCCGGCAACGAGGCCGGATCAGCATTTCAGGCCGGGGCCGGCCTGCCCCAAATGCGAGAGGGGGACGCGCTGCCTGACCTCGATCTTCGACGTGAGGCGCGATTGCTCGATCCTGATCTATCGCTGCGACTCGTGCCGCGAGGACGTCTGGATCTGAGTGAGGGCGATCCCCGGCTTCCGCCCAATCTGCAGGATGGCCTTTTGCGGGTCGCAGAGGAACGCCGCATAGGAACTTCGCCTGTTTCGCGCGCTTTTCGTCTGCATCGACCACGCAAGGCGAGACAGCTTCCGACCATGCAATCACGCTACCCGTTGTTGAAGAAGTGGACAGCGGAAGAGCACGAGCGGCTGAAGGCGTTGGCCGAAGCCGGCTGGCGGCCGGACGAGATCGCCGGCGAGCTTGGTCGCAGCGAAGCGGCCGTGAGAGTGCGAGCCTGGCAGCACGGCATCGCGCTGCGCCTCGTCACGCAGAAGCGCGCCCGATCCGATCACCCATGACATACCGGGCCGATGGCATTACTTTGGCGCCTGCAAGCCTGGGGACTTCAGCCAATCGCTGATGTGCGCGGACGTCTCCGCCAGGCGTGCCCGCCTGAGAAGACTGTCGCGCTCCGCGCCTGCGGGTAATTGATTGGCCAGGTCTTTGAACTGGGCGGCCAGTTCGGCCAGTCGCTCTTCCAGGGAACGAGTATGCTTCACTCTGCGGCGATGCCCGATCACGACGCACGCTCCTGAGCTGTTGACGACGACTCCAAAACTGAAAACGGTAAGTTCAGTTCCCTGCTCGGAACAAATTATGTGCTTTTCAAATATGCCTTCGATGGCCGTGGGTTAAACTGCAGCCCAAGTCGATGGAGACATGCATGGTCTCGCGTGCTGCCGTATCTGGTCGCCGGTCTCGTTAAGTTCACTTCTGAACTGTCCGCAATCATCTCTTGACCTACTTCGCCCATCGAGCAGGAAGACGGGAGCTTGTCATGCTCACCAGCAAGGAATTCGAGGCGTATCTCGACCGGCAGAAAACGCATCAGCTTGATGGAAGCCAAACGACGGGGCAGATGCTGCGCCGTTCCCGGGAGCAGATCGCGGCGTCAATGGCGCTGCTTCAGCACCAGGTGCCGAAGATCTGGCATCCCGAGCCTCCAGAACAATAGAGACCTCGTCCACCGTTCTTCACGAGGCACTTGCGATCGAGACATCCAGCCGCTGGAGTCCCGCAACCTGCGGCAGCGACATGAAGCCTGGTTTGGCGAAATAGTAACCCTGGAACAGCGCGATGCCGGCGGCGCGCAAGGAAGTGAGCTCGGCCTCGCTCTCGACGCCTTCGGCCAGCACGGTGATGTCGAGCTCGCGCGCGATCGCGGCCACCGCGGCGACGATCACCTGCTTGGGGTGACTGAGCTGGATGTCTCTCACGAGCTCCATGTCGATCTTGATCAGGTTCGGCTGCAACCGGGCAAGCAGGCTGAGGCCGGCATAGCCCGCGCCGAAATCGTCCAGTGCGGTCCAGAACCCGAAGGCCTTGTAGGCGCGGACGATGTTTTCGATATGGGCGGGATCGGTGATCCGCTCGTTCTCGGTGAATTCGAACATCAAATTCGAGGTCGGAAAGCTCGCGCGGCGCGCGGCCTCCAGCGATTTCTGGATGCATGCGCGCGGCTCGTAGACCGCATTCGGCAGGAAGTTGATCGAGAGCCGCGCCTCCGGATCGTCGAACAGCGCGCCTGCGGTTTCGATCGCCAGCACGCGTGCGGCCTGGTCGAAGCGATAGAGCTGCTGGTCGGTGAGCTGGCTAAGGACGCTATGCGCACTTTCGCCGTTCGGACCGCGCACCAGGGCCTCATAGCCCCAGATGCGGTGCTCGACGACGTTGACGATCGGCTGAAACGCCATCTTGAACTGGAACGGGAGCTCGGTCCCGTCGGCACATCCCGCACACTTCACAGCCATCACGCGAACCCCAAGCCCTCTCAAGCGCCGCGGGAAAAACTAGGTCGCAGGCGTTAAGGAACAGCGAAGAGCAGAACGATAGAAACCTCCTGCTCTGTCCCGCGTTTGCGCGGATGGCGAACCGAGACACCAGGCAGCGGCCGATGTGTGCCGCGTGCAACCAACCCATGACCTTCATCGACGCGGTCAGTTCACCCGAGGGGGCGATTGCCATCTTCCGGTGTTCCGGCTGCAACAAGCTGTTCTGGGAGAAGCCCAGGCGAGACCAGAACCAGGCGCGCTCGCGTTGAATTTGCGCGGGGGAAGAAACGGCCCCAGCCCGGGGGCGAGCTGAGGCCGTGGGGGGTAGCCGGTCGTGCATCCGGACCGACGCACCGATAACTTTTTGACCCCGAAAGCTGTTCCTATTCAGGCGACCATGGACATGGTGCGCCCTGATGAAACACGCCTGAAACAGTGCTGAAACCCGATTGTCTCGAACGCCCCGCCCGCTGTGCCCGACCAACCTAGCGAAAAGGAGATCATCATGATCCAGGTTGGTTCGAAGGAAGAAGTCGCGTTTCTGCTGGCGCTGTTCGGCACCCACACCCAGCCGGTCAAGCGGCCGGCGAAATCGCGCGCGTGAGGCGCTGATCCCCATGCCAGGTTTGGCCGAATGCCAGAGCCTCTTGCGGCTTCTGATCGCAAGGGGCGACCCGAAGGCCATCCCGCTCGCGAAGGGCGCCATCGATCAATATCTGAACACGGCGCCGGCCTGCATGCGCGGCCGCGGCCTGCGCGTGCTCCAGCGCGACGCGCTCGACCAGCATGGGACCGCGGTCGGCGTGCAGCGCTCGTTCGCCGAAACGGTGGATGCCTATATCGTCGGGAAGCTTGCGGAGGAGTGAAGGGCCGAATGTCGTTTCGCTCCTGTCGCTTCGCACCTGTCGCTTTCGCTTCAAGAAGAGACACGAACGCGGCAGGCGATGCTGCCGCGTTCGATTTGGTCATCGTATCCTGAGCCCGGCTCCCGCGATTACTGGGTCGGCGGCAGCACGGCCTGCGTGGTCTGCTGCGGCAGGTTGGTGTAGGTCGCGCTTTCCTTGGTGCAGATATCCCTGAACACCACGACGCCGGCCTGCGGATATTCCTTCACGAGGCAGTTGCAGTTGTTGTTTACCACCGGAGTGGGCGCAGCCGCCGCGACCGGTGCCGCAACCACGGTGGCGGGCCGCTGCACGACCACCGTCTTCTCCACCACCTGCGGCGTCGGAACGTACACCGGCCTGTTCACGACAACCGGATACTGGACCGGCCGGACCACGACCTGCGGCGGGATATAGACCGGCGGCGCGGGCCGCGGATAGACGACGACCTGGGGCATCGGCCGCGGGCCGGGATAGACGACCGGGCGCTGGCCGCCGTTGCCGCCATAGCCGTTGAAATGGGGACCGAACTGGGGCCGCGCCTGCGGCGCGTTGCCGTACTGTCCGTTCTCGCCCCAGCCGGCCTGAGCCGAGCTGCTCGCAACGCCTGCCGCAACACTGGCCAACACGATCGCTGCCGCCATCTTCGTGATCATCAGGGTCTTCGTCATGGTCCACCTGTCTGGTTGTTTGTTTTGTCTCATGCCGTCGTCGTGGGATGAGTGATAGGCGGACATGGCGCGTGCATCCGTGACCCCGCGCACACAGCAGGCGAAATCCTCCTTCGTTGGAATGAGAGATGACGGGGAGGGGCGGCGCGGCCGGCGCTCGTTGCCTGCCGGATCGACCTGAGATGGGTACACGCAGGCGAAGTGCAGGCGCAGGTCGGGAAAACGCCGGGTTCCCGGAACCTGTTGATTCCACCAGATTTTTTTGGGGCCGCCGGAAACCCTTTGTCCGCTTCGGACCTAATACGGGCAAAGGATGCTGCAATGCCCCGATATTATTTCGACCTGCGCGACGACACCGGTGTAGCGCTCGACGAGGAAGGGTTGGAGCTCGCCAGCGCGCGCGCCGTTCAGGCGGAGGCCGCCAAGTCGGTCGCGGACATGGCGCGCGATGCCATCCTCTCCGCGCCTCCCGCAGGTGCCAGGCAGACCATGGCGATCGACGTTCGCGATGCCAAAGGTCCCGTGATGCAGGTCAAGTTCTCGTTCGCGATCGAGACCTTCAGGCCGCCCTCGACATCACGCGATCATTGACGCGTGAGAAATTCCGGCGGGTAGGAGTCGGACTCGAGCACGGCGATCTTGCGGCCGAGCTGCCAGACCTCCACCTTGCCGTGCCGCGTGAACTGCTGCGCGAAGGTGAGGGCGTTCGCATCCGACGCGGCCTCGAACGCCTCGGCGGAGCGGAACACGCCGTTGTCGCCGACCAGATAAGCGCGATATTGCTGGGTCATGTCGGGGCCCTCAGCCCTGGCGAACGCAGCCAGGCGGAAATGTGCATGGCGGTCTCGTCCTGCCGCGCGCGGCGCAGCAGCATCTCGCGGCGGCGCCCCGGTGCCAGCGTGCGCGCCTCCTCGCGAAGCCGCGCGGCCTCCTCGGCCAGCCGTTCGGTGAGTGTCGTGGTCTGCTTGAATCGTCGTCGTGTCCGCATGCAAATCTCCCTCGTTCGTGTGCGGGGCGGGAGCGCTTTTCGGCGTTCTCATCACCGGTCGACGCCAATTGCCTTGCGGTGATGGATAAAGCTTACGCCCCGCGTTTGAGGGAGAGACACAGCATATGATATGTCGGCGGATTAAATTGCGAGAGCGGGTCGAGCCAGTTGAGGGACTTGCTCAAATTGAGTGCCTGCGATTCCAATGTTCACTTTTGAACAAAGCCAGCTCAGCTCGCGTGGGAAGGGACGCGCCGGTTGATCAGCGCGGGATGTGAGATCTCTGCGCCGGCGCGAGCGCTGCCGAGCTCGGCGCAGCAAAGCCGATGACATCATCACGCGCGAGATGATTTCAGAACAACGTGCGTGTGGCCCGCAAGCCGATGCTGGCGAAGAGGATGACTTGACAATGTTCGTGTTTTGTTCTAGAAAAGTAAAAGTTCAACCTCTGGGCGAGGAGCAAATGTATCTGGTCTCGCTCCCAAAATTTCTGCGGGATAGCCGATGAGCAATTCACTGCTCGCTTTGGTCCTGTTGGACACGCCTGCAACGCCGGACATGTCGGCACTTGCGAAGGCGCTCCGCGCGCGACATCCGGAGCTGGCAACTGATGTTGCGGAGAACGGAGACGCGCAACAGGCTGAGGCAAACTCGCCGCTCATTCGCTGTGGCAATGAGCTTGTTGCCGTCATGTCGATGCCGGCGCGCATTCCCGACGATCCCGGCTTGTGGTCGCGCGCTTCCACGACATGGCCGCAGGGGAAGGCGGCCGCGGCGCGACATCGAGGGCATCTGATCGTCTCTGTGCTAGGCCAAAACCAGCAGCCGCTGTCCGCCGCTCGTCTGACAACCGCTGTCATCGGCGCATTGATTGCGACGGTGCCGGAATGTTGCGCTGTTGTATGGAATGGCAAGGTCGCACGATCCGCCGAACTATGGTTGGACATGTCCAGCCGATCGTTTGCGCCGTATCCAGACTATCCTTCCTC
Source organism: Bradyrhizobium sp. 44 (assembly GCF_023073095.1). Lineage (NCBI taxonomy): Bacteria > Pseudomonadati > Pseudomonadota > Alphaproteobacteria > Hyphomicrobiales > Nitrobacteraceae > Bradyrhizobium > Bradyrhizobium sp. 44. The sequence goes on from NZ_JADPIY010000029.1 coordinate 268,126, forward strand.
ACTGTGGGTGGACATATTGCCGTTCCGATCAGAGACAGGCATCGGAGCAGTAACGATGGGTCTGTCAGCATTCGCTGAGCGTGAAATCGAGTTCGAGACCCACAAGCTGACACTTCCAACGCTGGTCAACAAGGTGGACGGCCTTGCCGTCTATCTGGTTGAGCACGGGCTCGTGGTCAAAGACGGCGATACGTTTGGTCGGGACTCGCGCGAGCGCTTCTCGGCTCGTTACAAGGACTCCGATCGATTTGAAGGCTTGCCCGTTCTTTCCTGTACCGATGGTTCGGCATAGTCAGCGTTAACCCAGCTCGCCCGATCTTACGGCTGTAGCAGTGGTGAACGCATCTTCCTTCTCGATGCCGCGCGCAACAATCTTCAAGCTTTCGTCCGGCAGCGGCCGTTGCAGTGCCTTGGCTTCATCCCACGGCGCCCTCAGCCAAACCTCTCGCTCCTCCACTGTAGTCAGGATCACCGGCATTGCCTTCGGATGGATCGGCTCCACGACCGCATTCGGCGTCGTGGTGAGAAAACCGTACACCTGATGCGGCCCCGGAATGGGCTTCGACTTGGTGCCGCGATCGCCATTGAAAGTCGTCCAGATCCCGGCGAACGCGAACAGTGGCCGAGCCTCCGCGAGCGCGAACCACACGATGTCTTTCTTCTTGGTCTCCGGGTTGGGCTCCGGCGCGTATTCGGCAAAGCTGTTGACCGGCACGAGGCAGCGGTGCTCCGGCTTGAGCCACGCGCGCCAGTGCGGCGACGAGGTGTTGCGGATATTCGTGACGGGCGGGCCGCCGGTGCGTGGCGGCGGCGGCATGCCCCAGCGCATTAGCACGATCTCTCGCTCGCCGGCTGCGTCGCGAATGACTGGCGCGGGGTAATCCGGAAATACGCCAGGCATCGGCGCCAGATTGCCTTCATAGCGGCGGACGACCCGGAAGAGTTCGGCAATGGCCGCCTGATTGGTGGTGATTGAATAGAGATTGCACATATGTTCGATGATCCTTAGCGCTCGCCGGGCCACCAGTAAGATGCCGGATTATCCGCCGAGATTTTCGTTGGTCTTAATGCAACAAGTGCGCTTCGCTTATACGGATAGAGCCGCACTTCCGAACAGTCCTTGCATCGCATGTAGCGCTCAAGTTCATGCACCGGCGTCGTCTTGGCACGGCGGACGATATCGAGCGCCACGGTTTGGTTGGTGTCGCATCCAAGGCATCGCACTTCGAGGTATAGGAAGCCGGCGTTGATGGCGTCTCCGATCGTCGGCGATGGCTGCGCTGGGCCCTTATAGCCAAGCATCCGATAGTTCCAGGCCGCGCAAGCCAGTTTGTCGGCCTCCTTGCGCGCCTCCTTGGCGCGCTCGGCCGAAATCTTGATTTGAGTGCCGTAGAGATGTTGGCGGGACTTGGTGGTCATGCGGCGATCAAAGCCATGTGCCGGCCAAGCTGGCAAATTATCGATGGGTGGTAGGCGAGGAGCTGAACGAACCACTGCCTGTCGTGGCTGTGGAAAACGCCCCGCGGCCTCAGTGCTGCGTCGGCTCTTCCGCGACCGGTTCGCCGTGTTGGTGCTCAAGCGCTTCGCCGAGGTCACGGCAGTCGAATCGTTCGCCGCAGGTCGGGCACGTCATGAAATGATCTTCATCGCTCCTGGGCTGCCAACCCTCTGTGCGGAATTTAGGTCTCACAGTGCGCCCCCGGCCCATATCCACCGATGATCGAACGTATCCATCACAGATCCTCCCTCAACCCTTTGAAAAAAGGATGCCGGACTTTCCCCTCCGCCGACTTGGCGCGGTACTCAATTTCCGCGAGCAGCTTCGGCTCGACCCAGATACCCTTGTGCGCGATGCGCTTGGCGTAAGGCTGTGTCTTGCGAATGAGCGGCTTCAATCGTTTTTGCAGTTCTGCGGCAGATGACTTGTCGAATCCATGGTCGACCTTGCCCGCATAAATGAGATCATCTCCCTTATGGCGCCCGAGATAGATGCCGTCCCATTTGCCTTCATCGAGTGCGAAGCCTGCGATGGTGAGCGTTTCCCGTTGCGCGCAAGTTGTCTTGACCCAGTTGTTGCCGCGGCCGCTGTTGTAGATGCTGTCGCGAACGCCCTCGAGCCCGACCTTGCAGGCATGCGCGAACATCTCGCGGCCTTCGATCTCGAAGCTCTCGCTGAATTGCAGGTCGGTGCCGGAAATGATCTTCTTCAGCTCGGCCTTGCGCTGAAACAGCGGCATGCCGCGAAGGTCGCGTCCATTGAGATAAAGCAGGTCAAACGCCACAAGCACGATCTTGGACGATGTGCCCTTCAACTCGTTTTGAAGGACGGAAAAATCGGTGCTGCCATCGGCAGCTGGAACGACAACCTCGCCATCAATGACCGCCGATCTCGCCTTGATGTGCCAGGCGTCGTCGGCGACTTTCTTGAAGCGTTTGGTCCAGTCGTAGCCGCGGCGGGTGTAGACGGTGACGGCCTCGTTGGCCAAATGAAGCTGTACCCGATAGCCGTCGAACTTGATTTCGTGAATCCACCGCGCTCCGGATGGCACGTGGTCCACCGCCGATGCCAAGGCCGGTTCGATGAAGCCGGGTAAGGGCGCTTTCACGCCGATTGTCCCCGGCCTACGCTGACGCTGCAACGCCACAGACAAACTCCACGCAACGAACACCTTGATTCGAATCCTTACGGTCAGATTCGTTCCGCGAATTCGCCGCCGCCCTGATGGACGGGGGAACCGATTGAATCCTCTTGCGTTTCACAGGTGCAAGGAGAGCAAACATGGCTAAAGCGAAGAAGCAGACCCCTCGCGGTCGCAAGCAGGACCGCGCGCGCGTGGCGGGCGGACAGAAATACGAAGTCAGCTACGAAGCGAAGAAGACCGGCCGCTCGGCTTCTGCTGTGAAGAAGGCGGTCAAGAAGGTTGGGAGCAGCCGGAAGAAGGTGGAGCGCAAGCTGGGGCGCAAATAGTTTGCTTGGGACTAGGTTTGCGACGAGCCGGTCGCGGGAGCGACCGGATTTCGTGCGCTGTGGGTGTAGCCGACCTGACAAGAGCAGCCGGTCCGGCACCACTTGTCACGCTAGCAGACGCCCTCACCGAGGGGGAGCACTCAAAAAATACTATTGGACCATCGATACAGTGTATGAGAGTCGCCCGGCTTGAATAAAAGAAGGCTTGGAAGCGCAAAGTAAATTTTTTTATCAAATTCAAACTTTGTAAGTGCCACGGGAATTTGTCGTCCCCGGGATTTGCCGTCAGCTGTGATGTAGCTGATCCACAGACAAGTCCCGAAGACCGGTTCTTTCCGCTCAAGGTTTTTCTCTGAAATCTTCACGACGGCCCGGAGCGACTTGGCTTCTTCATCGTCACTCCTTGACGGCAAGAGATATTTCTTCGGTACGATTTCGCCGGGCTTAATTGTAAACGCGTCAACATCAAAGGGAATCAATGACTGTTCGCCACTCTTGCAGTCGGGCTCTAGGTCGCCCTCAACAAGTTTAGGTTGGTGCACCATCAATATAACGTCTGTCAGTGACACTGGACGATTACCGGTATTGATGAAAGCAAAGTCGGTCCTCAATGAGAAATCGAGCTGTTTATTTGCAGTGTTCACATAGCCAGCGGGGCTGATGAAGACGGAAAAATCATCTTCTTTGCGAACCAGGGTGAAATAAGTTGTTGAGATTGAGACTAAGAAAGCGAGCACGGACAGAGTTGTAGTGATCCAGTCTTTGACCGTTAACTTGGCGATCTCCCTGGGCTTTGTTGCTTCTTTTCGCTTTTGATACTGTTCCAACAGACTCATGGGCTGGTTCCCCTTGCACGCACACAAGACTGTCTCGGACTGTCGTACACATCAAGAGGATCTTACTGTTGCTCGCTCGTCGCCATTGGCCTGCACTATCGCGGCAAGGCGTCAGGTTGACGCAAGAGAAACCTCCGAATGTATACCTCTGGCCCTTAGCGGAGATGTGAAACGATGGTCTGCGAAGACCGCTGTCGGACGTGTCGCCCCATTTACCGAGTTGAAGGCGGCTCCGGTCGAAGTGAAATTGTTCTCAACGAGGACGCGTAAGTACAGCATCTCGGAGCCCAATAGATTTGACACGTCGGGCAAAACACTGGCAGAATAGCATCATTGAGATGAGTTTGTTTTTGCCCGCGCCGGAGCTTTCCGCCGCGGGTTTTTTGCGTCCGGACTGGATTAGGCTGATCGAAGTTTCAAAAGAGGATTTTCCAAATGACTGAGGCGGTGACGCACAACCTTCTTTCCCAGAACGCTCTCGCGAGGGCGGCCGCTCGCCGAGCTCTGAAAGAGCGTACGTTGACTGAAATCAAATCCTTGGCGCGGACGCATACCCCGGTCGCCATGAAAACTCTCGTGCAGATCATGCGCGACAAGGAAGCTCCTGCCCATGCGCGGGTCTCGGCGGCCAATGCGATCCTTGATCGCGGCTGGGGCAAGGCGTTGCAGCCGCTTGCAAGCGAAGACGGCAAGCCCCTGGAATTTATTCACCGCATCGAGCGGGTCATTGTGCACCCCGGCGACAACGTGACGATGGAAGCCCAAATTGAGGAGAGCGTGCAGCGAGTACCGATCAGCGTTCTCGGAAGCCTCGGCGCGACGTGCGATTCCGAAGCGTCTTATGAAGAGCTTTGGCTGCATTCGCAGGAGCAGGTATGAGTACAGAGTTGCACAAGGGGCGCCAAGCGAGCGTTGAGACAGGTTCGGCCGTCGGCTGGCCGCAATGGATCGCCGATGCGCTTGCATATAAACCCCAGCAAACGCTGTTGAGTCGGGCGCGCCCGCGAAGCCGGTCGCATCAGAGGCCGAGGACCGGCGCAACATTCGCATCCTGAGCCGCGTTGTGAGCACCTGATCCGTTGGGCCGATTCCCACAAACCTGGTTGGCCCGCGACGTAAACCACGTCCGTTTTGTTGTCGAAACCGGACGTGGTTAGCCTAGAACTCTAAGGAGTAGCCCTAGAGGAGATTTAGCCTATTTGATTTCCTGAAAGGTCACGGGCGTTTTGCTCATCAGATCGAGCGTTACCTTCAATTGAAGGGACACTATATCGTCAGCGGCGACGACCATGGTCATATTCCAATCGGTAGGCGGCCGATCTGGGTCTTGAAAAATTCCATATGCGGGCTGCCCAGTTGGTAGCAGCACCTCTAGATGCTTCGGGTAGTTCTGACGTAGCGCCGGTTCGTACCTTTTCTTTTCTTCTTCGCCGTAAGTGACGGCCCCTCCAGTAGGGAAGGCATCACTCGAAACCATCTTGCCGACCTCGAAGAGCGCCCATTCGCCATGCCGGATATCGGTCAACAATTCTCCGCTCTCTTTGATGCGGGCTATGCGCGGCTCTTGGCCCATGAAAAATATTCTCGCCTTCACATTCTTTATTTGGCGTCCCGTATCCATGGCGTTGCCAACCACTAGATAAAAACGGGTTTCAAAAAGTCCGGAGTTGGTGCCATCAACCCATCTAACCAACTTTGTCTCAGCAAAGGCGTTAGTCTCAAATCTGAATGCCACTCTGTTTTTTGGTTCGATCGCTTCTGTTGCATGGCCATGCGCTTCACTGGCCGGCACGCCAGTGCCAAGCCGGCTGAAGTGCCAAAACAGGCCCCCCGCTATAAGTACCGCGCCAACAATGACTAGGCTTAGCGGGCCATATTGCAGCTTCATGTGAGACAAGGATTCGATGCCTAAAACGAGGCTATAGGTCAGCCAAGATAGCCCTATGCCTGCAAGAGTGTAGCTGAGAGCTTTGGGCATTTTAGGCCAAAACTCTGGGGCAACGATTGCTAGGAAACCTAGCCCCACCCCAACAGCTTCCGCCATAGTCATGCTTGCAGCTCCCTAGGCAGCCTAACCCAGGGTGTGCGAGTCGGGAGAGACTGAATTTCGCCATCCACGGGTCATATCCGACCCCTTGTGGCGTTTGCGCGATAATACCGCATTAATGAATTACACGCCCTAGGTCGCAGCCGCTCCGAACCACTTCGTCAGCGCCTCCGCGGGTCCGTATTGGCTCTCATCTCCCACCCAGGCCACATGCCCGTCGGGCCGCACCAGAACGGCTTTGGGCGCCGCAACCTGTCCGATCGTCGGAAGCTCCCAAGTGCCGTCGTATTCGGCATCCACTGTCTTGATGCGATCCGCCCATGGTGCGATATCGAAACTGTTCTTCTCGGCAAAATTGAGCAGAAAGCCTCGCGCGTCGTGCAGCAGCGTGAACAGTTTTAGCGGACGCCCCTCGACCGTCAAATCGAGATCGGGCATGCGCCGCCCGAGCAGCGCGTGGCCTTGGCCGAGATCATAGTGCACGTCGAGCCCGCTCATCATCGCGCCAAAACGTTGGCGCGGCGCGTCCATCGCGAGCAGTTCGGCGACGATGTCGCGCGCGGCCTTGAGGCCGTCCTCGCCGCGGCGGAGCAGGGCGATTTGCGCCATGGTGTTGCGCAAGGTCCGCGCGCCGACGGGATGGCGCTCGGCATGGTAGCTGTCGAGCAGGCTGTCAGGCGACAGGCCCTTGACCACTTGCGCGAGCTTCCAGCCGAGATTGACGGCGTCCTGCACGCCAATGTTGAGGCCCTGGCCGCCGACGGAGTGATGGATATGCGCGGCATCGCCGGCGAGCAGCACGCGTCGCTTGCGATAGGAAATCGCCTGCCGTGCCGCATCGGTGAAGCGGGAGATCCAGGACGGGTTCTGCAGGCCGAAGTCGGTGCCGTAGACGGCGACGAGGGCTTCGCTGAGATCGCGCGGACCGGGCGCGCCGGTGCGATCGAGCGTCGCTTCCGTCACGACCGCCAGCACGCGTCCGCTCTCGGTCTTGCTGAGGCCGTGAAAGCCGAGCGCGTCGTGGCGCAGGCCCCATGCGGGCTCGTCGCGCATCTCGACTTCGGCCATGAGGTTGCTCAGCGTCGGCCCGGAGCCTGCGAAGTCGATGCCGGCGGCCTTGCGCACCAGGCTGCGGCCGCCGTCACAGCCGACCAGATAATTCGCGCGCAAGGTCTCGCCGCCGGACAGCGTCACGTCGATGCCGGCCTCGTCCTGCGCAAATCCCGTCACCTCGCGGTTTCGATGGATCGGCACCGCGAGCTCGCCGACCCAGTCGGCCAGGATGCGCTCGATGTGGCTCTGCCGCAGGGCCAGCCCGTAAGCGTGCCGGGTGGGGAGGTCGCTGATGTCGAGCCTGGTCCAGGCGAAGCCTGCGAGCTGGGTGATCTGTCCTTCGCGCAGGAAACGATCCGCGACACCGCGCTGGTCGAGGATCTCGATGCTGCGCGCATGCAAGCCGCCGGCGCGCGTGCCGACCAGTTCCTGATCGGCGCGCCGTTCGACCATTGCGACATCGACATGCGCGAGCGCGAGCTCCGCGGCCAGCATCAAGCCAGTCGGGCCACCGCCGGCGATCACGACGGCGTGGTCTTTCGCGCGGTCTCTCACATGGTCTTGCGCGTGATGGGCGCCGGCCCCTTTGCTGTGGCCGCGCGTCCGGGACGTCGGAAGCAGTACAGGCATGTGATGACCCCTCGGGTTTGGATGGTGTTCGGGTCGAGGGTTCTACGGCAGGGTCGGGGGCTTGAAGCAAGCCCGTTGCACACCACATATCTGAGTGGGGAGAGGGAAATCCTTTGTCCGCATTCGGCGCGTTGACACGTCGGGCAAAACACCGGCATAATGCCATCGTCGAAAAGAGTTTGGTTCAACCCGCGCGGACGCGATCCGCCGCGGGTTTTGTTTTGGGGTTTGAGCTTTCCGGCGTTGCGGGCTTGCGACCTTCAGCAGATGCCGGTGGTCCGCTGCATGGTGCTGGCGAGTTCCTCGAACGAGAACGGCTTTCTGATCATGGGAAGGCCGTCGCGCCGGGGTTCACGTCCCGACAATTGCAGGATCTTCAGTTCCGGGCGGCGTCGTCTGGCCAGCTCGGCGAGTTCGTGACCGTCCATGCCCGGCATGTTGATGTCGGTGATGAGGATGGAGATGTCCTGGTTCTGCCTGAGCCGGTCGAGCGCATCCGGGCCGCTATTGGCGCTGATGACGCCGCAGCCGAGATCTTCCAGCATGCCCACAAGGACATCGAGCACGCCGGGATCGTCGTCAACAACCAGTACGGTGTGGCTCATCGCAGAATGTTCCTCCTGAAGGAATAAACGCGCCCGCCTTGGTGTAAGTTCCGCACGGCGTGGTCGAATGAGGATGTTTTGCACGTCACGCAGAGCGCGGCCGAAGAGCAACGTTGTGCTGCGCCCGCCTGCGGAGCGGCCTAATCGTCCTTCGACAAATCGCCGGGGCTGGTGGGGAGGTCGATGGTGCCGCCCTCGCCATGCACGAGATCGCGGTCGTTGTTGTCCGTGTCGCCGGGGTCTTCAACGACGGTCTCTTGCGTGTCGCGCGCCTTGTCGGTGCGCGGCTTTGGTCCTGTAAGATTTCGCGATGTGTCTTGTGATGGAGTCTTGAGCGTCATCTGCCGGCCTCCTGATCGCCTAACGCAGCTTGAGCGAATTCGTTCGTTTGACACGTCGGGCAAAACACCGGCATAATGCCATCATCGAGACGAGTTTGGTTGACCCGCGCGGAACGCATCCGCCGCGGGTTTTTTCGTCTCGATCGAGATCGGACGGCGGCGGCGCATTGCGGCCACGCACTCGTCAAACCTGGAGCGCCGATCGGCGCGCCGTCGTCCGTACCATTGCTGGCCGTCACGCGCGAACGTGCCGGCCCGCGGCGCTGGGCCAGTGCTCGCGCCGCTGCGGTCTCCGGGAGCGGAGATAGGGTTCGCGCCCGAAACGATCGCGCTTCGTCTCGCGATCTGCCGCGCATTTCTTTTTGTGGAGAAGTCATGACAGCCTATCTGATATCGCTCGCACTCGCGGGCCTGGTTGCAATCGTGCTGTGGGAGACGTTGTCTTGAGCGAGGACATGGAAATTGCGCTCGTGAGCGAGCCGGTCCGCGCGCCTGCGCGACGGAAGACGTCCAGCGCGCGCACCCTGACCGAAATCCGCTCGCTGGCACGGAGTCACACCAGAACCGCGCTCAGGGTGCTGGTCGGCATCATGCGCAGCGACGATGCAACGCCGGCCGCCCGTGTCTCCGCCGCCAATGCAATCCTCGATCGCGGCTGGGGCAAGGCGGCGCAGCCGGTCGAGAATGGGGAGGATCGCGTGCTGGAATTGATTCACCGGATCGAGCGCATCATCGTGTATCCGGCAAGCCTGCGCGATGCGGATGCTGGGATGACGCCTAAGCCGTGAAAAGATCGATCTGGAATTCGGTTCCGACACTCCGAGCAACGAGGACTGGTCCGCGATGTGGCGGAGGCGTGCCGGCCGGTCGTAGTGCGAGCGAGCGCATCCATTGTCCATCCTGAAAATTCCGACCGCCAAGATCTTCGAGCCACTGCTGCAACCCGCGCGCTACAAGGGCGTTTATGGTGGACGCGGCTCGGGCAAATCGCATTTTTTCGGCGAGCTTCTTGTCGAGACCTGTCAGGCCGAGCGCGGCACGCTCGCAGTCTGCATCCGCGAAGCGCAGCGGACGCTGGCGCAATCTTCCAAGCGGCTGATCGAGGGCAAGATCGCAAGTCTTGGTCTCGGCCACGGCTTCAAGTTCTTCAGCGACAAAATCGAAACGCCTGGCGACGGGTTGATCATCTTTCGCGGGCTTCAGGCCAATCTGGTTGTCTCCTTCTACTTCGCCAAGCGCGGCTTCGAGAATGTTGCGAGGATCATCAAGCGGTGAAGATGGCAGATGACGAAATCAGGGCGATCGTTGCCGAGACGCTGGCTGAGCAACAGAGGCTTCAGCAGGCGAACATCGATGCCATCGTATTGAGGACGGTGGCATCGGTGCTGGCGTCTTTCGGAATCGAAGATGACGACCGAAAGGAGCTGAGAGCTGATTTTCAGCACCTGCGCCGATGGCGAACGAGCGTGGAGCAGGCGCAGAGCTACACCTTCAAAGCCATCATTACGGTGATCGCCACCGGGCTGATGGGCGCGGTTTGGCTAGGCGTCAAGGTCGTGCTGGGCAAGTGAGCCTCAATCGGCACGATGTTACTGCACTCCACCCCAATGGACCGTCTCATGTACAGAATTCGCATCGTCGATGCATCCGATGTCGACATCGCCAATATATTGGCCGATCTGCATCAGTCGACGTTCTTCGATGCGGCTCCCTTGCCACGATTCGAGTTAGGGGCGTGGTGGCTTGCCTATCACGGCGATGAGCCGGTAGCATTCGCCGGTGTCGTGCCGTCAACGTACATTCGAAATGGCGGCTATTTCTCCAGGGTCGGTGTGTTGCAGCGGCACCGGGGACGTGACCTCCAGTGCAGGATGATGCGGGTGATCGAGGCAAGGGCACGGCGTACTGGATGGGACAGCATCGTCTCGGATACGACGGACAATCCGGTGTCCGCCAATAATTTCATCCGGGCGGGCTATCGGCTCTTCGAACCCCATGTGCCCTGGGCCTGGGCCCATACGCTTTACTGGCGAAAGCGGCTTCGCTGAGCGAGTGGAGCCAGGTTTCCCGTGGTGCGGAACGCGATTCACGCAACGTAAAAATGGTTCGCGCGAGATGAAGCGTAACACGGAACGTCCAAGGGCCCGGCAGCTTGACAGCTGCCGGGCCCTTTTTTGCGTATTGAAGCGATGCGGGCGAAGGACTTGCGAAGTCGGCGGTGCCGGGCTTTAAGTTTGCTCCTGCGGGAAATTCGGCAACCATAAGCCGATGTAGGGGAGCGCCGTCGATGCCCACCAAGCCTCAATTGCCGGAACGTTCGTCGCGCGCGACGGGGGCGCCTACCGCGCTCGACGGTCTGCTGGTCGTCGATTTCACGCGTGTGGTTGCCGGCCCGGCCTGTACGCAGACGCTTGCTGATTTCGGCGCGCACGTCATCAAGATCGAGAATCCGGACGGAGGCGATGACACGCGCGCGTATGAACACGCCGAGATCGGTGGAGAGAGCGCTGCCTATCTGAGCCTGAATCGCAACAAGCGTGGCATCACGCTCGACCTTACCGTGCCGGAGGCTCGTGAGATCGCGCTGGATTTGATTCGCAAGGCCGACGTGGTCGTCGAGAACTTCTCCAGCGGGGTCATGAAGAAATTTGGCCTCGACTATGAAACGGTTGCGCCGCTCAATCCGCGGTTGGTCTATTGCTCGATCTCCGCCTACGGGCGCACCGGACCGTTTGCCTCGCGTCCCGGCTTTGATCCGATCACGCAGGCGGAAAGCGGCTTCATGTCGCTCAACGGATTTGCTGATGGCCCGGCGGTTCGCACCGGCCCGCCGATCGTGGACATGGCGACGGGGATGTCTGCCTGCAACGCCATCCTGATGGCGCTGCTGGCGCGCGATCGGCTCGGTCGCGGCCAGCATGTCGAGGTCGCCCTGTTCGACGTCGCGATGGGCATGACCGGCTTCTATGGCATGGCCTATCTGATCAACGGCGAAAATCCCGGCCGGTTTGGTAATTCGCCGAGTGGCTCTCCTACCGTCGGCGTGTACGAGGCCTCCGATGGGGCGCTTTACATGGCCTGCGCGAACGACCGGCTCTATCGCCGGCTGGTTGTCGAGGTGCTGAACCGGCCGGAACTGATCACCGATCCGCAGTTTGCCTCGCGCAAGGCGCGTTCCGAGAACAAGGAGCTTCTGCGGGCAGCCATCGCGGAGGTCTTTGCGAGCGATACTCTCGAGAACTGGATGACCAAGATGAAGCTGGCCAATATCCCGGTCGGCTATCTCCGGACGGTAGAGGAGGGGTTCAATGCACCGGAGGCGCGAGAGCGCCATCGCTTGAACCGGATTCCACATCGTACGGCAGAGTGGGTCCCGAACATCGAGCCGCCGATCAGTATGAGCTTGACGGGAACGATCGATCCCGTGGCTGCCCCCTTGTTGGGCGAGCATACCAACGACGTCCTGCGTCACACGCTCGGATACGACAGTCATCGGATCTCGGAGTTCAACCAAAAGGGGGCTTTTGGATCGGGCAAGCCATCGGAGCAGGTCTGAACCCAAGCGGTCGTTCCCTTGGGACGTGCAAATCGCGCCCTTTCGCTGCATCCGCTTGATTTGGCGATGTTCCAGCCGCATAAATGCGTGAAAGCGAGGGATACGAATGGCGCCTGGTCAAGAGCCGAGCGTGGGCCGGCCCGCAGGGGCGCAATTCGATGAACCTGCCCATGCGGCAATGGTCGCGAAGGCGCGCGCGCTCATCCCACGGCTGCGAGAACGGGCGGCGCGGACGGAGGAGTTGCGGCATTTGCCGCCCGAAACGGAGAAGGATCTGCACGACGCGGGCCTGTTCCGGATGCTTCAGCCCAAGCGCATTGGCGGCGCAGAACTCGATTATGTCGCCTTGATCGACTGCGCGGATTTGCTCGGACAGGCGGACGCCTCGGTGGCGTGGAATCTGGCCAATCTGGCGAGCCATCACTGGATGCTCGGCATGTTCGAGCCGGCGGCGCAGGAACTGGTCTGGGGCCGTGACCCGGACGCGCTGATCGCGTCCTCGTTCATTTTTCCCGCCGGACGTGCCACGAGAGTCGAGGGCGGATACCGGCTCCATGGCAGCTGGCCGTTCTCCTCGGGCGTTGCCTCCTGCGCATGGAACATGCTTGCAAGCGTGGTCTACTCCGACGATGAGGCAGATGGCATCGAGTATCGGATATTTCTGCTGCCGAAAGCCGACTACAAGGTCCTCGACACCTGGAATGTCGCGGGGCTGCGTGGGACAGGGTCCTGCGACGTGGAGGTCAGGGACGCTTTCGTGCCCGAGGACATGACGGTTGCAGTCGGCGATCTTGACGGTGGTCCGACGCCGGGAAGCAAGCTCAATCCTAGCCCGCTGTATGAGCTCCCGGTGTTCTCGCTGTTTCCCTACGTCCTCTCCGGTGTCGCGCTGGGGAACGCGCAGGCGTGTCTCGACGACTATGCGGAGGTCGTCCGTCATCGGATTTCCACCTACAACCACGCCAGGCTGAGCGACTTTCAAAGCACCCAGATCAAGATCGCCGAGGCCTCGGCGAAAATCGACGCTGCACGCCTGATCATGCGATCGGCCTGTCTGAATGCCATGGAGGATGCGCGGCGGGGTCATATCCCCGATATGGCGACCAAGACCAGATATCGGCGCGACGGCGCCTTTTCAGTAAACTTCTGCACGGATGCGGTGTCGATGCTGTTTGCCGCGAGCGGAGCACGGGGCCTGTTCACGACGGGCGCGTTGCAGCGGCAATTCCGCGATGCGCACGCGATCAATTCGCATCTCGCGTTCAATTTCGATGCAGCCGGGACCAACTATGGACGCGTGGCGTTGGGCCTGCCGTCCGAGAATCTCACGCTGTGAGGCCGGCCGATGAATGATCTGCCGAAGCAGCCGGCCGTTCCCGATCCGGCCAACGAACTCGCGAGCGACAACTCGCCGATCGATCCCCGTGATTTCCGCAGTGCGCTAGGCACCTACGCCACGGGGGTGACGATCATCACAGCCGCTGCGCCTGACGGCAAGCCCTATGGCCTGACGTGCAATTCGTTTGCCTCGGTCTCGCTGAATCCGCCGCTGGTTCTTTGGAGTCTCGTCGTCTATTCCTCTAGTCTGACCATCTTCCAGAACGCCAGTCATTTCACGGTCAACGTTCTTGGCGTTTCGCAACAGGCGCTTGCGAGCAAATTCGCCAAGTCGTCTGATGACAAGTTCACCGGTGTCGACTGGACGCCGGGCCTCGGCAACGCGCCGGTGCTCGCCGAGAGCGTCGCCAATTTTCAATGCCGCTCGGTCAATCGCTATTACGGCGGCGACCACGTGATCTTTCTCGGTGCGGTCGAGGCCTATACTTACAATGCGAAGGAGCCGCTGCTCTTCGCGCGCGGCGCGTTCGGCCGATTTCTCGCCGACAGCTAGCGCAAGCAGTCACAGCAAGCGTGCTTCAGTTCGCGCTCGATGATTCAGCGCTCCCTGCCGAAAGCTTGTAGATTTCGAGCGCATCCGCATCCGCGCCTCGCGCGGCCTTGGCGAGCCTGAAAAGTTGTCCGGCGAGCGAGGCCATGGGCACCGGGGTCGACGTCGTCTGCGCGGCATCGGCGACGGTATCGAGGTCCTTGAGCATTGTAGCGATTTGACCAAGCGGCGGTGAGTGAATGCCCTGGACCATTCGCGGCACGAACAGCTGTAACGGAATGGAGTCCGCGAAGCCGCCGGCGAGTGCTTCGGGCAACCGGTTGGCATCGATTCCGGCGTTCACGGCAAGGCGTGTTGCCTCCGCAAGAACAGCCATCGCGCATCCGACGATCACCTGATTGCATAGCTTTGTGGTCTGGCCGGCGCCGGTCGGGCCCATGTGGGTGAACCTTCGTGCCATGGCCAGTACGTAGGGGCGGACCCGCTCGATATCGCCTGCTTTTCCGCCGGCCATGATGGCAAGCGTGCCTTCCTCGGCGCCCTTGGTGCCACCGGACACCGGCGCATCGATCCAGCCCGCGCCGTTCGCAGCTAACAATCGTGTTGCAAGGTCCCGTGCGGCATCAGGATGGATCGACGAGAAGTCGACCACGAGCTTACCCGCGCCGGGCGCTGTTGAGATGCTCGTGGGCCCGAAGATCACCTCTTCCACGGCAGCCGCATCCGTCACGCACATGAAGACGATGTCCGAGCTCTCCATCAAGTCGCGTGGGCTGGCTGCGCGCCTGGCACCGGCTTCGACGAGCGCGGCCATCTTCCCTTCCGAACGGTTCCAGACAGTGACCTGATGGCCGGCGTTGAGCAGGCGCCGGCTCATCGGTGTCCCCATCAGTCCAAGGCCGAGATAGCCGAGCCGCTCGACGGCTTGCGGGTTTGTCTTGCTTGCCTCAGCCATAGGTTGCCTCCATCTGCTGCTGTGCGACGCTGCACTACCATATAGGGCGTATCCCACGACGAAACCGCCCGGCCTGCATGGCTTGCTTGATTGTTTGAACCATGAAACATTTGCCGCGGTCGGGTTGGATGGCGCGGGTCGGCGCCTGGGCAGCGGAGTGGGCACGATGCGAACCGTTTCGAAGTGGATCCTGGCTTTGGGGGCGGCAGCGGCCGTGAGCGCGGGCCCATCATGGGCGCAGCAGACAATTCGCGTCGGCTGGACGATTCCAGCCGAGGAATCCAAATACTGGATGATGCGCCGCCCGGCTGAGTTTCCCAACATCGGCAAGGCCTACAACATCGAATGGACCCAGTTTCAGGGCACCGCTCCGATGACGCAGGCCTTGGCGGCCGGCGCGCTGGATTGCGCGACGCAGGCGCCGCTGTCGCTCGCCAACGGCGTGGTTGGCGGCAACCTCAAGGCCTACATCGTGGCGCAGCACGTCTTCGAGAAGGCCGGCGGTTTCTCCGTCTACTGGGCTGTCATGGACGACTCCCCGATCAAGACGATCGCCGATCTCAAAGGCAAGACGGTCGGAATTTCCGTAATCGGCGGCGGCACGCAAGGCCCGTTCAATCTGTTGCTAAAGCAGAACGGCATCGATCCGGCCAAGGACATCAAGCTGGTCGAGGTCGGCTTTGCCGTCTCCGAAGATGCGTTGCGGCAGGGCCGCGTCGATGCGGTCAACATGAACCAGCCGTTTGCCGCGCGCGCGGAGGCAAAGGGCGGCACGCGGAAACTGTTCTCGCTGTCGCAGGCGATGCCGAACATCGTGCACATCCTGGAAGCCTGCCGTGCCGATTTCGTCGACAAGAACCCGGAATTGGTCAAGGCTTACGTGCGTGACATTACCTCCGGCATGAAGAAAGCGCTGGCGAACCGCGAAGAGACGTTGAAGGTCGTCAACGAAGTCCTGAAGGCACCTATTCCGGTTCTCGAGACCTATCTGCTCAAGGACAATGATTTTGGCCGCGATCCGGGTGCGGCGCCGAATTTCCCGGCGATCCAGAAGATGCTGGACATCTACGCGGAGACAGGGATGCTGCCGAAATTGGATGTCGCGCAATTCAAGCATTCGACGATTGTCGCTCCACTGCAATAGGCGATCGGGCGAACGAACCGAGCGAGAAGGTGTGGCGTCCAGGATGATCCGGGACGTTGCATGAAGAAGATGCACGTATGAAGAAGCTCCGATCTCGGATCACGACGGATGGTCTCGACCGGGCCCCGCACCGCGCATTCATGCGCGCCATGGGGCTCGACGACGCTGCGATTGCCAAGCCGATGGTCGGCGTCGTCAGCATGAAGGGCGAACAGACACCCTGCAACATGACGCACGACTTTCAGGTCGCGGCGGCCAAGACCGGAATTGAGGAGGCCGGCGGCACGCCGCGCGAGTTTTCGACCGTGTCGGTTTCCGATGGTATCAGCATGAATCACGAGGGGATGAAGTTCTCGCTGTTTTCGCGGGAGCTGATTGCCGACTCGATCGAAGCCGTCGTCCATGGTCTCGCCTACGATGCGCTGATCGGATATGGCGGATGCGACAAGACGCTTCCCGGCGTGATGATGGGCATGGTCCGGTGCAACGTCCCGTCCATTTTCATCTATGGCGGCAGCGCGCTGCCGGGCCGTATGGACGGGCGGACCCTCACCGTGCTCGACTCCTATGAGGCTGTCGGCAGCTTCATGACCGGAGAGATCGACAGTGCCACGCTCGAGCGCATCGAGCGGGCGTGCCTGCCGACCATCGGCGCGTGCGCCGGCCAATTCACTGCCAACACCATGGGGATGGTGTCGGAGGCGATGGGCCTCACCATTCCCAACGTGTCGATGGTGCCGGGTGTCTATGCCGAACGCGCGCAGATATCCAGGCGGGCCGGGCGCCTCGTCATGGAGATGCTGGAGCGCGGCGGGCCGTTGCCGCGCGACGTCGTGACGCGGAAATCCCTGGAAAACGGTGCGGCGATCGTGGCCGCCACGGGCGGTTCGACCAATGCTGCGCTACATCTGCCGGCGATCGCAAACGAGGCCGGGATCGCATTCACGATCGACGATGTCGGCGAGGTTTTTGCCAGGACGCCGCTGATTGGAAACCTGCGGCCTGGAGGCAAATATACGGCGAAGGATGTCTACGATATCGGCGGTGCCGCCGTGGTGATCCGGGAGCTGATCCAGAGCGGGCATATTGATGGCAGCTGCTTGTCTGTCACGGGCCGTACACTTGCCGAAGAATACGGCGCCGCCAATGCACCTGACGGCGAGGTCGTTTACGCGGCTCGCGCCCCGATCATGCCAGATGGCGGCGTCGCTGTGCTGAAGGGAAACCTCTGTCCCGACGGCGCGGTCATCAAGGTCGCGGGCCTGAAGAGTCAGTTCTTTGAAGGCGTGGCGCGCGTTTTCGAAGACGAGGAGGCCTGCGTCGCTGCGGTTCGTGATCGCACCTATCAGGCGGGCGAGGTTCTCGTGATCCGAAACGAGGGGCCGGTGGGCGGCCCCGGCATGCGCGAGATGCTCGGCGTCACGGCGCTGATCTATGGACAGGGCATGGGCGAGAAGGTGGCCCTGATCACGGATGGACGCTTCTCTGGCGCCACGCGCGGAATGTGCATCGGCTATGTGTCTCCCGAGGCCTTCGTCGGCGGTCCGCTGGCGCTGGTTCGCGATGGCGACAGGATCCGGATCGATGCTGCGAAGCGGCGGATGGATATGCTGGTCGACGAGCAGGAACTCGCTGCTCGCCGGCACGATTGGAAGCCGCGTCCGCCTCGTCACCGTGCCGGCGCGCTGGCGAAATATGCCCGATTGGTTGGCCAGGCACCGGGCGGAGCCGTGACGCATGAGGGGCCCGCGGAATGGCCCTGGTTCGGATGACGCGGCGCACTTGCCCGAAAACAGCCAAACGTCTGGCAAGTTTCTTGCTAAGCTCGCGTCGCTGACGAAGGATGTTCAGCAAGCCTGTTGCGCAGGGGTCGCGCGAACGAAGTGAGACGGGATGAAGGTAGTGCCTTCGAGATCGAGCGAATGGGTGAGACCGGTGACGCCGCAAAAACCGGCTTCTGCAATCATCGAGATCGAGAGCGTCTCGCAGGTATTTCAGACCTCGGCGCGCAAGGATCATGTAGCGCTATCGGACATCTCGCTGGCGATCGACGAAGGAGCCTTCGTCTCCATCCTTGGTCCGTCCGGCTGCGGCAAGTCGACACTGCTTTACGTCGTCGGCGGCTTCGTCAGCCCGACCAGCGGTTCAGCGAAGATCAAGGGACGGACGATCACGGGTCCAGGGCCGGATCGCGGCCCGGTGTTTCAGGAATTCGCATTGTTTCCGTGGAAGACCGTACTGGGCAATGTGATGTATGGCCCTCGCCAGCAGGGCGTGCGCACCGCCGAGGCGGAAGCACAGAGCCGGGCCTTGATCGAAATGGTCGGGCTCAAGGGCTATGAGAACTTCTATCCCAAGGAGCTGTCCGGCGGCATGAAGCAGCGCGTAGCGCTGGCTCGAACGCTGGCTTACCATCCTGAGGTTCTGTTGATGGACGAGCCGTTCGGCGCGCTCGATGCTCACACGAGAACGCGGCTGCAGAACGATCTGTTGAATATCTGGGAGCGTGATCGCAAGACGGTGCTGTTCGTCACTCATTCGGTGGACGAAGCGGTTTTCCTCTCAGACAAGGTCGTGATGATGTCGAAGTCCCCCGGCCGCATCCGCGAGGTCATCGACATCGATCTGCCGCGGCCGCGCCGCCGCAGCGATCTGCTGCTCGATCCACGCTACCAGAAATACGTGGTCGATATCGAGCGGATGTTCGACGAGACCGACCCTGTCGGGTCTCCGTCATGATATCGCCCGCCGCTTTGGCGAGACGGGCTGCCCCGGTGCTTGCCTGCATCGGATTGCTCGCGATCTGGCAGGCGGCGTCCCTCGCGTTGAAGAATGACAGCTTTCCGACGGCGATCGAAGCAATTCGTGCAATCCCGGACATTCTCGGGGACAAGGAATCGCTGATCAACATCCTGGCCTCGCTCCGCCGCATGGCGGTCGGGTTTGGCATAGCGGTATCGGTTTCGATTCCGCTCGGCCTGTTGATGGGCCGCAGCCGGGCCGTCGCGGCCTTCTTCAATCCGCTCCTGATGGTAATCTACCCGGTGCCGAAGGCCGCCTTGATGCCGATCATCATGCTGTGGCTCGGCGTCGGCGACATCACGAAGACGCTGGTGATCTTCCTCGGCGTCAGCTTGCCCGTGATCTATCACAGCTTCGAGGGCGCCAAGGCGGTGGAAGAGAAGATGCTATGGTCGGGTGCCGCGATGGGGCTTTCGCCTGCGCAACGGCTGGTCCGGATCGTACTGCCGGCGGCGCTGCCGGAAATTCTGACCGGTTGCCGCACCGGACTCGTGCTGGCGCTGATCACGATGATCACCAGCGAGATGATCGCCCGTCAGTCCGGCGCCGGCAACATCTTGTTCAACGCTCTCGACATGGGCCAATACGACACCGTCTTTGCGATGATCATCATCG
Organism: Bradyrhizobium sp. 44; assembly: GCF_023073095.1. NCBI lineage: Bacteria > Pseudomonadati > Pseudomonadota > Alphaproteobacteria > Hyphomicrobiales > Nitrobacteraceae > Bradyrhizobium > Bradyrhizobium sp. 44. The sequence goes on from NZ_JADPIY010000029.1 coordinate 287,566, forward strand.
TCGGCGCGATGGGAATATGCCTGGATGCGATCTTCGAGCGGGTCCGCGCAAGGCTGGTGCGCTGGTCTGAACCGCAGTTCGACATGCCGCTGAGCTTCTCATGATGCCGCAGCTTCGCTCCACCAGCATCATTCTCGGGCTTGCGCCGATCGTGCTGGTGATCGCGCTGTGGCAAGGCCTTGTATCGTTTGGCTTTGCGCCTGCTGTCTTGCTCCCGCCGCCGGGATACGTATTCAGCAGGCTGCTTCAGCAACTCCTGACCTGGACGTTTCAGCAGGAGATCGCGGCGACTCTGATCCGGCTGTTTGCCGGCTTCGCGATTGCGGTCGTGCTCGGTGTCAGCATCGGCATCGCCGCTGCCGCCAATCCGGCTATCAACGCCGTGGTTCGGCCGATCGTTCGCGTGCTTGCACCCTTGCCAAAGGTCGCGCTCTATCCAGCATTGCTGCTGCTGCTCGGCTTCGGTCACGGATCGAAGATCACGCTGGTGGCGGCGGATGCACTCTTTCCCATTCTGTTGTCTACCTATTACGGCGCGTCGACGGTGGAGCAGAAGCTGATCTGGTCGGCCATGGCGGCGGGAACGCCGCGCTATGAGATCCTGTTCAAGGTGGTGCTGCCGGCCGCGATGCCGTCGATCCTGACCGGTTGCCGGATCGGCCTTGTCATTTCCTGCATCGTGGTGTTTCTGGCGGAGATGATCACGTCGAGCGACGGGCTCGGACATGTGCTCGTCACGGCGGCCCGGACCTTTCAGGCCGTCGACATGTTCGTGCCGCTGATCACGATCTCGCTGCTGGGCCTGATCCTCAATGGTCTGCTGGGGGCAGTGCGCGCGTATCTGCTGCGGGGTTTCCCCGAAGCATGAACTGACGAAGAAGAAACAGAAAGACGGGAGTAGACATGCTGGCTGATCGCATTGAGGCAAAATGGATCGACGCATTTTGCGAGATTTTTGAGCGATGCGCCGTCAAGGCCGGCGATACCGCGGCGATCCTCTCGGAAACCCAGTCACGTGCGTTGAACGTTCATCTGGCGGAGCTCGCGCTGTTGCGGATGGGCGCCCGACCGTTTCACGTGGTCATGCCGACCCCGCGTAACCGGAATATCGTTCCGGTTCGCTCGACAGGGGCGAGCGAGGCGATCCAGCGGCTCGGCCCGGTCATTACCGCGCTTCAACAAGCCGGCTTTGTGGTGGATTGCACCATAGAGGGCTTGATGCATGCGGTGGAGACACCCGAGATCCTCAAAGCCGGCGCGCGCATCCTGGTGATCTCCAACGAGCATCCCGAAGCGCTGGAGCGGATGGTGCCGGATTCCGCGCTCGAGAAGCGCGTTCGCGCGGCGGCGAAGATGCTGCGCGGGACCAAGCGGATGCGGGTGACGTCGAAGGCCGGCACTGCGCTCGACGTCGATATGGTCGGCGCATCCACGGTCGGCGTGTGGGGGTGGACGGACAAGCCCGGTACACTGGCGCATTGGCCCGGCGGGATCGTCGTCAGCTTCCCCAAGAGCGGAACGATCAATGGCACGCTGGTGATGGCGCCAGGCGACATCAACCTGACTTTCAAGCGGTACCTGACGTCGCCGGTGAAGATGACACTGAAGGACGATTATGTCGTCGAGCTGGAAGGCGAGGGCACGGATGCCGCAATGATGCGTGCCTATCTTGAGGCCTGGGGCGATCGAGAAGCCTATGCGGTGTCGCATGTCGGCTTCGGCATGAATCCCCGCGCGCGCTACGAGGCGCTGTCGATGTATGACCAGCGCGACACCAACGGCACGGAAATTCGTGCCGTCTCCGGCAACTTCCTGTTCTCGACCGGTGCCAACGAATTCGCGGGCCGTTACACGGCGGGCCATTTCGATCTGCCGATGATGGGGACGACGATCGAGCTCGATGGTGCCGCCGTGGTGAGTGAAGGGGTGCTGCAGGACGTGTTCGGCTAGTTCCGATCGAGCACCGGCGGGCGAGCCAGGTCAAAGTGACGGAGCAGGTCGACCATGGCCTGAAGCCGTTTTGCCCGATAGGCGTCGATGTCCATACCTGAGTAATCGAGAAAGCCTGCGCCCGTTCGCAGGCCGATCCGGCCCTCCTGCATGTTCCGTGAAATGACCTCCGGCGCGCGATAGCGGTCGCTGCCGAGTGCGCCCTCGAGATAACGACTGGCGTAGTAGAGGATGTCGCCGCCGCCCCAATCGATGAATTCGAGCAGCCCAAGCACGGCGTAGCGGAAGCCGAAGCCGTAGCGGATCGCCTTGTCGATCTCCTCGGCGCTGGCGACGCCTTCCTCGACCATGCGCGCGGCCTCGTTCATCGCCAGCGCCTGGATGCGCGGAACGATGAAGCCGGGCGTCGCCGCGCAGACCACCGGCATCTTGCCGATGCCTTCGAGTAGCGCCTTGACCTCCTCGACGATGCCTGGATCGGTGGCCTTGCCTGGCGAAACCTCGACCAGCGGGATCAGATAGGCCGGATTGAGCCAGTGCACATTGAGGAAGCGGCGAGGATTCACGATCGCGCCAGAGAGATCGTCGACAAGGATGGTCGACGTCGTCGATGCGATGATCGTATCGGGGCCGACTTGTTTTGAGGCCGCCCCCAGCACATTTCGCTTGAGCTCGACGATCTCGGGGACCCCTTCGAAGATTATTCCCGCATCGGACAGTGCCGCATCGCTCTGGCTGGCCGGCACCACCGAGACCCGCGCGATCAGCGGATCGACATCCGCCTCGGTCAGTAGCCCCAGCTTCGCCAGGCTGGCAAAGGTCTTCCTGACTTCGCCGAGCGCATCTGCCTCCAGCCTGGCGAAATCTTCGGCTGAACGGGCCTTGATGTCGATCATCGTGACCATATGCCCCGCGTAGGCGAACGCGACGGCGATGCCGCGGCCCATCCGGCCGGCCCCGAGACAGGCGATTGTGGCTCGGCTGGTCATCGGTCAAAATCCCTTGCGAAGAAGCGTCTGCAAAGCGGCCTTGTCGAGATTGCCGAGGCCCAGCTTCTCGAGGGTTCGGCCGCCTTGCGTGAAATCCTCACCGCAGATTGCGCCACCGATGGCCAGAAATCCTTTGGCCAGCGGCGTAGCCACGCCCGCCAGGCCGGCGACAGAGACCAGCAGCGATAGCCCAAGCCGCAAATCTTCTCTCATGTAGCGGTGCTCGGTCAGCACGATCCGCTCGCGCCAGTCGCCGGAATCGGTCAGCCGGTCGTGCGAGCCGCGGCCATACATCCAGATCTCGCCTTCCTTGGCATAGTGATGGGCGAGCGGAAAATGCGGTGCGCCATATCCGAGCGCCTCACGCACGGCAATCCGTTCGGCATCGAGCGCGTCGGTGACACGGCGAATCGCGGCTTGCGTTCCTTCCTTGTGGATGTCCCACTTTTCGAAATGCTCGATCGGGCCTGCATTCATCACGATCAGCGGCGGATGGATAATCGGGCCTGCATTCATCAGCGCACCGGAGAGAGCATCGCCGCACGGCTCGATTGCGTTGGCGAAAGCCTGTCCAATCACCGCAAGCGCACGCGGCGCCTGATCGAGCGGGAAAACGCCGACCGGCAGTCGCTTGGCGCGGATGGTGATCGCGACCTCGAACGGGCCGTGCTTGCGGGCCAGCCAGGGCAAGGTCCCGGTTTCGGCAAAGCACGCGTTGGCGGGGTTGCCGGCATCCCGCGCAGCCTGGGCGAAGATCATCGAACCGAACGTGGCCGGCGGCAGAAACACGACCTGTCCATCCTGCAGATGTGGAGCAAGCAGGCGCGCAATATCAGACTGCGCGAAGGCGGGGGCGGGGCACAGGATCAGCTCTGCGCCGTTGACGGCTTCGGCGATGGCAGCGGTGACCAGCGCGAGCTTGACGTCGTGACGGCCGTCATGATCCTTCACCAGGATGCGCGAGCCGGCGGCGCGATGGGCTGCGACCTGATCCGCGTCGCGGCGCCAGAGCCGGACCTCATGTCCCGACAGCGCAAAATCGCCCGCGGCCGCGAAAGAGCCGTTTCCCCCACCCAGAACCGCAATCTTCAAGATGCTTCTCCTTGCGCGCGCGATTGCGCATCAAGCTGCTTCAGCAGGAAATGCTGGACCTTGCCCAGCGCTGTGCGCGGCAGGTCGGTGACGAAAACGATGTCGCGCGGAACCTTGTAGCGGGCGAGTTGGGCTTGAAGATGCGCTTTCAACGCGTCTGCTTCGAGCCGACAGCCGGATCGCGGGATCACGTAGGCGATGGGCACCTCGTCCCAGCGTGGATCGGGCCGGCCGATCACGGCGCATTCGCTGACATCGGGATGTTCCAGCAGGACGCGTTCGACCTCCGCCGGATAGATGTTCTCGCCGCCGGAAATGACCATGTTCTTCTTGCGGTCGCGCACCCAGAAATAGCCGTCCGCGTCGCACAGGCCGATATCGCCGGTACGGTACCAGCCGTCGTGCAGCGCATCGCGCGTTGCGTCCGCATTGCCCCAATATTCGAAGAACACGTTGGGGCCGCGCACTGCGATCTCCCCCGGCGCTCCCGTCGGCACCTCGTTGCCGGCCTGATCGATCACTTTCGCTTCGCAGCACAGGCCGGCAAGTCCGGTCGATCCCGCGCGCGAGAGATCGCCACCAAGCCGGGTGTAGACTGCGATGGGACAAGTTTCCGTCGAGCCGTAGACCTGAAGCACGGGTACGCCGCGCGCCACGAAGCGGTCGATCAGATGCGGCGGCACGATGGTCGAGCCGGTCGCGACGGCTTTGAGTGACGAAAGGTCGGTCGTGGGCCAGGCGGGATGCTCGCTCACCGCCTGGATGATCGCCGGCACCATCACGGTCAAGGTCGGCCGTTCCCGTTCGATGGCTGCAAGCGCGGTGTCCGGCGTGAAGCGTGCGTGAACCGTGACCGTCGCGCCCAGCTGGAGCGCCGCCGTGGTCTGGATGTTGAGGCCACCGACGTGGAAGAACGGTAGCAGCGTCAGCACATGGTCATCGGACGTCATGTTGTGCATGTGCTGGCTCATGACGCCGTTCCAGAACAACGCCTCCTGGCGCAGCACTGCGCCTTTGGGCCGTCCGGTCGTTCCCGATGTGTAGACAATGAGGAGCGGACAGGAGAGATCAGTGTGCGGGTTGCGGCCGGTGCCGCGGCTTCGAGCCAACAGGTTTTCGAACGTCATGCTGCGGGCCGGCTCGAAATCGAGCCCGACGATTGCGGTCCCCTCAAGCTCGGCGAGTACCCCCTCAAATGCCTGCTCGAGCACCAGGACCTTGGCGCCGGCATCGTTGAGGATGAAGAGCTGCTCGGCCACAGCGAGCCGCCAGTTCAGGGGCACCAGCATCGCGCCGAGCCGCGCGCAGGCATAGAGCAGAACCAGATAGTCCGGCCGGTTCAGGCTGAGGATCGCAACGCGGTCGCCCCGGCCGACGCCGAGCTCCTGCTTCAACGTCGCCGCCGTCCGCTCGATGCGTGCAGCGAATGCCGCATAGCTCAACCGTTCGCCCTCGAAGGCGATGGCCGTCTTGTCTGGCGCGAACGCCGCGTTGCGATCGATCAGACTGCAGAGATCCACCGTTAGTCGTCCGTTTCGCCGGCCTCGTACAGCGCCTCGCGCCCGATCCGGTCGAGGCAGAGCTCGGCTGTCCAGGGCAACATCAGCGAGCCGCAGCGGCTATCGCGATAGATGCGCTCCAGCGGCAGCGAGCGCAGCATGGCCTGTCCGCCGCAGGTGCGGATCGCGAGCGCAGCGAGCTCATTGGCACCCTCCATCACCGAATATTGTGCGGCATAAGCGCGAAGCACCTGCTCCTTGCTCGGATTGGCGCGCGCTTCGGTGACGGCCTGGAACCAGATCGCCTTGATCTGCTCGAGCTTGATCTGCATCTGCGCGACCGCAATTTGCTTGGTCGGATACATCCTGCGCTTGACCGGCGGCATGCCCGGTACTTCGCCGCGCAGATACCGCACGGTGAAGTCATAGGCGGCTTGCGCAAGGCCCATATAGGTTGGCGACAGCGTCAGGAACATGTGCGGCCAGCGCATCGCGGCCTGGAAATAGACGCTGCGCGGCATCAGCGCCGAATCTGCCGGCACGAACACGTCCTTGAACAGCAGCGTGCGCGAGACCGTCCCGCGCATGCCGAGCGGATCCCAGTCGCCGACGACCGAAACGCCTTCCGATTTCGCAGGAATGGCGAGGTAAAGCGTATTGCGGCGCGAAGCCTTCTCGCCTTCCTCGATCTCCGTGCAGAGAACGCCGTAATAGTCCGCATGGCCGGAGAGTGATGCAAAGATCTTCTTGCCGTTGACGATCCAGCCGCCCTCGACCGGCCGCGCTTCCGTGCCGAAAGCAACACCGCCTGCCGCAGCTGCACCGCCTTCCGAAAAAGGCTGCGAATAGATCGCGCCATGCTCGACGATGCGCTTGTAGTGGACTGCACGCCGCTGCTCGTGCTCGGCGCGGGTTTCAGCATCCATGTCGAGATCGTCGGCGAGCGGACCGGACCACAGCGTCGAGCAGACGTGCATGTTCCAGGTGAGCGCAGTCGCGCCGCAATAGCGGCCGATTTCGGCTGCCGCCAGTGCGTAGGTTTGATAATTCGCGCCGAGCCCGCCATGCTTCTTGGGTACGGCAATACCGAGCAGGCCGACGCGATGCAGGTCGCGATAATTCTCAGACGGGAAGATCGCCTCGCGGTCGTAAGTCGCGGCGCGGCCGGCGAACACGCTCTGGCCGATCTCGCGCGCCCGCGCGATGATGCCGGCCTGCTCGTCGCTCAGTCGGAATGCGACAGGATCGAAGATCGGCGCATCCAGCGCGACCTTGTCACTCGCGCCGATGGTCTTGCTGACTTGCATGGTCATTGCGCAGTCATCCTACGTTTTCGTCGCGACAGAATTCAGGAATCGGCCGAGCGCCTCGTTAAAGGCATCGGGGCGTTCGAGGTTGGCGAGATGGCCGACAGCGTCGAGCTCGACATATTCCGCGGAAGGAATGTAGGTCGCCGTCTTCGCCATCATTGGGGCTGGCGCGTTGTTGTCCTTGGAGCCGGACAGCAGAAGCGTCGGGATGGAAATATCCTTGAGGGTGCTGCGTTGGTCGAAGCCGATCAAGGCCAGCATCATGGCGCGATAGCTCGCCTCGGGCACACTTGCCATGCACTCGCGTGCAAGCTCCATTCCCCTGGGATCAGGATCGTCGCCCACCAGCTCCTTCACCAGAGAGGGAGCCAGCGACTTCATCGTTTCGCCGCGATCGAGCGGCCCGAGCCGGGCGGCGATAAACGATTTCTGCCAATCGCCGTCGGCCTTGCCGAACGCCGGGCTGGTCTGCGCCAGCACGACCGCGCGCGCCAGTTTTGGGGATTGCACCAGCCATTTCTGGACGATCATGCCGCCGATGGAATGTCCGACCAGAATTGGCTTGCTCGCCCCAAGCTGCTCGATGAATCGCTGCAGCGCATCCGCCAGGGCAGCGATGCTGACGGTGGCGAGCGGCGCCGAGCTGCCATAGCCCGGCATGTCCCATGCAATCGCGTGAAAGCGGTCGCCGAACGTCGCAAGCTGCTGCCGCCAGGCCCGTGCCGCACCGCCGATGCCATGCAGGAAAATCAGAGGTGTCCCGCCCGGATCGCCCGCTGCTTCATAGGAGAAGCGGCCGTCCTTTGTTATCTTTGGCGCAGGCTGCGACACGCGACATCCTTTTGCTTGGCCCTTCGATGCTAACAGGCCTGTGAGGGATGGGAAGAGATAATTTTATACTTAAAGCAATTTTCAGGCCGTCTTCTCCGTTGCGACGGTTCACGGGGTGGAGTCGAGCTTTGTTTGCAAAAGTTTGAAGGTTAAAATATATCGAGAAGAGCGATCAGCAGAATGCAAGGAAGCCAGCGCATGTCCGGATTACCGCATTCGCCGCACGCGCTGGTGACCGGTGGCGGTCGCGGCATCGGTCGCGCCATCGCAGCAGCGCTCGTCGGGGGCGGTGCCACCGTGACCGTCCTTGGGCGGAACGCTGCGACGCTTGAAGAGGCTGTCAGCGCAGGGGCAGCACATTTTGCGGCCGTCGCCGATGTCTCGGACGAAACCTCATTGAAGGTCGCCATCGCTCAAGCGAGTGCACGGCAGCCGATCGATATCCTGATCGCCAACGCGGGAAGTGCCGAGTCCGCGCCGTTCTCCAAATCCGACAGCGCCCTGTTCGCGCGCATGATGGACGTCAATTTCATGGGCGTGGTCCATGCTGTCAGCGCTGTGCTGCCCGGGATGAAGGATCGGCCCTATGGCCGTATCGTCGCGATCGCGTCGACGGCGGGGCTCAAGGGATATGCCTATGTCAGCGCGTACACTGCAGCCAAGCATGCTGTGGTCGGTCTCGTGCGTTCCCTTGCGCTCGAGATGGCCGGCAGCAATGTGACCGTCAACGCGGTGTGTCCCGGTTTCACCGACACCGATCTGGTCGCCGGCAGCATCGAGAACATCATGAAAAAGACGAGGCGGAGCCGCGAGCAGGCCATTGCCGAGCTCGCAAAGCATAATCCACAGGGACGATTGATCTCTCCTCAGCAGGTCGCGGATACCGTGCTCTGGCTGTGCGGCGAGGGCGCCGGCGCAATCACCGGGCAGGCGATCGCTGTTGCCGGTGGTGAGATTTAGCGCACATGGCACCGGCACGGAACAAGAAAGCCAAGGAGATCGTATGAGCAGACCAGCCAATCCCGTGACCTTACCGCTTGCGGACTATTCGCCGCAGCACTTCCTGCTGGCCGTCGTCGATGGTGTTGCAACCGTGACGCTCAATCGCCCGGAACGGAAGAATCCGCTGACCTTCGAGAGCTATCGCGAACTCACCGATTTCTTTCGCGCCTGCGCGTTCGACGATGCGGTCAAGTCCCTCGTCGTGACCGGCGCTGGTGCCAATTTTTCGTCCGGCGGCGACGTGTTCGAGATCATCGGGCCGCTCGTGAAGATGGACACCAAGGGGCTGACGGCGTTTACGCGGATGACCGGCGACCTCGTCAAGGCGATGCGGGCCTGTCCGCAGCCGATCGTTGCTGCGGTTGAAGGCATTTGCGCCGGCGCGGGCGCGATCATCGCCATGGCGTCGGACATGCGGCTTGCGGCGAGCGGGGCCAAGGTCGCCTTCCTCTTCAACAAGGTCGGCCTTGCCGGTTGTGACATGGGCGCCTGCGCGATCCTGCCGCGGATCATCGGACAGTCCCGCGCTTCCGAGTTGCTCTACACCGGCCGGTTCATGACCGCGGAGGAGGGCGAGCGCTGGGGCTTCTTCAGCCGCATCGTCACGTCGGAGCAGGTGCTGCCCCAGGCACAGCTACTGGCCAAGCAGATTGCTGAGGGACCGACCTTCGCCAACACCATGACCAAGCGGATGCTGGCCATGGAATGGGCGATGTCGGTGGAGGAGGCGATCGAGGCGGAGGCCGTTGCTCAAGCGCTGTGCATGACAACGGCCGATTTCGAACGGGCCTTCGAGGCCTTTGCCAACAAGGTCAAGCCGGTCTTCAGGGGCGACTAGGCCCGGCTTTGCCGGCAGCCTGCCGCAATGGGGACTTGCGCGAGATTATTTTAGGCTTAAAATAGTTTCGCCGGGTTGAATTGGCGAGGCTCCCATGAAAGTCGCGATCATCGGTGGCGGACCTGCGGGTCTCTACGCTGCAATCCTGCTGAAGAAGCAGCGGCCGAGCGCCGAGATCGCGGTGTACGAGCGCAACCGCGCCGACGACACCTTCGGCTTCGGCGTGGTGTTCTCGGACGCCACGCTCGATAATTTCGAGAAGCACGACCTTCCGAGCTATCGCCGCATCACCCAGGAATTCGCCTACTGGGATGACATCGCCGTGCACTTCCGCGGAACGGTCCATCGGGTCGGTGGCAACGGCTTTTGTGGCTGCTCGCGGCAGAAGCTGCTCCTGATCCTGCAGGCGCGCGCGCGCGAGCTGGGCGTCGTCCTGAATTTCGAAGCAGACGTCGAGGACGAGACCCGCTTCGCCGACGCCGATCTGATCCTGGTCGCGGACGGCATCAACAGCCGCTTCCGCGACAAATATGTCGATCATTTCGCGCCGGAACTCGATCTCCGTGCCAACAAGTTCGCCTGGATGGGTTCGACCAGGCCGCTGGATGCCTTCACCTTCATCTTCCAGGAGACGGAGTGGGGACCGTTCATCGCCCATGCCTATCAATATGAAGCCGGGCACTCGACCTGGATTTTCGAGACCGATCCGGAGACGTTCGAACGCGCCGGGCTGACGGGGCTGAACGAGACCCAGTCGGCTGCGCGAATGGCCGAGATCTTCGGCTGGTTCCTCGATGGGCATCAACTGCTCACCAATCGTTCGACGTGGCGCAACTTCCCGATGATCCGCAGCAAGCGCTGGGTCAAGGACAACATGGTTCTGCTCGGCGACGCCAAGGCGAGCGCGCATTTCTCGATCGGCTCGGGCACCAAGCTTGCGATGGAAGATGCGATTGCGCTGGCAGAGGCGATGGAGAAGGCGCCCAGCATCAAGGCGGCGCTGGACGTCTATGAGCACGGGCGGCGTGAGGAGGTCGAGAAGACGCAGCACGCCGCGGACGTCTCGCTGGTCTGGTTCGAGCATGTCGACCGCTTCTGGGATTTCGATCCCGTGCAGTTTGCCTTCGGCGTGATGACGCGCTCGAAGGCGATCACCTACGATAATCTGAAGCTTCGCGCTCCTGACTTCGTGGCGGAGGTCGAAAGATCGTTTGCCAAGCGTGTTCGTGACAGCGGTTTCGAAGTCGACACCGAGAAGCCGATGGTGCCGCTGTTCCAGCCCTTCCGGCTGCGTGAGATGGAGATCGCCAATCGCGCCGTGGTGTCGCCGATGTGCATGTATTCGGCGAAGGAGGGCGTGCCGACCGATTTCCATCTGGTGCATTACGGATCGCGCGCGATCGGCGGCGCCGGCCTGATCTTCAGCGAGATGGTCTGCGTCAGCCGTGAGGCGCGGATCACGCCGGGCTGCGCAGGACTGTGGAATGACGAGCAGGAGGCTGCATGGCGGCGCATCGTTGATTTCGTACATACCAATTCAGCCGCAAAAATCTGCCTGCAGTTGGGCCACGCCGGGCGCAAGGGCGCGACCAAGCTGATGTGGGACGGCATGGACCGTCCGCTCGAGGAGGGCGGCTGGGAGGTGTTTTCGGCGTCGCCGCTGCCCTATTTCCCCGACAGCCAGGTTCCGCGCGAGCTCGATCGCGTCGGCATGAATGCAGTGAAGGACGCTTTCGTCGCGGCGGCCGAGCGCGGCGAACGCTGTGGCTTCGACATGCTCGAACTGCACTGCGCCCACGGCTATCTGCTTGCGAGCTTCATCTCGCCGCTGACGAATAGACGCGCGGATGAGTATGGCGGCTCGCTCGAAAACCGCCTGCGCTTCCCGCTCGAAATCTTCGAGGCGCTGCGGGCCATATGGCCGTCGCACAAGCCGATGTCTGTGCGCATTTCCGCGACCGACTGGGCCGAGGGTGGCATCGGCGGCGACGACGCAGTGGCGATCGCGCGGGCTTTTGCCGAGGCGGGCGTCGATCTCGTCGACGTCTCGACCGGGCAGACAGTGCGCGATGCGCAGCCGATCTATGGCCGCATGTTCCAGACCCCGTTCTCCGACCAGGTCCGCAATGAGGCGCGCGTGGCCACGATGTGCGTCGGCAACATCACGACGGCGGACCAGGCCAACACCATCCTGGCTGCCGGCCGGGCTGACCTCGTCGCGCTCGGGCGGCCGCATCTGGTCGATCCCTCCTTCACCATGAGGGCGGCGGCCTGGTACGGAGCGGGCGACGCGTTCTGCCCGCCGCAATATCTTCCCGGAAAAGATCAGATTTTCCGCAACAGCGTGCGCGACCGGCAGGATCTCGAGGAGCTGAGAATTAAGGCTAAGCCCAAGACCCGGGCCGAGCTCAAGGCGGAGGCGACAAAGCCGCTTGCGGCCGAGTGACCGCCCGTGCGACTTTGGCCGCATTGCCTGGTGTGTACCGAGTGGAGTGAGGGCGATGAAGGCGATTATCGTCGGCGGCGGTATCGGTGGTCTCACCACCGCATTGATGCTGCGCTCGCGGGGCCTCGCTTGCGAGATCTTCGAGCAGTCCGACACCATCCGCGAGCTTGGTGTCGGCATCAACACGCTGCCCCATGCCATGCGTGAGCTGGCAGGCCTCGGTCTGCTGCAGCAGCTTGACGATGTCGCGATCCGCACCGACCAGCTCTATTACCTCAATCGTCACGGCCAGGAAGTCTGGCGCGAGGCCCGCGGCATCGACGCCGGCCACGATGTGCCGCAATTCTCGATCCACCGCGGTCGCCTTCAAGGCGTCATCCATCGGGCCGTCGAGGAGCGGCTCGGGCCGGAGGCCATCCACACCGGCTCCCGCCTCGGTGCCTTCACGCAGGACGAGGGCGGCGTCACCGCGTACTTCTTCGACCGCTCAGGCGCGCACATCCATACCGCGCGCGGCGACATCCTGATTGGTGCCGACGGCATCCATTCGCGGGTCCGTGACACGCTGTTCCCGAGCGAGGGGCCGCCGTGCTGGAACGGCCTGATGCTGTGGCGCGGTGCGCGGGATTGGCCGCTATTCCTTACCGGCAAGTCGATGATCGTCGCCGGCGGGCTCAACGCCAAGGTGGTGATCTATCCCATCGCGGAGGGATCGAGCCCGGCGAGCCGTCTCACCAATTGGGCGGTGCTGGTGAGGGTCGGCGAGGGCAACGCGCCGCCGCCGCGGAAGGAAGACTGGTCGCGGCCGGGCCGTCGCGAGGAGCTGATGCCGCATGTGGCGCGCTTTTCGGTGCCTTACGTCGACGTGAAGAGCCTGATCTCGGCCACGCCCGAGTTCTACGAATATCCGACCTGCGACCGCGATCCGTTGCCCTATTGGTCGTCCGGCAGAGTGACGCTGCTCGGCGATGCCGCGCATCCGATGTATCCGGTTGGCTCCAACGGCGCTTCGCAGGCCATCCTCGACGCGCGCTGCCTCGCCGACGCGCTGGTGCGCGCCGAGCATCCGCGCCAGGCGTTGCTTGAATACGAGAAGAAGCGCCTGCCCATGACCGCAGATATCGTCCGCTCCAACCGGCGCGGCGGCCCCGAGGGCGTCATCGACGCCGTCGAGCAGCTCGCGCCTGATGGTTTCGACAATGTCGACAACGTGCTGAGCTATTCCCAGCGCGAGGCGATCGTGCGCGGCTATGCCACCAAGGCCGGCTTCGCCGCAGTGCCGGGACTTGCGGCGGTGCGGGCTTAAGATGCGCTGCTAGCCGCCGGGAGGCGGCGGCAGGAAGTGGATGTTGAACTCGGCGGCCATCGCCACCACGTCCTCGGGCTTCTGTTCCTTCATGTTGTGAAGGCCCCAGAACAGGTCGAACAGCTTGCGGGTCGGTGACACCCAGAACAACACCTTCGCGGTCTGATCCGATTTGTTGAAGATGCCATGCGGCACGCCCATGCCGAGCCGGATCAGGTCGCCCGCGGTCGCCTGCGACTCGGAATTGCCGAGCATGAAATCGAGCTTGCCCTCCAGCATGTAGAGATATTCATCCTGGTCCGGATGAATGTGCGGCGGCACGAACGTGCCCGGCGGCAGCGTCGCATGCCAGGAGAAGCTGTGCTCCGTGTTGCTCTTCGGGACATAGGTCTGGCCGAGGATGTTCCAGGAGATGCCCTGGATCCCCTCATTGGCCCGTGTGATGCCGGTGATTTCGCTTTTCATCGTGATCCTCCCTCGACGCGACGTGCGGCTTAGTTCGCCGCCTTGCAGTCCTTGGCGTAGCGGTCGCCGTAATTCTCAAAGACTTTCTGGACGATCTCGGTCTGGAACTTGCCGTCCGCGCGCTTGGCGACCTTGGTCAGGTAGAAATCCTGGATCGGATAACCGTTGGTGTTGAACTTGAAGGCGCCGCGCAGCGAGGTGAAGTCGGCCTTTTTCAGAGCGGCCGCGACCGCGTCCTTGTTGGAGAGGTCGCCCTTCACGGCCTTGACGGCGCTGTCGATCAGCATCGCGGCATCATACGCCTGAAAGGCGTAGGTACCGGGCACGCCGTTATAGGCGGCCTCGTAGGCGGCGACGAACTTCTTGTTCTGGGGATTGTCGAGATTGGGCGCCCAGTTCGCGCCGCCGAACATGCCGACGGCCGCGTCCTGCTGCGCCGGCAACGTCGATTCATCCACCGTGAAAGCCGAGAGCACCGGAATGCTGTCGGCAAGGCCAGCCTGCCGGTATTGCTTGACGAGATTGACCCCGAGGCCGCCGGGCATGAACGTGAAGAGCGCATCCGGCTTCTGCGATGAAATCTTGGAAAGCTCCGGCTGGAAGTCCAGCGTGTTGAGCGGCATGTAGGATTCTTCGACGATCTCGCCCTTGTAGTCGAGCTTGAAGCCCGCCACCGAGTCCTTGCCGGCCTGATAATTCGGCACCATCAGATACATGCGCTTGTATCCGCGATCCTGCGCGACCTTGCCGAGGATTTCGTGCACCTGATCGTTCTGATACGAGGTCACATAGAAGAAGGGGTTGCAATCCTTGCCGGCAAAAGTGGACGGGCCGGCATTGGGGCTGATCAGGAAGGTTTTCGATTCCGTGACCGGCCGGTGGATCGCCTGGAGGATGTTGGAGAAGATCGGGCCGACCACGAAGTCGACCTTGTCGCGCTCCAGAAGGCCCTTGACCTTGGTAACCGCTGCGTCGGGCTTCAATTCGTCGTCGACCACGACGACCTCGACATCGCGGCCGCCCATCTTGCCGCCGAGATCCTTCATTCCGAGCGCAAAGCCGTCGCGAACCTGTTGGCCGAGCGCGGCGGCGGGTCCCGACAGGGTCACGATCACACCCAGCTTGATTTTCTCCTGGGCGAGGGAAGGGCTCACCGCGGTGCCAAGCAGCCAGGCGGCTGCGGCCAACGTCATTTGCGTCTTCATGATCTGTCCCCCGTGACAACAGGACTTGCGCTGCAAGCCGCTACTCCAATCCAAGTTTATGCCGATGATTGCTGCCGCGGCAAGCGAGCTCAAAGCGTCGTCATCTGCGGACAGCGGCGCATGCAAGCGGCGCGCCAATTATTTGAAGCCTAAAGAAATCGGGATGCGATCGATTGTTGCGGCTTTAGGCTTGCAGCCGGCTTCGATTTATTTGAAGCTCAAAATGTTGGGAATCCGTGCCGGGCGCCAATGCTAGGCCGTGAGTGACTGCATCAACATGCTCGATTCCGAGACCAAGGCCGTCGAAACTCCGGAGGATCACGCCGAAGAGCTTCGGCTGTGGCTGCGCCTCTTGACCTGCACGACGCTGATCGAGGGCGAGGTCCGTGGCCGGTTGCGGCAGCGCTTCGACGTCACATTGCCCCGTTTCGACCTGATGGCGCAGCTCGACAAGGCACCCGACGGCATGACGCTGTCCGACGTCTCCAAGCGCATGATGGTGTCGAACGGCAACGTCACCGGTCTCGTCGAGCGCCTCGTGGAATCCGGTCATCTCGACCGCCGCACGTCGGAGACCGACCGCCGCGTCCAGGTGATCCGGCTGACCAAACTCGGTCGCGCCCAGTTTCGCAGAATGGCCGCGGAACACGAGACCTGGATCGCCGATCTTTTCGCCGACCTGACGCCGAAGGATGTGCGCGAATTGATGCGGCTGCTCGCCAAGACCAAGGCATCGGCGCAGAAATCGGCCGGTCGCCGCCGGGCCTAGTGCGCGGCTGACGCGCCCACCAATCCCATTTGCCGCCGGAAAAAGCACGGGATGCCCAAAATCCGCTATTGCACGAAATTGCTTTAAGCCTAAAATGTTTCCGAGTGAGTGCTGCCGGGTGCTTTCCATGCTGAAAGGAGCGTGCGATGGCCAACGCCGCCAAGGTTCAAGTCTCGGGCTCGCGTGACGATAACGCCGCGACAGCCCATGTCGATACGTTCGCGCGGCAGCACCTTCCGCCAGCCGAGCTCTGGCCGGAATTCATCTTCACGCGACCGGAACTGCAGTATCCGCCCCGCCTCAACTGCGTCAGCTATTTCCTTGACCGCTGGGTCGAGCAGGGACATGGCGACGCTCCTTGCGTGATCAGCCCCGCCGTCAGCTACACCTATCGTGAGCTGCAAACGGTCGTGAACCGCATCGCCAATGTGCTGGTCGGCAAGCTTGGTCTCGTCACCGGCGGACGCGTGCTGCTGCGTTCGGCCAACAATCCGATGATGGTCGCGACCTATCTGGCAGTGATCAAGGCCGGTGGCATCGTCGTCGCGACGATGCCACTGTTGCGTGCCAAGGAGCTGTCCTATCCGATCCAGAAGGCCGAGATCACGCTCGCGCTCTGCGACGGCAAGCTCGCCGACGAAATGGAGAAGGCGAAAGCCGCAGCCCCCGGCCTCGAGCGCGTGGTCTATTGGGGCAACGGCGGCAGCGACTCGCTCGAAGCGCTGATGGAGGATGCAAGTCCGGAGTTCAGGGCTGTCGATACCGCCTCCGACGGCGTCTGCCTGATTGCGTTCACGTCGGGCACGACCGGCGATCCCAAGGGCACCATGCATTTCCACCGTGACATGCTGGCGGTCTGCGATGGCTATGCGCGCAACATCCTGCGCGCGGAGCAGAAGGATCGCTTCGTCGGCTCGGCACCGCTCGCCTTCACGTTCGGCTTCGGCGGCGTGCTGTTTCCAATGCACATCGGCGCCTCGTTCGTCGTTCTGGAGAAGACGGCGCCCGACGACATTCTGAATGCGATCGAGCAGTACGAGACCACGGTCTGTTTCACCGCGCCGACCGCGTACCGGGCGATGATCGGCAAGCTTCCGGGCCGCGATATTTCCTCGCTTCGCAAATGCGTGTCCGCCGGAGAGACGCTGCCCAAGCCGACATTCGATGCCTGGCTGAAGGCGACCGGCATCAAGCTGATGGACGGCATCGGCTCGACCGAGCTGCTGCACATCTTCATCAGCGCGACCGAGGACGAGATCCGCCCCGGTGCAACGGGCAAGCCGGTGCCGGGGTATGAAGCGAAGATCGTCGATGATTCTGGCAATGACGTTCCGCCGGGCACGATGGGAAGGCTCGCGGTACGCGGGCCGACAGGTTGCCGCTATCTCGCCGACGAGCGGCAGCGCAAATACGTCCAGAACGGCTGGAACATCACCGGCGACACCTATCTGATGGATAGCGACGGCTATTTCTGGTATCAGTCGCGCTCGGACGACATGATCGTGTCGGCCGGCTACAACATCGCTGGCACGGACGTCGAGGCGGCGCTGCTCACGCATCCCTCCGTCCTCGAGTGCGGGGTCGTCGGCGCGCCGGACGAGGCGCGCGGCATGATCGTGAAGGCGTATGTCGTTGCCGCGCCGGGCGTAACGCCGGATGCCGAGCTCGTGGCTGCGTTGCAGGAGCATGTCAAACGCGAGATCGCGCCATACAAATATCCGCGCGCGATCGAGTTCGTGACGCAACTACCGAAGACCGAGACCGGCAAGTTAAAGCGCTTTGCCCTGCGGCAACTGGCGCAGACCGCGGTGACGTCCTCCGGCGTCGCGGCGGAATGAGAGAAGGATAGAGAATTGTCCGTGACGACGCCGAAAAGCCCGCAGCTTGCGGTGCTGCCGACAGCAGCTGAAGACGAAACCCGCGCCAGGGCGCAGGTGCTCCAACCGTCCGGTTGGCCGGTGCCGAAAGGCTATGCCAACGGCATGGCCGCCGAGGGACGCATCGTCGTCACTGGCGGTGTCATCGGCTGGGATGCCGAGGAGCGTCTCGCGGAGGGTTTTGTCGCGCAGGTGCGCCAAACCCTAGGCAACATCGCCGCGATCCTCGCGGAGGCCGGCGCGCAGCCCGAGCATCTGGTGCGCCTGACCTGGTACGTCGTCGACATGGACGAGTACCTGACGAACCTGAAAGAGCTCGGCAAGGCCTACCGCACCATCTTCGGCGCGCACTACCCGGCGATGGCGCTGGTTCAGGTCGTCCGCCTCGTCGAGAAGACGGCGCGCGTCGAAATCGAAGCCACCGCTGTCATTCCGCGCTGAACTGCGATCGGTGCGCGGTCAGCTTGCCTTGGTCAGCTTGCCTTGGCGAGGTCATCGTCTTCGGGCGAGTTCAGGTATATTCCTGACATGGTGTCGACCCAGCAGAGATGGTCGTGCACCTTCTTCACGCCGTTGACGTTCTCCGCTGCGACGACCGCGGCCTGTCGCACGCGCTCCTCGGTGATGACGCCGCTGAGATGAACGATGCCGTCGCGGACGATGACGTTCAGCCCGAACGGGCACCAGTCGTTCTTCTCCATGGTATCGATGATGCGGCTGCGAATGTGATCGTCGTCCGCGGTCGGGTCGGGTACGTCTCGGGCGAGGTCCGCCACCGCCTGGAGCAGGTTCGCGCGCGACACGATGCCGACGATTTTGTCGCCGCGGATTACCGGGAGACGCTTCACGTTGTTCCGCTCCATGAGATCGACGATCTCGGCAAGCGCCGTATCCTCGGTGATGGTCACCGGTGAAGAGGTCATCACCTCCGAGACCTTGCGGCCGTGCTCGTGGACGAAGTCGCTGGCCGATTTGCCGGATCCGAGAATGAACCGCAGCCAGTGCCCGCGCTTGCGTCCCGTGCCGATTTCGCTGCGGCGGATGAAGTCGCCTTCCGAGACCACGCCGACCAGCTTGCCGGCATTGTCCACGACCGTGAGACCGCTGACATGCCGCTTCAGCATGATGTTTGCCGCCTCGACGATGCTGGTGTCGGGCGTAACCGAGATGACCGACCGGGTCATGATCTGATGGGCGCGCATGGCAGACTCCGCTGGCTTGTCGATGTCGATGCGCAAAACCTAGCTCTCGCGTCGTGCTGCGGCTTGACGCAGGTCAAGGGGTGAAGCGGGGCTCTTTCCGATGCCCGGATTTGATGCAGCTCAACGCGCATCCCAAGCCTCGCCATATCCTGCTGCCACGCAGCCAAGAAGCCGGCGGGAACATTCAGCCATGAGCGTCGTGCAGATATTTCCAAGGTCCGAAGGGCCGGCCGCGCAGGTTCTCTCCGTCAGTCCTGTTGCTGAGCCCGAAGCCTCTACGACCGGCCCCGAAACGCCGGCTGGAACGCCAGTCGCCGCCGATCCCCTGCCTGTATCGGAGCCATACCCTCTCGATCGCGCGTTTCATGCGATGCTGGCGCGGTTGACGGGCGGGATTTCGCCGCTGGCCTTGTCGCTCGCCTGGCTCGATTGGAGCTCTCATCTGGCTGCCGCGCCGCAGCGTCAGGTGGAGATGTCGCGCAATGTCCTTCGCGACATGGGCCAGTTCCTGGAAGCCGCCGCGCATGCGACGTCGCAAAAGCCGTGGTCCGTGATTGCACCGCAGGGACGGGATCGTCGCTTCAGGGGGCCGCAGTGGGAAGCCGCACCGTTCAATCTGCTTGCGCAGGCGTTCCTGCTCAGAGAGCGCTGGTGGCACGATGCCACGACCGGCGTACGCGGCGTGTCGCATGCAAATGAAGCCGTCGTCGAATTCTCGATGCGTCAGATGCTCGACATGCTGGCGCCGTCGAATTTCGCGGCGACCAATCCGCAAGTGCTGGAGAAGGCGTTCCGGAGCGGCGGGGAGAATTTCGTATTCGGCTGGCAGAACTGGTGCAGCGACCTGATGCGCCTGCTCTCCGCCGCAAGGCCAGCGGGCGACGAACAGTTCATCGTCGGCAAAACGGTCGCGGCTTCGCCGGGCAAGGTCGTTTATCGCAATGCGTTGATCGAGCTGATCCAGTACCATCCGACGACGGCTCAAGTGCGACCCGAGCCAATCCTGATCGTGCCCGCCTGGATCATGAAGTACTACATCCTCGATCTGTCGCCGCAGAATTCTCTGGTGAGGTATCTGACCGGCCAGGGCTTCACCGTATTCGCGATATCCTGGCGAAATCCGGATGCCAAAGACCGGGATGTTGCCTTCGACGACTATCGCAAGCTGGGTGTCATGGCGGCGTTGGACATGATCGGCCGGATCCTGCCGGGCCGGAAGACCCATGCGCTCGGCTACTGCCTGGGTGGCACATTGCTGTCGATCGCTGGGGCTGCGATGGCACGCGATGGCGACAAGCGACTGTGCACGACCACCCTGCTTGCCGCACAGACGGATTTCACCGAGGCCGGCGAGCTGACGCTTTTCGTCAACGAGAGCCAGGTCGCCTTTCTCGAGGACCTGATGTGGCAGCGGGGCTATCTGGACACGACGCAGATGGCCGGCGCGTTCCAGTTGTTGCGCTCCAACGAACTGATCTGGTCGCGGCTGTCGCACGACTATCTGATGGGCGAGGGCGCGCCACCGAGCGACCTGATGGCTTGGAACGCCGACGCCACGCGACTGCCTTATCGCATGCATTCGGAGTATCTGCGAAAGCTATTCCTGGGCAACGATCTCGCCGAGGGCCGCTATCGTGTCGAGGACAAGAGCGTCTCGCTTTCCGATATCCATGCGCCGATGTTCGTGGTCGGCACGCTCGCCGATCACGTGGCGCCGTGGCGATCGGTCTACAAGATCCACTATCAGGTCGATGCCGACGTGACTTTTGTGTTGACCAGCGGCGGCCACAATGCCGGCGTCGTCGCGCCGCCGGACGAGCCCGGCCACAGCTATCAGGTGCTGATCAAGGCCGCCGATGCGCGCTATGTTGGCCCGGACGAATGGCTGAAGCTGGCACCGCAAGTCGAGGGATCGTGGTGGCCGGAATGGGCCGAATGGCTGGCCGCACACTCCGGGGCGCCCTGCGATCCGCCGCAAATCGGAGGCGGAGACCTTGACGGTCTGCCCGACGCGCCGGGAGACTACGTCCACACCTAGTCCTCAGGCTCAGCATTCGGCGCAAGGTCGGCGGAGCGGAACGGCTTGGCCTTGTCCAGTTTCCGGTAGGCGTCCGAAGCGATCCGCAACAGTTTCTTTTCGCGCTTGCGATTGAGGAAGCGAATGCCCGCCTCGGGGACGGCCTCGTTCAACGACGCCGCCAAGGCCTGACCTCGCGCATCGTCGTTCAGTTGTCCGAGGGACTTTTGCGCCTTGCGCAATTGCTTGAGGATCGACTTCTGCTTGGTCAGCGACTCGTCGGCGAACAGGTCCTCGAGCGACTCGATCGAATAGGTCAGCCGCTTGTTGAGAAGCCGCAGCTTGTGCCGTTTCTCGACATCAAGCTTGCGGAGCTTGCGCGCTGTCTTGAGCAGCGTCTTTTCCCATTGCGCGAGTTTCGCTGTTGCGTGGTCGGCGAGCGTGCAGCGGCGTAGCCTGATAGCTTCCTTGCTGCGCCGGGTCGACCAGGGGCCGCTCTCGATCCAGGCTGACGTCTGCTCGACGAGACGGAGATACCGCGCGGATTGCAGCGCGCGCGTCAGCAGGCGGTGGCTCTCGGCGCGCTTTTCGTCCCAATGCTGGAGCTCGGCAATCACGGTCAACTCGCCTCCACTCTCGGCGATGACCCGCTCGATTGCCACGTCGAGGTCCCGGACCATGCCGAGTTGGCTGTTCAACCATTTCAGTTCGATCCAGACCTCCGGCCGAAGGGCATCATCGACCATCGGCGAGAAGAAGCGGATGGCGGTGCGCAGATGCGTCAGTGCAATCCGGATCTGGTGCAGTGCCTCGGGATCGCCGCGGCAGGTGCCGTCATGCTGGGCGAGAACGGCGGCGAGGTGACGGCGGGCGATGATCCGGAACGCGGTGTCGCAGACCATGCCGGGGCTGAGGCGGCCGGGCAGGACATCGTGCTTCGCCGCAGGCTTGACGCGCGCGGCCGTCGAATTCGTGCTGGGTCGCGCCATTTGCAGATTGCCTTACTTGCTCTCGGCGATCGCGTCCCGGCAGTTCTGGAGCGTCTGCTCTTGCGTCCCGGATGCGTCGATGGTCGCCCAACCGACATGGCCGATATTATAGTGCTCTTGCAGCGCGGCAACCTCTTGCGTGGCGTCGGATGCGTCGCCCCGGCGGCCTCCGATCCGCGCCTGCCGGGTCGCAAGGTCCGCAACCAGAAACAGGCCGCTCAGCGGCACGTTGCGCTCGCGCGCCAGCGCGGCGACGGCGTCCCGTTCGTCCTCGCGGGCGAACACGCCGTCGATGATCGCTGAATGGCCTTGCGCCAGCACCCGCCCGGCGTACTCAGCCAACATGTCGTAAACGCGGGCGGTAACCTCCGGCGTGTATGCGGATGCCGGCAGCCCGTCCGTGTCCTCGACCCCGAACATCTGCTTGCGGACCAGGTCGCTGCGCAGCACGACTGCGCCCGGCTGCGGCGTAACCTCCGGCGCGAGCGTGCGTGCCAAGATCGTCTTTCCGGTGCCTGACAATCCGCCGACTGCAATTAGCCGGGGAGCCGGCGGCTGGATCAGCGCGCGGGCTAGGCCAAAATAGCGCCGCGCCCCGTCGAGAATGCTGGGATCATCGGAATGCGGCGGCTTCAGCCGTGCCAGCGCGACCTGGGCGCGGATCGCCGCCCGGATGGACATGAACAGTGGCAGTGCGGAGAGCGCGTCGAGATTTTCGACCGGAGTCGCGGCGAGATAGCGGTTCAGCACGATGTTGGCCGCGCGTGCCTGATCGTGGTGCAACAGATCCATCAATCCGAATGCGAGATCGTAGAGCACGTCGGTGGTTGCCATCTGCGCATCGAATTCGATGGCGTCGAACAGCACCGGCTTCTCGTCGATCGACACGATGTTCGCAAGATGCAGGTCGCCATGGCAGCGGCGGACGAAGCCTTGACGGCCGCGCTCTTCGAGCAAAGGCCGGAGCCGGACCAACATCGCGTGCGAGTCTCTGCCGAGTTCTGCGATCTCTTCGCCTTCGAAATGATTGCCGGTCCGCAGGCCATTGCTGTTGCCATCGATCAGGCCGGGGATGGAGGAAACCCATGCGTTGCCGTTGGCGCGAACAGCCTGCGCATGCGAAGCGGCGATCGCGTCGGCGACAGCCGAAGCAAAAGTGTCATCCAGCGCTCCGGCCTTGGCCAGATGATCCAGCGTCCGGCTTTCGTCGAAGCGTAACATCTCGACCGCATACTCGATCGGCCGGCCGCTTCCGTCGACCTTCACCGATCCATCGGGCTCTTCCGTGATCGTCACGACGCGGTGATAGATCTGCGGCGCCAGCGGCCGGTTGATCCTGATCTCCTTCTCACACGCCGCCTTGCGCTTCTCGAGCGTCGAATAATCGAGGAATGGAAATTTCACGGCGCGCTTGATTTTCAGGGCGCGTCTGCCTTCGAGGAAGACCGAAGCGGCGTGCGTATCGATCCGCCTCACGTTTGGATGATCCGCGGAATTGGCGAGCGCCGCAAAGATCCGGTCCTGGGTCGCAGAATCGTCGGTCATTCCAGCTGGTACGTCCAGATGCGTCGGAAGGCGGCTCGCCCCGCGATCAGGGTAATCCATAGAAGCAGATCGCGGCCAGTCCTTGACTTCGGTCAACGCCTGTCTCCTTCCGGCCGGTCGAAGTTCCCGGCTTGACGAGGATCAAGCGTCCCGACCAAAGCCAGTCTATTCTGGCGCCTGAGGAGAATCCCGATGCCGATCAAGGACGTCTTTCTGCCGCTCGTCGGCCAGCCACGCGGCCCGGCCCTTGCTGCGATCGAGAAATGCGTGGCCGTTGCCGCCGACCTCGGCGCCAGGATCACCGCGCTTGCCCTCGAGGAGGAGGTCTTCGTGCGGCCGAAGGTGATGCTCCCCGATGATTCCGATGCGGCCGAGGCAAACGGGCCGCTTGGGGCGGGCGACACGCAGGATCTCCTGGGCGCGTTCACCCGTGCAACCTCCCGCACCGGCATTCGCGCTCAAAGCCGGTCGGCCAAGGTGCCGGCAGACCAGATCGCCTCAGTGCTGGCCGAGCACGGACGCTTCAGCGATCTCACGCTGCTCCCCGTGAAGCAGCACGACAGCCGAACCGAGCACATCATCGAGACGCTCCTGTTCGAATCCGGGCGGCCAGTGCTGCTTTGCCCGGAGCAGCATGTGGACGAACTGCGACCGGAATTCGAGAACGTCATGATCGCCTGGGATCACTCCGCGCGTGCGGCGCGTGCGGTCGGCGACGCGCTGCCTATCCTTCAGGCAGCAGCCCTGGTCCGCGTCGTGACCGTGGCGGACGACAAGTCAGACGCGATCGTGCAATCCGGGACGGCTCTGGTCGATCATTTGAGGGAACATGGGGTCTACGCCTCGTTCGAAACCACGACGGGCAGCGGCAGCTCGATTGGCAAGGTGCTCGGAAGCTGGGCGAATTCCCATGCCATCGATGCAATCGTGATGGGCGCTTACCATCATTCGCGCCTGAACGAGATCGTTTGGGGCGGTGTGACAAAGACCGTCATTGGCGAGCCACCGTGCTGGGTTATGCTCTCATACTAGGCGGGTCGCCAGTTTATCGGGCTTGATCGTCAACCATCGGAACCGCCACCGACCGGGCGCATTTGCTTTCATGTCAACCTATCGTCTGAAGAACCTGCTGTCGCCGCGTTCGGTCGCGCTCGTCGGTGCGAGCGCCCGCCCGGTGTCCGTTGGACGCGCCGTTCTGGAGAACATCCAGAAGGCTGGATTCTCGGGACAGTTCGGCCTCGTCAATCCGCGCCATGCCGAGATCGGCGGCGTCGCGGCCGTGGACAGCCTCGACAAATTGCCGTTCGTACCCGAGCTCGTGATCATCACCGCGCCGGCGCGCGCGGTTCCCGGCATCGTCGATCAAGCCGGGCGACGCGGCTCGGCGGGCGCCCTGATCGTCTCGGCCGGGCTCGGTCACGGACCGGGGTCCCTGCAGGAAGCCGCCATCGCTGCGGCCCGCAAATACGGCATGCGGCTGATCGGGCCGAACTGCCTGGGCATCATGATGCCCGGCGTGAGCCTCAATGCCAGTTTTGCCGCGCACATGCCGGGGTCGGGGAATCTCGCGCTGATCTCGCAATCAGGCGCGATCGCGGCCGGCATGGTCGATTGGGCCGCGCAGCGCGGCGTCGGCTTCTCCGGCATCGTCTCGATCGGCGATCAAATCGACGTCGATGTTGCCGATCTGCTCGACCATTTTGCGATGGATCACAAGACCCGCGCGATTCTGCTCTATATCGAAGCCATCAAGGACGCGCGCAAGTTCATGTCGGCCGCGCGAGCCGCGGCGCGTGTGAAGCCGGTCGTGGTGGTGAAGTCCGGCCGAATGGCGCAGGGCGCGAAGGCGGCCGCCACCCATACCGGTGCACTCGCCGGCGCCGACGCCGTCTATGACGCGGCGTTCCGGCGCGCGGGCGTCCTGCGGGTCTCCGATCTGCGCGAGCTGTTCGATTGCGCCGAGACGCTCGGCCGCGTCGAGTCGCCGGCGGGAAAGCGCCTCGCCATCTTGACCAATGGCGGCGGCATCGGCGTCCTCGCCATTGACCGATTGGTCGAGCTCGGCGGCATTCCGGCAGCCATCTCGGCCGACGCCCGCAAGAAACTCGATGACGCGCTGCCGCCGACCTGGTCCGGCGCAAATCCCGTCGACATCGTGGGCGACGCCGATGCGTCGCGCTATGCGGCGGCGCTCGAGGTGTTGCTCGCCGATCCCGACAACGATGCGGTCCTCGTTCTCAACGTGCAGACCGCGATCGCCTCGGCTGCCGATATCGCAACGATGGTGACCGAACGGGTCAAGGCATATCGCGAGAAGCACCGCAGTTGGGCCAAGCCCGTGCTCGCCTCGTGGATCGGAGCAGACCAGAACATCATCGAAACACTGTCCGGCGCGGGCATCCCGAACTATCCCACCGAGGATGACGCCGTGCGCGGCTTCATGTACCTCGTGAGGCACCGCGAAGTCGTGGAGGAGCTGAGCCAGGTTCCACCGGCGATGCCCGAGACTTTCGTGCCGGACGCACGGGCTGCGAAGCAGATCGTAGCTGCTGCCATCGCAGACGGCCGCCAATGGCTCGAGCCCGTCGAGATCAAGCACCTGCTCGAAGCGTACGATATCGCGCTGGTGCCCACATACGCCGCGGCCGATGTCGAGCAGGCGGTGGCCTACGCGAAAGACATCCTTGCGCAAGGCGCCACGGTCGTGCTGAAGATCATGTCGCGCGACATCGTCCACAAATCCGATGTCGGCGGCGTCGTGCTCAATCTGACGACGATCGAGGCGGTGCGCGCCGCCGCCATCGACATTCTCGCCCGGGCAAGCAAGCTGCGTCCGCAAGCCCGCATTGAGGGCGTCATCGTGCAGGCGATGGTCGTGAAGGCGAAGGCGCGCGAGTTGATCTTGGGCCTCGCCGACGATCCGACCTTCGGCACCGTCGTCGTGTTCGGCCGCGGCGGGACCGCGGTCGAGATCATCAACGACAAGGCGCTTGCGTTGCCGCCGCTCGATCTGCAGCTGGCCCGCGACCTGATCGACCGCACGCGCGTGTCACGGCTGCTTCGCGCTTACCGGGACGTGCCGGCGGTGAAGCCCGACGCGGTCGCCATGGTCCTGGTCAAGCTGGCGCAGATGGCCGCCGACATTCCCGGGATCCGTGAATTCGACATCAATCCGCTGCTGGCGGACGAAACCGGCGTGACCGCGGTCGACGCTCGCGTCGCGGTCGGGCCACCGCAACGGAAGTTTGCCGGCTCCGGCGCCGCCAATTTCGCCGTTCGGGCCTATCCGTCGCAATGGGAGCGCCGCCTCAAGCTCAAAGAGGGCTGGCGGATCTTCGCACGGCCGCTGCGTCCGGAGGACGAGCCGACCATCCACGCATTTCTGCGTCATGTCACGGCGCACGACCTTCGCCTGCGTTTCTTCGCGCCGATGAAGGAGTTCACACACGAGTTCATCGCGCGCCTGACCCAGCTCGACTACGCCCGCGCGATGGCCTTTATCGCGTTCGACGAGGCGACCGGCGAGATGGTCGGCGTGGTCCGACTCCATTCGGACTCGATCTACGAGAGCGGTGAATATGCGATCCTGCTGCGGTCCGATCTCAAGGGCAAGGGGCTGGGATGGGCCCTGATGCAGCTGATCATCGACTACGCGAGATCGGAGGGGCTCAAAGCGATCTCCGGTGATGTTCTCAGGGAGAACACCACGATGCTCGAAATGTGCCGGCAGCTCGGCTTCGAGGTGAAGCCGGATCCGACCGAGCCGGATATTTGCGACGTCAGGCTGAAACTTTGAGCGCCTGCTATGAGCGCGCTTCGGCCGGATTTGCCGCGGCGGAGTCCTTGGCCGGTCTCCGCAAAGTCTTGACCAGGACCGCAATCAGCGGCACCAGCACGGGCACGATCGTGCCGAGCGGATGGTGCACGGCCGCCGACACCTGGGCCTGGAATGTGCGTGCCTCGAGCTGAAGTGCTTCGATGGATGCGCCGTGAATCTCGTTGGCGAGTTCGATGTCGCGGCCTGCAGGAGGCCGGCCGGCAATCACAAAGAGAATTGCGGCGATGGCAAAATTGACGGCGCCGAGGATGGCCGCCGCGCCAATGGCACTCCAGATCTGCACCAGTGCGAAATAGGCGGACAGCTCCAGCATCAGGAGCCCGAACGCGGCGATCAGCGCCGCAAAGGCGCGCAGGCCTAGGCCGATCAGCAGGTGGCGCAGCCTGATGTCCGCGATGATCCTGTCGGTACGCCAGAGCACACGCAGATGTTTGACGACATTTTCGGTGTTCACCTAGTGCCTCCGCAGCATGAAGCCGACGACCACGCCGAGCGCGAAGGCCGAGGCCAATGATGTGATCGGGCGGTCCGCAATGAGGCCCTGAAGCTGCTGCTGCTCCTCGTCGACGGTCTCGCCGAGCTCGGCGAGCGCGGCCCTGATCTGATCGGCAAGCGCCTCCGCGCGGTCTTTCGAACTGTCGAACATCTCCTCGCCGGCCGTGCTCAGCAAGCGTGTGACGTCAAGCTTCAGCGTGCGCAGTTCTTCGCTCATCCTGTCGCTGTCGAACATGAATCTGATTTCCCCGTTAATGGAAACAAACCTAGGACTCACCGGCCCGACCGGGCTTGATTTGCGTCAAGAAGGCAGACGCGTCGTGGTCTTGAGACAGGTCAAACCGGCTGCCACATGCTGGCCTAGAATGACCGGCTGAATGGGGACCCGGTTGTCCCGATGAGGTGGAAGCGTGAACTCCGAACCGCTGTTGCTGGCAACGCCCTCCGGCGAAGAGCTGAAATTGTGCCCGGAAGGGCCGTGGATTGCTGCGAACGTGTCGATGCTGGAGACATTGTCCCGGTCGGTCGGGGCTGATGTCGATCAATCCAGAGCCGTGACCCTGGACATGTCGGGCGTCAGCGCGCTCGACACGCTCGGCGCCTGGATCCTGGAGAAGCTGTCGCGCAGGGCTTCATCATCCGGCAGGTCGGCCGAGTTTATCGGTGTCGCCGACCATTTCAGTGGCCTGATGGACGAGGTGCGTCAGGTCAACCGCCACACCCCGCCGCCGGCGCCTGCACCCAACCCTGTTCTGCTCAGGCTGAACGATCTCGGCAAGTCCACGGTCGGCGCGCGCGAAGACATCACGATCTTTCTTCAAATGCTGGGCGCGCTGTTCATGGCCCTGATCGGCGTGCTGCGCCGGCCGCGCTCGCTGCGACTGACATCGCTGATCTATCAGCTCTACCGCATCGGCTGGCAGGCCATCCCCATCGTCGTGCTGATCACCTTCCTGATCGGCGCCATCATCGCCCAGCAGGGATTTTTCCATTTCCGCAGGTTCGGCGCGGAGTCCTACACCGTCGACATGGTCGGCATTTTGGTGCTGCGCGAGCTCGGCGTATTGATCGTCGCCATCATGGTCGCCGGCCGCTCGGGAAGCGCCTACACCGCCGAGCTCGGCTCGATGAAGATGCGCGAGGAGGTCGACGCGCTGTCGACCATGGGCCTCGATCCCGTCCACGTCCTGATCCTGCCGCGGGTTGCGGCCCTGGTGATTGCGCTGCCGATCCTTGCTTTCATCGGATCGATCGCCGCACTCTATGGCGGCGGCCTGGTCGCGCAGTTCTATGGCGGCATGGCGCCGGCGATCTACATCGCGCGGCTGCACGAGGCGATCTCGGTCACCCATTTCGAGGTGGGCATCCTGAAGGCGCCGTTCATGGCGCTGGTGATCGGAGTAGTCGCCTGCAGCGAGGGCTTGCGCGTGAAGGGCAGCGCCGAGTCGCTGGGACGACAGACCACGACGTCGGTGGTCAAGTCGATCTTCCTGGTGATCGTGCTCGACGGCCTGTTCGCGATCTTCTTCGCCTCGATCGGAATGTGATCATGGGCGAATCGCAAGAGCAGTTCGCGATCCGCGTCCGCGACCTCGTGGTCGGCTTCGGCCGGCAGACCGTGCTCGATCATCTGTCCCTCGACGTGCGCCGGGGTGAGATCCTCGGGCTCGTGGGGGCGTCCGGTGGTGGCAAGTCGGTGTTGATGCGAACCATCATCGGCCTCATCCCGCGCCAAGGCGGGACCATCGAGGTTACGGGACGGCCGATCGGCGGCCGTATCGAAGGCGCCGCCACGACATGGGGCATCCTGTTCCAGCAGGGCGCGCTGTTCTCCTCGCTGACGGTCCGGCAGAACATCCAGTTTCCGCTCCGTGAAAATCTCGTCCTGTCGCAGGAGCTGATGGATGAGATCGCGATCGCCAAGCTCGAAATGGTCGGGCTGCGGGCGCAGGACGCCGATAAATATCCGGCGGAGCTGTCCGGTGGCATGACCAAGCGCGTCGCGCTGGCGCGCGCGCTCGCGCTCGATCCGCCGATCCTGTTCCTGGACGAGCCGACATCAGGTCTCGATCCGATCGCTGCGGGCGATTTCGACGCGCTGATCGGGACCCTGCAAAAGACCCTCGGCCTCACCGTGTTCATGGTCACCCATGATCTGGCGAGCCTCACCACGGTCTGTGATCGCGTCGCGGCGCTCGCCGACGGCAAGATCGTGGCGATCGGTCCGATGCGCGAGCTGCTGCAATCCGAGCATCCCTGGGTGCGGGCCTATTTCCACGGCAAGCGCTCGCAGATGCTGCAACACGAGATGAGATGAGACATGGAAACCCGCGCTCCCTACGTGCTGATCGGCAGTTTCGTCCTGGCGGCGATCCTCGCTGTGTTCGGCTTCGTCTATTGGCTGAACAACACCGGCGGCATCGGACCGCGCACGAGCTATCACGTGCAATTCCAGGGCCCGGTGCCCGGTCTTCTGGTCGGCGCCGGCGTGCTGTTCAACGGAATCCGCGTAGGCGAGGTCACCCAGCTCGGGCTTGCGCCGGACAATCCACGCTTCGTTAATGCGACGATATCGGTTGCTTCAACCACCCCGGTGCGCGCCGACAGCAAGGTCGGGCTTGATTTCCAAGGGTTGACCGGCGTGCCGGTGGTGACGCTGGAGGGAGGCGTCATCGTCACCAAATCCGGCGAGCCCCTGGCCCTGATTGCCGAGGCCGGAGCGGGGCAGAGCATGACGCAGGCCGCGCGTGATGCACTGCGGCGGGTCGACACCGTGCTGGAGGACAATTCGGGTCCGCTGAAGGACACCATCGCCAATCTCAAGACCTTCTCGGACGGGCTTGCGCGCAACACCGGCAAGATTGACGGCATTTTGGCGGGCCTGGAGAAGATGACCGGCGGCGGAACGCCGGCGCAGAAAGTCACCTATGACCTGCGCACGCCGCAGGACCTCGGTCCGGCCGGCAAGACGCTCGCGGCGTCACTGACCATCCCCGAGCCGACAGCGGTCGCCATGCTCCAGACCCAGCGCATGCTGTTTGCGCCTGGCGGCGACAATCCGGGTTTTGCCAATTTCCTCTGGGCCGACAGCATTCCCAAGCTGGTGCAGGCGCGGCTGATCGACAGTTTCGAGAACTACGACATCGCCCACGCGCCGTTGCGCACGGCCGATCTCGGGCAGGCGGACTATCAGCTGCTGATCGACATCAGGCGCTTCCGCATCGCCACCGAGGGAGAGACACGGGTCGAGATCGGCCTGTCGGCACGGATCGTCGACAAGAACGGCAAGGTGGTCGCCTCGCGTCTCATCGAGACCAGCGAAAAGCTCGACAAGGTCGAACCGGCCGCGGCGGTCGCGGCCTTCGACACGGCCTTCACGCGCATCGCGAAGGAGCTGATCGGCTGGACGGTGCAAGCGGTATGAGGGCGGCTATTCCAGGGTCTTGAGGTAGGACAGGAGATCGTGAATCTGGTCCGGACTGAGCTCGAAGGCCGGCATGTCGGCGTGGCCGGTGTTGATGCCCTCGGCCAGCGCCTCCCCAAGGCTCTCGATCGGATAGCGCTGGTGCAGGGCTCGCAGCGGCGGTGCGATCTTGAGCGGACTGTTCGACGCACGGTCGATCGCGTGGCAGCGGGCGCAATTGGCGCGCGCAAAGGCCTTGCCGCGTTGTTCGGCGGTCGGGGCCGCCAGGGCAGGCGTCATCAGAAGCAACCCGACCAACCCGTGACGCAGCGTGCCTTGCAGCATGTAAAGTGACCCCGTTTAAGTCCGGGAGAACAATAGGGCGGGGATTCCCTCCAAAATTGATCTGGGTCAACCGGCTTTGGCGCAGTGCAGTAAAATGCATCCGCGCGACGGAGTGGGCCTGATGGGCAGCCGGCGCTTGGAGCGGTCGATGAAGCCCGTAGTCACGATTGAGCCGAACTGGCAGCTCTGCAGCGATTGCGCCGTCCGCGCATCAGCGGTTTGTTCGTCGCTGGATGCGGTCGAGCTTCGGGAATTCGAGCATCTCGGCCGGCGCGTCCATTTTTCCTCGGGCGAGACTGTGTTCTCCGAGGAGGACATCACGACCTCGTTCTACAATCTCTTCGAGGGCGTCATGCGGCTGTACAAGCTGCTGCCCGACGGCCGCCGGCAGATCGTGGGCTTTGCCTTGCCCGGCGATTTCCTGGGGATGAATATTTCGGGCAGGCACAATTTTTCGGCCGATGCGATCGGCGCGGTGACCGTATGCCAGTTCGCGAAGGCACCCTTCGGCCGTTTCATCGAGGACCGGCTGCACCTCCTCAGGCGGATCAACGAGCTGGCAATTCGCGAGCTGAACCAGGCCCGGGACCACATGGTCCTGCTCGGCCGCCGTTCGGCGGACGAAAAGGTTGCGGCCTTTCTGCTCGGCTGGCGCGAGCGGCTGGTTTCGCTGAAGGCGGCGTCGGACACGGTTCCGCTTCCGATGAGCCGCCAGGACATCGCCGATTACCTCGGCCTGACCATCGAGACCGTCAGCCGCACGTTCACCAAGCTGGAGCGCCACGGCGTGATCGAGATCATTCATGGCGGGATCAGCCTGCTCGATCCGGCGAAGGTCGAGGCCTTGGCCGCAGCCTGATTCCGACGCAGCGCGGCTCGATTTTGATCGGGATCAATGCATTCGGCCGCGTGCCCCGAATAATGCCTGAAACCACAGGGGAGGGCATCATGCCTGCTGACGCCTTGCTTATGAGCATCATTGTCGTGGCAATCTTTGTCACATTCGCCGGGGCACTGGCCTGGGCAGACCGGCAAACCAGCGCAGGCCCGCTCAAGTCAGACGTCAAGCGTCGAAGCTCCTGAGATCACGGTCGCATTTGCGGCGCCCGCGGCGCGGGTTATGCCGTGCGAGTGCGGGAGGGTTGGCAGCGCCTCAACGCAAGGCGGCGTGCGGCGCCTGCAACTCTGCATCGCCTAGGACGCATTGGCTCATCCTTCGGCTGCCGGCTTCACGCCTGACCGCGGCATTTTCGCCGCGTTTGCCTCAAATAGGGAGCATGCTTTCCGGTTGAAAAACTGGGCTACACTGACTACGCAGGGACCCCAGTGCCTCGCAGTCTTAGGAGCCCAGTGGCGTGCCTCAGGACAAGACCGGCGACGACCCCCGACAAGCGGCGGGAAATAAATTATCGGTCCTGCGCAAGCACCCGATCTTTGCGGATCTGGGGCCGGAGGCGCTGGATCAGCTCTGCCGTTACGCCAAGCACACCACGGTGAAGCGCGGCGCGACGATCGCCGCCAAGGGCGATCCCGGCAACAACCTGTTTGCGGTGATCACGGGGACGGTGAAGATCTCCTCTTCGTCGCCCGATGGCCGTAACGCCATTCTCAATCTGATCGGTCCCGGAGAGATCTTCGGCGAAATCGCGGTGCTCGACGGCGCCCCCAGGTCGGCCGATGCGACCGCCAACACCAATTGCGAGCTCTACATCATCGATCGCCGGGACTTCCTGCCGTTCGTGAAGAGCCAACCGGCGCTCGCAATGAAATTCATCGAGCTGCTCTGCGCGCGCCTGCGCTGGACCAGCCAGCAGGTCGAGCAGGTGATCCTGCAAAATCTGCCGGGCCGGCTTGCGAGCGCGCTGCTGGGGCTCACCGAAGAGCGCAAGTTCGACTCCGGCAGCGGCACGCTCGTCATCACGCAGCAGGAGATCAGCGAGATGGTGGGGATGACGCGCGAGAGCATCAACAAGCAATTGCGCGCCTGGGCGGGCCGCAACTGGGTTCGCCTCGAGCACGGCGCCATCGTCGTGCTCGATATGGATGCCTTGCGCGAACTCGCCGAGAGCGGGCTCGACAGCTAGCTGTCGATGATCGCGACGGCGCGGGTCCAGCCTGCGGAGGCCCGCTCGATCTTCACCGGAAAGCACGAGACGGTGAACCCGGTCGAAGGCAGCTGGTCGAGATTGTGCAGCTTCTCGAGATGGCAATAGCCGATGTGCCGCCCCGCCTTGTGGCCCTCCCAGATCAGGCCGGCGTCTTTCGTTTCGGCGTATTTCTTCGCGGTATGGACGAAAGGCGCGTCCCAGCTCCAGCCGTCGGTGCCGGTCAGCCGCACGCCGCGTTCGAGCAAATACATGGTGGCCTCATAGCCCATGCCGCAGCCCGAGCTGACATAATCGGCTTGGCCGAACCTGGCGCCGGCGGCGGTGTTGACGACGACGATCTCCAGCGGCGACAGCGCATGCCCGATCCGCCTCAACTCCTTCTCGACGTCGTCGGCGCTCGCCACGTAGCCGTCGGGGAGATGACGGAAGTCGAGCTTCACGCCGGGCTGAAAGCACCATTCCAGCGGCACCTCGTCGACCGTCCATGACCGCTCGCCGCGATTCATGGTTGGATGGAAGTGCCAGGGCGCATCGAGATGCGTGCCGTTATGAGTCGACAGCGAGACCTGCTCGACCGCCCAGCCCTGGCCGTCCGGCAGGTCCTGCGCCGTGAGGCCGTCGAAGAACTGCAGCATCCGCGGCAGGCCCTGCTGGTGATCGATGTACTGGATCGCCGGGTGATTGCCCGGCGGATCGGCCGTCACGTCGTTTCTGAGCGGCACGGAGATGTCGATCAACTTCCGCGGCATGGGCATTCCTCGGGATGGTCCATTTTGTTTTGGAGCATCTTGAGGGGGCCGCACCGGCGTCGTCAAGCAACGCCCACGAACGCTTCCCGCGCCAGAGGACCAGATGATTTCGGAAAAACTGGACGATGGGCCGGTTGTCTGCCCAAAGCCGGCTTGATCCATCGATGCAACTCTAGCATTGATCGATGCCGGATTTAGCTTGGACAGAGAATGCCGCGCGCCCTAGGGACGACAATGGCGCTTGACTTCACACCGGAAGTGGAGCGACCCAAGGCGGCCCGCAGCTCTGCCCAACGACATAATCAACTCAGGAGGAAGCTCAGATGAAGATACTTACCGGCGTCATCGCAGCCGCTCTGCTGGCGGTCTCAGCCCCCTTGGCGACCGCACGCGATTTCCGTTCCGCCGACATCCATCCCGCCGATTATCCGACCGTCGAGGCCGTCAAGTTCATGGGCAAGCAGCTCGCAGCGGCGAGCGGCGGCAAGCTCGGCGTGAAGGTGTTCCCCAACGGTGCGCTGGGCTCCGAGAAGGACACCATCGAGCAGCTCAAGATCGGCGCACTCGACATGATGCGGATCAACGCATCGCCCTTGAACAACTTCGTGCCGGAAACGATCGCGTTGTGCCTGCCCTTCATCTTCCGGGACACGCAGCACATGCGCACCGTTCTTGACGGGCCGATCGGCGACGAGATCCTGGCGGCCATGGCACCCGCAGGCCTGATCGGCCTCGCCTATTACGACAGCGGCGCCCGGTCCATCTACACCGTCAAGGCACCGATCAAGTCGCTCGCGGACGTCAAGGGTCTGAAAATTCGCGTCCAGCAATCCGATCTGTGGGTCGGCATGATCCAGAGCCTCGGGGCCAATCCGACGCCGATGCCCTACGGCGAGGTCTATACCGCTCTCAAGACCGGTCTGGTGGACGCTGCCGAGAACAACTGGCCGTCTTACGAGTCCTCGCGCCATTTCGAGGCCGCCAAGTTCTACAACGTCACCGAGCACTCCCTGGCGCCCGAAGTTCTCGTGATGTCGAAGACGGTCTGGGACACGCTGAGCAAGGAGGACCAGGCGATGGTCCGCAAGGCGGCGAAGGAATCGGTTCCCGTCATGCGCAAGCTCTGGGACGAGCGCGAGCAGGCGTCCCGCAAGACCGTCGAAGCGGCCGGTGTTCAGGTCGTGACGATCGCCAACAAGGCGGAATTCGTCGACGCGATGAAGCCGGTGTACGACAAGTTCGCCGGTGACGAGAAGCTGAAGGGCCTCGTCAAGCGTATCCAGGACACGAAGTAAGACCATAGCGTCGGTCCGGCGCGCCGACTGGCGACGCCGGACCGACGCGTTGGAGGCGCGCAAGGAGACTTGCAAGGAGACTTGGATGACAGACCCTCACGTCGCAGACCACGAACTGGACGTAGCCGGACGCCCGTCCACCGGTTTGCTGTCCCGGATCAATGCTCCCGTCGCTCGGCTGGGGATGTATCTGTCGGTGACCGGACTGCTCGTCATCGTCACCATCGTCTTCTACCAGGTGTTCGGACGCTACGTGCTCAATTCCAGCCCGACCTGGACGGAGAACCTTGCGTTGGTTCTGATCCTGTATGTCACGTTGATCGGCGCCGCGGTCGGCGTGCGCGATGCCGGACATATCGGCATGGACAGTTTGCTGGTGATGCTGCCGGATCATGCGCGGGAGAAGATCGAGCTTGTGATCCACGTCCTGGTGGCCGGGTTCGGCCTCGCGATGGCTTATAACGGCTGGATCCTCGGAGCCTCGGTCGGAACGGTGAAGATCCCCAATCTCGGCCTGCCCGAGGTCATCCGCTACGTGCCGCTGATCGCCTCCGGCGTCCTGATCGTCTCCTTTTCAATCGAGCACATCATCGCTCTCCTGCGCGGCGAAGAGGTCGTCCCCTCATGGAACTGATCATTCTCGGCGCCACTTTCTTCGGCTTCCTCGTCCTCGGCGTCCCCGTCGCCTTCGCGATCGGCCTCTCGGCGATTTGCACCATCCTCTACGAAGGCCTGCCGGTCGCGGTCATCTTCCAGCAGATGATGTCGGGGATGAACATCTTCTCCTTCCTCGCCATCCCGTTCTTCGTCTTCAGCGGTGAGCTGATGCTGCATGGCGGCGTCGCCGACAAGATCGTGCAACTCGCCAAGAATCTCGTCGGACACATCCGCGGCGGGCTCGGCATGTCGAACGTGGTCGCCTGCACGCTATTCGGCGGCGTGTCCGGCTCGCCCGTGGCCGACGTGTCGGCGATGGGGGCGGTGATGATCCCCATGATGAAGAAAGAAGGGTTCGACACCGACTACGCCGTCAACGTCACAACCCATGCTTCGCTGGTCGGAGCGCTGATGCCGACGAGTCACAACATGATCATCTATGCGCTCGCCGCCGGGGGCAAGGTCTCGATCGGCGCGCTGATCGCCGCCGGCCTGCTGCCGGCGCTGGTGCTGATGGTGTGCATGCTGGTCGCCGCTTACGGGGTCGCGGTGAAGCGCGGCTATCCGGCCGGCAAGTTCCCGGGCTGGCCCGCGGTTTTTCGCTCGTTCGCGGCCGCTCTGCCCGGCCTTCTGATCGTCGGCATCATCCTGGCGGGCATCCTGTCGGGCGTGTTCACGGCGACCGAATCCGCGGCCGTCGCGGTCACCTACACGATCCTGCTGACGTTCTTCATCTACCGCACCATGACCTTGCTGAACTTCCTGCGCGCGGCGGCCAAGGCGGTGAAGACCACGGGGGTGGTGCTGCTGCTGATCGGCGTCTCCACTATGTTCCAGTATTTAATGGGGCTTTACGAGGTGGCCGACTTCGCCGGCGAGATGATGAGCAGGGTCTCGAACCAGCCCTGGGTCATCTTCCTGCTCATCAACGTCATTCTGTTCGTGCTCGGCACGTTCATGGACATGGCCGCGACCATCCTGATCTGCACGCCCATCTTCCTGCCGATCGCGATGAAGGCGGGAATGGATCCGGTGCAGTTCGGCATGCTGATGCTGATCAACTGCGCGCTCGGGCTGAACACCCCGCCGGTCGGGACGACGCAGTTCGTGGGCTGCGCCATCGGCGGCATCTCGGTGGGCGCGGTGATGCGCACCATCCTGCCGTTCTACGCCGCCCTGATCGCAGCTCTGATGTTCGTGACCTACGTCCCCGCCTTCTCGCTGTGGCTGCCCCGTCTGCTGATGGGCTACAAGGGCTAGCAGCAACGCAGGGAGAATCTATCCGTGACTGACTATCGCAAGCTCTTCGATCTCACCGGCAAGACAGCCGTGGTGCTGGGCGCCGCCTCCGGAATCGGCAAGTCGTCGGCCGAGGCACTGGCCGGGCTTGGTGCCCGGGTCGTCTGCGCCGATCGTGCGCTTGACGCTGCGGAAGCAACCGCCGCCGGCATTCGTGAGAAGGGCGGCTGGGCCGAGGCGGCTGCGTGTGACGCGGCGAGCGCTGCGGACGTCAACGCACTGGCCAAGACCGTGATGCAGAAATTTTCGCGGCTCGACATCGCGGTGACGACGCCCGGGCTCAACATCCGCAAGACCATCCTCGACTACACCGAGGAGGATCTCGACCGCGTCCTCAACCTCAACATCAAGGGCACGGTCTGGTTCTTCCAGGCCTTCGGCCGCATCATGGTCGAGCAGAAGGGCGGCAGCATCATTGCCTGCTCCTCGGTGCGGGCGG
The DNA here is from genome assembly GCF_023073095.1 of Bradyrhizobium sp. 44. Classification (NCBI taxonomy): domain Bacteria; kingdom Pseudomonadati; phylum Pseudomonadota; class Alphaproteobacteria; order Hyphomicrobiales; family Nitrobacteraceae; genus Bradyrhizobium; species Bradyrhizobium sp. 44. Next base: position 325,526 of record NZ_JADPIY010000029.1, read on the forward strand.
TGACTATCGAGCCGGGCCTTGGCGTCTACGGCTCGACCAAGGCCGCCATCGGCCTGCTGGTGAAGGGCTTTGCTTCGGAGGTTGGACGCTCCGGCGTGCGCGTCAACGCGATCGCGCCGAGCATCGCCGAGACCGCGCTGACCGGCCCGTTCAAGCAGCGTCCCGACATCTACAATCTCTACGCCGGCCATACCGTGTTCAACCGCTGGAGCAGCGCCGACGAGGTCGCGACAGCCGTCGCCTATCTCGCCTCGGACGCCGCGAGCTATGTCAGCGGCAGCACACTGTTTGTCGATGGTGGCTGGACCGCCGTCGACGGTCCGCCGACCGGTCTCACCCAGTTGCACACATAGGGCGATTATCTAGCCTGCAAAGCCGGCGCGCTGGCGCAGATCCCTGCGGTCTGCGCTGGTCAGCAACGCGATCAGCGCGGCCGCCTCTTGTGGATGTACGGCCCGCGTGGTCACGCCGGCCGTGTACATCGTCATGAGCTCGCAGCCCGGCGGCAGCGCTGCTGACAGCGCGATGCCGTCGGTCGCGATGATCTCGGTGGCCTGTGTACAGCCGATCGGATGCGCGGCGGTAGACGCCGCAAGCTCTCGCATCGCGGTCGCACCGTTGGGAAAGATCTTGAGGCGCGAAGCGACCTCATAGGCGATGCCGAGCTGATCCAGCAACTTTGCGACGTGCTGTCCCGCAGTCGAGGCTTTCGTGTCCGGCACGTAGATCGCGTCAGCGCTGCGCAGCACCTCGCGCAAATCGGCCTCGGTCTTCACGGTCACCTTGGGGTCGCGGCTGCGGACCGCGAGCGCGGTCTCGACCCGCCCGACATCCGAGATCGAGGCTGGGATGACGAGCGTCTCTTCGGCAAGCTTTGCAAGCAGCGCTTGCGTCAGGATGACGAGATCGGCCGCCGTTCCCGCCCGCAGCTTGTTCGCCATGATGCCGACCGCGCCGAACTCGCCGTCGATGCCGAAGCCGGTCTGCGTCTTGAAGGGATCGCCGAGGCCGCGCACCAGGCCTTGCGCCGCGCCTCCACTCAAAATGCTCACTGTCGTCACGACGCCTGCTCCATGGCTGCAATGATCTTGTCGCGGGTGATCGGCAGGTCGCGCACGCGCACGCCGAGGCAATCGTAAACGGCATTCGCGATCGCCGCCGTCACCGGGCCGTGCGCGGCCTCGCCGGCGCCGACCGGCTCGATCTCCGGCCGCTGGACGATCTCGACATCCACCATTGGCACCTCGCTGAAGGTGAGGATCGGATAGTCGGTCCAGGACGTCGATGTGATGCGCGTGCGGTCGAAGCGGACGCGTTCCTTCAGAACCCAGCTTGTCGCCTGGATCGCGCCGCCCTCGATCTGGTTGATGACGCCGTCCGGGTTGATGGCCTCGCCGACATCGACCGCAAGCATCAGCCGCTTGACGCGGATGTTGTCAGTGCCCTCGATCTCCGCAATCGCGGCGCAATAGGCCCCGGTGTTCTTGTAGCGGGCGAAGCCGACGCCGTGACCGATGCCGGACTTCTTTTGCGGTTTCCATTGCGCGCGTCGTGCCACCGCGCGAATGACCTCCTTTGCCCGTTCGTCGCGCAGATGGCGCAGGCGGAACGCGATCGGGTCTTCGCCGCGGAGGGCGGCGATCTCGTCGAGCAGGGACTCGATGGCGAACACATTGCCTTGTCCGCCAAGCGTCCGCAGCGCCGAGGTCCGCACCGGCATGGTCAGCAGCCGGTGGCTCGTGACCGTCCAGGCCGCGAGGTCGTAGAGCGGAACGGAGTTGCGGTCGCCGCCGCCGCCATTGGCCGCGGGCGGATTGGTCGAGATCATGCGCGGGTAGGGGTTCGTAATCTCGGTTGCGGCAAGCAGCGCGGGCTGTGCCGCGCGCCCTGGCCGCGCTGCGTGGCCGTTGCTCCAGATCGCGTGGCGCCAACCGACGATCTCGTTGTTCGCATCGAGGTCGGCCTCGATCTCGATCGCCATCGCCGCGCCGAACGGTGCGTGGGCCATCTCGTCGTGGCGCGACCACTGCACCCGCACGGGACGGCCGCCGGCAGCCGCTTTCGCCAGCAGCACGGCATCGAGCGCGACGTCATCGGCCGCGTTGTGTCCGTAGCAGCCGGCGCCCTCCATGTGCTCGACGACGATGTTTGCTGCCGGCAGCTTGAGCACGATAGCTAGGTCGGCGCGCAGCAGATAGACACCCTGGCTGTGAGTCCACACGTGGACGTGATCGCCGTCCCATCGGGCCATCGCACAGGACGGCGCGATCGAGGCATGCGCGATGTAGGGACGGATGTATTGCCGGCGGAGGGTGCGAGCAGCTTTCTTTATCGTTGCTGCAGAGGTCCTGGTGTCGATGACAGTGGTCTCGACCGGCTGGCTCTTCAGGAATCCGGCGAGATCAGCTTCATCGGGCAGCGGCTCGCCAGCCGACCATGTCGCCCCCTTACGCAAGGCTTTCAGCGCGGCTTCCGCCGCTGCCTCGCCGTCGGCAACCACGCCGGCAAAGCCGCCGTCGCAGACGATCGCGAAGAGGCCGGGAACGGCTCGCGTCGCGGTCTCGTCGAGCGCGATCAGCCTGGCGCCGGAAATCTCCGGCCGCAGCACGCGTCCGTGCAGCAAGTCCGGCAGCGGACAGTCATGGATAAAGCGCGGCCGTGCGAACACCTTGTCGGGAATGTCGACGCGCTGGACCGAATGTCCGGCGACGATGCGTTTGGCGACGATCTTCGCTGTCGCGCCCGCTTTGGCGTCGTGGTCGAGCGAGACGTCACCGGCCAACTCCCAATAGCTGGTCCTGACATTGCCGGGGCCCGAGATCGTGCCGTCATGGATATCGAGCAGGGACGCATCGACACCGAGACGCTCAGATGCCGCGGCGAGGAAGCGCTGGCGGACCTCGGCACAGGCGTGGCGCAGCGCCCGGCCGGATTGCTGGACCGAAAGGCTGCCCGAGGTGACGCCCTCGTTCGGACTTGCCGCCGTGGAGGCGCGGATCATCTCGATGCGGCCAATATCGACGTCGAGTTCGTCTGCTGCGATCTGCGCCAGGGCCGTGACGATGCCCTGGCCGATCTCGACCTTGCCGGGCGAGATCGCCACGCGGCCTTCGCCGATGAGCTTCACCCAGGATGACAGCATGGGATTGGCCGCAAGGCTGACCGGCAGTGTTTGGGCAGGGGACGGCGCACTCATGTTTCCGCCATCTCCGACGCCGCCCGCAGCACGGCGCGGACCATGCGGTTGTGCGATCCGCAGCGGCATAGATTGCGATCAAGCGCGGTTCTCACCTCCGCCTCCGTCGGCGACGGATTGCGCTTCAGCAAAGCCGCCGCGCTGATCAGAATCCCCGAGACGCAATAGCCGCATTGCATCGCCTGTTCGGCGATAAAGGCGCGTTGCAGCGGATGCGGTTGCTCCGCTGTGCCGAGGCCTTCCACCGTGACGACGTCCTTGTCCGCGACCGACCACATCGGCAGGTCGCACGAGGCCATCGCTCGGTCGTCGACCATGACATGGCAGGCGCCGCACTCGCCGGCCCCGCAGCCGAAATGCGTACTTGTAACGCCGAGCCGGCTGCGCAGCACGTCGAGCAGCGTCTGATCCGGATCGGCATCCACGGCCGCGGCCGTGCCGTTGAGCTGGAATTGAATGGTAGGCATTGTCGCTCTACAGCCTCAGGACTTGTCGAACTTCTTGACCACGTCGGCCCATTTTTCGATGTCACCGCGCAGGAATTTGTCGAATTCCTCCGGCGTCATTGACATCGGCACCGCGCCCTGCGCAGTCCAGAGCTTGACGATGTCGGGCCGCTTCACCATTGCGTTCACGGCGGCATTGAGCTTGTCGATCACAGGTTTCGGCGTGCCGGCCGGCGCCATCAGGCCGAGCCAGATCGTGGCTTCGTAGCCCGCGACCCCCGCCTCGATCGCGGTCGGCACGTTCGGCAGCACCGCTGAGCGCTGCTTGCCGGTGGTCGCGAGCGCGCGGACCTGGTTCTCGCCGATGTTCGGCGCCATCGCCGGCACGGCGTCGATCATCATCTGCACCTGCCCGCCGATCACGCCGCTGCGTGCCTCGCCGCTGTTGCGATAGGGCACGTGGACAAGGTCGATGCCGGCGATGGCTTTGAACAGCTCGCCGGCCATGTGATAGGGCGTGCCCTGGCCGGAGGAGGCGTAGTTCAATTTGCCCGGCTGCGACTTGGCGAGCGCGACGAACTCCTGCAGCGTCTTCGCTGCGACTTGCGGGTTCACCACGATGACGAGATCGGAAGAGTTGACCGGTGCGATCGGCGCGAGGTCGCGCATCAGCTCGTATTTGCGTTTATCCGGCGTCAGCAGGGATTCGTTCGCGGTCTGGGTGTTGGACATCATCAGCAGCGTGTAGCCGTCTGCGGGCGACTTCGCCGCTTCGACCGTGCCGATGACGCCGCCCGCGCCGGTGCGGTTCTCGATCACGAAGGGCTGGCCAAAACTCTCCTGGAGCGCGTTGCCGATCTGCCGGGCCGCGACATCGGCCGGCCCGCCGGCGCCGAAGGGCACGACGATCCGGACCGAATGGTTGGGATAGTCCTGCGCCAGGGACGGGCTTGCGGAGGACGCGCTGAGCAGGCCGACGGCCAGCGCCAGCATGAATTGTCGGGCCGTCACACCCACCTCCCTGATGTCGTTCTTGTTGTTGGGCACTGTAGCGGCAAGGGAGGCGGACTGTCGACGCCTCACAAGACCGATGGTGCCTGGAATATCGGGCGGTTTTCGGTGTGGCGGCGCCGCTCTTCGCGGTCGCGGCAGGAACCGGCGGCGCACACGGTCTGAGCAAATCGCATGGGCGTTGCCGGATAAATACCCTCGGCTGAGGGGTATTTTGGTGTTACCAAATTGGACATGAACCAGCACGCCAAGATCGAAATCCGCCATTCGACCTGTCCGCATGATTGCCCGTCGGCCTGTGCCCTCGATGTCGAGGTGCTCGAGGGACGCAGCATCGGTCGTGTCCGCGGTTCGAAAAAGCAGACCTATACGGCCGGCGTGGTCTGCGCCAAGGTTGCCCGTTATGCCGAGCGCATCCATCATCCTGAAAGGCTGATGTATCCGCTGCGTCGAACGGGTGCGAAGGGCTCCGGCCAATTCGCCCGGATCGGCTGGGACGAGGCGCTGGACGAGATCGCGGATCGCTTCAACCAGGCCGAGCGCGAGTTCGGTGCGGAATCGGTCTGGCCCTATTATTACGCCGGCACGATGGGGCTGGTGATGCGCGACGGCCTCAACCGCCTCACGCATGTGAAGAAATATTCGCGGTTCTATCAGACCATCTGCGCCAACGTTGGCCGCATCGGGTTCGCGATCGGCACCGGCAAGATCGCCGGCGTCGATCCGCGCGAGATGGCGCTGTCCGATTTGGTGGTGATCTGGGGCACCAACCCCGTCAACACGCAGGTCAACGTGATGACGCACGCCGCCCGTGCGCGCAAGGAGCGCGGCGCCAAGATCGCGGCCGTCGACATCTACGACAACGAGACCATGAAGCAGGCGGATATCAAGATCATCCTGCGGCCCGGCACCGACGGCGCGTTCGCTTGCGGCGTGATGCATGTCCTGTTCCGCGACGGCTATGCCGATCGCGCCTATATGGACAAGTACACCGACTGCCCTGGCGAGCTCGAGGCGCATCTGAAGACGCGCACGCCCGAATGGGCCTCCGCGATCTCCGGCGTGCCGGTAGCGGAGATCGAGGCTTTTGCCAAACTGGTCGGCGAGACCAAGCGGGCCTTCTTCCGGCTCGGCTATGGCTTCACCCGCTCGCGCAACGGCGCGGCGCAGATGCATGCCGCGAACTGCATTCCCGCGGTGACCGGCGCCTGGCAATATGAAGGCGGCGGCGCCTTCTTCAACAATTACGCGCTGTGGCACTTCAACGAATCCATCATCGAAGGCCATGACGCCATCGACCCAACCATCCGCGCGCTCGACCAGTCGCAGATCGGCCGCATCCTCACCGGCGATTCCGAGGCCCTGCACGGCAAGGGTCCGGTCAAGGCGATGCTGATCCAGAACACAAATCCGATGACGGTGGCGCCGGAGCAGGCACTCGTGCGGCAGGGTTTTGCGCGCGAGGATCTGTTCGTCGCGGTGCACGAGCAGTTCATGACCGAGACCGCCGAGATAGCCGACATCGTGCTGCCCGCGACGATGTTCATGGAGCATGACGATCTCTATTACGGCGGCGGCCACCAGCACATCTCGGTCGGGCCGAAGCTGATCGACCCGCCCGGAGAATGCCGCTCCAACCACGAGGTGCTACAGGCGCTGGCGCCGCGGCTTGGCGCCAGGCATCCGGGGTTCGAGCGGACGCCGCGCGAGTTGATCGACGCGACGCTGAAGCTGAGCGACCACGGCGACATTGCTGGTCTCGAAGCCGACCTCTGGCGCGACCTGCAGCCTGACTTCCGCACGTCGCATTATCTCGACGGCTTCGCCCATGCCGACAGGAAATTCCACTTCAAGGCCGATTGGGCGCATCCGCCGTTCGGCCAGAAGATGGGTGACTTCGACAAGATGCCGTCGCTGCCGGACCATTGGGCGGTGATCGAGCATTCCGACCAGGCCCATCCTTTCCGCCTTGCCACGAGCCCGTCGCGCAGCTTCCTCAACACCACCTTCAACGAGACGCCGTCCTCCCAAGCGCGTGAGGGCAAGGCGAGCGTGATGATCCATCCCCTGGATGCGGCCGCGCTCGACATCGCCGATGGCGACGCCGTGACGCTCGGCAACACCCGCGGCGAGACCACGCTGATCGCCACGCTGTTCGAGGGCGTGCGGCGGGGTGTGCTGATCGCGGAATCCGTGCATCCCAACAAGAACCATATCGGTGACCGCGGCATCAACATGCTGACGGGCGCGGACACGATCGCGCCGATTGGCGGCGCCGCGTTCCACGACAACAAGGTCTGGATCAGGAAAGCGGTCGCGGCCTGAGCCGCACACGCGCTTCGATCGCGCTACAAGTTTGTGTCGAGGCGCTAAAGCGGCGCCGCGCCGCAGTTTGCCCTTGCACCTTCGGCCCGAGCTGCCGCAAATGGCCGCTAAACGGGAGCCCAAGGAAGCGAGCGTGCCATGATCGACACCACAGCCGTGATCACCGAGAAGCGCGGGCAGGCGCTCTGGATCACCATCAACCGGCCCGAGAAACGCAACGCGCTGAATGGCGAAGTCATCGCCGGCATCGCACGCGGCTATCGCGACGCGCATGACGACAAGGAAGTCCGCATCATCGTGCTGACCGGCGCGGGCGACAAGGCGTTCTGCGCCGGTGCGGACCTGCAGAACTCCGGCGCGGCTTTCGCGATGGATCATTCGAAGCCGAATGTCGACTATGCCGATCTGTTACGCTTGTCGCAGAACGCGACCAAGCCCGCGATCGCGCGCGTCGGCGGCGTCTGCATGGCCGGCGGCATGGGCCTGCTCTGCATGACCGACATGGCCGTCGCCGCCGATCACGTCATCTTCGGCCTGCCGGAGGTGAAGGTCGGCGTATTCCCGATGCAGGTGTTGAGCCTGTTGCAGTCCATTGCTCCACCTCGCCTCGTCAACGAATGGGCGCTGACCGGCGAGCCGTTCGACGCGAAAGCGGCGCAGGGAGCGGGCCTGCTGAACCACGTCGTGCCCACGGCCGAGCTGGATGCCAAGGTCGACTGGCTGATCGGCCGCATCGTCGATAAATCCCCGACCGCGATCCGCCGCGGCAAATACGCGATGCGCGCCATCGCCTCGATGTCGTTCGACGAGAGCATCGCCTACACCGAAAGCCAGATCGCGCTGCTCGCGATGACCGAGGACGCCAAGGAAGGGCTGAAGGCGTTCAGCGAAAAGCGCAAGCCGGTGTGGACGGGGCGGTGAAGTTCAATGTCGTCCTGACGGAGCCAGTACGACGCCGCGGCACCGGAACGATCTTGTAGCCCGGACGGAGCGAAGCGTAATCCGGGGTTTGCGCGTGGGGCGCCGCTCCGGATTGCGCTTCGCTCCATCCAGGCTACGGAAGAGGTCTCACCCCGCGTTGGCCGTCAACCCCGCGGCTTGGATGCCCGCCACCGCGCACGTCTCGTCATTGTCGGACGTGTCTCCGCTGACGCCGACCGCGCCGAGCAGCGTCGTGCCGTCCATGATCAGCACGCCGCCGGGGACCGGGACCAGCGCGCCCTTGGCCATGGTGTTCACGGCGTCGATGAAATAGGCCTGCTCCTGCGCGCGCTGGAAGAGAGCGCGCGAGCCCATGCCCAATGCGAGTGCGCCATAGGCCTTCCCGTGCGCGATCTCGGCGCGCATCAGGCTGGTGCCGTCCTGCGCCGCGGCGATCTTGAGCACGCCGCGGGCGTCGAGGATGGTGACGACCAGCGGCTTCAGCTTCAGCTCGGTGGATTTCGCGAAGGCGGCGTCGAGGATCTTGCGGGCGGTGTCGAGGGTGAGGTCAGCCATGATTGGTTTCCTTTGCAACGGGAGGGGTTGTGGATTGGATCTCGGCACGATCAAGGCTCATCGCCAGCACGCGCGCGACGTGAAGCGCCTCTCGCTCCGCGCCGTCGTGGATCTGGTGTCGGCAGGAGGTGCCGTCGGCAACGACGAGCGTATTCTGGTCCGCGCGTCGCACGGCGGGTAGCAGCGACAGCTCCGCCATCTCGATCGAGGCATCGTAGGTGTCTGCGCCATAACCAAAGGCGCCGGCCATGCCGCAGCAGCTCGATTCGATGGTCTCGACCTCAAGGCGAGGGATGAGGCGCAGCACCTGTTCGACCGGCTTGAACGCGCCGAAGGATTTTTGATGGCAATGGCCGTGCACCAGGGCTTTGTCGGCGACGGCGCCGAGCGGTAGTTGCAGCCGGCCGGCCTCGGCCTCGCGCACCAGGAATTCCTCGAAGGTCAGCGCATGGGCGCCAACGGCCCTGGCATCGGCGTCCTTGCGCAGCGAGGCGAGCTCGTCGCGCAGGGTCAAAAGGCAGCTCGGCTCGAGGCCAACGATCGGCACGCCGCGCGCGGCAAAGGGCGCGAAGGCGGCGACGAGACGATCGAGCTCGGACCTGGCTTCGTCGACAAGGCCCGCTGACAGGAAGGTGCGGCCGCAGCACAGCGGACGGCTGCCGCTTGCAGGTTTCGGCAGATGCACGCGGTAGCCGCCGGCCGCGAGCACGCGCAGCGCGGCCTCGAGATTTTCGCGTTCATAGATGCGATTGAAGGTGTCGGCGAACAGCACGACCTCGCGGCCGGTCTCCGGCCCGACCGCTTCGGCCGGCGGCACGAACACGTCGCTGCGGAAGGCGGGCAGCGCGCGGAGGGCGCTGATGCCGGCAAAGCGCTCGAACAGCTTTCGCAACAGCGGGCTGCGGTTGCGCAAATTCGCCAACGGCGCGAAGCGCGACGCGAGGCCGGCATAGCGCGGGAGGTAGCCGACCAGCCGGTCGCGCAAGGTCAGGCCATGCGAGGCCGCGCGCGCGGCGAGCACCTCGATCTTCATCTTGGCCATGTCGACGCCGACAGGGCATTCGTGGCGGCAGGCCTTGCAGGACACGCAAAGCTTTAGCGTCTCCATCATCTCGTCGGAGGAGAGCGCGCCCGCGCCAAGCTGGCCGGAGATGGCGAGCCGCAGCGTGTTGGCGCGGCCTCGCGTCGCGTCCTTCTCGTTGCGCGTCGCGCGGTAGGACGGGCACATCACGCCGCCCTCGAGCTTGCGGCAGGCGCCGTTGTTGTTGCACATCTCGACCGCGCCCTGAAAACCGCCGCCGGCCCCGGGATAAGCGGACCAGTCGAGTTTTGTCTTGATCTCTGCGACGCGATAGTCAGGCTTGAAGCGGAATAGCGAACGATCGTCCATCTTCGGTGCGTCGACGATCTTGCCGGGGTTGAGCACGCCCTCGGGATCAAAGCGCTGCTTCACTTCCCTGAAGTCGGCGACCAGGCGCTCGCCGAACATCGTTTCGTGGAATTCGGAGCGCACCAGGCCATCGCCGTGCTCGCCGGAATGCGAGCCCTTGTATTCGCGCACCAGTTCGAAGGCTTCCTCGGCGATGGCCCGCATCGCCTTGACGTCCTTCTCGAGCTTCAGGTTCAGCACCGGCCGCACGTGCAAGCAGCCCTCGGAGGCATGCGCGTACATCGTGCCGCTGGTGCCGTGCCTGGCGAAGACCTCGTTCAAGCGCGCGGTGTAGTCGGCGAGATGCGGCAGCGGCACGGCGCAGTCCTCGACGAAGGAGACGGGCTTTCCTTCCTGCTTCATCGACATCATGACGTTGAGGCCGGCGGCGCGGAAATCGGCGATCCCGCTCTGCAGCGCCGGCTCGGTGATTTCCACCACGCCGCCCCATTTTCGTTTGTCGTTGTTCCAGCTGAAGCCGAGATCGCCCATCAGCTCGCCGAGCTGCTTCAGGCGCACGAGGTTGTCCGCCTGATCCTCCTCGGCGAACTCGACCACGAGCACCGCATCCGGATCGCCCTTGATCGCAGTGGAGATGATGGGTCGGAACATCGCGATGTCGCGGCCGAGTGCGAGCATGGTGCGGTCGACCAGCTCGACCGCGATCGGCTTGAGCTTGACCAGATGCTGGGCCGCGTCCATCGCCTCGTAAAAACTGCCGAAATGGCAGATGCCGAGCGCCTTGTTGCGGATCACGGGCCACAGCTTCAGCTCGACCTTGGTGGTGAAGGCGAGGGTCCCCTCGGAGCCGACGAGAAGGTGCGCCATGTTGTTGCGGGCATTGCGCGGCACCAGCGCATCGAGATTGTAGCCGCCGACACGGCGCTGCACTTTTGGAAACCGTGCGGCGATCTCCCCGACCTCGCGGGCCCCGAGATCGAGCATGTCGCGGAACAGGGCGCGGGCGCTGTCGTTCGCATCGAGATCGGAGAGATCGCGCGAGACCTCGCCGAAGCGGCTCAGCGTGCCGTCGGCAAGCGCGGCCTCCATCGACAGTGTGTTGTCGCGCATGGTGCCGTAGCGCAGGCTACGGCCGCCGCAGGAATTGTTGCCGGCCATGCCGCCGATTGTGGCGCGCGAGGCCGTAGAGACGTCGACCGGAAACCAGAGGCCGTGTTTCTTCAGCTGGCGGTTGAGGTCGTCGAGCACGATGCCCGGCTCGACCACGCAGGTGCGTCCTTCGACGTCGAGCGACAGGATCCGGTTCAGGTGCTTCGAGAGATCGACCACGAGACCGTCATTGACGGTCTGGCCGCATTGCGAGGTGCCGCCGCCGCGCGGGGTCACCTTCAGTCCCTCGTCGCGCGCGATCGCCAGCGCCCGCAAGGCCTCGTCCATGGTGCGCGGCACCACCACGCCATGGGGCATGATCTGGTAGAAGGAAGCGTCGGTGGCGTAGCGGCCGCGGCTGAAAGCGTCGAACAGGACGTCGCCGGTCACGTCCCGGGCCAGACGTGCCGCGAGGCCGTCCTTTTTGGCCGATTCCTGTGATTTCCGGGGCACTTCCGCCGCCATGGTCCGCTCTTGCCTGTTCGCCGCCCCCGTCTTGCCTCCGGTCACGGCCCTTGGCAAGGCGAGCCCTGCTTCTTGTGCATTGACGGACCCCGCCCGGCGAGGGACAAGCCCGGCGAATAGTGATATTCGAGCGGCTCGCGCAGCCCCTTGAGACCAAAAGGCTGGAAGTCAAGCTGGGTTCAAGGCCAAGACAGACGCAAAAGACAGATTCAAAGACCGGGAAGGACGCCGATGACCGTGCATACTGGAAGGCATTTTCTCCAGATTCCAGGACCGACCAACGTGCCCGACCGGGTGCTGCGGGCGATGGACATGCCGACGCTGGATCATCGCGGTCCGGAGTTTGCCGAGCTCGGTTTCGCCGTCCTCGCCGGCATGCAGCGGGTGTTCCGCACCAAGCAGCCCGTGATCATCTTCCCCTCGTCCGGCACCGGCGCCTGGGAAGCCGCGATGGTCAACGTGCTCGCGCCCGGTGACAAGGTCCTGATGTGCGAGACCGGCCAGTTCGCCGTGCTGTGGCGCGGCATCGCCGACAAGTTCAAGCTCGACGTCGATTTCATCCCGAGTGACTGGCGCCATGGCGCCGATCTCGCCGAGATCGAGAAGCGCCTTGCCGCCGACAAGCAGCACACCATCAAGGCGGTCTGCGTCGTCCACAACGAGACCTCGACCGGCTGCGTGACGCCGCCGCTCGAAGTGCGCAAGCTGCTCGACCGGGTCAAGCATCCCGCGCTGCTGATGGTCGACACCATCTCCGGCCTCGGCTCGATCGAGTACGAGCACGATGCCTGGGGCATCGACGTCTCGGTCGCCGGCTCGCAGAAGGGCCTGATGCTGCCACCGGGCCTCGGCTTCAACGCCGTCTCGGAGAAAGCGCTCGCGGTGGCCAAGGCCAACCCCGGCATGCGCTCCTATTGGGACTGGCAGGAGGTCATCTCCTTCAACAAGCTCGGCACCTTCCCCTATACGCCCGCCACCAATTTGCTCTACGGCCTGCGCGAGGCGATCAAGATGCTGGAAGAGGAGGGGCTCGAGAACGTCTGGACCCGCCACAAGCGCCATAGCGCGGCGACGCGCGCCGCGATCAAGGTCTGGGGCCTGGAGACGCAGTGCGCCGATCCTGCCGCGCATTCGCCGGCGCTGACAGGCGTGCGCGTGCCTGATGGCCATGACGCCGATGCCTTCCGCAAGGTGGTGCTGGAAAACTTCGACATGTCGCTCGGCACTGGCCTAAACAAGGTCAAGGGCAAGGTGTTCCGCATCGGCCATATCGGCCATTTCAACGACCTGATGCTGATGGGGACGCTCGCCGGCGTCGAGATGGGCCTCGATCTTGCAAAGATCCCGCACCGGAGCGGCGGCGTGTTGGCGGCCATGGACGTCCTGAAGGGACGCGACGCGGTGCCGATGACCAAAGCTCAGGTGGCCTGAAGGCCCAGGTTGCCTGAACTAACCTAGAGAAAAGAGAGCGCGCGATGAACGCACCGACGACCGCCAACGAAGACCTGCTCTACTCCGTCACGGACGGCATCGCGCGGATCACCTTCAACCGCCCGCAGGCGCGCAACGCACTGACCTTCGCCATGTACGAGCGCATGGCGGAGATCTGCCAGGAGATCAACGCCGACCGCTCGATCAAGGCGCTGATCCTGACCGGCGCCGGCGACAAGGCGTTTGCCTCCGGCACCGACATTTCTCAGTTTCGTGCGTTCAAAACCGCGCAGGATGCGCTCGACTATGAGGCCCGCATCGACCGCGTGCTCGGTACGCTCGAGCAGTGCCGCGTGCCCGTGATCGCGGCGATCGCGGGGGCATGCACCGGCGGCGGCGCCGGAATTGCGGCTTGCTGCGACTTGCGCATCGGGACTGAAACGACGCGCATCGGGTTTCCGATCGCGCGCACGCTCGGCAACTGCCTGTCGATGTCGAACATCAGCCGCGTCGTCTCGCTGGTCGGCCCCGCCCGCACCAAGGATCTGATCTTCAAGGCGCGCCTCGTCGAAGCGCCGGAAGCACTGGCGCTCGGCCTTCTCAACGAGGTCGTTCCCGACGTCGAGACCCTGCAGCGCCGCGCCGACGAGACCGCCAGGCTCGTGGCGAGCCACGCCCCGCTGACGCTTGAAGCGACCAAGGAGGCAGTCCGCCGCATCCGCCGCACGCTGTCGCGCGAAGAGGGCGAGGATCTGATCCTCAAGGCCTATATGAGCGAAGATTTCCGCGAGGGAATGGACGCCTTCCTCAACAAGCGCACGCCGAACTGGAAGGGCAGGTAGCGCGAGCTAGGCTGGCTTCGTCCGAAAGTCATAGGTAGCGGCATCCTCGCCTGCTTGAACTCGCTCGCAATAGTCCGCACAATGTGTCGATAAATTCCTGGCAAACAAAGCCAATAATCCAGGGGACGAAGCTCGTGCGAATTCTAATGCAAGCTGTTGGCGTCGCAGCAGCGCTATCGTTGAGCACGCCGGCCTTTGCGGGATGGGAGCCGACCAAACCGGTCGAGATCGTGGTCGCGGCGGGCGCGGGCGGCGCCTCCGACCAGATGGCGCGGATGATGCAGGCCGCCATCCAGAAGAACAATCTGATGAAGCAGCCGATCGTGGTCTCGCTCAAGGGCGGGGCTTCCGGCGCTGAAGCGCTGATGTACATGAAATCCAGCGAGGGCGACCCCAACAAAGTGCTGATCGCCTATTCGCTGATCTACATGCTGCCGCTGTCGGCGAAGATCCCGTTCAACTGGCGTGAGCTGACCCCGGTTTCGGTGATCGCGCTCGACCAGTTCGTGCTGTGGGACAACAGCGCGGGTCCCAAGACGGTGAAGGAGTTCGTCGCGGCCGCGAAGGCGGCAGCCGCGCCGTTCAAGATGGGCGGCACCGGCTCCAAGCGCGAGGATCACGTGTTGACCGTGTTTCTCGAGCAGAAGACCGGCGCGAAATTCTCCTATCTGCCCTACAAGTCCGGCGGCGAGGCCGCGACCCAGCTCGTCGGCAACCACACCGAATCCAACGTCAACAATCCATCCGAAAATCTCGAGGTCTGGCGCGCGGGCCAGGTGCGTCCGCTCTGCGTGTTCGACAAGGAACGAATCTCCTACACCAGCAAGGTGACGGACACGCAGTCCTGGGCCGACATCCCCACCTGCAAGGAGGAGGGCGTCGATGTGCAGTATCTGATGCTGCGCGCGATGTTCCTGCCCGGCAAGGTCACGGCGGAACAGCAGGCGTTCTATGTCGAGCTGTTCCACAAGGTGACGCAGACGTCCGAATACAAGGACTACATGGAAAAGCAGGCGCTGAAGCCGATCTTCCTCACCGGCAAGGACATGGTGCAATTCCTCGAGGAGGACGATGCAGTCAACAAGGCGCTGATGACGGAAGCCGGATTCGTCGCGAAGTGATTGCTTCACCTCGCCCCGCTTGCGGGGAGAGGTCGGATTGCATCGAAGATGCAATCCGGGTGAGGGGGGACTCTTCGCGAGTCCAACTCTCACCGTCCCCGCCGTGACTTCCCCTCACCCTAACCCTCTCCCCGCAGCGGGGAGAGGGGATCAGCCGCAGCGGTTGTTGTCAGCTCATGCCCCAAACCGATCTTGAAATCGTCGTCGACGATCCGACCGCGCCCGAAGACGACTCGCCTTCCGTCGTCTCCTCCGGCACGATCGAGATATTCGTCTGCTTCCTGCTGCTCGCGCTGGCCGCCACGCTCGGCTACGACAATTGGCGCACCGGCGCCTCCTGGGATTCGACCGGGCCGGAGCCCGGCTATTTCCCGTTCTACCTCTCCGTCATTCTCGGTGGCGCCAGCCTCTACGGCCTGATCGTGGCGCTGGTCGCGCATCGCGCGGCAGCTGAGACCTTCGTCACGCGCGCGCAAGCCCGCCGCGTGATGGCGGTGTTCGGGCCGACGCTGCTGTTCTGCCTGGCGACGCAGTTTCTCGGCCTCTATGTCGCGAGCTTCCTGCTGATCGCCAGCTTCATGCGTCTCGTCGGCAAGATCGCGCTGTGGAAGTCGCTGCTCACCGCTGTCGTATTCACGGCGATCATGTTCGTGACCTTCGACATCGCCTTCGACGTCATCATGCCGAAAGGGCCGCTCGAAGCGGCCTTCGGCCACTAAGGCGGGCCCGCGATGGAAGCTTTCGGTCTCTTGCTTCACGGCTTTGCGGTCTTGCTGACGTGGAAGACGCTCGCGCTGATGATGGTCGGGCTGGTGCTCGGCATCTTCGTCGGCGTCTTGCCCGGGCTCGGCGGACCCAACGGCGTCGCGATCCTGTTGCCGCTCACCTTCACGATGGATCCGACCTCGGCGATCGTGATGCTGTCCTGCATCTACTGGGGCGCACTGTTCGGCGGCGCGATCACCTCGATCCTGTTCAACATCCCCGGCGAAGCCTGGTCGGTCGCGACCACTTTCGATGGCTATCCGATGGCGCAGCAGGGCAGGGCGGCGGAGGCGCTGACGGCGGCGTTCACGTCCTCCTTTATCGGCTCGCTGGTCGCGGTGCTGCTGATCACCTTTCTTGCGCCGATGATCTCGTCCTTTGCGTTGAAGTTTGGCCCGCCGGAGTTCTTCGCGGTGTATTTGCTGACCTTCTGCTCCTTCGTCGGGCTGGGGCGCGAGGCCAAGTACAAGACCGTCATCTCGATGTCGCTGGGACTGTTGCTCGCCGGCATCGGCATGGACACGGTGTCAGGCAATCTGCGCATGACCTTCGGCTCGTCCGAGCTTTTGCGAGGCATCAACTTCCTGGTCGCCGTCATCGGCCTGTTCGGCATCAGCGAGATCCTGCTGACGATGGAGGAGCGCCTGGCGCTGCGCGGACACGCGGCGAGCATATCGCTGCGCGTCGTGCTTGCTGTGTGGAAGGACCTGCCGAAATACTGGGTGACACTGCTGCGCTCCTCCTTCATCGGCTGCTGGCTCGGCATTACCCCGGGCGGCGCGATCGCGGCCTCCTTCATGGGCTATAATCTGGCAAAACGCTTTGCCAAGGATCCCGAGAGCTTCGGCAAGGGCCGCATCGAGGGCGTGTTCGCGCCGGAGACGGCGGCGCATGCCTCCGGCACCGCGGCGCTGCTGCCGATGCTGGCGCTCGGCATTCCCGGCTCGGGCACCGCCGCGATCCTGCTCGGCGGCTTGATGGTGTGGGGGCTCAATCCGGGACCGCTGCTGTTCGTCGAGCACAAGGACTTCGTCTGGGGCCTGATCGCCTCGATGTATCTCGGCAATGTCGTCGGCCTCGTGCTGGTGCTGACGACGGTGCCGATCTTCGCCTCGATCCTGCGCGTGCCGTTCGCCGCGGTGGCGCCGATGATCGTGGTGTCATGCGCGATCGGCGCCTATGCGATCCAGAATGCGATGTTCGATATCTGGCTGATGCTCGGCTTCGGCGTCGTCGGCTACGTCTTCAAGAAGATCGGCATTCCGCTCGCTCCGTTCACGCTGGCGCTCGTGCTGGGCAACCGCGCCGAGGATGCCTTCCGTCTGTCGATGATCGGTGCCGGCGGCGACCTCAAGGTGTTCTGGTCGAACGGCTTGGTCGGCTCGATCACGACCTTGGCGATCGTGCTGCTGTTTTGGCCGGTGATCGACGGTTTGCTTGCCCGTGTCGGATTGACGCAGGGAGGCAAGCCGGTGCCAAGCAAGGCGTAATCAGCCACGGATTCAAGTACATGGGGGTGATGTCGTCCTGGTCCCAGGCGTTGCACGCTGCGATTGATCCGGGTTGTTGCTGACGCGGCACAGCCCTTTGGCGCTCCTCGGCGTATATCTTCATCACAAAATTGTGCGGAGGAATTGCCATGAAGCGGATTGTGATTGGAATGGCGGCGGCGATGTCGCTGTTCGCGACGGGCGCACTGGCTGCCGATCTGGCCGCTAGGCCCTACGTCAAGGCGCCGGTCATGGTTGATCCGGTCTGGAGCTGGACCGGATTCTACGTCGGCGCCAATGGCGGCTACAGCTGGGGCCGCTCGCGTACCGACGTCTCCTACTTCAATTCGGCAACAGGTGCTGCGATCGTGCCGCCCGCCGGCTCCATCACCAATGCGTCGTTCGACATGAACGGCGGCATCGCGGGCGGTCAGGCCGGCTACAACTGGCAGAGCGCCAACTGGGTCTACGGCATCGAGGGCGACCTGCAATGGTCGGGCGAGAAGGGCCGCGCCGGCTATAGCTGCGTTATCGCCACGCTTGCCGGTGGCGCCTGCCTTCCCGGTTTGACTTTCGCGCCCGCTGGTCTCGGGACTGCCACCACCCTGACGGTCGATCAGCATCTCCAGTGGTTCGGCACGGTGCGCGGCCGCGTCGGCATCCTGGCGACGCCCAAGGTGCTGTTCTACGGCACCGGCGGTTTGGCCTTCGGCGAAATCAAGACCACGGGCACCATGACCGGCTTCACGCCCGCGGGTGTCGCGATCGCCTCGGCCGGCTCGAATTCGACGACGCGCGCCGGCTGGACTGCCGGCGTGGGCGTCGAGGGCAAGATCACCCAGAACTGGAGCGCCAAGCTCGAATATCTCTATATGGATCTCGGCACCTTCTCGTCCGGTCCGTTCACGCTGGCGCCGCTCTCCACGGTCAGTGCCAACGTATCGTCGCGCTTCACCGACCACATCCTGCGCGCCGGCATCAACTACCAGTTCGGCGGCCCGGTGGTCGCCAGATACTAAGATCAACAGAGGCGTCAAGAACAAGCGAAGCCCGGCTCAAGCCGGGCTTTGTCGTTTCGGGCATGGTTATTCGACCTCGCGTTGCCTGCTCATTGCTCCGCGAGTCAATAAGCCCGGCGAGCGCCGGGCTTATTCGTTCGCCAACCTCTCAACGTCTAATGAGCACTCACACCACTTTGGCGTCCCTGAGCTTGGCAATCTCGTCCGTGCCGAAGCCGAACTCCGTCAGCACTTCGTCGGTCTGCTCGCCGAATTCCGGCGGCCGCGCCACCATCCTGCTCGGCGTGCGCGACAGCGTCACCGGCTGGCCGACCAGGCGGATCTCGCGACCCTCTTCATTCGGCACCTCCTGCGCGATGCCGAGATGCCTGACCTGCTCGTCTTCGAACATCTGGTCGATAGCGTAGATCGGCCCGCAGGGCACGCCGGCCTCGTTGAGTTCACGGACCCACGTCTCGGTGGACTTCGTCAAGGTACGCTTCTCGATCTCGGCATTGAGCGCGTCGCGGTTCTTGGAGCGGGCGGGCGCGGTCAGATAGTCGGGATGGCTGTAGAGTTCCGGCGCGCCGATCGCCTGCGCGCAGCGCTCCCAGATCCGGCCGCCCGTGGTGGCGATGTTGATGTAGCCGTCCGAGGTCTTGAACACGCCGGTCGGAATGCTGGTCGGGTGGTTGTTGCCGGCCTGCTTGGCCACTTCCTTTTCCATCAGCCAGCGTGCGGCCTGGAAGTCGAGCATGAAGATCTGGGCCTGCAGCAGCGAGGTCTGCACCCACTGGCCCTTGCCCGAAACCTCGCGCTCCAGCAGTGCGGTGAGGATGCCCATGGCACAGAACAGACCGGCGGTGAGATCGGCGATCGGAATGCCGACCCGCATCGGGCCTTCGCCCGGCGCGCCGGTGATCGACATCAGTCCGCCCATGCCTTGCGCGATCTGATCGAAGCCCGGCCGCTTGTGGTAGGGCCCGTCCTGGCCGAAGCCGGAGATGCTGCCGTAGACGAGGCGGGGGTTGATCCTGGCGAGGCCCTCATAGTCGATGCCGAGCTTCTTCTTCACGTCGGGCCGGAAATTCTCCACCACAACGTCGGCCTTGGCAGCGAGGCGCTTGAACACGGCGAGCCCGCGCTCGTCCTTCAGGTTCAGCGTCATCGCCCGCTTGTTGCGATGCAAGTTCTGGAAGTCGGAGCCCCGCCGCGGCCCGCCCGGCTGTTCGCCGCCGGCATCCTCGGTGAGCGCGTCGATCTTGATCACGTTGGCGCCCCAATCCGCGAGCTGCCGCACGCAGGTGGGCCCGGACCGGACGCGGGTCAGATCGAGCACGGTGAAGCGTGACAGGGCTTCCGAGGCATGCGGAAAGGGCATCTTGATGGGCTCCGGGACAAATTGCGGGCCTACCATAGTGCCGAAAGACCATGCGGCAAGACATCAGGCGGCAGGTCTGGGCCGCGCGGATGCCGTCTGTCAAAATGTAATGCGGGGGCGCCCGCGAAGGATCAGCGCGTCAGCTGTTTCAGCTCGGCGCGCGCCTGCTCGGCCAGCGGGTCATCTCCGTGGCGCGCAATGAACAGCTCGAACGCCTCCCGCGTTCCCTTGCGATGGGCGGATTCGTACTCCTCCGCGACTGCAGCCGAAGGGTCGCGGGCCATTGGGACGGAGGGCGCGCGCCCCGCTGTGCCGCCTTGTTGGCCGCTCTCATCCGCATTGGCTTTTCCGACCATGGCAGGGAGTCCTCCGAAAGGTAGATGGCCCGGCCCCGTGAGCGCCATCAGGGCGCCGAACAGACCGGCCGAGAGTAGACCTCGTTTCATGATTTCACTCGCAACAAGTAAGTCGCCGGAACCGACATCCCTTGGTCTGACCCGTATGACTACGGGATTTGATGGCTAACACGGCCTTACGGAAGGAGTCCGCACCGGCTCGCCAAAATTAAACCAAACGTTTAGCTCTCAAGCTAGAATCACCTGTTCGCGCCCCGAATCGAACGGGGTTTGCCGCTTCGGAGATCCCTTTGGCTACCGCAGTCACCGTCAGTGCCACTAACAACGCCGAGATCGACGGCCTGCTGTCAGGCTATAAATGGACCGGCACGATCACCTACAGCTTTCCGGACGCTGCAAGCGACTATGCCAATCCCTACAGTGGCGGAAGCAGTGAGCCGACCACGTCGGGTTTTGCATCGGCACCCAGTCAGATGCAGGCCGCGATCAATTACGCGATCGGACTGATCCTCGGCTACACCAACGCCAACATCCAGTACGCCGGGACGAACGGCGCCGACATTATGGTGGCGCAGTCGCCGGCGGCCAGTCCGACCTCCTATGCCTATTACCCCGGCAACTACGCGTCCGGCGGCGACATCTGGTTCGGAACTGCCTACAACTATTCGCTGGCTGCGCTCGGCAATTATTATTTTGCGACTGCGTTGCACGAACTCGGGCACGCCCTTGGCTTGAAGCACAGTCAGGAGGCGGGCGGCCCCGCCAATGTCGCGGTGCCGAGCGCGCACGACGACAGCGAATACACCGTCATGAGCTATCGCAGCTATGTCGGTGCTTCGACCACGAGCGGCTACACCAACGAGGCCTATGGATATTCGCAGACCTATATGGCCAACGATATTCTCGCGCTACAGACGATGTACGGCGCGGACTACAACACCCAGGGCGGGACCACCGTCTATACATGGAGCCCGACCACTGGGCAGGAGTTCATCAACGGCGCCGGACAGCCGGCCGACAATGGCGGTGTCGGTGGCTCGGCCAATCGCATCTACGAGACGATCTGGGACGGTGGCGGCGTCGATACCTACGACCTGTCGAACTACACGACGAACCTGAGCATCAATCTCAATCCAGGTGCGTCGTCCGTGTTCTCGTCGGTTCAACTCGCCAATCTTGGAAACGGCCATTATGCGTCGGGTAACGTCTACAATTCTTATCTCTACAACAACGACGCGCGTTCCTACATCGACAACGCGACCGGCGGCTCCGGCAACGACATGATCGTCGGCAATGCCATCGCCAACGCACTGACGGGCGGCGGCGGCAACGATACGCTGACCGGCGGCGGCGGCAACGACACCATCAACGGCGGTTCGGGCACCGATACGGCGGTGTATTCGGGCAACAGGGCGAACTACGCGATAACCTACAGCACGATCACGCAGAGCTTTACTGTGGTTGATCAGCGATCCGGTTCTCCCGACGGAACTGACACTGTGAGCGGTGTCGAGTCTTTCCAGTTCGCTGATGGTGTGACAGCAAACTCCGTCCTGATGGGGCCTCCTCGGCCCGATCTGTCCGAGTACATCGCCGTCAGCCAGAGTTCCGTTCCGGCCGGCGGTAGCCTGACGGTTGACGCCTACAACATGAATCTGGGTGATGACGTGGCGGGGCCGTCCACCGCGGGGATCTATCTCTCCACCGACGCGACGATCACCACGTCGGATACCCTGCTCGCGACCGTGTCGACCTCAATGACCCTCGCGACGGTGAGCCAGCCCGGCTACTACGACCATCAGACGATCCTGGTCGCGCTTCCCGGCAATTTGGCGCCTGGCACCTACTACATCGGTGGTATCGCCGACTATAACAACCAGCTTGGCGAGCGCGATGACACCAATAACACCTATAATGTGGCGCAGATCACGGTGACGGCGGCAGGTCATCCCGACCTGTCCGAATATGTGGCCGTGGACAAGACGACGGTTGCCGCCGGCAGCGGCCTGACAGTCGATGCCTACAACATGAACCTCGGCAACGCCGTGGCCGGGCCCACGACGGCTGGAATCTATATTTCCGCCGACGCGACGATCACCACATCGGATACGCTGCTCACGACGGTCGCGACGTCGACGACGCTGGCGACCGTCAGTCTGCCCGGCTATTACGATCATCAGACGGTCGCCGTGACGCTGCCCGGCAATCTTGCGCCCGGCACCTATTACATTGGGGGACTTTCCGACTACAACAATCTACTCAGCGAGAGCAACGAGACCAACAACACCTACAACGTCGTTCAGGTCACGGTGACTGCGCCGACGCAGCCTGATCTGTCCGAATATGTTGCAGTGAACAAGACGACCGTCTTGGCCGGCGACAGTCTGACGGTCGACGCTTACAACATGAACCTCGGCAACGCGGTGGCGGCGTCTCCGACGACCGCTGGCATTTATATCTCGACTGATGCGACGATCACGACGTCGGACACGCTGCTCACGACGATTTCGACATCGGCCACGCTGGCAACGGTGAGCCAGCCTGGCTATTTCGATCACCAGACGGTTACGGTGACGCTGCCCGGCAATCTTGCGCCCGGCACTTATTTCGTTGGGGGACGTTCCGACTACAACAATCACCTCGCCGAGAGCAGCGAGACCAACAACGCCTATAATGCGGTGCAGGTTACAGTGGCTGCCGCGAGCAACCCGACCGCAGCGCAAGCGCAAACTGCTTCGTCACCGCCGGCCCAGACAGCGACGAATGTCCAGGACAACTTCGCGCTATCGCATACGAGCAATGGGGCAGCGCTCGGCGAAGCGCATGGGGTCGATCATGGCCAGCTCACGCAATTCGTCTCGGCGCCGGCGACCAGCATTCAGCAATTGGCGGATACGACGGATGCTCATTTCGCATTCAACAATCTATCCGACGCCGCGCAGCTCCATATCAGCGATTATCACCTGATCTGATCGATACGCGCTCGCACTGCAGCTCTGGATTCTCCGGTTTCCCTGCACTAGTCTGGCGGTTCAGTGCGAAGACTAACGATGGCGTCGGCAAGGGATTGCGGATCGTCGCAGTCGAATGATCGCGGCGTCGCCGGCCTGCGCCTTGAAGGCTTCGGGATAGATCACGGGTGCGCCGACGGCCCAGGCCTCTAGTGGCAGCAGATTGGTCGGGCCGAAATAGCTCGGCTTCACCCGCGCCGCGGCGCCGTGATAAAGCGCGCCGAGCTCGGCGGATTCGACGAGGTCGATGATGGAGATTTGCTCGGACAATTCATAGGTGCGGATTGCCACATCGATCTTGTCGCGACCGCTGCGGTTGGAGCCGCTCAGCACCAGCCGTTCGTGATGCCCCGTTCGCGCAACAGGGCGAGCGCGGCGAGCAGGGTGACGTGGTTCTTGTGCCGCCAGAACTGTGTTGGATAGAACAGATAGCCCGGCTCGAGGGAGTATTTTGCCAGCACCGTCGCGTCATCAGCGGCGTCGGGCGCGGACTGGCTGACATAGACCGACTATCTGCTCTGGCCGCAAACGCCAATGGATTTGGAGGTAATTAATTACCGTCAAAATGTGGGGGTTTTGCGTGGGTACGGTTTTCCAGGCACCGCGGGTTCGTATAGAAGCCGTCGAGATTGCGGGGGGCATGTCTCCCGTTGGGAGCAAGTTGATGAAGGTAGTAATTCTTGCCGGAGGTCTCGGCACCCGAATCGCCGAGGAAACTAGTACGCGGCCGAAGCCTATGGTCGAGATCGGCGGCCGGCCCATCCTCTGGCACATCATGAAGATCTACAGCCATTACGGCTTCAATGATTTCGTGATCTGCCTTGGCTACAAGGGTTACATGATCAAGGAGTACTTCGCGAACTACTTCCTGCACATGTCCGACGTGACGTTCCATCTCGCCGAGAACCGGATGGAAGTGCATCGCGAGACTGCCGAGCCCTGGAGGGTCACGCTGGTAGACACCGGCGAGGAGACGCAGACCGGAGGTCGGCTGAAACGCGTGCTGCCCTACGTCGCGGACGAACCCCTTTTCGCGCTGACCTACGGCGACGGCGTCGCCGATATCGACCTCGCCGCCGAGATCACCTTCCACAAAGCGCATGGCCGCAAGGCGACCGTCTCGGTGGTGCGGCCGGCCAAGCGGTTTGGTGCAGTCGCGATCGAGGGCGACAGGGTCGTCAATTTCGAGGAGAAGCCGAACGACGACGGCGGCTGGATCAATGGCGGCTTCTTCCTGCTGTCGCCGTCGGTCGGCGACCTGATCACGGGCGACAAGACCATTTGGGAGCGCGAGCCGATGGAGCAACTCGCCCGCGGCGACGATCTGCGCGCTTACATGCATCCCGGCTTCTGGCACCCGATGGATTCGTTGCGCGATCGTACTTTCCTCGAGGGCGAGTGGGCCAGCGGCCGCGCCAAGTGGAGGATCTGGTGAAGGATCCGGCATTCTGGCACGGCAAGAAGGTCTTTCTGACCGGCCACACCGGTTTCAAGGGCGCGTGGGCCTCGTTGCTACTGCGCCGGCTGGGTGCGAGCGTCTACGGTTATTCACTTCCACCGACGCATGAATCCGCGCTGTTCGTGACCGCGCGCATCGCCGACGACATCAAGCATCGCATCGCCGACATCCGCGATCTCGCCTCTTTGCGCGCCGCGATGGTGGAAGTCGAGCCCGACATCGTGATCCACATGGCGGCGCAGGCGCTGGTGCGACCATCCTATGAGGAGCCGGTCGAGACGTTTGCGACCAACGTGATGGGCACGGTGCATGTGCTGGAGGCAGCGCGGCAGCTGCGTTCGGTGCAGGCGATCCTGATCGTCACCAGCGACAAGTGCTACGAGAACAACGGTAAAGGCGCCGCCTTCCGCGAGGGCGACCGCCTCGGCGGCGATGATCCCTACAGCAACAGCAAGGCGTGCGCCGAACTGGTGACGCATTCCTACCGTCACAGCTTCTTCAACGGATCCGGCGCCGCGCGCGTTGCGACGGCGCGCGCGGGCAACGTCTTCGGCGGCGGCGATTGGGCGCGCGACCGCCTGGTGCCAGATGCGATGCAAGCCTTTCTCGGGGGCGAGGCACTGCGCATCCGCAATCCCAATTCAGTGCGGCCCTGGCAGCACGCGCTCGATCCGGTGCTGGGATATCTGACACTGGTCGAGCGGCTGGCGGGCGACGAGCGCTTCATCGGTGGCTGGAATTTCGGGCCCGATGCCGCAAGCGAGGTGCCGGTCGGGACCGTGGTCGAACATCTGATCGCGCAGTGGGGCGAGGGCGCGCACTGGACCGCCGATGCGGGCCCGCATCCGCACGAAGCAGCCTATCTCAGGCTCGATTGCGAGAAGGCGCGCAAACAACTCGACTGGACCCCGCGGCTTGATCTGGCTCAGGGCCTGCGTCTCACCGTCGACTGGTACAAGGCGCTGCGCGACGGCCGGGATCTGCGCAAATTCTCGCTCGATCAGCTCGATCAGGTCGTCGGTGCCGCGTAACCGAGGCGCTCGCGGGCTCGCAATCAAACAAAGTGTCGCAACCGCCTGTGCGCCCTCTCTGGTCGATGGCGTAGATCGGTCCGCGGAGGACAACGGCCGCGTTGAGCTCCCTACGAGGTCTCTCGCTGTAAAGGCGAATGTCCCCAGTCTGCTTGTACCACAGGGCTTTCACTGACGCACTGAACCAGCCGTGATGAGCCCGGAAGAGCGCCATCTGAGCAGATCTTGTTTAATGAACTTCGCTTCGGCGTATACAGGGGCCCAGAGGTCAGGGAGGCTAGGTGCGGCGGTTTTCTGTTTCGCTTATCGATATTCTGGTTGCTTTGCGCGGCCATCGTCCTGATCGGGTGCGCTCTTCGGGCGGTAGCTCCCAGCGAATCCTGATGTCATCGAGTTGTCCGCTCGTTGTTGTTGCCCAACATGGTAGGTGTTTCGTGTCAGCCGCGCCCTGACGACGCGCTGGCTTCAGCGGGGCGGCGGTAATATCGAATGGCGCGTTTGCAATATCGCGGACTTCACTTATAAGGCGACATTATTCCCCCAATTTGGGACTGTAGATGGAGCGTACAATTAAAGGTTGCGAGGTGTGCGGCGGATCTCGACTCAAGGAAGTCCTGGATCTCGGAAGCCATCCGCTGTGCGACGATCTCGTGTCGGTCGGGAATCCGACGATTCCTGAAACATATCCGATAGATATCGTATTCTGTCCGACCTGCAAGACGGCTCACCAAGCGTATCAGGTTCCGAAGCGGACTCTGTTTCCAAGTACATACCACTACAGGGCACGGCACACCGCAGACGTTCTGAACGGAATGCGTCAGCTGGTGGAGCGATGCGAAAAGCAGATCGGTTCACTGAACGAGCTTTTGGTGCTCGACGTTGGCTGCAATGACGGCAGCCTGCTGTCGATTTTCAGGGAACGAGGCGCGAGGACGATTGGCGTCGAGCCGACCGGTGCCGCCGCCGACGCGAAGCAGGCCGGCCACACGGTTTATCAGGACTACTTCGCGCCTTCGCTGGCCGAAAAAATTGCGGCCAGCGA
Source organism: Bradyrhizobium sp. 44 (assembly GCF_023073095.1). Classification (NCBI taxonomy): domain Bacteria; kingdom Pseudomonadati; phylum Pseudomonadota; class Alphaproteobacteria; order Hyphomicrobiales; family Nitrobacteraceae; genus Bradyrhizobium; species Bradyrhizobium sp. 44. The sequence continues at coordinate 351,932 of NZ_JADPIY010000029.1, forward strand.
CGGTCCGCCCGACATCATCACTTTCACCAATGTGTTTGCGCATATCGAAGATCTGCGGAGCGTTCTTTCGGCCGTCGGCGTGTTGATGGGGCCGACCACGCTGCTGGTGGTCGAGAACCACTACCTCGGCTCCGTGCTCGATCGCTATCAGTTCGATACTTTCTATCACGAGCATCCGCGCACCTATAGTCTTTCGTCCTTCCGGTACATCGCCAAATCGCTCCAGGCACGGATCGAGGCTGTGGAGTTTCCGGCACGCTATGGCGGCAACATCCGCGTCATGATGCGGCGAGGCGACGGCGGGGAGCAGGCCGCTCCCGAACTTGCGAAGGTCGATGTCGCCGAAGGCGGCTTCGAGCAGCGTCTGCTCGACATGGCGAAGCGGATACCCACGTGGCAGAAGCGGAAGCGCGACGAAATCGAAGCGGCCGTTTCTCGCCATGGCCCACTCGTTGGCAAGGCCTTTCCCGGTCGCGCAGCCATCTTGGTGAAGTTGCTCGATCTCGATCAATCCATTCTGCAAGCGGTCTACGAGAAGCCGGGTTCGATGAAGATCGGGCACTACATCCCGGGCACCCGCATCCCGATCCTTTCCGACGATGATTTTGACAAGCGGCCGAACAGGGATGTGCCGCTTCTCAATTTGGCCTGGCACATCTCCAACGAAATCCACGGGTACATGCGCAAGCAGGGATATGACGGTCAGATCATCGATCTATTTTCGCCAGAGGAGTTTAAGCGGGCCTAGTGCCGCGCGCGACGGGAATTGCTTTGATGGCTGAAACGACGTCAGGAGAGAGCGCTGAATCCGCGAATGGGAGACCTGAGTCCTCAAGCAGGCCTCTCATTACGATCATCGTTCCCGTGTACAATGAAGAAGACAATGTCGACCGAACATATTCGGAGCTGAAGCGGGCCACGGAAGAGCTGAAGGATTATCAGTTCGAATTTCTGTTTACCGACAATCACTCCACCGATACCACCTTCAGAAAGCTCTCCAGCATTGCCGCTCTCGATCCGAACGTGCGGATAGCCCGCTTTGCAAGGAATTTCGGTTTCCAGCAATCCGTTCTGACCGGATATCGGCTGGCGCGCGGAGCGGCGGCAATCCAGATTGACGCGGATCTTCAAGACCCGCCATCGATGTTCGCTCCCTTTCTGCAGAAATGGCGGGAGGGATTTGACGTCGTGGTTGGCGTGCGGCGCAGCCGGAAAGAGAACCTGCTGCTGCGGCGCGCCAGGCGGGCCTATTACCGATTCATGCGGCGGATTGGCGGGCCTCACCTCATTCCAGACGGCGGCGATTTCCGGCTGATCGACCGATCGGTGATCGAACGGCTTCGTCCGATTCACGAGCCGCACATGTATCTGCGCGGCCTGATTTCCTCGCTCGCCAGACGCCAAACCGGGATTCCCTTCGATCGCGCCGCGCGCTTGCACAACGAAAGCAAGTTTCGATTTGGGAGCCTGGTGCGCCTCGCCATGGACGGCATCATTGCGCATTCAAGCCTGCCGTTGCGGGTGTCATTCTATATCGGCGTGGTGATCGCGGCAGCTGCCGTCCTGCTTGCCAGCTTTTATCTCGGGGTGAGATTGTTTTCTCACCATATCGTTCCGCCCGGGTTTACGACCACGCAGATTCTCATTCTGTTCGGAATAGGGTTGAACAGCCTTTTCCTCGGCGTGCTGGGTATCTATGTCGGGCGAATTTACGATCAGGTTCGCATGCGGCCACCGACGATCATTTCCGATCTGGTAAATTTCAATGAGCAGATCGACAGCGTCGAACGGAATTTGCTCCGATGAACGGCACCGGCGCCATGTCTGGCTTGTTTGCACTGGTGAGTTCATCCTCCGTGCGCCTGATCCTGCGCTTTGGCTTGATGGGAGTGACGACGACGCTCGTGTACTTTGTGCTGACCAGCGCGTTCGTACTCTCGCGCATGATGACGCCGGTGTTCTCGTCGGTGTGCGCGTACGTCATATCGGTCGCTGTCTCGTACCTGATGCAGAGTCGCTTCACCTTTCGGGTCGATGGCCATTCCCTCGAACACGTTGCTCGCTTCGTGGTCATGTCCCTGGCTGGGCTCGTGGTTTCCTGGTGCGTGATGGCGCTTACCGTCGATCTGTTGCATTGGCCCTACCTGACCGGCGCGATTGGCGTTTGCGTGATGATACCCGTGCTGAGTTTCTTCCTGATGCGCGGCTGGGTGTTTGGCGGGCGAGAGCGAACAGTTGCGGCGGGAGAGTCGGAATGAGCGAACAGAAGACATCTCAAGTGACGCAGGCACAGGTCGCGGCGGATTTTGATAACGTCACCGGAGACTACGAGCAAAAGATCAATTCGGCACTTGCCTTTGCCGGGCGTGAGCACTCGTTCTACATCGACATCAAGCGCGAGCACATTCTGAGACTCGGCAGAGAGCATTTTCCCGACCTGACCGAGCTGGATGTTCTGGACCTCGGCTGCGGGCTCGGCGCATATCATCCCGGCCTCGAAGGCAAGTTTCATGAACTGCACGGCATCGACGTATCGGCGCAAAGCGTCGAGCTTGCAGCGGCACGGCATCCATTCGTGCGCTATTCGACCTTCGACGGAACCCGGCTGCCCTATCGCGACGGGCAATTCTCCATCGTGTTCACCGTCTGCGTGATGCATCATGTGCCGCCGCCGGAGTGGGCCCAATTCATCGCAGAGATGTTTCGCGTCACAAAACCGGGCGGGATTGTGCTCGTGTTCGAGCACAATCCCTATAACCCGGCGACCCAGTACATTGTGAAGAGCTGCGACATCGACAAGGACGCGGTGTTGTTGCGGCCCGGGAAGCTGCGGCGAATGTTTGCAGACGCCGGTTTTGCCGAGGTCGAAACGAAGACGATCATTTCGGTGCCGCCGGCCGGCCCACTTCTCAGCCGCCTCGACTCGTTTCTGGGGTATCTTCCATTCGGCGCCCAATATTACCTCTGCGGCGTGAAACCGTCGTCCTGACGCGGGAGAGACCATCTGAGCGCGATTGCTTCCGACCTGGCTGACTTCTGGCGCGCGGCCGCCCTGCCGGTTCCGCTTCTGATCGTTGGCGGCGGCCGTTGGGGCCGGACTTGGGTTTCGGTCGTCGTCGCCGCGCGCGGTTCTGCGGAAGGCGTCGTCCTGGCTGCTCGCAGCCGGCCCCAGGAGGTGCGGACATGGGCCGATGCGCACGCCGAGCTTGCGGGCCTGACGGTCGTACCGACAGTTGCGGAGGCCATGCTTGTCGATCGGCAGCCGCAAGCGGCGATCATATCAAGCCGGCCACGCGATCACGTGCGCGACGGAATGGAAGTGCTCAGCCGTGGCCTGCACGCCCTTGTCGAGAAGCCGCTCGGTGTCGATCCGGAAAGCGGACGGGTGCTTGTGGCGGCGGCTCAGCACACAAAGCGTATTCTCGCGGTGGGCACGGAGTTTGCCTATCTGCCAGCCTTCCACCAATTGTCCGAGGAATTTGCCAGCGCCGCCGGCACAGATATGACGCTGATATGGGAAGACGTCGAAAATGAGGTGCGACATGGCGCGACAAAGACCCGGCACGAGGAGACAGGGCTGCTGTACGACTTGTTGCCTCATGCCTTGTCAATCTTTTGGGTCTTTGTCCCAAAGGCCGGTCTTCGGATTGGCGCCGTACGGCAGAGCCCGGATGGCTGTCAAGGACGTATCGAATTCCTCGATGATCGGGGAGGGCGCCATGAATTCCGGTGTCATACCAAAGCGAAGGCGCGCCGGAGAATCCTTTATATTCGGACCGATTCCGGGCATGCGTCGGTTGATTTCAGCGGCGTTCGCTCGCTGATGACGATCAACGGCCGGCCGCACGCGCTTGATAAGCGTATGTCGACGATGACGAGCACGTTACGGCTTGAACTGGGAGCGTTCCTGTCTCAGGTTACGGGCTCGACAGGCCCAGCATTTGCGAGCTTCGACGTTTCTGGCTTGCTTGCGGTGCAGGAGAACCTCAAGCGCGCACACGCAACGGCGGGGCCTTGATCGATAAACCGGTCTACTGTTTGCGATCTATGGATGTCTGTGTCCTAAAGCTGATGAAAGACCTATGCCCAGTGCGGAAAGTACGCCCGCTTTAGGCCGCGGGCGATTGGATTTGGGTGAGCTGATGGACCCCGTTGCCGCAGTGGTCATACAGCCTAAGCAGAGAGCGCTGCCGGTGAGGTCCAATTCCACGGCGGAAGCTCGTCAAGCCGATAAGCTGGGTGGGCGGCTATACGAGCGAGGATGTCGGTGAGCCAAGCTTGCGGATCGACGCCGTTTATTTTGGCGGTGACGATCAGGCTGTGCATGGCCGCAGCGCGCCGCCCGCCACGATCAGAGCTGCAGAACAACCAGGCCTTTCGGCCAAGTACGATGCCTCTCAGGCCGCGCTCGGCGGTATTTTTTGAGAGGCGACCCGCCCCTCTTCAAGGAAGAGAGTGAAACTCGCCCAGCGCTTCAGTTGAACGCCTTGGCTAGGTCGTGCCCGCGGGAGCGCCTTGTGAGCTGTTCGCCCATATAGAGTGTCTGGTGCACTTGGAGGCGCTCCCCGGCACCCTTGTCTCGATGGAGCGCTCGATCTCGAACGGCGCAACGATCCGGTGCACGACTTCGACTGCAATTGGAGAGAGCGGCATTTCTCTTTTGCCGGCGGCTTTGCGTCCGCATTGTCTCCGATGTCGGCCATGGCAAGAACGGGCGCCGCGCATGTCCACTCCGGCGATCCGCAATTGTGATCGGGAAGGGGCGGGGCTAACAGTAACATCAGTCAGCACCGGTTCTGGATGGCCCGTGGCGCAAAGAGCTTCACGGATGTGCCATCGAGCGGATGACGGACATCGGCTACAAGGCGGTAGGCGGAAAAGTCGATTCCAAAAGATTGGAGTTCGGACATCGAGAATGAGCCAGGGGTTTCGCTAGTGATTAGCCAGCTTTGGGCGAGCAACGAACCGTCAATCCGTTTAAACACCTCGCGTGCGAAGGGGTCGGAAAATGAATAGCCGGCAAATATCCATGGGAAGACCGGCATGCGTCCGCCGATAGCGAAAACAGCGCCTGGCAAGCTTCCACTAAGGTCAATGGCGGCATTACCCTGACAAAAACCCTCTTGCTTGGCGCTATTGTGGAGTGTCGCGATGAAATCTCTGGTTCTCGCATCGAGCTTCAGTTCTGCCCCCCAACCCAACGTTGTGGGGTTCAACTGCTTATCAATGGGGGAGGCCAGTCTGTAGGGAACAGAAAGTCCGACTTGAACAGCGAGAAATGTCATAACCAGACATATGGAAGCGGCAACGGTAGCGCCAAAAGTCTTGGCACCCGACGCGCTTGACAGAGCAACGAGCCCAACGAAGCCCCAAAGTCCAGTAAAGAAAGCAAGTTGTGAAAAGATGCGGTTGCTCGTGCCAAAGGTTGCAGCGAAGGGAACCAGCGCGGAAAGACCTAGCAGCGCAATCAGGCCAAAATCCGCGTCCTTTCGCAAGCAGGCTAGCGAAAGGCAAACAAATGCGAATACGCCCGCCGCCGGGCCAATATCGTATACGAAACCGCCGGCTCGAAACTGAACGACGGTTGCCGTTGCTGCAATGATGGCGCCGGTTGTGACTAGTCCGTTGCGCAGTTTTCCCGACGCCCTTTTGTCGCGCAGCGTGACCATGCTGCCAACAAACAACACGAACGAGAACGCAATCCAAACCCCCTCGTGCCGAAAAAAATCAAATTGCCTGCCAACAAGGCCGGCGTCGGTTGGATTGCCGGTACCGAATATCGTATAGTAGGCTTGCAGTTGCTTGGCGATGGTTCGAAGCGGCGCAACGGCGGCGACGGCCAAAATCACAGCAGCCGCCAAGCCGGCGGTGCGTAACATCTGCAACCATTTGCCGCGAAGTGTCGGAACGACGATTCCAACAGCCAGCAGGTAGATTCCGAAATAGGCGATCGCATTCTGAGGTCTTGTAAAAATTAGTAAGACCGAAGCAAGTGCAGCAGTCGTCGCGGATCGCCAGGAGTGTCGCGGATGATAAACATCCAGCGTCGCGCCGATCATTACCAGACCACTCGCCAGAGCGAACCAATTGTAGGATGGGGTGACGAGCCAGAAGACGTAGTACGCGAACGGGAGGGCCGCGGAGACTGCGATAAGCTGAAGGCTCGTTGGCCCCCAAAGGCTCATCTTCGCGCTGCCGACGGCGATCAGGGAAGCAATAATTCCCAAAAAGACGAGGATGAGAGCTGCAGCGCGCCGGAGGCCTGCGATCGATCCGTTCAACATATCAAAGAGCGGATGCAAGCCATAGCCGAACAGACCGTAGGCGATGTCGAACGCCCTAGGCTGCTGTGCCCACGCCAGATAGAAGGACTCGTCTGTAAAGTCGAACCCCCGATCCATCAACCATATTGTGCGGACGATGAGCGTTATCGCCGTGCCGACTATTGCAGCGGAGACAAACCATTCGTACGGTCGTGCTGTGCTGGCGTTCGAAGAATACATTCTCGGCGGTAACCAATGCCAATTTAGGTAAGGGGCGCGATAATAGTTAATTGGAGGCGCAATTCAGTACAAGGATGGTATTCTGTGACGTGAGCTACTGCCGCGCACTCCCCCCAGACGCTGAGCGTGAACTCTTCATGCTAGTGCGGACACGGCGAGCCCTTCGCGGTAACACGATATCCATCTACTGAGAGCTGAGCATCCGCTATTGGGCAAAGATCATAATCCCTATGGATGCGCTGGAGAATGCCCGCCTCAATCACTTGCAGCGCTTCAGGGTCACGTCGGACTATGACCATGTCGCCGGGCTTTAGCGCAACCGGCGCCGCAATGATCCGCTCCGCCAAGGCTGGAACCAGTGCGTCCGTATAGGCGAAGGAGATCGGCCAGCGCTGCCATCGATCAGTGTACAGCAGCGAAAGTTCGCTCGCAACAGTTTCACCGAGTAGGACGGTGACGTTCGAGCTCGCCGATTCCCGCTGGATCAGCTTCACAGTGTCTGGAACGAATTGCGAAGTTTTGGGATTATCTCCGTAGCGATCGCTCAGGAAATTGCCAGTTCGCTCCATGAGCACACGACGGTTGGCGGCATTCTTAAGATCATGGAAAAGCGCAGAGACTGTACAGCTTCCGCGATCGCGGCATTCCTGAAGCAAGAAAGTATAAGGTGCGTCACTTCGCGAGAGCGCCAGCCAACAGAACGTCAGCGTCGATACGGAGATAAAAATCGGAATGACGCAAAGGAGCTTGGCCGAAGCCGGCGCTCTCGCTAGACGGTTCGTGGCGCCCAAGATGCCCGGTATGGCCAACGCCGAAAATGGGAGAAACGCCATTAACAAAGTATAATCGTACGACCTAAATACGTAATATGCAGCGGTGAGCGCTGTCATCGCTGACATCGGCAGGAATTTATAATTAAATCCGGCCGCAGAGAGGTGCGGCCCAAGAGTCTGCGTACTGAACACGTGGCGCCAGCCTTCGCAAAGAACGAGGAATACCGACAAAAGGATCGTGATCCAGGCGAGAAATTGAGAGTCCGCGGCATGCGACCAAAAGTCTGAGATCGGATTGTAAGCTGCAAGAAACGCCAGGTACGTCCGATAGTCCGGCAACGATCCTGATCGATAAAGTGTCGTTGTCAGAAGGACGGCGATCGATAGGAGCATGGGTGACCCAGCCAATGCTGCGTCTGTAAAAAAACGCCTATACGTGCGCGTTTGAAGATTGATCATTGCAATGCTTGAGAGGTGAATTCCCAGCGTTCCAATGAGACACTCGACGCTCCAGAGGCCAGCCAAGGCAGTACAAAGGCTCGTAAAGATCGACATTCGTGCGGGCGGTCGCAGACAAGATATCGCTAGCACCATGCATAGTGTCAGAAGATGCCGAAGCCCAAGAACTGAGGGTGCAACGTTGATATTGCCGTTGCCATAATCCCAGCAAGCCAGCAGGACTGTGATACTAGCGAAGCCGAGTAAAGAGGCGGTCGCCTTCCACCGCGTCATTCTAAATAGGCAGACCAGCCAAATGGCGTAGAACGCGAGATTTGAGAGTTGAGCGGCGACTTGTACCGTTGCAAGAGTCCGTGGGCCGGCGAGCAACGCGAAGACTGCGATCAACACCGGGCCCGGCCCGTATTGCGAGAATGCGTCTACCATGGGAGTTCCGCCATGAATGACGTGCGCAGCGGGGCCTGCGATGGTGAGGTAATGAATCGGGTCGAGGTTCAGCGAAAAGTCAAAATAGGCGATGAACGTCAGCGTGATCGCGAGACAAAGTGCTGCAATCTGCACGGTGCGCAGGAGCGCGGACCTTTTGCGCAGCAGTGCGCTCTCGATGATGTGGGCTGCGCAAGCTGCGCCGACAATAGTTACGGCAAATCCCACCGCGGCACCAATTTTCGCCGAACCGCCGAAGGGCGGATCAACGAAAATTCTTATGAATGGCGAAAAATACGGCAGCGTTGGATCGACCCTGAACAGGATAGTCGCTGCGATCGCGTACGATACAATTGAAGCTGTAACGGTGATTGGAGATTCGGCAAGAAGCGGGAGAGGCGGCCGGGAGGCCTTCAGGTGCAAAGCAAAAAGCAAGAGCGCCGTGACATGGCCCGCTATCATTGAAAACAGGAGAATTCTTGCCGCCCGTGTCCACCCTTCACCGCCTAAGTCGAGAACCCGCGTAAGAACGGCAATCAACGTCAGCCCGATGAGCGCAGACGTAGCAACCCAAATGTTAATCGCTTCGATATCGCGACGCGATTGTTTAGCTTTGATCCGATTTGCAATACATCGCTGAACCAATACCGTAAGGAGCGGAAGCGCTGCAATTCCGAAGACGAACAGGGCGGAGTCCCTTGTTTTTGGCGACAAGTTCGAGAGGGAAATCAGCGCGAGGCCATAGAGAAAGCCAATGATACCGATAGCTGCCGTTGAAATCTGAGGCGCAAAAGCGGCGAGTGATGCGGCAGTGGATTTCCGCTTGCTGCGGTCTATTTCGAAGCGTTGCATTTGAGCTTACCGCCTCTTATTGAGCCGGACATCCGGCATCGCCGCCGACGCGATAGACGGCGATTTCCTTCCACTGCGCCGGCAGGAGGCACAAGGTCGTCTCAGCGCGGATTTTGCGCAGAACACGTCTTTCGATCTCTCCGAACGTCGTTTCGTCGCGTCGAACGATGACGATCTCCCCTTCATTTAGTCGGATTGGGGTGGATACGATCTGATCGACCAGCGCGGGAATAAGATCGTCCGAAAATCCATAAGATCTCGGCCACCGATGCCATTTCCCCGCGTACAGCAGCGCCATGTCACTTGCGATGTTGTCGCGAATCGAACCCACCAATGGAGTGGGCAAGACCGACCCGAGAAATACGCTTACAGTCGGCTTGTCCGCCGCAAGGTGTTGCATCGCATCGACGGCCTCCCGAACGGTTCCGCTACTATCGAAGTAATATCTGCTCCATTGGGCGCTGACTTGGTCGAGAACCGGTCGTACACGGAGCTTCTCCTTAAGTCCCGCGACCAGTGTTGAAGGGGTGCAGCGACCATAATCGCGACATTCCTGAATCAGCAGAGAATAGGTGGATCCCTGACGCGTCAGTGTGAGAAAGGTGAATGATAGCGCCCACAGGCCGACGAGAACCGGAAGCGTGAACACCAGTAGCGAGGCTGGATGTTTGCTTTGAGCAAGTATAGTCCCTGTTCTGAGAAGTCCGGGTACAATGAGCGCAATGAAAGGCAGAAGGGCGATAATAATCACATACTCCACCGAGCGTCCGACAAAATATGCCGACATGAGAATGGTGAGCAGCGCCATTGGCAAAAATTGGTAGTAAAGCGCTGCGGGGCTGAGTTCTGTTACCTGTTGGGAGTGATCAAAAATCCGCAGCCATCCATCGGCCAGTACCAAGAATATTACAAGCAGTATGGCGCTCCAGCCAAGAAACAGTGGATTGGCAGGCAGCGACCATAGCGGCGAAAGCATGCCGTAAACCGACATAAAATCCAGATAAACATGATAGTTGGGAAGCTTTCCGGCCTGAATGAGGGTGAGCAATGACAGCGTGGCGATGGCGCCCAACACCGGAAGACATGCCAAAATACCATCGGACAGAATGCGAAAGATTGCGCGGTCCCGCAGCCCCAGCATTCCTAAAAAGGCGAGGTGGATACCTAGTGATCCTATGAGCGCCTCGGCGCTCCACAGACCGGCGATCATGGTGCTGACCGCTGTCAAAGTTGAATGACGAGCCGGAGGATGCAAAAGTGAGATCGCAAGCACCATCGACAGAATCGGAAGATATCGAGGGCCGAGGATCGAGGGTGCGAAGTTGATGTTACCTTCGCCTTGGCCCCATCCCGCCATCAAAAAGCCGATCGCCAGGAAGCCGATCAACAATGATGGAAGTTTCAGCGTCGACATGCGGTACAGACAGACCATCCAGAGGCTGTAGAAAAGTAGGCTTTGGATCTGGACCACGATATTTCCCATCGCGACCGTGGTCGGTCCGAGTGTCAGACCCAGAAGCGTCACCAGCACAGGCCCTGGCCCATATTGCGAGAAGGTATCGACCATCAGGACTCCCCCAAATCGAAGGTGGAGAGCTGGACCAATGTTGGTCATGTTGTGAAGTGCGTCGGCGGGAAGGGAGAAGTCGAAGTAGCATAGCCATGTCAAGCCGATCGCAAAACCAAGACCGATGCGATAAATCGGTTGGAAGTGGCGGGTTGCCCCGTCACGCATCCGGGTTTCGAATTTCGCCAAAGCTGCTAGTGAAAAAATAGTGAGGGCGGCAAAGAGCAAAACCAGAACCTGCCCGGAGGTCGGCTTCAAAAACGCTGAAAAAAAATGTGTGATCGGATTCGAGAAAGGGGCTCGCGGTTCAATCCAAAACAGGGAAAACAGGAACGCCCAAAGAGCGCAAAAGAACGCGCCGACCATCACTGGCGTTGATCGTAGTTGTTCAAACGCAGGCATCAGAGGGCGCTGAGTAAAGTTCAGAATGACAGTCAGAATGGCAGCGCTGCATGTCGCGGCGATCAGTGACCGGCCGGTCTTGAAGAGCAGAGGTTCGTCTCCGCCAAGGACACGAACGAACAGCGGTAATACGGCAAGTAGCGAGAGTGCCATGATCGCTATCCAAATGTGGGTTGCTTCAACCGCAGCACCCTTTCCAAGCCGCGAAATGAAGACCCGAAGAATCGCGCATATCGGGGCTAGGAAAAGGCTGCATATCACATAGAAAATCAGGTCTCTCAGCTCGCCGGTGATGCGCAAAAAGAAACTGATCTCGACGAGAAAAATGAAAGCAAGAACCCCCAGTGAAGTTATCGCAATGCCGGGACTTGCGATGGAGGGCCATTCCCGCCCCGGCGCGCGGCGCCGACTTTCTTGAACAGCAGAAAAAGCCTCTTCAACTATTTCGTCCATGCCGATCCGCCAATTGTTCTACCTTACCGAGCATAGGCGGCGAGCTGATCGCAAACCCAACTTGATGCAAAAAAAAGCTGCGTCGCCTTGAACCCATCCAAGCCAACATCAATAGCAGATCCAAGACACGGTCTGCAAAATCAGCTATCGGACTCCGCACAGATCCTGGCGTCTGGACAACTTCGGGACTTTCTTCATTTCGGTTCTGGGCTTGCTTCGATTACGGTTTTGATCATCGCAGTTTTTGCATGAGGGCCACGATCGCTGAAATGTTACTCGGGTTGTTTTTTTGATATTGCATAGGAGCCGTCTGCTTTGTCGTCCGCGCGGATCGGTAAATTTCTTTCGCAGTGATCGCTTATGGCAAGCCGCCAAGTCGTTTGGCCATCTTGAGAGTCAGTTTGGACGAATCCGAGCTTGCTGAAATGATCACGAACTACGCCATTTCTGGCGGTCGGTATGTAGCGTCCGATGATTTCTCTTATTCCCGCCAAACGGGCCTTTTTGACAATGTGTTCAAGAATAGCTTCCTCGACGCGTCGGCCTAGCACGCGGCAGGACATGATCCAGGTATCGACCTCCCAACGCTGGCCAGCTTGCCGGCAAATCACGACTGAAATCATTCCGTTGTCGCCGAAAATATCTTCTAGGCGCGCCTGCATCGTGAAAGCGTCGGGGCTCGTTTGCAACGCAGCGATTTCTGCTTCGCTATAGCGACGAGTCGTCAGGTTGAATTGATTTGATTTCGAGATGAGTTGGGCTATCCGCTTGCGGCCGGCGTTGTCAAATGGGGCGATCGACAGCGTCATTCCGAGCGAGCGCAGGTAATCGTCGTGATTTCCGATCCGTTCGAGTTGGGCCGCGCGTAGCGCATTGGCCTTGTAAAAGTCTGCGCGCAGCTGGTCTTCCTTGGAAAAACCGGTTTGCTCGAAATATCCCGCAGCCTGAAACACCGGCAGCCAGTCGCTGGGATCCTCAGGCAATTCGGGAACGGCGACCGCGGGCAGGGCATCGCGGACGCGTTTGCGTTCGGCGGGGTTGTCATCGAGGAAGACGAAGGAATCGAGGCCGAGGTCGATCGCCTCCGCTATTGCCTTGATATTGGCGGCCTTATCTTCCCAGTTGACCCGGAACGCGACTATGTCGTCCTCCTTCAAGATCATTTCGGGATGGTTGCGGAACGCATCGAGCGCGATGGCTTCGTCGTTTTTCGAGGAAACACACAGGATGATTCCGCGCCCCTTCAGCGAAAGCGCCATCTGCTGTAGCGCCGAATGGGCTTCGCCCAGCGCGCTGCCATTGCCCAGCGCGAGACCCTCGACGCCGTCGTCGCCGACGATGCCGCCCCACATGGTGTTGTCGAGGTCGAGAACCAGGACCCGGCGCGATCGTCCCACCTGCGCGGCTAGTATTCGCATGACGTTGTCCGCGTAGAGGGGGATCATGGCGGTCGCAAACGGGTATTTCGCGGCATACCAGTAGCGTCCGGCGGACCATGCTGACTGTCCGACCAGTCCGGCCAACGCATTGACGTCAAGCAGCAGCCGGGAGTCCTGCCGCGCTTTGAGCGCCAGGCAACGGTTGAATTCGCCGGCGAGATAACGGGGGCTGCCCGGCAGGCCGAGATCCATGTTGAACTGAATGGCATCGGGATCGCCGGCGAGCGTCTGCAAGATGACGGGACGGGCGGTGGCAGCCTGGGCGACTTCGGCAATTCGTGCGATCCGACCGACCGCCGCTTCGACGGTCTGCGCTGCCGTGGCTTCGTCGCCGAGCCGAGATGCGAGCTTCAGCATGCGATTGTCGGAGGCAACCAGGACAAAATCCGGCGGACTTTTTTCCAGCTCGCTGCTGTTCCTGTCGAGCCACGGCTCCGGCTCCTCATATTCCGCGATCGAGACCTCGAGTAGAAATTTGAACCGGATCGCGGTGCCGATCAGGGCGTCGGACATATGCGAGACGGTGCTGGCGGAAAGAATCAGGATCCGGACTGGCACGAAGCCGTGTTTCCGGGCCTCGGCAGTGAGGCTGGCGGCGGGGGCCGACTTCAGAATGGTCGCGATTTTCCGGCCGAGAACGCGGAGATCGGCCTCGCCCCAGGCTGCCTGCGCCAGCGACTGCAGGAACTGCAGCGCTGGCAAAGGCTCGGCCGGCAGTAATGCGAGCCGCTCGCGCATCCTGCCGGAAGGGCGCGGGAGCCACGGCAGGGCCTGCAGGGGCAATCTCGTCGCCCGGTTCGTCAAGACCGGGGAGGAACTCACCGCGAGCGTTCCTCGATTAGCTGGACAAAATGGCCGACCGAATTGATCTGTTCGATTTCGGTGAGGTTGAATTGAATGTCGAACTCGCTCTCGATGCCGCTCACCAGCCGGATGTGCGCCAGGCTGTCCCAAGCCTTAAGGTTCTTCTGGCTGGTTTCGGGTCCGATCACCAGACCCTCATCGTCGAGCTCGGCGCGGAATACGTCCTGAACCCTGGCTAGTATGGTTTCCGACGAAGTCAGTCCTTCAGACACGTTCACCATTAGGTCGCAGGTCCCTTCGAAGTGATAAAAAGTTCCAGCCTCGGAACGGGCTCGATATACATCGTAATGCCCTTGCGACCAAGGGCGACCGTGCGCTCAATAAAGGGTTTAGCATCAGCGGCAAATATCCTCAAATTTGATATTTTCGCCTCGACGCAGATATCCCGGCCAAAATGGCGCCGCAGCCGTTGCGGCCGGATGTCGCCGATCCGCCGCATGTATTCGTGTTCGCCGGTCTCGCCATTAGCTCTTTTCCAGCGGTATTTGATCGTGCCGTCGAACACGCTGCGGAAGAACGGGACCTCGTCGTACAGCAGGCATTCCGCGGTGTGCAAGTGAGTTAAGAAGTTGAAACCGGCGCCGATTCCGAGGATGCGCCCATCCAGCTCCGCCAGCCGGCAGAACGGGCTCTCCTTCCCCCAGGGCATTAAGGTGAGATGATGATCCCGCACTAGAAAATCAGCGTTGGGGCCGACCGCGCACACAGATGAAGACAGGTGTATGCTTCTGCGTATGTCGGGAGAGCGACGAAAGACTTCGCATAGCAGGCCAGTATAGACCGGCGCCCTGTCGACCAGAAAGACCGTGTCGGGATTGTGATCCATCGGAAACGCGGGCATGGCAAGCGTTCCGCCCGGGCCGAGCAGGTCACGCATCAAATCAATTATGTCGCTGGGGCGTAGGGCAACGTTGTAAAATTCGTTCCATGAGGAATGGACCCAGAGGGTCCTTCCGGGCGTCACCCCCAGATCGACCAATTGTTGTCGCAGTTTGGCGATCGAAACGGGGCGCTGGTAAATTTTCTTCGAAAGCCACAATTTTTGTTGGCGCAGGAAACCACGTACGTCGCTCCGGCCTATGAGCTTCTGGGCAACTCGTCTGACGGAGCTGCGGACGGTGCGAGACATGTTTGTAAGCACAATAGTTGGTTAAGGCGCCGTGTTTCGGGAGCATGATGACGCTTCGGGCCGGAAGACCTCAGCCGCGCGGTGCCGGCTCAGGCCGCGCCGTGCGCTGCACCTCATATACAATGGGGAGCATCACGTCCAATGCGTTGTCGGCGCTGGCGACACCAACGGTCGCGGTTTGATCGGTCAGGATGCGGGGCAAGCGGCGGGAGATGATGTGAATATTGCTCGTGAATTCATTCAGGTATTTCGCGAGGATTTCTCCGGCCATCTTCGCCATCGCATATTCCGCTGTAGTCCTGACGCCTTCGTCGATCGCCACGGTTGACGGGTAGAACAGGGCGAGCTTCGCCGGCCCGTCATGAACCAGCGCGGTGCACAGATCGAAGAAGCCGTCGGCATAAAAACGCATGAAGGTGCGCAGCTTGTCCGGCTCGTAGAGTGCGGATTTGCGCTGAAATATTTTCGCCGTCGCGAAGTAGTAGCAGGAATCGACCGCGCCCAGCTGCTGTAGTTGTTCGCTCGCCGGCATCAGCGCATCGTAACGCAGTATCTCGCAATGGCCTCCGGCGCCGAGAATCTCGGCTGAGACCCGCTCGGCCTCATGTTGGCCATCCCTGTAAGTAATGAGAGGGCGTCCACCGCCGGCAGCGACGATCTTCGCCGTCACTTCGCCAAGGCCGCGCGAGCCGCCGACAATGAGTGATCTCTGTCCGGCGAACGGGCTTCCTGCGACGTGCAACGATATCTCGGTCATGCTTGACTGGGACGGCGGCGTCGGCCGGGCAAAGGCATCCAGCCGCCCTGCGATGCCCGAGCCCGAAACGTCAATTTGCAGTGATCGAAACCGGGCGTCGACCTTCTTGACCGCATAGGCGAGCGCGCCATCCCGCTCGGTGTCCAGAGCGCAATTCACATTGAGCCCGGAGAACAGCGAGTGCAGTCCCGGGCACGCCATCCCCACAATTTGAGAAGTCGCAAGCAGCGCCTTGACGGCCGCAATGCCAATCGTTTCCGAAAGCGCGGGGAATGGCGATTGGACGTCGCCATCCCCGGTCGCTACCGTGCCGGTCTGATCGGCGAGCTCGTCGAAGCGGAGATCGGCAGGCTGTGAAATCTGCGCTGGCACGGACGGCGCCAATAGTGTGCTTCGGGCCAACGCCTTTCCGGGTTCGGATGAAAGCCTGATCAGCGCCACCACCGTATTTGCGGCGACGACCTCAAATTCTACCTGCCGGTCGCTGCGATCGCGAATTCGGACCGATGCAAGCTCGTTGAGGTACAGCGGCTGGAGAAACCGGGCGCGGATGTTGGCAACCTTGAAGGGAAAGCGAAATAGCACGGCATCTGCCGCCCATGCGAGATTGTGAATCCCATGCACCACGGGCGTACCCACCTGGGTACGCCGCGCGAAGGCTTCATCCAGATGCATCGGATTCCAATCCCACGAGAGCCGGGCGAATGCGATCTGATCGTTCAGGCTGAAGCTTCGGCTGGCAAGCTGCTCGTCAGTCATCATGGCCCTGCAGTCCCTCAATGCGCTGGCGAGGGGGGTTCTACCAAGCGCTGCTTTGGGTGCTCCAAATCCTCAAACGCGTTTCTTATGCACCCGGCAACGGCGGGCCCGATCTGGCCGGGCTCAAAACGACCCGACAAGCCGAAGAATGGCTGGAATCCCTCGACTTCGTAGCCACCTTCCGGAACCTGTGTTGTTGTGGGAAGATAGCCGAATAACGCGCCCAGGTATCCTGAATAAAGGCGTATCAGCCCGGATCGGGGCGGCACCGCCTCATCCAGAATCCGTTCCCATTCGACGCTTGGCTCCGCGGACAACGCCACAATCTCCAGTTCCTGACCAATTCTGATGACCTGGGCCACCAGCATCTTGTCGGGAAAGGAGCCCTTGAAGAAGTCGCCGAGCGGAATTCGGGCTGATCCAGTCTGAAGGCGTGTGGGGGAAAACGTTTTGACGGGATTGCCTTTTGCGATGTCGCCCACGCAGGCCGCCAGGCCGCGGCTCCAGCGCATCCAGTCTCCGACCGATAGGGTCGGAAATAAATTGCCGAACGCGACCACGCGGATCAGTTTGCGAAAGCGCTCGCGTAAACCGATCTTTTGCCGGGAAGCTTGGATATTCGGTCTGATATTGCCGCAAAACCCTTGTATAAACAGGCATGGAATATCGCCAAAGCGCTCGCGTAGCGCCTGGCGCACCGCGCCCGGATAGTCTGCACTGATGACATTGTCCGGCATAACAGCGGTCGGATGGCAGGTGTAGTGCCAGATCGCGCTGAGCACCCGCTGGTCGTCGGCCCTCCGCAAAAGGATAACGGTCGCCCACTCGTCCTTGGGACCTGAAGGGTTTGGCGAGAAAGCGACGCTCGTTAGCTGGAAGCCATGCATTCGTCCAATGGTCGGAAACGGCCAATAGCGCCGTCGGTTGATGGAGTGGTTCAGCTGTCCCTGAGAGACGCTCAGACTTACTTCTGAAGGTTCTTCTTGTTGAATTTGGCGCAGCAGAGTTTCCGCCGCTTCGGCGACGCTGTTCACGAATGCGAAGTCCGGCGTTCCCAGACGCTCGCAAGCCCGGTCGGTAGCGGGAGCATTATGGGTGTGCGACGCCAGCAGCATGACTTCGTCGGCCCTAAATCCCATTCGTTCGAGCTTCATGAGGATCATATTTTGAAGTTCTGAGCCGACGATCATGAGATCGAAGCTGAAGAGCAGGCAGCGTCCCTCCGAGCATTCCAGCAGCACCGCTGACATTTCGATCGGGTCGAGGACTTCCGAGACCGGCGCCTTGCGCAAAGCATAGCCCGCCAGCGGGACCGGATGGTCGCGCGGGGTCAAGTCGCATGAGGCTGAACGTGCAAACAATTTCGCCGTGGCGGCCTTTGGATGGTAAAATTGTGCTTTCGCGGGCATCCTTCGAATCTATGAGATCATGGCGCTGGAATCGAGGGCCTCTTGCCTGCCACCGCTTCGCACAATAAGGCTTAGTCTTACGTATCGGCCGTGAGGACATATGTCTAGCAAACGTGATCTAGTCGGACGCCTTTTTCCGAAGGGCGTCCCTTTCTCCGAGAGCATAAACGACAATGCCGTGTTTGTTGCCGTCCGCCGGGAGCGGTTCTCGAACTGCCCGGAGTTCGGCGTCAGGCTCGACCTTTACAAGCATCTTGCTTCGATCGCCGGCAACGATCCGATCGACTACCTCGAATTCGGGGTCTGGAAGGGCGATGCCATTGACGCATGGCGAAAGCTCAATAAGGCAACGGAAAGTCGTTTTGTGGGTTTCGATACGTTTGAAGGCCTACCGGAGGATTGGGAAGAAGGGCATCCCAAGGGGACATTTTCGACGGATGGCGCGACGCCCCGCATTGACGATCCACGGGTTTCGTTCGTGAAGGGGTTGTTTCAGAAAACGCTGCTTGGTTTTCTGGAGAGGGTAAAACTGCAGAACAGGCTGGTCATCAATGTCGACTGCGATCTTTATTCGGCGACGCTGTACGTGCTAACGATGCTGGATAGATATTTTCAGCCTGGTACGATCATCATCTTTGATGACTTTTACTCGATGAGCCACGAGTTCAAGGCCTTTGTCGATTACGACAGATCGTATGGACGCCAGTGGCGCGCGCTTGGGCGCATGCCTCATTGCATGAAGACTGCGATCGAGATTTGCTCGTAGTTGGCCGAGCAATGCCGGGCAGATGGTCTGCTACAATTTCTGTGAGGACATGTGACGCTCCTGACCTCGAGCCGCGCGCGTCGTATTTTTGGGGGATGGTCAGCCAGCGTCGTGCAGGTGTTGCTCGCCCTGACGCAGCAAATCGTTCTCATTCCGATATTTTTGAAATACTGGACAAGCGATACCTTATCCGCCTGGCTGATAATTTTTGCCGCGGGTAGTCTCGTAGTTGCCGCTGATGCCGGCTTGCATGCTTGGTCAGTGAACCGTTTTCTTTCATTCAAATCGCGGATTGATTGCGACCGTCGGACCAGGCGATATTACGGTGCCATATTTCGGCTTTTCGTCTGGTTCACCGCGCTGATGGCGGTTTTGCTCCTGACGGTGGTTCAACTGGTTGCGCCTTCGAGCGTGCTTGGATTTTCTCAAGAGCCGAATTTCGATCTTGCCTTTGCGGTGATGACCTTAGGTCAGATTTTGACACTGCCGACGAATTTGGCCGGCTCGCTATACCGCGCGCGCGGGCTCTATGGACGAATAGTGATGGTTCAGGCGTGGGGCACCGCGCTCGGACAGCTCGGCCAGCTTGTTGGGATAGTCGCAACCAGCAGCCTGTTGGTTGTGGTCACAGCATATGTTGTGGGTCAAATTTTGACGATGATATACATCCTCTTCATCGATCTACACCGGCAATTCCCATTTATCAGAGATATTCGTCGTCGGATCTCCTTGCGCTGGACGGTTGGACAGCTCGTTGGTTCCTTCCCTTTTGCAGTGATGAATTTTGCCGAAATCGGACTTACCTATGTTTCCGTCTTGTTGATTGGCGCCTTCGTCACGGATCGCATTGCTATTGCCCAGTGGGGACTGACGCGCACAATCGTCGGCTTGCTAAGAGGCATTTGTCATCAGATGACGTTGTCGCTGGCGGCCGAACTCGGACACGATCATGCCATTGGCGCGCGAGACAGCCTGCAACGGCTCTATGCCAGGGGATCAATCCTCGTTACCCTATTTGCGAGCGCCACCACATCGGGCGCGCTGGTGTTTTGGCCGGACTTTTTTGAAATCTGGACCCATGGCGCCATTCCTTTCGATGCGACTCTTGCGTTCATCCTGCTTTTGGGCATGTGTGCCGGAGCGCCGTCCATTTTGGCCCTCAGCTACGCCAACTACAGCAACCGCGGGACCTTGCTGCTTTGGACCAAGTCTCTGCAACTAGCGATATTTCTGTTTCTGTCGTTCCTGCTGATCCCGCGTCTCGGACCTTTGGGAGCGGCAATTGCCCTAGTGTCGAGCGATCTAATTGCCCAAGTTGGCGTTCTTTTTATCGTCATTGTGCACGAAACCTTGACACGCCCGGTACGACACACCTTGCTCCTGATCGTGATGATGGTAACGGTCGTCTCGGGTGGATTCGGTATCGGCGAGGCGATTCGCTATTTGCTGCCTGGAGCGGGAATTGGACATTTCCTGACGGAGTGCGCGCTATGGCTGTCGGCAGTCGCTATGCTCGCAAGCACGCTGATGCACAAACCGGTTCGCGACAAGTTAGTGGACGCGATTCCCCACTAACAGCCGATTTCTGGCGCTTAGCCAGGCCTGACGAATGGGATGGTGCTGGTGAGCCCTGGCTTTTAAAGCAAGCCGGGGGACCTGTGTCGGCGTGACGGAGCGCTGGTCTAAAGTAGATTGTCTTGATGATATGCTCGGTGAGGAGCGTCCGCTACTTCGTGGCGAGCAAGGCGACGCCGCTGCCGAGCTTCCTGGCAAACGGGATGCAATTGCATATCGCGTCGTCGATATCGGCGACCCAAGTGGCCTGCGGAACTGAAAGCACGATACCCGCTTTTTGGGCCACAATGGAAGGATAGCGCGTCAAAGTTCCGTGTTGAATACATTCAGCATTGCTGAAAGCGCTGTAAATCGGGGATACGCGGGCTTTGTCGAGCGGCGAACAATAAGCGTTTGGCTCGCGCTTTCCGAATATTTTTGTTCCCCAAGTATAGCCGGGAGCTCGCCAGGGTTCGATAGCGGCGAACTTGCCGCCCGGTTTCAGAATTCTCGCGATCTCCAAAAACGCGATCTCGGTGCGCATGTGGTGCACGCAGCCGCCGACGTAACACACATCCAGATACGAGTCTTCAATCGGAATTTCCTCGGCAATGCCGACGATGCAGCGAAGCCGGTCCTCAAGTCCGAGCAGGCTTGCCAACGCGTTGGCGACGCTCGCCTCACCGTGCATGGGCGTAAGGAGAATTGATTCAGCGGCGCCGGCCAGCAGAAGCAGGACGGCAACCGAGCCCTTGCCGCCGATCTGGATGACGCGCTTTCCTCTGACCGATCCAATGTGACGATAACAGTCACGTTCTGCAGCGACATCGATCGTTTCGCAGTACCACAGGTCGGAGTCCGGGAATGGTCCTCGCTCTGCTTCAGAAAGTTTGGCGATCGAGCCTAGATGGCGAAGCGCCGCCGAGTCGCTGGTGTCGAGGGATCCGGTTTCTCGAATTTGCTTGGCGTGTTCGTACCCAGCCAAGTTGTAGAATTCCATCTCCTTATAGGCTTCGTCATACTGGGGCGCCCTGAGATTACGTGGCCACGGCGCTTGTTCGGTGACGGCCTCGGGTCCAAGCAGGATCGGGATGTCGTCCTTTACGGGATAGGAAATCGTGCCATCGGCGACCGCCAAATGATCACCGCTGAGCGCCGTCAGCGGCCGCTTGGTGATGGGACATACGAGGCCAGAAATATTCATCGGAAGTCCTTAGACCGGCGCGGATTTGGATCAATGGAAAATCGCGGCAGCTATCATTTTCGCCAATAGTGTCAAGCTCTTTGAGCGTTCTGCGATCAGTAAAAGCATGGATGTGCGACACAATTCAAGACAATCTTGGACCCGTCCTTATGTTAATGCCTTTGTCAGCCCAAAGCTGGTTCTTGCAGGTCGCCATCGACGATCATTGAAATCGGCCCCGCCGCGCGGTCCCGTCGTCGGAACTGCCGACCAGCTCCAGATCTTCATTGCGTGGGTCGAACAGCGCCCCAACGACTATCGACATTTATCTGTGAGGCTGGTACGTGCCGACAGATCACGGCTGTTATTGGCGGATGCGATTTCTCGCTTTCCAGGGCGCCCAGCAATCGCGATATGGGCCATTCGAGATCCCTTAGGATGAGAGTATTCCAAAGTTTTTGCTACTATCCGTCCTATCGGCCGCGCTTGCGACGGTTGGCCACCAATGCCGCGACTTTCAGGCAGCAGATCGAGGTTTTCTTTGCCGACAGGTACGGAGCCTCGCATATTTTGCTTCCGGTCATTCGCGCAGATCCGGATGCATTTTTCACAAATTGGGACGACGATGACCTCCAGCGC
Source organism: Bradyrhizobium sp. 44 (assembly GCF_023073095.1). Classification (NCBI taxonomy): domain Bacteria; kingdom Pseudomonadati; phylum Pseudomonadota; class Alphaproteobacteria; order Hyphomicrobiales; family Nitrobacteraceae; genus Bradyrhizobium; species Bradyrhizobium sp. 44. Next base: position 373,866 of record NZ_JADPIY010000029.1, read on the forward strand.
GCCTGGGCGCGCGAAGCCGGAATGGCGAAAAGCGCGTCGTTGGAGGATATCCTGCTGGCGCAAATCGAGTCCCATCGCACCGACATCTTTTACAATATCGATCCCGTTCGTCTTGAGAATGGGTTCCTGGCGCGGCTGCCGGGCTGTGTCAAAAAAACCATTGCGTGGCGCGCCGCGCCATCGGGCAACGTCGACTTCTCGAAGTACGATTTGGTCGTCTGTAACTTCCCCGCCATATTGGCTGATCTAAGCCAGCGCGGCTACAGAACGGCTTATTTTGCACCGGCGCACGATCCGGCGATGGATCCGTTTGCCGACAACAGCGAACGTCCGATCGACGTGATTTTTGTTGGCGGCTATTCGCGCCATCATTTGCGTCGTGCGGAAATATTGAATTCAGTTGCAGGCTTGGCAGACCAGTTCAAGATTGTATTTCACCTCGATGCGTCGCGATTGTCTCGACTTGCCGAGTCACCCATCGGATTCCTGCCGCCGCTGGCGCGGCATCGTCGACCACAAGACGTCCGCTCCGTTTCAAAGTTGCCCGCATTCGGTCTCGATCTCTATTACGCGCTGTCTCAAGCCAAGATCGTTCTCAACGGCGCGATCGATATGGCTGGAAACGACCGTGGCAACATGCGCTGCTTCGAGGGCATGGGCTGCGGTGCGCTACTGCTCTCCGACGACGGGAGATATCCGGATGGCATGGTTCCGGGCAACACGTTGCTTACCTACGACTCTGCCACTGACGCGGTTGCACAAATTCGGCGGCTGCTGGCAGATCACGATCAACGCAGAGCCATTGCGCGCGAAGGTCATAAAATGGTATCCACTAGGTATTCCAAGGAGATCCAGTGGCTGCGATTTCAAGAACTACTTTGACGGGCTTCTAGTCACTTCGACAAACGCGAACGAGAACGAGCGTCAGATGGATAGTTATATTCCGATTTCACAACCCTCAATCGGCGCACGAGAACGGGAGCTTGTCCTCGATGCGGTAGATTCCGGCTGGGTATCTTCCATTGGAAAATATATCGATGAGTTCGAAGCCACGTTTGCGCGATACTGCGGGACTGAATTTGCGCTGGCGGTGAGCAACGGCACGACCGGTCTTCATTTGGCCCTGGTGACACTTGGCCTTAGGCCTGGCGACGAGGTGATCATACCGGACCTGACATTTGTCGCGACGGCTAACGCCGTAGCATATACTGGCGCGACTCCCGTTCTCGCTGATATCGATCCCGATACGCTCTGCATGGATCCAGCATCGGTCGAGTCCCTGGTGACGGAGCGCACCAGAGTAATCATGCCAGTTCATCTTTATGGGCATCCGGCAGACATGGACGCGCTTGCCGGGATCGCGAAGCCCCGCGGTATTGCCGTCATCGAAGACGCTGCCGAGGCCCACGGTGCCGAATACAAGGGACGGCGGGTTGGGGGATTAAGTCAGTGTGGCGTATTCAGCTTTTATGGAAACAAGGTCGTGACCACCGGCGAGGGGGGCATGCTGACGACTAATGATCGCGCTTTTTACCAGCGGGCAAAACGGCTGCGGGATCACGCGATGTCCCCCGAACGCCGCTACTTCCATGACGAGCGCGGGTACAACTACCGCATGACAAATCTGCAGGCTGCATTGGGTGTCGCGCAAATGGAGCGCATCGATGATTTCCTGAAGGGTCGTGACGAAATCATGGCGTGGTATCGTTCGGCCATTCCTTCAAGCGAAACCGTTCGCCTGAACCGCGTCAAGAACTGGGCAGCCAGCGCTTTCTGGATGGTGTGTTTGGAAGTCGACGGCTTCAACGAGGCGCGACGCGAAGCATTCATGGGGAAGCTGAAGCAGCGGGGTATCGATTCTCGTCCGTACTTCTGCACGATGTCATCGATGCCGATGTACCAGCAGAAGCCATTGCCCGTTGCGGCGCGGAAGGCGCAATCAGGCCTCAATCTGCCATGCTTTGTCGGCCTCAGCAAAAAGGATGTCGAGCGCATCGGCGGCGTCGTCAACGAATTGCTTGCGGACGCTGACCAGAGATGAAGGATGCGCCACCGCCAATCTTGAATCGAATAGCCCGAAAGCTAAAATCGTTCTCGATGCGATCCGAACTTCGCGCGTATCAAAGTTCGATGTCGGCGGACAGCCCGTTGCGAGGATTGCCTGCGCACGTTGTTGGCGATGCGTCGGCGGATCCGACTGAATTCTTCACGCACTACGACGCCTTTGGCTACTGGTTGGCCGAGAAGCTTGCGCGCACAGATCGACGTCGGCGAATACTCGACATCGGCAGCCCCAAGACACAGAATGCAATCCTTTCCACCTCGCACGACGTGACGGCGGTCGTTCTCGCTGACTGCTCTGACAGGTTCAGCGCCGTCAAATACGTCGAGCACGATGTGACGCAACCGCTGCCGTTTGCGGCGGGATCGTTCGACTGTTTTACATCGGCCGCGGCGCTGCAACTAATCGGATTGGGGCGGTATGGAGACCGCATCGACGCAAACGCCTTGCCGAATCTTGTATCGGAGCTTGGTCGCGTCATGTCGGATGACGCCGAGCTCTTTTTGAGCATGGCGCTTGGCCCCAACATACTCATGTTCAACAACCATTGGTGCCTGGATCTGGAAACAATCCAGCGCGTGTTCAGGGGCTGGCGCCTCGCGGATGCAGTGGCTGACAATTGGTCCTCGCCGAAAGTTCACCCCACCGGCGACGCCTCGAAAAGATTCCTGACGCCGGAACAGCTTCCCATCATCGAGAAACGTGACTATCGGGTTGTCTTCTGTGCGTTTGTTCGAAATTCCTGATAACCCACGAGAGGCGACCACGACCAGGAATGGGGGATTGAGCACGGACCCTACTCATCTCGGATAAATACAACTTTAAATCGGTGCCTTGATGTTACAGGACAAAAAAGCCGCCCACTATAGCTGGGAAGAGGCGATCGCTATCCTTCGAAAAGATCCGCAGCATCGTGAGTTGATTCACAATGCATACTTGACGGCTGATTTGCACGATAATTGCCGGCGCTTTGCTGAAAGCGCCGAATTTGCCGAAGTTCTCAATTTGATCCGCACTCATAGGTCCGATGCGCGCGACGTCCTCGATGTTCCAAGCGGTAATGGCATCGCTGCTCTTGCATTCGCGCGTGCGGGCTTCAAGGTGGTCGCGGTTGAACCGGATCCTTCGGATTCAGTCGGTCGTGGTGCGATTGCCACATCCTTGTCGTTAGAGAACCTCGAGGCTAGGATTGTTGATGCGTTTGGCGAGAATCTGCCGTTCGCCTCTGACAGCTTCGACGTGGTCTATGTCAGGCAGGGCCTTCATCACGCCATGGATTTGAAGGCCATGCTGGCCGAGTATGCGCGTGTACTGCGTCCTGGCGGCCTGCTGTTGGGGTGCCGCGAGCATGTGGTCGACGACTATGAATCCAGTTTACAGGAATTTCTCGACGCCCAGGTGGATCATCAGCTTTATGGCGGGGAGAACGCGTTCACACTGTCCGACTATCGTGCAGCTTTCGTGGATGCAGGACTTCGCATCATTGAGGAAATCGGACCTTACGATTCACCGATCAATCTGCACCCCAATACGCCGGAGCTTCTTGCTGCCAAGATCTGCAAATCGGTGCCGGGTAGAATCCTCAGTTCGATTTTGCCGGAATCTACCGTTTTCAGACTTGGCATGTGGCAGTTGAAACGATCAAACCGCCCGGGGCGACTCTACTCTTTCGTCGCTTTGGCCTCATAGCGGTCGATCGAAACAATGCTCCAGCGCCTTCTTCCCCTTGTCGTATTGCTTCGCGAGCGATTTCCGCCCGCTTACGATTTGCTGGTGCGATTGGCCAAGCGCTTCATGGGGGGAGTGTTCGGCGTCTATCCTCGTGCCTTGGCCAATGAGGTAGGCGCTGTCACGGAAATCCTGCGAAGCTCGCAGTGGAACATGGCCTACGGACGGGGGCTCGCGCACGAGCGCCTCGAAAATGATTTCGCTGAAGCTGTTGGCGCCCGCCACGCGATTGCGGTCGCGAGCGGAGGTGTGGCGTTGCAAATGTCGCTGCGCGCCATGGGGCTAAAACCGGGCGACGAGGCGATCCATCAGGTCGACACCTGTTCCGCGACCGCGATGGCCGTGATGAACGCGGGTGTTACACCCGTTTTTGCGGATATCTCGGATTCCACGTTCATGCTCGACTGTTCCGACGTCCAGCGTCGGATCGGGCCACACACGCGGGCATTGATTGCCACCCACATGTGGGGAAATCCCGAGAATGTCTCCGCGCTGCGGACGTTGGCGCGCGAGCACGGCCTGAAGTTGATCGAAGATGCTTGCCTCGGCCTTGGTGCCGTCGTGGACGGAAGACCTGCTGGCTCCTGGGGCGACGTCGGCGTGTTTTCGTTCGGGTGCATCAAGCCGATTCAAACCGGCGAAGGAGGGATGATCGTCACCCATGACGAAACGCTCGCGCGGGAACTCAGGTCGCTGCGTCACTGGGGCGATCGTACCATCGAATTTGGCGTTCGTGACGCAACACAGTTGGCGTGGAACGGCCGCATGTCCGAGATTCTTGCCGGCGTCGCCCGCGAACAGTTGCGCGGGTATCCAAGGCACCTGAAGGAGGTGCGCGACGCAGTCGGCGAATTTCAGATCTTCCTTGAAGGTTTTCCGGGCCTGTCGCTCGTGCTTGGCATGGCCGACTCGGTTTCGAGTTGCGCCTTCACCCAGGCCGTCCTGCGCGTCGACGCGGCGTCGCTGGGCTTTGGCAAGACGGAGCTGATGGCGGAATTGACGAGAAACGGCGTCGCCAATTGGCATGCCAACTTCGAACTCATCAATGGCCTTTCTTTCTTCCGTTCCGGAGGATGGCGGGACTGGATTTTACGCGGCGATATCGATCGCGTCGGAAAAAACAACGATGGGCCGTTTCCGGCAGCCGAGCGGGTATATGCGCATGACGGCGTTGGCCTCGGCAAGATGAACTTTCTTTCGCCTGGCAACCGCAAGCACCTGGAGTCGGTTCTCCGCTCCCTGACAAAAGGGAGAGCTGCTTGACAAAACTTGGCGTTGTGGTGCTGTCGGCGCCGGACCTCGGAGGAACATACCAATATTCGCTGTCGATGCTGGAAGCGCTCCGCCATACGCAGGCCTATGAAATTACGCTTTATGCCGACCCTTCGAACAAGGATCTCGTGAAACTGGGGTATCCAATTCGCAAATTCACCGAGCCCCGCTGGAAGCAATTGAGTTACCTGGCGGCCGATGCGCTGGGCCTGAAACTGGAAGATCCGTTTGTTGACGAAGATATCCTGATCGCTCCGATCTATTCTCTGGCTCTGCTCCAGACCGCGAAACCATTTGTCTACACACTGCACGATCTGCAGGAGTTCTACTATCCGCAGAATTTTTCCTGGGCACAAAGACTCTGGCGCCGCAGGGTCCATGTTTGCCTGTCCCGCAGGGCAGGGCGCATAATCTGCGAGTCGGAATACGTGAAATCGGACATCGTCCGTTTCTTTGGCGTGCGGGATGAATGCGTTGCGGTTATCGCAGCTCCGCCGTTGCGGCAGAGGACCGCGGAGTTCGACGCAGCGGAACTTGAAGAGGTCCGTGGCCGCCTTCGTTTGCCGGATCGCTTTATATTGTACCCCGCGCAGTTTTGGCCGCACAAGAATCATCTCCGCCTGATCGATGCATTCAAGCAGGTCGTCGCCAAGGCGCCTGAATTGAAACTGGTCTTGACCGGAAAAAAACGCGATGACTATGAGGTCGTGATGAGAGCGGTCGGGGAAGCCGGCCTCGAAGGCAATATTTTGCATCTGGGCTACATTGAGCAGTCCGATTTGCAGGCGATCTACCATCTTGCGGCCGCACTTGTGATGCCATCCTTGTTCGAAAGCGTCAGTATACCCATTTATGAAGCCTTTGAGGCGGGCACACCAGTCGCAGCCTCCAATATCCTTTCGATTCCGGAGCAAGTGGGAAGCGCGGCTTTGCAGTTTGACCCTTTTTCAAGTTCTTCCATAGCTGAGAGTATATTAAAACTTGCCCATGACCCGGGACTTGCGAAGAGGCTAGGAGCGCTGGGGCGCGATAGAATCGCGTCAATGACGCCGCAAACCTACTGCAGTCGATTGCAGAATTTGTTGACACAAATCGCAAACGCGAAGCTCATCAGAGCTGACTAGAATCTTTGCGCGCGTGGGGTCAGCCAAAACAGTTGCTTCGGCGGAGCTGAAACTCCTGATCGCAAGCACGGATTGTTTCGCCGTCGATCCTTCCTTCGCTGATTTGTGCAGGGTTGCAAGGTTTCCCTTTTCGCCTTCGCCGTGGACCACCATGGGACGTAATATGTGGACGAAGCGCCTCCTGAGCGATCGGATTGTTCGGCAACTTCGAGTGTCCTCTTCCCCAGTCTTCTCTTGATCTTGGCTTTCGGTTTCAAGGCGTTCTTCCTGGACTGATTGCCAGGGCGATCCTACGAGGCAGCTCGCACTACGTACATCGGCTAACTTCCGCTGGCGCGCTAATGCGTCGCGGTCGTCAACGAGCAGCGCCTAGGCGATCGATTTGGAGCTTTGCTCTCGAAGGCCCAAGCACTCTCTCGGAGACGCTTCTGCCTTTCGATGGTGGAAGCCGTCGTGGACGTCGCGAGGGTATGAGCTGAGCCCGCTTTCGGGTCCGTGAACGATGAGAATCCATGACCGAATAGCTTATGACGTGCATAGGAGGCGGCATGATCGCAATCGTACTGTGTCAACCGTTGCCACGATGATTGTGCCCGTCCTTGGCAGTTGAACGTGTGAGACACGAGATTAATACTACATCAGGGGGGCAGATGGAAATGTTGCACCGGCGATATTCTTCGGTCGCTTGACGATTGACCCGGTCAAAACGCTCACCTTCAGCGGCGAATGTATAGCTTGAGACAAAAATTCAATAGTTGTTTGTTGATTCTAGTTCGAGAGAAACTACCGGCGCCATGTTCGAACATTGTGCGTGGCGTTACGTACCACAGTAGGAAAAGAAGCGCGGCCCCGTTCGTCAGTAAGGTCGTTGTAAGGGGCACGTTTAAAAGCAACTGGGGAAAAACCCCGCCCGATAACAGAACAAAACTTGGGGGTAAGCCTGCGGACAGACGATTTCCCAGGGCGACTACAAAGCCGCATGCGAGGACGGCGAATGGCGCCAAAAGCGGACCGACAGACGCAATGCCTTCCGTCGCAAATAAAGAGGCGTTTAAGTTCCCCAGTTGATAGTTCTTTGCCATCACGATCGACAGCGGGTCACTGTAAGGGCATTGGACGAATGGCTTCAAAAACGAAATTTGGCAGAAATACGTGTAGTCATGCCTCGAAAAAAAATCGTTGTACACATCAATAGCGGCAGAAGGAAAGGCAATCATCCTAAAGTTTATTGACCCGAACCACTCTATGAAATGTTGGTAGGAAATCGCTCCCGACTTATACAGAGCGGACAAGGCCAGACCGGTCGACAGCGGAAGAAATAGTGACAGCACCACTGCAATGCGAGGGTTAAACCTGGATAGCAATGTGAGAAGCAGCAGCCAGAACGGCGCAAGGAGCGTCAGTTTTGTGAGTGCGATCGGGTAACACAGCAGCATCAGCAGCAGCGCTGCGGCGGCACGTCGGTGATTTCGGCGGGTCACGAAGCATGCAAATGCGAAAGGCAGCAGCGCGTTCGGGGTTATGCCGATTGCGTATCTCATAAAGGCGGGAAGGTCGAGTTCGCTGCGAGCGCTGTACATTTCAGCGAGGCCGACAAATCTAAAATTGTAGATGGCGCCGGTTATGACGACCGCCGTCCCTAATACGAGTATGAATGACAACAAGCGATCGAGCGCTGGCTCTGACAATACCAGCCTTTGCTTGATTGGCGACGTCAGGAATAGCGCCGGCGCGAGGAATGCCGACGCGCAGGAAAAAGCCGAAATGGCGCCTAAGAGATGATCGTATCGGAATAGCGAAAATTCGGCGAGCCAAAGATACCCGAGAACCATCGTGTAGAGATAGAACCCCACAAAATAGCCGAAGCTGAAGCGGGCAAACACGAATAGCGCAGAGGCAGCTGCAAACGGCGCAACCATCATGATGGCGCCGTAGAGGCGCGTCGTGTCGAACATAATCAATTTAAGATATGCGTAAAATTCGGCGACGAAGATCAGCGACAGGCAGCACGCGACGATGTGGAGCCCCAATAGTGTGCCTAGCCAGAGTTGGACGCGCGACCGCACCGGAAAACTCAGGGGTCTGTCAGACACTTCGCTCATGCTCGCCTAGGCAGGATTTCAGGGGAGCGTTCAGCGCGCTGAATCCGGATGATGCTACAGGTAGAACGATCAAAGGTTGAACTTCACCGGAACGATTCGCCCTCGGCAACCCTGGACCGCATTGGCGGTTCATTCAAGATGGTGTGCAATCCAGTGCGAGCAGTTTTCTAGGCCTCGCAATCAGCGGACAGCCAATTCGGTGCCAAATCGAACTTTGACCGCCGGCCTTAATAAGTACCTTACGCCATCCTTCGGGAACTGGTATTAACCGAGGAGGTCGGTTCTGGCTAGCTCGATAACGCGTAATCACATCGGAAACTGTAAGCGGCATCGAATCCGATACGATAGGTCTCACCGCGGGCGCGCGGATTGACCAGTGCAGTTGCCACGGCAGAACAGAAATTCTCAACCGACAGCACCGACCGTCGAGCCCTTAGCGCTCCGAATCGCAATGGAAGCGATAGGCGCGAGATTCTGCGAAGGGCTCGCATAGTTGCCCTTCTCGCCGTCCCCATAAATCACAACAGGGCGCTGAATTGTAAACGAAACGCCTGTCGACCGTACCGATAGCTCGGCGGCCAATTTTGACCCTCGTATTGCCGCATCAGCAAATGTTACCGTGATGGCACGGATGCGAGGTCGACTGATCGGCCGCGCCCGCCAGCTTTCCCGGCTTGCTCGACGAAAGGGGCTGTGGGCGGGTCGGGCCCTACATAGCCCGAGCCGTCCACAACGCCGGGCGATGAAGCGGTGGCCGAGGCATCCGCAAGCGGCCGCTCCGCGACCAACTGCTCGGCAGTCTGCTGTCTAAGCGCCCTTAGTAGGCGCTGCACGATCGAATGCTGTCTCGCCCCGAACTCCTCGGGGTGAGTTTCGCTCAGCCGACCGACGATTGCGAGCGCCGTCAGTTGCGGCTGCTCCGCGACCCAGTCCTCGATAGCAGCAATATGCGGGTCGAGCTTGGACGGCATGCGAGCCCTGGTTTTATAGGGCCGACGAGTCCGCCGGCGCGTGGCACGCGGGCGGTTACCCTCTTGCCGAGCGTCTTCGCGAACGTCGCCGCGGTCACCGGCGCGTTGCTCGTGTGAGCAGAACGCAGGCCGCGCGCCTGTCCGGCACGACGATCGACGCGATTGCCGAGTTCGTCCTGGGTTGCGCGAATCTCGGCCAACAGCGCGACCGGATCGAGCGAGCGATACTGATCGCGCAGCCGTTTCTTCACGGCAGTGGTCACCTTGGGATGCGCTAATGCACGCTCGTAGGGCGTCGATGGGGGATGATAGCACTTGATCACTTTAGCCCTTCGCGGCGCTTCTCCTTCAGCTTGAACGACGGCTGGAAGAAGTTGACGTAAAGTCGTGACGCCGCATAGAGGCGGCCCATCACGCGCGCCGTCTCGACGCCATCGAAGCGGCCATAGGCCATGAGGCGACGGACGACGGCACCATTCTTCTGCTCGACGAATGCTTGATCGTTCTTCTTGTACGCGCGCGAGCGCGTCACTTGGAGCTTCTGTTCGCGACACCATGGCACGACGACGTCGTTCATGAACGCGCTGTCGTTGTCGAAGACAACGCCGCGCAACAACCAGGGGAATAGGCTCTGTGCGCGGTTGATCGCTTCGACGACCAGCGAACCCTCCCGCGTCAGCAACGGCAGGCACTCCGTCCAACCACTGGCGATATCGACCATCGTCAGGGTCTGGATGAACGAGTCGGCCACCGACGTGCCGCCATGGGCGACCATGTCGACCTCGCAGAAGCCGGGCACCGGGCTGTTCCAGTCATTGAACGTGCGAATCGGGACCTCGCGCCGGATTGCGAATAGAATCCGGCACGGCGCCGCCTGCCGCGACTCGCCGCAATCTTCACATCGACGAGCAGGCGATCGATGGTGGCGGCGCTGATGGCCAGAACACGATCTCGATCCGCCTGGCCAAGCCGCAATCGGCCGTGTTGCTCGAGCGCCGGCAGCAAGGTCGGGATCATCACCTTGAGCTGCTTGCCGCACACCCGATCCGACGCCTCCCACAGCGCAGTCATCGCGTCCTTGATCGTCGTACCATATCTACGTTTGCGCTCTTGTGGATTCTCGATCTCGCTGGGCCCAACTGTCGAGCGTCGTCCGAGCGCGCGCACCGCATGTTTACGATGCCAGCCCGTCATCGCGCACAGCGCGTCGAGGATCCGTCCTTTTCCGCCCGCTTGGCGGACCCGGTATTGCTCCGTCACCGCTGACACCTTCGCGCCGCGCGCCCATGCTGATCTTTTCTCGCCGTAGTGGCCACGGAGCCAATTCGGTGCCACCGCCCCAATCAATGGCGAGCAGTTTCCAGTAACATTCTAGATGCGGCAATACGACCCTCCGTAGGCGTTGCTTGGCCTAGGAGCATCATCCTCAGTCAATTCGCGATCGGAGAATGAGCGACTGCGCGGCAATGGATGAGATCAAAACCAGATGACTGCTGGACCGAAGCGCCGCTCGGGCCAGCTCTTCAGCTGCCTGATTGACACGGTCATACAAGTCTTCTTCGGCAAATCTGTGAGCTGTTCCGGCGAGGTGGACGACGGCATCGCAATTCCGCAGTAGCGGCGTCCAATAGAAAGGCGCGGCCAGATCGGGAAGCGGCACTGCGAAGACGCTGTGGCCCTGGAGCCTGGACGTTGTCCTGGAGGCCGCCACACCCTGAAGCCTTGCTCGGCGAGATAGGGCACCAGATGGCGTCCAAGAAAGCCTCCGGGCCGGTCGCGAGTACGGTGGATTGATCATTCATGAGTGAAAAACGGCTCCGCGCGCTGCAATCACTGACTTCCTTAGGGTGTCTGGTAGCGCAGTTTTCCGGTTATTTGCCGCCCGTTTAGCGCTGCCGTCTTGTCAACTTGCGACTGCCGTTCGTTTTCCGGCATCTAACGAGAAAATTGTGCGGGGCGTTATGTACCACAACAAGAATATAATGGCCGTGCCGTTGGTCAAAAACGCGATCGTGAGCGGTACGTTTAGAAAAACTTGCGGAAGCATGCCCATGGACAAAAGGATGAATTTAGGCGGCAAACCGCAAGACAGGCGGTTGCCGAGAGAGATCAGAAGCCCACATGCCAGGACGGCCGCCGGAGCCGCAATCAGTCCCACTGAAGCGATCCCTTCAGTTGCGAACAAAGACGCATTGAAGTTGCCGATCTGATAGGTCCTTTGCATAAGCAGCGCCAACGGTTCATTGTATGGACAACTGACCAGCGACTTCAGAAAATTGATCTGACAAAAATAGGTAAGATCGTGTGTCGAAAAGAAATCAGAATACAAATCCAAACCGATGGAGGGTAGAGCGATCATCCTGAAATTGACGGTACCGAAATATACCGCAATTTGCGAGTGCGAGAGCACTTGGACCTTGAACAACAATACCAACATGACCCCAATCGACGTAGGGAGAAGTAATGATATGACGACAGCGCCTCTAACCTCAAAGAGTCGGGATAGTAGCGCCAAGAATAGCAGCCAGAATGCCGCAAAGAGCGAAGCCTTGCTGAGGGTAATCGGGTAAAAGAGCGACAGAAGCAGGATGACGCCCGTCGCTCGAAAAATTTGTCCGCGGGCAAAGAAGCATGCGAAGGCGAATGGCAACAGAGCATTCGTCGTTACCCCCATCGCATATCTCAGCCATGTTGGAAAATTCAGTTCAGCTCGAAATTTGTAGATTTCCGTTATGCCAACCAGCCTGAAATTGTGAACAACACCAATTGTTGCAATCGCCGCCGCAGAAATCAGAATTGAGAGCAAGAGCCTCTCGAATGCACGGGCGGAGAGGACATATCTTTGCTTGACCGGAGAGGTGATGAACAGTGCTGGCAGAATAAATGCCAGAGCCGAAGCAAATGCTGACAAGGCTGCCAGTGAATGATCGTAATGGAATTTTGAAAAGACCACGAGCCATAGATAACCAAGAACCATCGTGTAAAAATAGAATCCCAAAACATAGCCGAAGCTGAATTCGGCGAATGTGAAAAGGATCGATACAATTGCGAATGGAGCAATATTCAGCGTCGCCCACTGCAGGCGATTTCCATCGAACATGATGATCTGGAGATCGCCATAAAATTCCGCGACGTAGACCAGCGACAGACAGCATACCCCGATATGAAAATATATCAGGAACGCCGGCCCAAGCCGGGGGCGTGGCGACCCGAAGAAACTACGTGGGCCATCATCGGTTAGGTCGGTCATGCCGATTTCGTCGGAACGTGATGCTGGCAATCGGTGTACAAAAAATCGCGCTTACCATTCATGTTCTTCTCTCAGTAATATTTTGAACCAGCACAACAGATCCGAATGCAGTCAGAATAGACATTCCGAGTGCAATAACTAACAAGCTTGGTCGATCCCAGACATTCGTTACCGGCATCACCGTCGGTATTTGTGATACCTGAGGGTCCTTGAAGTTACTCTGTTCAAACTGGGCGGCGACTAGGGTCGCCATCTGCGCACTGTGCTCCCGCTCCGCTGTCGTAAGATCACGAACAAGTCTTGATCGCTCGAGCGCCAGTTCCCCCGCCAACGTCCATTGATTTGAAATCGTTTCGCGCAATTCTCGGGCACGGGCTCGATCGGCGTTGATTTCATCCGTTTGCGATGCCGGTGGATCTCGCGTCGCCAGATTTGCCTGTGGAGATTCCAACTGGCGCTGAAGGTTGCTTGTAAAGGTATCGACGCGTTCGATCTCCCGCGCGGTATCCTTGACCTGCCGTTCAAGTTGTTCGGATGTTTTGGTTCCCAGGGCGATTCGGGACGCGATGTTTTCACGTAGTGCGCGAGCACCAGGTGCCAGATCCTCCATTACCTGGTCGGTGATGCTCTCCTGAAACGCCTTGGCATCGCTCTCGAATTGAGGTGGTATGGTGTTCACGATCAATACAGAACCGCCGTAGCCCTCGACGATCGGATTTTGCAGACTCGCCAAAACGGAAGGGTTTTTAGCTTTTCCAGCGATTGCCAAGAGCGTGGCGGGTGCATAGACGCCGGTGATCCGCCTCGCGACCAGGTCGGGCGCTTGAACGGCAGTGCCAATTTCGATCGATGATCGAATCTGCACGCGCTTGGGCATTACGAAAATGGCCGTGGCAAGCACAGCAAATGTCAGGCCCATCACTCCCAGAAACAGGAATCGGCGCGACCAAACACTTTGTAAGATTGGAGCGGTCATCGGCTGGCGTCGCTTGTAGGCAACGGATCGGACAAATTAGATCAAGCGGCTAGTCTCCTGTTCCTAAGTGTTAAGCGAATTGATCGGTCAAGTCTATCATCCGGGTTGGACTTGTTGTCTCTCCGAAAATTTTCTAATCGACGATGGCGCTTCCAATGCGGAGTGGGCTCCTAAACGACTTGATTTATATAGGCTATTCGGAATATAGACACGCCGTATCGACACGCACTCGGCACCTTGTGCGAGTATGACCTAAAGTCGGCTGCCGCCCGGACTGGATAAAGGACCTGCCATGATTAGATTTGGCTTGCTAGGGTGCGGGCGCATTGCCAAGCGTCACTCCGAACTGCTGGGCGGCGGTCATGTCGGCCAGGCCAGTCTCGTCGCTGTCTGCGATCCCATTCGGGCACGCGCGGATGCAATTGCGTCGAAGTTCGGCGTTCCGGCACACTATGATATCGATGGCTTTCTCGCGCGGAACGATCTTGATGCGGTTGCGGTGCTGACGCCAAGCGGCATGCACCCCCAACATGCAATTGCCTGCGCGAGGGCGCGGAAACACGTTGTTGTCGAAAAGCCAATGGCGCTTCGGCTGCAGGATGCAGATGATATGATGCGCGCTTGCGACCAGGCCGGCGTCAAGCTTTTCGTCGTCAAGCAAAACCGCTTCAACGTTCCTGTGGTCAAGGCGCGCGAGGCGCTGGAAGCCGGTCGCTTCGGTCGTCTGATCCTGGGTACGGTGCGCGTGCGCTGGTGCCGCGATCAAAGCTACTATGATCAGGACGCCTGGCGCGGCACCTGGGCCTATGACGGCGGCGTCCTCACCAATCAGGCCAGTCATCACATCGACATGCTGGAGTGGTTCTTCGGGGACGTGGTGAGCGTTCATGCCCGGGCCACGACCGCCCTGGTGAAGGTCGAGACCGAAGACACCGCCGTGGCGACGGTAAAATTCCGCAACGGCGCATTGGGGATCATTGAAGCCACCACCGCGGTTCGGCCAAAGGATCTCGAAGGCTCTCTCTCCATCCTTGGCGAGAAAGGCACCGTGGAGATCGCAGGTTTCGCAGTCAACCAGATCAGGCACTGGAATTTCGTCGACGAGTTACCGAGCGACAAGGTCGTCATCGAGAAGTTCTCGGTCAATCCGCCCAACGTCTACGGCTTCGGCCACCAGGCCTATTATCAGCACGTCGTCGACTGCCTGTTGCATCAGCGCGCCGCGCTGGTCGACGGCCTTCAGGGCCGCAAGAGCCTCGAACTGATCTCCGCCCTCTACGAATCCATCGAGACGGGGCAGGAAGTTGCGCTGCGCTTCGAGCCGCGGCGGAGCAAGCTTGGTGTAATTTTGTGAGCGGAAGGCCGCAAGTGCACCAGGTCGCCGTGCGTGACGTCAAATTTGGCGAGCGTGTCAAACTGGTCGAACCTTGCAATCTCTACGGCTGCGAGATCGGGGACGACTGCTTCGTCGGTCCCTTCACGGAGATCCAAACCGGCGCCGTCGTCGGCGCGCGGACCCGGGTGCAGTCGCATGCCTTCATCTGCGAGCTGGTCTCGATCGGCGAAGATTGCTTCGTCGGGCACGGCGTGATGTTCATTAACGACACGTTTTCGACCGGTGGGCCGGCCCGTGGCCGCCGCGAATTGTGGCGTTCGACGAAGATCGGCAAGCGGGTCTCGATCGGTTCGAACGCCACCATCATGCCGGTATCGATCGCAGACGACGTCGTGATCGGAGCAGGCTCGGTGGTCACGAAAGACATCACCGAGCCGGGCAGCTACGCCGGAAATCCCGCCCGCCGCCTCAAGGGCAAGACCTAGGGAGTAGCATTCATGCGGGTACCTTACGCGGATCTCGGCCTCCAGTATCAGTCGATCAAGGACGAGATCGACGGTGCGATCGCGGCCGTCATTCGCGACAGCGCGTTCATCCGCGGTCCCTATGTCGATGCCTTCGAGCGGGAGTTCGCGGCGGCGGCGAGCGTCAAGCACTGCGTGTCCTGCGCCAACGGCACCGACGCGCTCTACCTCGCGATGGCAGCGCTCAAAGTCAAGCCGGGCGACGAGGTCATCACGACGGCGCATTCCTGGATATCGACCTCCGCGATGATCACGCATGCCGGCGCGACGGTCGTGTTCTGCGACACTGACGGCGAGACCTTCACGATCGACCCCGCGGCGATCGAAGCGGCGATCACGCCGCGCACGGTCGGCATCATCCCGGTGCATCTCTACGGGCAGCCGGCAGACATGGACGCGATCATGGCAATCGCGCACAAGCACGGCCTCTGGGTCATCGAGGACTGCGCCCAGGCGCATCTTGCGCAATACAAGGGCCAGCCGATCGGGACCTTCGGGGCGGCCGCGACCTACTCCTTCTATCCGGGCAAGAATCTGGGCGCGTTCGGCGACGCCGGCGCGGTCGTGACCGAGGACGCGGCACTGGCAGAGCACATGTCCATGCTGGCCCGGCACGGCGGCCTCGTGAAGCACAAGCACCTGATCGAAGGCATCAACAGCCGGCTCGACGGGATGCAGGCGGCGATCCTGTCCGCCAAGCTGAACCACCTGAAGGCCTGGACCAAGGCGCGGCAGGATGCTGCGGCGGTCTATGATGCAGGTCTCAATCAGCTCGATGGTATGGAGGTGCCCCGCGTCGCGCCTGACCGCACCCACGTTTATCATCTCTACACGATCAAGCATAAGAAGCGTGACGCTCTCGCGGCGTATCTGGGCGAGAACGGAGTCCAGACCGCGATCAACTACCCCACCGCGCTGCCGCTGCTCCCCTCTTACGCGCGCTTCGCGCATCGCCCCGAACACTTTCCGAGGGCGTTCGATGATCAGAACAAGATCCTCTCGCTCCCGATGTTTGCGGAGATCACTCGCGAGCAACAGGACGAGGTCATTCGGCTGATCAGGAACTTCTAGCGGTCGCTCTCGCGCAAGCTCTTTACGATGTCCCGGTAGCGCTTCGTCGAAGCCTGCTCGCTGTATTTTAGCGCGGCCACCGCAGCAAGACGGCCGCGTTCAAGCGTCGCCTGGCGATCGGATGCGGCTTCGGAAATCGCTTGCGCGAGCCTGGCGGGATTCTCCGGAGGCACGATCCAGCCGATGTCTTCCTCGGCGACCGCAAGCCCGGCCTCCGCGTTCGGCTCCGTTCCGACGATAACGGCCCGCCCGACAGCAAGAAAATTGTAGAGCCGGCTGGGAATCGAGACGCCCGCGACGTCGCGCCGATAGGGGATGGCCCAGGCGTCCGCCGCCGCCAGGAATTCGGCAAGCCGGTTCTCGGGCACGGGGTCCAGCAATGTGACGTTGTCCAGATTCTCCGCCGCTTGAAGGGTTTTCAGCTCGGTCCAGCCGACGCCCCAGCCGGAGAGAACAAAGTGAATGTTGGTCTCATGTCGCATCAGTCGTGCGGCTTCGAACACGGTGCGAGGCGCGTGCGTGAAGCCGAGATTGCCGCAGAGGCCGACGACGAACTTCGCCGAATAGGGCTTCCTGAAGCTGCTGCTATCGTCGGGCGCGCGGAAACCGATCGGCAGCAGCGTCCAGTTCGGCACGAAATGAATGCTGTCTGCTCGCACGCGCGGATAGCTCAGCAGCAGTGGGGCGACGTCACGGCCGATGACGAAAATCGCGTCTAGGGATCTGAACAGCCAGCCGTTGGCAAGGCGCAAGAAGCGCGTGGCGAGCGACGATTGACGGGCTATGCCGGCGGCCACCAGGGCCTCCGGATATAGGTCGTAGATCAGCAGCGCGGTCTTTGCGCGGCGCAGCCTTGCGGCGAGCGTGACCGCGTAGGGCAGGGTGAAGGGGCTCGTGACCGACATGACCACGATGCCGGGACGTGCACGTCTGTAAACGGCCCAGAACAAGCGTATCGCCAACGCAGTGCTCGCGATGAGGCGTTGTGCGAGCGCGTGCTTGGGCGGTCTCCAGTTCGCGATCTCGATGATTTCGGGTGTGTTCCCGCCGGTCGCTACCGGTCGTGCGGACCCCGGCGTCCCCGACAGGACGACCGCCGGCATGTCGAGGGCGATTGCATTCGCGATCGCACCGAGATAGGTCGCGGTCGTGCTCGAATCCGGCGGATAAAACTCCGTCGCGAGGATGAAGCCGGGAGTCTTCTCCACGACGTTATCCGGCTGGCAAAAGCGGCAGGACGAGCTCCCGCAGACTTTTGCCCGTAAAGAGATAGCCGGGCAATCCGGCTGTGCGCGCGGCCTCGATGCCGGACGGCCTGTCGCCGGCCACGAAGGTCCTGCTCGCGTCGACGGGAAACTCGCTGAGGAGGTCCATGATCATGCCGGGTTGCGGTTTGCGGCGGTCACTGTTGCGCCGTTAAGGGGGTCACTGTCCGTTCGGATGAATCGGGCAATATTCCAAAAGCATCGATCCGCGCATCGCAAGCCATCAGCTGCTCCGCCATCCAAAAGTGCAGCCGACAGATCTCGGCCTCGTGATAGAAGCCCCTAGTCACACCCTGCTGGTTGTTGATCACGAAGGCGAAATACCTGGCTTCATTGGTCGCCTTTACGGCCTCGATGGCGCCGTCGATCCAGCTGAGTTTGTCGATCTCAAACAGATATTCGCTATGGACGTTCAGAACGCCGTAGCGATCGAAGAAAACCGCAGGGCGCAGCACCTGGTTGATCGCCGTGTTCTCTCGGTCTCGGTTCATTTCGGCTCGACATTGCGGTCTCTGCGGGGCGGAGGAAGCTGCTGATGCGGCCCGATCTCTGTGCCACTGTATCATGATTGTGTTCGAGGTCCAATCTGGGGCCGCGCTCCCGGCTTACCCGTGCCGGGCGGCTCCCTGGGGTTGACCCGCGAGGGACGATATGGCCAAGAAGAGCAAAGTGCGCGGCGCTCTGTGCGCATCGATCCATTTCAAATGGTGCGGGAATAAGTAAGTCATGAGTCAACGTGTTGCTCTCATCACCGGTGTGACTGGCCAGGACGGCGCTTATCTGGCCGAATATCTGCTGTCGCTCGGCTATGTCGTGCATGGCATCAAGCGGCGCTCGTCCTCGTTCAACACCGCCCGGGTCGATCATCTCTACAAAGACCCGCATGTCGGCAACGTGCCGTTCCTAATGCATTACGGCGACATGACCGACTCAACCAATCTGATCCGGCTCGTGCAGCAGATACGGCCGACCGAGATCTACAATCTCGCCGCCCAGAGCCACGTCGCCGTCAGCTTCGAGAGCCCAGAGTACACCGCCAATGCCGACGGCGTCGGCGTGCTGCGCCTTCTGGAAGCGGTCCGCATCCTCGGCATGGAGAAGGAGACGCGGTTCTACCAGGCTTCGACCTCTGAGCTCTATGGCCTCGTGCAGGAGATCCCGCAGAAAGAGACGACGCCGTTTTACCCGCGCTCGCCTTATGGCGTGGCAAAGCTCTACGGTTACTGGATCACGGTGAACTACCGCGAAGCCTACGACATGTTCGCGAGTAACGGCATCCTGTTCAACCATGAGAGCCCGATCCGCGGTGAAACCTTCGTCACCCGCAAGATCACGCGCGGCGTCGCGCGCATCGAGGTCGGGCTGGAGGAGACGCTCTATCTCGGCAATCTCTCGGCCAAGCGCGACTGGGGCCACGCCAGGGATTATGTCGAAGGCATGCACAAGATCCTGCAGGCCGACAAGCCCGACGATTTCGTCCTCGCCACCGGCCAGATGCACTCGGTGCGCGAGATGGTCGAGCTCTCGTTCGCGCAAGTCGGCCGCCGCATCACATGGCACGGCAAGGGCGTCGACGAGACCGGCGTCGATGAGAAGAACGGCAAGACGGTCGTGAAGATCGATCCGACCTATTTCCGTCCGACTGAAGTCGATCTCCTCGTCGGCGACGCCAGCAAGGCCCGCGAGGTGCTTGGCTGGAAGCCGAAGCGGACCTTTGCAGAACTCGTCGCGGAGATGATGGCGAGCGATCTGGCGAACGCAAAGCGGGACGCTGGCAGTGGCAAACGCACCGTTTGAGCTGACAGGCAAAAGCGTCTACGTCGCCGGCCATCGCGGCATGGTCGGCAGCGCGATTGCGCGCCGGCTCGAACGGGAGGACGTCAAGCTCGTCACCGTGGACCGGCGCGAGGTCGATCTGTGCAATCAAGCCGCGGTGTTCGACTGGTTTTCGAAGACGCGGCCGCAGGTGATCTTCCTCGCCGCGGCCAAGGTCGGCGGCATCGTCGCCAATAACACGCTGCGTGCCGAGTTCATCTACGACAACATCGCGATCGCGGCGAACGTGATCCAGGCCGCGCATCAGAACGGCGCCGAGAAGCTGATGTTTCTGGGCTCGTCCTGCATCTATCCGAAAATGGCGCCGCAGCCACTACACGAAGATTCGGTGCTGACCGGCCCGCTGGAGCCGACCAACGAACCTTATGCGATTGCCAAGATCGCCGGCATCAAGATGGCGGAGGCCTATCGCAGCCAGTACGGATGCGACTTCATCAGCGTGATGCCGACCAATCTCTACGGCCCCGGCGATAATTATCATCCCGAATTCAGTCACGTCGTCGCGGCCCTGATCCGCCGCTTCCACGAAGCGAAGCTCGCGGGCGCGGAGAGTGTTATCGTGTGGGGTACCGGCACGCCGCGGCGCGAGTTCCTGTATGTCGACGACATGGCGGATGCCTGCGTGCACCTGATGAAGACCTACTCAAGCGCCGAGCTGGTCAACATCGGCACGGGCGAGGACATCAGCATCGCCGAGTTCGCACATGTGGTCGCCGACATAGTCGGTTACGGCGGCGAGATCACGTTTGACACCTCTCGACCTGACGGCACGCCGCGCAAACTGCTCGACGTAACCCGCCTTGTCCAGCTCGGCTGGCGGGCCGAGACTCCGCTCTACCAAGGGTTACAGCAAGTCTATCAGGAGTATTCGAAGATATCCCGCTAGGTTGTAGTTGTTCATCGAAAAGCTGTAGAATGAACCTGGAGTTGCCGCGTAGCAAGTGGGTGCAAATGACAATAATCAATCAGCACTTCGGCTAGTCACATCGAACAGAGCGCATGATAGTTCGACTTATGCAGATGACTTGCCCGGAGGAAGCGTGGCGCTTTTTGAACAAATGCAAGCATCGCGAATAAAATCGCGCATCCTGAGACCGAAGCGGCTGCCGAAGTGATCTGACGGTCACGGCACGCAGTACAATGGAGGCGAATGGCTAGTGTCCCAACGAAGTGCGAAGGAATTTAGAAGCGCAAGTAGTATGTGGGCGGCGATCAGGGCTTTGCTTTGGATAGTGTTGCTAAGTGCAACTGTAGCATTTGTCGCCCTCCATCTTCCATGGTGAGCGATATGCACGTGGTTTCTCAAGGAACGTTGCCGAGTTCGAGCTAGACCGATGTGAGTAGGCTATCGCGTGCTTACAAACGCGCTGGTCAGCTCGCGAATCAGCAGATCGCGACGCCCAACCGGGGAATCGGCAACTATGCTCCTACAGCTAACTATGTTCATCATTCCTACGAGCGATTTGGGACACCTCAGATTGGGGTTGGCTGCCAAGCTGCGCAAGACCGTTCAGGCATCTATGTGCGCTCAGTCTGCAACAAGGCGAGCCGCAGACCCTCGTCGAGCGAAACTTGCGGTCGCCATCCCGTAGCAATAGCCTTGGAGGTGTCGAGCTGAAGCGAGCCGATCAGACTGTCTTGCATACCTTGCTGACCCGCCAGGCCGAGTAGATTCGTGAGAAGCTTCGGCGGTAGGCTCAGCAGTCGCGGTCTCTGGCCGGCCGCTACTGCGAGGCGCTTAATGAATTCAGGGGTCGAGACCTGCTCTTCATCGGCGACGAGAAAGAGTTCGAAGTTGCTTCCCGGATCCGTATGTGCAAGTCGGCGCAGAATGAAGGATGAGAGATTTTGCACTGCGAGGAAGGCGCGACGATTTCGGATCGCTGCAAAGGGCAATGGCAGGCCCAATCTAACGGCTCGCGTGAGCAGCGCAAAATTACCTTTAGCGCCCGCACCATAGACGAGCGGCGGCCTAATGACCGATATTTTCATCGTGCATTGGCGCGCCAGCATCCTTAGCCCAGCCTCCGCCGCTGCCTTGGACTTGCCGTAGAGCCCTTCTGGTGTGGGGAGATCATCCTCGCTAAAAGGGGCACGGCCATCACTGCTGCGGCCATTTACAAGAACTGTGCTGACGAAGATGAAGTGGTGCACTCCCGCCCTTGCAGCACACCGCGCCAGGTGCAACGTGCCAGCAGTGTTGACATCATGGTAAAGTTCGACCGCATGCTCCTCGTGCTTGTGATGCACTCGAGCGGCGAGATGCACAACGCAATCGATGCCTTCGAGCGGGGCGGACCAATCGGTGTTGGGCCCGATCGGTTCGATTACAAATTCCTTGTTTATGCCCTCAGGGTGGAGGACCGCCCGCCGGACCGACCATCCTTCGCGCTCCAATATGGGTGTAATATGACGCCCAACGAAACCGTTCGCGCCGGTCACGAGTACTCGATCGGGCATCATTCTTCCATCTTTGTGGACAAGCGCTTGACTGTTCTACAATCTGCCGATGTCGTGTGTGGCGTCCCCGCATTGAGAACCAGAATCTTCTCACAATCACAATAATTCGTGGTCATCCCTCATTCAACGGGCCGATCCGGCATTAGCTAAGGAGAGTGGACAATGTGCGCAGGGCAGAAAACCCATTCGTTGAAACGTGGCTAGCAAGCTGGTGGGGTGAATTTGGCGGTTGTCTGCTCGATCCCGATGGTGGCGATAGCCTGCTGGGTCACCGACTTACATACAAGGTCAGGGCGCTCGCAAGGGGACGGGGAGGGGCAGCGGATAGCAATTCTCCTCCCGCGGGAAGGGCGATCTGATGAGGACGGTCAGCGTCTTCTTCGGGTTCATCACTTCAGCTGGGCTCGTGCGAGAGCGGTTTCGATGGTCCGATGCTTACTGGACTGGTACATAGGAGCTCTTCGCCGGCTGAGCGTTGAGCTGCATCGCGCCCGAGATCGAAGGCTTGGCATTGATGCAGTGGCATCCGTCAGCAGCGGAGGCGTGCGTCGTCACAAAGCTCCGGGAGGGGCTTAGACTAAGATGAACCCATCCGGATGGTGATTAGGTGCGACGTCGCCAATGCGTGGATGGTGCACTTCGGAGGCCTGAGTTTCACCGTTGGAGTCGATGATGATTGTCGTCGATTGGGGCAATTCACGAAAGGACGACGATTGAGCGACAACTTCGGGGATGTTCAAAGGGGCAAACTCAAAGCGGTGCGAGAGGAGCGTATTGGTCGCGACCGCTCCCGCTTGAGGAGCCGAAGCGACATCGATGACACCGTCGGCATTCAAATCCTGGTGGAGCGTTGACTCTACCTGCTTGAGCGCGACGCTGTTGCCTGAGAGCACTCCTGTGTCGCTCTTGTAATTGCCGCTGCCATCGGTCGACCAAATGATGAAGTTCCGCCACTTCGCGTCTATCATGACGACGCTTCGCATATCGGCCACTCCTTCGGGCGCATGGTCGATGGTGTTCGCTTTCACGATCTCGGAGCCGCGCTGGGTTGCTTCTGCAGGAGCGGACTGTACCTCGTTCTTGATCGGACCCGGGGTTGAGGGCGGATGAAAGTAGCCGGGTCATGCATTCGGCCGCCGCTATTCAGTTCCTTGAGCAAGACCAGCCGTCTTAACTGTGCCGCGTTGATTAGCGTCTCGAATAGCGTGAAGATCTCGCGGGCCTGCACGTAAACTTCCACGCTAATGGTGTGCTGATCGAATCCGTATGTTGCGAGACGTGCTTCGATCTCGTCTGCCGCAATGCGATCGAGCCGCCACTCGAGCGCGTTCTGAACGATGTAGGGTTCGGCGTCATTTTTGACGTCGGACACGATACCGGGCACATCTATCCGACGAAGTGCCATCTCTATTGCTTTTTGTCGATATGATTCCAGCAGCTTATGCCGCAGAATTCGATAGCGCTGTATCTCCCAGGACAGCTCTGCAACATCAATGACAAGCAGCCACTCGATCGCCGATTGGGGGGCTATGTCGCGAAAGATGACGGCTTGGAGCGCGCGATACTGCTCGATGCTTTCGCCGGGCAGAAGTTGGGGAGCTGGACATAGGACTTGAAAATCGACCGGAATAGCGGATGTGGTTGCAGGCGTGGCGTTGCTGAAGGGGCCATTCATTGACGTGTGACCTCCGGCCCGGCCTGCGATAAAGCATCGAAAGTGGCCACGTTCGGATTAGCGTGGTCATGAACGGGGCTCGCTGCCCATAACTCGCTCGCGAGAGGCAACGGCGATATCTGCATATCCACCCACCATGCTTTTTCGTTGCCATGTCGATGGAGAGCCTGATGGTGAGAGCGGCATAATGGGACGGTGAATTCGTCACTGACTTTGCGCCCGAGTGTTCGCGGTTGGGCGAACTTGAGGTGATGCGCATCGGAAGGAGCCTGCTTGCAGACCAGGCAGGGCTGTGCCCGGATAAAAGCAAGGTGGGCCTTGCTCCGCTTGCGCGGGGGCTCTTTGGGGAAGGCGAGGCCGCTCCTTGGCTGATCCGCCGGCCCTTCCGAGCTTGAGCCGGGGATAGCGGGTTGGGAGAGGGAAAGTTCTTCCGCCGGTTCCTGTCCGGTGGTGCGCTCGGCCTCCGATGGTGGCAGATCAGCTTCCTCGAACCTCACCTGATAGGCCGCCTCAAGCGCCCGGGCGTCGGCCTCCAGGAGGGTGTTCTTCAGGGGAAGGCTGGCTTTGGCCCAAGCCAGGAGGTCGTCGCTGTTCCCCAAGGCTGCCGCCAGCTCGGCCAGCAGCCGCTCCCGTAGCTCCGCCGATTGCTGAGGCTTCAGGACAGCCGGCCGGTTCAAAACCGGTTTGGCAGGCTTTCCCTTTTGGCCGGGAACCGTTTGCGGCTCGGCTGCAGCGGGAGGTCCGGCGATTGCATCGGGAGCGTCGAGGTCGTCCTCACCGGCAATGCCAACCAGAGCAAATAGGGCGTAGCGACGGGCATAGGTCAATGAGGCACCCATCCGATGTGGCGCCTCGATTTCCTTTGCCGCGCAGACCGGCCAATCGGAGGAGATCCATTCGCCGGACGCATGGGCCAGCAGGGTCGTGAGACGCACTTGGCCGCTGCTGGAGTCGATCCTTGTGGTCTGGACGGTTGCGATCTCCTGCTTGCTGAGGGTCTTGCGGACAAGGTCCAGGCCGGAGGCCAAGGAGGCGTAGCGGAAGGTCCGGTCGTCCTCCCGCGGGAAGGGGGACCGGATCACCGCCGTCAGGATCTTTTCCGGGTTGGTTAGCTCGGCCTGCGCCCGGGCGAGGGCGCCCGCGATCGCCCCGATCCGCTCACTGGATTGATGCATCGGAGGCCTCCACAGCGAGAGCGTCGAAGCTGATGGCCCCGGACTTGGAGCGTTTGGCCTTGATCCCGTGCCCGCTTGCCTCCTTGGCATCCTCGGGCACGAGCTTCTTCAACTCAGCTTTAGAGAGCTCGTGCTCCCCGTGGGCGTCCTTGGTGCGGAGATAGGTTGCAGCGAACTCGCCCCAAGTATTGGACGAAGACATATCGACGACCTTAACGGCCTCCAGCCTTGGTCGCGGCGTTTCGATGTTGAAGAGCAGAGGCGTCTCGCCGCTCTGAACGCAGCGCCAAAATTTCTTCTCGGCGGTGAGGAGCAGATGCTGATAGAGCGGATCGGCGTGGATTTTGATCTCAACCCATTTGCCACCGCCGGTGATGATCGAGAGAACGGCGCTGCGGGACGCTGTGACCCACATGTTGTGCTGCAGCTGGGCCATATGTTTCTCGGCCGCGGCTTCCTCTGTAAAGGCCCAAGGCAGCATGAACTTGGCCTCAAACACCGCTCCGATCTGCTCGACCATGCCATCGAGTGTTGCCGCCATCCATTTGTGGATGGGATGGCGAACGCGCTTCTGGATGTCTGAGATGGTTTGCCCCGTTGAGCGCTGGTACCAGGCGCGATTGAGGACCTCTGTTATCGTGCCGAGCTGGACGATGAGATTATCCGAGAGATCTTCTGGTGCGACCTCTCCACGTTTCTCTTGCCAAAGGCGGATGAGCTTGTCCTGATCATCACCCATGATGACACGCGCATCCGAGCCGCCGATGAAGTGGCGACGGTCATTGTGGTTGAACCTGATGATATGATTGGGCGCATCGGCGCCGTTTGTTTGAACTGTTGTCACCGGTATCTCCTACGCAAAAACAAGCGGCTTCATTTGCCGCACTGCCTGAAGCCCCGCGTCCGCGAGGCGAGATACCGGCGCTAGGATCGCAGGTGGCGCCCGGTCGAATCAGTAACGCTCCAATCGCGAATGAAGGCCAGTCCTTTCTGCAGCAACAATCTTGCTCGTTTCAGCGACAGGAATCGCTCTTGTTCTCACGGGCTTAGGGCAGGGACGGGACGAGGCTGACCGGTATAAACCGACAAAACGAAGCCAATTCACGCATGAACCGCAAAGACCTGGATACAAAAGGCGCGCTCGCCGAGAACGATTGTCCGGTCGCATGACATGTTGAAATGAAGCCGTGATTGTCGGAAGATCGTGGGTATTGCCTCCAACTTGGGCCCCTGGGATTTGAAGCGTCCGGCAGTATTTTTCGATCGTGATGGCGTCCTCAATGAGGACGACGGCTACGCTTTCGATCCCGGCCAGATCCGGTGGGTGGAAGGAGCGCAAGAGGCCGTCAAAGCAGTCAATGACGCCGGGTATCTTGCGTTTGTCGTGACGAACCAATCAGGAATCGCGAGGGGGTTTTACGAGGAGCGGCATGTTCGCAATCTGCACGAATGGATGTCGCGTGAACTTGCTATGGTTGGTGCCCGTATCGATGCGTTCGAATTCTGCCCCCATCACCCCGATGGTCCGGTTGAGCGTTACCGTGTCCTCTGTAGCTGTCGTAAGCCGCAGCCGGGCATGATCAGAGCCCTCCTTGAGCGGTATTCGGTGGACATCGATGCTAGCTTCCTGGTCGGTGACAAGCAGAGCGATCTTGCTGCGGCACAAGCGGCCGGAATAGCCGCCTATCTGTTTGATGGATCAAACCTACATACGTTCATTGCGCCGTTGTTGCCGGATCCGTCGTATCCTCCGTCGCATCGCCGAGGCGCGGTAACCGAGGATTGAGGCCGTGGTCTTCGCGATAAAGCGGATCGCTCGATTGCGAGATAGTGAAATCAAGGAGGCAAGTTGGCGTCAAAGCGACAAATCGAAGCCAATCGCGCAAACGCAGCGAGGAGTACCGGGCCGCAAACAAGCGTCGGCAAAACAGCATCGAGCCGCAACGCCTATCGGCATGGCTTATCTCGTTGGGACGAACCCGCCGGTTCTGGTTTCGATGCAGTCTTTGCGGAAGGCTTCAAAGGTACGGACATGCATGTCGCAGTTCAAGATTTGGCTCAAGCTAGGAGCCGCCAGGATCGCCTGCGAGCTCTTAGGTTAATTCTGATGTTGGCGGTGATCGAGGGCGCGGAACCAAAGCAAATGAGATATTTGTCGAGCTTGGAACGGTATGAGAAGGCTGCTCTCTCGCGGCAACGGCGGGGGCTCAAACACTTCAAGCGGAATGCCGGATGAGAACCACGAGCTGAGTAGGAAACTGGCAGTGTAGGGTCTCAGGCCGGAGAGCGTCGCGCCGATTGGACGGGCTGCTAGTCTTCGAGGCTGCATGAACTACATTTTCCCACTGCTGGCTGTCGCGATCACCATCGGCCTGTTTGTGCTCTACGCGATGGTGCGGCAGAACTTGCGTCGATCCCGCCGCGCGGATGAGGTTCCTCACTGGCCGGATTCGAGCCTGAGATAGCGATCGGCCGTAGAAGCGTCCATTCCCATGCGCAGGCGCATCGAAAAACCGAAACGGAGCTTGCGCCGTCGGGCAAAGCAACAGATAGAGCCTCCTTGGAAGTAGCCGTTTTCGGTCGAGGACGAGATGAGACGAGCGCTTGCCATAGTGATGATGCTACTCTTATGAACAGCGTCCAAGCTGTCAAAGCGAGCTTTCGGATGTAGGTTAGTCGCCAGTAACTCTTTTCGAGCGAGCAAATGATGAAAAAAGGGCTGGCCGCCATCGCCATTCTGCTTCTGCCAATAACAAGCCTGAACGCGGGATCAACGATCGTAGGCGCTGGTTCGCAATCTTGTACCGCCTGGATGAGTAGGAAGAAGAATCCGGTTGTAAAGGCAGCCTTTGAATCCTGGGTCGTGGGCTTCGTCAGCGGGTTAAACGTGAGTGCTGAGAGGGACATTGTCGGCGGCGGCGATTTCTCCGCGATCGTTGCTTGGATGGACCGGCGCTGCAAATCTAATTCTTCAGATCAAATTGGAGTTGCAGCTCTGGACCTAGCGATGGAATTGGCTGGTAACGCGACGAAGCGCTGATCTGCTAGAAACGCCAGTCGACGATGAGGCCGCTAACGTCCTTAGCCCGGCGGAGCCCGCCGAGAATCACGGAGACAGGTGTGCGGATCAAGCTACCAGAGACAGACCTCAAGTCAGTGCAAAGCCTTGGTAGCATTGAGCTCAAAGACGAAGGCGGCGGACACGTCGGCCAATACTTCTTCGGAAAGGGTCACGGGCGCACCGTTTTCCTGTTTGGGAAGTACAAGGGCACGTTCAAGACCCACGCTGAGTGTCAAGCGTTCATCGATGGCGTGACCGCTGTGATCGATGACAACCGCAGCTCCCGCAGCAAGGAGGAGACTAAAGCGTGATGGCATTAGCTTCGATAGCTTGAGTTTTGAACTAGTTCGCGCATTCTTCGGGCTTGAGGGCGCTAAGGAGTTCCGATGGCGGCGCAGACCGCATCGACGGTTCGTGCGGCTGCGTTGCGGAGCAGGTGTTTGAGCTTGGCAAAAGACCTGTTCGTTCGGGGTTGGTGCTGGAAATTTAATTCTTTGGATCAATTGGGGTTGCAGCTCTGGATTTAGCGAAGGAGTTGGCCGGCAACGCGGCGAAGCGCTAATTAGGCTGTTCGGCTAGGCTTGCCCTCAACGATGCCGACGCCGTGTTCCTCCAGGAGCTTTTTCGTATCCCAAATCGGTTCGGGAACGACTATTGGCTTGCCTGCTATTGCGGGGTCATTCTGATCGATCAGCTCTCCGGTTCGCTCCAAAAGTCGCCAGATATTGTTCCGGGCGCTCTTGTCGCCTTGAAGAGCCGCATTGTAGTTTTTCAACAGGACAGCCACGGCTCGGGGGACCTTTTGCCGACGGCCATCTGTGGTAAGCATCACGGGCTCCATTGCGAGCCGCTTAAAGATGGCGATCACGCTTTCTGTCGCGTTTCTGCAAGAGGCGCGACGGGGCCGCTCGCAGCTCACTTTCGTATCCGTCTCGCTAAGATGCGAGAGACGGACGCAGGGCACCGTCCCGAGGTTGAGCATGCTTGCGGCTGCAAGTCGTCCGTGGCCCGCAATGACCTGACCTTCATCATCGATCAGAATTGGATTGGTGAAGCCGAACCGCTTGATGCTCTGTGCGATCTGCTTGATCTGCTTCGGCGAATGGGTGCGGGCATTGCCTGCATAGGGCCTCAACGCGTCAATTGACAGGTGCTCGATCTGCAAGGCTTTTCTCCTGATTGAGTTCTCTTAGGGCGAATTGCCCCGGAGAGGTTTTGCAGATCAGGGCTGGGAATTCGCTCACGGAAATTGGCGGTTACAGTGCACGATCGGAAGGCCGCGGAAACTGGCGCTCGATCTCCGCTTCGAAGTCCTCCGAATCCCTGCAGCGTTCTTCGGGGTGAAGGTGCCCGCCCTTCCAGAAGCTGTGGCTATTGCGGAGAGTCGTCCAATCTACATTTTTTAGGCGCTTGCGCGCCCAGAATGCCAACAGGCGGTAAGCGCGCTCGCTGATCGCGATACGCGCGACGGTGCGTTCCGGAGCGGTTTGATTAGCCTTGAGCCGCCTGCACAGCCACGGATAGATCCTGTCGATCTGCTTGAGCGTAAAGTCCTGCTGTGCCGGATGGTTGGGTGGGCGACCGCGACGCTTGTGGATGGGAGGGGCGTGGCGGACGTGCCATGGCGGATCGTCGTCAAGCCGCTGCTGATCAAACGGGACGCCCATGTTCGTTTCTCCTTCAGGTTCGCTGGTCCGGAGAAACGTTAGCCCAAGAGGGAGCAACAGCAGAGAGCGGCTCACCCCATTGGTAAACGCTCAAAATCCGATATTGCGGATTCGAGGGCTATGGGGTAGCGGGCGAGTCCAATTGGCGAATGTAGAGGCCTCCTATCGCGTTTTTGAAATTCATCACAAGGCGGTGACAAGATGCCGGTCTACGGCATGCCGAAGAAGTTCCCGACGCGAGCAAGCTTCGCTTCACTCCGTCCTGATGGTCTGGCGGGTCAGGAGATCAGATGGTTCTTCTCGTGCGCTTGCTGGGCCACTGATCGGCTTCCCTGCTACGGCTCGGCAAGTTCGCTGTTCTTTGCCAGGCAATTCCCTGATAGCGGTTGGGAATTCCCTGTTATTTTCCGCCCGCTGCTCGCCAGGGCCGCGTAAGTCTCGGATATTCCGGGAGTTTTGCGCAGATTTACACCTGAACGGGGCTCAGCGTTGTGAAATATTCGCTGTTACCAGAACGAGGTCAGCGTTACCGCTCGTCCGCGATCACCTTGCCGTCGTTCGGCAGCGCGCCGGGCCTCACCAATTCAACTTCGCCTCCGAGCTTCGTCACTGCGCGCAAGGTGCCTGCAATCTCCTCGCGCAACGCGTCGTTTGCGACCGCCGTCTCCGCTTTCAGCGTCATTGCATCGGCCTCGCCCTGGCGCGTGACGACGAGGCGTAATCTTCCGAGCGCGGGATGGCGGTTGCCGATCTCGGCGACCTGCTCGGGGCGGACGAACATGCCCTTGACCTTGGTGGTCTGGTCGGCGCGGCCCATCCAACCCTTGATGCGCATGTTGGTGCGCCCGCAGGGGCTGGTCCCCGGCAGTGCCGCGGTGAGGTCGCCGAGAGCGAGTCGGATCCAGGGATGGTGCGGGTCGAGCGAAGTCACGACGATCTCGCCGACGTCGCCGGACGCCACGGGATCGCCGGTGCCGGGCTTGACGATCTCCATGATCAGATCCTCGTTCACGACCATGCCGTCGCGCGCGCTCGTCTCGAAGGCGATGAGGCCGAGATCGGCGGTGCCGAAGGCCTGGTAGGCGTCGATGCCGCGCGCCTTGATCTCCGCCTGGAGCGAGGGCGGGAAGGCCGCGCCCGAGACCAGCGCGCTCTTGATCGAGGAGACGTCGCGTCCTGAGCTTGCGGCAGCATCGAGCAAGATCTTCAGGAAGTCCGGCGTGCCGCTGTAGCCGACGGGACGGTAAGCCTCGATCAGCTCGAATTGCTGCTCGGTATTCCCTGGACCGGCCGGGATCACGGCGCAACCGAGCGCGCGGGCCGACGCATCGAAGATGAAGCCGCCGGGAGTGAGATGATAGCTGAAGGTGTTGAGCACGATGTCATCGGGCCGGAACCCGGCCGCGAACAGCGCCCGTGCGCCGCGCCACGGATCGGCCTGCCGCCCCTCCGGCTCGAAAATCGGCCCGGGGGAGGTGAAGAGGCGGGCGAACGAGCCGGGCGCCGCCGCGACGAACCCTCCGAAGGGCCTGGAGGCCTTGTGCAGGGCCGGCAGTTCCGACTTGCGCAGCACTGGGAGGCCGGCCAGTGCCGCCCTGGAGGTCACGGTAGCCGGATCCAGGCCTTTCAGCCGATCAGCATAGGCGGGCGCGGTCATCGCAGAGCGCAGCACGCCGGGCAGGCGGGCGAACAGATCGGCCTCGCGCGCGGCTTGCTCGCGCGTCTCGAGGGCGTCGTAATGGGCGGTCATGGCTGATCTTTCCGTGTTGGCATCCGTTGCGTGCCGCCGCCGGCATGGGTATCAGACGGCCATGGACGAGGTTTGAAGAGGACGCGATGGCGGACGAGGGAATCAGTGCGGCGGACGAGGCGTCGGACGTCGTGCCGCGCCTGAAGCGCCGCATGATCGACGAGGCGCTGCCGTTGTGGTGGACGGTCGGCTGGGACCATGGCGCGGGTGGTTTCATCGATCGGCTGCATCGTGACGGCACGGCGGACAGCGCCGCGCCGCGCCGGGTGTTCGTGCAGGCCCGCCAGATCTGGTGCTACGCCAAGGCTGCGCAGATGGGCTGGTACCCTGAGGGGCGCGCCGTCGCACTGAAGGGCCTCGAGCATCTGCTCGCCAAGGCAAAGGCGCCCGACGGCCGGCCCGGCTACGTGCACCGGCTGACGCCGGAGGGCGCGGTGCTGGACGGCCGGCGCGACGCCTACGACCACGCCTTCATCCTGTTTGCGCTCGCGGCCGTCTATGCGCTCGACCAGGACGCACAAATTCGCACCGAGATCGACGCGCTGCTCGCCTTCCTCGACGGCCATCTGCGCTCGCCGCACGGCGGCGTCCACGAAGGCCTTCCGGTCTCGCTGCCGCGCCGGCAGAACCCGCACATGCATCTGTTCGAGGCGATGATCGCGTGCTTCGACGCGACCCACGATTTGTCGTTCCAGAACCGTGCCGGCGAGTTCTTCGCGCTGTTCCTCGCCAATCTCTACGACAAGCGGACGCGCGCGCTCGGCGAATATTTCGAAGAGGACTGGTCGAAGATCGCGCCGGTCAGCGTCGAGCCCGGCCACCAGGCGGAATGGGTCTGGTTGCTGAAGGGGTTCGAACGCATCACGGGCTGCCCGACCGGACAGCGGCGCGCCGAGCTGCTGGAAACCGCGCTGCGCTATCGCGACGAGGCCACCGGCTGCCTTATCGACGAGGGTGACGACGCCGGCAACATTCGCCGCACTACGCGCCGGCTGTGGCCACAGACCGAGATTGCGAAGGCGTGGATCGCGCAGGCCGAATCCGGCGAGGCGGGCGCGGCGGACGAGGCGCGCGTGGCGCTGGCGCGGCTCGAACGGCATTATCTCAGCCATCCCGTGCGGGGCGGCTGGTACGACCAGTTCGAGCGCGACGGCAAATCGCTGATCGACACCATTCCTGCGTCGTCGTTCTATCATGTTCTCTGCGCAGTCACGGAAGCGGAACAGGTATTGGAAGGTTAAAGCCAGCGCTTGCGCCGCTTGAAGCTTTTGAGGTTCTTGAAGCTCTTGCGCTGGTCGCCGGCGCCGCCGAGGTAGAATTCCTTGACGTCCTCGTTGTCGCGCAATTCGTCCGCGGTGCCGTCGAGCACGACCTTGCCCTGCTCCATGATGTAGCCGTGGCTTGCCACCGACAGCGCGGCGCGGGCGTTCTGCTCGACCAGGAGAATGGTGACGCCGAGGTCACGGTTGATCTTGTGGATGATCGAGAACACCTCTTTCACCAGCAGAGGCGACAGGCCCATCGAGGGTTCGTCCATCAGGATCATCTTCGGGCGCGCCATCAGTGCGCGGCCGATCGCGAGCATCTGCTGTTCGCCGCCGGAGAGATAACCGGCAAGCCCGGTGCGCTCTTTCAGACGCGGGAAATAGTTGAAGACCATATCGAGATCGGCGCCGACCTCGCGGTCCCTGCGGGTGAAGGCACCGAGCTTGAGGTTTTCCAGCGAGGTCATGTCGGCGACGATGCGCCGGCCCTCCATCACCTGGAAGATGCCGCGGCGGACGATCTTGTCGGGGTCGATGCCATTGATGCGCTCGCCTTCGAACAAGATTTCGCCACGCGTGACTTCGCCGTCCTCGGTTTTGAGCAGCCCAGAGATCGCCTTCAGCGTCGTCGACTTGCCAGCGCCGTTGGCGCCGAGCAGCGCCACGATCGCGCCCTTGGGCACGTCGAGGCTGAGACCGCGCAGCACCAGGATGACGTCGTCATAGACAACCTCGATGTTGCGCACGGCAAGGAGAGGCGGTGCGGGTACGATGCCGGGGGAGGGACGAGCTGCTGCTTCGTGAATTTCGGTCATGCCTCATACTCCGCTGTCGTCGCCCGGCTTGACCGGGCGACCCAGTATTCCAGCGACGCCTGAGACTCACGGAGAGGCCCCGGCGTACTGGATTCCCCGCTCGAGTGCGCGCTGCGCACAAGGCGGGGGATGACATTTGTGTGTGAGGTGAGCGCTAAGCTCACCAGCCCAGCAATTCCGGCTTGCGCGGGAGCTCGACGGTCTTGACCTTCTCGAGCTTGATCGCGCCCTTGGCCATGAGGTCGTTGAGGTCGCCGTCGGTCGCTCCCGCAATCTTGGTGCGGTAGAGGTCGACCTTCAGCGTGCCGCGGTGGTCCTTGTCGGTCCAGGTCGAGGGATTGCAGACGCCCTCCATCCCGGCCGGCACCCAGTCCTTCTTCTGGTAGAAGCCCTTGGCGACGTTCTCGCCGGTGGCGCCGCCGTTCCTGGCGGCCCAATCGATCGCCTCCTTCATGTAGAGCGCCGAGCACACCGCCGCGATGTAGTGCACGGGCCGATACACCTTGCCGGTCGGGTCGGACATCTTCGAGATCTCC
The DNA here is from genome assembly GCF_023073095.1 of Bradyrhizobium sp. 44. Lineage (NCBI taxonomy): Bacteria > Pseudomonadati > Pseudomonadota > Alphaproteobacteria > Hyphomicrobiales > Nitrobacteraceae > Bradyrhizobium > Bradyrhizobium sp. 44. The sequence continues at coordinate 407,787 of NZ_JADPIY010000029.1, forward strand.
ATTACCGTTTTCATGCCGGGCGCATCGCCGCCCCAGCTGACCGCGGTGCGCAGCGGGAAGATCACGCCGTCGGCGGCATCGCCTGCGGTCTTGGCGGCGTTCTCGTCCATGCCCCAGACATTGCCCATGAACTGGATGTCGACGCCGGCGGTCTTGCAGGCCTTCATCACCGAGATGTTGGACGCGGCGGTGTTGCCGAGATAGGCGTAGTTGGCGCCTGAGGATTTCAGGCTCAGGCACTGCGCGCTGTAGTCACCCGGCGCGAGCGCGAACACCAGCGGCGGCAGCACCTCGAAGCCGAGCTCCTGCGCCATGGCTTCGCCGGCGGCCTTCGGTGCGTTCGGGTAGGGGTGGTTGGCGCCCATGTGGACGAATTTCGGCTTGCCGGACTTGCCCTTGGCCTTCCAGTCTTCGGCTGCCCACATCAGCATCGCGCGCAGCGAGTCCGAATAGCTCGGACCATAGAAGAAATTATAGGGCGCGGGCTTGGCCTTGCCGCTGACACCTTCGGGATCGGTGAGGGCAGCGGCGTAGGAGCCGGAGAGGTCGGGGATTTTATCCTGTGCGAGGAAGCCGGTCAGCGCCTCGGTGTCTGCCGTGCCCCAGCCCATGATCGCCGCGACCTTGGAGTCCGGCGCCGACCACTTCTTGTAGAGCGCGATCGCGCGCGGTACCTGGTAGCCATAGTCGTTGGTGTCGACGTTGAGCTGCTTGCCGCCGACGCCGCCGTTCTTGTTGACCCAGGCGAAGGTGTCGGCGACGGCTTGGCCGTAGGGCGTGCCGACGTCGGACGTGCCGCCGGAATAATCGGCGAGATGCCCGATCGCGATCTGCGCCTGCGCGCCTGACGAGAATGCGGCGATCGCCAGCGCAAGTGACGCGGTGCTCAAAAGGGATTTAGTTTTCATTGGTTGCCTCCTCCTGTTTATTTGTTGGTTTGCGAGTTGCCCGCGCTCAATGCGAGAACGGGTAGAGTTTCCAGTATGCCTTGATCTGCCGCCAGCGATGGGCGAGCCCATCCGGCTCGAACATCAGGAACGCGATGATGATCACCCCGATCGCGATCTCGCGCAGGAAGGTGATGTTGTTGTTGAGCGACAGCGCCTTGTCGATCGCGCCGCCCTTCAGCGCCACGCTGAGGAACTCCATCGTCTCGGGCAGCAGCACCACGAACGCGGTACCCATCAGCGTGCCCATGATCGAACCGGTGCCGCCGATGATGATCATGGCCAGGAACAGGATCGAGCGTTCGATGCCGAAGCCCTCTTGCGACACCACGAGCTGGTAGTGTGCGTAGAGCGCGCCGGCGATGCCGGCGAAGAAGGCGGCGAGCCCAAATGACAACGTGCGATACTTGGTGAGATTGATGCCCATGATCTCCGCGGAGAGATAATGGTCGCGAATCGCCACCAGCGCGCGGCCGTCGCGGGTGCGCATCAGATTGGTGACGAGGACGTAGCTTGCAACTACGTAGGCGAGTACGACGTAGAAATATTGCCTGTCGCCGCGCAGCGTGTAGCCGAAGATCGAAAACGGATTGGCGCTGGCCGGCACCGAGCCGCCGGTGAACCATTCGGCGCGGGAGAAGAAGTCGAGCAGGATGTATTGTGCTGCGAGCGTCGCGATCACGAGATAAAGCCCCTTCAGCCGCGCCGCCGGGATGCCGAAGATCAGCCCGACCAGCGCAGTGACGACGCCCGCGAGGGGGATCGCGAAGAACACCGGGATCGATGTGCTGTTGGAGATGTAGGCCGAGGTGAAGGCGCCGAGCAGGAAGAAAGCGGCATGGCCGATCGAAATCTGGCCGGTGAAGCCGACCAGGATGTTGAGGCCAAGCGCAGCGATCGAGAAGATGCCGATCTGGATCAGGATGCTGAGCCAATAGCCGCCAAGGAATTGCGGTACGAGACACAGCGCCAGCACGCCGGCGATCGCAAAATTGCGGCTGGTGGCGGTCGGGAAGATCGTGGTGTCGGCCGCGTAAGAGGTGCGGAAATCACCAGCAGGGATGAGGGCGGGGCCGGCCATAGATCAGATCCGTTCGATGTCGTGGGTGCCGAACAGGCCGTAGGGCTTGATCATCAGCACGATGATGAGGACGTAGAACGGCGCGATCTCGTAGAGATTGCCCCAGTGAAGGTATTCGCTGTCGACATATTGCGCGATGTTCTCGAGTAATCCGATGATGATGCCGCCGAGCACGGCACCGCCGACGGAATCGAGCCCGCCGAGGATCGCAGCCGGAAACACTTTGATCCCATAGGCGGCAAGGCCCGAGGATACGCCGTTCACGACGGCGACCACAACGCCTGCAACCGCCGACACCGTTGCGGAGATCGCCCAGGCCATCGCGAACACGCTTTTCACGGAAATGCCGAGCGATTGCGCGACCTGTTGGTTGAACGCAGTGGCGCGCATCGCAAGGCCGTACTTTGACGCGCGGAAGAACCAGGCCATGCCAATCATCATCGCGATCGAGACGACGAGGCTCATGACATAGACGGTCTGGATCTGGAGCCCGAGCAGGCTGACGGACTGGCTCTCGAACACGCGCGGGAACGGCTGCGGATTGACGCCGAACATCCATTTCAGCGTGGCCTGCAGCACGGTGGAGAGGCCGATCGTCACCATGATGACCGAGATGATGGGTTCGCCGATCATCGGTCGCAGGATCAGGACCTGCACCGCGATGCCGAACACGAACATGAACACCAGCGTCATCGGCATGCCGATCCAGAACGGCACCTGGTATTTCGCGAGCAAAGTCCAGCACACCCAGGCGCCGACAAGCAAGAGCTCGCCCTGTGCGAAATTGACGACCTGGCTAGCCTTGTAGATCAGCACAAACGACATCGCGACCACGCCATAGAGCGTGCCGACCACGAGGCCGTTGACCAGGAGCTGAATGAGGAAGGCGGTGTTCATGAAGTGGTGCTCGCTGACAAATCCGGCGCGCTCTTCCCCTCTCCCCTTGTGGGAGAGGGTGGCTTCGCGAAGCGAAGACGGGTGAGGGGTTGTCTCAGCAATGAACGCGCGGAGAGAGGACCCCTCACCGAAGTGAGGGTGGGGCGGGCTGCGGAGATGCCCTCTCCCACAAGGGGAGAGGGCGCAGCAATACGCATTGCACCTGTGATTGCCACGAAGTTCACTCCGCCGCCTCCGCCAAATGCCCCGGTCCGCCGAGATCCACCACTCGCAGCGTGGTCCGCACCCTTTGCGTGGTGCCGTCCTGGAAGCGGATCACGGTGTCCACGGGGATGTCGGCCTGGCCGCGGTAGATCGCGTCGATGATGCCTTCGTATTTTTCGTTGATGACGCTGCGCCGCACTTTCCGCGTGCGGGTGAGCTCGCCATCGTCGGCGTCGAGCTCCTTGTAGAGCAGCAGGAAGCGGGAGATGCGCTGTGCCGGTGGCAGAGTCGCGTTGACGGTCTCGACTTCCTTCTTGAGTAGCGCATAAACCTCGGGCCGCGAGGCCAGGTCGCTGTAGGTCGTAAACGAGAGCCGGTTCTTCTCCGCCCATTTCGAGATGATGGAGTAGCGGATGCAGATCATGGCGGCGAGCGCGTCGCGGCCTGCACCAAGCACCACGGCTTCCGCGATATAAGCCGAGAACTTCAACTTGTTCTCGATGAATTGCGGCGAGAAGTGCTCGCCGCGCGAGGTCTCGGCGAGATCCTTGATGCGATCGATCACCACGAGCTGGCGATTCGCGTTGAAATAGCCGGCGTCGCCGGACAGCATCCAGCCATCCCTGAGGTCAGCGACGCTCGCCTCCGGGTTCTTGTAGTAGCCGAGGAACATGTTGGGATGCCGCACCACGATTTCGCCGACGCCGTGAACGTCGGCATTGTCGATGCGGATTTCGACGCTGTCGGCCATCGGCACGCCGGTGGTGTCGGGATCGACCTTGCCCGCGGGATGCAGCGTGTAGGCCCCCAGCAGCTCGGTCTGGCCGTAGAGCGTGCGCAGCGGCACGCCCATGGCCCGGAAGAACTTGAAGGTCTCGGGCCCGAGTGCCGCGCCGCCGGTTGCGGCTGAACGCAGGCGGGTGAAGCCGAGGCGGTCGCGCAATGCACGGAACAGGATCGCGTCGGCAAAGCCGGAACGCTCGCCCCGTTCGAGCGCGGCAAGCCCGCTCTTCATGCCGATGTCGAACAGGCGTTGCTTGAACGGCGTTGCGTCCATCACCCTGGCGCGGACGTCGGCGGCGATTGATTCCCAAACGCGCGGTGCAAACAGGATGAACGTCGGTGCGATCTCACGCAGATCGTTCATCATGGTCTCGGGCTCTTCGACGAAGTTGATCTTCATCCGGCACAAGAGGCCTTTGCCGAGTACATAGACCTGCTCCATGATCCAGGGCAGCGGCAGCACCGACACGTATTCGTCGTCCGGCCCTTTCGGATCGAAAGCGAGATATGTCGCGCAGTGGCCGAGCACGCGGCCGGCCGCGAGCATCGCGAGCTTTGGATGCGAGGTGGTGCCTGATGTCGTGCAGAGGATCGCGACGTCCTCGCCCTTGGTCGCGTCCACCAGCCGGTCGTAAAGTTCCGGCTCGCGCGTAGCCCGCGCCCGGCCGAGTTCGGCAAACGTCTCCGCCGACATCAAGCGCGGATCGTCGTATTTCCGCATGCCGCGCGGATCGGAATAGATGATGTGCTTCAGCTTTGGGACGCGGTCGGCCAGCGTAAGCAGCTTGTCGACCTGCTCCTCGTCCTCGGCGAAAACGAGCTGCGCCTCGCCATAATTGAGGAGATAAGAGGCTTCTTCGTCGAGCACGTCACGATATAGCCCGAGGCTCAAGCCTCCGATCGCGTGGGTTGCTATTTCCGCCGCGACCCAGTCCGGCCGGTTGTCGCCGATGATGCCGACGACATCTTCGCGCCCAAGGCCCAGTTCGATCAGGCCGAGCGCGAAGTCGCGCACCCGCGTCTGGTAGGCGTTCCAGGTGAACGGGCGCCACAGCCCGAGATCCTTTTCGCGCAACGCGATCTCGTTGCCGTACTCCTTCGCATTGAGCCGGAGCATCTTCGGATAGGTGTCGGCCTGCGCGACGCGGCCTGCGTAATCCATCATGCCGCGCTCTCCTGCGCCGGCGGAGCATCGTCAGGGTCGACCAGCACCTCGTCTTCTTCGCCGAGATAGGCGCGCCTGACGTGGGGATCGGCGAGCACGGCGGCCGGATCGCCCTCGGCGATCTTGCGGCCGAAATCCAGCACCATGACGCGGTGGGAGATGTCCATTACCACGCCCATGTCGTGCTCGATCATCACCACGGTCATGCCGAACTCCTCGTTGAGATCGACGATGTAGCGGGCCATGTCCTCCTTCTCCTCGAAGTTCATGCCGGCCATCGGCTCGTCGAGGAGAATGAGGCGCGGCTCCAGTGCCATGGCGCGCGCGAGCTCCACGCGCTTGCGCAGACCATAGGAGAGGGTGCCGGCCGGCGCCTTTCGCACCGATTGGAGATCGAGGAAATCGATGATCTCCTCGACCTTGCGGCGGTGCTCGAGCTCTTCCTTGCGCGCGCTGGTGAGCCAGTACAGCGAGCCCGTGAGAAAATTGTTCTTCAGGAGGTGATGGCGGCCGACCATGATGTTGTCGAGCACGCTCATATGGTGGAACAGCGCCAGGTTCTGAAAGGTGCGGCCGATGCCGAGCGAAGCGCGCGCGTTGGGTGTCAGGCCGGTGATGTCGCGGCCCTGGTAGAACAGCTGGCCTTCGGTCGGCTTGTAGCGGCCGGAAATACAGTTCACGATCGAGGTCTTGCCGGCACCATTGGGGCCAATGATCGAGAACAGCTCGCCTTCCCTGATGGCGAAGCCGACATCGGTCAGCGCACGAACGCCGCCGAATCGCAAGGACACGCCGCGCACTTCAAGACTGGTAGCCACCAAACAGATCCCTCCCGGTGATGGCGCATTCAGTGGCGCTCTTCGTCCGTTCTGTTGGGCGATCCTAGTACGGCCGTGCCGGTGAGGCCATGCAGCAGATGGTCTCGACCGGAGCCGCGCCGCTCTCGTTCCCGTTTGGGATCAAAAGCCGCATCGCCCGAGGTGGTCCTCAATAGGGGAAAGCGCTATTTTGAAATGTCTCCCGCCTGACAATTCTGCGACAAAGTTTTTTGGGCGCTCGCAGCCTCCATCTTTCGTCTGATGGTAGCCGAGACGATCATGCTGCATTGCAGCAGAACAGGAGTGACGAACGGTGCGGCGGGCTTCGGGTTCATGATTTCAGAGGATCAATTGAAGCGCGTCGCTGCCTGGTCGCGCGAGCTCACGCAAGCGGAGATCGAGGTCGCTCGTGCCGGGATCACGGAGCGGTCCTACGGCACCGGCGAGACCGTCTTCATGCGCGGCGACACGTTCGACTATTGGGCCGGCATGGTCTTTGGGCTTGCCCGGATGGGCGGGGTCTCGCGCGACGGCAAGGAGACGAGTCTTGCCGGGCTGACGGCGGGGGCCTGGTTCGGCGAGGGCAGCGTGCTCAAGAACGAGCCGCGCCGCTATGACGTCGTCGCGCTGCGCAACAGCCGCGTCGCACTGATGGAACGCAGCGCCTTCATGTGGCTGTTCGAGAACAGCGTCGGCTTCAACCGCTTCCTGGTTCGGCAGCTCAACGAGCGGCTCGGCCAGTTCATCGGGATGCTCGAGGTCAACCGCACGCTGGATGCCACCGCGCGGCTTGCTCGCAGCATCGCCTCGCTGTTCAATCCGATCCTCTATCCGGAATCCACCGCGCATCTGGAGATCACCCAGGAGGAGATCGGCGCGCTTTCCGGCATGTCCCGCCAGAATGCCAACCGCGCGCTGAACCGGCTGGAGAAAGAGGGCTTGCTCCGGCTGGAGTATGGCGGCGTCACGATCCTCGATATCGAGCGGTTGCGCGGTTACGGGGACTAGCGCCCATTGGCCGGCGCGTGCACCGGCCAGAGGTCGGCGCGCCAGCGCACGGCGATCGCCATCATTGCGATGAACCCCGAGACGGCATAGAGCGACCCCGTCGCGGAATAGCCGATGATGTCGATCAGGCTGCCGGCCGCGAGGAGCCCAATCGGCAGGCCGTAGATCACCATCATGCGCACGCCCATGACGCGGCCGCGAAGATGTGCGCTGGCCGTCCGCATCAGGATCACGGCAGCTGATATCATCGACATGCTCTGGGCGATGCCGGCGAGCACGAGGCAGGCCATCGCCACCGGCATGGTCCTGATCTCGACGAACACCAGCAGCATGGCGTACCAGGCCAGCGTCGCGCCGATCAGGAGCCGGGCAATGCGCACTCCGCTGACAAGGCTGAGCGTGATGGAGCCGATCAGCGAGCCGACGGCGAAGCTCGCGGAGAGATAACCGAGGCCGGTCTGGTCGGTGTGAAAGATATCCCGCGCGATGTAGGGCAGCAACCCGCCGGTGAAAGGAAATGCGGTCAGGTTGGCCAGGAAGGCGACGCATAGCGCCGCGCGCATCCCCGCGCCATTCCAGGCGTAGACGATCCCTTCCTTCAGATCGCCCAGCAATCTCGAAACGGCGCGGCCGTCTGCCGGAAGATCAGTTGTGGCAATGGTCCGTTCCGGCCGGGTCAGGCAGAGCATGAGCAGCGCGGCCACGAAATAGAGGCAGACGATCACCACGTAAACGAGGCCAATACCGAGGACGGCAAATAGCCCCGCGCCTGTCAACGCGCCGGCGATGCGCGCGCTGTCCTGGGTCGTGCGCGCAACGCTGATGGCGCCCACCAATTGCTCGCTCGGCATGATCTCGGCAAGCAGCGCGCCGCGAACGCCGAGATCCGAGGGGCGAATCAGGCCCATGATTGCGACGATGATCATGACGCCTGGCGGGGTCAGATGACCGGTCAGTGCCAGAGTCATGATGGTCGACGCGAGCACCATATAGGCAAGACGCATCGCGACCAGGAGATCGCGATGACCCATGCGGTCACCGATCATGCCGAACACCGGCGCCACCAATGTCCCGACGAACTGGAGCGATGCGAGCACGGTGAGCAGCAGCACCGAGCCGGTCTCGACCATGATGTACCAGCCGAGCACCAGCGTCTCGATCTCGAATGCCCAGGAGGTGAGCAGGTCGGACGGCCACTGGAAACGATAATTGCGGATACGAAATGGCGCGAGCGCGGAGGGGCGTGCAGGTGTGCTCAAGGCGCGATGGCGCGTATCACGGCGATTCCCTTGCCTTGTTATTTCTTCTTCTGTGCGAGACCGTAGCGCCGGTGACGCTTGTGTCAATCGGGGGCAGCTGCAGGCCGCTCCCGCGCTCTGCTCCTAGCTCGCAGCGGTTCTCGATTTCCGCTCCAGGAGCGCAGTGGCCATCGCCGAGATCAGCGGTCGCATGAAGTAGGCTTCATCGGCAGGCGAGACGTCGGTCCGCAGGCCGTGCGCCGCGAGCTCGCCCGAGACAGCAGGTCCCACTGACGCGATCAGCGTCCGCTCCAGGCCTGCGCGCAGCTTCGCCTCGCTGCCATGTGCCTTCGCGGCCTCAATCAGGCGGCGCACCTGGCCAAGATTGGTCAGCGCGATCGAATCGATTCGCCCGGCGGCCATCTCGTCGATCGCGGTGACGATGTTGGCATCCGCCGCCTTGGAATCGTAAGCATAAGGCAGCACGGCATCGACCTCGGCACCTTGCGCGGCAAGCGCATCGGTCAGCGCATTGTGATCCTTGTCGGGATAGAGCTGAAGGCCGAGGCGGTGCCCCTTCAGATCGAGCTTGCCGAGCATCTCGATCACGCCCTCGGTGGTCGGCTTCTCTGTGGTCTGCTGCGCCTCGAGTCCGATTTCGCGCAGTGCCTTGCCGGGCTTGGGGCCGCGGGTGAACTTTCGTGATCTGGCAAGCGCCGCCACGAGAGCCTGGTCGAGCCCTCGCGCGATGGCGCGCTTCATGATCCGCCGCAGCCCTTCGCCGGTCATCAACACGAGGTCGTCGAAGGGCTTGTCGATGGCGCGGCGGATCCAGGCCTCGACCGGGGCGGGGTCTGGTGCATCCTGGATGGTGAACATCGGGCATTGCACGACCTCGGCGCCTTGCTCGGCCAGCAACTTCGAAAACTGCGCCTCCTCGCGCGTTTCCAGGATCAGGATTCGGGTGCCGTTCAAGCGGTCGGCCATGAGCCTACTCCGGTCAGTCAAAGCAATCGTACGTTCATCCTGACTCCACCGTCGGGATTGGCGCAAGGTGGGGTCGGTGATAGAGCAGGGCGCAAATCGCGGGGCGTTCCGCAGCCGCTGCCCAAACCTTCATCAAGGCCCATGCCCGATCATCAATATGTCCTGACCCTGTCCTGTCCGGATCGTCCCGGCATCGTCTCGGCGGTGTCGACCTTCCTGGCGAATTCCGGACAGAACATCCTCGACGCCCAACAGTTCGACGACACCGAGACCAATAAGTTCTTCATGCGGGTGGTGTTCACCGCCGCCGATCTCGCCGTGGAGCTGTCGGCGCTCCAGACCGGCTTTACCGCGATCGCCGAGCGTTTCGGCATGGAATGGCAGATGCGCGATCGGGCCGCGCATCGCAAGGTGATGCTGCTGGTGTCGAAGTCCGATCACTGCCTGGTCGACATCCTCTATCGCTGGCGCACCGGCGAGCTGCCGATGACTTTGGTCGCAATCGTCTCCAACCACCCGCGCGAGGTCTATGACGGGCTCGATTTCGGCGGGGTTCCGTTCCACTATCTGCCTGTTACGAAGGAGACCAAGCGCGAGCAGGAGGCGCAGATCCTCGATCTCGTCGCCAAGACCGGAACCGATCTCGTCGTGCTCGCCCGCTATATGCAGATATTGTCCGACGATCTCTCGGCTAATCTGTCGGGACGCTGCATCAACATCCACCACTCGTTCCTGCCGGGGTTCAAGGGCGCAAAACCCTATCACCAGGCCCATGAGCGTGGCGTCAAGCTGATCGGCGCCACCGCGCACTACGTCACGCGCGACCTCGACGAGGGCCCGATCATCGACCAGGACGTCGAGCGCATCAGCCATCGCGACACGCCTGAGGATCTCGTCCGCAAGGGCCGCGACATCGAGCGGCGCGTGCTGGCGCGCGCGATCCGCTACCATCTCAACGACCGCGTCATCCTCAACGGCCGCAAGACCGTGGTGTTCGTGGACTGAACTCACCTCTCACCGCAGGCGCGAGGGGGCACGACTTAACGTACCGCAGCGCCGGACGCTGAGCCCGTTGCGCCCTTTTGCGCCTGCTCCTCCTTTTCGCGATCCGCTGCCGGCATCAGCCGCTTGCGCTCGCGCTCCTTCATGAAGGCATCGTATTGCGGCGTGCCCGCCCGCGGCGGGGCGTCCGCCGGCAAGCCGCCGGCCCATTGCGGGACGTAGTCGCCCATGCCGGACGAGAGCTTTTCGTTGACGGTGCCGCAGCCGGACAGGCCCGCGGAGAGCGCGAGGAGGATCAGGAGGGAACGGGCGGATCTGGGCATTGTACGGAGGCGAGGTCAGCGTGTTGGACGCCAGGTCAGGCTGTCGTCGGGAGAGTAGCCTTCAACAGGTAAAATAGACTTATTCGAGGTAGGTAATTTGATACCGGAGGCTACCTACTCAGACCTTGCCGATGTTCAAATTCTGCAAACAAAAGACCAAATCCTCCATGCACCCGGCCGGCAGCGCTTCTAGACTGCGGCAACGTCTCGCGTCAAAGTGGTTTGGTCGGAGATGGGGCTTTTTCGTTGACAGGTCCATTTTGTTTGTACAATCGTACAAATGATGGCGACCACGATCACGATACCGGGTTACCCGGACGTGACCCGATATCGCTTCTGCCGTTGGCAATCGGAAGGCTCGGCTTGCGCCGAAAGGTCGCCAAACGTCCGATTGACAATAAGGGCGCGAAAGACGCCATGTGGCGCGACATCACGCGTGCGTGAGCTCGATTTAAGGCAAGGACCGGGCACTCGGTCCGGCGCACAAGAGATCAGGAATGAAGGGGAGGGACATCTGATGTTCGAACGCAAAAAACTGTCTCATAAGACTGCCTGGGCCGCAGCAGCGGCCGCCATCGTGGGCCTTACGGCCGTCCTTCCGGCCAAGGCCGAGGATAGCGTCAAGGTCGGTCTGATCCTGCCGATGACCGGCGGCCAGGCCTCGACCGGCAAGCAGATCGAGAACGCGATCAAGCTCTACATGCAGCAGAAGGGCGACACCGTCGCCGGCAAAAAAATCGAGATCATCCTCAAGGACGATGCTGCGATTCCCGACAAGACCAAGACCGCCGCGCAAGAGCTGATTGTCAACGACAAGGTCCATTTCATCGCCGGCTTCGGCGTCACGCCGGCCGCGCTCGCGGCGGCGCCGCTGGCCACGCAAGCCAAGATCCCGGAAGTCGTGATGGCCGCCGGCACCTCCATCATCACCGAGCGCTCGCCCTATATCGTGCGCACCAGCTTCACGCTGGCGCAGTCCTCCACCATCATCGCCGACTGGGCGGTGAAAAACGGCATCAAGAAGGTGGCGACCCTGACCTCGGACTACGCGCCGGGCAATGACGCGCTCAACTTCTTCAAGCAGAACTTCACCGCCGGTGGCGGCGAGGTGGTCGAAGAGGTGAAGACGCCGCTTGCCAATCCCGATTTCGCACCGTTCCTCCAGCGTATGAAGGATGCCAAGCCTGACGCGATCTTCGTGTTCGTGCCGGCCGGCCAGGGCGGCAACTTCATGAAGCAGTATGCCGAACGCGGACTCGACAAGGCGGGCATCAAGGTGATCGGACCGGGTGACGTGACGGACGACGACCTCCTCAACAACATGGGCGACGCCGTGCTGGGCACGGTCACTGCACACCTTTATTCCGCGGCGCATCCCTCGCAGATGAACAAGGATTTCGTCGCGGCCTACAAGAAGGCGTACGGAAACCGGCCGGGCTTCATGGCGGTGAGCGGCTATGACGGCATTCATCTGATCTACGAAGCACTGAAGAAGACCAATGGCGACACCGACGGCACCAAGCTGGTCGAAGCCATGAAGGGCCAGAAGTGGGAGAGCCCGCGCGGCCCGATCTCGATCGACCCCGAGACCCGCGACATCGTGCAGAACATCTACATCCGGAAGGTCGAGAAGGTCGACGGCGAGCTCTACAACGTCGAGTTCGCGACCTTCGAGGCCGTCAAGGATCTCGGCAAGACCAAGAAGTGACGCGCGAAAGCGCGTCATCCCCGAGCGCGCATTAGCGCGCATCGGGGATCTCGCCCGCCACTCTCGTCATGCCCGGGCTTGACCCGGGCATCCACGCGAGAGTCGAACCAGGAACGTGGATGGCCGGGACAAGCCCGGTCATGACGATAACGCCAAGCTGAGACGATGACCTCAATCCTCACCAACCTGTTCGATGGCGTTGCCTACGGCATGCTGCTGTTCGTGCTGGCTTGCGGGCTCGCGGTCACGCTCGGCTTGATGAACTTCGTCAACCTCGCCCATGGCGCCTTCGCCATGGCCGGCGGCTATGTCTGCATGGTGCTGGTCAACCGGATGGGCTGGCCATTCTTCGCTGCATTGCCGCTTGCCTTCGTCTCCTCTGCTGCGATCGGCATTGTGCTCGAGCGCACGCTGTACCGACACCTCTATGCGCGCAGCCATCTCGACCAGGTGCTGTTCACGATCGGCCTCACCTTCATGTCGGTCGCGGCCGTCGACTACATCCAGGGCTCGTCGCGGGTCTTCATCAATTTGCCGGCGGCGCTTCAGGGCCAGTTCGACGTGTTCGGCGTCGGCGTCGGCCGCTACCGGCTGATGATCATCGTGATCTGCGGGCTGCTCACCATTGCTCTCCAGATGGTGCTCGCGAAGACGCGGTTCGGCAGCCGTCTACGCGCCGCGGTCGATGATCCCCGCGCCGCGAGCGGCCTCGGCATCAACGTGCCGCAGGTGTTCGCCTTCACATTTGCTTTTGGTTGCGGCCTGGCTGGTCTCGGCGGCGCGCTGAGCGCCGAGATCCTCGGCCTCGACCCGTATTTTCCGCTGAAGTTCATGATCTACTTCCTGATTGTGGTCACCGTCGGCGGCTCGTCCTCGATCACCGGCCCGTTTCTGGCCTCGCTGCTGCTCGGCATCGGCGACGTCGCCGGCAAATATTACGTCCCGAAGATGGGACCTTTCGTGATCTACACCATGATGATCGTGATCCTGATCTGGCGCCCGAACGGCCTGTTCGGCCGCACGGCCGCGCGTTGAGTTCGCCGATGAGCGCCTCCTCCGACGTCGGCTATCACGCCCAGCGCCAGGCACGCTGGCATTATGGCGAGGCCGCTTTCTGGCTGATCGTGCTGGGCTGCGGCTTCGTATTTCCCACGCGTTATTTGATCATGACGGACATCCTGCGGCTCGCGCTGTTTGCGATGTCGCTCGATCTGATCCTCGGTTACGCCGGCATCGTCTCGCTCGGCCATGCAGCCTTCTTCGGCGCCGGTGCTTACGCGGCGGGGCTTCTCGCGCTGCATGGGATCATCAACGAGCCCGTGCTTGCGCTTGTCGTCGCAGGCCTTGTCGCGATGGTGCTCGGCTTCGCCACCAGCTTCCTGGTGATCCGAGGCGTCGACCTGACGCGGCTGATGGTGACACTCGGCATCGCGTTGCTGCTCGAGGCATTGGCCGAACGCTTCTCCAACATCACCGGCGGCACCGACGGCCTGCAGGGTATCGAGATGCAGCCGATCTTCGGTGAGATCCCGTTCGACATGTTCGGCAAGACCGGCTTCTTCTATTCGCTCGCCGTTCTGTTCCTGTTGTTCCTGTTCGCCCGCCGCGTCGTGCATTCGCGGTTCGGGCTGTCGTTGCGGGCGATCAAGAACAATCCGCTGCGCGCGGCCGCGATCGGCGTTCCCGTCAACCGCCGCCTGATTGCGATCTACACACTCGCGGCGTTCTATGCCGGCATCGCAGGCGCACTGTTCACCCAGACCACCGCGATCGCCTCGCTCGACGTGTTCGCCTTCGAGCGCTCGGCGGACCTGATGCTGGTGCTCGTGATCGGCGGCACCGGCTATCTCTATGGCGGCCTGATCGGCGCGGTGCTGTTCCGCATGCTACAGGAGTTGTTCTCCACCATCACTCCGCAATACTGGCAGTTCTGGATCGGGCTCGTGCTGGTCGTGATCGTCCTGGTCGGCCGGCAGCGCCTGCATCGCTGGATGCTGTATGTGCCCAATCTGGTCATCAAGCAGATAGCCGGGCGCAAGGCCGTCGTCGCCGTGCCGGAGAGCGACGCATGACCATCGCGCTCGAAACCCAGAATCTCGAAAAGCAGTTCGGTGGTCTGCGCGTCACTCGCGACTTGTCGCTAAAAATCGAACAAGGCGCTCGCCACGCGCTGATCGGCCCGAACGGCGCCGGCAAGACCACGGTCATCAACCAGCTCACCGGCGTGCTCAAGCCGAACTCGGGCCGCATCCTGCTCGAAGGCCAGGACATCACCGATCTGCCCGTGCACAAGCGCGTGTTGCGCGGCTTGTCGCGTACCTTCCAGATCAACCAGCTCTATCCCGACCTGACCCCGCTCGAGACCATCGGTCTCGCTGTCTCCGAGCGCCTCGGCCATGGCGGTGACTGGTGGCGGCGGATGGGTACGCGCAGCGACGTCAACGGCGAGATCGCCGACCTCCTGACACGCTTCCACCTGCTTGACGTCATGAACGAGCAGACCGTGACGCTGCCTTACGGCAAGCAGCGCCTGCTCGAGATCGCGGTCGCGATCGCCGCCAAGCCGCGCGTGCTGCTGCTGGATGAGCCCGCCGCCGGCGTGCCCGAGAGCGAGCGCCATGACATTCTCGCCGTCGTTGGCAGCCTGCCGCGCGACGTCACGGTGCTGCTGATCGAGCACGACATGGACCTCGTGTTCTCCTTCGCCGACCGCATCTCTGTCCTGGTCTCCGGTGCGCTGCTCACCGAAGGACCGCCCGAGCAGGTCGCGCGCGACCCGCAGGTCAAGGCGGTCTATCTCGGCGAGGAGGCGGTCAATGTCTGACCTGCTCGCGATCGACTCGCTTCGCGCCGGCTACGGCGAGGCCGTGGTGCTGCCGAACATGTCCCTGCGTCTCTCCGAAGGCCAGGTGCTGGCACTGTTGGGGCGCAACGGCACCGGCAAGACCACGCTGATCAATTCGATCGTCGGCGTCACCCGTCGCTTCTCCGGCACTGTCCGGCTGGCCGGTAGCGACGTCACGACTTTGCGGCCGGACCAGCGGGCGCGCGCCGGGATCGGCTGGGTGCCGCAGGAGCGCAACATCTTCCGCTCGCTCACGGTGGAGGAGAACATGTCCGCAGTGGCCCAGCCCGGCCCCTGGACCGTCGAGAGGGTCTACGAGATGTTCCCGCGGCTGAAGGAGCGGCGGAGCAATTTTGGCAACCAGCTCTCCGGCGGCGAGCAGCAGATGCTGGCGATCGGTCGCGCGCTGACCCTCAATCCGAAAGTGCTTCTCCTGGACGAGCCGACCGAGGGCCTTGCCCCCATCATCGTCGAGGAGCTTTTGAAGGCGATCGGGACCATCACGCGGGCGGGCGGCATCTGCTCGATCATCGTCGAGCAGAATGCCCAAAAGATTCTGGGGCTGGCCGACCGTGTTGTGATATTGGAGCGCGGAACGATCGTCCACGACGCCCCGAGCGCCGCGCTGAAGGCCGACCCGTCGGTCCTCGAGCGCCACCTCGGCGTCGCAGGGGCGGCGGCCCACTAAAAATAACTGGGAGTAAGAAATGCAGCGAACCAAAGCCCCCTTCCGCGCCGACGAGGTCGGCAGCCTCCTGCGCCCCGCGAAGATCAAGGAAGCCCGCGCCAGGCTGGAGAAGGGCGAGATCTCGGCCGACGATCTGCGCAAGATCGAGGACATGGAGATCGAGAAGGTCGTGCATAAGCAGGCCTCGCTCGGCCTGAAGCTCGCAACCGACGGCGAATTCCGCCGCTCCTGGTGGCATTTCGACTTCCTGGCCAAGCTCACCGGCTGCGAAATGTTCCACCCCGACACCGGCATCCAGTTCGCGGGCGTCGAGACGCGGCATGACGCGGTGCGGGTGATCGGCAAGCTCGATTTCCCCGATGACCATCCGATGCTGGATCACTTCCGCTTCCTGAAGAAGGTCGCCGACCAGGCCCACGTCACCGCGAAGATGACGATCCCGTCGCCGGCGGTGCTGCACTTTCGTGGCGGCCGCAAGGCGATCTCCAAGGACGTGTATCCCGATCTCGACGCCTTCTACGAAGACCTCGGCAAGACCTACCGCAAGGCCGTGAAGGCGTTCTATGACGCCGGCTGCCGCTATCTCCAGTTCGACGACACCGTGTGGGCCTATCTCTGCTCGCCGGACGAATTGCAGAAGGCGCGCGAGCGGGGCGACAATCCCGAGGGTCTCCAGCAGATCTATGCGCGCGTCATCAACTACGCGCTGGCGGAGAAGCCCGCCGACATGGTGGTGACGACGCATGTCTGCCGCGGCAATTTCCGTTCGACCTGGATTTCTTCAGGCGGCTACGAGCCGGTTGCCGAGACCATGCTCGCCGGCACCAATTACGACGGCTATTTCCTCGAATACGACAGCGACCGCGCGGGTGGCTTCGAGCCGCTGCGCTTCCTGCCCAAGGGCAACAAGGTCGTCGTGGTCGGCGTCATCACCTCGAAATTCGGTGAGCTCGAGAAGAGGGATGACATCAAGCGCCGTCTCGAGGAAGCCGCCAAGTTCGCCCCGCTGGAGCAGCTCGCACTATCGCCGCAGTGCGGTTTTGCGTCGACGGAGGAGGGCAACGTCCTCTCCGAAGAGGAACAGTGGGCCAAGCTCAGCCTCGCCGTGGAGATCGCAAAGGAAGTGTGGGGCCAATAGGGCTCCACTCGCTCACTGTCATTCCCCGCGAAGGCGGGGAATCCAGTACGCCGCGGCTTCTCGGAGAATCGCTGACTTCTCGGCGTACTGGATCGCCCGGTCAAGCCGGGCGATGACAGCTGAGGGTGAGGCACACGCCCTTCATTTCTCCGCCAGATAAACCTCGCCCAGCAGCGACGAGTTCGACCACGGCACCTGCTTGTTCTTCGTGGTCGAGACCACCTCGGCCCGCACCCGCGTCAGCATCTGCTGCACTTCCAGGCCAGGCGTGCCGAGATGGCGGGAGAGCGCGGCGGAGAACGGCGAGTTGGCGCCTTCACCGTCGAGCGCGACCTGGCCCGGCGCAGTGGCGAAAGCGATCAGCGTGCCGGCGCCGAGCGTCGCGCCGGCGCCCAGGCTCGTTGGCGCTGCGAGGCCCGAGGCAGCTTCGACGGCGCGGTTGGTGCCGACTGATGCAACCTGCTGTGCCATCGGATTATTGCGGCAGGCATCGAAGATCAAAATGTTGGTGCGGACCTGGTCGTCGAGGCCGGCCATGATCGTATCCATGTCGATCATCGCGTCCGTCATCCTCGCGCCCGGCTTGAGCTCGACGTCGACGGGAATGAGATAGTTGCGACCCTCGACCTGCACGCCGTGGCCGGCATAGTAGACCACCACGATTTGCGCCCGCGCCGCCTCCCGCAAGAAGTCACGCGTCATCTTTTGCATCGCCGCGCGGTCGAGATCGACGCCTTCTGACACAGTGAAGCCGATGTTGCGCAGGCTCTTCGCAACGGCGCGCGCGTCATTGGGCGGATTGGGCAGTGCCTTGACATGCGCATAGGCGCCATTGCCAATGATCAGCGCCATGCGCGTGCCGCGCGCGGCCGGAGCAGGCGAGGGGGACGGCGCGGCACCCGTCTGCTGGGGAGCCGGTGCCTGTGCCTGCTCGGTCGTCGGTGACGGCCCATCCCGCGGGATCGGCACGCTAGCGTCGGTGACCAGCGACAGCCGCACCTTTGCCGTGGCCTGATTGGCCTTGCTGCCGGCATCGGAAGCCGTGATTGCAAGCGTCGCCTTGTAGTCGTCCCTCGCGTGCGCGTAATCGCCTTTCGCCTCATAGGCCAGCGCGCGATGGGTGTAGCCCGAGATCAGCACGCTGTTCGGCGGCGTCATGATGTTGACGGGCGGCTTCTCTTTCGCGAGCCGAATCGCTTCGCTGCCGTCGGCAATCGCGCGATCGTAATCGCCTCTGACGCGCCAGATCGCGGTCCGGTTGATCAGCGGCTGCGGCAGTGTCGGGTCGAGCCGGATCGCTTGGTTAATGTCGGCCAGCGCGCCGTCGAGGTCGCCGAGCGCCTCCTTCGCGATGCCGCGGTTCTGGAACGAGAACGCCGATCTCGGGTCGGCTTTAATCGACATGTCGTAGTCGACGATCGCCTTGGCGTAGTCGCCCTTGCCGCGCCAGGCATTGCCGCGATTGTGGAATATGGTACCGCTCGGCGGGCCAAGCTTCAGCGCGTCGTCGAAATCGGCAATCGCGATTTCGTACTCGCCTCTGTCGTAGTAGGCCGATCCCCTGAGATTATAGACTGCCTGGCTCGGCTGGAGCCGGATCGCTTCCGTGGCGTCGGTGATGACCTTTGGGTATTCGCCCTTCTTGTTCCAGCCCACCGCGCGCCAGAAGTAGACCGTTGCGAGCTGCTCGCCTCTGAACACCTTCAGCGCGATGATCTTGCTGCAGGCGTCGATCATCTGGTCCGCCGGCGTGGTGTCGGTGGTGCAGAGCGGCCCAAGCTGGTTGCGCGCCTGCGAAAAAGCGGGCGCCGACCACAGCGTTGCGGCGAGCAGGCAAAGCGCGACGAGGAGGCGACGCATCGGTGGTGGTCCCGTTGAGGAGAGGCGTCTGTTTGTTGCCCGGCAGGGGAAGGTGGTTCATGGCCTCGCTGCTGTGCACACGGCAACGGGGGCGGCTCTATCCCCTCTTCCCTCAGTGGGCAGATTTTGCTAGGAGGCGCTACCCAATCCTTCTGCCCACTGCGTCCCACTTCATGAAGAATGACGAAATCCTGAGCCAAATCACCGAGTTCTGCCGCAAGGCCGACATGGCGGAATCGACGTTTGGCCGGCGCGCGGTGAACGATGGGAAGCTTGTGCATCGCCTGCGCGAGGGCAAGCGCATCACGATCGACACGCTGGACCGGATCCAGGCTTATATGGCCGCATCGATGGCCGGCGGCGTGCCTCCCCCGCGGGGACTTCAGGTGCCGCCGGAAAAGCGCGATCCGCGCGGCAATTTCCGCTTCTTCGAGAACCGCCAGAAATACCTGCTGTTCGTCCACACTTGCAGTGAGAAGCGGGTGGTCGCCGAGCGCGTGGCGCTGGAGCTTGCCAGCATTCATCCCCGGCCGCCGGCGCTGCGCGTGTTCGATGCCGGCGTTGGCGACGGCACGGTACTGGCGCGCGTGCTGCGCGCGATGCACCAGCGCTTTCCGCACATGCCGTTCTATGTCGCCGGCAAGGAGCTCAGTCTCGAGGACCTCCGCCTGACGCTGGACAAGGTGCCGGATCGCATTTTCGAGCATCCGGCCTCGGTGTTCGTTTTTACCAACATGCTTTACGCGGAGGCGCCCTGGCTCACGCCGGCATCGCCCGCGGCGGCCGCCGCGACAGTCTGGCATGAGGTTCCCCTGCGGGGGGCTTCCTCGGGCGAGTTCGAGACGCAAATCGCGGAGTTGAAGCCGTTTTTGGAGCAGAACTGGCGCGCGGCGGTCAGCCCGCGCACGGGGATGCCGCTCTATGAGCGGCCTGTTGTGCTGGTGCTCTACCGTGAAGATCAGCGGTTTCTGCTCGATTCGACCATTCCACGGCCGGGCCAGGCCGAGGCCAATTTTGACCTCGTTATTGCATCCCAGCCATACCGCGCGCTGTCCTCGGTCAATTTCCGGGCAAAACGGATCATTGCGCCCCTGGCGCGGGCCTTGCGGGCAGGCGGCCGCCTGATCGGAATTCACTCCCACGGGCAGGATCCGGGCATGGAGATGATCCAGGCGATCTGGCCCGGAGAAAATCCTTTCTCGGTGAGCCGTCATGAGCTATTGCGCGCGGTGAAGTATGAGCTCGGCTCGGTGGGCCGTGACCTAAATTTTAATGCTTACGCAGATAACCGCTCGATCTTCAGGTATGATATGGAAGCGCTGCCCAACGAGGTGACAGGCACTATCGGAACCTCGACGGCCTTTGCAGCCTGGAATGCGGCGGTGTATGTCGCTCAGATTGAGGACGACCGATTGACGGAAATGACTCAAAACGGCCGCACTCTGGATGCCGCCAGGGACGTGCTGCGAAAGTATAATGGGCTCTGGTTTCTCGACGAATCCTACGTCATCTCGCGCCGGCGTGATTGACATCATTCAAAGCTAAACATCGCAAACGCCCGCCAGCTAGCGGCGGAACAAGGGGTTACTGATGCGCGCGTCCTATCTCTTCACCAGCGAGTCCGTGTCCGAAGGCCATCCGGACAAGGTGTGCGACCGGATCTCCGACGAGATCGTCGATCTGTTCTACCGCGAAGGACCGAAAGCCGGCATCGATCCCTGGCAAATTCGCGCCGCCTGCGAAACGCTCGCGACCACCAACAAGGTCGTGATCGCCGGTGAGACCCGCGGTCCCGCATCCGTCACCAACGAGCAGATCGAAGGCGTCGTGCGCGCCGCGATCAAGGACATAGGCTACGAGCAGGAAGGTTTCCACTGGCAGAAGGCCGACATCGAGATCCTGCTGCATCCGCAGTCCGCCGACATCGCGCAGGGCGTGGATGCGCTGCAGCCGGGCGAAGTCAAGGAAGAGGGCGCGGGCGACCAGGGCATCATGTTCGGCTACGCCACCAACGAGACGCCGGATCTGATGCCGGCGCCGATCTTCTACGCCCACAAGATCCTCCGTCTCATCTCCGAAGCGCGCCACTCCGGCCGCGAGAAGGTGTTGGGCCCGGACTCCAAGAGCCAGGTCACCGTGCAGTACGAGAACGGCAAGCCGGTCGGCGTGCGCGAGATCGTGGTGTCGCATCAGCATCTGGTCGAGGACATCTCGTCCAAGCAAATTCGCGACATCGTCGAGCCCTATGTGCGCGAGGCGCTGCCGAAGGACTGGATCACGGCGAAGACCATCTGGCACATCAACCCGACCGGCAAGTTCTACATCGGCGGTCCAGACGGCGATTCCGGCCTGACCGGCCGCAAGATCATCGTCGACACCTATGGTGGTGCGGCTCCGCACGGTGGCGGCGCGTTCTCCGGCAAGGATCCGACCAAGGTCGACCGCTCGGCCGCCTATGCGGCACGCTATGTCGCCAAGAACATCGTCGCGGCCGGTCTTGCGGATCGCTGCACATTGCAGCTCGCCTACGCCATCGGCGTGGCGCGTCCGCTGTCGATCTACATCGACACCCACGGCACCGGTAAGGTGTCGGAGGATCAGCTCGAGAAGGCCGCCGCCAAGGCGATGGATCTCACCCCGCGTGGCATCCGCAGCCATCTCGATCTCAACCGCCCGATCTACGCGCGCACCTCCGCCTATGGCCATTTCGGCCGTACCCCCGACAACGAGGGCGGCTTCTCCTGGGAGAAGACCGATCTCGTTGAAGCGCTCAAGCGCGCGGTCTGATCACCGACGTCATTCCCGGGGCGCCGCCACGGCGGCGAACCCGGAATTCTTCCATCGAGATTCCGGGCTCGCCTCCAGGGCGGCCCGGAATGACCAATTCAACAACAGGACGCCCGCAATGAACGCGAAGCCCGGCTTCACCGATTACATCGTCAAGGACATTTCGCTCGCCGATTTCGGCCGCAAGGAGCTCTCGCTCGCCGAGACCGAGATGCCCGGCCTGATGGCCACCCGCGAAGAGTATGGCCCGAAGCAGCCGCTGAAGGGCGCGCGCATCGCCGGCTCCCTGCACATGACAATCCAGACCGGCGTGCTGATCGAGACGCTGGCAGCGCTCGGCGCCGACATCCGCTGGGTCTCCTGCAACATCTATTCGACGCAGGACCACGCCGCGGCGGCGATCGCAGCTGCCGGCATTCCGGTATTCGCCGTCAAGGGTGAGAGCCTTACCGAGTACTGGGACTACACCGCCAAGCTGTTCGACTGGCACGGCGGCGGTCACCCGAACATGATCCTCGACGACGGCGGCGACGCCACCATGTACGTCCATCTCGGTCTGCGCGCCGAGAACGGCGACACCAAGTTCCTGGACAAGCCGGGTTCGGAAGAAGAGGAAGTCTTCTTCGCGCTTCTGAAGAAGCAGCTCAAGGAGAAGCCGAAGGGCTACTTCGCCGAGATCGCCAAGAGCATCAAGGGCGTTTCCGAAGAGACCACCACGGGCGTGCATCGTCTCTATGACATGCAGAAGGCGGGCACGCTGCTGTGGCCGGCCATCAACGTCAACGACAGCGTCACCAAGTCGAAATTCGACAACCTCTATGGCTGCCGTGAATCGCTGGTCGACGGCATCCGCCGCGGCACCGACGTGATGATGTCGGGCAAGGTTGCGATGGTCGCGGGCTTCGGCGACGTCGGCAAGGGTTCGGCCGCCTCGCTGCGCCAGGCCGGCTGCCGCGTCATGGTCTCCGAAGTCGATCCGATCTGCGCGCTGCAGGCGGCGATGGAAGGCTATGAAGTCGTGACCATGGAAGACGCCGCGCCCCGTGCCGACATCTTCGTCACCGCGACCGGCAACAAAGACATCATCACGATCGAGCACATGCGCGCGATGAAGGATCGCGCCATCGTCTGCAACATCGGTCACTTCGACAACGAGATCCAGATCGCGGGTCTGCGTAACCTGAAATGGACCAACATCAAGCCGCAGGTCGACGAGATCGAATTCCCCGACAAACACCGCATCATCATGCTGTCGGAAGGCCGCCTCGTGAATCTCGGCAATGCGATGGGCCATCCGTCCTTCGTGATGTCGGCCTCCTTCACCAACCAGACGCTGGCGCAGATCGAGCTCTTCGCCAACAACAAGGACGGCAAGTACAAGAAGGAAGTCTACGTGCTGCCGAAGTCGCTCGACGAAAAAGTCGCGCGCCTGCACCTCGCCAAGATCGGCGTCAAGCTCACCGAGCTGCGCAAGGACCAGGCCGACTACATCGGCGTCAAGCAGGAAGGTCCGTACAAGTCGGACCATTACCGCTACTGAGCGCGCACTGTTGCGACATAAAGGCCCCGGAGCGATCCGGGGCTTTTTTTGTCGCCGTTCTCCATACGACGCTTGGTAGAGAAGAAACGAGCCTGCCACTTTTGCGGTGGGCTGCCGCTTCTCCCGCTTACGTTGTCGTTCGCCGCCGTAAGGGCGTTGAGATCGACCATTGATTGCTTTTGGGGTGAGATGATAGAAGGCCGGTGTTGCCGCGATAGCACCGGGTAGGCGGTTTAGATGTTCTCAAAACTGATAATCACGCCCACGCGTGTCTTCAGGCCGGCGTCCACCACCAAGGACGAGGCGCAGGTCATCGCGGGCCTCGAAGAGCGGGGCGGCAACTGGTGACAGAAAGACGTTTACACGACGCTCTGTTCATGGCGGCGTCGTTACTCCCGCTGTTCATCATTCTGCAACTTGCAACTCTTGCCCTTTACGCATCGCCCGAGACCGACGACTTCTGTTTTTCGTATCATTATGCCGACGACGGGCTGCTCGGTACGGTCGCACTCTTCTACAAAAGCGTCATCGGCCGGGTCCTGCCGATGGTGCTCATGTGTCTGCCGGCGATGGTTGCGCGGGCAATCCCGCTTGATATGTTCGTCGTCTACCCTTTAGCGATGGTGGCGTTCCTCCTCGCCCTCACTGCCGGCGGACTATGGGTCTGCGCAAGACTCTGGACGTCCGCCTCGGCAGCACTGATCTTCTTTTTCGGCATCACGCTAACTGCCACGATCGCCGTCAACGCGCTCAGCTTCCGGGAAATGTTGCTTTGGATGCCAGGTGTGGCTTGCTACTTGGTGCCGGCGATCATCTTCATGATCGTCTTCACCTGTCTGATCACCACCGCCATCGGTGATACCCCGCTTTCGAGAAGAGCAACCGTGGCCCTTGGTGGGCTCTGTTTCCTCGCCGCCACTTGCAACGAGTTCACAATCGTCTGGTTCATGGCCGCCATAGCGGCTTCATTCGCCGTCCGCGACTTCTGCCAATTCCGAAATCACATCACGCTCGCCGGCTGCACGTTGGCCGGCTTTCTGGTCGTTCTGGCAGCGCCCGGAAATCTGGTTCGGATGTCATCCTATCCGGCTGGCGGGAAGATATGGGCGGCCATTGATGGGGCTTCGCAGTGGTACGCTTACGACTGGGGCCTTCTGCTCCAGCAGCCGACCATGATCTCATGGCTCGCATTGCTCGCTTCCGCTTCGATCTTCGTCATCGGACCCAAGCCGATCACCGCGCGCAAGGTTCTTATGGTCTCGGTTGCAGCGCCCGCGCTCTTTCTTGCGTGCAGCTTCATCACATGGTTCGTGGCCTATGGCGCGACCGGAGAGATGCTGGCCCTGCGGGCGCGCAATGAGACCGAAGTCATGATCGTCATGACCCTTACATTCGCAACTCTGGCAGTCTCGCGCTTTGCTGCGCAGTTCCTGCCGGCGCGGCCTTCCGATGTGCGAAGCATCGGCATACTCATTTGTGCCCTGCTCTGCCTGCCGCTGATCAACTCTAGAGCTATGACGCTCTACCGAACGGAACGCGGCAGCTTTGCCACCTTCTGGCTCGAAAGCGTCCAGCGTCATGCGACGCTCAGCCTCTCGCAGGACGCCGACATCGTCGTTCCAACCCGAACCGCGCGCCCCTCGCTCCTCATGCAAGAGGATCTGACAGCCGATCCGTCACGTCTCCCAAACGACTGCGTCGCCGCCTACTATGGCAAAAAATCAGTCGTCATGCGCTAGCGGAGTATTCTGGTTGTTGGCGCCGACAATCCCGGTGAGAAACGTGACAATCTGCAGCCATTTCATCGCGCACGAGACGCCAAGCCGTGGTATATTTCGACTGGCGCCTACAGTTTGCTTCGGGACGGGGCGGATAGCCACCGATTTGCAGTTGGGTTCAGTTGGTCCCGGCGCGAAGGGGAATCATGACCAGCCTGTCAGACCATTTCGACGTGCTGATCGTCGGTGCCGGCCTGTCCGGCATCGGCGCGGGCTATCATCTTCAGACCAAATGTCCGGGCAAGAGCTACGTCATCCTCGAGGGGCGCGACTGCATCGGCGGCACCTGGGACCTGTTTCGCTATCCCGGCGTCCGCTCCGACAGCGACATGTTCACGCTCGGCTATTCCTTCAAGCCGTGGACCGATCCGAAGGCGATCGCCGACGGCGCGCAAATCCTTAACTACGTTCGCGAAACCGCGGCCGAGAACGGCATCGAGAAGCACATCCGCTTCCATCATCGTGTCAAGCGTGCGGCGTGGTCGACGAGTGAGGCGCGCTGGACCGTCGAGGCCGAGCGCATCACCGGCGAGGGCGCCACCGAAACCGTGCGCTTTACCTGCAATTTCCTGTTCATGTGCTCGGGCTATTACAAATACGAGGCAGGCTACACGCCGGAGTTCAAGGGCGTCTCAGATTTCGCCGGCCGCATCGTGCATCCGCAGAAATGGACCGACGACATCGACTGCGCGGGCAAGCGCGTCGTCGTGATCGGCTCGGGCGCGACCGCGGTGACGCTGGTGCCGGAGCTCGCCAAGACGGCCGCGCAGGTCACGATGCTGCAGCGCTCACCGACCTATGTGGTGTCGCGCCCGGCACAGGATCCCGTCGCCAACAAATTGCGGCGCAATCTGCCGACGCGGCTTGCCTATCATCTGATCCGTTGGCGCAACGTGATGTGGGGGATGTTCTTCTTCCAGCTCAGTCGGCGCCGCCCTGCGAAGGTGAAGGAGCTGGTTCTCAAGGGCGTGCAGATGGCGCTCGGCCCCGACTACGACGTCACGACCCATTTCACGCCGCGCTACAATCCGTGGGACCAGCGGCTCTGCCTCGTGCCGGATGGCGACCTGTTCAAGGCGATTCGCGAGCAGCGCGCCTCCGTGGTGACCAAAGAGATCGACATGTTTACCCATGGCGGTATCCGCCTGAAGGACGGCAGCGAGCTTGCGGCGGACATCATCGTGACCGCGACGGGACTGGTGCTCCAGGTCGTCGGCGGTCTCGACATCAGTGTCGACGGCCGCACCGTCGATTTCGCCAATACGCTGACCTACAAAGGCATGATGTATGCCGACGTGCCCAACATGGCCTCCGCCTTCGGCTACACCAACGCATCATGGACACTGAAATGCGACCTCACCTGCGAATATGTCTGCCGCCTCATCAACTACATGGACCGGCACAATTTCCGGCAGTGCATGCCGCACAATGACGATCCCTCGATTACCGCGCAGCCGTCGCTCGACTTCACCTCGGGTTATGTGCAGCGCTCAGTCGCAAAGATGCCGAAGCAAGGCTCGAAGCAGCCGTGGCGGCTCTACCAGAACTACGCGCTCGACATCGTCTCCTTGCGGTTCGGCCGGATCGACGACGGCGTGATGCAATATTCCTGATCGCGACGACCTCGGCGTTCTAAGCCTTACGGGTGGTAAGCGGCAGGGCAAAATCAATCGCGAGTGCGAGCACCACGGCGCCACCGCCCAGCGCGAACAGGACGAGATAATCGCCGCCGGTCTGCGCGTAGATCCAGGAGAAGCCGTAGGCCGCGGCCGCCTGGAACAGCGCAAAGCTGGTCGTGGCATGGCTCCACGTCCTGCGCTGCTGCTCGGCAGAATGGGGGACCAGCTCATGGATACGTCCGAGCACGAGCGGTACGATGCCGGGTGTGAAGCCGCCGACCACCACGCTCGACACGATCAGCGAGAGAGGCGCGGTACTGACGGTCGGGAGCAACACGGCGGCCGCTTCGATCAGGAAGGCGGCGCGTAGCGCGGGTCCAAACCCGGCGCGATCGCCGAGGTGACCGGTGACCAGGGGGCCGACGATTGCGCCAAGGCCGTAGAGCACCCAGTAGTGCGATCCCGCGGCAATACCCTGGCCGAGGCCGCGCGCGACGAAATCGACGATGAAGACCATGTGCGGCACCAGCGCCACCGCGTTGAGGCCGTATTGGACGAGCAAGCCGCGAACGGCGGGCGAAGCGTGCTTCGCCCGCTGCGATGACACGGTATCGGTCTTGGCCTCGGCAGGCCAGTTCCACCAGCTCACCAGCGTGAGCGTGCCAGAGACCACGCCAAGACCATACCAACTCTGTTGCAAGCCTTGCTGCAGCAATAGCGGCACCAGCGTGCCCGATGCGGCGACACCGAGCCCGACACCGGCAAAGATCACGCCGCCGACCATGCCGCGCTTTGCGGCCGAGGTATGGGGCAGAATGACGGAGGCCGCCAGTACCATGATGATTCCGCCGGTGAGCCCCGACAGGAAGCGCCAGGCGAAGAACCAGGTGAACGACACCGGGGTTGAACTGGCAAAAAAGGAGAGGGTCGCGAGCAACATCATCGCACGCAAGGTGCGAACGGCGCCGATGCGCGCGGCCACGGTCCGCGCCGCGAGCGCGCCGGCGAGATAGCCGGCCAGGTTCGCTGCACCGAGATAGACGACGTCGGACGCCCCGAACCATTTTGCGGCGATCAGGGCCGGGATCAGCGGCGTATAGGAAAAGCGCGCGAGGCCGAGTCCGACCAGCGATGCTGACAATCCGGCTACCGCATATCGCCAGGTTTGCTGTGAAGAAATCTCTGATGTCGAACCCGACCGCTGATGCGGTCGGGGATGAACTTGCTGCTTGGCATCTGCGTCTGTCATGTCGTCCTCGTGCGCGCGAAGGCGCTAGCGTTCAGTGGCCGGCGCTCTGGCCGCCGTCGACATGCAGGATCTCGCCGGTGACGAAGGAGGCGCCCTCGAGATAGAGCACGGCATCGACGATGTCGGACATCTCGCCCATATGGCCGACGGGATGCAGCCCATCGAGCTGGGCGTGCGTCGCGACGGGATGCATCGGCGACTTGATGATGCCGGGCGACACCGCGTTCACGCGGATACCGCGCTTGGCATATTCGATCGCGAGCGACTTGGTCGCGGCGCTCAACCCGCCCTTGCTCAGCGAGGCCAGCACCGAGGGCACGTTCGAATTGGCCTGGTCGACCAGCGTGGTTGTGATCTGGACGACGTGCCCGGACCCCTGCTTCTCCATCTCGGCGATGGCAAGCTGCGTGACGTGGAAGAAGCCCGCGACGTTGGTGCCCATCACCGCCGCATAGTCCTCCGCCGTGTACTGCGTGAACGGCTTTGCGACGAAGATGCCGGCGTTGTTGACCAGCGTGTCGACGCGGCCGAAGCGGGCGACGGCTTGCGAGACCACCCGCTCGGCGGTGTTCCGGTCGGCGATGTCGCCGGCAATGGCGAGGACATCGTCATCGCCCGACGGCTTGATGGAGCGCGCTGTCGCGACGACGTGATAGTTTCGATCGCGAAAACCCTGGACTAGGGCCGCACCGATGCCCTGCGAGGCACCGGTGATGATCGCAACCTTCTGTTCGATACCCATGATGGGCTCCCGTTGTTGGCTTTCAGAACCTGCGCCAGCAACGGCTGGCTTGGCGGGTGAAGTACGCCGTGTTGGGCCGGCTGCGAATACGCGCTGTCCGGCAGACACTCTTTCGCAGCGCGAACGAATGCCGGACCGGCGCCGCCGGTGGTTGTCGCAGCGGGAGCGAACGCCTAGCTTCCAGTGTGACCTCGATGGGCTGGCGGGAAACGTATGGATCGTCTGGATGCGATGAAGGTGTTTGTCCTTGCGGTGGACGAGGGCAGCCTTGCCGCTGCGGGCCGCAAGCTCAGCCGTTCGCCGGCGGCGGTGAGCCGCGCCATTGCTTTCCTGGAGCAGCGGGTCGGTGCCGAGCTGCTGCACCGGACCACACGCTCCATCAAGCTGAGCGAGGAGGGCGAGCGCTATGTCGCGGTCTGCAGGCGCGTGCTCACCGAGCTGGAGGAGGCCGACGACATCGCGGCCGGGCCGCGCACGGCGCCCCGCGGCCTGCTCACGATCACCGCCCCGGTGGTGTCAGGTGAGATGGTGCTGCGGCCGATCCTCGATGCGTTTCTCGATGCCTATCCGACCGTGTCGGCAAAACTCCTGCTGTTCGATCGCGCGGTCAATCTGATCGAGGAGGGGGTCGACGTCGCGCTCCGCATCGGCCATCTCGCGGATTCAGCGATGGTCGCGATGCGGGTCGGCGAGATCAGCCGCGTCGTGGTGGCATCACCACGCTATCTGAAGCAGCACCCGCGCATCACCGAGCCCGGCGATCTTGCCAAGCACCAGATCGTCGCGATGGCCCACCTTCCCAATTCGTGGACCTTTGCGCCGCAGGTCGGCTCGTCGGCTGCCCGCACGGTGCAGTTCACGCCGCGGCTCGTCGTCAACAGCACCTATGCAGCGGTGGCCTCGGCCGTCGCCGGCCGCGGTGTGGCGCGAATGTATTCGTACCAGGTGGGTGAGCAGGTCGCGCGCGGCGAGCTCGAGATCGTGCTGCCCGGCGACGAGGATCCCGAGATGCCCGCGCATTTGATCTGTCCGCAGGGCCGGCTCTCGGTGCCGAAGGTGCGGACCTTCACGGACTTTGCGGTGCCGCGGCTGAAGAAGCAGTTTGCTCAGCTCAAGAACAGCATCACTGCGCGGTGAGCCGCTGCGCGCACGGGCAATGCGTTGTTTTGCGTATACGGCCGCTAGGCTGAATCAGCCATGCTGCGCGAACGGTTAACGCCGGATTAACCGCGGAGTCCTAGCCTGTCTCGGCCGGGGTTACTTGCAAGGCCGAGGTGAGCCCAATGGAAGCCCAGAGAATCGCGGTCGACGCCGTCGTCGCGTTGACCGATTGCGACCGCGACGCCGTCATCGCGTTCATCCGCCGCCTGTATCTCGCCGGCGTCACCGACCCCAAGCGCCTGACCTTCAAGGGTCTCCAGGCCCTGTCACGGGCGTGACTAGGGCCGCGTACAATCAATTACTGAACGGTCGGATCGTTGATCCGGATTGACGTGACACGGTCCGCCTGCACTTCGAATGAGAAGGGCCATGGGTGATAGGTCCAGAGCTCGGTCTTCTCTTAGCCCGCTCGGCCCGACATGGAAGGGGCCGCCGAACTGCGCCATCAGCTTCTCGGTGCTGTCGCCGAGATTGATGTGGTTGAAGCTGTAGCCGGGGGCGGGTGCCGGCCCGCTGACCTGAAGCGCGGCCTCATCGTGCTGTCGGCGCTGCGATGACCGCGTCTAGTGATGGTGCTTGTGTCCTTCGGAGCTATCGGGGCGTTGGTAACCTCGCAGCTCCGCGTATCGCTGCATCTGGTTCTGATCGAGCAAGGCGGTCGTCGACAGATGATATTTGAGGTGGCTTTCGCGGAGCAAGGCCTGGGTTTCCGCAATGGCAACGAGGGTCGCCTTGAGTGACTCCGATGTCACGACGCGGGCAGAGAAGAGCCGGTCCAACTCCGCTTCCTGCTCGACCAGCTTGTTACCTAGCGGGACCGCCTCTTGCTTCATGGCCTCGAGCAGGCGCTGAACCCGGATGCGCTGATCCGCGGTCAAGTCAAGCCGGTCACCGAACTCAAGAACATGGCTCGGACCGGGATATCCATTGAGTTCGGCGGCAAGCGCCAGGCCCATGCCACGTCCGGCTCGAAGATCGTCGATCTGCTGGTGCGACAGCGCCTTGATGGGGCGCTGCTCAAGGCCGGCATAGGGCTGACCGGATTGCGCGCTGGCAACGTTGCACGAGACGATAAGCGTGGCCGCAAGCAGGAGAAGGCGTCTCATGAGTCTGGCTCCATGAAATCGGCCCGGTTCGTCGATCGATCTCCACCGGTGCTCTCCACATATCTTGCTGGACGGTTCGCCTCATGGCAACAAAGATTGCCGCGATTGAGTTGCAGAACATGGAGCAGGCGATGGCCTCCTTGCCGACCGCGAATGCCGAGATCACGCAGTTCTTTCGCCAATGGCTGGAGACCTTTGCAGGTTATGTCCGCGAGGTCGACTATGCTTCGGCGCGGCCGCTCTTCCATCCGGATGTGCTGGCCTTCGGCACGCACAACGACGTCATTCCCGGCGTCGACCAATGGGTCACCACGCAATGGGATAACGTCTGGCCAAAGACGGCCGACTTCCGTTTCGTCATCGACCAGGCCTCGATCCTGGCATCGTCTGATGGTACGATGGCGACCGTGATCGTGCCGTGGACGAGCACAGGCTATCATCCCGACGGCAGCGCGTTTCCGCGCCCCGGCCGGGCCACGATGGTGTTTTCAAGACAGGGCGATGGTTGGCTGTGCGTGCATTCCCACATGTCGCTCAATCGGGGTGTGCCGCAGGCAAGCCACGCCGATCGGCCGGTGAAGGCTTGGTAGATCGGCATCGTCCGCCAGCGAAATGCAAAAGGCCCCGGACATGCCCGGGGCCTTCTTAGTTAGAGCCGCCGTGAGCCTTACTCGGGTTGGCCGATCGAGACCTTCAGCGTGCCGACGCCGTCGACGCCGCATTCGAGCTTGTCGCCGGGCTGGAGCTGCGACACGCCGGCAGGCGTGCCCGTCATGATGATGTCGCCGGCGGCGAGCTTCACCTGCTGCGAGAGCTGCCAGATGATCTCGGGCACGTTCCAGATCAGCTCGGTGAGGTCGCCCTTCTGCGCTTCCTTGCCGTTGACCGTGAGCCAGATCTTGCCCTTGGCGGGATGGCCGATCTTCGATGCCGGCTGCACCGCGGAGCAGGGTGCCGAATAGTCGAACGACTTGCCGATCTCCCACGGACGCTCCTTCTTGCGCGAGGCGATCTGGAGGTCGCGGCGGGTCAAGTCGATGCCGACGGCGTAGCCGTAGACATGGTCGAGCGCCTTGTCGGCGGGAATGTTGAGGCCGCCGCTCTTCATCGCGACGATCAGCTCGACCTCGTGATGGAGATCCTTGGTCAGCGGCGGATAGGGAATGGTGGCGCCGTCGGGCACCAGCATGTCGGCGTGCTTGGCGAAGAAGAAAGGCGGGGCGCGCTCGTCATTGCCCATCTCGCGGATGTGCTCGAGATAGTTGCGACCGACGCACCAGATGCGGCGCACGGGATATCGGCCGCTTTCCCCGACGACGGGAAGCGAAGCCTGGGTCGGAA
The DNA here is from genome assembly GCF_023073095.1 of Bradyrhizobium sp. 44. Taxonomy (NCBI): domain Bacteria; kingdom Pseudomonadati; phylum Pseudomonadota; class Alphaproteobacteria; order Hyphomicrobiales; family Nitrobacteraceae; genus Bradyrhizobium; species Bradyrhizobium sp. 44. The sequence continues at coordinate 439,802 of NZ_JADPIY010000029.1, forward strand.
GCGGGATGACGTAGGAGGCGGCGTTCATGGTGCGATCTCGCTGCTCTTGAGGTGAAGGGAACTCTATGCGGTTGCGCTGATCGGCGCCAGAGCGCCGGCGTCGTGATGTTGCAGGCGGAAGAACGAGGCGTAGCGCCCGCCGCGGCGGAGCAGCTCGTCATGCCGGCCCTGCTCGACGATCTCGCCACCCTCGACCACCAGGATCGCATCGGCGTGCATGATGGTGTGCAGGCGATGCGCGATCACGATCGTGGTGCGGTTCTGGCAGAGATGCTCGATCGCCTCCTGCACCTGCCGTTCGGATTCCGAATCGAGCGCGGCGGTGGCTTCGTCGAGCAGGATGATCGGCGCGTTCTTGATCAGCGCGCGCGCGACCGCGATGCGCTGCCGCTGGCCGCCGGACAGCTGCGTGCCGTGTTCGCCGACGGGCGTGTCGTAGCCGAGCGGGAAGCCCATAATGAAATCATGCGCGCAGGCTGCTTTCGCAGCATCGATGATTTGTTCTTCGGTCGCGCCCGCGCGGCCGAAGGCGATGTTGTTGCGGATGGTGTCGCGGAACAGATAGACGTCCTGGCCGACATAGGCGGTCTGAGCCCGCAGCGATTTTCGCGAGACGGCGCCGATCGACTGGCCGTCGATCACGATGTCGCCTTGCGTCACCTCGTAGAAGCGCAGCAGCAACCCCAGCACGGTCGATTTGCCGCCGCCGGAGGGGCCGACCAGCGCGGTGACCTTGCCGGGCTCGGCAACAAAGCTCATGCGATTGAGGACGGTCTCACCGTTGCGATAGGAAAAGCTGACGTCGCGCAGCTCGATGCGTGCGTTCGAGAGTTTCAGCGCCGGCTTGTCATCGTCGGAATGCTCGCTCGCAGGGCTGTCGACGACTTCGAGCAGCATGCGGGCGCCGACGAGCTGGCTGTTGAGGTCGATGTTGAGCCGCGCCAGCCGCTTGGCCGGCTCGGTCGCCATCAGGAACGCCGTCATGAAGGAAAAGAACGCGCCGGGCGTGGCGTTGAGCGCGACCACGCTATAGCCGCCATAGAGCAGGCAGCCGGCGACTGCGAAGCCGCCGAGCATCTCCATCAGCGGATTGGAGCGATTGGCGACGCGGGCCATCTTGTTGGCGTTGCGCTCGACGATCGCGATATTCTCGTCGATGCGGTTCTGCATGGTGTCTTCGAGCGTGAACGCTTTCACCGTGCGGATGCCCTGCAGCGATTCCTGCATCGTCTCCAGGATGTCGGCGGTGCCGGTGAACTGATTGTAGGCGAGCCCCTTGATGCGCTTGACCAGCTTGCGCAGCACCAGCATCGCCGGCGGCACCGCGACGAGGCCGATGAACGACATCACCGGATCCTGCCACACCATCACGCCGATCATGGCGAGCAGCATCATGAGGTCGCGCCCAACCGCATTGACCAGCATGTTGAGGACATCGGTGATGGACTTTGCGCCGGCTGTCAGCCGCGCCAGAAATTCCGACGAATGCCGCTCGGAGAAGAATCCGACGCTCTCGCGCATCAGCTTGGCGAACAGCTGGCGCTGGTTGGTGGCGAGGATGGCGTTTGAGATCTTGGTCAGGATCACCATGTGGCCGTAAGTCGCCACGCCCTTGATAAAGAGCAGGATCACGGTGATGCCCGAGAACATCGCGATGCCCGGGATGTTCTTGTCGACATAGGCCTGGTTGATGACCTGGCCGAGCACGTAGGTCGCGCCCGCGGTCGATCCGGCGGCAAGCGCCATCAGCGCGAAGGCGACGAGGTAGCGCCGCCAGTAGATGATCCCCTGTTCCGTGACCAGGCGGCGAATCAGCACCGCAGCCGCATAGGGATCGTCGGTGATTTTCTTTGGAAACTGAGCCATCCGCAGTCCATTGACGGCACAGGAAAAAGCCTGCCCGCGCGTCAGGGATCGAATGGCCTCTGTGCCCGCTAAGCCAGCGCTTTTCAAGCCCAATTAAGGGCTTGCGCTGGAATGGAATCTAGGCCGAGGCGGCGTGGCGGAGCTCGCCGTGACGCTCGCGGAACAGCTTGTCCTCCCAGGCCAGCGCATGGGCCGCGATGGTCTCGAGGTCGTCGTATTGCGGCTTCCAGTCGAGCAGGCCGCGGATACGGCTGGTGTCGGCGACCATGGTCATGATGTCGCCGGGCCGGCGCGGGGCGTATTGCACGGCGAAGCTGCGGCCCGAGACACGGCGTACCGCGTCGATGGTCTCCAGCACCGAGTAGCCGCGGCCATAGCCGCAATTGAGCGTCGTCGAGACGCCGCCGTTGCGCAAATAGGCGAGCGCCGAGCGATGCGCCTGCGACAGGTCCGTGACGTGGATGAAGTCGCGGATGCAGCTGCCGTCCTGGGTCGGATAGTCGGTGCCGAACACGTCGATCTTGGCGCGCTGGCCGGTGGCGGCTTCCACCGCGATCTTGAGCAGGTGCGTGGCGCCGACGGTGGCGAGGCCGATGCGGGCCTGCGGATCGGCACCCGCAACGTTGAAATAGCGCAAGGTCACGTATTGCATGCCGTAGGCGGCGGCGACGTCGTGCAGCATGATCTCGGTCATCAGCTTCGACGAACCGTAGGGCGACAGCGGCCGTGTTGGCGCATGCTCGGGCACCGGCACCTGGTCCGGATCGCCGTAGACCGCCGCGGTCGAGGAGAAGATGAAGCGGTCGATGCCGCGCTTGACCGCGACGTTGAGCAGGTTGCGCGCGGTCGTGAAATTGTTGCGGTAATAGCCGAGCGGATCGCGCATCGAATCCGGCACGACCACCGAGCCCGCGAAATGGATGATGCTCTCGATGTTGTGCTGGGCGATCACGCCTTCGAGCAGGTTCTCGTCGCCGGCATCGCCAATGAACAGCGGCACGCCTTCGGGCAGATAGGCGGAGAAACCGGTGGAGAGATCGTCGATCACGACGACGTTTTCGCCGGCTTCCGCCAGCGCCAGAACCGTGTGGCTTCCGATATAGCCGGCACCGCCGGTGACAAGCACAGTCATGATCTCACCCGTCTTCGATCAACGCTCCAAGCTAACGTTTACGTGGTGAAGAGTGGGTATCGGCGCGGCTGAACTGGTCACTATGCTTAATGTTGCGTATAGGGACTTTCGAAATGGAGCGTGGCGTGGCGAATTCCCCCAGCGATCTCGAAGTGATCGTGCCAAATCTGCACAGGCGCTATTCCGGGGTCACCGCGACCAACCGGATGGTGGCGCCGCGGCTGGCAAAGCTGTTTCGCGCCGCGTGGTTCGGCTCCGACGCGCCGGAGGGGATCGCGCGCCTGGGCGGTGCCGATCTCCTGAGATTGTGGCGCCGCCAGGCGCCGGTGATCTGGCACGCGCGCCGCAACAACGAGATGATCGCGGGCGTGCTGTTGCGCGCGCTCGGCTGGCCGCTGAAACTGGTCTTCACCTCGGCGGCACAGCGCCATCATAGCTGGATCACGCGCTGGCTGATCCGGCGCATGGACGCAATCATCGCGACGTCAGATCTTTCGGCCTCGTTCCTGAAAGTGAGGGCGACGGTGATCCCACACGGCGTCGACACCGCCGTCTACGCGCCGCCGCTCGACCGCACTGCCGCCTTCGCGGAAGCCGCGCTGCCGGGCCCCTACGCGATCGGCTGTTTCGGCCGCGTGCGCGCGCAGAAGGGCACGGACGTGTTCGTCGATGCGATGTGCCGGCTATTGCCGCGCTATCCGGATTTCACAGCCGTCATCGTCGGTCAGGTCACGCCCGAGCAAACACCCTTTGCAAACGACCTGAAGAAGCGCATCGAGGCCGCCGGCCTGCAATCGCGCATCGTCATCACTGGCGAGCTGCCGATCGAAGACGTGCAGCGCTGGTATCAGCGGCTGACGATCTACGCGTTCACCTCGCGCAACGAAGGTTTTGGCCTGACGCTGATCGAGGCAATGGCGGCCGGCAGCGCGCTGGTCGCCGCGCGCGCCGGCGCGGCCGAGCTCGTGGTCGAGGATGGCGTGACCGGCGTGCTGGTCCCGACCGGTGATGTGGATGCGCTGGTCGCAGCGCTGGAGCCGCTGATGCGCGATGTTGCTGCCGCAACCGCCATGGGCGAACGCGGGCGGGCACGGGTGCTCGAGCGGTTCAGCCTCGATGCGGAGGCGTCACGGATCGGCGAGGTGTATCGGCCGCTGCTCTGAACCCCTGTCGTACGGCCACCAAAACAAAAACCGCGAAAACAACCCCATGCACAGTAGCCGCGGACAATGAAATCAATGGCTTGGCGATGGGTTGATAGTCTGCGGATTTTACGAATTCAATTTGACTCGTCGGGCAAAACACCGGCATGATGTCATCATCGGCGCAGCCTCGACGGCCTTCACGTCGACGCCCTTGACCCCACCTCACCCAGCACCCGCTGCGCAATCTCCACCACCTCGCTCGCCGCGATATCTCGCATGCAGCGGTGGTCGTTCATCTTGCAGATCGTGCTCTGGCAGGGTTGGCAGGAGAGCACGCTCTTGTCCTGCACCACGGTCGCGGCGAGGCCGTTGAGGGGGGCCCAGAGGTAGGGGCTGGTCGGACCGAAAATACCCATGGTCGGCGTGCCCAGGGCGGCTGCGATGTGCATCAGGCCGGAATCGTTGGAGATCGCGACGCCGGCCGCGGCCATTGCCAGCACGCCGTTGCGCAGATCATTGCCGGTGAGGTCCCGGACCCCGGCGCCGCCGGCCGCGACGATCTCCTGGGCCAGGCCCTTTTCCCCGGGGCCGCCGACCACCCAGACCTCGAGGCCGCGCTCGGCGAGCAGGCGGGCGGCTTCCGGATAGTAGCTCCAGCGTTTTGACACCCCGACCGAGCCGGGAGCCAGCGCCACGGCGGCGCCTGCGCTGAGGCCATTGGCCTGCCGCCAGCGGACGATGTCCTCGGCCGGGACCCGCAATTGCGGCACCGGCCATTCCGCCGGCAGCGGGGCGCCATCGGGCTGGGCGAGGGCGGCATTCTTGTCGATGAAGCGGGGCAGCTTCTTCTCGCCCCAGCGCCAGCGGTTGAGCAGGCCGAACCGGAATTCGCCGACGAAGCCGACCCTTTCCGGAATCCCGGCCAAAGCGGGCGCGATGGCGGCCTTCCAGGTCCGGGGTAGCACCAGGGCGGTGCCGTAGTTCCGCTCGCGCAGGAGCTTCGCCAGGCCAAGCTGGCGGCCCACTGCGAGCCGGCCGCGCGGCAGGTCCCAGACGATCGCATGGCGCACGCCGGGCATGTAATCGACCAGGGGCGCGCACAGCGACGTCGTGAGCAGATCGACCGGCCGGTTCGGCCAGCGCTCGTTCAGGACCCGCACGACGGTGTGATTCCGGACGAAATCACCGATCCACATGTAGGGGACGATCAGGATCGGGCGCGTGTCGCCCCGATCTGCCTCTCCACTAAGTCGCGAATCTTGGTTCATTCGTTATTAAGGCCGGGGGTGCGCTGATGTGGCGGTTCGGTTAGCCGCTCCGGGCCGGCAGGTAAAGCCGGCAAAGCGGCCATCCCAAAACCGCTTACACTTTGGAGGATCATGCGCTAGGGCAAGATCGGGTCGCAAAACATCGGGCAGGCTAGGTGAAATGTTGCTGGTGACCGGCGGGGCCGGTTTTATCGGATCGAATGTCGTCGCCGCGCTGAACGAGGCCGGCCGCAGCGACGTCGTCGTCTGCGATTTCCTTGGCACCGAGGGCAAATGGCGCAATCTCGCCAAGCGGCAGCTTGTGGATATCGTGCCGCCGGCTGAGCTGCCGGACTGGCTCAAAGGCCGCAAGCTCGATGCCGTGATCCATCTCGGGGCGATATCCGCGACCACGGCGACCGACGGCGACCTGGTGTTCGAGACCAACTTCCGCCTGTCGATGCGCCTCCTGGACTGGTGCACCGCAAATGCGGTGCCGTTGATCTATGCCTCCTCGGCGGCGACCTATGGCGACGGCGAGGCTGGATTTGACGACGATGCTTCGATCGCTGCGTTGAAGAAACTGCGGCCGATGAACCTCTACGGCTGGAGCAAGCACCTGTTCGATCTCGCCGTCGCCGAGCGCGCCGCGAAGGGCGAGAAGCTGCCGCCGCAATGGGCCGGACTGAAATTCTTCAACGTGTTCGGCCCCAACGAATACCACAAGGGCTCGATGATGAGCGTGCTGGCGCGGCGCTTCGACGACGTCAAAGCGGGCCGCGTCGTGCAATTGTTCAAGTCGCATCGCGAGGGCATCACGGACGGCGACCAGCGCCGCGATTTTATCTATGTCGACGACGTCGTCCGCGTGATCATGTGGCTGCTGGCAACGCCCTCGGTGTCCGGCATCTTCAATGTCGGCACCGGCAAGGCACGCAGCTTCAAGGATTTGATGCTGGCGGCTTATGCCGCGCTCGGCGCCAAGCCCAACATCGAATACATCGACATGCCCGAGCAGATCCGCGGCAGCTACCAGTACTTCACCCAGAGCGAGGTCGATCGCCTCCACCGCGCCGGCTATAATGGTGGTTTCACCACGCTCGAGGATGCGGTGAACGCCTATGTCGGCGATTATCTCGACCGGCCCGACCGCTTCCGCTGAGGCCCATCACCATGCCGACGCCCATTCTCGATTTCGATGCCCTCGCGCAAGCCATCTCAGGCCGCACGGTCCTGTGCATCGGCGACATCATGCTGGACGAGTTCGTCTATGGCGAGGTGTCGCGGATCTCGCCGGAAGCGCCGGCGCCCGTCATCACGGCACAGCGCAGCGAGATCCATATCGGCGGTGCCGGCAACGTCGCGCGCAACGTCGCCGCGCTCGGCGCGCGCTGCATCTTCGTCGGCCTCGTCGGCGAGGACGATGCGGGCAGGCAGCTCGCCTCGACGCTTGCGGAGCAGGGCGCAATCGAAAGCGTTCTGGTGTGCGACCCCTCGCGTCCGACCACGCGAAAGGTCCGTTTCGTCTCCGAGCATTTTTCCACGCACATGCTGCGCGCGGATTGGGAGCAGGCACAGCCTGCTTCCGATACGATCGAGACCAAGCTGATCGAGGCGATCCTGCCGCAGATCGCGCGCGCCGACATCGTGCTGCTGTCCGACTACGCCAAGGGGGTGCTGACCGCCCGCGTCATCCGCCACACCATCGACGCCGCGCGAAAACTCGGCAAGCCCGTGATCGTCGATCCCAAAAGCCTGAACTGGGCGATCTATCGCGGCGCGACGCTGCTCACGCCCAATCGCAAGGAGTTTTCGGAAGCGACCCGAAGCCGCGCCGACACGCCGCAGAGCATTGTCGATGCCAGCGAGGACGTGATGCGGCTCGCCGATTGCGAAGCGATCCTGGTCACCCAAGGCGAGCACGGCATGACGCTGGTGCCGCGCAACGGCGAGGCCGTTCACGTTCCGGCGTTCCCGGTCAAGGTGCGCGACGTCTCCGGCGCCGGCGACACCGTTGCGGCGGCGCTCGCGGTGTCGCTCGCCACGGGCGCGGACTGGGACACGGCGCTACGCATGGCCAGTGCCGCGGCCGCCGTCGCCGTCAGCAAGCAGGGCACCGCCAGCGTGAGTGCGGCCGAGCTGAAGCGAAAGATATTGCCGCATGCCTATCTCGCGGCCGAGGAGAAGATCGTGCTCGAGCCCGGCGCGCTCGACGCGCAGCTCGCGGAATGGAAGAAGCAAGGCCAGCGCGTCGGCTTCACCAATGGCTGCTTCGACATCCTGCATCCCGGCCACGTCAAGGTGCTGACGGCGGCGCGCTCCGCCTGCGACCGCCTGATCGTGGGGCTGAACAGCGACGCTTCGGTACGGCGGCTGAAGGGCGCCGATCGCCCCGTTCAGGACGAGCGAGCGCGTGCGGAAGTGCTGGCGGCGCTCGAAGCCGTCGATCTCGTCGTTATTTTCGATGAAGATACGCCGATCGACCTGATCACCCGCATCAAGCCGAGTGCGCTGATCAAGGGGGGCGATTACACCCGCGAGCAGGTCGTCGGCCATGAGGTCGTCGAGGCCGCGGGCGGGACGGTGGTGCTGGTCGACATTCTCCAGGGTTTCAGCACGACGGCGCTGGTTCATCGCGCGCGGGGAGAGGGCAAGTGACGACGCTCGCCGGGGAGACGACCGGCCAGGTGCTGTGGCGGCGTCTGCGCAGTCCGGCGGCCTGGTCCGAGACGGTCGATCTGTTCGCGATCCTGACTGTGGCCTCGCTGCCATGGTCGACGTCGCTTGCGGCGATATTCAATGTCCTGATGCTGCTCTGCATGGTGCCGTTCCTCGACGTCCGCGAGTTCCTGCAATCGCTCAGGCGTCCGATCTGCGCGGCGCCGATTGCGCTGGTCCTGCTCGCGCTGGTCGGGACGCTGTGGTCGGACGCGGCCTGGGGCGCGCGCTTCTACGCGGTCAATCCGACCGTCAAGCTGCTGGTGCTGCCGGTCCTGCTCTATCATTTTGCGCGCTCGCCGCGCGGACATTGGGTGTTCGTCGCCTTCTTGGTGTCCTGCGCGCTGCTGTCGGTGATGTCCTGGCTGGTCGCCTTCTACCCCGACCTCGCGCTCAAATCCGACCGCGTCGAGCGCGGCATCTTCGTCAAGAACTACATCGACCAGAGCCAGGAGTTTGCGCTCTGCGCGGTCGCGCTCGCCTATCCGATCGTGCAGTTGCTGCGTCAGAAGCGCTACTGGATCGCAGGGCTGCTCACGGCGCTTGCGCTCGCCTTCTTCGTCAATATGGCCTTCGTGGTGGTGTCGCGCACTGCGCTTGTCACCATTCCGGTCCTGTTCGGCGTGTTTGCGTTGCTTCATCTGAGATGGCGCAGCATCGCGATCATCTCCGCGGCCCTGCTCGTGGGCGCGGTTCTCGCCTGGCAGGCCTCGCCGCAATTGCGCAAGACCGCCGACAGCTTTGCCAGCGACTACACACGCTATGTCGAACAAGGCGCGGCGACCTCGGCCGGGTTGCGGCTCGAATTCTGGCGAAAATCCCTCGGCTTCTTCGCGGAGGCGCCGGTCAAGGGGCACGGCACCGGCTCGACGCGTGGATTGTTCGAGCGGGCCGCGACGCCCGGCGATCAGAACCTGGCGTCCGCCGAGGTGATCGGCAACCCGCATAACCAGACGCTGAACGTGGCCGTGCAATGGGGCTTCATCGGCGTCGCCGTTCTCTACGCCATCTGGATCCTGCATCTGCTGTTGTTTCGCGGCGACGGGCTCGCAAACTGGGTCGGCCTCCTGGTCGTGGTCCAGAACGTCTTCACCTCGCTGTTCAACTCCCATCTGTTCGACTTCCACGAGGGCTGGATGTACGTCATCGGTGTCGGCGTTGCCGGCGGCATGGTGATCCGGGCCCAGCAGGCCGAGGCGAAGGCGACAGCAGCCGGTTCCTGAACGGCCGCGGATCGCAAAGCTTGACCGGCAAACCTTGACCGGCAAGCCTTGACTGGCATGTCCGGCCGAGATGGGTTATCAGCGCGATCAGGTTGCATTTAACTGGATTTTCGGTCAGCGGATGACGCGTCTTTCGCATCTCACCTTGCGCAATTTCATGATCGCGCTCCACGACCTGCTGGCGACCACGGCGGCGCTGTTCGCCGCCTTCTATCTGCGCTTCGAGGGCGGCGACGGCTTCTTCGATCGCCTGCCGCTGCTGATCCAGATCTTGCCCTATTTCCTCGCCTTCAGCGTGGTCGTGTTCTTCGTCTTCAACCTGACCACGACGAAATGGCGCTTCATTTCGCTGCCCGACGCGCTGAACATCATCCGCGTCGCGACCGTGCTGACGGTTGCACTCCTGGTGCTCGACTACATCTTCGTGGCCCCCAACGTTCGCGGCGCCTTCTTCCTCGGCAAGGTGACCATCGTCCTCTACTGGTTCATCGAGATCTCCTTCCTCAGCGCGTTGCGCATGGCCTACCGCTATTTCCGCTATACGCGGGTTCGGCGTCACGCCCGCACCGGAGATGCCGCGCCGACACTGCTGATCGGCCGCGCCGCGGACGCCGAGGTGCTGTTGCGCGGAATCGAGAGCGGGGCGATCAAGCACATCTGGCCGGTCGGTGTGCTCTCGCCGTCGAGTTCCGATCGCGGCCAGTCCATCCGCAACGTCCCTGTCCTGGGCGGCGTCGACGACATCGAGGATGTCGTCGCCGACTTCACCAAGCGCGGCAAGGGGATCGCGCGCGTTGTGATGACGCCGACGGCATTCGAGCCGGAGGCCCATCCCGAATCGATCCTGATGCGGGCGCGCAAGCTCGGCGTGATCGTGAGCCGCATGCCCTCGCTCGAGAGTGGCGATACGCCACGGCTCACGGCCGTCGCCGTCGAGGACCTGCTGCTGCGGCCGAGCGAAAAGATCGACTATGCGCGGCTCGAGGCCCTGATCGAGGGCAAGGCGGTGATCGTCACCGGCGGGGGCGGCTCGATCGGTTCCGAGATCTGCGAACGTGTCGTCGCGTTCGGCGCCGCGCGCCTTCTGATCGTGGAAAATTCCGAGCCCGCGCTCTACGCAATCACGGAAACGCTCGCGGCGCTCGGCACCGCTGCTTCGATCGAAGGGCGGATCGCCGACATCCGCGACCGTGAGCGCATCATGCGCCTGATGGCCGAGTTCAAGCCGGACATCGTGTTCCATGCCGCCGCGCTCAAGCACGTGCCGATCCTCGAGCGCGACTGGAGCGAGGGCGTCAAGACCAACATCTTCGGCTCGATCAACGTTGCCGATGCGGCGCACAGTGCCGGCGCCGAAGCCATGGTGATGATCTCGACCGACAAGGCGATCGAGCCGGTGTCGATGCTCGGCCTGACCAAGCGCTTCGCCGAGATGTATTGCCAGGCGCTCGACCATGATCTTGCGGCGGGTCACGGCGGCGCCAGGCGGTCGATGCGGCTGATCTCGGTTCGGTTCGGCAACGTGCTGGCGTCGAACGGCTCGGTGGTGCCGAAGTTCAAGGCCCAGATCGATGCCGGCGGTCCCGTGACGGTCACGCATCCCGACATGGTCCGCTACTTCATGACCATCCGCGAAGCCTGCGATCTCGTCATCACGGCGGCAACGCATGCGCTGGGAACGCAGCGTTCGGACGTGTCGGTCTACGTGCTCAACATGGGCCAGCCGGTGAAGATCGTCGATCTCGCCGAGCGCATGATCCGTCTCTCGGGCTTGCAACCCGGCTACGACATCGAAATCGTGTTCACCGGCATGCGGCCCGGCGAACGCCTGCACGAAATCTTGTTCGCCTCCGAGGAGCCGACCCGCGAGATCGGCGTCGCCGGCATCATGGCCGCGCAGCCGAACGAGCCGCCGATGCAGACGCTGCGCAAATGGATTGCGGCGCTGGAGCAGGCGATCGCGCGCGACGATCGGGCCACCATCAGGACCATCCTGAAGGACGCGATTCCGGAATTCGGGTCCACCGCGGCCTGATCATGCAGCCTCGAGGCAAGATCGTCGTGGCGAGCCAGCACTACCCGCCTGATCCGAGCACGACGGCGGCGATCATGGCCGAGATCGCCTGCCGCATCGCCGGGGATCACGAGGTCGTGGTGCTGTCGGGCTCATCAGGCGCGTTGCCGGCCTCGCAGACCGGCCCGGGCAAGCCGCGAGTCGTCGCCGTCAAGAACCGCATGGCGGGCAAGGCGGCGCTGGTGCGGCGCGGCGCCTCCGAGCTGCTGTTCGCGATGCGCACGTTCCTGGCGTTGACACGGGAGTTGAGGCGAGGCGACGTCGTGCTCACCGTTACCGCACCGTTCATGCTGCCTTACGCAGTCGCGGCGGCGGCGAGGCTGAAAGGCGCGCGCTCGGCGCTGATCATGCACGACCTCTTCCCGGACGTGCTGGTGATGGCGGGCCTGCTGAAGCCCGGTTCGATCGTGACCATGACGATGCGCGCCGCCAACAGCCTGATGTTCCGCGCGCTCAATGCCGTCATCACCATCGGCCGCGATGCGGAACGGCCGCTGCTGAGCTATTCCGGCATGACGCGGAGCAAGATCCGCTTCATCCCGAACTGGGCGACGCTCGTGGCCGCACCCCGGCCGGTGACGGCGGATAATCCGTTCCGCAAAGCGCTCTCGGCGGGTTTCGTTGTCGGCCTGTCGGGCAATCTCGGCTTCACCCATGATCCGGAGATCGTGTTCGAGGCGGCGCGTCTTTTGAGGGACGAGCCTGATACCCACTTCCTGCTCTCCGGCTGGGGCATCGGCTTCGAGCGGTTGAAGCAGTTGCAGACTGAGGCGAACTTGCCCAATGTCTCCTTCGTGGGACGGGTCGAGGATGCCGAGCTCGAACCATTCCTGGCGGCTGCCAATCTCTGGATCATTCCGTACCGGAAGGACGTTGCGGGGGTTTCGGTGCCGAGCCGGTTCTACAATCTGCTGGCGGTCGGCCGTCCCGTGGTGCTGGTCTCCGAACCGGAGGCCGAGGCCGCGTTGACCGTGGTGGAGAACGGGCTGGGCTGGGTCGTGACGCCGGGCCGCGCCGATCAACTGGCCGAGGCGATCCGCGCGGCGTCTCGCACCGACGGTGTCGCCTTTGCGGAGCGCGCGGTGGAGGCGGCGGCGAAGTTCGATCGCGTCACCGCGATGAACGCCTATGCGGCCCTGGCCGACGAATTGTTGCGCAACCCCGAACTGCCGGAGCAACGATGAACGAGCGCAAGCCAGTCGTGCTGGTGACGGGGGCGAGCGGTTTCGTCGGCCGTCACGTCGTGCCCGCACTGGCGCGCGAGGGATGGTCGATCCGCCGCGCGGTCCGCAGACCGGAAGGCATGGACGACGAGGTCGTGATCGAAACGATCGGCCCCGAAACCGACTGGCAGGCCGCGCTTCAAGGCGTCGACGCCGTCGTTCATCTCGCCGCACGGGTGCATCACAAGCACGAAGAGCATGCGGTCCAGCTCTACCGCAACGTCAACATTGCCGGCACGCTGCACCTGGCGCGCAGCGCGGCGACGGCCGGCGTGCGGCAGTTCATTTTCATCAGCACCGTTCTCGTGCACGGTCGCAGCAATGAGGGCCGCGGGCCGTTCAGCGAGGACGATGTCCTGACGCCGCGCGGTCTCTACGGCATGTCCAAGGCCGCGGCCGAAGCGGGCTTGAAGACGCTGGCGCGCGACAGCGCCATGAAGGTCTCGGTGATCAGGCCGCCGCTGGTCTATGGTGCGGGCGCCAAGGGCAATTTCGCGCTGCTGACGCGTGCAGTGAACCTCGGGCTGCCGCTGCCCTTTGCCGCGATCCGCAACCACCGCGCCTTCCTTGCCGTGCAGAACCTGTCGTCGTTCATCCTGCGCCGGCTCTCTCATCCAGATCCCGCGAGCAATTTCGAGATATTCCTGGTGGCCGACAGGGAGCAGGTCTCGACGCCCGAGTTCATCGAGCGGCTGGCCAAGGCTGCCGGCAAGAGCTCGCGGCTGTTCGGCATGCCGCAGGACCTGCTCGGGACGTTGCTGAGCGTGTTGGGCCGGCAGGATACGCATGACAGCCTGATCGGCTCGCTCGAGCTCAACCTCGCCAAGGCGACCGCGACCGGGTGGCAGCCGCCGGTGTCTCTCGACGAGGGGCTGCGGCTGGCGCTGGTGGCTCAGGACGCCTGAGGGCGGGAGAACCGCCGCAGCACGATGCCGATCGCGATTGCGCCCGCCGACAGCGCGGTCAGCGTGATCGTCATCGAGCCGGCGCGAGCGGTGACGATGGCAAGCCCCGCGAGCACGAGATTGAGCGCGAACACCTCCCCGATCACGCGGGAAACCGTGAAGCCATGGTCGGTGGCACGCTGGTAGAAATGCGAGCGATGCGCCGACCAGAATTGCTCGCGCCTTGCGATGCGCCGGAACAGCGTGATGGTCGAATCCACGAGGTAATAGGCCGGCAGCAACAGCGCCGCGGCGGGCTGCCCGCGCCAGGCGAGCTCGAGCAGGCACCAGCCGAGCAAAAGGCCGATCGGCAGGCTGCCGACATCGCCCAGGAAGACTTTCGCGACCGGCTTGTTGAACGGCGCAAAGCCGAGCATGGCGCCGCACAGCGCCGCGGCGATCAGCGCGGCCGGCCACGACAAATCGCCGAGCAGTCCCAGCAGCAGCAGCGCGGCGGTGACGGGCACCACTTCCGCCACCGTCATCAGGTCGAGCCCGTCCATGAAATTGACGAGGTTCACGAACCACACGCCCGCCAGCAGGATGAGTCCGCGCTCCAGCGCGAGCGGCAGCGCCGGCACGATGCGCGCGGTCTCGGGCGTGGTGAACACGACGGCGCCGACAGCTGCGGCCTGCAGCACGAGGCGCACGAGCACCGGCAGCGACTTGATGTCGTCGGCAAATCCGACCACGGCGATCAAGACCGTTGCAGCGATCAGTGCCGGCGGAATCGCGATGTTCGCCCAGGCTGCCCAGGCTGATGCGACCAGCAGCGTCGCTGATATCACGGCGATGCCCGCACCCTGCGGGGTCGGGATGCGATGAGAGGACCGCGCGTTGGGCCGCGCCAATGCGTAACGCTGGAGCAGGGGACGGCTGGTCCAGGTGATGACGCCCGACACCAGCGCGGCAATCGCAACGGCAAGCAGCGAGGGTACGGCGCCGAGCGCGTCAACGGCCGCGTTCACTCCGGTACCCCGAGCGGCGCCGATCCCTGCGCGGCTTTCTCCGCGCTGAGGATCCAGACCAGGCCGCCGATCGCGCCGACGATGAAGTACACGGCGCCGAACAGCAGCGAGACGTTGACCCCCTCGTTGGCGGCCAGCCCCGCGAAGCCGAACGCGAGGCTCATGGTGGCTTCACGCACGCCCCAGCCGGCGATCGAGATCGGCATCATCGTGATCAGCATCACCGGCGGCACCAGCATAAAGACGTCGCTGAAGCCGACCGGCGCCGCGATCGACTGCACGACGCACCAGGCGACCACGACGGCCAGCACATGCACGGCGAGCGACAAGATCACGACGGCTGGTCCGCGCGAGCGGCTGAAGATCACGCGGTTGGCGATCACGGCACAGGCGTGGATGTGATGCGTGGCCCACCAGGTTCTCAGCCAGTGCCATTTCAGCGCGCCGAAGACCAGGAAGCCGAGACCACCCGCGAGCGCCGCGAGGTCGACGAGCAGCAGCGCCGAGCGCCCGTGTGGATCGGCGATGAGGCTGTAGCTCCAGGGCAGGCTCGCGACGATCATGATCGCGAGCGCGATCAAACCGATCGCGCGATCGACGAAGATCGAGTAGGTCGCAGCGCGCCAGCCGGCGCCGGCGCGCGCGACGAGCCACAACCGGACCGCATCGCCGCCGATCGCCGAGGGCAGGGTCTGGTTGAAGAACGATCCGATCACGTTGTAGCGCATGGCCCGGCCGAGCTCGAGCGGGGCGCCGCATGCGGCGCTGACCTCGCGCCAGCGCAACACGCCGACGAAGATTTGCAGGAACGTGACGGCGATCGCCAAGCCGATCCAGAACAGGCTGGTCACGGTGAAGCGCGAAAACAGTTCGGACAGATCGACCTTGCGCAGCGCCAGGTAGAGCAGCGCTCCGGAAATCAGGATCTTGGCCGTCGACAGCAGGATTCGGCGCATTTCGCCCGCATGAACAAGG
This sequence comes from Bradyrhizobium sp. 44, assembly GCF_023073095.1. Lineage (NCBI taxonomy): Bacteria > Pseudomonadati > Pseudomonadota > Alphaproteobacteria > Hyphomicrobiales > Nitrobacteraceae > Bradyrhizobium > Bradyrhizobium sp. 44. The sequence goes on from NZ_JADPIY010000029.1 coordinate 455,317, forward strand.
GTTGAAGCAACCCGACGCAAGGCGCCGAATTCGGCCGCTTTGGTATGGTTTTGGCGTCGATCTTGCAATAGCGGTGATCGAGAGCCCTCATGCAGGGCAGCGGAGCTATTGCGACCCCGTCGATGCGGAGGCTAAAGAGGCGCCGCGGGCGAAAGATCGAGCACGGATCGGGCGAAGCAGACCTTGGGAACAGGATGAGGGATCAGGTGATTTTGGTCACGGGCGCCGCCGATTTCATCGGCTTGATGCCCGCCGATGACCCGGCTGCCGCAAATGCGCCGTCTAAGGTCTACAATGTCGGCAACCACCATCCGGAAGAGCTGATGCATGTCGTCGGATTCTGGAGCAGGGGCTGGGTCGGACGGCGATCAAAGAATTGCTGCCGAGAGACCTTTTGGAAACGTTCGCGGATGTCGAGGATCTGATGCGCGAAACCGGCTTTGCACCGTCAACGCCGATCGAGCACGGAGTTCGTAATTTTGTCACCTGGTATCGGAACGAGTTCAAGGTTTGAAATGACGATGGACAAACGCATTATCCCCCTGATCATGTGCGGCGGTGCCGGAACGCGGCTGTGGCCGGCTTCGCGCGAGGTGCGCCCCAAGCAATTCCTGCCGCTGTTCGGCACGCGCTCGACCTTCCAGGACACGCTGCTCCGCGTCTCGGAGGCCTCGCTGTTCGATCGCCCGATCGTCATCACCAACGCCTCCTACCGCTTCATGGTGCTGGAGCAGCTCGCGGAAATCGGCATCGAGGCCGACGTAATCCTCGAGCCGATGCGGCGGGATTCCGGCCCCGCGATCGCCGCCGGCGCGGTGTTCGCGCAGAACCGCGCGAGTGAGGCGATCGTGCTCGCGCTCGCCGCCGACCACGTGGTGCAGGACAATGCGGCCTTCGTCGCGGCGTGTCGCCAGGGCCTCACCGCCGCGAGTACCGGGCGCATCGTCACCTTCGGCGTCAAGCCGGAGCGGCCGGCGACCGAATACGGCTATATCAGCCCGGGCGAGGTCATCTCCGGCGAGGTACACGCGGTCGCGCGCTTCGTCGAGAAGCCGGATGCGGTGAAGGCCGCCGACTACGTCAATTCCGGCTATCTCTGGAACAGCGGCAACTTCATGTTCCCCGCCACTGTGTTGCTCGACGAATACCGCAAGGTCGATGCGGCGAGCGTGGAGGCGATTTCCAATGCCGTGACCAATGCCGGCCGCGATCTCGGCTTCGTGACGCTGGAGCCCGAGGCGTTCGGCGCGGCCAAGGCGATCTCGATCGACTATGCGGTGATGGAGAAGACCGCGCGCGCCGCGGTCGTGCCGGTGTCCTGCGGCTGGTCCGACGTCGGCTCCTGGCACGCGGTGTGGGAATTGTCGGACAAGGACGCGCAAGGCAATGCTTCGCATGGCGCCGCCGTGTTCGAGGATTCCCGCAACTGCAACGTCACCACCGATGCCGCGCTCGTCGCGCTCGAAGGCGTCGACGATCTCATCGTGGTTGCGACTGCGGACGCGGTGCTCGTCTCGCGCCAGAAGGATGCCAACGGGCTCAAGCGGCTGGTCACAAAACTCAAGGCGGTCGCACCGAAGGTCACCGAGGAGCATCTCAAGGTGCATCGGCCCTGGGGCAGCTACCAGTCTGTCGACAATGGCGAGCGCCACCAGGTCAAGCGCATCGTGGTGAAGCCCGGCGGGCGTCTGTCGCTGCAGAAGCACCATCATCGCGCCGAGCACTGGATCGTGGTCCGCGGCACCGCCCGCGTCACCGTCAACGAGACCGTCAAAAGCGTGCACGAGAACGAGTCGATCTACATCCCGATGGGCGCGGTGCACCGGATGGAGAACCCCGGTAAAATCATGCTGGAGCTGATCGAGGTCCAGACTGGAAGCTATCTCGGGGAAGACGACATCATCCGGATTGAAGACGATTATCAAAGGTCGTAACCAGCACACTCCGAATCACGCGACCCGGGCCAAAAGAGTGGTCTCTTTCAGAGGCTTAAGGCCCGGGAAACGTGTAACTTTTTGAATCAAATCGTGTCCGGACCGCTAGCTCCCCATTCGCCACAAATGTGGCGTCCGTGCTAGAAGCGCCCCGGGGATTTGCGTTGAATCGGGGTTTGCTCAAATGAGTTCCACAGGATCGGCACCGGCAAAGGCCGGCTTGCGCGTCGGCGTCATTGGCGCCGGCGTGATGGGCAGCAACCACGCGCGCGTGCTCGCGGGTCTTCCCGGCGTCAACCTCGTCGGCGTCGTCGATCCTTCGCCGGCACATCGCACCCGGGCGATGGAGCTTGCCAATTGCGCGAGCTTCGAGACGCTCGACCAGCTGCTCGTCGAAGGCGTCGATGCCGTCACCATCGCGGCGCCGACCCATCTGCATCACGAGGTCTCGCTCGCCTGCATCGCCAAGAACATCCACGTGATGGTCGAGAAGCCGATTGCGTCCACGGTCGCGGAAGGCCGCGAGATCGTCACGGCTGCGCAAAAGGCCGGCGTGACGCTGATGGTCGGCCATGTCGAGCGCTTCAATCCGGCGGTCGCCGCCGTCAAGCAGGCGATCGCGGGCGAGGATATTCTGTCGATCGCGATCACGCGCGTCGGCCCGTTTCCGCCGCGCATGTCCAATGTCGGCGTCGTCATCGATCTCGCCGTGCACGACATCGATCTGATCCGCTGGTTCACCGAGTCCGACATCGTCGAGGTGCAGCCGCAATTGTCGAGTGCGGTCGCCGAGCGCGAGGACATCGCGCTCTTGCAGTTCCGCACCGCCAACGGCGTGCTCGCGCACATCAACACCAACTGGCTGACGCCGTTCAAGGCGCGTAGCGTCACGGTCGCGACCCGCGGCAAATACGTGATGGGCGATCTCCTGACGCGCCAGGTCACCGAATGTTTCGGCTTCAAGCCTGACGGCAGCTATTCGATGCGCCATCTGCCGGTCGGCCATGACGAGCCGCTCCGCGCCGAGCTGATCGCGTTCCTCAAGGCCGTGCGCAACGGCGAGACGCCGGCGGTCACCGGCGACGAAGGTGTCGCCAGCCTCGAGATCGCGACGCAGTGCCTGGAAACGCCGTCGCGGCCCGCGGCCACGTCGTCGGCCCGCAAGGGTCCGCGCCGCGTTGCCGGTTGAACTCTTTCCATGTCGACTAGCCAAGAAGGCGCCATGAACCAGCATCTGCGTTCCGAACCCATTCCCTTCATCGACGTCGCCTCGCAGCGCCGCCGGCTCGGCGACTCGCTCGATGCTGCCGTGAAGCGGGTTCTCGACCATTGTCAGTTCGTCAACGGCCCTGAAGTCGCCGAGCTCGAGAAGCAGCTTGCGGCATATTGCGGCGCCAAGCATGTGATCGGCTGCGCCAGCGGCACCGATGCGATCCTGATGGTGATGATGGCGAAGAATGTTGGGCCCGGCGACGCCGTGCTGTGTCCGTCCTTCACCTTCATCGCGACGGCTTCGCCGGTGGCGCGGACCGGCGCGACGCCGGTTTATGTCGACGTTGACGAAGCCACCTTCAACATGAGCCCGGAATCGCTCAAGCGCGGCATCGCGACCGCCCGCAAGGCCGGCCTCAAGCCGGTCGCGATCATTCCGGTCGATTTGTTCGGCCAGCCGGCCGATCACGATGCCATCGCCGAGATCGCCAAGGCTGAAGGGCTGTTCGTGCTCGACGACGCAGCGCAGGGTTTTGGCGCGAGCTACAAGGGCCGCAAGCTCGGGACCTTTGGGCTCGCCACCGCGACTAGCTTCTTCCCCGCAAAGCCGCTCGGCTGCTTCGGCGACGGCGGCGCGATCCTCACCGATGACGACGAGCTTGCGGCGACGCTGCGCAGCATCCGCGTGCACGGGCAGGGTGTCGACAAATACGACAACGTCCGCCTCGGCCTGACCGGCCGGCTCGACACCATGCAGGCCGCGATCCTGATCGAGAAGCTGAAGATCTTCGACGACGAGATTGCCGCCCGCAACAAGGTCGCCGAGCGCTACGCACGAGGACTCAGCAACGTGGTCACCGTGCCGCGCCTTGCTCCCGGCAATACGTCAGTCTGGGCCCAGTACACGATCCGTCTCCCTGAGGGCACCGACCGCGACGGCTTTGCCGCCGCGCTGAAGGCCCAGGGCGTGCCGACGGCCATCTATTACGGCAAATCGATGCATCAGCAGACCGCCTACAAGCAGTACCCGGTCGCCGAGGGCGGCCTGCCGGGTTGCGAGAGCCTGTCGCAGGACGTCATCAGCCTGCCGATGCACGCCTATCTGACCGAAGCCGATCAGGAGCGGGTCATCGCGGCCGTGCGTGGCGCGCTTTCAACCTGATTTGGCCGTTTTGCTGCGCGAGCTCTTCCTTTAGAAGGGAAAGATGCTCGGACGTATCTTCACGGTTGGTGGTTACACGCTGCTCTCGCGGCTGACGGGATTTGCCCGCGACATCATGCTTGCGGCAATTCTCGGCGCCGGCCCCGTGGCGGACGCCTTTTTCGTGGCGCTGCGCCTGCCCAACCATTTCCGTGCCATTTTTGCAGAGGGCGCCTTCAATGCCGCCTGGGTGCCGGCCTATGCGCACGTCCATGGCGAGCGCGGGGAGGGGGCGGCACGATTGTTCGCCGACCGCATCTTCACGCTGCTGCTGGCCTCACAAGTGGTGCTGCTGATCGTCGCCTGGCTGTTCATGCCGCAGGCGATGAGCATTCTGGCGCCCGGCTTTTCAGAGGACGCCGAACAGCGCAAGCTCGCGATCGAGCTGACCCGGATCACCTTTCCCTATCTGCTGCTGATCACGCTGGTGACGCTCTATGGCGGCATGCTCAACGTGATGCAGCGCTTCGCGAGCGCCGCGGCCGCGTCGATCTTCCTCAACATCTCGATGATGATGACGCTGGCGCTTGCCGCCTGGTTTCCCAGTGCGGGCCACGCCGCGGCCTGGGGCGTCCTGATCTCGGGTTTTTTGCAGTATTTCCTGCTCGCCGGCGATCTCGCCCGGCATGGCGGCCTGCCGCGCTTTGCGCCGCTCAAGCTCGACGAAGACGTCCGCGCATTCTTTAAGGCACTCGGGCCGGCGACGCTGGGCTCGATGGGCACGCAGCTCGCGCTGTTCGCCGACACCATCATCGCGACTTTCCTCCCCGCCGGCGCTCTGTCGGCGCTCTATTATGCCGACCGCCTCAACCAGCTCCCGATCGGCGTGATCGGCATTGCAATCGGCACGGTGCTGCTGCCGGAGATGTCGCGGCGGATCACGGCCAACGACCATGACGGTGCGATGAAGGCGCAGCGCCGGGCGTTCGATTTCACGCTGCTGTTCTCGGTGCCATTCGTCGCCGCCTTCCTCACCGTGCCCGACGCAATCATGCGCGCGCTGTTCGCCCGCGGGGCATTCTCGAAAACCGATGCCGCCGCCGCAGGCGCCACGCTCGCGGCCTATGCCATCGGTCTGATTCCCTTCGTGCTGATCCGCAGCGCGGTCGCGACCTTCTACGCCCGCAAGGACACGGCGACCCCGGTTCGCGCCTCCCTGACCGGTATCGCGGTCAACGTTGCCCTCAAGGTCGCCTTGATGGGGTCGCTGGCCCAGATCGGTCTGGCGCTGGCCACGGCCGTCGGCGTCTGGACCAACCTGCTGCTGGTGCTGTTCTTCGCGATGCGGCGAGGCTTTCTCGTGCTGGACCGCGCCTGGCTGTTGTCGCTCGCGAAATTCCTGCTGACCGGGATCATCCTGGCCGCCGCCTTCTGGCTCATCGCGCGCTTCGGCGGTCCTTCGCTCGGCGCGATGCACTTCCGGGACGAATTGACGCTGCTTCTGCTGGCCGTCGGGGGCACGATCGTCTATGCGCTCGCCATCCTTGCACTGTTCGGCCGCCGCTGGCTGGTCTCGCTGGTGCGCGGCTAGCTTTTTCATATTTTCAACGTATTGACGGCTCGGCTTTGTCGGCACGGACCAGTCTCGATCGTCCTTGGATGGACACATCTCGGACGTGCGGTGGATGGACCCTGCACAATTGACGTGATGCCGTCACCTCGATCCGGCAAAAATCGAACCAGGAGCACTGTTTATGAGGATCACCGTCGAAACCAACGTAGCAGCCCCCATCGATCAGGTCTGGCGCGCTTATACGACGCCCGCGGACATCATGAAATGGAACGCCGCGTCCGACGACTGGCATACGACCAAGGCCACCGTCGACCTGCGAGAAGGCGGTGTCTTCTCATCGCGCATGGAGGCCAAGGACGGCAGCATGGGCTTTGATTTCGCCGGTACCTACACGAAAATCATCGAGCACAAGCGGATCGAATACGCGTTCGGCGAACGAAAAGCCGAAGTCGAGTTTGTGCCCAGCCCGAAGGGCGTTCTGGTCCGGGTTGTCTTCGATGGCGAATCGACGCACTCGGTCGAGCAGCAGCAAGGCGGTTGGCAGGCCATCCTCGACAATTTCGCACGATACGTGGAAGCGAAGCAGAATACGTGAGAGCGTGTGGGGGAAGGATGCGCCAGAGTCAGGCGCTCGCTTCAAGGATGTGACGGACGTCCATACATCCCTTGATATCGCGCATTGGCTGTGGTATTGGCCTTTCATGATCAAATCGTCGCGCAAACTCAACCGCAACCACATGACCCGCTTCGGCTGGGCCGTGGAAGGAGTCGCGCGCTAGAATTCGACGACGACACCTTTTCACCAGGCCCCGCCGGCATCGGACGGGGCCTTTTGTTTGGTCACGCTTCCCTGCCGGCACAACAGCAGGAGCATGCGATGCCACCTCAACAGACGAACATCACATCCCAGACCGAGGGGCTCCCCGTCGAACTTGTATCGACGTGGGGCATCCCAGGCTTGCTCGCGCGATACTGGCGTGCGCTCCAGGACTGGCGCTGGCGGCACGGCCCACAAATCGCCTTGCAGGACCTGAGTGACAGGCAGCTGATGGATATCGGCTTGACGCGTGGCGAGGTTGATTACATCGCGCCGGAACGGGCTATCGATGCGCTGAGAGATCGCGCGACGCATCCGTGGGGCCGTGGTGTGATGTAAATGACGATAAATCTTAGCTGAGGCACTAGAAGGACGGCGATCATGACGCCACATTCGGCGGCGGACCAGGTGGACGCGGAAATCCGACGATTAACTGTCGACGATCTGGGGATCTTTCGCGAAATTCGCGCGGAGGCACTTCAGCGGCACCCTCAATCGTTTGGATCGTCCGAAGAGGACGAAGGCGGCGATGCCATGATAGCGGCTTATCGCCATTGGCTCAGCGGCAGTATTTTGGGCGCATTTGAATGCGGTAGCTTGATCGGGGTCGCCGGCTTTTATGTGTCGGCGGACAAGAGAACGCAGCACAGGGGGCACATCTACACGGTCTACGTAAAGGAAAATAGTCGAGGAAAGGGTGTCGGAGATCGGCTGATCAAAGAGCTTCTTACCCATGCCGAGACGTGTGTCGAACAGGTGCATCTTGCCGTGCTGTCGACAGCAACCGCTGCAATCAAGACCTATAAGCGCAACGGGTTCGAGATATACGGTACGGATCGTCGTGCCATTCGCATAGGTGACACCATCTATGACAAGTATCTTATGATGAAGACATTCGGCGCAGACGTCGCAAGCACGGCGTGATAAAGCCAATGCACGCCAGCCGTTACGAGAAAAATGATGCCACGCCCACTTCCCTCCAAAGAGCGTGACCTGGTTCTCTTTATTCTAGGTCAGACTTCATCTTCGTACGGCCATTTTGACCTCGTAGAAGAGATGAACGATGGTGGAATGGGTAGCCTTTGCTTCGTCGGTAGCGCAGACCGGCGCTTCGGTAAGTGTATTGGTGAAGCCGAATTTGATGATGCAGACGGAGTGCTGGTGTCGGTCGCGCTGAATATCGACCAGCGCGGGGAACTGTTTGAACTCGATCTTTGGAAAGTCGATTTTACGCCACTGCAGCAGATGGCAGCCTCGGACGAACTCCGCCCCTCGCTGTTCGGTCAACGAAGTATCTCAGAGTAAGTCAGGCGCCGAGGCGTTCGAACAACTGGTCCAGGCCGGAGGTCCACGGAATCATCGCCTCCATAAGGGGCAAACTCCGACCATTCCGCGTAATGCCGTTATGACGAGCAAGCGGTGCTTTTTCCGTCCTGCAACACCGTCCCCGACTAAAGCCGTTTGCCTTGCCAGTTTTTCCACGGCAATATGCCGGCAAAACAACCATGCGGACGTGGAGATCAAATGGCAGCCCCTATCAAGTTCGGCGTCGGCCAGAGCGTGTTGCGTAAGGAGGATGACGCACTCATCCGCGGCAAGGGCCGCTATACCGACGATTATGCGCCGCAGGCCGCGCTCCGCTGCTTGATGCTGCGCTCGCCGCATGCGCATGCCAAATACACCATCGATGCGAGCCGCGCCCGTGGCCTGCCGGGCGTTGCGCTGATCCTGACCGCCGATGACGTCGCAGATCTCGGCGACTTGCCGTGCCTGTTCAATCTCGAAACCGACCCGTTCAAGGGACCGCCTTACCCGATCCTCGCCAAGGACGAGGTGCGCCATGTCGGCGATTCCATCGCCTTCGTCGTCGCCGAGACCATCGACCAGGCCCGCGACGCGATCGAGGCGATCGACATCAAATGGAGCCCGCTGCCGGCGGTGACCGGCGTCGTCAACGCCGTGAAGAAGGGCGCAGCCTTGGTCTGGCCGGACAAGGCCGGCAACGTGCTGTTCGACGTTTCGATCGGCGACAAGAAAGCGACCGAAGCTGTCTTTGCGAAAGCGCATGCGGTGGCCGAGATCTCCATCGTCAATCCGCGCGTGGTGGCGAACTTCATGGAGACGCGCGCGGCGGTGTGCGAATACGACGCCAAGCGGGACCATCTGACGCTGACGGTCGGCAGCCAGGGCAGCCATCGCCTGCGCGACATCCTCTGCCAGAACGTGCTCAACATACCGACCGACAAGATGCGGGTGATCTGCCCCGACGTCGGCGGCGGATTCGGCACAAAACTGTTTCCCTATCGGGAATACGCCCTGTTGGCAGTCGCCGCGCGAAAGCTGAAGAAGGCGGTGAAATGGGCGGCCGACCGCACCGAGCATTTCATGGGCGATGCGCAGGGCCGCGACAACGTTACCACCGCGAAGATGGCGCTGGCCGAGGACGGCAAGTTCCTCGCAATGGATTGCGACCTCATGGGCGACATGGGCGCGTATCTCTCGACCTTCGGTCCCTACATTCCCCATGGCGGCGCCGGCATGCTGCCGGGCCTCTACGACATCCAGGCGTTCCACTGCCGGGTGCGCACCATCTTCACCAACAGCGTGCCGGTCGATGCCTATCGCGGCGCCGGGCGGCCCGAAGCGGCTTACGTTATCGAACGTCTCGTGGACGCCTGCGCGCGGAAACTCGACATGACGGTGGATGCCATCCGCCGCAAGAATTTCATTCAGCCGAAAGCGCTGCCCTACAAGACCGCGACCGGCAAGGTTTACGATTCCGGCGACTTCGCCGCGCATCTGAAGCGCGCGATGGAGATCGCCGAGTGGAAAGAGTTTGGCAAGCGCGCCAAGGCGGCCAAGAAGAATGGCCTGATCCGCGGCATCGGACTTGCGAGCTATGTCGAGGTCTGCGGCACCATGGGCGAGGAGACCGCCAATGTGCGGATGGACCCCAATGGCGATATCACGGTCCTGATCGGGACCCAGTCGAGCGGGCAGGGCCACCAGACGGCCTATGCGCAGATCGTTGCCGAGCAGTTCGGCGTGGCGCCCGAGCGCGTGCACGTCCACCAGGGCGACACCGACATGATCGCCACGGGCCTCGGCACCGGCGGCTCGGCTTCGATCCCGTCAGGCGGTGTCAGCGTCGAGCGTGCGACCCGCGAACTCGGCGCGCGGCTCAAGGAGATCGCCGCGCAAGCGCTGGAAGCGAGTGCCGGCGACCTCGAGATCACCGATGGGCTGGTGCGCATTGCCGGCACCGACCGTTCAATCTCGTTCGCCGATCTGGCCAAGCGTCCCGGCGTCGATCCGTCGAAGCTCAATGCGAGCGCGACCTTTGCGAGCGCCGACGGCACCTATCCGAACGGCACCCATGTCGCGGAGGTCGAGATCGATCCGGCCACCGGCATCATCAAAATCGTCAACTACGTGATCGTCGACGATTTCGGCATGACGCTCAATCCGCTGCTGCTGGCCGGCCAGGTCCATGGCGGCGCCATGCAGGGCATCGGCCAGGCGCTGATGGAGCAGGTGGTCTATGGTGCGGGCGACGGCCAGCTCGTCACCGCGACCTTCATGGACTACGCGCTGCCGCGCGCGGCGGACGGGCCGGACTTCGTGTTCGAGACGGCCAACGTTCCCTGCAAGACCAATCCGCTGGGGGTGAAGGGTGCGGGCGAGGCCGGTGCGATCGGGTCCTGCCCGGCCGTCGTCAACGCCATCGTCGACGGGCTCTGGCGCGAGTACAAGATCGACCACATCGACATGCCGGCGACCCCGGAGCGGGTGTGGATCGCCATCAACGAGCACCATCGTCGTCACAGCCTGTGACAATCTTCCGCAGGAATGAAATCTGCTAAGCGGTGTTGGCCCCATTGAGGGGTCAGCACGATCCTGCATTAAGGCGATCTTGCACCAAGGAAAGGGATTTTACGAATGAAGCGAGTGTTGTTGGTTGGGGGCGCGCTCTTGCTCGGTATGGGCGCGGTTTGGGCACAGCAGGACTCCGTCAAGGAGGTCCAGACCCTCATGAAGGGCAACGGCAAGAACGCCGGCGCAGTGGCGGCGATGGTCAAGGGCGAAAAGCCCTACGACCAGGCCACGGTGGACAGCGCGCTGGCGCAGTTCGAGGACACCGCGAAGAAGCTGCCGAACCTGTTTCCGGCGAGCGCCAAGGGCATGAAGCCCGAGGGTGACTACAGCGCCTCGCCGAAGGTGTGGGAGGACAAGGCCGGGTTCGATGCCAAGGTCGCGAGCTTCGCCAAGGTCGTTGCCGAGGCCAAGGGCAAGATCAAGGATCTGGACTCGCTCAAGGCGAATTTCCCCGCGGTCGGCAAGGAATGCGGCGGCTGCCACGAAACGTTTCGTGTGAAGAACGGTTGAGGGAAGAAAGCTTATAGTTCGGAGCCGGGATGGAGCGCAGCGCAATCCGGGAAATCCATCCGAGCTGACAGACTGCCCCGGATTGCGCTGCGCTCCATCCGGGCTACCGGGAATCGGGAAAAAGCGGCCTGCGAAAGCAGCCGCTTTTTTTCATGTCGGCGCGCAGCGCTGTAGGAAATTCTGTTCGCAAGGCCTGACGGATCGCTGCCGGAGCAGCTATCTTTGCTCCAGCCGCCGCGGCATTGGCGTGAGCTTTTGACGCTGACGCATCTTGCTCCTGACTACGTCACGACATCAGGAGTTCCAACCCGCGGCGAGCACCTCAATCAGCAATAGCGAGACAAGCCATGGTCAAACCGTTCCCGTCGAAGACGCACATCGGCAACCATATGCTGCATCCGGAAACGCTGATGCTGACCTATGGCTATGATCCGCAATTGTCGGAAGGCGCCGTCAAGCCGCCGGTGTTCCTGACCTCGACCTTCGTGTTCAAGACGGCCGAGGACGGACAGGACTTCTTCGATTTCGTCTCCGGCCGGCGCGAGCCGCCGGAAGGGATGGGCGCGGGCCTGGTCTATTCGCGCTTCAATCACCCCAATAGCGAAATCGTCGAGGACAGGCTCGCGATCTACGAGCGCACCGAGAGCTGCGCGCTGTTCTCGTCGGGCATGGCGGCCATCGCGACCACGATCCTGGCGTTCGTCCGTCCCGGCGATGTCATTCTGCACTCCCAGCCGCTCTATGGCGGGACGGAAACCCTGCTGACGAATACGCTTGCGCGTCTGTCGATCGGCGCCGTCGGCTTCGCCGATGGCGTCGACGAAGCCGTGGTCAGCCAGGCCGCGGAGGAGGCCATGCGCAAGGGCCGGGTTTCGATGATCCTGATCGAAACCCCGGCCAACCCCACCAACGGGCTGGTGGACATCGCGATGATGCGGCGTGTCGCCGACACCATCGGAAAGACCCAAGGCCACGTTCCGATCATCGCCTGCGACAATACCCTGCTCGGGCCGGTGTTTCAGCGGCCGATCGAGCACGGCGCTGACATTTCCCTGTACTCGCTCACGAAATATGTCGGCGGTCATTCAGACCTGATCGCGGGCGCCGCGCTCGGCGCGAAGGCGGTCGTGAAAGGCATCAAGGCGCTGCGGGGCGCCATCGGCACCCAGCTCGATCCGCATTCCTGCTGGATGATCAACCGGTCGCTCGAGACGCTGAGCTTGCGCATGGAAAAGGCCGATGCGAATGCGCGCCTCGTGGCGGACTATCTGCGCGATCATCCCAAGGTGGCCAAGGTGCACTATCTCGGTCATCACGAGGCGGCGTCGCCGGACGGACTTGTGTTCGCCCGGCAATGCACAGGGGCGGGATCGACGTTCTCGTTCGACATCGTCGGCGGCAAGGCCGCCGCCATGAAATTCCTCAACGCGCTGCAGATCCTCAAACTGGCGGTGAGCCTCGGCGGAACGGAGTCGCTTGCGAGCCTGCCCGCCACCATGACCCACTCCGGCGTCCCCGCCGACATCCGCCGCAAGATCGGCGTGCTCGATTCCACGATCCGGCTGTCGATCGGCATCGAACACCCGTCGGATTTGATCGCCGACCTCGCGCAGGCGCTGAACGCGGCCGAACCTGAGGTGTGACGCCCGCGCCAGCGCTACGGGAATCGAAAAGGGCGGCTGCGATGGCAGCCGCCCTTTTTTGCTGGTCTGTGCGAAGTTTACTTCGTCACCTGACCGCGGATCTCGCCGCCCGGATTGGCCGCGGTGTGGATGTTGACGTAGAGCTTGCCGCCGAGCAGATCGGCGGCCTGCGCGTCGGTCAATGTCGCCGAGCCCTCGACCGGGCTGGACGTCGCATTGGGAATCGCGACCGCGACGCCGGCGTTCTTGCCGGCCTCGGCGGGTCCGTGGAAATGCGCGGCGGTGGCGGGGCCGGACAGGCCGGAATAGGTGACCTTCCAGGACAGCTTCTTGCTGGCGGCGTCGTAATCCAGATCGGCCGTTCCGGTGCCGCTGCTGGTCGTTGCGGGGACCTCGGACTTGGCGTCGAGCGTTGCTTTCAGCTTTTCCGCGCTGGCCGAACCCGCAAAGGCAACGGCGCCAAGCACTGACATGGCGATGACGATCTTGTTCATGATTTTTCTCCCTGCTGACCCCGTTTGGGCTGCAAACTTCCAACAGCCGGCATTTCAGTTTATTCCCGTTTCTGGCTGCGGTGGGCTAAATTCTTCGTGGCTGGAGCCGCGAGGACATCGGTCATAAGCTTCGCCGCGACGACGAAAGGACCGCATGTTGCGACGAACAATCTCCGTGGTGCTGCTTGCCGCACTCGCCGCAGCCGGCGTCTATTGGTGGCTCAGCGCGCCGGTGGTGGCGGCCGCCGGCACCGCGCCCGCCCGCGCCCCTGATCTTGCCAATGGCCAGGTGATGTTCAACGCCGGCGGGTGCGCCTCATGTCATGCCGTCCCCGACCAGCCCGATCGTTTCAGGCTCGGCGGCGGCGTCGCGATCAAGTCGCCGTTCGGAACGTTCTATGCGCCGAACATCTCCTCCGATCCGACCGACGGCATCGGCAAATGGAGCGAGGCCGAATTCGTCAATGCTGCGATGCACGGGGTCTCCCCGGACGGGCAGCATTACTTTCCGGCCTTTCCCTACACGTCCTATCAGCACGCCAGGCGCGAGGACGTGCTCGATCTCTTTGCGTACCTGAAAACGCTGCCGGCCGTCGCAGGCAAGGTGCGCGACCACGACGTGCGCTTTCCGTTCAATATAAGGCGCAACGTCGGCATCTGGAAATTCCTGTTTATGGACGGCAAGCCCTTCGTCGCCGACAGCGCGAAGTCGCCGCAGTGGAATCGCGGCGCCTATCTCGTCAACAGTTTTGGCCATTGCGCGGAATGCCACAGCCCGCGCAACGCGCTTGGCGGCATCATTGCCGGACAACGCTTCGCCGGCGGCCCCAATCCGGAAGGCGAGGGATGGGTCCCCAACATCACCCAGAAGGGCCTTGGCGAGTGGAGCGCGAAGGATATTGCCTATTTCCTGAAGACCGGCGAATTGCCCGACGGCGACAGCGTCGGCGGCGCGATGACGCGGGTGATCAAGAACACCTCGCAATTGCCGGACGACGATCTCGCGGCGATGGCGGACTATCTCAAATCGCTGCCGCCGGTGGACGGTCCGCCGCGCCCCAAGCGCAAGGAGGGCGGCGCCTGATCAGGCCCGCCGTTTTCTCGACGATCAACTCGCGCCAAACGCCTTGAAGGTGATGATGGTGAGGGTGTCCTGGATGCCAGGCAACACCTGCACCTTCTCATTGACGAAGTGGCCGATATCGGTGTCGTTGTCGACGTAGAACTTCACCAGCAGGTCGTATTGACCGGCCGTGGAATAGATCTCGGAGGCGATCTCGGCTTCGGCAAGCGCATTGGCGACTACATAGGATTGGCCGAGCTTGCATTTGATCTGGACGAAAAAGGGAACCATCGCGGTCACTCCGAAAGCATATCTGGCGGCTAATAGGCCAAACCCGGCCGAATTTAGCAAGCGAACTTGCTGGGCCGGGGGAGGCGCGCTAGGACGGGCCATGGCTTCGAAAACGCGGAAAATCGCCCCATGACGACGCCCGTCGCGCTGACCATTGCCGGCTCCGATTCGAGCGGCGGCGCCGGCATCCAGGCCGACCTGAAGACCTTTGCTGCGCTCGGCGTTTTTGGCGCGTCCGCCATCACGGCGCTGACCGCGCAGAACACCCGCGGCGTCACCGGCATTCATGCGGTGCCCGCCGAATTCGTCACCGCGCAGATCGATGCGGTGTTTTCCGATCTCGAGGTCGGCGCGGTCAAGATCGGCATGGTGGCGCAAGCCGCCAGCATCGATGCGATCGCGGCCGCGCTGTCGCGCTGGGCGCCCCGGCATATCGTGCTCGATCCCGTGATGGTGGCGACATCGGGGGATCGCCTGCTCGCCTCCGAAGCGGTCGACGCCCTGCGCATCAAGCTGATGCCGCTGGCCTCGGTGATCACACCCAATCTGCCAGAGGCCGCGGCTCTGCTCGGCGAACCGGTCGCGGCCAGCGAGGCCGAGATCGAGAGCCAGGGGCGCCGGCTGATGGCGCTCGGCTGCCGGGCGGTCCTGATCAAGGGCGGGCACGGCGAGGGCGCCGAGAGCATCGACTATTTCGTCGATGCCAGCACCACGATCGCGCTGGCCGCGCCGCGCGTTGCCACTCGCAACACCCATGGCACCGGCTGCTCGCTGTCCTCGGCGGTCGCCGCCGGGCTCGCCAGAGGCGAGGATCTCGAGCGCGCCGTGCGCAACGCCAAGTTCTGGATCAGCGCGGCGATCGCGGCCGCCGACCGCTTCAGCGTCGGCCACGGCCACGGCCCGATCCATCACTTCCACAAATTTTACTGACGCCGCTCGCGAGCGCGCCGCCGTCAACCCATCGAGCCCATGCAGTTCCGGGTTGTTGCGGAGGGCGCTGCGACGCGATGTCGCCTGATTGTCGCATGCGACTGATATTCGCGGGGTGGGCGAGGCAAGCGCGATTCGGTTCCGAAGGTGCCTCAAAGGTTCAATTGGTCATCCCCCTGTCACGGGACATTGTTACAGGCTGGCGCATGGGAAGTTACGATGTGAGTGACGAGAGCCCGGAGCGGCGCTTTCGCACGTTGTTCATCTCCGACGTTCATCTCGGAGCCCGCGGTTCTCAAGCCGACCTTCTGCTCGACTTCCTGCGTTTCCATGATGCCGACACGATCTATCTCGTCGGCGACATCGTCGACGGCTGGGCGCTGAAATCGAGCTGGCATTGGCCGCAATCGCATAACGACCTCGTCCAGAAGCTTCTGCGCAAGGCGCGCAAGGGCGCCAAGGTCATCTACATTCCCGGCAATCACGACGAATTCCTGCGCAACTATTACGGCACTCATTTCGGCGGCATCGACGTGGTCGAGAATACCGTCCACACCGGCGCGGACGGCAAGCGCTATCTCGTCATCCACGGCGACATCTTCGACCTCGTGGTGCAGAACGCACGCTGGCTCGCCCATCTCGGCGACAAGGCCTACGACTTCGCGATCCAGCTCAATCGTTTCGTCAACTTCTTCCGGCGCATGTTCAAAGTGCCCTATTGGTCGCTGTCGCAATGGGCCAAGCAGAAGGTCAAGAATGCCGTCAACTATATCGGCGCGTTTGAGCAGGCGCTCGCCGCCGAGGCGCGGCGCCACGACGCCGACGGCGTGATCTGCGGCCATATCCATTACGCGGTGATCCGCGACGAGGGCGGCATCCGCTACATGAATTGCGGCGACTGGGTCGAGAGCTGCACGGCGCTGGTCGAGCACGACGACGGCCATTTCGAGATCATCACCTGGGCGGACCAGGCCGAGAAGCCGGCACAAGTCCCGCAGGTCGCAGCCAGAGCCGCATGACAAGGGCATCCTGATGCGCATCCTGGTCGCGACCGACGCCTGGCACCCGCAAGTCAACGGTGTGGTTCGGACGCTGACCAAGCTTAATGACGCCGCCCAGAGCCTTGGCGTCGAATTCGCGTTCCTGACGCCGCAATCGTTCCGCACCTTTGCGATGCCAAGCTATCGGGACGTGCGTCTGGCCATGCCGCGGCCGGGCAGAATCGCGAAGCTGATCGAGGAGGCGCATCCGGACAGCATCCACATCGCGACGGAGGGGCCGATCGGCCTGATGGTCCGGCGCTATTGCCGCCAGCGCAAGCTGCCCTTCACGACCAGCTTCCACACCCGCTTCCCCGAATATGTCCGTGCCCGGGTGCCGGTTCCGGAATCCCTGATCTGGCGGGCGCTGCGCCGATTCCACAGCCCCAGCCGCGCCGTGATGGCGGCAACGCCGGCGCTCGCCCGCGAGCTGACCGAGCGCGGCTTCGACAATGTCGTGCTGTGGCCTCGCGGCGTCGATACCAGCCTGTTCCACCCCCGCGCGATCGACCTCTGCCTGCCGGCGCCGGTGTTCTTGTCGGTCGGCCGGGTCGCGGTAGAGAAGAATCTCGAGGCCTTCCTCGACCTCGACCTGCCCGGCACCAAGGTGATCGTCGGCGACGGTCCGGAGCGTGTCGCGCTGGAGGAGGCCTATCCGGACGCGATCTTCCTCGGCGAAAAGCACGGTGAGGAACTGGCGGACATTTACGCTGCCGCCGATGTCTTCGTGTTTCCGAGCAAAACCGACACCTTCGGCCTGGTCCTGCTCGAAGCGCTGGCGAGCGGCCTGCCGGTCGCGGCGTTTCCGGTGAAGGGGCCCCGCGACGTGATCGGCGATGCGCCGGTCGGCGCGCTCGATCACGATCTGCGCAGCGCCTGCTTCGCCGCGCTGGACATCTCCCGGCAGGACTGTGTCGAATTCGCCTCCAACTACACCTGGGAGGCCTCGGCCCGGGCCTTTATCGACAGCATTTTGGCGGTCGGCGCGGTGCTGCCGGGCCGGAACGGGGCGGAGCCGGCGCGATTCGTCGCCTGAGAGCCCAGAATGCTCGCGCGGAGATGCCTTGCCCGCGCCTCATCCGCCGCGATAACATCAGGCATGACAGAACAGCTCCTCCCGATCGGCCCTGCCGATATCGATGCCGCAGCGCGCGTGATCGCACCCTTCGCCGTCCGTACGCCGCTGTTGTCCTTTCCCGTGCTCAACGAACGTGTCGGCGCAAAGGTCTATCTCAAGCCGGAGATGCTCCAGCGCACCGGCTCGTTCAAGTTCCGGGGTGCCTTCAACAAGGTCGCCTCGATCCCGCAGCACAAGCGCGCCGGCGGCGTGGTGGCGTTCTCCTCCGGCAATCACGCCCAGGGCGTGGCGGCGGCGGCCAAGATCCTCGACATGCAGGCGACCATCGTGATGCCCGCGGATGCGCCGTTGTCGAAGCGCGAGCGCACCAAATCCTACGGTGCCGAGGTCGTGCTGTACGACCGCGACCGCGACGACCGCGAGGCGATCTCGCGCGGCATCGCCGAGAAGCGCGGTGCGACGCTGGTCAGGCCCTATGACGATCCCTTCGTGATCGCCGGCCAAGGCACCGCCGGCCGCGAGATCGCCGAGGACATGGCGGCACTTGGTCTCGCCCCTGACATCGTGGTGGCGCCGGCCTCCGGCGGTGGTCTGATCGCGGGCGTCGCGACGGCCGTGAAGGCGCGCTATCCGCTGGCGCAAATCGTCGTCGCCGAACCCGAGGCTTTCGACGATCACGGCCTGTCGCTGACCGCAGGTCATCGCGAGCCGCACGGGCCGGCAGGCCGCACTATCTGCGATGCGCTGATGGCCCTGATCCCCGGCGAGATGACGTTCGCGATCAACAGCAAGCTGCTCGCGCGCGGCGTCACCGCCTCGGACAAGGAAGTCGGCGCGGCCGTCGCGTTTGCCTATCGCGAGCTGAAGCTCGTGGTGGAGCCGGGCGGAGCGGTCGGCCTGGCCGCGCTGCTTGCGGGGCGACTCGATGTTGCCGGCAAGAACGTCGTCATCGTGCTCTCCGGCGGCAATGTCGACGCTGATCTGTTTGCCGAGCTGGTGGCCTGATAGTCTAATCTTCTGACATGAAGAAGGGCAGAGCGTCATCGCTCTGCCCCTTTGTTGTGTGGGCCGACCGCGATCAGTGCATGAAGCCGCGGTGGTTGTTGCCGCCGTTACCGCCCGGGCTCTGGTTCATCGACTGCCGGAAGTTGTTGTTGCCGCTATTGTTGACGATCCGGTTGGTCGTGTTGAACTGCGGGCGGGTGTTGTTCTGCACCTGCACCTTGCTCACCGGGTTGTTGTTGATCTTCGCGCCGTTGTCGATGCGGATCGGGTTGTTCTGGGTCTGAACCTTGACGGGCTTCGCATCGATGGTCGTACCGCCCTTGCCGACATTCACCGGCATGCTCACGATCTTGCCAGGAGTGCCATTGGTCGTGCCATTGGTCGTGCCGTTAGCAGTACCGTTCGGCGTCTTGTTGGTCGCAGGCAGCGTCACGATCTTGCCGATGCCGCCATTGTTGTTGGTGGTGTTGGTCGGCGCGGGCAGGGTGACGATCTTGCCCGGGGTCTGCGACGGCGTGCCGTTCTGCTGGTTGGGCTGGTTGTTGCCCGCCGGCAGGTTGACGATCTGGCCGCCATTGCCGAGCTTGCCGATGCCGTTGTTGTCGCCCGACTTCTGCACGATCGGCAAATTGCCGTTCACTTGCGCGCCGCCATTACCCTGCTGCAGCGGCATGTATTTGGGCTGGCCGAGATTGCCGATCTTGAAGGTCGGGGCGATATTCTGCGGCGCCAGGAACTTGGTCGCCTGCATCAAGGGGATCTGCTTCGGCTGCATCTGGAGCTTCAGCGCGACCTGCGCATAGGGCGTGTTGCCGTAGCTGTCGTAGAAGTTCTTGTAGGCGACCGGCGAGTTCGCGAGCACCGTCTTGTGCCAGGCCTGCGTGAGCAGCAGGTTGTTGAGCAGCCAGCGGACGTGATCGCACAGCGGGTCGTGCGGATACATCGTGATGAACTCCTGATAGTACTCCGGGCGGGCTTCGGACACGACGTAGTCATAGGCCTGGCGGGTCGAGCGGCTCGGCAGGTTGGAGGCCATCTGCACCACAGGCGCATTCACCGGCGCGCGGTTGGCGGCAACGGCGGTGTCGCCGAAGAAGGTGAAGTCGGACGTCAGCGACGAGCTCTCCCACGGGATCTGCGCGCCGCTGGTAGTCTGGTTCACTTCGAGGCGCACGCGCTTGAAGAGCTGCTCGATTGGCACGTTGGGCTCGCGCGCGACGTTCAGGAAGGCCTGCGTGTAGGGGCTGTGGCCGCCGGTGCCGTCCTGCGCTTCCGCGCCCGGCGCGGTCGAGTAACCGACGATCGAACCGTTCGGGGCATCGACGATGGCCAAGCCACGGCCGGCATCATTCACGTTCGGGAACGGGTTGTTGCGGCAGGCATCGAGGATGACGATGCGCATGCGGCTCGGGATCGTCTCCAGCGTCGACATCACGTCGACCAGGCGGACGGAGTTGTTGACGAGCTCGGTCTGGCTCGAGACCTTGGCGTCGACGGGAACGAGGTAATTCTCGCCGGCGAGCTGCACGCCGTGACCGGCGTAGTAGACCATCGCCACCGTGTTCGGACCGCGCGCCGACACTTTGGCGGAGAAGTCCTGCACCACGCGAAGCATGTCGTTCTGGGTCAGGTCGGTCGCGGCGACCACTTCGAACCCGGCCGAATTCAGGAATTTCGCCATGGACTCCGCGTCATTGTCGGGGTTGGCGAGCTGCGGCGCGTTCTGGTAGTTCGAATTGCCGATCACCAGCGCCACGCGCTGTTCCGGGCCTTGCAGCGCGGTGGGGGCCGGCTCGACCGGAGCGACTTGCGCGGAAACAGGGCCGCAGGCGAAGCCGAACAGGCTTCCCAGCAGGCTGGCCGTCATCAGGAAAGGTTTTAGGCGGAACATGGCGTGCTCCTTTGGCACTGATCTCGATACGAGATTGGTTGCCCGGGAGCTTGGCCGCGTTCGAGTTTGAGGTCCGTGATCGCCATCACCATGGTAGGTTGCGTGATCTGAATCACGCTTGGAACCCGCCGGGGTGGGTGCACGATGGGAGGACAGTCGTCACATGCTGAAATCGATCGATCCGATCCTCACGCCCGACCTGCTCTGGCTGCTGGCTTCGATGGGCCATGGCGACGACCTCGTTTTCGTCGATGCCAACCACCCGGCGGCACGCATCGCGCAGAGCACGCACTCGCGGCGCCTGATCCAGTTGCCGGGCATGAGCATGGAGACCGCGATCCGCGCCATCATATCGGTCTATCCGCTCGACGATTTCGATCCCGATCCGGTGCGCGTGATGATGCCGGTCGACGATCCCGATCGCGTCCCCGACGTGCAGCGCGCGGTGCTCGCCGAGATCGAACGCGCCGCCGGCCGGCCGGTCACGCCCGGAAAACTCTCCCGGCCGGATTTTTATCGCGCGGCGGCGGCGAGCTTTGGCGTCGTGCAGGTCGGCGACAGCAGCAGTTACGGATGCTTCCTGATCAGGAAGGGTGTGATCAGCTAGAAGCGCACGATCGAACGATGCGAGACTGCGTCACGCGTGCTCGAACGGTCCGACCTCGCGGATCACCTTGCAGATCTGCAGGAAGCCGCTGGCGTAGAACTCGGCATGTCCCCGCTTCATCGTCTCGACATGTTCGGGGTGGGTGCGCCAGGCTTCGAGCGCTTCCTCCGAGGCAAAACGGAACACGGTGAGCTCCTCGCCGTCGTCGGCTTTGAACGACTTGACCGACAGAAAGCCGGGAAGACGGCTGACGATGTCGTACATGCGCTCGCCGAGTCGGTCGTGTTCGTCGACAGAGGCGCCGTCACGCAATTGCAGATCGCCAATGACAATCACTTCACCAATCATATTTCCTTGACCCTCGGTGGTGGATTTCCGTTCTCGATCTCTTCGGTTTCGGGATGGGCTTTGTTACATCGCCCACCCGAATTTGAATGGCCTGCCGGCATCCGACTGTTTATGGTCGGTCCATGTCGCGCCTTATGTGTCTATCTGTCGCTATTGTCCTGTCGCTGCTGCCGGCTGTCGCGCCGGCTGCTTCGATCCAAAAGCGTCCCAAGCAAGCCTGGCATGGCTATGGCTTCCTGCCCGGCTATCGCCAGCCGCTGAGCAACAGCATTCCGCTCTACAAGCAGAAGGAAGCGATGCGGCGGATGTCGCCTAGCGACCGGCGCCATTGGTACATCGATCCGGTCCCGCAATATTACGGCTGGGATGGTGAGTGGCGCTATTTCGGCCGGCCCGGCTTCGGCGGCGGCCGCTACAATGGCGGCAGTTTTGGGCCATGCTGGACGCGGACGCCGATCGGTGCGGTGTGGAATTGCGGATGATGGGCTGAGCGCGCGGCGGCTAAGGGAAGCTACGGACGACCTCGATCAGGCCGACGATTGCGGCATTGAAGGCATCCATGTCTTCGGCCGGAATCCAGTACTCCAGATGTGAGCGGCCGCCCGCCTCCTGCACGTCGTACTTCGCGATAAAGCTGCGCTCGACAGCAAAGCGCGTCACGAAGCCCGCGCCGCTCGCTGGCACATTCCAGTCGCGCGCGATCTTGATGGCGTAGTCTTCCGTCAAGACTGGATAGAAGATCGGCTGGTCGGGCAAGCGCGGCGGAAACGCGCGCATGCCCGTTTGCTGGATCAGTTCCAGCTCTTTCGGACCGACGGGACGCCAGAGGGTGAGGGTGTCTGCGGTTGAGGAGATGGTTGCCCCCTTACGAGAAGAACGCGATCTTCTCGGCCTGGGTCATGCGGCGGATGGGCGCCATGGGGTCGTTTGCGGCGGCGCGGGGTTTTTGCAGGATGCCGCTGGCGAGGATGGTGGCGCCGAGCGAGGCTTCCGGAACCGGCGAGGGCATCGGCAGCGTCGTGGCCTGCGCCGCGCCGAATGTCGCGGTGGCGGCCATCACCGGCGCCGGCTGCTCCATCACTTCGGCGGCGGCTTCCGCAATGGCGTTGGTGAGGCGCGCTAGCGATTCCATCGCGATCGGCGCTTCCTCTACAGGCTCCTCCACGATCGCTGCGGCGGCGACTGGCTCGGGTGCGATCGGCTCCGGTATCTCGGCTGCGATGGGCGCTGCGGCCTCCGCAACCGCCGGCTCCGTATTGGTCGCTTCCATCTCGACCGGTTCGATGATCTCGTCGAATTCCGGATCTGGCGCGGCCATCTCCAGCGCGATGGCCTCGAGGATGGCTTCGTCCTCGGCTTCGGCGGCGGCATTGAGCGAAAATTCGTCCGTCACCTCCGCGAAGGCCTCAGTGGCCGGCTCTTCAAAAGCGATGTCTTCAGGCGCGATCCGGCTCTCGGCGAGGGTCGCCTGCTCGGCAATAGAGAAGGCGTCAGCGACGCCAGCCGTCTCCACGGCTGCTTCGGGCTCGATCGCCTCTACGATGTCCTGCGGCGCCTCCGCAAAAGCCACGGCTGCTTCGCTGGCCATCGCCGCAGGCACGGCCTCCGCAGGCGGAGCTTCCGCAACGGGCGAGGGTGCCTCCTGCACCGGAGCCGGCGAGGGGCGCGCGGGCTGCGGCGTTGCGTCGGCGTCGGTCTGGTCGATCCGCTCCTTGAGCAGATCGAATGCGGCCTTGAGGTCGGCGCGGGGGTCGATGGTCAAAACCTGCGCGCAGGCCGCCTCGATGGAGGCGAGCTGCGAATCAATCAGGTCGCAGATTCGCCCGTCGGCGCCGATCTCGCGCCAGCGCCAGGAGATCTCCTTGATGATGCGCAGGCCGCGCGGGATCGGCGCGAGGCTCGCCTCGATCGCCCCGGGATCGAACGCCGCGATCGCGATCGTCTCGGCTTCGCGCATCGCGTGCCGGATCGCGACCAGCGCCTCGGGCAGCCGATCCTCGACGACGGGTTGGCGCTGTGCCGCAAGGGTTTCTTCGATTTTCGCGACCGCGTCGAGCACCATGCGGGTATCCGCATTGCGGTTTCGCTTGGCATATTCGCCAAGGAACCAGCGGCCGCGCGCGGTCTCCATGAAGGCTTCGCGGATCGCGTCGTAATCCTGCTCGTTCGGCTCGGCCGCACGGGCAGACATAGGCGAGAGGGCGAATGCTTCGTTGGCCATGTCAATCTCGTCGCGCAAATCAGTACGCGTTACTGTAACGATCACCACGATATCGGCCGAATCGCAATTGGTTTGATGGCAAGCGAATCACAAATCCCCATCGCAGCATCTCGGAAGCGGCGATTCGCCGTCAGCCTCGCGCTGTTCTATTCGGCGGTGTTCGCGGTGTCGGGAACGCATCTGCCGTTCTTTCCCGTATGGCTGAAGGCGATCGGTATCGACGCGGCCTGGATCGGCCTCATCAACGCGCTGCCGGCGATGACGCGCTTCACCACGCTGCCGCAGATCACCGCCCTTGCCGAAAAGCGACATGCGATTCGCGCCGGCATGATGATCTCCGTGCTGGCGACGGCGATTGGGTTCACGGCAGTCGGCTTGCAGCAGCAGCCGCTGGCGCTGTTCCTGATCTATGCGCTGACCTGCATGATGTGGACGCCGACCATGCCGCTAACCGACGCCTATGCGCTGCGTGGCGTCGCCCGCTACGGGCTCGATTACGGGCCGGTGCGGCTGTGGGGTTCGGCAGCCTTCGCGGCCGGCTCGCTCGCCTGCGGCTATCTCGTGGACCATATCGCGGCGCGCGATCTGATCTGGATCATCGTCGCCTGGGCTGTTGTTGCGGTCGCCGCCGGCATGCTGCTTCAGCCGCTCGACGATGTCAGGCGAAGAACGACAGTGGCGCATGCCGGCAAGGCGCTGCTGCGCGATGCCGGCTTCTGGGCCATCATCGTTTCGGCCGCGCTGATCCAGGGCAGTCATGTCGCGTATTATACGTTCTCGGCCATCAACTGGCAGGCCCAAGGCCTCGGCGGGCTGACGATCGCGGGGCTCTGGACGTTAGGGGTGATCGCCGAAATCGTTGTCTTTGCGCTGTCGCCGCGCTTCTCGCTGCATCCGTCCGCGCTCATGGCGATCGGAGGCGCGAGCGCGGTCGTGCGCTGGGTCGTCACCGCGCATGATCCGCCGCTCGCGCTATTGGCGATCGTGCAGCTCGGCCACGGCCTGACCTTCGGGATGACCATTCTCGGCACCATGAGCCTGTTGGTGCAGCGCGTGCCGTCGCATCAGATCGCGCGGGGGCAGGGCTACTACGCCGCGTGCAACGGCCTGCTGGGTGCGACCACCTCGATCGCGTCAGGCGCGATCTACGCCCGCATCGGCGACGGCCTGTATTACGTCATGGCGGCGATGGCCGCCGGCGGCTCGCTTCTGATCTGGTCGGCGCGGCACCGGCTGAAAGCTCAGCCCCAGAGCGACGAGTCCGGCGGATAGACCAGGCTGTCATCATAACGCAGGCCATGATCGCGGTCGTGCGCCAGCAGCAGCGGGCCGTCGAGATCGACGAAGCGCGCTTGCGGCGTCACCAGCATTGCCGGCGCCATCGACAGCGAGGTCGCGACCATGCAGCCGATCATGATCTCGAAGCCGAGCGCTTGCGCGGCGTCTGCCATGGCCAGCGCCTCGGTGAGGCCGCCGGTCTTGTCGAGCTTGATGTTCACGGCGTCGTAGCGCTCGCGCAAGGCTGCGAGCGAGTTGCGGTCGTGCACGCTTTCGTCGGCGCAGACCACGAGCGGTCGCTTGATCCGCGCCAGCGTGTCGTCTTTGCCGGCGGGTAACGGTTGCTCGACCAGGGTGACGCCGACGGCCTCGCAGGCGGCAAGATTGTGCTCCAGATTGGCCTCGGTCCAGGCCTCGTTGGCATCCACGATCAACTCGGATTCGGGCGCCGCCTCGCGCACCGCCGTGATCCGCTCCGGATCGCCGTCGCCGCCGAGCTTGATCTTGAGCAGCGGCCGGTGCGCCGCTTTGGCGGTCGCCGCCGCCATGGCCTCGGGCGTGCCCAGCGAGATCGTGTAGGCCGTGGTGCGCTCGCCCGGCGCCGGGCGGTCGAGCAGGCTCCAGGCCCGCAAGCCGGCCGTCTTGGCTTCCAGATCGATCAGGGCACAATCCAAGGCATTTCGGGCGGCCCCGGGCGGCATCGCGGCTTGCAGGGCCTGACGGCTGAGGCCGCGGGCTACGGCCGCCTGCATGGCCTGGATGGCGGCAAGGGTCGCCTCGGGCGTCTCGCCATAGCGGGAATAGGGCACGCATTCGCCGCGGCCGGTCAGGCCGTCCCGGCTGACCTCTGCCACGACCGTCACGGCCTCGGTCTTGGCGCCCCGGCTGATGGTGAAACTGCCCGCGATGGGAAAGCGCTCGATTCGCGCGGCGAGGGCAGGAACTTTGCTGGAAGTCATTTTGAACTCTGGCGAAATCTGAACCTGCTGGTTACCTCTAGCAACTAAGGTTAACCAGTTGGGGATACCTTCTCTGGGTAAGGGCGCGTGCGCAACCATCTGATTTCATCCGTTTCTCGCGCCCCGGCACGGGAGCGGACATCTTGAACGGCGATCCGAAGCTGGAACGGATTGCGAAGGGCAATGCGCTGGCACTCTGCGCCACCGGAACCTGGACCGCGAGCTTCGCGCCGCTCCTGGAGCGGATGGTGGCTGACGCCGAGAAGCTCGCCGGCGGCCCACAAAGCATCTTCATCGACGTTTCCGAGGTCTCCAAGCTCGACACCTTTGGTGCCTGGCTGATCGAGCGGCTGCGCCGCAGCCTGACGCAGGGCGCCGTCGAGGCGCAGATCGCCGGCCTCTCCGCCAATTATTCGAGCCTCGTGGACGAGGTGCGGCGGGTCAGGGCGACGCCCGTCATCAACGCCAGCACGATCACCATCACCGGCATGCTGGAGCAGATCGGCCGGGCCGTGGCCGGTGTTGCCGGCACGGTCGCAGGCCTGATCGACATGCTCGGCGCGGTGCTCGCGGCGGTCGCGCGCACCCTGATTCATCCGCGCTCGTTCCGCCTGACCTCGACCGTGCATCATCTCGAGCAGGTCTGCTGGCGCGCCGTGCCGATCGTGGTGCTGATCACCTTCCTGATCGGCTGCATCATCGCCCAGCAGGGCATCTTTCATTTCCGCAGGTTCGGCGCCGACCTGTTCGTCGTCGACATGCTCGGCGTGCTGGTGCTGCGCGAGATCGGCGTGCTGCTGGTCGCGATCATGGTCGCGGGCCGCTCGGGCAGCGCCTACACCGCCGAACTCGGCTCGATGAAGATGCGCGAGGAGATCGACGCTCTGCGCACCATGGGTTTCGATCCGATCGAGGTGCTGGTGCTGCCGCGCATGCTCGCGCTCGTTCTCGCGCTGCCGATCCTGGCCTTTCTCGGCGCGATGGCTGCGCTCTATGGCGGCGGCCTCGTCGCCTGGCTCTATGGGGGCGTGCAGCCGGAGGCTTTCCTGCTGCGGCTGCGCGACGCTATCTCGATCGACCATTTCATCGTTGGCATCGTCAAGGCACCTGTCATGGCCGCGGTGATCGGCATCGTCGCCTGCGTCGAGGGGCTCGCGGTGCAGGGCAGCGCGGAATCGCTCGGGCAGCACACGACGTCGTCTGTCGTGAAAGGCATTTTTTTCGTCATTGTCATGGACGGCGTGTTCGCCATCTTCTTCGCCGCGATCGGGATGTGACGATGGCTCCCGAAATTCAGAACCCGATCATTCGCGTCCGCGACATCACCGTGCAATTCGGCGCGACGCGCGTGCTCGACGGGCTGGACCTCGACGTCAGGCGCGGCGAGATTCTTGGCTTCGTCGGCCCTTCCGGCGCGGGCAAGTCCGTGCTGACACGCACGATCATCGGCCTCGTGCCGAAGGTCGCAGGCAGCATCGAGGTGTTCGGCGTCGACCTGGATGCCTCCAATACCTCGCAGCGTCGCAACGTGGAGCGGCGCTGGGGCGTGCTGTTTCAGCAGGGCGCGCTGTTCTCCTCGCTCACGGTGCGGCAGAACATCCAGTTTCCGATGCGCGAATATCTGCGGGTGTCGCAGCGGCTGATGGACGAGATCACCATCGCCAAGCTCACCATGGTGGGTCTCAAGCCTGAGGTCGCCGATCGCTTTCCCTCGGAACTGTCGGGCGGCATGATCAAGCGCGTGGCGCTGGCGCGCGCGCTGTCGCTCGACCCGGATCTCGTCTTCCTGGACGAGCCGACCTCGGGCCTGGACCCGATCGGCGCCGGCGACTTCGACGAGCTGGTCAGGACGCTGCAGCGGACTTTGGGGCTGACTGTTTTCATGGTAACCCACGACCTCGATAGCCTTTACACAGCATGTGACCGCATCGCCGTTTTAGGCAACGGTAAGATCATTGCGGCAGGGTCGATCGCCGACATGCAGGCCTCGCAGCATCCCTGGCTGAGGCAATATTTCCATGGCAAGCGCGCTCGCGCGGTGATGGGCTGAGGTGCCGGAGTAGCTGATGGAAACGCGCGCAAATTACGTGCTGATCGGGTCATTCACGCTGGCGGTGATCGCCGCCGCGATCGGCTTCGTGCTGTGGTTTCAGTCGTTGCACACGACCAAGCAGCGCAGCCCCCTGCGCGTCGTGTTCGAGGGCCCGGCTGCGGGCCTGCGCAACGGCGGCAGTGTCAATTTCAACGGTATCCGGGTGGGCGAGGTGGTCTCGGTGAAGCTCGACAACCCGCGGCGGGTTGTCGCACTCGCCATGGTCGAGAACAACGCCCCGATCCGCAAGGACACCCTGGTCGGCCTCGAATTCCAGGGCCTGACCGGCGTTGCCGCGATCTCGCTCAAGGGCGGCGAGGAGGCCGCGCCGTCGCCGCCGCTCGACGAGGACGGCATCCCCACGCTGACGGCCGATCCCAACAAGCTCCAGGACGTCACCGAGGCGATCCGCGGCACGCTCCAGAACATCAACAAGATCGTCGCCGACAATCAGGAGTCGGTGAAGAACTCGCTGAAGAATCTCGAGACCTTCACCAACTCGCTCGCCCGCAACTCGGAGAAGATCGACGGCGTGATGGCCAAGGTCGACGGCGTCATGCTCAAGGCCGACAGCCTCATGCTCGGCCTCAACACGCTGGCCGGCGGCAAGGACGGCGGCGAGCTGTTCCAGGCGGTGAAGTCGATCCGCGAACTGGCCGACGATTTCGACAAGCGCTCCGGCGCATTGATGACCGACGGCCGCCGCACGCTCGGCGACATCAGCCGCGCCGTCAACAATTTCGACCGCAATCCGACCCGCGTCCTGTTCGGCGCCAGCAACAACGCACCGGCGGCTGCGCCGCCACCGCCGCCCGAGCCCCCGAAACCTGCGGCGACGCCGAGGCGGCAGTAGCGACGTTGCAGTAGTCTCTCTCCTCCGTCATCGCGAGCGAAGCGAAGCAATCCAGACTGCCTCGCAGAAGCAGTCTGGATTGCTTCGTCGCAAGAGCTCCTCGCAATGACGAGTAGAGGCGCAACGACGTTCCCAAAACAAAACGGAGCCCGCGAGGGCTCCGTTTTTCATTCGCTGTTCGCTATCGCTGCGAACCGCCTACCCCAGCCGGCCCGCTGCGTGCGCGAGCAGCGTGTACACCAGGCCCGTCTCGGAGGTCAGATGGTTGCGCAGCTCCTGCGGGCCGCGGCCGTCGCGGGCGACTTCGTCGAGCAGGCGTTCGAACTCGGCGACATAGCGGTCGACCGTGGTCTTGAAGTTGCGGTCGGAGCGATACTTGCGGGCGACCTCGTCAAAGGCCTTCTGGCCGGCGGGCGTGTAGAGGCGCTTGGTGAAGGCCTTGTTCTCGCCGCGCTGGTAGCGGTCCCACATCTCGGAGGCGAGGTTGCGGTCCATCAGCCGGCCGATGTCGAGCGACAAGGATTCCAGCGGATTGCCGCCACCTTGCGGAGCCTGCGGCTGCGGAGCCGGTGCAGCCTGGCGGCCGCGCTGCGGCTCACGTCCGGTAGGCGCACCCTGGTTGGCGTCCGTGCGGCTCAAGAGGTCCGACAGCCAGCCGTCACGGCCCTGGTCGTTGCCGGCCGGCGCCACCGGCGGCGCTTCGGTGCGGCGCGAGGAGGCCGGCATGCCGAGGTCCGGCGGCGGCAGCGTCGAGGCGCTGGCGCTCTCGCGCATGCGCGTCTCGGTGCTGCGCGCGCCGACGGCCGCCAGCATCGGCTCTTCCTGCCGCTGCACGCTGGCGCGGCCCGTCGTGGAGACGTCGAGACCACGGCCGTGCTGGGCCACGATGCGGTTGAGCTCGGCGAGGGCCTCGATCTGGTCGACGATCACCTTGCGCATCTGCGCAGTGCTCTCGGCGGCCTCCTGCGGCATCTCGAGCACGCCGCGGCGCAGCTCGTTGCGGGTGGCTTCGAGCTCGTTGTGCATCTCGAACGCCATCTGCTTCATGCTGGAGACGAGGTTGGTGAACTTCTCCGTCGACTGCTTGAACATCGCATCCGCCTCGTCGGTGGTCTGGCGGTAGATGTCGTGCATGGCCTCGACGGTCTGCCGGTGCTCCTCTTCGGAGGCCGACCGCACCGCCTCGAACTGGCGGGTGATCGCGGCGGAACCGGCGCCGGCGGTCTCGGCAACGACGCGGGCGATGTCGCGGGCACGCTCTTCGGCGGCCGCCAGCGATTCATCGAGCAGGCCGGTGAAGCGCGACAGGCGCTGGTCGAGATCGGCCGTGCGCAGGTCGATCGTGGTGACGAGCGATTCCAGCGCCTCCTTGCGTTCGGCGAGCGAGGCGGTGGTGTTCTTGTTGCTCTGCTCGACGACCTGCGCGGCCTCGACCAGTGCCTTGCCGTGCGCGTCGAACTGGGTCGACAGCTCGCCGAGATCCTGAAGTGCCCGCGTGGTCTTGCTGTTGAAGACGTTGAGCTGGTCTTCCAGGTTCTGCGTCGCAGCGCCGTTGCGCGATGTGACGTCGTTCATAGCCGAGACGAAGTCTGCGACGCGCGTCACCAGCGCCCGCTCGAGCGAGTTGAGGTTGTCGTGCGCACCGGTCAGCACCTCCTGGAGCAGGATGTTGCCTTCGCGCAGGCGCTCGAACAGGGCGACCGTGTCGGTTCGCAGGATCTTGCTGGTCTCCTGCATCTCGGTGACGGCCGCGATCGAGACCTGGCGCGACTGGTCGATTGCCGCGCGGGAGGCCTGCTCGAGGTCCTTGAGCGACTTGTTGACGGCACCCGTCGCCATCTCGCTCGCCGAGTTGATGGTCCGCGCCACCTCGGAGCCGTTGCCCATCATGGTCTGCGAGAACGCATGTCCGCGCGTCTCGATCGACTTCAGCGCGTCCGACGTGACGCGGTCGATGTCGAGCGTGAGCTGGCTCGTCTTGGAGCCGATCGCGTCCACGAGCGAGCCGCGCTTGGCGTCGATCATGTTGGCGAGACGGTCGGACTGCTGCTGCACGTAGGTGACGATCTCGTCGGTCTTGCCGGTCATGGCCTGGCCGAAGCTGCTGCTGGCGGCGAGCACCGAGCGCTCGACATCGGCCGAGCTCGACTTGACCCGCGAGCTCGCCTCGTTGGAAGCGTTGATCAACGCGTTCTGGGCGTTGAGCGCGCTGGTCTGGATGTCGTTGGTCGCGTTCGCGGTGGCCGTGCTCAGCGTACGCTCGATCTCGCTCGAGATCGTGCGGATCTGGCTTGCGGCATCAGCCGAAGTCGAGGTCAGCGAGGTCTGTGCCTCACGCGCGCTGTTGAGGATGGTCGAGGCGGTGTCGGCGCCGACCGAGGTCAGCGTGCGCTCGATGTCGATGGTCAGCGACTTGATCTGGCTTGCAGCGTCCGTCGAGGCGGAGATCAGCGTGCCCTGGGCTTCGCGTACGCCGCTCGTGAGCGCCTCGATGGTGGCGCCGCCGGCGGTCGCCAGCGCGCGCTGCATCTCGGCCGCCAGCGAACGGACCTGGCCGGTCTGTTCGGCGGAGACCGCCAGCAGGGTGCTCTGGGCATCGCGGGCGCTGGTCGTGATCGTCTCGGCGGTGGACTGGCCGACCTGCGAGAGCGAGCGATGCACTTCGGCGGCGAGAGACTTGACCTGGCTCGCCGCATCCGAGGACGCGTTGACGAGCGTGCTCTGGGCTTCGCGGGCGCCGGTCATGATGGTCTCTGCCGTCGCGGTGCCAGCCATCGAGAGCGAGCGCTGCACGTCCGAGGACAGCGCCTTGATCTGGTTGGCGGTCTCACTCGAGGCCGCGATCAGCGTGCTCTGCGCATCGCGGGCGCCGGCGGTGATCGATTCCGCCGTAGTGGTGCCGGCCATGGACAGCGAGCGCTGCACGTCGGCGGTGAGGGTCTTGACGTGGTTGGCCGCGTCCGAGGACGCCGTGACGAGCGTGGTCTGCACCTCGCGGGCACCGGCCAGGATCGAGGCGGCGGTCGCCGAGCCTGCCGACGACAGCGTGCGTTCGACGTCGGCCGCGAGCCCCTTGATCTGGTTGGAGGCATCGCCCGACGCGGCGACCAGCGTCGACTGCGCTTCGCGGGCGCTGGTCAGGATCGAGTTCGCGGCACCGGTGCCGACCGCGGTCAGCGCGCGCTCGACCTCGGCGGAGGTCATCTTGAGCTGGGCATTGACGTCGGAGGAAACCGTCATCAGCGACTGCTGCGCGGTGCGCGCACCGGTCTGGATGGTCTCGCTGGTGTTGACCACGAGGTTGGTGAGCGAGCGCTCGGCGTCCTCGACATGCGAGCGGATCGCGGTCGAGATCATCTCGGCGCGGGACATCATGTCCTCGCTGGCCTGGCGTCCGCTGCTCTCGATGCGGCCGGCGACGGCCTCGACGCGCGAGCCGAGCAGGTCCTCGAACTGCGCCACGCGCACGTCGATGTCGCTGGCCACCGAACCTACCTTGGTCTCGATGGCCTGCTGGATCTCCTGGAACCGCGCCGTGACCGTGTCGGTCAGGTGCATGCTGCGGCCGTCGATGATCTCGGTGACGCCGGTGATGCGGCGGTCGACCGCCTCGATCGCCTGCGCGGTGCCGTCCGTGAGCGTCGAGGTCAGGAGGGTGAGGCGGGTATCGATCGACTGCACGGCCTGCGAGGCGCCGTTCGTCACCGCGGTGGTCAGGTAGGTGAGGCGCGTGTCGATGGATTCGAGCGCCTGCGACGCGCCGCCGGTGAGGGTCGTCGTCAGATGCGTGAGGCGCGTGTCGATCGACTGGATGGTCTGCGATGCGCCATCGGTCAGCGAGGTCGTGAGGTGGGTGAGGCGGGAGTCGATCGACTGGATCGCCTGCGCGGCACCGTCGGTCAGCGACGAGGCGAGGGTGTTGAGCCGTCCATCGATGGTCTCGGTGACCGACTTCGCACGGGTATCGAACGACTGTTCGAGCGCGGCGACGCGGCCGACGAGCTGCTCGTCGAAGGTCTTGATGTGACCGTCGATCGTAGAATCGAGGCTGGAGATCTTGCCGTTCAGCGAGGCGTCGAGGTTGCTGACACGTTCGCCGATCGTGGTCTCGAACTGCACCAGGCGCTGGTCGAGCACAGCCGTGATCGCGCCGCCGTTGGAGGTGAAGCGGGTGTCGAAATTGTCGACATAGGTCTTCAGCGACTCATGGATGTCCTGCGTGCGCTGGCCCATCCGATCGACGATCTCGCCGCCGAAGGTCTTCACGGTGCGGTCGAACTCGGAGATGTGGCGGGTGATCAGCGCGCCCAGCGTGCCGGAGTCGCGGGCGAACTTCTCGACCAGCTCGGTGCCCTGGTTCTTCACCAGCTCGTCGAAGGCGCTCATCTGGAGCGAGAGCGAGTCGTGCGCGGTCTCGGTCTGGCTGACGACCTTGGCGACCAGCGTGTTGACAGTGGCGTCGAGCGCTTCGCTGGCCTTGTCGCCGGAGGTCATGATGTGGCCGGCGAGGCGGTTGCCGGCGTCGTCGATCTTGGCGGAGAGGTCGTTGGAGCGCAGCTCGAGCTCGAGCAGCAGCGAGTCCGACGAATTCTTCAGGCTGTCGTGCACCTGCTCGGTGCGCTCGGAGATGCCGTCAACGATCGCGGCGGAGCGCTGCTCGAACTCGCCGGTGATGCGGTCGATGCGCTCGTTGAGCATTTCGTGGACGCGGTCGGCGAGATCGACGAACTCGTCGTGAACGTGGCCGGTCTTGAAATTGAGGCTGGTGGTCAGCCGCTCGCTGGCGTCGAGCACGGCGCGCGTGGTCTCGTTGCTGGCCTCCTCGAGGCGGTCGAGCAGGTCGCCGCCGCGCTCGCCGAGCGCGAGGATCATGTTGTCGCCGGCGTTGCTGAGCGCACCGGTGATGTGGGCGCCGCGCTCTTCGAGCGCGCCGGTGATGGACTTGGCGACCTCGTCGACGCGCGAGGCGATCGCGTCCGAGATCAGCGCGATGTCATGGCGCAAATCGATCTGCACGCCGGAGATGGCGCTGCGGACCTGCTCGGCCTGGCCGACCAGATTGTCGCGCTGATGCGCGATGTCCTGGAGCAGGGCGCGGATCCGCACTTCGTTGTCGGAGTAGGCGCGTTCGAGCGCCGCGACCTCGTTGGCGACCAGCGTCTCGAGTTCGCCGGCGCGCGCGATGGCGCGCTCGATGCCGTCGCCCATCGCCGCAACCTCGCGGCGGATCGCCTGGCCGACGGTCACCATGGAATCCGAAGCCGAGCCTTCCGGCTCGGAGAAGCGGATCGCAACCTGGGCCATAGCCTGCGCGACCGAGCTCATTTGCTGGCCGCGCCAGACGAGGCTCGCCAGGAAGAAGAACAGCATGATCGGCGCGAAGAACATCGTGACGAGGCCGGCAATGGCCAACACGCCGCCGCTCTGGCCCATCGCCGCCTGGATCGAAGGCAGGAAGCCGACCGTCAGCGCGGCGCAGGCCGCCAGCCAGATGACGGTGAAGATTGTCGCGCCGGTGTAGATGTTGCGGGTCGGGCGTCCCGTCTGCAACGTCTGCAAGAGCTGGCCGATCGTCGCACGGTCGTCATTGGCGGCGCGGCGCGAGGAGCGCGGCTCCTCGACCTGGTCGAACATCGCGCGTTCGTTCGCGGCGGGGCGCGCGTCGAAGCTCGGTTCGTCGAACATCGGGGGAGCCGGTGGCGCGACGGGGGGCGACGTTTCGCTGCGCATCGATGCGTTGCGGCTGGTGTCCGCGGCCGTGTCGCTGATGTTCAGGGCTTCCTGGATTGCAGAAAGCGCATCTTCTGTGGGGTCTTTGACCTTTTTCGGAGTGTTTGCCATGTTCAGTCCGAGCCCTCGTTACTTGTACGCGTCCCCCCGCGAGCTCTGCGCGCTACGCAAGCCCACAGTCCGGATCATGCCGCTTGCGCGGATCTCCGAGCCATCCCCACCCGGACGGCTTGTCCGCCAATTTCTCCAACATCCTATTGGCAGAGCGTCGCGAATGAAATGCCCGCGATTAAGACATTCTTAATCATCGTTAACAGGAACGTGCCGTAAGGCCTTAGCAATAAATGCAATTCTCCACCGAACTCGGCGGATTGCGGCAACTTTTCGTCAATAAACAGGCAGATTTGCGTAAAACGGCCGGAACATTTCGTTAACCATTTCCGTGCTTGGGTGGAGGGAACTTGACCGCCAGACCGGCGGACATCGCGCGATGCCGGGGCCTGCGCCATGACGCCTGAACTGCAACGGATGGACTGGATGCCCTCGCCCCCGCTTGCACCCATCGACAGCCCGCTCGACCTCGATCATCTCTCCCGCATGACGCTCGGCGATTCCGAGCTGGAACAGGAAGTGCTGACGATGTTTGCCGAGCAGGCGGTGCGCCTGATCGCGGCAATGGCAGCGCTGCCGGCCGAGGCTGGCGCACTCGCCCATAAGCTCAAGGGCTCGGCGCGCGGGATCGGCGCCTTTGCGGTGGCGGATGCCGCAGCCAGCCTGGAGACTGCGATTCAGACCGGCCAGGGCCGGCCTCACGCCTTCGCCGCGCTGAAAGAGGCGGTGACCGAGGCGCGCGTCGCCATCGAGGCAATCCTCAACCCTTAGGGCGACAGGGCCAGACCCCTGCTCTAGTCTTTTGTTTTGACGGGTTTTCTTCCCGCGAAGCGGTATTCTCGACTTCAACAAAACGCTATGGCGCCGGGCTGACCGACCCGTTATAGGACAGCCCGGACCCTCCTTCATTCCCTAGATCGCGGCAGCACGAGCACACATGGCCAAAATTCACTTTGTCGATCACAAGGGCGAAACCCGTACGGTGGACGTCGAGAACGGCGCGACTGTGATGGAAGCCGCCATCCGCAACAGCATTCCCGGCATCGAGGCCGAATGCGGCGGCGCCTGCGCCTGCGCCACCTGCCATGTCTATGTCGACGAAGCGTGGCGCGAGAAGGTCGGCAGCCCGACGCCGATGGAAGAGGACATGCTCGACTTCGGCTTCGACGTGCGCCCGAACTCGCGCCTGTCCTGCCAGATCAAGGTCTCCGACGATCTCGACGGCCTCGTGGTGGCGACGCCGGAACGCCAAGCCTAACTCTCTTAGCTATTCATGTGATCGGCGGCGCGACCTCGATGCCGCGCTTGTGCCAGGGCCTGAGCTTCTCGAGCACTTCCGCCATCAGTGGCGTTGGCCGGCGCGACGCCTCGTCGATCATCACGGCGACCGATGTCGCCGATGCAATGCACTTCCCTTCCGAAAACACCACCTGCTCGAACGTGACCGACGTTCGTCCCAGCTTCGCGACGCCGAGGCCGAGCTCGATCGTGTTCGGCCAGTGCAGCTCCGCGCGAAAATGGATGTCGAGCCGCACCATGATCCAGGCAAGTCCGGGCGGCGTCAGGCCGTATTCCGGGAGCTTCATCAGCGTGACACGGCCGGTCTCGAAATAGGTGGCGTAGACCGCGTTGTTGACGTGCTGGTTGGGGTCGAGATCGCCGAAGCGGACGTTGTCGCTGAGGCGAAAAGGATAGTCCTCCAGGCGCGGCGTCGTATCGAGGCGGCTTGGTGCGTTCACCGATTGATCTCCGTCATATCGTTGCTCGTTACAGCCCAGTTATCCTGACCCGGCAAGTGGGCCCGGCTGCGGGGCGCTCCCGCTTTTATGCCTTCCCTGATCCATCCCCGTTGGCTAGACAGGCAGGGTCACCTCGGCCCACAGGGCGCCGTCCCACCGATATCGACCGATAAAGAGACGACATGAGCGACGCGATCAAAACCGATGTGCTGATTATTGGTGCCGGCCCCTGCGGTCTGTTCGCCGCCTTCGAACTGGGCCTTCTCGACATGAAGACGCATTTCGTCGACATCCTCGACAAGGTCGGCGGCCAGTGCGCAGAGCTCTATCCGGAAAAGCCGATCTACGACATTCCCGGCATTCCGCAGGTTTCGGGGCAGGGCCTCACCGACGCGCTGATGGAGCAGATCAAGCCGTTCCATCCGACCTTCCATCTCGGCGAGATGATCGAGACCGTGGAGAAGATCGGCGATCCCCTGTTCCGCTGCACCACGGACGCCGGCAAGGTGTTCGAATGCAAGGTGCTGGTGATCGCGGCCGGCGGCGGCTCGTTCCAGCCCAAGCGTCCACCGGTGCCGGGGATCGAAGCCTATGAAGGAAGCTCGGTGCACTACGCCGTGCGCAAGATGGAAACGTTCCGCGACAAGAACATGCTGATCGTGGGCGGCGGCGATTCCGCGCTCGACTGGACGCTCAATCTGCATCCGATCGCCAAGCGCATCACGCTCTTGCACCGTCGCGACGATTTTCGCGCCGCGCCCCACAGCGTGGAGCAGATGCGCGCGCTGGTCGCCGCCGGCAAGATGGATCTGCGCCTCGGCCAGGTCACCGCGCTGTCGGGCAGCGAGGGCAAGCTGAGCGGCGCCACCGTCAAGGGCAACGACAACAGCGTGACCGAAATCACCTGCGACACCATGCTGCCGTTCTTCGGCTTGACCATGAAGCTCGGTCCGGTGGCGAACTGGGGCATCGCGCTGGAGAACAATCTGGTGCCGGTCGAGACGTCCGCGTTCGAGACCAACGTGCCAGGCATCTTCGCGATCGGCGACATCAACACCTATCCCGGCAAGATCAAGCTGATCCTGTGCGGCTTCCACGAGGGCGCGCTGATGTCGCAAAAAGCCCATCGCTACGTCTATCCGGAGAAGCGGCTCGTGTTCCAGTACACGACCTCGTCCTCCAGCCTGCAAAAGAAGCTCGGCGTCAACTGACGGCGGCGGGCGATGCCCCATGTTTCTGGTGCTGGAACAGTTCGCGAAATCGCCGTAGTCTGCGGCCATTGCGGTAGGCGGCTTGGCAAGGCGATTGGCTCAGCAAGGTGATCATAATGCGGACTTTCTTTTCCAGCTTTCGGCTGTTCTCGCTCCTCGCGCTCGCGATGTCGCTCGGTGCGGTGAGTCCCGTTGCGGCGCAAGTGCAGCAGCCGACCGCCGCGGGTCTCTGGCAGAAGGTCGAAGACGGCAAGACGGTGGGATGGTTCCTCTTCATCGACCACAACGGCATCTTCGAAGGTGTCATCGCAAAAACCTTCCCGCGGCCCGGCGACGACCCGAACGAGATCTGCGCGAAATGCACGGACGATCGCAAGAACGCGCCGGTGCTCGGGCTCTCCTTTATCCGCGACATGAAGCGCGACGGCTTGAAGTATGACGGCGGCAACGTGGTCAATCCGCGCGACGGCAACATCTGGAAGGCCAAGATGACGGTCAGCCCGGATGGGCAGACCCTGACGATGCGCGGCTTCCTCGGCATTTCCCTGTTCGGCAAGGACGAAACCTGGACGCGTCTTCCCGACACCAACATCGCGCAGGTCGATCCCGCCATCGTCGCGAAATATCTCCCGGCGCAAGCGACCGCCGCGACCAAGCCGATGCCTGCGGCGCCGGCGAAGAAGGGCGGCGCGATGATGGCGCCGGCGCCGAAGCAGTAGGGTCTACGTCGCGCACTGTGCCGTCTGAACTTCCGTAGCTCCACACACCGCCGTCATTGCTCGCGAAGGCGGGGGACTCCAGCACGCCGCAGCCTCTCCGTGTTCTTGCGCGGTGTCCGTGGCCCCCGTGCGCAATCGCGGTTGCGGCCGGCTGAGACAGCGGAGACCTTGGCGCGCGAGCAGCGGTCATACCCGTCGAAAGACCAATGCGTGCCGGACGCGCGCCAGTAGTTCCCCGGAATGCGCGGTGGCGCCGGATTTGCATAGCTATCCGCAAAGCTGTTGGGGGAATGAGTCGCCATCCTTGACGCCTTCGCCGAGTCGCGGAGGCGGACGGCAACTATCGCCCCGCGGCGATGACCTCGATCCGCGGAGACGACATGAGACGTGCAATACCGCGTGCCGCCATGCTGCTGGTTCTGACGGTGCTGCTGACCGCCCCGACGATGGCGCGTGATGACGGCCGCTACGCCAACTCGCCGTTAAAGCCCTGGTTCGAGAGCCTGCACAGCGAATACGGCCAATGCTGCTCGGATGCCGACGGCTATGTGGTCGCGGATGTCGACTGGGAATCCGACAGGGGCCGCTATCGCGTGCATCTCGAGGGCGAATGGGTCGTCGTGCCCGAAGGCGCCGTCATCACCGAGCCGAACAAGATCGGCCGCACCATGGTGTGGAAGCACTATATCGACGGCCATCCACGCGTGCGCTGCTTCATGCCGGGCAGCATGACGTAAACGGAAGCGTCATCCCAGGCGATGCGTAGCGCCGAAACGAGGCTCTCGCACCAACGCATCCGCGCGGCGAGACAGCGTCCGCGCCCAGCGCTCAGGTCACCGGCGCCGGATTGAACAGCGTCAAATCGTTGTGGATGCCCCAGCGATCCGACCAGGGTTGCGTGCGGCCGCTGGCGACGTCGAGGATCAAGCGGAACAGGTCCCAGCCGGTCTCCTCGATGGTCTTGTCGCCGGTGGCGATGCCGCCGGCATCGAAATCGATCAGGTCCTTCCAGCGTCGGGCCAGCTCGGTGCGGGTCGCGACCTTGATGACGGGCGCAGCCGCAAGGCCATAGGGCGTACCGCGGCCTGTGGTGAACACCTGCAGCGTCATGCCGGAGGCGAGCTGGAGCGTGCCGCAGATGAAGTCGGACGCCGGCGTTGCCGCAAACAGCATGCCCTTCTGCGTCGCCTTCTCGCCGGGCGAGAGTACGCCGGTGATTGCGGACGATCCGGACTTGACGATCGAGCCCAATGACTTCTCGACGATATTCGCCAAGCCGCCCTTCTTGTTGCCCGGCGTGGTGTTGGCGCTG
This sequence comes from Bradyrhizobium sp. 44, assembly GCF_023073095.1. NCBI lineage: Bacteria > Pseudomonadati > Pseudomonadota > Alphaproteobacteria > Hyphomicrobiales > Nitrobacteraceae > Bradyrhizobium > Bradyrhizobium sp. 44. The sequence continues at coordinate 494,995 of NZ_JADPIY010000029.1, forward strand.
CGGTCCGCGCCGCCGCGGGCCAGATAGGAATCGTACCAGGCCATCTCGCGGACCAGCGCGCGGCCGACGTCCTCGTTGATGGCGCGGCGGGTGAGCAACTGGATCGCGTCGCGCACTTCGGTGACTTCCGAGAACATCACGGTGGCGCCGGCGCGCACCAGCAGGTCGGCGGCGAAGCCGACGGCGGGGTTCGCGGTGACGCCGGAAAAGGCGTCGCTGCCGCCGCATTGCAGGCCGATGACGAGATCGGCGGCCGGGCAGGTCTCGCGGGTGCGCTTGTTGAGGATCTTCAGGCGGGCTTCGGCCTGGGTCATGATCGCCTCGACGATGGCGCCAAAACCGTCGAAGGCTTCGTCCTGCATGCGCACGATGGCGTTGCTGACGCCTTCCGGCACCAGACGCTCGGGCGCAAGCTTTTCGCATCCCAAGCTGATGACCAGGATCTCGCCGCCGAAGTTCGGGTTCTGCGCGATGTTTTGCAGCGTGCGGATCGGAATCACGGCGTCGGGCGCGTTGATGGCGACGCCACAGCCATAGGCATGCGTCAGCGGCACGACGTCGTCGACGTTCGGGTATTTTGGCAGCAGCTCGGCGCGGATGCGCTTCACCGCATATTCCATCGTGCCCTTGACGCATTGCACGGAGGAGGAGATGCCGAGGATGTTTTTCGTTCCAACGGAGCCGTCGGAGTTGCGAAAGCCTTCGAACGTGAAACCATCGAGCGGCGGCAGCGGCGCGGGAACGGCGGTCGAGATTTCCAGCTTGTCGAGGGCAGGGGCCTCCGGCATGCGGATGCGGGCTTCGTCCACCCATTCGCCGGCCAGAATCGGCGCGAGCGCATGGCCGATCACCTCGCCATAGCGGATGATCGGGGCGTCCTGCGGGATGTCGACCAGTGCCGTCTTGTGGCCTTGCGGCACGAAGGCGCGCAGCGTCAACCCGCTGGTGAAGCGGGAGCCGGCGGGAAGCCCGAAATCATTGACCACGATCGCGACGTTGTCGCGCTCGTTGAGCTTGATGTAGCGAGGCTGTTCTTTCGCTGCGACTGACTGGTCCATCTGCGCTTGCCTCCGAAGCCGTAGGGTGGGCAAAGGCGCAACGCGCCGTGCCCACCATCTTCACACCGAACGTAAGGCGGTGGGCACACTTCGCTTTGCCCACCCTACGATATCTTGCCCGTGGTTAGCCGGGAAAGGTATAGGCGGTCTTCACCGTCGTGTAGAACTCGCGGGCATAGGAGCCCTGTTCGCGGGCGCCGTAGCTCGAACCCTTCCGGCCGCCGAACGGCACGTGATAGTCGACGCCGGCGGTCGGCAGATTGACCATCACCATGCCGGACTCGCTGTTGCGCTTGTAGTGCGAGGCGTATTTCAGGCTGGTGGTGCAGATGCCGGAGGCAAGGCCGAACTCGGTGTCGTTGGAGATCGCCAGCGCCTCCTCGTAGTTCTTGGCGCGAATGACGGCGGCGACCGGGCCGAAGACCTCCTCGCGCGAAATGCGCATGTTGTTGTTGGCCTCGGTGAACAGCGCCGGCTGCAGGTAGTGGCCGGGCGTTTCGCGCTTGAGCAACTCGCCACCCCAGGCGAGCTTGGCACCCTCGTCCTGGCCGATCTTGATGTAGCGCAGGTCCTGGTCGAGCTGGCTCTGGTCGACCACGGGGCCGATATGCACGCCGGCCTTGAGCGCGTCGTCCACCGTCAGACCCTTCAGGCGCTCGGTCATCGCCGCAACGAAGCGATCATGGATGCCTTCGGTGACGATCAGGCGTGAGGACGCCGTGCAGCGCTGGCCTGTGGAGAAATAGGCGCCGTTAACGGCGACTTCGACGGCGGTCTTGAGGTCGGCGTCGTCGAGCACCACCAGCGGGTTCTTGCCGCCCATCTCGAGCTGGAATTTCTTCATGTTGCTCGAGGTCACGCAGGCCTGCGCGATCTTGCGGCCGGTCTGCACCGAGCCGGTGAAGGTGATCGCGGCGACGTCGGGATGCTCGATCAGGGTCTGGCCGACCACGGAGCCCGAGCCGACCACGAGGTTGAACACGCCGGACGGGATGCCGGAGCGGGTGATGATCTCGGACAGCGCATGCGCCGAGCCCGGCACCAGCTCGGCAGGCTTGAACACCACGGTGTTGCCGTAGCAGAGCGCCGGGGCGATCTTCCAGGCGGGGATCGCGATCGGGAAATTCCAGGGCGTGATCATGCCGACGACGCCCATCGGCTCACGGGTGAGCTCGACGTCGATGCCGGGACGCACCGAGGCACCCTTCTCGCCGATCATGCGCAGCGCCTCGCCGGCGAAGAATGCGAAGATCTGGCCGGCGCGCGCGACCTCGCCGATACCTTCCGGCAGCGTCTTGCCTTCCTCGCGGGCGAGCAGGCGGCCGAGTTCTTCCTTGCGGGCGATGATCTCGAGCGAAATCTTGTTCAGCGCGTCGTAGCGCGCCTGCGGCGTCGACTGCGCCCAGGCGGGGAAGGCGGCCTTGGCGGCTGCGATGGCCTTCTCGGTCTGCGCCTTGTCGGCCTTGGCGTATTCGCCGACGACGTCGTTGGTGTTGGAGGGGTTGATGTTCTTGGTGACGGCGGCGCCATCGACCCATTCGCCGCCGATGAAGTTCTTCAGGATCGCAGTCATATCTCTTCCTCCGAATTTTCTAACGCACGAGGCAGGGACGCTTGTCGTCGAAGGTCCAGCCGGGGATCAGGTCCTGCATGGCAATAGCGTCATCGCGGGCGCCGAGTCCATGCTGCTTGTAGAGGTCATGCGCGGCGTCGATGGCGGCCCTGTCGATTTCGATACCCAGGCCCGGCCTCTCAGGCACGGCGATCTTGCCGCACTTGATCTGGAGTGGCTCCTTGGTCAGGGCCTGGCCGTCCTGCCAGATCCAGTGCGTGTCGATCGCGGTGACCTTGCCGGGGGCGGCGGCACCGACATGGGTGAACATGGCGAGCGAGATGTCGAAATGGTTGTTGGAGTGCGAACCCCAGGTCAAGCCGTTGTCGCGGCAGGTCTGGGCCACGCGCACCGAGCCTTGCATGGTCCAGAAATGGGGATCGGCCAGCGGAATGTCCACCGCGCCGAGGCGCAGCGCATGGGACAATTGCCGCCAGTCGGTCGCGATCATGTTGGTCGCGGTCGGCAGGCCGGTCGCACGGCGGAACTCGGCCATGATCTCACGGCCGGAGAAGCCACCTTCGGCGCCGCAGGGGTCCTCGGCATAGGCAAGGATGCCGTGCATGTCCTTGCAGAGGCCGACAGCCTCGTCGAGCGACCATGCGCCGTTCGGATCCAGGGTCACGCGCGCATTCGGAAAGCGCTTGGCGATCGCGGTGACGGCCTCGATCTCCTGCTCGCCGCGCAGCACGCCGCCCTTGAGCTTGAAATCGGCGAAGCCGTAATGGTCGTGGGTGGCTTCCGCGAGCCGCACCACGGTTTCCGGCGTCATCGCCTCCTGATGGCGGAGGTTGAACCATTCGGCCTTGCCGGTCTCGCCGCTGACATAGTCGAACTTGGTTTTACTGATGTCGCCGACGAAGAAGAGATAGCCGAGAGTCTCGACGCTGTTGCGCTGCTGGCCCTCGCCGAGCAGGGCTGCGACGGGCAGGTTGAGATGCTGACCGAGCAGATCGAGCAGCGCCGACTCCACGGCAGTGACGGCGTGGATCATGACGCGGAGATCGAAAGTCTGCTTGCCGCGGCCGCCGGCATCGCGATCGGCGAATGCGGTCCTGATATCGGCGAGGATGTTGTTCATCGCGCCGACGGTCTTGCCGATCACGAGATCACGGGCGTCCTGCAGCGTCTGCCAGATCTTCTGCCCGCCAGGCACCTCGCCGACGCCGGTGTGACCGGCATTGTCGGTGAGGATGACGATGTTGCGGGTGAAGAACGGCGCATGCGCGCCGCTCAGATTGAGGAGCATGCTGTCACGGCCTGCGACCGGGATCACCTGCATCGCGGTGACGACCGGTGCGCCAGTGATCTCGGTCTTGGCCATGCAGGCTCCTCCCTGTGTCGTTCGTTATTCTGCAGCCTGTTGTGACGATCGGATGGCGGGCAGATTCTTCACCAGCTCCGTGACTTCCGCGATCTCCTGCTCGGTGAGGTCGGTCAGCGGCGGGCGGACCGGGCCGGAATCACGGCCGATCACCTTCATGCCGGCCTTGATGATCGAGACCGCATAGCCCTTCTTGCGGTTGCGGATCGCGATCAGCGGCAGGATGAAGTCCTTCAAGCCGGCGTGGATCGTCGCGTGATCGCGCTTGCGCACGGCGGCATAGAAGTTGGTGGCGAATTCCGGAACGAAGTTGAACACCGCCGAGGAGTAGGTGGTCACGCCCATGTCGAGATAGGGCAGCGCGAAGGTCTCCGCGGTCGGCAGGCCGCCGATATAGGTCAGGCGGTCGCCGAGCTTGGTGTAGACCCGGGTCATCAGCTCGATGTCGCCGATGCCGTCCTTGTAGCCGACGAGGTTGGGGCAGCGTTCGGCGAGGCGGGCGAGCGTATCGGGCTGGAGGATGGCGTTGTCGCGATTGTAGACGATGACGCCGATCTTCACGGAGGCGCATATCGCTTCCACGTGGGCAGCAAGGCCATCCTGCTCCGCATGGGTGAGATAGGGCGGCAGCAGCAACAAGCCGTCGGCGCCGGCCTTCTCCGCGCCGATCGCGATCTCGCGCGCGGTGGCGGTGCCGTAGCCGGTGCCGGCGAGCACGGGGACGCGGCCCTTGGTCTCGTCCACGGCGATCTTGACCACCTGCGGAACCTCGGCCGCCGTCAGCGAGAAGAACTCGCCGGTGCCGCCGGCGGCGAACAGGCCTGCGACGTCATAGCCGCAGAGCCAGTCCATGTTGGCGCGGTAGGTCGTCTCGTCGAAGGAGTAGTCCGCCTTGAACGGCGTGACGGGGAAAGATAGCAGGCCGGATCCGATCTTCTGGGCCATTTCCTGCGGGGTCATCTTGCTCATGGGCGCTGCTCCCTGGTCTCATGTTGTGGAGGACGCCAAGGCTGCGCGTCCATGCGCCGTGGTTTAGGAGACCGTTCGATGCGGGTCCAAGCCAAAGCCTATATCGACCGATGCGAATTCAGCATCAATCTTCCATCACCTCCGCGGAGGACAATTCGCTCGCGATCTTGACGAGGGCCGACAGCAGCGGGTTCTCGTCTTCGCGGCGCCAGACCATGAACAGTTCGACGGGGACGCGGGTGCGCAGCTTCAGCGGCCGCAGGCGGACGTCCGCGATCTTCAAGCTCGCCGCCGCCGCGGGCACGATGGCAAGGCCGAGGCCGGCGCGCACCATGGCGAGGATCGAGTGGATCTGGCTCAGGTGCTGGACATAGCGCGGCAGGATGTCGGCGCGGGTGAACAGCGCCACCAGTACGTCGTGGAAGTAGCGGCTCTCATAGGGCGAATACATCACGAAAGGCTGGTTGTCGAAATCCTTGATTGTGATGGTCTCGGCATTCGCCAGCGGATGCTTTTTCGGGATCGCGGCGAGCAAGGGCTCGGCGACGACGCGGCGGCTGGCGATTTCGGGGCGCGCGATCGGGGGCCTGAGCAGGCCGGCATCGATCTGGCCCGAGGTCAGCGCCTCGAACTGGTCGCCCGACACCATCTCCTTCAGTGAGAAGTCCACCTCGGGCAGCTTGGCGCGGCAGGCGGCGACGAGCTCGGGGAGGAAGCCGTAGGCGGCGGCCGCGGTGAAGCCGATCTTCAGCGAGCCGGACTTGCCGAGCGCGATACGGCGGGCGACCTGCGAGGCGCTTTCCGCAAGCTTCAGGATGCGCCGCGCTTCCGGCAGGAAGCTGCGCCCGGCCGGCGTCAGGCGCACCGAGCGGCTGGTACGCTCCAGCAGCGGCGCATCGATGATGTGCTCGAGCACCTGGATCTGCCGGGACAGCGGCGGCTGGGTCATGTTCAGCCGCGCGGCGGCGCGGCCGAAATGCAATTCCTCCGCCACCGTGACGAAACAGCGGAGCTGGTTGAGGTCGAACATCGATACATGCCTTAGATGGATAAGGCGTTTCCCCGGCGCTTCTAGCATCGATTACTCCCAAAACAAAGACGGCGGCCGTGAAGCCGCCGTTAAGTTGCCTGGTCAAGCTCCCATGGGAGCCCTCAGGAGGAACGTTTGAGCACCACGCGCTCGATCTTGCCGACGACCACGAGATAGGCGAATGCGGCCACCAGCGCATTGGCGCCGACGAATATCAGCGCTCCGTTGAAGGAGCCGGTCGCGGCCAGGATGTAGCCGATCACGATCGGAGTGCTGATCGAGGAGAGATTGCCGAAGGTGTTGAACAGGCCGCCCGAGACGCCGCCGGCTTCCTTCGGCGAGGTGTCGGAGACGACAGCCCAGCCGAGCGCGCCGATGCCCTTGCCGAAGAAGGCGAGCGCCATGAAGCCGACCACCAGCGCCTGGCCGTCGACATAGTTGCAGGCGATGATCGACATCGACAGCAGCATGCCGCCGACGATCGGGATCTTGCGCGCCATCGTCAACGAGCCGGTCTTGCGCAGGATCGCGTCGGAGATGACGCCGCCGAGCACGCCGCCGATGAAGCCGCACAGCGCCGGCAGCGTCGCGACGAAGCCGGCTTGCAGGATCGAGAGGCCGCGCTCCTTGACGAGATAGACCGGGAACCAGGTCAGGAAGAAATAGGTCAGCGTGTTGATGCAGTACTGGCCGAGATAGACGCCGAGCATCATGCGGTTGGAGAGCAGCTGGCGGATATGGTCCCATCCCGGACCGGAAGCGGCCGCGCGTTCATGCTTCAGGTCGTCTTTGGGAGCGTCGAGGTCGACCAGCGCACCACCTGCCTTGATGTAGTCGAATTCGGCCTCGTTGACGCCGGGGTGCTCTTTCGGCCCGTAGACGGTCTTGATCCAGACCATCCCCATGATGATTCCGAGCGCACCCATCACGAAGAACACGTAGCGCCAGCCGTAGCCGTGCGCGATCCAGCCCATCAGCGGCGCGAAGATCACGGTGGCGAAATACTGCCCGGAATTGAAGAACGCCGACGCGGTCCCGCGCTCGTTGCTCGGAAACCAGGCCGCGACGATGCGAGCATTGGCGGGGAACGAGGGCGCTTCGGCGATACCGACGAGGAAGCGCAGGCCGAACAGCACGACGATCGCGGTGCCGGCGCTGAAGAATCCGACCCAGCCCTGCAGCGTCGTGAACAGCGACCAGACGATGATGCTGAACGCATAGACGAGGCGGGAGCCGTAGCGGTCGAGCAGCCAGCCGCCCGGCACCTGTGCGATCACATAGGACCATCCGAACGCCGAGAAGATGTAGCCCATCGCGACGGGGTCGAGATGCAGCTCCTTGGAGAGCGCGGGGCCCGCGATCGACAGCGTGGCGCGGTCGGCATAATTGACGGTCGTGACCAGGAACAACATGGTCACGATGAACAGCCTGACGCGAGACCTTCTCACGTCCGCTGCGGACATCACTGCGCTCATTGCGCGCCTCCTTAGAACTCGAAACGTTTCCCCACTGCGACTCCTAGAGGTGCGCGCGGCAAAGTGTCCAAGTTCAAGGCAGTATCGATCGATGCCGATTTTGGATTGATGGAACGGGAGTCGACGTCATCCGAGTTCTATAGCGAGGGATGGAGCGCTCTTTGCGCGGATTTCGAACTCGAATGACCGCGTTTTCTGCAACTTCGTCAGTTGCGTCTTGAGGCCCTTCACATCATTTGTGAAGTGCAGCGTATAGTCGCCGTCGCCTCGGACACTCACGATGTTCTCTATCGTATCGCTATCCGGGTTCCCGTACTTGCCGTCAGCCGAGATCACGTAGTGCTTTGCGGGAAATGACCTGAGGAACTTCTCGGTGATGTTGCGGTCGCTACCATGGTGCGGCATCTTCAAGATGTCGAGCTTCGAAGGCAGATCTAGCCCTGCATCCTTGAAGCCATCGACGATGTCGTCCCCGCGCGCGTCGCCGGTCAGCAAGATCTTACGTTTGGCGATTTCGACCAGCATCACGAGGCTCGACAGGTTTGTTGGCGACTCGTCAAGATCGTCGCGGAACAACGCAGCGAGCGCTGCGGCGTTGCCGGATTCGCTCTTCCATTTTTGTCGAAATGCGTCCAGCCGCGATTTAATCGGTCCTACGAGCGTGACCTTGGCGCCGTCCACGACCTTGCTCCCGCTCTTCGAGGATAAGGTGCCACCGAACGGGTCGTTTCCGCTGAGCTGAAGTTTAGTCAGATAGTCCCGCAGCTCACGGCCCTGGCCGATGCTGGCAAGAACGGCAACCGCGCGCTGGTCGAGCGAGCCGTTGCCTATGTTGAGTTGGGGATCGGCACTGGTCATCGCCGCCTCAGCCTTCGCTTGCGTGCCGGCGAGAGACGTCATACCTGCCTGCAAGCTGGCGGAATTGCCGACGATGTCACGGAAGCTGTTATGCCAAAATCGCTTGATTTCGAGAAAGTCCGCGGCGCCGTCCTCCTGTTCGGCGAGCCCTTTGGTCATCTGCAAGATTCCAGTGACGTGGTCTTCGTCGACATGGCTCAGCATGGCAAGATCGACCGCCAGTTCGGAATCGTCGCCTCGCAACTCTTCCAATCGCGGTTTCAATGTCTGTTTCCAAACTCCCTTCGGCCCGCCGTCGATGATCCAGAGACGCTTCCTGTTCTTCCAGGAGTATTGAATAAGCAGGGCATCGCCGTGCTTTGCATTCAAGGCCTCAAATCGGATCATGACGGCTCCTAGACGGATTGCAGCGCGCGTAGCACGTCGAGCATGCCTGCCCCCTGGAAGCTAGCTTCGCGGCCGAGATCAGTGGCCGTCTTGCAGAGGATTTGCTTGATCATGGTTGGCCTGCCGATCAGCTCGCGGTGGCGCGCCATCAGCAATGCCGCTGCGCCGCTCACATGCGGCGCTGCCATGCTTGTCCCATCCATGCGCTTTGAACCGAGATTCGGTATGGGAGCCGTGATCTTCTCTCCAGGAGCGACCAGATCCGGCTTGCGCCGTCCGTCTCCGGTCGGCCCTCTACTCGAGAAGTAGCTCACGCCGTATGTGTGGGGCTCGCTGCGATGAGTTGAACCTACCGTAATCACGGCGTCTGCATTCCCCGGATCCGTGATGCTCGCGACGCGGTAGCTTCCAAAGTCGCCGCCGCCTGTTTCGGGATGCTGGTTGAATCCCTGATTCCCGGCCGCCGCGACCACCACCACCCCGTCGCCGACAAGTCTGGAGCATTCGTCGCAGATCGGCGTACGTCCACAGGCGTAACTCATGACCTCGTGCCGTATCGAGAGGCTTAGGTTGACGCCATGGATGACCGGATTTGCGCGAAAGCGATTGAGATGCGCAACGACCTGCAGGGCCGCCATGATCACGAACTCTTCCGCCTCACCGTTCTGGTCAAAGACACGAAAATCGTAAAGGGTGAGGTCGGGGCAGATTCCGAAGAGAGGACCGTTATCGTCATTGTCCTGCTCGGGCCAGTTTCCCGCCAGAATGCCGGCAACGTGTGTGCCGTGCTCTTGCGAGGGTGGCTCGTACCTGTCGTAAGGGACCGTAATCAGTGGCAGCAACATGTCCCAATCAATTTCCCGGCCAAGGTTGACCCGGCGCGTAAGATCCACAAGCTCCTGCTGTTGCTGTTGGGTGACGACGACTTGTCGCCCGCCCGAGGTCTTGAAGCGGCCACTTTGAAGCGCGAGCAACGTTCGCAAGTATGTGAAGTCATATGTTTTCTTGATCCTCGAGTGCTCGGGCAGAATGCCCTGTCCGGGCTCTGAATACTTGCTCTTAGCGCGGTCAAGAAAAGCAACATGGGTGGCGTCGATGCCGCAGTCGATGACGGCCCAGGCGATCCCCTTCGTATTGATCTTGAACAAGTTGTGTGCCGCGTCCGCCTTCACGGCTTGCCGGGACTGAAACAGCGACACAGTCGTGCGGCGATTGAGTGATATGCTCCAAATCAGCTTTCCGTCCTCGTCGCCGGGAATTTGCTTGAACCGGCGGAATTGGCTCAGAAATCCTTCAGTGATGCTCCTGATATCCCGAAAATTATTGGCGTCGGTTTGCAGAACTTCGGCCAGGTCTTCGGGATCGGGACGCTCGCGCCAACTGTCGATGAACCCAGCCAAGACAATGAAGCGGAAGTAATCCCATTGTTGGCTGGTATTGACGACGGTCTTGAACTTCGTTCGCTGCGTTTCCAGTTGCGACAGCCGCTCTTCGACCTCCTGGAAAGAACGCAATTGCATGGGAAGGTCACGCCACCAGTTTGTCATGGGAATGACGACGCGCATCAGCTCTGCAAATGTCAGCTTGGCTACGACCGAGGACCTGCTGTACGCGATCATCGTCTCGCTTTTGAGCGTGCTGGTCGTTCTGCCGGAGTTCCTGTGATAGCGCAGCAATCGCTGCTCAAGCGACTGCGCAATGGCACCGGGCGCGTGTCCCGTCTTGGGAGTTAGGATGATGTCGACGCGCACCCCCTTGTCGGCCTTGGCGTAGGCCAGCCACACGTCCGGCAGGATGGGGCTGTCTTGCGTGAAGCGCTGGTGACCAAATGTCCTGAAAATGAGGCTTCGCCAAGTGTCCTCGGACAGACGCGGTGATTCCTGATCCCGGCCTCGCGAAGCTTGGGTCGCCGATCTGCTACGCTGCGTGGGACCTCGCGGTCGCTTCTTGGCCGGACCTCTCGCTGATCGCTTCGCCAAGGCAGCCTCCTCCGTGTGACGTAGGCGGGCGTGCGAGCATTTGGTCTGACCCAAGCCCCTGCGCCCAACTTTAGCGTGCATTGGCGAAGTCGTGCATTCAATTTAGGCCGGAGAGGTCGCCTGCGCCATTTTGGCGCAGGTGCCTACTGCTGCGCCGCCGGCAGCAGCGGCGCGAGCAGCCCGCGTGTCACGCCCGGCGGTGCCGCATCCAGCCGCAGCACGGCGCTTGCGGCCGGCAGTGCCGCGTCCGCCATCGCGGCGTGGCCTTCGGCGCTCGGATGCACGGCGCCGCCATAGACGGCGGAGAGCACGCCCCAGGTCGCGTCGTGGATGTCAGTCGGCTGGCTTGCTGCCGGCAAGCCTTGCGGATAGGTCATCGCGGCGAAATAGCTGTCATTGGCGTCGCGGATCCAGCGCGCGCGCGGCAGATAGGCCCGGAATTCGGAGGCGCCGCGGCCGCACAGCATCGGCTGGCTCGCCGCGCTCACGATGTCAGGATTGAAGCTCTGGCCGTTCTCGGCAAAGCAGGTGCGGTCGAATTCGGGATCGTTGCCCGAATGCGCGCAGAAGCCGTGATCGGCGAACGCCGCCTGATGCGAATCCACGAAGGTCATGCGGTCGGCCTCGGGATCGCGGCACAGCGCGCCGCGGGTGCAGGTGGCGAGCCCCTTCAGTTGCGGCAGGAATTCGGTGTCGACGAAGGTCGAAACGCGGGCGAGGCGCTGCGGATCGGCGTTGAAGGACGGATGAATGTCGAACCCGGCGCGGCCGCCGCGGCAAGGCACGCCGCCATCGGCGAGCGCCGGGTTGGCGTAGGAGACGTAGACCACATGCGAGAGGTCGCCGCCGACCAGCGGCTTCAGCGCCTCGCGCAGCTTGACGAAATTCTGCGGCAGTTCGCGCGCCAGCGCATCGCGGGAATCATCGACGCTCGCCATCACGCCGGAGCGCCGGAATATCGCGCGCTCGGTTGCGGTCTCCACGATAACGTCGGCGACGAGGCCCGAGAAATAGACGTCGTTGGCGCCGACCGAGAGCAGCACGAGGTCGAGCGTGCGCTCGGGCTGGCGTTTCCTGGCGGCGGTGAGCGCCTCGCGCAGCTCGGCGACCTGCGCGTTCACGCTGATGTTGCAGACGCCGGTCTTGCCGGGCGGGCATTCACGGGCACGCTGCGAGCCGAGCAGCCCGTCGCTGATGCTGGCGCCAGTGCAGGCGAGCGGCAGAAACGTCACCGCGACGTGGGTGTAACGTACCGCGAGCGCCAGCGCGGTGCGGGCCTGGTAGCTGTAGAGCGATCGATGGCAGGGCGAGTTGAACCAGAGCGCGCTGTAGCGCTGCCAGTTGGCAAGCGTATCCGGCGCTTCGCAGGCGCGGCCGCCCTTGAAGCCGGCGCGGCTCGGCCGGTAATACTGCGCGCCGGCGGTGCCGAGATAGGAGCGGAAGCAAAAACCTTCGTCTGACAGCGCCAGCGGCCGGTCCGGATTGCCTTCGCCCGAGGCGATGCTGTCTCCGAGGCCAGCGACGAAGATGTCGCGGACCTGGATCTCGGTCTGGACCCGCTGGGTCGGATCGGAGCCGGAAGAGACGTCGACGGTCGCGACCGTCTGCTTGCCGTAGCGGACCCGCAGATTGATCGGCTCGGCGCAGTCGAAGGTGGATTGTTGCGGCCCGTCGCCGTCGTCGAACGACCAGGCGCAGGTGGCGCCGACCGGCACCGCGCCGGCGAGACGCACGGTGACGGGATGGTCGAGGGGGGTGAGGTAGTTTTCCTTCGTGTTGTCGCGGGTGCAGGGCTGGTTGACCCGGCCCTGGAGGTCGATGCAGAGCCGGTTGACCATGTTGCGGGCCCAGCCGCGGCCCTCGCTCTGGAGCTCCAGCGATTGCTCGGCGGCGAGGATGCTGCGGTTACGCGCGTTCTCGACATGGAGCAGGAAGTCGCGCTCTTCGCGGAACAGCCGGAAGCGGTTGCGCACCTCCCAGCTGATCTGCATGGCGCCCGCGTCCTGCGCGGCCGCCCGCTCCAGCGGCAGGGCGGTGAGGAGCCCGGCGAGCAGCAGGGCACCAGCGACGAAACGGCGAAGGGATACAGGGATCATGGCCCGCATTTTCAACGGCAAAGTTGAGGCGGAAATAAGAGAGCTGCTCTCCGCCTGCAACATCGGTCTGACGGTTTTGCTGGCCGGCGTCTAGCGGACTATCGTTGGAGCATGATCTTTCCGGAAAACCGCTTCGCACTTTTCCGCATCATGCTCAGCGCTTGCTGGCCTGCCGCAGCGACCGCTCGCGCTCAATCGCTGCCACCTGCTTGGGCAGGTTGGCCTGCGCGCAGGCCTCCGCCAGCCTTCGGCGCTCCTGCCAGGGCTCCACCACATTCATCCAGAGCTCGCGTGTGCCCATGATGGAGATGGCCAGTCCGAACGGGATCACGAAATAGAGAATGCGGAAGACAAGGAGCGTGGCCAGAAGCTGCTCGCGGCCGAACTCCGGCAGCGCCACCAGCATGGCGGCGTCGAACACGCCGAGCGAACCGGGGGCGTGGCTGGCAAAGCCGAGCAACGTCGCCAAAATGAACACCACCGAGAGCGACAGGAAGTCGATCTGCGGCGTGGCCGGCACCAGAAGGTACATCGCCAGCGCGCAGAATCCGAGATCGACGACGCCGATCAGGATCTGCACCAGCGTCAGCGGCGCTGACGGCAGCACCACCTTCCAGCCCTTCTGGCCCAGCTCGCGGCGCTTCTCGCCCATGCACAGCCAGACCAGATACGCGCCGATCGAGGCGAGGCCGCCGAGCGCAATCAGCCGGTTGATCGACGACGGCAGCTGATCCATGTAGGAGGCGGCATCCGGATGGATGGCCATGCCGATCGAGAGCACGAAGATGTTACCGAGCCAGAAGGTCAGGCCCGACAGGAAGCAGATTTTTGCGACATCGATCGCATTCAGCCCGTAATCCGAATAGATCCGGAAGCGGATCGCGCCGCCGGTGAAGACGGTGGCGCCGATATTGTGGCCGATCGAATACGATGTGAAGCTGGAGAGCGCTGCGATGCGATAGGGCACGTGCTTCTTGCCGATCGTTCGCAGTGCAAAAAAATCGTAGAAGGTCAGCGTACAGAACGCGAAGCATACGCAGATCGCCGCCAGCCCGATGTTACCGCGGGGGATCTCGGTCAACGCGGTCAGGATGACCCCGGTGTCGATGCCCTTGAGCGTCCGTACCAGCGTGGTGATCGCGAACGCAATGATGAAGACGCTCGCCGCAACGCCGAGTCGCCGCCAGCCGATCCATCTCTTGAAGCCGCGCTTCAGCGCGGTCAGCAGTCCGTGCATTCATCCTCCCGGCGGGGGCAAGACCGACCAGGCCAGACATTGGCCGGTCAGATGCGATCAGTGCCCGATGTGGGCTTGGATCGCTAGGCATGATGTAGCTCATTTAAGGCAAAAACAGTAACTTGTGCAGCCCTTGACAAGGATAGGTTCTGCCTTGGACCAGCTTGGACCAGCCACTTTGTCATACGCGGTTCACATCGGACCGCGCGTTAAGCATATGAGTCGTGGGATCGGTCGCGTCCGTCTGTGACATGGTCTCAGATCCTGCACGGCCAACATTGTTCCAGCGCAAGGGATGCGGGCTTTTTTGGAACGACGATGCCCTGCGCTGGTTAGTGCCGCATCAGCAATCGAACATGGCGGAATCACGGGCTTTTCCTGCAAGCCGGCGCCTCTGTGTTCCCACAACCCGAGAGGATCGGACCGATGGGATTGTTCACAAAAGACATCAAAACCATGAACGACCTGTTCGTGCATCAGCTCCAGGACATCTATTACGCCGAGCAGCAGCTCACCAAGGCTCTGCCGAAAATGGCGGATAAGGCGACCGATCCGCAGCTGAAGCAGGGCTTTTTGACGCACCTCGAAGAAACCAGAGAGCACGTGAAGCGCCTTGAGGAAGTGTTCAAGATGCACGGTGCGCAGGTGAAGGCGGTCGATTGCCCGGCGATCGACGGCATCATCGAGGAAGCCGATGAGACCGCCGGCGAAGTGGCCGACAAGGCGGTGCTCGACGCCGCGCTGATCAACGCGGCACAGGCGGCGGAGCATTACGAGATCGTCCGCTACGGCAGTCTGATCGCCTGGGCGAAGCAACTCGGCCGCAACGACTGCGCCAGCGTGCTCGCCAAGACGTTGGAAGAAGAGAAAGCGACCGACAAGAAGCTGACCACGCTCGCCGAGAGCAAGGTGAACCTGCGCGCGGCGAGCTAGGGCAAGGCGCGGCCTGGATCAGGACAGAGCGTCGCGCGGCCGTTCGCGCGACGCTCGCGCATCACATATCCATCATGCATTCATCATTCGATCGTTGTCGTAACATGACGGCGGGTTCGAAGCGTATCGTTCGCATGGGGCTGCGACCGAGATGGCAGCATGCGAGTAAGCACCGTCAAATACGAAGCCTTCGGAACCGGCGCGCCGCATGCCGGCTCGCGCCTTGCGACATCCCTCACCCTTGCCGCGATGAGCCTTGGTTATGGCGTGGTGCAGCTTGACGTCACCATCGTCAACACCGCGCTCGATGCAATGGGCAGGACGCTCGGAGGCGGCGTCGCCGAGCTGCAATGGGTGGTCAGCGCCTACACCATTGCGTTTGCCGCGTTCATCCTGACGGCCGGCGCGCTCGGCGACCGCATCGGCGCCAAGCGCGTCTTCATGGCGGGATTCGCCATCTTCACTGCGGCCTCGCTCGCCTGCGCGTTGTCGCCCAATGCGACCGTGCTGATTGGGGCGCGGCTGGTCCAGGGCCTGGCGGCGGCGATCCTGGTGCCGAACTCTCTTGCCCTGCTCAATCATGCCTATCCGGACGACCGCGAGCGCGGCCGCGCCGTTGCAATCTGGGCGGCCGGTGCGAGCCTCGCGCTCACTGCCGGCCCCTTCGTCGGCGGCGCGCTGATCACGCTGGTCGGCTGGCGTGCGATCTTCCTGGTCAATCTGCCGGTCGGGCTTGTTGGCCTGTGGCTGAGCTGGCGTTACGCCAGCGAAACCACGCGGGCGCGCTCGCGCGAGATCGATCTGCCGGGCCAGCTCGCGGCGATTGTTGCGCTGGGGGCGCTCGCCGGCGCGATCATCGAAGGTGGCGCGCTTGGCTGGGAACATCCAGCTGTGATCGCAGCCTTCGTCGCAGCCGCAATTCTCGCCGCGCTCTTCGTCTGGCGCGAGAGCCGTGCGGCACAGCCGATGTTGCCGCTGTCGCTGTTCAGCCACCGGCTGTTCGCGCTGACCTCGCTCGTCGGCCTGCTCGTCAACATCGCGATCTACGGCCTGATCTTCGTGCTCAGCCTGTATTTCCAGAGGATCAACGGGCTGTCGGCATGGTGGACCGGTCTCGCCTTCGTGCCGATGATGGGCGTGGTGCTGCCGGTCAATCTGCTGGCGCCGCGCCTCGCCGAGCGTATCGGCCCGTGCCCGACCATCGTCGTCGGCGCCTGCGTCTCGGCGCTCGGTTGCGTCGGCCTGCTCTGGATCGAAGCCGGCACGAGCTATTGGGCGATCTTTGCCCAGATGATCGCGATCAGCAGCGGACTTGGGCTGCTGGTGCCGCCGCTGACCTCGACCTTGTTGGGCAGCGTCGAGAAGGCACGCTCCGGTATCGCTGCGGGCGTGCTGAACGCGACGCGACAAACCGGGAGCGTGCTCGGCGTCGCGCTGTTCGGCTCGCTGGTGGCCTCGGAGGGCGCGTTCATGACGGGCCTGCACCTGTCGCTGGTCGTGTCGGCGGCCGTGCTGCTGCTCGCCGCCGCCGTGATCGGCCTCGGCGCGCCGGCGCGCGGATGAACAATCCGAGCGAATGCACACAGCTTCCGTTCACCATCCCCGAAACGGGCGTGTAGCCGGTTACCGACTGTCCATCTCTGTCGGTTCAAGTGCGGTTCGATAGGGGCCCGCAATGTATCAAGTTCTCTACTGTCTCACCGAGGAGCACGACTGGCGGCTCGTCGCGCTTGGCGGCGCGGTGTGCCTGCTCGCAAGCGCGGCGGCGATCAGCCTGTTTCACCGGGCGCGCGCGACACACGGCTCCGGGCGCCTGGTCTGGATCGCCCTGGATGCCGCCGTCAGCGGATGCGGCATCTGGGCGACGCATTTCATTGCGATGCTCGCCTACGGGCCGGGCGGCGCCGGCGCCTACAACATCCCGGTGACGATCCTTTCGCTGATCTTCGCGATCTCCTTAACCTTCGTGGGGCTGAGTCTGGCGGCATCCTCCGCGCGCGCGCCGTGGATCGTGCTCGGCGGCGCCATCGTCGGCACCGCGGTCGCGACGATGCATTATACCGGCATGGCGGCGCTGGAGATGCCGGCACGCGTCGACTGGATCGGGAGCACGGTTGCCGCCTCGGTGCTGTTCGGAATTGTCTTTGCGGCGCTCGCGCTGTTTGTCGCTGCGCGGCGCGACGACCTGTTCCATGCGCTAACCGCGAGCACCCTGCTGACGGTCGCCATCGTCGCACATCATTTCACCGCAATGGGCGCCGTCGTTCTGACGCCGGATCCGACGCTCGCGACCAGCGGGTTATCGATCCCGGCGGCCTCGTTGTCCTTCTTCACAGCGGGTGCCGCGGTCGCGATCATCGCGATTGCGCTCGTGGCCGCGCTGCTCGACCGCCGCGCCAAGGGCGAATTGGGCCGCCAGCGGATCGTGCTGGACACGGCGCTCGAGAACATGTCGCAGGGACTGTGCATGTTCGATGCGGACGGCAAGATCATCCTGTTCAACGAGCGTTATGCCGCGATGCTCGGCCGCACCGACATCCTGCTCACCGGCCGGCTGCTGGTCGACGTGCTGCGAGAGGAGCAGGCCAAGGGTCAGTGGCAGGGCGATGCCGGCGAATTCTTCGCCCGCCTCGTCGCCGACGCGCGCGAGAGCCGCACCACGACGGACGTCGTGACCAGGTTCGGCCGCTCCATCCGGGTCGTGAACCAGCCGATGCAGGGCGGCGGATGGGTCGCGACCTTCGAGGACATCACCGAATGGCTGGAGGCCCAGGCCAAGATCTCGCACATGGCCCGCCATGACGCGCTGACCAGCCTGCCGAACCGTGTGCTGTTCCACGAGCAGCTCGTGCAGGGACTGCGCCGGACCAGATCGGGCGACCAGCTCGCGGTGCTTTGTCTCGATCTCGATCACTTCAAGGACATCAACGACTCCCTCGGCCATCCCATCGGCGACGCGCTGCTCAAGGAGGTCGGGCGCAGGCTGAAGGCCACCGTCGGCGAGAGCGACACGGTGGCGCGGCTCGGGGGCGACGAGTTCGCCGTGGTCCAGATCGGACGTTCGGAGGAAACCGCGGCAAGATCCCTTGCCGGCCGCCTGGTCGAGGTGATCTCGGCGCCCTACGAGATCGACGACCATCAGATCATCATCGGCGTCTCGATCGGCATCTCGCTGTCGCCGCAGGACGGCAGCAATCCCGACGAGCTGTTGAAGAACGCCGACCTCGCGCTGTATCGCGCCAAGGCTGACGGCCGCGGCACCTATCGGTTCTTCGAGACCGGCATGGATGCGCGCGCGCAGGCGCGGCGTCTGCTGGAGATGGACCTGCGCGCCGCCCTGCAACGCGACGAGTTCGAGGCTTACTATCAGCCGATCCGCGACGTCGTCAGCGGTCGCGTCGTCGCGTTCGAGGCGCTGCTGCGCTGGAACCATCCGGAGCGCGGCCTGATCGCGCCGATGAACTTCATTCCGCTGGCCGAAGAGACCGGACTGATCATCCAGCTCGGCGAGTTCGTGCTGCGCTCCGCCTGCACCGACGCGGCCACCTGGCCCGACGATGTCGACGTCGCCGTCAACCTGTCGCCGGTGCAGTTCAAGAATCCGAACCTGATCGCATCCGTGACCGAGGCGCTGGTCGCGTCCGGACTCGACGCGCGCCGTCTCGAGCTCGAGATCACCGAATCCGTGCTGCTCCAGAACAGCGAGGCGACGCTGGCCACGCTGCACGACCTCCGCGCCATGGGCGTACGCATCTCGCTCGACGATTTCGGCACCGGCTATTCATCGCTGAGTTATCTGCGCAGCTTCCCCTTCGACAAGATCAAGATCGACCGCTCCTTCGTGTCGGAACTCGCGACGCGTGAGGATTCCATGGCGATCATCCGCGCCGTGACCGGGCTGGGCCGGAGCCTCGGCATCGTCACCACGGCTGAGGGGGTGGAGAACGACGCGCAGCTCGAGCTGCTCCGGCGCGAAGGCTGCACCCAGGCGCAGGGCTATCTGTTCAGCAAGCCGCGGCCCGCTGCCGATGTCGCGATCATGCTGGACCGACCGCCGTTGCGCGCGACCGCCTGAGGTTAGCCGCGGCGCAGTGCGAAATGCGCGCCGCAGAACGCCATCACGGCACCGAGGCCTAGCGCGGCAATTCCGGCCAGCACGCCCGAGACCGTCGGGACCGGGCTCGGCGCCGACGCTACCTGGCCCGCGCCCGCAAGCAGCAGCACGCCGACCGCGATCAGGAATTGCCGCATCCGTTGCGGGATCTGGCCCGAGACGGCGCTCTGCATCAATGTCGCCGTGAAATAGCCGCCGGAGAAGCCGACGGAGGCGATCAGCCACCAGGCGATCGCCGCGCCCGCCGGTATGAACTCGTGGGTGTCCGAGTGCCAGAGGCCGCCGAGGTCGAGCCCGTAGCGCGCGCCCAGCATGTGCACGGCGAGCGCGAGCAGCACGCCGGAGATCACGGCGGCGCCGAGAATCAGGCGGCGCGGAAAAAAAATCGTCTCAGCCATGTCCCGCTTGTAGGATGGGGCAGGGCGCTCACGCAAGCGGATCGCAGATGGGATCGCCCGGATTGGATCGATTGTGAAGATGCAGGATTCGGGAGCTGAGGCGGCTGCGGGCGCGAGCTACGCCTACAAGGCGTCGCTGATCGGCTCGGCGCATCGCTTCGAACTGACGGAGGAGGGGCTGTCCTGGCACATCGGCGGCCGTTCGGCCCTGTGGCGTTATGACGAGATCAGTGCAATCCGGCTGTCGTTCCGCCCGGTGTCGATGCAGCAGCACCGCTTTCGCGCCGATGTCAGCCACACCGGTGGCGGCCGTATCGCGATCCTCTCGACGAGCTGGGAAACCGCGGCCCTGATGGCGCCGCAGGACAATCGTTTTCGCGACTTCATCGTCGCGTTGCACGCGCGCATGGCGCAGGCCGGCAGCCACGCCGAGTTGACCGCGGGCCTCGGCCGCAGGACCTACGCGACAATGCTGGCTTTTCTTGCGGTGCTTGCAGTGGCGATGACGGGGCTCCTGATCCGCGCGCTCGCGATCGGCGAATTCGCCGGGGCGCTGTTCATCATCGGCTTTGCCGCGCTGTTCGCCTGGCAGATCGGCGGGTTCGTCCGGCGTAACCAGCCGCGGAGCTACAGCTTCGATCGCGTGCCGAGCGCCTTGCTGCCCTAAATGGCCTTGCTGCCTTGGGTGCAACGGGCCGCAACCAAACGTGACTTCGCGCCGTTGCCCCGGTGTCGCATCGTGCTGCCATGTCAACCATGGACCGCGGCATGCGTAAGCCTTCGGCGGATGAGATCTCCGAGATCAACCGCGCACATCTGATCGATACGCCGCTGCAGCCGGCGGACCTCCTGTTAATGTTCGGCACCCGAGAGGACGTCACGCTGCGGGCCGATACGGCGACGCGACTATGGCGCCAGGGCTATTTCCGCTGGTCGATTGTCAGCGGCGGCGTGACGGCGGGCTCGGAGCAATCCGAGTGCATGATCATCAAGGCGGCGATGGTCGCGGCGGGCATTCCGGCTGACCGAATTCTCGAGGAACATCGTGCCCAAAACACCGGCGAGAACGTGATCCTCTCGCTGCCGATCATTGACGCGGCGCTCGGGCTGCACAATGTCCGCGGCGTGATCTGCCTCGGCAACACCTGGACCGCGCGGCGCTATCCGATGACGCTGCACCGGCACTGGCCGGAGGTCGAGAAAATGCTGCTCACTGTCGACAGCTTTGCGACGCCGCGCGCGCTCTGGCACACCGATCCCGAATTTTGCCGCCGCATGCTGCACGAATGGGACAAGATCGAGCCTTACAAGGCGAAGGGCTTCATCGCGGAATGGCCGGAGGCCTGAGCGGGGGAACGGCATCAGATTCTTGTTTGACGCGTTTTCTTCACGCGGACCGGTCTCCACTTCGCTCGAAACGCTTTAGCTACTCCGTCGAGTCGAAATCCTCCTCCTTGGTGCCGAGCAGCGACGCGATCGTGCGCAGGCCGGAATCGAGCTGCTCGAACGAGGGCGGGGCGAGCGCGAGCCGCACCGCGTTCGGTGCGTGGCCATGGGCGATCGCGAAGGTCGAGGACGGTGTCAGCGCGATGCCGCGCCGGGCTGCTGCGGCGACGAAGGTCTGCGAGCGCCAGTGTGCCGGCAGCGTGAGCCAGAGGTGATAGGAGCGTGGATCGGCGGCGAGCTGGTAGCCGGCGAGCAGCCTTGCCGCAGCCTGCTGGCGGCGCGCGGCGTCGACGCGTTTCAGCCGCGTCAGCTCGGCGACGGTACCGTCTGCCATCAGCCGCTGCCCAGACGCCAGCGCATGGCCGGACGCGATCCAGCCGCCGGTGCGGACCGCGCTCATCACGCTCTCACGCAATCGTGGCGGCGCGACCAGGATGCCGAGCGCGAGGCCCGGCGCGACCTTCTTGGACAGGCTGTCAATCACGATGCAGCGGTCGGGTCCGAGCGCGGCCAGCGGCGTGTCGTCGGCCAGGAAGCCGTAGACGGCGTCCTCGATGATGGTGAGATCGAGTTTCTCGGCGACGCGCATGATGTCCGCGCGCCGTGTCGCGTTCATGGTGACGCCGAGCGGGTTCTGGATGATGGGCTGGAGATACAGCGCCGACAGATGCGCCTCGCGATGCGCCTTCTGGATGGCGTCGGGGCGCGCGCCAAATTCGTCGATCGGTATCGGGACCAGCGTCACGCCGAGCCGCGCGGCGATGCTCTTGACGTAAGGATAGGTCAGCGCCTCGACGCCGCAGCGGCCGCCGGTGGGAACGAGGGCTGCGAGCGCGGCCGCGAGCGACTGCTTGCCGTTGGCGGTGAAGACGATCTGCTCGGCCTGCGGCGCGAAATCCTTGCGCGCGAGATAGGCGGCGGCTGCATTGCGCACGCTCTTGGTGCCGGTGCTGGTGGAGACGCGCAGTGCGGATTCGAGCGCGTCGACGCGTTCGAGGCCCGCAAGGCTCTTGGCGATCATCGCCCATTGCTGCGGCAGCAGCGGATAATTGACCTCGAAATCGATCCGCGCGTCGCGCGGCTCGCTCAGCGCCTCGACCTCGCGCCTGATGGCACCGGAGATGAAGGTGCCGCGGCCGACTTCGCCGACGACGAGGCCGCGGCGGAGCAACTCCGTATAAACCCGGCTCGCGGTCGAGACCGCGATGCCACGGTCATAGGCAAAATTGCGCTGCGGCGGCAGCCGATCGCCCGGTCTTAACGTGCCGTTAGAGATATCGAGAGCAATGGCATCGGCAAGCTTCACGTATTCGAACTTGGACATTATTGCACCGAGAGCAATGTTTCACTTGCTCCGAGTAGTGTAGTGGAGCATTTAAGTTCCATCAAGCTTCACGATTGAGCCGAGGAGAGCGAGAGCAATCCGAGGCAAATGAGGTGCAGGCGCTCGGGCGCGTGCGCCAACGGCATCCGCTTCGCCGCGTGGACAACAGGCCGGAGAAGGACAATGACCACGATCTCGCAGACCGCCGGGCGGAGTTTACGCTCATCCTCGTCGGACGGATTTTTCCGCAAGCTGGCCAACGGCGCCTATGCGCTGTTCGACCGCCTGGAGCAACGCTCCGCCGTCAAGACGCTGAACGACCTCGATGACCGCGCCTTGCGCGACATCGGCATCACGCGCAGCCAGATCGAGGACGCGGTCTACGGTCAGGCCAAAGCAGAGCTGACGCGGTATCTGTAAGCGCTTTCGCTCGTGTCCAGGACGCGCTGCAACGCCTCTTCGCGTTGCTGCGCAGAGCCGGGACTGGAGCTTCGGGCGCACCTGTTTCAACATCGTCATTGCGAGCGCAGCGACGCAATCCAGAATCCGTCCGCGGAAAGACTCTGGATTGCTTCGCTGCGCTCGCAATGACGGCGTTTGGGGGTAGCACTGTCGCTCCTTTAGCTCGCGCCTTCATCGCAGACACACCTTCGCCCTCTCGCGGCTTGTTTCGCCCGAGCTTTGCTTCATCGCCTTGCCCTCAGTTGAAAGAGGGCGCAGGGAAGACCGGGCGCCGGCTGGCACCCGCGGTCCACTGTGCGAAGTTGCAGTAGGAAATTTGCACAGCGGCATACAGGTGAAGCCAAAACGTCCGGCCTTCCCTGCGCAGCGGTTTTACGGCTTATGCCGTGCTCTCCCCGGGGAGCGATGCACTATTGCCCCCGTCGCCTTGCGGATGGCTGATGCTGCGAACCCGGTCGGGCCGCCACATCACCGCAAGACTTGACGCACAGACCCCGGGCGTCAGGACGACACGGTTTTGCCGTACGCTGATCACACCGGTCGTGTGCGCGACGCTTTCGCTCACGGTTGCCCGCCCTGCGAAGCCATTCGCGCGGGTGTGGCCCGCGTCCGCCGCTGTCCGGCCCGCGTTCGTGACGATCGCGATACGCCCCTCTTCCTTGGGCCGGGTTGCCGCGACACATACGTGATTTCCGAATTTCGGTAAAGTGGAATATTTTCGGCGGCGGGCGTTGACCGACCGTTTGGGTGTTTTGTCCGACGGGCAACGCAAGGGCTTGTAGCCCGGATGAGCGAAGCGACATCCGGAAATCGTGACACGAGCTGCCCCGGGTATCGCTTCGCTCATCCGGGCTACAGCCTGGCTGCTTGCAATGCTGAGTTTTGCCGCAACCCTCAGTGCCTCACCACCAGCACCGAGCATTTTGCGTAGCGCACGACATGCCCGGCATTGGAGCCGAGGAAATAGGTGCGCATCGCCGGCCGGTGCGAGGTCATCACGATCAGCTCGGCCTTCATGTGCACCGCTTCCTCCAGGATCTCGTGATAGATGCCGCCCTGGCGCACCACGCTGGAGATGCGGGAAGGCTCGATGCCGGACTCGCGTGCGACGATGGCGAGGGCTTCTTCCGAGGTCTGGCGCTGCTGTTCGTCGAAATCGGCCGGCACGTATTCGGCCAGCATCACCGGCGTCATCGGCAGCACGTTGAGCAGGCGCACCACGCCGCTCCAGGTCTGTGACAGCGTTGCCGCGGTCGCGATCGCCGGCTTGGCCAGATCGGTGTCGGCGAGGTCGATGGGCACGAGGATGGACTTGAACATCTGCGCCTCCAAATCTTCCAGTCAGGACGTCTTGCCGGCACGTCGCGCGATCAACCCGATCGAAGCAGCCTTAACTTCGAAGCAACCTCGGACTGACGAACAGCACCAGCTTGCCGCGGCGGTAAGCCACGTCGCCCCAATCCTTGACGTCAAAGTCGAAGATCGCAAGCCCCGACGTGGGCAGGTTGTCGGCTAGCGCCTTGGCGGCGGCGGGATCGCCGCCGCCCGTCAGCATCAGGGCGATCTCGTGCATGCCCGGATTGTGGCCGACCACCAGCAACTGCTTCGGGTCGGCCGGGACGGTTGCAGTGCGAATGGATTCCAGGATCTGGGCGGGATCGGCGGCGTAGAGTTCCGGCAGGACCTCCACCTGCGGCGCGGCGACGCGGTCCTTCATGGTCTCCCAGGCGATGTCCCAGGTCTGCCGGGCCCGGACCGCATGCGACACCAGCACGGCCTCGGGAAAGGGGGGATGGGAGGCCATCCAGTCGCCGATCTCGGCGGCATCCTTGTGGCCGCGGTCGTCGAGCCGGCGGTCCTGGTCACGGCCGCTCGGCGCGTCGGTCTCGGTCTTGGCGTGACGCAGCAGCAGCAAACGGCGCATGGCATTCTCGAATCGTTACACGACCAGGATAATCTACAGGCGCTGGTCGAGGACAAGGTGACAAGCGGCCGCTCAGTCCTTTAAGAAACGACATGAGCGAGACTTTCACAAGCGTGTCCCAGGAAGAAGCCGGCTTTCGCGACCGGGCGCGGCTGTCGTTCGACCTCGATGTGGACATTTGCGTCATCGGGGCCGGGCTTGCCGGACTGTCCATCGCGCTCGAGGCGGCCCGGCTGGGGGCCAGCGTCGCGGTGCTCGAGGGCCGCCACATCGGCTGGAACGCTTCCGGCAATCAACTCGGCACCGTGATGCCGGGCTTCGCGCTGCCGCTCGCCGAGCTGATCGAGCGGATCGGATTCGAGGACGCGCGGGAATTGTGGACGCTGTCGAAAGCGGGCGCCGAGTTCGTCCGGGCCAACGCCACGGAAGAGAACATGCCGGGGATCGGCCCGACCGCCGGCGTGCTCGAGGTCTCCAAC
Source organism: Bradyrhizobium sp. 44 (assembly GCF_023073095.1). Lineage (NCBI taxonomy): Bacteria > Pseudomonadati > Pseudomonadota > Alphaproteobacteria > Hyphomicrobiales > Nitrobacteraceae > Bradyrhizobium > Bradyrhizobium sp. 44. Next base: position 520,100 of record NZ_JADPIY010000029.1, read on the forward strand.
GTCGATGCCGGCGACCGGCTGATCAGCCGCTTGCAGATGCTGAACGAGGATTTCGACACCGAGGCCGAGGGCTGGCAGGTCGATCGCGTCCGCGAGGTGCTCAAGACCGATCACTACTTCCATGGCGTGTATTATCCGAAGGCGTTCCAGGTCGACGGGCGCAAATATGTGCACGGCCTCGCGGCGCTGGCGCGGCGGGCGGGGGCGCGCATCTTCGAGGATACGCCGGTCGTCAGCATCGATCATTCCGGCATCCGCAAGCGCATCGTCACGCCCTCGGCGCGGCTGCGCGCCACCCATATCGTGCTCGCCGGCAACATCCATCTCGGTGCGCCGTTGCGGCGCCTGTCGGAGACGCTGCTGCCGGTCTGGCGCTATGCCGGCATCACCGCGCCGCTCGGCGAGCGCGTGCACGAGATCATCGCCTTCAAGGGATCGGTGATGGATTCCGACGGCGTCGATCATTTCCGGATCGTCGATGGCGACCGCCTGATGTGGGAGAGCCCGGAGACCACCTGGGCGGCGCGACCACAACGCTTTGCGGGCGCCGTCAGGCGGCGGATCTGGTCCATCTTCCCCCAACTCGGCAATGTCGAAATCACCGAGACCTTCGGCGGCGCCACCGGCCAGACCGTGCATGGCATGCCGCAGATCGGCCAGTTGCGCAAAGGCCTGTGGGTGGCCAGCGGGTTCGGCCGCCAGGGCATGAACACCTCGGCCATGGCCGGGCAGATGATCGCGCGCAGCATCCTGTGGGGCGACGAGCGCTGGAAGCTGTTCTCGCCGTTCGAGCTGGTCTGGGCGGGGGGAACGACGGGGCGGGTTGCCGGCCAACTGGTCGGAATCTGGGGTAGGGCGAGTTCCGCTGCCGCAGGCTCGCTTGCCCGCTATCGTGAACGTGCCAGGGTCAAGGACAGAGAACGCGAGACACGCCTCGCCGAAGCCAACCGGGCCGCCGGCACCGGTCCGCGCCGGCCTCCGTCAGGCGTCAGGCCGCGGCTTACCCAGCCGCCCAAAACTGCGGCAGAAGCCATTGAACCAGCCTCGGAACCAGCCTCGGAACCAGCCCCGGAACCGGTCTCGCGCGACGACAGCGTCCCGCAAGAGACCCGAGAAAAATCCCGCCCGGAAGTGTAACGTCTGCCGTGAGAGCCCGTATCTCAGGGCGTAGACGCTCCCGCATGGAGAATGAGATGTTTGACCGCCGCATCCTGTTGACGACCGTCGCCGGCCTGTTCGGCCTTGCGGCCTTCCGCTGGCTCAGAGCATCGCCCGCGGAGGCTGGAGAGAAAGCCGCGCAAAAATTCGAGATCGAGAAGACGGACGCCGAATGGCGTGCCCAGCTCACCCCGCAGCAATATGAGATCCTGCGCAAGGAGGGCACCGAGCGGCCGGGCTCCAGCCCGCTGCTCAAGGAGCACCGCAAGGGCATCTTCGCCTGCGCCGGCTGCGACCTGCCGCTGTTCGCCTCCGACACCAAATTCGAGAGCGGCACGGGCTGGCCGAGCTTCTACCAGCCGATCGAGGGCAATGTCGGCAAGACCGAGGATCGCACCTTTGGCATGCTCCGGACCGAGGTGCATTGCCGGCGCTGCGGCGGCCATCTCGGCCACGTCTTCGACGACGGTCCCAAGCCGACGGGACTGCGCTACTGCATCGACGGTTTCGGGCTGGTCTTCCATCCCGCGGCGGCGTCCGCAACCTAGGTTTCGTCCGGCAATTGTTGCCGGTCCCGGCAATTGTGCCCCGGTCGTCAGACCGGGGCTTTTTCATTAAGTCATTGATTTCGTGAAAGTACCCGCATTGGCATAGCCCTTGCGACAGTCTCCTCCGACTGCGGCCATGGTCGACCGGCCGCCGAGATCGGATCTGGAGACAAAGTTATGGGTATCTTCGATGCAATGAACACCTCGGTGGGTGGCCTGCAGGCGCAGTCCTACGCGCTGCAGAACATTTCCGGCAACATCGCGAACTCATCCACCACCGCTTACAAGGGCATCGGCACCAGCTTCGTCGATCTCATTCCCGACTCATCGGTCCCGAGCAAGCAGGTCGCGGGCGGCGTGACGGCCAACGCCAAGGCCACCATCACCACGCAGGGTACGATCTCGGGCTCCAGCGTCGCCACCAACATGGCGATCACCGGTGACGGCTTCTTCTCGATTCAGAAGGCGACGGGCGTGGTCGACAACGCGCCGGTGTTCAGCGGCGTCACCTATTACACGCGGCGTGGCGACTTCCAGCTCAATGCCAACGGCAATCTGGTCAATGGCGCCGGCTACTATTTGATGGGTGTCACGGTCGACCCGAAGACCGGCAACCCGCAAGGCAACGTCGCGACAGTCCTGAAATTCCAGAACAACTTCATCCCGGCGCAGGCGACCACATCGATCCAGTACGCGGCCAACCTGCCGACCCAGCCGAACACCGTGGCGAGCACGACGGCGGCGACCAAGACGCTGCTGGCGGCCGGCGGACTGAACCCATCGGACTTCGCGGCCAACCCGCTGCCGGTCGGCACGCCGCCTCCGCCGTATGCAAACGCCACAACGTCCGGCGCTGCCGCGACCGGCAATATTCGCTCACCATACTCGTCGACCACGGCGACCGGCACAGCGGCGCTCCAGAACAACTCTGCGGCGGTCGCATCGACCACAACTTCGCTCGACAACGCCCTGGGTACGCATCTCGCCTCCACCACCCTCACCGCGCTCAGCGGCCAGGTGCTGACCGTCAACGGCAACACGATCACGTTCAACGGCGGCACCACTGTCGTGACGGCCGGCAGCAATACCACGATCGGTCTCGGCGCGGGCACGACGGCCACGGTGGCCAGCATCATCTCCGCGATCCAGTTGGCCGGCGGCGCCGGCGTTACCGCATCGCTCAACCCCAGCGGCAACATCGTGATCTCCAGCGGCACCAGCACCGACGTACCGGTTGGTAGCGGCCAGGCAGCCACGGCGCTCGGCATCAGCAGCGTAACGCGCGGCGGCAACGTGCTGTCCTCCCCAGCAATCTCGGGCGCCACGGTGCTGAGCGGCGCGGCGGCAGCCGGCGGCGCCGAGGTGATCACATCGGGCTTCTCCGCCGGCGACGTCATCACGGTCAATGGTCAGCCGCTGACCTTCATGGCGGCCGGCGCGTCAGGCCCGAACCAAATCAACGTCACCGACAACATCACGATGCTGCTCGGCAAGATCGACGCGCTCTCCGGTGCAACGGGGTCGTCGGTCAGCAGTGGCGGCGTGATCACGCTGAACACCGGCACAGCTTCCAACCTGTCGGTGGCGAGCTCCAACAGCGCAGCCTTCGCCGCGCTCGGCTTCACCTCGACCATCACCAAGAATCGTGACGGTGGTGGCGTTGCCGGTACCGGCGGCGTGATCGGCAATGACATCGCCACCTTCACCAAGGAATCGATCAGCGGTGGCGCGGTGACCGCCTACAACGCGGCCGGCACGCCGGTGAACCTGCAATTGCGCTGGGCCAAGACCGACAGCGCCTCGCTGGGCGCGGGCCATGCCGATAGCTGGAACATGTTCTACCAGACCGACCCGAATGCGACCGGCACGACCGTCGGCTGGGTCAATACCGGCCAGGCCTTCACCTTTGCCGCCGACGGCTCGCTAACCTCGCCGAGCGGCTCGGGGATCACCATCAACAACGTCAGCGTCAGCGGCCAATCGCTGGGCTCGGTCTCTTTCAACATCTCCTCGGGCGGACTGACGCAATATGCCAGCACCAGCGGCGCGGTCACCATCAACACCATCACCCAGAACGGCTATGCCGCCGGTCAGCTTCGCTCGGTTGCCGTCAACAACAACGGCCTCGTGGTCGGGACTTTCTCCAACGGCCAGAACCTCGACCTCGCACAGGTCTCGTTGTCGCACTTCAACGGCACCAACTACCTGAAGGCGCAGGACGGCGGCGCATACTCAGCGACCGAACAGTCGGGCGCAGCGATCGATGGCGCTTCCGGTTCGATCAGCGGCTCGTCGCTGGAAGGCTCGAACACCGACATCGCCGACGAATTCACCAAGCTGATCGTGACCCAGCAGGCCTATTCGGCCAACACCAAGGTGATCACGACGGCGAATACGATGGTGCAGGACCTCTTGAACGTGTTGCGCTGATTGAGGCGTGACGTAACCAAAGGCGGCAAGTCAACATGGGTTTGAGTTCAGCCCTCGCCAGTGCGATGAGCGGTCTGCGTGCCAATCAGGCTGCGCTCTCGATCGTTTCCTCGAACGTCGCCAACTCGCAGACGCCGGGTTACGTCGTCCAGACGCCGAACCAGATCGAGGTCACCACCGGCGACTTCGGCTCGACGGTGACGACGACCGGCGTCAGCCGCGAGCTCGACACCTATGTGCAGAAGCAGCTGCGCACCGAGACCGGCGGCGGCGGCTACGCCGACCAGATGGCCAACATTCTGAAGCAGCTTCAGAATGTCTATGGCACGCCCGGCAACAGCGGTACGCTCGAAACCGCGCTGAACAGTTTCACCACGGCGCTGCAGGCGTTGTCGACCAACGCGGGCTCCTCGTCGGCGCAAACGGTTGCGCTCGGCGCCGCGCAGACGCTGGCGCAGCAGCTCAACCTCACCACCAAGGGCATCCAGTCGCTGCGCTCCAACGTCGAGCAGGATCTCAGCACCTCGGCGCAGCAGGCCAACGCGGCGATGCAGCAAGTCGCCGACATCAACTCCAGACTCCAGGGCCTGTCGGAACACGACCCCTCGGCTGCGACGCTGATGGACCAGCGCGACCAGGCCATCAACACGTTGTCGAAATATGTCGACGTCCACGTCACCGTCGACGGGTCCAATCAGGCCAACATCTACACCACCACCGGCATCCAGCTGGTCGGCGCCGGGCTGGCCTCGCAATTCACCTTTGCGTCCGCCGGCGCGCTGTCGGCGACCTCGCTCTACAACATCGATCCGGCCAAATCCGGCGTTGGCGCGTTCAACATCAAGCTCCCGAACGGATCGTCGGTCGACGTCATCGCCAACAACGTGGTGTCTTCGGGCCAGATCGCGGCCGATCTGAAGCTGCGCGACCAGACGCTGGTGCAGGCGCAGAACCAGATCGACCAGTTCGCCGCAACGATGTCGAGCGCGTTGTCGGACAAGACCACGGCCGGCAGCACGGTCACCGGCCCGCCGGCCGGCTTCGATCTCGACCTTGCCGGGGCGGCGCCGGGCAACAGCGTCAACTTCAGCTACACCGACACGACCACCAACACGAAGCGACAGGTCACGCTGGTCAACGTGACTGATCCGGCGGCGCTGCCGCTGCAGAACCCCACCAACGCCAATCCGATGCAGATCGGGGTGAACTTCTCCGGCGGCATGAGCGCGATCGCCTCGGCGCTCAACACCGCACTTTCCGGCTCGCATCTGTCGTTCGCCGCCGCCCCGTCGCCGGCGACGGCCACCACATTGCGGGTGACCGACGACAACAGCGGCCTCGCCAAGGTCAATTCGGCCTCGATCACCAAGACGATCTCGTCGCTGACCTCGGGCAATCCGCAACTGCCGCTGTTCACCGATGGCGGCCAGGCGCTCTACACCGGCGCGATCACAGCATCGGGTTCGCAGATGACCGGCCTTGCCGGGCGCATCGCCGTGAACACGCAGCTCGCGACCGACCCGACCAGGCTGTCGATCTACAACACCTCGCCGGTGACGCCCACCGGCGACACCGCGCGCTCGGACTATCTCTATTCGCAGCTCACCTCGGCGGTGTTCTCCTATTCGCCGCAATCCGGTCTGGGCTCGGCGAGCCAGCCCTTCACCGGCAGCGTCTCGAACTACCTCCAGCAGTTCCTGAGCGTTCAGGGCAATGCCGCGACCCAGGCGACCCAGCTCCAGCAGGGCCAGAGCGTCGTGGTCTCGACGCTGCAGGCCAAGTTCAACTCGACCGCGAGCGTCAACCTGGACTCGGAGATGTCGAACCTGATCCAGCTCCAGAATGCCTATGCCGCCAACGCTCATGTCATGTCGGTGGTGCAGAGCATGATGAACACGCTGCTCCAGGCTCAAGTGTAACAAGTAACAGGGCTCTGAAACATGTCGATCAGCAGCATCAACTACTCCTCGTCGGTTCTCGGCTCGCAGATCCGCAACATCAACCAGCAGCTCACCGACCTGTCGACGCAGCTCTCGACCGGCAAGCTGTCGCAGAACTATTCCGGCATGGGCACCAACGAGGGCTTTGCGATCGCCGGGCGCGCGCAACTCTCCAACATCGCCGCCTATACCGACACGATGACCAACGTCAACGTCAGCATCAACCTCGCCAATACCGCGTTGCAGTCGCTGACCACGATCCGCAACACGGTGCAGACGGGTTCGGCCAACACCGCGCAGGATCTCAACGTCAACGGCCAGACGGTTGCGCAGAACACCGCAGCCGCGCAATTCGGCTCGATGGTCGGCGTTCTCAATACGCAATCCGGCAACCGCTATCTGTTCTCCGGCACCGCCTTCAACACGCCGTCGGTCGCGAATGCCGGCGACATCATCAACGGCACCACGACGCAGGCGGGCTTCAAGACCGTCATGGCGGAGCGCCAGGCCGCCGACCTCGGCGCCAACGGCATGGGCCGGCTGGTGCTGGCGACGCCACAGCCGACGCCGAACTCTGTGATGGTGTCGGAGGACGCGGCCGTATCGCCATTCGGCCTGAAGATCGCTGCAGTCTCCTCGACGTTGACCGGCGCGACGGTCACCGGCCCGAGCGGCTCGCCGGTGTCGTTCTCGGTTGACCTCAACGGCGTCAATCCGAAAAATGGCGACAAGCTCAGCGTGCAGTTCACGCTGCCCGATGGCTCGACCGAGCAGATTGACCTGACGGCGTCCACCGCGACGCCGACGCCTGTCGGCAGCTTTGCCATCGATGCAAGCGTCCCGGTCAACCCGAACAACACGGCGACGAACCTCAACACCGCGCTGAACACGGCGATCAAGAAGCTCGCCGGTACCTCGCTGGTGGCGGCCTCCGCCGTCACCGCCGGCGACAATTTCTTCAATACGGCGGGATCAGCCACCGCGAATGTGGCGGCCACCGGCAATCTGCGCTCCTATACCTCGACGACCGGGACGGGCTCGGTCGCGTTGCAGGACAGCGCATTGGCGATTGCGTCTACGACCACGTCGCTCGATTCTTCGGCGACACCCCATCTCAACGGGACCATTCTCAACGCGCTCGCCAACGCTCCGACCGGTACCACCCTGACCATCACCGGCGCGAGCGGCGCCCATACCATTACCTTCGACCCTAACGTCACCACTGTCACGACGGCTAGCGGCAATACCACGATCGGATTGGCTTCGGGCAGCGCCGCGAAGGTGTCTGATATCTTGAATGCAATCGCGACTGCCGCCGGCATCCCCGCCGCCAACGTGACTCTGAGCGCCGGCGGCAATATCCAGATCGCGACCGGCACCGGCACGGACGTGGCGGTCACCGGCGGCGCGGCGGCCACGGCGCTCGGTCTCAGCAGCGTGACGCGCGGCAGCGTGGCGTCGACGCCTCAGATCACCGGTTCAACTGTGCTGAGCGGCACTGCGACCACGGGCGGCCCGGAAGTCCTCTCAGCGGCGTTCCAGGCGGGGTCGGCGGGTCCGCCTGCCGTTAATCCCGATACGATCACGGTGAACGGTCAGACGCTGACTTTTGTCGCCTCGGGCGCCAGCGGCCCAAACCAGATCAACATCACGGACAACATCACAACTCTGCTTGGCAAGATCGATCAGATCACCGGCACCACGAAGCCGTCGACCATCCATGGCGGCGTGATCACGATCAACACGGACGATCCCGGGAGCCTCAACATCACGAGCTCAAACAGCACGGCGTTCGCGGCGCTCGGCTTCACGACCTCCCCGGTCACGGCGGCAAAGGCTCCGCTGCGCGTCGGCTCGTCGCCCCTCGGCTCGGCGACGACGCTGGTGAACGGCTCGGCCACCACCGTGCAATGGTACCTGGGCAATGACGGCCCCGGCTCGCCGCGCTCCACCGCGATGGCCCGGGTCGACGATTCCGTCACGGTGCAGTATGGCGCGCAGGCGAACGAGGACGCGATCCGCAAGGAGCTGCAGGCAGTCGCCGTGTTCGGGACGTTCTCGACCTCGCCGACCGGGCAGTATTCGGGCGGGCAGGTCGCCGCACTGAGCCTGCGGGTGACGCAGGCCCTGACCAAGCAGCCCGGCCAGCAGCGCATCGAGGACATCCAGACCGACATCGCGATGGCCCAGAACACCATGAAGGACGCGGGTACGCGCCAGACCCAGGCCAAGGCGCAGCTCCAGACTATCATCGACCAGGCGGAATCGGCGCCGCCGGACCAAGTTGCGAGCGAGATCCTGTCGCTCCAGAATGCACTCCAGGCGTCCTACCAGGTGACCTCGAACCTCGCGCAGCTCTCGCTCGTCAAGTTCCTGTAAGCGGGCGTTAAGGCGCCGTTAACCATGCCTCTTTACCTCTTGGTGAGGATTGCAGCGGGGCGGAGCTGACGATGTCGGAGAAGATGAAACTGGTGGTGGCCACGCCATGTTTCGGCGGGCAGGTGACGAGCATCTATGCGAGCTCGATCTTCGCGCTCCAGCGCGCCGTGCACGGCATGGCCAATCTCGAGCTCAAGGTGCTGCTGCGCGACGGCGATGCGCTGATCACGCGCGCGCGGGCCAATTTGGCCGCGATGTTCCTGGACGATCCCGAAGCGACGCATTTCCTGTTCATCGATGCCGACATCGGCTTCAAGCCGGAGCAGGTGTTCCGGCTGATCGAGTGCGGCGCGGACGTCGTCGCCGGCTGCTATCCGATCAAGCGGATCAACTGGGACAAGGCCGCGCGGGCGATCCAGTCCGGCCGCGCCGACGTGCCGGCCGCATCGCTCGACTACGTGCTCGAGATCGAGGACCCCGACCGCATCGTGGTAGTGAACGGATTCACCCGTGCGCGCTACGCCGGCACCGGCTTCCTGATGATCCGGCGCTCCGTGCTCGAGGCGATGTGCCGCCATCCGGCCTACGCGGCATTGCAATTCTTCCGCGAGCATTCGCACGATACGCTGGCGGCGAGCCAGAACCGGTTTGCCTTGTTCGAATGCATGATCGATGCGGCGACCGGCACCTATCTGTCCGAGGACTTCGCCTTCTGCAAGCGCTGGACCGACATCGGCGGCGAGATCTGGGCCGACATCCAGAGCTCGCTCGATCACGTCGGACCGTCGGTGTTCCACGGCGACATCACCTCGCAATTCGCACCGGCGCCCGCGGCGGCGGCCGATGCGGCGTGAGCCTTTCGGGATGAGCGCCGGCGCATCCCGTCTGTCAGCCAGCGAGCGCGCGTCCGACGGCGGCTCGCGCTATCGCCTGCGCGATCTCTTCACACCGCTGGATACGCTGCTCGCCTCCGGCGGAGATCCGCGGCTGGCGCTCGATCCGAACGACCGTGTCAACGCCTATGGCTGCGCGGCTTCGCCGGAGCCGGAGCTCTGGAATTTTGCTTCCGCAACCGCGTCGACGATCTCGCAGATGGCATACGACCGTGCCGCGTTGGCGCGCGAAGAGCTGATGCACAAGTGCCTGTTCGACGAGGTCGAAATCGCCTTCGACGCCCGCTGCGAGGACATGCGCGAGGAGCTGCGCGGCCACCTTGCGCTCTCGTCGCGCATCGACGTCGTGTTCTCGCCGTCCGGCACGGACTCCCAGCTTCACGCACTGTTCGTGGCGCGCGCAGTGCTCGGCGCGGCGCCGGTGACGATCGTGGTCGGCGCCGACCAGACCGGAAGCGGAACGCCGCATACTGCACGCGGCCACCATTTCAGCACGATGACCGCGGGCGGCATGGCCGTGCGCAAGGACGGCGCGGTGACGGGGCTCGCCGGCGACAGCATTGCTGTGCCGCTGATCGACATGGCGGCCGGCATTGCGATGCGCACCGATGCCGATGCCGCCGTGCTGCGCGCGGTCGAGACCAGCCTCGCGCAAGGCCGCCGCGTTTTGTTGCAGATCATGGATTCGTCAAAACTCGGTTGGCGCGCTCCAAGCGAGGCCTGTCTCGATGAGATCGCGCGGCGCTGGCCGCGCAAGGTTCAATTCGTCGTCGATGCCTGTCAGGCGCGGCTCGGCCGCCGGCGGCTGCGCGCCTATCTCGACCGCGGTTACATGGTGCTGATCACCGGTTCGAAATTCTTCGGCGGACCCGCCTTCAGCGGTGCGCTGCTGCTGCCGAAAGGCCTGTCGCGGTCGATCGACCGGATGAGCGCGATCGCGCCTGGCATCTTCGATTATGCCGGCCGCTGCGACTGGCCGGTGGCGTGGACGACGCTACGCTCGCGCTTCGAGCGCCGGCCGAATTTCGGTCAATGGCTGCGCTGGGAGGCGGCGCTGGCCGAGATCGGCAGCTACTACGCCGTGCCCGGGGCTTTCCGCGCCAGGATGCTGGCCGAGCTTGCAGCCGGCATCGACAACATGATCGCGTTGTCGCCGTCGCTTCGCGCCGTTCCCACCGCGATCGAGAAGTCAGGCGCGGACGACGAGGAATTCGCACAAGCCACGATCTTTCCGTTCACGCTGCTGCGCGGCGGCAAGCCGGTCTCGATCGCCGAGACCAGCGCCGTGCATCGGGCGCTGGCGCGCGACATGGCCGAGGAGATCAGCGGCAGCGCGGCGGACCGGCAAGTGGCCGCCCAGCGCTGTCTCGTCGGCCAGCCGGTCCGACTGGAGCGGCAGGACGGCGCGCCGCAGGCCGTGTTGCGCCTCTGCGTCGGCGCACGATTGGTGACCGAGGCGTGGTCGCCGGATGCAATGCAGACGCAACGCAATGTGCAGCAGGTTCTCGATCGCATCGCACATGTGCTGGTGAAGATCGAGCTGCTGCTTGATCGTGGCGCGGTCGCGGCCGTGCCGATAAAGCCCGCGTTCGAGGTGTGAGATGCAACATCCAGTTTCCGCGCCGAGCGGCGTGACCGCGCCGAACCATGCCGACCGCATCGGCTTTGCGCAGTTGACGCGCCGCGCCTTCGAGGGCGGCGACCTGCATCCGTTGCGCGACCGGCTGCTGTCGCGGATCGAGGAGGGGACGGCCGAGGCGGGCGAAGGCCTCGACCTCTCGCTGATTGCCCAGCTTCTCGGCGAGAAGGAGGCCGGGCTGGTGATCCAGACCGAGGTGCTCTCCTTCCACCAATTGTTTCGTACGCCTTGCGCTGCTCCAAAACCCCGCCTGCGCGTGCTCGCGCTCGCCGCCGATATCGACATGGGCGGCAACACGCCGATCGACTTCCTGCTTGAAGACTCCGACATCGAGCTGTTGACGCTTTACGTGGTCAAGGGCATCGGCCTGCCGGAGACTTTGCCCGAGCACGACGTCGCCATCGTGATCGCATCCGATTCCGAGGAGTGCCGGGAGGCGCTCGCGCTGATCGAGAAGGCCGCGCCGCGTTGGCCGAGGCCGCTGCTCAATCGTCCGGATCTCATCGGCAATCTCGATCGCGACAAGCTGTATCGTCTGCTGGCGGGCGTGCCCGGTCTCGACATTCCCGTGACCGCCCCCACCACGCGCGCGCAATTGTCGGAGCTTTCGCGAGGCAAGATCGTTTGCGAGGAGATCACGGGCGAACTGCATTTTCCGATGATCGTGCGGCCGCGCGGCACGCATGCCGGCGTCGGGCTTGCCAAGCTTGACGACGCGGTGGCGCTCGCGGCTTATCTTGCCGAGCGGCAAGAGCAGGACTTCTTCGTTGCGCGTTTCGTCGACTATGCGAGTTCCGACGGACTCTACCGCAAATATCGTCTCGCCATGGTCGACGGCAAACCCTATGCATGTCACATGGCGATCGCCGATCGCTGGGACATCTGGTATCTCAACGCCTTCATGGCGTTCAGCGAGGAGAAGCGGGCCGAGGAAGCCGTCTTCATGCTCGACTTCGACCATGCGTTCGCTGCGCGCCACAAAATCGCGCTGGACGAAATGAGCAGGCGCGTCGGCCTCGATTACTTCATCGTCGATTGCGCCGAGAACCAGAACCGCGAGCTGTTGGTCTTCGAAGCCGACAACACCGCCGTCGTGCACAACATGGATCCGCCGGCCGTGTTTCCGTACAAGCCACCGCAGATGCGCAAGATCTTCGCGGCGTTCACGGCGATGCTGTCGCGGCATGCAAGAGCGGACGAGGAGAGTGCAGCATGAACGAGATCATCCGCAACGCACAAAGCTCCGTCACGCACACTTCGCTCGATCCGCAGGACTGGAGCGAATTTCGCGCGCTCGCCCATCGCATGCTTGACGAGACGATCGACGGCATCGCCAACGTTCGCGCGCATCCGGTGTGGCAGCCGATCCCCGACGGCGTTCGTGCGGCATTCAAGGCCGACGTGCCACGCGAGGCGAGCGATCTCGCCGACGTCTATCGCGACTTCTCCGAACATGTCGCGCCCTATGCGACCGGGAACGTCCATCCCGGTTTCATGGGCTGGGTGCATGGCGGCGGCACAGCGGTCGGCATGGTCGCGGAAATGCTCGCGGCGGGTCTCAACGCCAATCTCGGCGGCCGCGACCATATGCCGATCGAGGTCGAGCGCCAGGTCGTCGACTGGATAAGCCGCCTGTTCGCCTTCCCGGAAAGCGCGAGCGGCATCTTCGTCACGGGCACGTCGATGGCGAATCTGATAGCAGTGCTGGTGGCACGTACGAGCGCGCTCGGCACGCTGGCGCGGCAGTACGGCATCGGCAATGACGGTGCGCTTCTCACCGCCTATACGTCGCAGGCCGCGCATGGCTGCGTCTCGAGGGCGATGGACATCGCCGGGCTCGGCAGCGACGCGCTGCGCAAGATCGGCGTCGATGCCGATCATCGCATGGACGTTGCCGCGCTCCGTGCGCAGATCGCGATCGATCGCGAGGTCGGATTCAAACCGTTCCTGGTCGTCGCATCCGCCGGTACGGTCGATATCGGCGCGGTCGACGATCTCAAGGCGATCGCGCAGCTGTGCCGCGAGGAAGGAATCTGGTTTCACGTCGACGGCGCCTTCGGTGCGCTCGCGATCCTGTCGCCCGAACTTGCGCCGCTGCTGGGCGGCATCGAGCTTGCTGATTCCATTGCGCTGGACTTCCACAAATGGGGACAGGTGCCTTATGACGCCGGCTTCCTGCTGGTGCGCGACGGCGAGCAGCATCGGCAGGCCTTTGCGCAGCCCGCGGCCTATCTGCGCCGCGAGGCGAGGGGACTTGCGGCCGGCGCGATCTGGCCCTGCGATCTCGGTCCCGATCTGTCGCGCGGCTTCCGTGCGCTGAAGACGTGGTTCACGCTGAAGACGTTCGGCACCGATCGGCTTGGTGCGGTGATCGCGCGAAGCTGTGCGCTGGCGAAATATCTGGAGACGCGCGTTCTGGCTGAGCCGCGGCTGGAATTGCTGGCACCGGTCAATCTCAACATCGTCTGCTTCCGTTACCGCGCCGCCGACGAGGTCAATCGCGAGATCGTCGCCGACATCCAGGAGTCCGGTATCGCGGCGCCCTCGAGCACGACGCTGGACGGCAGGTTTGCGATCCGCGCCGCGATCGTCAATCACCGTACTGAGGAGTCCGACATCGATGCGCTGGTCGCAGCCGTACTGGAATTCGGCGGACGACGGAGCGGGGGAGTGATCGAAGTCGAGGCGCCGCCGCTCGCGGCACAGTAGCTCGATGTATGTCTGAAACGACAACGGCCCCGGAGAGGATCCGGGGCCGTTGTCGTTTATGAGGCTTGGTCGTTCGTCCGGCCCGGTCGTTCGCGCCGCGTGGGCCTGCGAGCGCGTGGGATCAGGCGGCGGTGCTGACGTCGTTCTGGCCCGCTTCCGTCTTGGGATGCGTGGCCTCGAACTGGCCCCGCAACTTCTCTTCATAGGCGATCAGCTTGCGGGCATCCTTCAGCGCGCGATAGAGGTCGCCGTTGAGGATGTTGTTGTTGATGCCCTCGATGATCGGCCAGGAACTCGGCACCGCGGTGACGATGTCGCGCACCAGGTTGAAATAGGTGCCGTGCTGGGTCTGTGGATCCGGCGAGATGTACATGAGCTGGACCGCCAGATAGACGAGCTTGGCGGGCGAGTCGGCGGTCTCCGGCGTGAGGATGTCGCGCTCGCGCAGGATCGGCACGTTGTCGCCGTCGATCAGAAGGCGGGCGCGCTGGTCGGTGTTGGTTATCACGCAGTTACCGACGATGATGCGTTCGTGCGGTCTGAGCTCGACCTTGAGGGCCATGCCTATTCTCCATCAACGCTTTCGTAACCGAGCGTGTGTTGCGGCGGATCAGGGCGCAATACTCCATCAAGACTAGTTAACGAGTTGTAAATCCCGGCCGATGCCGCGGAAAAGCTCAATCATATCAAGGCAAAAAACGCCCGGCTGCGTGGCGTCGCGAGTGTGCGAATGGGCCGAATCGCGCGCCGACTCAGCAAAAGCGCCGATTTCATTTCATGTTTCGTTAGAGGACTCCGCCCCACGGTCCGCCGGTCGCTGGGTCACTCGATCCATGCAGACGCGTAACAGTAAGCGTCGTTTACCAGAAAGGTAACACCCAATGTCCGGTATCGTTCTCTCCTCCTCGGTTCGTCAGAACCTGCTCTCCCTCCAGTCCACCGCTGATCTTCTCGCCACCACGCAGAACCGTCTGTCGACCGGCAAGAGCGTCAATTCGGCTCTGGACAATCCCACCAACTTCTTCACGGCACAGTCGCTCGACAACCGCGCCAGCGACATCAACAATCTGCTCGATGGCATCGCCAACGGCGTGCAGGTGCTGCAGGCCGCCAACACCGGCATCACCTCGCTGCAGAAGCTGATCGATAGCGCCAAGTCGATCGCCAACCAGGCGCTGCAGACCACCGTCGGCTATTCCACCAAGTCCAACGTCTCCGCCTCGATCGCGGGTGCAACGGCGGCCGATTTGCGCGGCACCACGAGCTTCGCCAGCGCGACTGCCAGCAGCAACGTCGTCTATAGCGGCGCGGCCGGCGGCACCACGGCGGCGAGCGGCACCACGACGGTCGGCGCCACCATCGGTTCGTTCACGGGCACTGCGGGAACGGCCGGCGACGGCACCACGGCCCTGACCGGCGCCATCACCCTGATCGCCACCAACGGCACGACTGCAACCGGCCTGGCCACCAACGCCCAGCCCGCCGACGGCGACACGCTGACGGTGAACGGCAAGACCATCACCTTCCGTACGGGCTCTGCGCCGGCCTCGACCGCGGTTGCGTCCGGTTCGGGCGTCAGCGGCAACCTCGTCACCGACGGCAGCGGCAACTCCACCGTCTATCTCGGCACCGCAGGCACCCCGACTGCAACCGTCGCCGATCTGTTGACCGCGGTCGATCTCGCCAGCGGCGTGAAGACGGCGTCCATCACGGCGGGTGCCGCGACGCTCGCTACCAGCGCAGGCCAGACCGCTTCGAGCGTTGGCGGCGGCGCCGTCACGCTGAAGAGCTCGACGGGTGCGGATCTGAGCGTCACCGGCAAGGCCGACCTGCTCAAGGCTCTTGGCCTGAGCTCGGCAGTGGGCGGCGGCAATGCCAGCGTGTCCGTCAACCGGACCACGACATCAGGCTCGCTGGGTGCGACGATCGCCGACGGTTCAACGCTGAACGTCGACGGACACGTGATCACCTTCAAGAACGCGCCGATCCCGGGATCGACCGGTGCTCCGAGCGTTCCGAGCGGTTATGGTGCGAGCGGTAACGTCCTCACCGACGGCGCCGGCAACTCGACGGTCTATCTGCAGGCCGGCACGGTCAACGACGTGCTGAAGGCGATCGACCTTGCCACCGGCGTGCAGACCGCGACGGTCAACGCCAACGGCACCGCGACGCTTGCGACTGCAACCGGCCAGACCAACTCGTCGATCAACGCCTCGGGTCAGCTCAAGCTCTCGACCGGCGTCAATGCCGACCTGTCGATCACCGGCACCGGCAATGCGCTGAACGCGCTCGGTCTTGCCGGCAACACCGGGACCTCGACCGCCTTCACTGCGGCGCGGACCTCGGGCGTCGGCGGTATCAGCGGCAAGACCTTGACCTTCTCTTCCTTCAACGGCGGCACGGCGGTCAATGTCACCTTCGGCGACGGCACCAACGGCACGGTCAAGACGCTCGATCAACTCAACACGAAGCTTCAGGCCAACAACCTGACGGCGACGATCGACGCCAACGGCCTGCTGACGGTCTCGACCACCAACGACTACGCGTCCTCGACGATCGGGTCGAGTGCCGCGGGTGGTGCGATCGGCGGTACGCTGACCTCATCGCTCACGTTCTCGACGGCTTCCAGCCCCGTCCAGGACACGGTCGCCCAGACCTCGCGTTCGAACCTGGTCAGCCAGTACAACAACATCCTGAACCAGATCGACACGACCTCGCAGGACTCCTCGTTCAACGGCGTCAACCTGTTGAACGGCGACCAGCTCAAGCTGGTGTTCGACGAGACCGGCAAGTCGAACCTCAGCATCACCGGCGTGACCTACAACTCCAAGGGTCTCGGCCTCGCAGCGCTGACCAGCGGTGTCGACTTCATCGACAACTCCGCGACCAACAAGGTGCTGTCGAACCTGAACGCCGCGTCGAGCACGCTGCGCTCGGAAGCGTCGAGCCTCGGTTCGAACCTCTCGGTGGTGCAGGTTCGTCAGGACTTCAACAAGAGCCTGATCAACGTGCTGCAGACCGGTTCGTCCAACCTGACGCTGGCCGACACCAACACCGAAGCGGCCAACAGCCAGGCTCTGTCGACCCGCCAGTCCATCGCGGTCTCCGCGCTGTCGCTGGCCAACCAGTCGCAGCAGAGCGTGCTGCAGCTGCTCCGCTAAGTAGCGGACGACATCGCAAGCAAGATCTGGCGGCGGGGCTTCGGCTCCGCCGCTTTCTTTTTACGGCGGCATCAGAGTGCCGCTCACGAAGCAGAGACGATGCATCCGGATGCAGCCGATTGCTTACTCTGAGTTATGGTTGACAAGTCGCAAACGCCGGGTCGTTGCGCGAAAAAGCATCATGCTATCATGACGATATGGACGAGCCTGAGATGGCTCCGATTGCTCATATGGTGAATCCGCGCAAGGACTGGCGCGACACGCTTCATGCTTTGTTAGCCGTCTGTGTTCACCGTCCCGGACATCGATTAATCCTAATCGAAGTTTGTTGCGTTGCGTACCAGAAGGGTAACACTCAATGTCCGGTATTGTTCTCTCCTCGTCGGTTCGTCAGAACCTGCTCTCCCTCCAGTCCACCGCTGATCTTCTCGCCACCACCCAAAGCCGTCTGTCGACCGGCAAGAGCGTCAATTCGGCCCTGGACAATCCCACCAACTTCTTCACGGCACAGTCACTCGACAACCGCGCCAGCGACATCAACAATCTGCTCGACGGCATCGCCAACGGCGTGCAGGTGCTGCAGGCTGCCAACACCGGCATCACCTCGCTGCAGAAGCTGATCGACAGCGCCAAGTCGATCGCCAACCAGGCGCTGCAGACCACCGTCGGCTACTCCACCAAGTCAAATGTCTCCACCACGATCGCGGGTGCGACGGCCGCCGACTTGCGCGGTACCACCTCGTTCGCCAGCGCGACCGCCAGCAGCAACGTCGTGTATAACGGCACGGCCGGCGGCACCACGGCGGCAACCGGCACCACGACGCTCGGTGCGACCCTCGGTTCGTTCACGGGCACTGCGGGAACGGCCGGCGACGGCACCACGGCCCTGACCGGCGCCATCACCCTGATCGCCACCAACGGCACGACTGCAACCGGCCTGGCCACCAACGCCCAGCCCGCCGACGGCGACACGCTGACGGTGAACGGCAAGACCATCACCTTCCGCTCGGGCTCTGCTCCGGCGTCGACCGCGGTTGCGTCCGGTTCGGGCGTCAGCGGCAACCTCGTCACCGACGGCAGCGGCAACACCACCGTCTATCTCGGCACCGCGGGCACCCCGGCTGCAACCGTCGCCGATCTGTT
This sequence comes from Bradyrhizobium sp. 44, assembly GCF_023073095.1. NCBI lineage: Bacteria > Pseudomonadati > Pseudomonadota > Alphaproteobacteria > Hyphomicrobiales > Nitrobacteraceae > Bradyrhizobium > Bradyrhizobium sp. 44. Next base: position 538,100 of record NZ_JADPIY010000029.1, read on the forward strand.
GACCGCGGTCGATCTCGCCAGCGGCGTGAAGACGGCGTCCATCACGGCGGGTGCCGCGACGCTCGCCACCAGCGCAGGCCAGACCGCTTCGAGCGTTGGCGGCGGCGCCGTCACGCTGAAGAGCTCGACGGGTGCGGATCTCAGCGTCACCGGCAAAGCCGACGTGCTCAAGGCTCTTGGCCTGAGCTCGGCAGTGGGCGGCGGCAATGCCAGCGTGTCCGTCAACCGGACCACGACATCAGGTTCGCTGGGTGCCACGATCGCTGACGGTTCGACGCTGAACGTCGACGGACACGTCATCACCTTCAAGAACGCGCCGATCCCGGGATCGACCGGTGCTCCGAGCGTTCCGAGCGGCTATGGTGCCAGCGGTAACGTCCTCACCGACGGCGCCGGCAACTCGACGGTCTATCTGCAGGCCGGCACGGTCAACGACGTGCTGAAGGCGATCGACCTTGCCACCGGCGTGCAGACCGCGACGGTCAACGCCAACGGCACCGCGACGCTTGCGACTGCAACCGGCCAGACCAACTCGTCGATCAACGCCTCTGGTCAGCTCAAGGTCTCGACCGGCGTCAATGCCGACCTGTCGATCACCGGCACCGGCAATGCGCTGAACGCGCTTGGCTTCGCCGGCAACACCGGCACTGCGAGCGCCTTCACCGCGGCACGGACCTCGGGCGTCGGCGGCCTCACAGGCAAGACCCTGACCTTCTCCTCCTTCAACGGCGGCACGGCGGTCAATGCCACCTTCGGCGACGGCACCAACGGCACGGTCAAGACGCTCGATCAGCTCAACACGAAGCTTCAGGCCAACAACCTGACGGCGACAATCGACGCCAACGGCCTGCTGACGGTTTCGACCACCAACGACTACGCGTCCTCGACGATCGGTTCGAGCGCCGCGGGTGGTGCGATCGGCGGCACGCTGACCTCATCCCTGACGTTCTCGACGGCTTCCAGCCCCGTCCAGGACACGGTTGCCCAGACCTCGCGTTCGAACCTGGTCGGCCAGTACAACAACATCCTTGCGCAGATCGACTCGACCTCGCAGGACTCCTCGTTCAACGGCGTCAACCTGTTGAACGGCGACCAGCTCAAGCTGGTGTTCGACGAGACCGGCAAGTCAAACCTCAGCATCACGGGCGTGACCTATAACTCCAAGGGTCTCGGCCTCGCCTCGCTGACCAGCGGTGTCGACTTCATCGACAACGCCGCGACCAACAAGGTGCTGACCAATCTGAACTCGGCGTCGAGCACGCTGCGTTCGGAAGCGTCGAGCCTTGGTTCAAACCTCACGATCGTGCAGGTGCGTCAGGACTTCAACAAAAACCTGATCAACGTGCTGCAGACCGGTTCGTCCAACCTGACGCTGGCCGACACCAACGTCGAAGCCGCGAACAGCCAGGCGCTGTCGACCCGCCAGTCGATCGCGGTCTCCGCGCTGTCGCTGGCCAACCAGTCGCAGCAGAGCGTGCTGCAGCTGCTCCGCTAACAAGCGGAGGACATCGCAAGCAGGATCTGGCGGCGGGGCTTTGGCCCCGCCGCTTTTTTTGTTCGTCATTCGGGCAGCCGTGCGACGCTCTGAAAAGTAACCAGCGGTTATGGTTAATGGAGAGTAAGCGCGGATAAATGCCAATGATTTCAGCTTGATTGCCGGCGCCGACCACGCCTTCCGCGCGCTTATGGTGAACCCGCGCTTAATGCGGACGCGCGTCGTTTCACCCTTTGTTAGCCATGTCGGGGCACGCTGTCCCCGTCACTCGATCCGAAGCGATCGAACGAAGACGCGTAAACCAGAAGGGTAAGAGTCATGTCCGGTATTGTTCTCTCTGCGTCGGTTCGTCAGAACCTGCTGTCTCTCCAGTCCACCGCTGATCTTCTCGCCACCACACAGAACCGTCTGTCGACCGGCAAGAGCGTCAACTCGGCCCTGGACAATCCCACCAACTTCTTCACGGCACAGTCGCTCGACAACCGCGCCAGCGACATCAACAATCTGCTCGACGGCATCGCCAACGGCGTGCAGGTGCTGCAGGCTGCCAACACCGGCCTGACCTCGTTGCAGAAGCTGATCGACTCTGCGAAGTCGATCGCCAACCAGGCGCTGCAGACCACCGTCGGCTACTCCACCAAGTCCAACGTCTCCACCACGATCGCGGGTGCGACGGCGGCGGACCTGCGCGGCACGACCTCCTTTGCCAGCGCGACCGCGAGCAGCAACGTGCTCTATAACGGCACGGCCGGCGGCACCACGGCGGCGAGCGGCACCACGACGCTCGGCGCCACCATCGGCTCCTTTGCAAGCACGGGCGCGACAGCCGGTGACGGCACCACGGCCCTGACCGGCGCCATCACGCTGATCGCCACCAACGGCACGACCGCAACCGGTCTGTCCGGCAACGCCCAGCCGGCCGATGGCGACACGCTGACCGTGAACGGCAAGACCATCACCTTCCGCTCGGGCTCCGCTCCGGCCTCGACCGCGGTTGCGTCCGGCTCGGGCGTCAGCGGCAATCTCGTCACCGACGGCAGCGGCAACACCACTGTCTATCTCGGCACCGCGGGCACCCCGGCTGCGAACGTCAACGATCTGTTGGCTGCAATCGATCTGGCCAGCGGCGTGAAGACGGTGTCCATCACCGCGGGTGCAGCGACGATCGCCACCAGCGTCGGCCAGACCGCCTCAAGCGCTGCCGGCGGTGCCGTCACGCTGAAGAGTTCGACAGGTGCGGATCTGAGCGTCACCGGCAAGGCCGACCTGCTCAAGGCTCTCGCCCTGACGACATCTTCCGGTGCAGGCAATGCGAGCCTGTCCGTCAACCGAACAACGAGCGCCGCCTCGCTGGGTGCAACCCTTACGGACGGTTCGTCGCTGAACGTCGATGGTCATACCATCACCTTCAAGAACGCGCCGATCCCGGGCTCGACCGGTGCTCCGAGCGTTCCGAGCGGCTTCGGTGCCAGCGGTAACATCCTCACCGACGGCAACGGCAACTCGACCGTCTATCTGCAGGCCGGCACGGTTGCCGACGTGCTCAAGGCGATCGACCTTGCCACCGGCGTGCAGACCGCGACGATCAACGCCAACGGCACCGCGACGCTTGCGACCGCCACAGGCCAGTCGAACTCGACGATCAATACGTCCGGTCAGCTGAAGCTCTCGACCGGCATCAATGCCGATCTGACGATCACGGGCAGCGGCAATGCACTGAATGTATTCGGGCTGGCCGGCAACACCGGCAGTGCGTCGGCATTTACCGCGGCGCGCACCTCCGGGGTCGGCGGCATTGCCGGCAAGTCCTTGACCTTCTCCGCATTCAACGGCGGCACGGCGGTCAATGTCACCTTCGGCGACGGCACCAACGGCACGGTCAAGACGCTCGATCAGCTCAACACGGCGCTTCTGGCCAACAATCTGGCTGCCACGATCGACGCCAACGGCCGGTTGACCATCACGGCTTCCAACGACTACGCGTCCTCGACGATCGGTTCGACCGTCGCAGGCGGTGGCATCGGCGGCACGCTCACTTCGGCGCTGACGTTCTCGACGGCTTCCAGCCCCGTCCAGGATGCGGTTGCACAGACGGCCCGTGCGAACCTGGTGTCTCAGTACAACAACATCCTGAACCAGATCGACACGACCTCGCAGGACTCCTCGTTCAACGGCGTCAATTTGCTGAACGGCGACCAGCTCAAGCTGGTGTTCGACGAGACCGGCAAGTCGAGCCTCAACATCACCGGCGTGACCTACAACTCCAAGGGTCTGGGCCTCGCTGCCCTGACCGTCGGCGTCGACTTCATCGACAACGCCGCGTCCAACCGCGTGCTGACCAACCTGAACGCCGCATCGAGCACGCTGCGCTCGGAAGCCTCGGCGCTCGGTTCGAACCTCTCGGTGGTGCAGGTGCGTCAGGACTTCAACAAGAACCTGATCAACGTGCTGCAGACCGGTTCGTCGAACCTCACGCTGTCCGATACCAACGTCGAGGCGGCCAACAGCCAGGCGCTGTCGACCCGCCAGTCGATCGCGGTCTCCGCGCTGTCGCTGGCCAACACTTCGCAGCAGAGTGTGCTCCAATTGCTCCGCTAAGTAACTGGTATCATTAAATAAAATAAGAGCGGCGGGGTCATTTGCCCCGCCGCTTTTTTGCGTCCGGAGGGGGGCAGGGACGTTCACCGCCCATTAACCCTATCCCTTAAACCGGCGTTAACCATACTTTAAAGGACAGCCTCTAAGACTGGACAAAAGCCCGCTTCCAAAACCGCGCGGCCGATTCGTACCTGGTTCAAGAGGAAGACTCGCCAATGTCCAACATCGTTCTCTCGGCGTCCGTTCGCCAGAACCTGTTGTCGCTGCAGTCGACGGCCGACTTGCTGGCCACGACGCAGGAGCGGCTGTCGACCGGTAAGAAGGTCAACACAGCGCTCGACAATCCCACCAATTTCTTCACGGCCCAGGGGTTGGACAACCGGGCGAGCGACATCGGCAACCTGCTGGATGGCATCAACAACGGTGTGCAGGTGCTCCAGGCCGCCAACACCGGCATCACCTCGCTGCAGAAGCTGATCGACAGCGCCAAGTCGATCGCCAACCAGGCGCTCCAGACCACGGTCGGCTACTCGACCAAGTCCAACGTCTCCACCACGATTCCCGGTGCGACGCCCGCCGACCTGCGCGGTACGACCTCCTACGCGAGCGCGACCGCCAAGAGCAATGTGCTCTATACCGGCGCAGCCGGTGGCGTAACCCCGGTCACGGGAACCGCCGCGCTCGGCGCCTCGCTGGGCTCGAACGCCGGCACGAATGTCGGGTTTGCCGCGACCGCGGCCGACGGCACGACTGCACTATCCGGTACCACCACACTGGTCGGCACCACGACATCCACCACCTTCGGCGCGCCGCCCGCGGACGGCGACACCATCACGGTCAACGGCAAGACCATCACCTTCCGCACCGGTATCGCGCCGACGACGCAGCCGACCGGCTGGGGCCTCAACCCCAGTGGGCACATCGCCACCGACGGTAACGGCAATTCGATCGTCTACGAGGGAACGCCGGCTGCGCCCGGCGCGACCGTCAACGACGTCCTCAGCGCGATCGACCTCGCCAGCGGCGTCAAGACCGCGGCAATCAGTGCAGGCGCGGCAACCATTACGGTCAGCGGCTCGAGCGGTCCGATCGGCACGCTGCAGGTGGCGTCGTCCGTCACGGGCGGCCAGGTCACGCTGAAGAGTTCGACCGGCGCCGATCTGAGCCTGACGGGCAAGGCCGACTTCCTCAACAAGCTCGGTCTGACCGCGGCGACCGGCGCAGGCAATGCGAGCGTGACTGCGGACCGATCGACCACCGCGGGCTCGCTCGGCTCTCTCGTTCAGGACGGCTCGACGCTGAACATCGACGGCCACACCATCACTTTCAAAAACGCCCAGTCGCCCCAGTCGGCGTTGAGCGTCACCTCCGGCGGCGTCAACGGCAACATCGTCACCGACGGCAACGGCAATTCGACCGTCTACCTCCAGAGCGCGACGCTCTCCGATCTGCTCAACTCGATCGACCTTGCAACCGGCGTCAAGACCGCCAGCATCTTCAACGGCTCGGCGACGCTGTCGACCACCGCGGGCCAGATCCCCTCGTCGGTCAACAGCAGCGGTCAGCTTGCGCTCTCCACCGGCATCAACGCCGACCTGTCGATCACCGGCACCGGCAATGCGCTCAACGCGTTCGGTCTCAGCGGCAATACGGGAACGGCGACCGCTTTCGCCGCGGCGCGCAACTCCGGTGTTGGTGGCGTCGCCGGCAAGACGCTGACCTTCACCTCCTTCAACGGCGGCGCGCCGGTCAACGTCACCTTCGGCGACGGCACCAACGGCACCGTCAAGACGCTCGACCAGCTCAATGTGCAGCTTCAGGCCAACCACCTGACGGCGACGATCGACGCCAACGGCGTGCTGACGGTCACCACCGTCAACGAGTACGCATCCTCGACCCTCGGCTCGACTGCCGCCGGCGGTACGGTCGGCGGGACGCTCACCGGCGTGCTGGCCTTTACCACCGCGCAGCCACCGATTCAGGATCCCGTCGCGCAGACCGCGCGCTCCGGCCTGGTCAGTCAGTTCAACAACATCCTGGCGCAGATCGACACGACCTCGCAGGACTCGTCCTTCAACGGCGTCAACCTGCTCAACGGCGACACGCTGAAGCTGGTCTTCAACGAGAACGGCAGCTCGACGCTCGGCATCAACGGCGTGGTGTTCAACGCCGCCGGCCTGGGTCTCAGCAATCTCGTTCCGGGCACGGACTTCATCGACAACGGTGCCACCAACAAGGTGCTGGCCAGCCTGAATGCCGCCTCGAGCACGTTGCGCTCCGAGGGTTCTTCGCTCGGTTCGAATCTGTCGATCGTGCAGGTGCGTCAGGACTTCTCCAAGAACCTGATCAACGTTCTGCAGACCGGCTCGGCCAACCTGACGCTGGCCGACACCAACGAGGAAGCGGCGAACAGCCAGGCGCTGTCGACCCGCCAGTCGATCGCGGTGTCCGCGCTGTCGCTGGCCAACCAGTCGCAACAGAGCGTGCTGCAGCTGCTCCGCTAATTTCGCGGCGCAGGTCGCTCATCGATTTCGCGGCGGGGCTAACGCTCCGCCGTTCATTTTACTGAGATCGCTAAGGCAGGATTAGCTGAGATCGACGCGCACCACGCGCGACGTGTTTACAGCGTGCACATGCGCGTCTAGCTTCACGATGACGAAGAACTCCGAGACCCGTAATAATCCGGAGTGCTTCCAAGCACACATGTAAGCAAATCTTAAGCGGTGCTGCCTAGGGTCAGGAAAGAAATCCTTAAGCGCGTTCAACGCGCTAGGTAACCTCCAGGGTGTGATTGATGTCGAATTCCGCTGCCTCGGCCTACGCGCGTGTTGCAACGACCACCGCATCTCCTCGCGACATCGAAGCGCAGACCCTGCTCAAGGCCGCGAACAAGCTTCAGGATGCGATCAACAGCGCCGAGCCGTTCAGCGAGCAGACCACGCAGGCCCTGATGTTCAATCGCAAGCTCTGGACGATTTTCCTGAGCGAGGCCATGCGCGAGAACAATCCGCAGCCGATCGACGTCCGGCAGAAGATCGCCAACATCAGCGTGTTCGTGCTGAGCCAGACCGCCGCGCTGCAGATGAGCCCGCAGTTCGATCACTTCCGTCCGCTGATCGAGATCAACCGCAATATCGCCGCTGGTCTCTCCGGCCGTCCGTGATCGAGCACGGCTCGTTCCGCTTCGGCAACACCAAATCCACGCTGACGGATACCGGCAAGACGCAGATCGGGAACCGCGTCACCGGTCCCGCGACCGGTTCGAGCGATCTCGATGTTGCCGTTGCGAGGCTCGACGCCTGATGGTCAGGCGCTGCGGTCCGTGCTGGCCGGACGCGAGGGCTCGGATTTCAAATCCTGCGCATGGAAATAGGCCCGCCGGCGCAGCATTGCTTCGTCGGGGAACTGGTTGACCACCGCGTCGGTCCTGTCGTTGACGACCTGGAAGACGAACGACGCCGCCGCCTGGTCGAACACGACCTGGCGTGAGACGTTCTCGCTGCTTCGCAAATCATTACGTGCAGGCGCGCTCGCCTCGCCAGCGGCCACTGTCTGGCTCACGGGCAGATCGGTTTGCACGGCCTCGTTCGCCGCCGCATTGGACGTCGTTACGATCTGCACGGCGACCGGTATCCCCACCGGCCTGATGCTGAAATCTGTACTCATGGCAGCCTCCTGGTTGCCTCACGTGAGTCAAATCCCAACCCCTCTCAATACGCAACCATGGAACACCAGGATTGAACACCCGGTAAGGAAACGTGCCTAACCGCGCGACGATGTTGCCGCGCGGTTTTTCGTAAAATTGTCGTTTGTTATTGCGCGCGCTCAGAGCGAGCGGCTGACCGCGAGCGGCGTGATGTGGCGTGGGCCCGGCGTGGCGCGGCGTCCCGCGGCCGTGTAGGTGTTCGGCACGTTGCGCTTCTGGATCTCGGCGTTGACGCCACGCACGACGCTCTCCGAAACGGCGTGAGCGGTTGCGAGCACGGTGAGATTGACCTGGAGCATCGCGCGGAATGCATCGTGGTGCCGATGCAGCGTCGAGAGCAGCTCGGGCGCGGATTTGGCGAGCTGCGCCTGGTTCGCCTTCAACTGGGTGACGGCGCCGACATAGTTTCGCGACAGCTCCTGCTTCTTGCTCTCGAGGGTCATCGCCTCGCGGACCTGGCCGGCACGTACCAGCTCGGTCTCGCGCTCGATCAGGCCGAGCAGCGCACTCATCGCATCCATCAACTGCTCGGCGATCTTGCGCGCCTCGGCGCTGCCGGGTGCGGTGTTCGGGCGCTGCGCTTGCACCGGCTGACGCGAGGCGTTGAAGTGGTTCATCTCGTTTGACCTTATGCCGTGCGGATCGTTTTTGCCTGCTGCATGATCAGGGTGCGATAGACGTCGGTGGCGATGCCGACGCCGCCGGCGTTGGCGAAATTCTTGGAATATTGCTCGGTCAGCATCGAGCGCCACACGCCGGTGCCAGGGGTGTCGCCGAACGGGCCTTCGCCCTTCAGGCCCGAGGTCATCTGCGAGAACATGCTGTTGAGGAACATCGCCTCGAAGTCGGTGGCGATCTTCTGCGCCTTGGCCTGCTGCTTCGGCGGGACCTTTTGCAGTGCCGCGGCGAGATCGAAGTCCGGCCGGCCGTTGCGGCTCTCCACCGAGAAGGCGGAGCTGGCGACCCGTGCGGTGTTGACCATGCCGGTCTGCATCACATCACCTCGATGTCGGCTTCGATCGCACCGGCGGCCTTGATCGCCTGCAGGATGCTGATGAGATCGCGCGGGCCGATGCCGAGACCGTTGAGGCCGTCGACGAGCTGCTGAAGCGAGACGCCGTCCTTGACCACGGCGAACTTCTTGCCGTCCTCGGTGACGCTGACGCTGCTGCGCGGCGCGACCACGGTCCGCCCCCGCGACAGCGGGTTGGGCTGGCTGACCTGCGGGCTCTCGGAGATCGTGACGGTGAGGTTGCCCTGTGCGACCGCAACGGTGGCGACGCGGACGTCGCGGCCCATCACGATGATGCCGCTGCGTTCGTCGATGATGATCTTGGCGGCGAGATCCGGATCGACCTGGAGCTGCTCGATCTCGGTGAGAAACGCGACGACGTTGCCCTTGAACTCCGGCGGGATCGCAAGCTGCACGGTCGATGGGTCGATCGGCTCGGCGGTCTTGACGCCGAGATAGTCGTTGATCGCGGCGGCGATCCGCTTGGCCGTGGTGAAGTCGGCATTGCGCAGCGCAAGCCGAACGTTCGGCAGGCGATTGAGCGCGAACTCGATCTCGCGCTCGATGATGGCACCGTTGACAATGCGTCCGACCGTCGGCACGCCACGCACGATTTTCGCCGCCTCGCCCTCGGCCTGGAAGCCGGAGATCGCGAGCGAGCCCTGTGCGACCGAATAGACGTTGCCGTCGGCGCCGAGGAGTGGGGTGACGAGCAGGGTGCCGCCCTGGAGATTCTTGGCGTCGCCGAGCGCGGAGACGGTGACGTCCATGCGCGTGCCCTGGGTGGCGAAGGCCGGCAGATTGCCTGTCACCATCACGGCGGCGACGTTGCCGGTGCGGATGGTGGCGCCCCGGATGTTGACGCCCATGCGCTCGAGCATCGCTTGCAGCGACTGCTTGGTGAAGGGGATGTTGTTGAGGGTGTCGCCGGTGCCGTTGAGACCGACGACGAGGCCGTAGCCGATGAGCTGGTTCTGCCGCACGCCTTCGATGTTGGCGAGATCCTTGATGCGCGATGTCGCGCTTGCAGAATTGACCGAGAGCACCAGCGCTGACAGCGCGGCGCAGGCCACCCCCACAAGTCTCACCCAACGAACGCTTGGCATCCTCTGCTCCCCGAGGCTCCTCAAATCAAAGGACCATCACGACACTCCCATGACGAGCTGGTCCGACGCTGTCCTTGCGAGCGCTGTGCCAACTCGGGGCAGCGGGGGTAGGTCGCTGAATAGGTTGAATAAATCTGTTTCGAGCGACCTCAGCCGGTGTTGTCCCTGAGGAGCGAAACTGCCGCCCGTCGGCAGATTTTGCCGGGCTGTTTACGGGCCGTTAACCATAAAACGGCGAATGTGGCGCATCGATCACCCGGATTGCTTCCGATGCGCATCTACGGACCGAACGGCACCATGCTTGGAACGCCGGCCAGCCAGGCCAGGCGGACGAGCTCCGGCGGCTTCGTGCTACCCGACACCTCGTCGGCGCCGGAGACGCGAGGCGCCGCCGCACCGAAGGCGGCCGCCAACATCGACGGGCTGCTGGCGCTGCAAGGCATCGAAGAGGATCCGATCGAGCGTCGCAAGCGCTCGGTCGTGCGCGGAAAGACCGCGCTCGACGTGCTCGACGATCTCAAGATGGGACTTCTCTCCGGCAAGCTCGACGCCTCGACCGTGATGCGGCTGCGTGACGCTGCGGCGAACCTGAAATCGTCCTCCGGCGACTCCGGCCTGGATTCGGTGCTGTCGGAGATCGAGCTGCGAGTCGAGGTCGAGCTCGCCAAGGCCGGGCAGGCATAGCGTCCTACGCCGCTTCATCCTTCAGGTGCGCGTCGTAGCGGCGCTGGGCGGCGAGCACGTCTTTCAGATTCTGTTCGGCCCAATCGCGCAGCGGATCGACGGCTGCGGCGAGCGTCACGCCGAGCTGCGTGATCGAGTATTCCACGGTCACCGGCACGGTTGCGATGGCGTGACGCTTGATCAATCCGTCGCGCTCGAGCGACTTGAGAACCTGGCTCAGCATCTTCTGCGAAATGCCTTCGATCGTGCGGCGCAACTGATTGAAGCGCATCGGCTCCTCGCGCAGCAGCAGCAGGATCAGCACCGCCCATTTGTCACCGACGCGGTCGAGGATCTGTCGCGTGGGGCAGTTCGCTGCATAGACGTCTGGCTTCATCGTCGGGTCCTCACGATCCATTCCGCTCATTTGCCGGCCGCCGCCGGTTACTCCTGCGTAATCAGGTAAGCACAAAGTGCTCTCTTAACACCAGCGCTCTTTGCGATATCTAGTCACCATTGGTTACTACAGAAGCAAAGGAGCCTTCCATGAAAATCGCAGTTGCCGGCGCCTCGGGCCGGGCCGGGTCGGAGATCACGAAAGAACTGTCCCGCCGCGGCCACACGGTTACGGCCATCGCCCGCAACCCCGAGAAGATCGCGACCCTGCCGAACGTCACGCCCACCAAGGGGGACGTGCTCGACCAGTCAGACCTTGCCAAGTTGTGGGCCGGGCACGACGCCGCCGTGAGTTCCGTACACTTCCTGGCCAGCGACGCGCTCAAGCTGATCGGCGCGGCCAAGGACTCGAAGGTTGGTCGTTACCTCGTCGTCGGCGGAGCCGGTAGCCTAGAGGTCGCTCCGGGCGTCAAATTGGTGACAACTCCCGGTTTTCCGGCTCAGTACAAGGCTGAGGCGGAGGCGGGTTCGGCCTTTCTCGACCTGCTGCGGCAGGAAAAGGCGCTGAACTGGACTTTTATCTCGCCGTCGGCCCTGTTCATCGAGGGGGAGCGCACCGGCAAGTTCCGGCTTGGCACCGATCAGCTTCTCGCAGATGCGAACGGCAAAAGCTGGATCACCTTCGCGGATTACGCCATCGCGCTCGCCGACGAGATCGAGCGGCCGGCCCATGAGAGGCAACGGTTCACGGTCGGCTACTAGGCCTACGGCCGCTCCCGGGCCCTTCAGGATAAACCTTTCCTGTGCAAGGGCTTGGGGGCGCCGGTCGGGTTATCAGGGAAACATTGTCTGTCACAGGAGGCCGCTATATAACGCCCCGCTCAGCGGACCCCGTTCCGCGTACGAGTCGTTGCTTAGACAGATAGGCCGCCCTTGGAAAAGTTGAAAAACTACCGACCGACCGAAAAAGAGCCTTTCATGAACGACAGGCAGAAGGAGTACTTCCGCTTGAAGCTCCTCGCCTGGAAGGATGAGATCCTCAAAGAGTCCAAGCTCACCCTGCAAGCCCTGCAGGAGGAGAACGTGAACCACCCCGATCTCGCCGATCGGGCATCGTCCGAAACCGACCGCGCCATCGAACTCCGTGCCCGCGACCGCCAGCGCAAGTTGATCGCCAAGATCGACGCCGCGCTCCAGCGTATCGAGGACAACACCTACGGCTATTGCGAGGACACCGGCGAGCCGATCTCGTTGAAGCGGCTCGAGGCCCGTCCCATCGCGACGCTCTCGGTGGAGGCGCAGGAGCGCCACGAGAAACGCGAGAAGGTCTATCGCGACGAATAGAGTCCGAGCCGCAGCGATGCGGCTCTTTGTTTTTTGAACGCAAGGTGCGCCTTTTCGCGCCGTGATCAGCATTTTGCCTGTCGCTTGCAACCGCGCGTTCGACGCGCGAGCGCAATCACGAAAAGTGAATCGCGATCAATGGGCTAGACTCAACTCCTCCGAGCTCACGTGAGTTCGGATGAGAAACAGCCTTCACTTCAGGTGCGGGAGGTTTTGCGAGTCGCATCAAGGACATCGACTCGAATGCTGAGGCACTGATCCAGCAGCTTCACGCGTTGCTGCAATCAGGCCTGGTGCGACGCTGCAGGGTGCGCATCCTCATAAAGCCCGGACCAGCTCAATATTTCCTTAAACGCCGGCGCCGCCCGTGAGGCTTGCCGTGATGTGGCCGGCCAGCGTCCGCATCTCATCCAGCTTGGGCCGGCAATGACGTGCTGCCGCGCGGCCCCCTGCGCTTGTCACGCCCCGGCGGGGATGCTGAAGTGCCGCCCTCGATTGTGGTGTGTAGGAGCGGGCGCCGATGGACAGAATTCTCGCAGCCGCAAAGGCGATCGCGCTGGCGCGCCGCAACCATGCGCCGCTCGCGGCGCTCGAAGTTCCTCCCGCCGATGAAGCCGAGGGCTATCAGGTCCAGCGCGCGCTGCACGATCTGCTGCTGCCGCATGCCGGCCCGCTCGTCGGCTACAAGATCGGCTGCACCAGCCAGGTGATGCAGGATTACATCGGCATTCCACACCCCTGCGGCGGCGGCGTGTTCCAGAAGGGCGTGCACGACAGCGGCGTGCGGCTCGCGGCTGCCGATTTTGTCCGCGTCGGCGTTGAATGCGAGATCGCGGTGCGGCTGAAGCGCAATCTCGCCGCCGGCGAGGCGCCATTCACGGCCGAATGGGTCGGCGAAGCCGTCGAGGCCTATCATCCCGCGATCGAGATCGTCGACGACCGCTATGTGAAGTGGGAAACAATGGGCGCGCCGACGCTGATCGCCGACGATTTCTTCGCCGCCGGCTGCGTGCTGGGCGAGGTCGTGCCGCGCTCGTCGGTGCCGGACCTGAAGGCGGTCAAAGGCCGCGCCATCGTCAACGGCGAAGAGGTGAGCCACGGCACCGGCGCCGACGTGCTCGGCCATCCGCACAACGCACTCGCCTGGCTCGCCAACCATCTCGCCGCCGAGGGGAAGGGTCTGCACGCGGGCCAACTCGTTCTCACAGGGAGCCTGGTGAAGACGCTGTGGCTGAAAGCCGGCGACAAGGTGCGGATGGAACTGGACGGACTGGGGACGGTGGAGGCGGAGTTTACGTGATCTCTCCGCGTCCTTGCGAGCGAAGCGAAGCAATCCAGAGTCCCTCCGCGGTGGCAGCCTGGATTGCTTCGCTGCGCTCGCAATGACGGAGGTTGGGGCAGCGGTGCCGCTACGATCGCGCATCTGGCCGGCTGTACGCAGCGGCACCATCGCCAAAATACATGCGGCCCTCGCCAGGGGAGCTAGCGAGGGCCGCGTCGTACATCGTCGTCCGCGCCTAGGTTCGCGAACACGATGTGGGAGCTCGGGAGAAGCTTAGAAGGGCAGCAGCACGTCCATGACTTGCTGGCCGTAGCGCGGTTGCTGCACGTCCATGATCTGGCCGCGGCCGCCGTAGGCGATGCGGGCCTGCGCGATCTTGGTGGAATCGATGGTGTTGTCGCTCTGGATATCTTCGGGACGGACGATGCCGGCGACGATGAGCTCGCGAATTTCGTAGTTGACGCGGATTTCCTGCTTGCCTTCGACCACGAGGTTGCCGTTGGGCAGGACCTGGGTGACGACGGCAGCGACGTTGGTCTGCAACGCTTCCTTGCGGTCCACGCTTCCTTTGCCCTCGCTGGACGCGGTCGAGTCGGCGGTTAGGATACGGCCGGGCAACACCTTCTGCGCTTGGGCGCCCAATGTCTTGGCGCCGATGAAGTCGGTGATCCCGGAATCTTCCTTGTTGGTGCGGCTGCGCTGGGTGTCGTTTTCGATATTGGCCTTGTCGGTGATGTTCACGGCCACCGTCAGGAGATCGCCGACCTGATGGGCGCGCTGGTCCTTGAAGAAGGCACGGCTGCCGTTCCGCCACAGCGAGTTCGGATTGTAGGAGGCGACTTCCGGCTTCGGCATCGGCATCTGCACCGGCTTGTAACCGGGCTGCGTCGTCGGATTGTCGATCGCCGACAATTTCGGCTGCTCGCCGATCTGCGACAAACGGTCGATCGATGAGCAGCCGCTCGCCAGCGCGCAAGTCGCCAGCAGCAGGGCAGAGATCGCGATGTGACGGGGACGAAAAGCCGAACTGAACCTGGACATGACTTACTCTGACTTGGCTGGAGCTTGCGAGACGCGAACTTGCGGGATCTGGGCTTGCGCGATCTGGTTCGGGGATGCCGGGGTCTGGACCAGGTTCCGGACGAGGGCTGCGGTATCGACCGGGGCGGGCGCCTCGTCACGCTTGAGCGACGAGGTCTGTTCGACCGCAGCCGGCATCGGCGCGGCTTGGCTGGCGCCCTGGACCGTCACCTGGCCGCGGCCGGTGACGACGCCGCTCAGCGTGCGCTTGGTCTGCAGGTTGAGCACGCTGATGGTGTCGCCCTCGGCGCCGCTCTCGATCGCCTTGCCGCGGGTGGTGAGGTAGATTCCGGGGACCTGGTAGATGACGGTGACGTTCTGGTCGCGCTGCACGAAGTCGGGCTTGACGATGTCGGCGACGCGGATCGGCGTCCCCGCCCGCATAGGCCGGCGGAGCTGCATGCCGAGCGTGCGATCTCGCGAGGCGGCCTCACCCGTGACCTCGGCCTTCGGCCGGCGTTCCATGGCGACGTCGGAGGCCTTCAGGAGATCGACGCGATCGATGTCGCGCGTCAGCACGGCTACTTCCACCGTTTCGATCGCGGTACCGGTGAAACGCAGCTTGGTCGGTGCCGGATTGTTGTCGTTGTTGATCTCGAAGGCGATGTCGAAACGGCCGCTGCGGGCGTCGTAGCGGGTTGCGACCGGCTGCAGCACGCCGGTGTTGGAGGCATCCAACCGCATGTCGGCGATGCCGCGGTCGAACGTGACGGTGATGTTGGCGGCATCGCCAAGTCCAAAGCGGCGCTCGAGCGCCGTGGCGACCGCGGTTTCGAGGTCCTTGTTCACGAGCGTGCGGGCGAGACGGGTGACCTGGACCTCCCTGATGTCGCCGGTCATCACGCCGATCACCTGCTTTGCGCGCAACACCGCCAGCACTTGCGCGACCGGCAGCGCACCGGTGGTGCCGAGATCGGGCGAGCGGTAGAGCGGGATCAGCGCGGCCGAGCCGGCATTGTCGATGAGATCGCCGACCCGCACCACGTCCGAGGTCACGGTGATGCTCGCGCGCAGCGTCGGCGTCGCGATAAAGTCGTCGGCGGCCCGTGCGGGCAGCGCCAGCACGAGGAGAGCGGAGATGGTGGCGAGGGTGGTGCGGATCATCGTCATCACCTCAGCGGAACAGCGCCGTGGTCGATTGCATCATCTGGTCGGCGGCGCTGATCACCTTGGCGTTCATCTCGTAGGCGCGCTGGGCGGCGATCAGGTCGCTCATTTCCGAGACGACGTCGACATTGGCCTGCTCGAGGCTGCTCTGGGTGATGTTGCCGAAACCTTCGGAGCTCGCGGTACCGTCCTGCGGCGGGCCGGAGGAGGGCGTCTCGGTGAACTGATTGTTGCCGACCGGCTGGAGGCCCGCCTTGTTGATGAATCGGGTCAGGCCGATCTGGCCCTGGACGGCCGAGGTCGACGAGCCCGGCAGCGTCACCGAGACCTGGCCCTGCACGTTGATGGTGAGGCCCGAGGCGTTGTTCGGGATCGTGATCGTCGGTTGCACCGGGTTACCCTGCGCGGTGACGATGCGCCCCTGATTGTCCATCTGGAAGGTGCCGTCGCGGGTGTACTGGTAGCTGCCGTCGGGCATCAGGATCTTGAAGAAGCCTTCGCCCGTGATGGCCATGTCGAGGTCGTTGCCGGTCTGCGACAGCGTGCCCTGGGTCATGCTGCGCGGGGTGCCGACGGTCTTGACGCCGCCGCCGATGTCGACGCCGACCGGCAGGATGGTGCCCTGGTCGGACGACTGGGCGCCGACCCGGCGGACGTGTTCGTAGATCAGGTCCTGGAACGCCGCGGTCTGCTTCTTGAAGCCGGTGGTGCGCAGGTTCGCGATGTTGTTGGAGATCACCTGAACGTTGAGTTCCTGTGCCGCCATTCCGGTTGCTGCGGTGTGAAGCGCCTGCATGTCAGTTCTCCCTCAATCAGGCCGGAACGTCGGCGAGCTTCTCGATCGCCGATTTGTGCATGTCACTCTGCTGCTGGAGCAGGTTGGCGATGGCGGTGTAGCTGCGCATGACTTCGACCATGCGGCTCATCTCACCGACCGAGTTCACGTTCGACTTCTCGACATAGCCCTGCTGCACGGTCGACTTGGTGTCGGCCTGCGGGACCGCGGAGCCGATGTTGTAAAGGTTGGCGCCGAGCTTCGTCAGCTTGGCCGGATCGTCGAACGAGGCCATGCGGATCTTGCCGCGGATCGAGTCGTTCTTGGCCGTGCCCTCGAGCACCGTGACGGTGCCGTCCGGCGCGACGTTGATGTCGTGATCGGTCGGCTGGAAGGTGATCGGGCCGCCGGTGCCCAGCACGAGGTTGCCGTCGGAGGTGACGAGCTGGCCGGTGCTGTTGAGCGAGAATTTACCGTCGCGGGTGTAGCGCTCGGCGCCATTGGCCTGCACGGCGAAATAGGCGTTGCCGCTGATCGCCATGTCGAGCGGATTCTTGGTCGGCTCCATCGGCCCCTGGCCGACGTCGCGGAAGGTGCCGCGGTCCTGCACATAGGAGACCCGGCGGTCGGAGCCGACGAAATTGTCCTCACGCGCGTTCGAGTTGAGGTACTCCTCGAACAACGAATGGTCGGCCTTGAAGCCGTTGGTGTTGGCGTTAGCGACGTTGTTGGCGATGACATCCATCTGCCGTTCCAACGTCATCTGTCGTGACAAGCCGATCAGAAGCGCGTTCTGCATCGGAAATCTCCCCTGAGTGAGATCCGCCAGCTCGCTCTCCCAAGCGCATTGGCCGATCCCGTGAACGAGACCTCGGGTTCTCCCAAACCCTAGGTCTCGATCCTTTCTCAGCGAAACTCGTGCCAAGCCAGAAAAGAACGTAATTTCAACGTCTTGTCTATTTTTCGAGGGCGCGGGGAGGCGGCAGAAAGGGTCTGTTAGCCATGTTTGCCCGGCAGATTTTTCCTAGCGAAGGCCCGATCGAAAGGTTCCGTTAACCATTATTACCGTAGCGTTTGGGCGTAAGAGGAGCACTGCGCTGGGGCATTTGTATCGCGTCACTGTCTGCCAGGAGCTTCGCTCTTTCGACCCCTTTGAGAGATGAGCGAGCGCGGCGATCATGGCAGAGAATGAAGCGGAAGGCGGCGCAGCCGCTGAGGGCGCGCAAGCCGCTCCGCCCAAGAACAAGTTCAAGCTGATGATCATGGCGGTAGGCCTGCTCGCCGTTCTCGGCGGCGGCGCCGCAACCTGGTTCTTCTTTTTTCGCCACGGCGACGACGAGCATCACGCCGAGGCGGCGCCTCCGCCCAAACCGCCGTCTTTCGTCGAGGTTCCAGACATCATGGTCAACCTCGCCGGCGCGCCGGGCGAGCGCGTGCAATATCTGAAGCTCAAGATCGTGCTGGAGCTGAAGGAAGAGAAGCAGGTCGAGGCGATCAAGCCGACGATGCCGCGCATCACCGACATCTTCCAGACCTATGCGCGCGAGCTGCGCTCCTCCGACCTCAACGGTTCCGCCGGCATCTTCCGCCTCAAGGAAGAGCTGACCAAGCGCGTCAACGCGGCGGTCGCTCCGGTCCAGGTCAGCGCGGTGCTGTTCAAGGAAGTCGTGATCCAGTGAGCATGACGGGCTAGGGATCATGGCAGGCACCGACCAACCAGACCAGGATGCAATTGCCGCCCAATGGGAGGCCTCGCTCGATTCCGAGGATCCCGCCGAGGCCGCGAAAGCTGCTGCCGAGAACGAACTATCGGAGACCATGGCCCTGCAATGGGCGGCCATGGTCGAGGATGGCAGCCGCGATCTCGGCGCCGGCAAGAATTCCGGCGAACGGGTGTTGTCGCAGGAGGAGATCGACAACCTCCTCGGCTTCGCGGTCGGCGACGTCACGCTCGACGATCATTCCGGCATTCGCGCCATCATCGATTCGGCGATGGTCTCCTACGAGCGTCTGCCGATGCTCGAAATCGTCTTCGACCGCCTGGTGCGGTTGCTGACGACCTCCTTGCGCAATTTCACCTCCGACAACGTCGAAGTCTCGCTCGACCGCATCACCTCGGTGCGCTTCGGCGACTACATGAACTCGATCCCGCTGCCCGCCGTCCTCACTGTCTTCAAGGCCGAAGAGTGGGACAATTTCGGCATGGCCGTGGTCGATTCCAGCCTGATCTACTCGATGATCGACGTGCTGCTCGGCGGCCGCCGCGGCTCGAGCCAGCTGCGCATCGAGGGCCGGCCCTACACCACGATCGAGACAGAGTTGGTCAAGCGGCTGGTCGAAGTCGTCATGGCCGATGCCGAACAGGCGTTCCGGCCGCTGTCGCCGGTGACCTTCACCATCGACCGGCTCGAGACAAACCCGCGTTTCGCCGCGATCAGCCGTCCTGCCAACGCCGCGATCCTGGTGCGCCTGCGCATCGACATGGAAGATCGCGGCGGCAACATCGAGCTCCTGCTGCCTTACGCGACCATCGAGCCGATCCGGGGCGTCCTGCTCCAGATGTTCATGGGCGAAAAGTTCGGCCGCGACCAGATCTGGGAAGGTCATTTCGCCACCGAGATCGTCCAGGCCGAGATCTCCGTCGACGCCGTGCTCTACGAAGCCGACATCCCACTCAAGCAGCTGATGCGGCTCAAGGTCGGCGACACGCTGCCGCTGGACATGCGCGCGGATGCCAACGTCACCGTTCGCTGCGGCGACGTCACCATCACCGAAGGACGCATGGGCCGGGTCGGCGACCGCGTCGCGATCCGGGTGACGAAACCCTTGCGCAAGCCAAGTACGACACTTGCGATGTTCGAAAAGGTCGACGAGCAGAACAAGATGATGGAGGCCCCATGAACCACTCCCTAGGAATGGCGATCGAGACGCTGGTGGCTATCCTGCTGATGCTGACCATCGTCTACTGCGTCACGCTCAACAAGCGACTGACGCGGCTGAAGGCGGACGAGCATTCGCTGAAGGCGGTCATCGGTGAGCTGATCACCGCAACCGAGATCGCCGAGCGCGCGATCGGCGGACTGAAGCTCGCCGTGCGCGACGTCAACGAGAACCTCGGCAGCCAGCTTGCGTCGGCGACCCAGATGTCCGAGCAGCTCTACAAGCAACTCGGCGAAGCCGACAATGTGGTGCGGCGGCTGTCCAAGATCGCAATCGCCGCGCGCCCCGTGACGAACCCGGAAATGCTCGCCGCGCCCGCAGCCAAGCCCTCGTCGGCGAAGGCGGTGGCGGCTGCGGCCGAAGCCTTCTCCGAACGCCGACGATCCAACGGTCTTGCCGCATAAAGTCAGGGTATGAAGTCTTTTCGCAACATCCGCGTCATTCCGATCGTGCTGGTTGCCGTCGCTGGCCTCGCCACGCTGAAGGTCACGGGTCTTGTGATCAATGGCGGCTATGTCTTCGACTACAAGCAGAGCCCGACCAAGAAGTCCTGGGCGCAAGAGAATTTGAACTTCCCGGCCAGCCGCGAAGATCCCGATATCACCGGCTCGACCCATGGCGCGCCGAAGGAGGCGCCGAAGCCGGCCGCACCGGACACCAAGTCCGAAGGCGCCGCGGTCAAGGAGGAAGCCCAGCCGCAGATCTCCGCCTCGGAGCGCGCGATCCTGGAACGCCTGCAGTCGCGCCGCCAGGAGATCGAGGCCCGCCAGCGCGAGATCGACATCCGCGAGAGCCTGTTGAAATCCGCCGAAAAGCGCATCGAAAACAAGGTCGAGGAGATGAAGGCGGTAGAAACCCGTATCTCCGCGACGCAGGCCGAGCAGAAGGCCGCCGAAGCCCAGCGCATGAAGGGCCTCGTGACCATGTATGAGGGCATGAAACCCAAGGACGCCGCGCGAGTCTTTGACCGGCTCGAGATGGGCGTGCTGATCGAGATCGCCTCGCAGATCGCGCCACGAAAAATGTCAGACATCATGGGATTGATGTCCCCGGAGGCCGCCGAGCGGCTGACGGTCGAGATGGCCCGCCGGGCCAATGGCGGCGGCGATCAGTCCGCTTCGGCCGGCGAGCTGCCCAAGATCGACGGCAAGCCGACGCAAAACCCGAATTGAGGGCTCATACTTAAGAAGTCCTTAATTGCCAAAATCTACAGTCTGGGGCAGGGGCCGGCAGCAATGCCGGCGTGGACCGTCGAACCGGAAGTAATGCCGCCAATGGCGCGAGAGGCTGCCGCTGGATTTGTGTCGCGAGCCCGCGTCCTGGCGCGGAGGCTGTCGCGTCATGTCCGCGCGGCGCCGCTGCTGGCAGCGAGCCTGCTGATCGGCTTCACGACGCCTGTCCGGGCGGCCGATGCGATCCGGGGCGAGGCGACTTTCTCGGCCGGCGGCGGCTTTGCCCGTCTCGTGATCAAGCTCGGAGAGGACGTCCCCTCCGAGGTGACGACGGCCGGCTCCATTCTCGTCATCCGCTTCGACCGGGCGGTCGACGTGCCCGTCGACCGCGTCCCGGAAGGCGCGCCCGACTACGTCAACTCCGCCCGCCGCGATCCCGACGGCGGCGCCATCCGGCTGTCGCTGGCGCGGCGCGTCACCGTCAACACCATGAATGCCGGCGAGCGAACCTTCATCGACCTCTTGCCGGAGGGTTGGAAGGGACCGCCGCCAAGCCTGCCGATGGACGTGGTCAAGGAACTCGCCGAGCGCGCGCGCGTCGCCGAACGCGCGCTGCGCGCCCAGCGCGCCGCGGCGGAGAGCAAGAAGCGTCCGCAGATCCGCGTGCGCGCCTCGGTGCAGCCGACCTTCGTCCGCTTCGTGTTCGAGATGCCCGACGGCGTCGGGGTGTCCTCCGTGCTCAACGAGCAGAAGCTTACGCTCGCCTTCAACGCCAACCTCAATTTCGATCTGGCGGACGCGGTCGTCGCAGCGCCGCCGAACGTCGCCTCGATCAAGCAGAAGGCCGACATCGACCAGACCAGTGTCGAGATCGCGCTGATCGGCGATTCCGACGTGCATTCGTTCCGCGACGAGAAGAACTACGTCGTCGACATCTCCTTCCAGCCGGACAAGGGCAAGACGGCCAATTCGGCCGAGGCTGCGATCGCACAGGCCAAGCCCGCCGCCCATGGACCGGCGCCTGCGCCTGAAAAGCCGGCGGCCGAGAAGCCGAAGGACGCGCATCGCGAGATCGCGCCGCCGACGTCCGAGACGATCGCGCGCGAAGCCAGGATCGACGTCAAGCCCGAGGTGAAGCCGGAAGCACCCTCCGCCATGCCGCCCGCTGAAGCGCCGAAATCGCTGCCAGCTCCTGCGGTCGAAGCTGCGCACGCTGCGCAAGCGCCCAAGGAAGCGGTCAAGGAAGCGGTCAAGGAAGTTTCAAAGACGGTCGCGCCAGTTGCAGAAACTGCGGTCGCGCCCGCCAAGCCGGTCATGGCCGAAGCGCCTCAAGAGGTCGTGAAGGAAGCTGCCAAGGAACCCGTCAAGGAGCCGGCCACGGAGGCCCTCAAGGCTGCTCCAGTAGAGGCGCCCGCAGCTCCGCAGCCGAGTGGTGCCAGCGTCGATGTCCGCCGCGACAGCGACGGCCTGCGCGTGACCTTTCCGCTTCAGGTCGCAACGCCTGCGGCGGCGTTCCGCCGTGGCGATACCGTCTGGCTGGTGTTCGATACGGCGAAGCCGATCGACGTCGAGGCGATCCGCACCAAGGGCGGTGCGATGATCGGGGAAGTCGGCCGCGTCCCGCTCGAGAAGGGACAGGCGGTGCGCATCCGTCTCACCCGGCCGCTGGTCTATTCGCTGACGAGCGAGGAGGTCGGCAAGCAGACCAACTGGCTCTTGACCCTCGCCGACAAAATCCAGGCGACGCCGCTGCCGCTGATGATCTCGCGCAACATCACCGACCCGGCGCTTGCCAACATCGCGATCCCCTTCGCCAATCCGGGGCTCCTGCACAAGCTCACCGATCCCGATGCCGGCGATACGCTCTATGTCATCACCGCGCAGCGGCCGGTGCGCGGCTTCATCAAGCGGCAGGATCTCGTTGATCTCGCGCTGCTGGAATCCGCGCATGGCATCGCGATCCGGCCAAATTCCGACGAGGTCGGCGTCGAGGTCGGGGCCGACAAGGTCATCCTCGGCAAGAAGGGCGGGCTGACGCTGTCGCCGGTCGACATCTCGGCCGAGCGCGCGCCGACCGCGGTGCGGCCGGTCTTCAGCCCCGAAGGCTGGCGCAAGGGCCAGTCGGAAAATTTCATAGCGCGTCAGAACGAGCTGATCACGGCGATCTCCAACGTCGAACCGGCGATGCGTTCGCTGCCGCGTCTCGACCTCGCGCAATTCTACATGTCGCGCGCGATGTATCACGAGGCCAAGGCCGTCACCGAACTGATGCTGGCCGATTCTCTCAACAAGGAGGAAAGCGGCGCGCTGATCATGCATGCGATCGCGAGCATCCTGATCGGCCGGCCGGCGCAGGGCCTTAAGGACCTCGCCAACCCCGTGATCGGCAACAGCCACGATTCCCAGCTCTGGAAGGCTCTCGCCTATGCGCGCCAGGGCAAATGGGCGGACGCGCGCGAGAAGTTCAAGAACGTCGAATTCGCCATTGCCTCGCTGCCGCTCGACATCCAGCGCATCGTGACGATGGAGGCGATGCGCGCTTCGCTCGAGGTGAAGGACTATGCCGGCGCCTCCAAGCGCCGCAGCGAGCTCGAGGTGGTCGGCGTCTCGCCCGAGGCCGCGCCCGGCTTTGCAGTGCTGCGCGGCCGGCTCGCCGAGGCGCTCGGCCACGACAAGGACGCGCTCGACGACTACAAGTTCGCGGTCGGCTCGTCGGACCGGCCGGCTGCCGCCGAGGCCAAGCAGCTCGAGGTCGCGCTGCGGCAGAAGCGCGACGAGATCGGCAAGGAAGACGCGCTGCGCGAGCTCGAAACGCTCTCGATGACCTGGCGCGGCGACTCGATCGAGGTCAAGACGCTGCAGATGCTGTCGCAGATGTTTGCCGAGAACGGGCGCTACCGGGACGCGCTCACCGCGGCGCGTACCGCGACAAAGCTGCAGCCGAACGCGGAAGCCTCGCGCCAGGCGCAGGACCTCGCCTCCGACCTGTTCACGCAGATCTTCCTGGGGCCCAAGGGCGACGAGCTGCCGCCGATCGAAGCGCTGGGGATGTTCTACGAGTTCCGCGAGCTGACGCCGATCGGCCGTCGCGGCGACGAGCTGATCCGACGCCTCTCCGACCGTCTCGCCTCGATCGACCTGCTCGATCAGGCCGCCGAACTCCTGCAATACCAGGTCGACCACCGCCTCGAAGGCGCGGCGCGTGCACAAGTCGCCGCACGCCTGTCCATGATCTATCTCGCCAACCGCAGACCCGACATGGCGATCACGGCGTTGCGCGCGAGCCGTATCAGCGACCTCTCAGGCGAGCTCAGGCAGCAACGCCTGCTGCTGGAGGCGCGTGCCCAGAGCGACGTCGGCCGCCACGATCTCGCGCTCGACATCGTCTCCAACGTGACGGGACGCGAGGTGCTGCGGCTGCGCTCGGACATCTTCTGGGCGGCGCGGCGCTGGCGTGAATCCGCCGAGCAGATCGAGCTTTATTACGGCGAGCGCTTCCGCGACTTCAAGCCGCTCAACGCGGTGGAGAAAAGCGACATCATCCGCGCCGCCGTCGGTTATGCGCTCGCCGACGACTCGATTGGCATGTCGCGCTTTCGCGAGAAATATGCGCCGCTGATGAGCGAGAGCGCCGATCGGCTCGCGTTCGACATCGCGAGCAAACCGACCGGCGCCTCCAGCGCCGAATTTGCCGATATCGCCAAGCTGGCTGCCAGCGTCGACACGCTCGACGGCTTCCTGCGCGAGATGAAGCAGCGCTTCCCCGACGCCACCGCGCGCGCGCCGGCCTCGCCGCAGGCCAAGGACGAATCCGACCACACCGGCTCGCTGCCCACGATCCCGGTGGTGCGGCAGATCAAGATGACGCGGTAGGATCGCTGCTCCTTCCGGGCCTCGCGACAGGTCTCGTGAGCAAGCTCTCGAAGTGACGGGCAGCGCCGAATCCTATCGCCCGGGGCGCGGGCTTAATTGAGCTTTACCCGGACCTGATAAATTGCCGAGGCCAAGGTCGAGGCAAGCACTAGCACGAGACCAAGCCCGATCATGGGATTCCTTGCGATCACCGCCGCAAGCGATACCCCCAGCGCCGCGGCCAACATCTGCCAGAAACCCAACAGGGCCGAGGCAGCACCGGCGCGATCGCCGAATGGCGAAAGAGCTTGCGCACTGCAGAGCGGATTGACCATACCCATGCCTAGCAGGAATACGCATGCGCCGACAAGAAATGGCAAAAAGCGCCCGTCGAGAAGCGCGAATAGCAACACCATACCGCCACCGACACAGGCCAGCGCGAGGCCGATGCAAATCGATCGGTCGAGACCAAGGTGCGGAACGATTTTTGTAGCGGTAATGCCAGCGCTAAAGACGATCATGACAGTGCCTGCGAAGAACAGGCCGAGTTGCATGGGTGTGAAGTCGAGGCCTTCTATCAAGACACGCGGTAACGCCGAAAACATTGCAAACAGCGCACCTAAGATGAGGCTAACGGTTGCGGCAGGAACCAAGAAACGGCGGTCAGTCGATAGCGACCAGTAATTCTTGGCGATTGTCGAGAAATCGAACTCGGCGCGCGGCGCGTGGTGCGTTTCTCCGAAAGCCGCAAGAAATGCTGAGGCGGCGACGACGGCGAAGATTCCGACGAACACAAATGCTGAACGCCAGCCAAAAAAATGATCCAGCGCGCCACCGACCAGGGGCGAGAATCCGGGCGCCGCTGCCATCGCAACCATAACAAACGTGAGCACGCGCGCTAGCTTTTCGCCCTGAAAAAGATCTCTTGCGATAGCTCGCGAAAGGACAGACGTGGCACATGCGCCACCGGCCTGCACAACGCGACCAATCAATAGTGCCGCCAAATCATTGGCTAACGCGCACCATATGCTACCTGCGAAAAATACAGCAAACCCGATCATCACGGGTATGCGCCGGCCGAAACGATCCGACAACGGACCGACAACAAGTTGTCCGACCGCGAACATGGCGAGGAATATGGTGATAGCTGAGGTTACCTGAGCGCTGGAGACGCCTACCGCGACGGCGATGCTCGGTAGCGAAGGCAGCAGAATGTTGGTGGCCAACGTGCCACTCGCAGACAGCGCAGCAAGAACGGCGACCTGAAGACCAAGCGGCACGGCTCGAGCGAGCGGACGGTCTTCGACGTTGCTGGTCATAAGCCGCTTCGGATCAATGGATGATAATGATCATATCAACCACCCATTGAATGCGCAACCTGAGCATAGTCCGGTATGTCACGAACCGCCGAACGCGCTCACGGTGGCAGGCTTCCGCCCTGCGCTGATAAGCTGAAGTGCACGCCTACAAGCCTGGGCCAGAGGATAGGGGCAGTGACCGCTCCCCAGGCCGGCTACCCCCCGTAACTCTGCACCAGGCTCCCTGCCACCAGCGACCAGCCGTCGACGAGCACGAAGAAGATCAGCTTGAACGGCAGCGAGATGGTCGCGGGCGGCAGCATCATCATGCCCATCGACATCAGCACGGAGGCGACGACGAGATCGATGATCAGGAACGGAAGGAACAGCAGAAAACCGATCTCGAAGGCGCGCTTCAGCTCCGAGATCATGAAGGCGGGGACGAGGATGCGTAATCCGAGGTCGTCGGGAGTGGCGGGCGGCGGCTCGCCGGAGAGATCCAGGAACAGCTTGAGGTCCTTCTCGCGCACGTTCTTCTGCATGAAGCCGCGCAGGGGGACGGAGGCGCGCTGAAGCGCGTCCTCGACGCCGAGCTGATTGGCGACCAGCGGACGGATGCCTTCGTCGTAGGATTTTTGCAGGACGGGTCCCATCACGAAGAAGGTGAGAAACATCGCCAGCGCGATGATCACCGAGTTCGGCGGGGCGGTCGCGGTGCCCATCGCGGTGCGCAGCAGCGACAGCACGACCACGATGCGCGTGAACGAGGTCATCATGATCAGGATCGACGGGGCGATCGACAGCACGGTGAGCAGAGCGATCAGCTGGATCGCGCGCTCGGTGACGCCGCCACCGCCAGCGCCTCCGCCGCCGAGATTGATGCTGATGTCCTGCGCATGCGCCGGCATCGCGAGCGAAGCCGCGCCGATCAGGACAGAAAGAAAAAAAACTCTACGCGGGAGGGCCGGCAGCCTCACGAAGACGGCTTCGGACGGCCGAGCAACGAGGCCATCTCGTCTTCGAGATTTTCAAAGCTGGTCTTTTCCGGGGCCGGCTTTGCGGGAGGGGCCGGTGGTGCCGGCGGCTCGCTGCGGGCCACACGCGGGGGAGCGGCCGGGGGCTCCGGCGCGACCGGAGGGGCAAGCGTCTCGCCGGCGGGGCGGCGCAGCGCAGCTTCGAGCCGCTGCGCCATCTCGGCGAGATTCTGCTCGGCGCTCGATGGCGCCGCGGGAGCGGGCGCCGGCGGCGGAACGGGCGGAGCCTGCGGCACAGGCGGAGGAGGCGCGGCGACGCGCTCGGCGCGCACCGGAGGCGCCTTCACCGGCTCGCTCTGGCGCGGCGGACGCGGCATCAGAGGGGGTTCGTTGCGCGCAACGCGCGGCGGAACAGGTTCGGGACGCAGCTCGCGCTCAGGGCGCGGCGCGATCGGCTCGGAGGTGAAGCCGCCCAATGGCGGCTCGTTGCGGCGTTCGGCCATCGCGGGAGCCGGCCGGCGCACTTCGTCGGCGAAGGAGGGGCGCGTGGGTCGCGGTGGCGGCTCGGGCATGTGCGGCTCGGGATGATCGAGCAGTTCGGGCCGCGGTGCTTCGTCGGCCCAGCTGCTGCTATCATGCATCGGCGCAAGACGCGGCGGCTCGGCCGCGTTGGGGCGCTGCGGGAGCTGGTCGCGGCCGGGCGCCGCGCGCACGATGTTGGGTTCGACGACGATGTCGGTGGGGCCGCCGATCATCAGAAGATGCTCGACATTGTCACGCCGGACCAGCACCAGGCGGCGGCGGCCGTCGACCGCGGCGGCATCGATCACGGCGAGCCGGGGCATCCGGCCGCGCTGGGTGTTGGCGCCGAGCCGGCTGGTGGCGAATCGGCGAACCAGCCATGCAGCGACGCCGATCAACGCCAGAACGACGATGAACGCGACGATGAAGGTGATAGGGCTGCCTTGCATACTTGTCCCCGACAAATGGCGCTTGTCTCGGGCCCGTGGTCAGATGCGCCAACCACCGGCTTACGTTGCCCCAAACTGCGATTTCTTAACGTCCCACGGCAAGTTTTGCCGTCCCCAACTCTTAATAACCCATGAATCGCTCGATCCAAAACGACTTCTTGGCCTGTGCACGCGCCGCCAAGCGGTTGGGTTAATGCCGTTTTCGGAGGCGTAGAATCACGGGGCATGCGCATTCGTGTCCCGGCGGGGGACAACTGCTGCGACCTCCTTAACCAGCTGTTAACCATACAGGCGGCAAATTCTGCCTAGCTTCGGGCCACGGGTCCTGCGAGGCGGAAGGAGCCGCAACGATGTCCATCAACGATCTTCCGGTGCTATCGGCGCTTCGCACCAAGATGCAATGGCACCAGGAGCGCCAGCGCGTCCTGTCCGAGAACGTCTCCAATTCCGACACGCCCAAATTCCGGCCGCGCGACCTGGTCGAGCCGAAGCTGGACAAGGCTGGCGCCGTCACGGGTTCGATGGGCCCCTTGGCGCTTACCCGCACCAGCGGTTCCCACATGGCGCCGTCAGGCGCGGCCTCCGGATTCGACCAGAACAAGAATGCGGGTTTTGAGACCCGCCCCGCGGGCAACGCCGTCAATCTCGAAGAGGAGATGATGAAGGCCGCCAGCAACCAGATGGATTATGCGGCGGCGACCTCGCTCTATTCGAAGAGCCTGCACCTGCTCAAGACCGCGATCGGCAAAGGCTAGAGCTAGAGGAAGCGCATCATGGCGAATGATAGCAGCGACTTTGCCCGCTCGATGGCGATCGCGACCTCCGGTCTGCGGGCGCAGGCCGGGCGCATGCGGGTGATCTCGGAGAACATCGCAAATGCGGATTCGACGTCGCAGAGCGCCGGCGGCGATCCCTACCGGCGCAAGGTGCCGACCTTCTCCTCCGCGCTCGACCGTACACTCGACGCGCAGGTCGTCACCCTCGGCAGGATCAAACCCGACCAGTCCAATTTCCGCACCAAATACGAGCCGAACAATCCAGCGGCGGATGCAACCGGCAACGTCAAATATCCCAACGTGAACTCGGTGGTCGAGATGACCGACATGCGCGACGCGCAGCGGTCCTACGAGGCCAATCTCAACATCATCAGCGCGACGCGCCGGATGATCCAGCGCACCCTCGACATCCTCAAGAGCTGAACAGGACATTTGAACCATGGCAACACCGACAATTGCCGCCAACGCCTATGCAAACCTTGCCCGCGTGCTGGAGAACA
The DNA here is from genome assembly GCF_023073095.1 of Bradyrhizobium sp. 44. Lineage (NCBI taxonomy): Bacteria > Pseudomonadati > Pseudomonadota > Alphaproteobacteria > Hyphomicrobiales > Nitrobacteraceae > Bradyrhizobium > Bradyrhizobium sp. 44. The sequence continues at coordinate 567,147 of NZ_JADPIY010000029.1, forward strand.
GCGGTGCCGGCAAGGGCAGCGAGCCGAGCGGGCAGTCCTTCGCCTCTCTTCTGAAAGACACCGTCGGCAGCGTCCTGGAGTCCGGCCGCAAATCCGATGCGCAGACGGTGGCGATGGCCGCCGGCAAGGCCAATGTGATGGACGTGGTGACGGCGGTCGCAGACACCGACGTCGCCGTGTCCACGCTGGTCTCGGTCCGCGACCGCGTGATCGCGGCCTATGAAGACATCATGAAGATGCCGATCTGATTTTTGGCGCTCGCGCCCGCCCCAATCGTCATTGCGAGTGCAGCGAAGCAATCCAGAGTCTTTCCGAAGCGGCAGTCTGGATTGCTTCGCTGCGCTCGCAATGACCGGGGATAGGCCTTCGCATCACTCACAAGAGCGGTGGGAGGTGAGGAATAAGACAAAGGAACTGCGAAATGACCGGACCGGAAACCCTCGACGTCGCGCGTGATGCGATCTGGACCATCGTGATCGTGTCGTCGCCCCTGATGGTGGTCGGCCTCGTGGTCGGCGTCGTCGTGTCGCTGTTCCAGGCGCTGACGCAGATCCAGGAGCAGACGCTGATCTACGTGCCGAAGATCCTGGCCATCTTTGCCACAATGCTGTTGGCCTTGCCGTTCATGGCCGACGCGCTGCATTCCCACATGCTGCGGATATCGTCGCGAATCATCGGCGGCTGAGGCACTATGCGCCCGTCATGCGCATCGACGTCTCGCTGCTGCCGGCGCTTGCCGCCTCCTTCATGCTCGCCTTTGCCCGGGTCGGTGCGATGGTGATGCTGTTGCCGGGCCTGGGCGAGACCAATATCCCGACACGGATCAAACTGTCGATCGCGCTGCTGCTCACGCTGATTATCCTGCCGCTGCATCGCAACGCCTATCAGGTCGACATGGGCTCGATCGCGCCGCTGCTGGTCCTGATGCTGCATGAGATCGTCATCGGCATCGTGCTGGGGGCGACCGCGCGGGTGACGTTGTCGGCGCTGCAGGTTGCCGGCGCCGTGATCGCACAGCAGATGGGGCTCGGCTTCGTCACGTCGGTCGATCCGACGCAGGGACAGCAGGGCGTGCTCGTCGGCAACTTCCTGACAATACTGGGGGTGACGCTGCTATTCGCCACCGACAGTCATCATCTGGTGATCGCGGCACTGAACGACAGCTACACGATCTTCGCGCCGGGCGAGACCGTGTCGAGCGGCGATGTCGCCGCGCTGGCGACGCGCGCCTTCGCCGCCGCGTTCCGCCTGGGCTTGCAACTCTCCGGCCCGTTCCTGGTGTTCGGCCTCGTCTTCAACATCGGGCTCGGCGTGCTGGCGCGGCTGATGCCGCAGATGCAGGTCTATTTCGTCGGCGTGCCGCTCTCGATCTTCGCCGGCTTCCTGGTGCTCGCCGTCGTGCTCACGGCGATGATGGGCACCTATCTCGACTATTTCATCGGTGTCATGCACCAGATGATGCCACTCAAGTGATCGGGTGATCGATGGCGGAAGACAACGATCCAGAGAGTCAAACAGAAGACCCGACGCAAAAACGTCTCGAAGAGGCGCTCGAACGCGGTGACGTCGCCAAGAGCCAGGAGATCAACACCTGGTTCATGATCGCGGGCGCCACGCTCGTGGTCTCGAGCTTCTCGGGATCGGTCGGCAGCGGGCTGTTGGCGCCGATGCGCAACCTGCTCGCCAATTCCTGGATGATCAAGACCGACGGCAGGGCTCTGCTTGCCCTGATGCAGCAGATCGAAGTCGCGGTGCTCGCGGCGGTGGGCGTGCCGCTGCTGATGCTGGTACTCGCGGCAATTGCCGGCAACGTGCTGCAGCACCGCCTGGTCTGGTCGGCCGAATCCCTCAAGCCCAAGTTCAGCAAGCTGTCGCCTGCCGAGGGCCTCAAGCGCATCTTCGGCAAGCAAGCGGCGGCGAACTTCCTCAAGGGTCTCGGCAAGCTGATCGTGCTCGGCGCGGTCATGACCGTGATCCTGTGGCCGGAGCGGCATCGCATGGAGGCGATGGTCAGGCTCGATCCGGCCGCCCTGCTCGGTGCCTCCACCAGCCTGACCATTCACCTGCTCGGCGCGGTGGTCGCGGCGCTCGCCATCATCGCCATCGGCGACTATTTCTTCCAGTATCGCAGCTGGTTCCAGCGGCAGAAGATGTCGCTCCAGGAGATCAAGGAAGAGTACAAGCAGTCCGAAGGCGACCCACACATCAAGGGCAAGCTGAGGCAGCTGCGCCAGCAGCGCTCCAAGAAGCGCATGATGGCGGCGGTTCCCAAGGCCTCCGTGATCATCACCAACCCGACCCACTATTCGATCGCGCTGTCCTACGAGCGCGGCATGTCGGCGCCGATCTGCGTCGCCAAGGGCGTCGACAACCTCGCTTTCAAGATCCGGGAGATCGCGCGCGAGCACGACATCCCGATCGTCGAGAACGTGCCGCTCGCCCGCGCGCTCTACGCCACCGTCGAGATCGACGAGGAAATCCCGACCGAGCACTACCATGCGGTCGCCGAAGTCATCGGCTACGTCATGCGTCTGAAGAGCGGATTCGGTGCCAGCCGGCAATAAAACCCCTGAAAAGTACTGGAAATGGCCGTAATCTGGGAATCAGCGTACCTTTCGCCCCTGCTGCCCTTGCGCCTGCGGGTCCGATTCAGGCAGGGAGGACCCTGCGCGCCCTGTAGCGCGTTGATTCTCTGCCGACAGGCTGTGCCAGCTTGAGATGACTGCCGAGACCGACCACGACCTCACACGCGAGCCCGTTGCGGCGCACGAGCCGTCGCCGCGCTCGGGCAGCATTGCCCTGGTGCTGCTGGTGGCCGCCGGGCTCGTCGCCGTTGCCGTCGGGCTGATGACGCTCGGGCGCGCGCAGGCGCAGCCCTATATTCTCGGTATCCTCGCCGTGCTGGCGATGGTCGGCCTGTTCAACCTGTTCGCCTTCGCCGCCGGCATCATCCGCTTCGTCGATCGCAATCTCGATGATCCCGTGATGGGGCGCATCGCCGACCACGCCTTCGACGGCCTCGCCGTGACCGATCCGCGCGGCCATGTGGTCTATTCCAATGCGGCCTATCTGACGCTGACCGGCGCTGCCGGCCCACAGGACGTGCGTCCCGTGGAGCGCGTCTTCATCGGCAACCCCGACGTCTCCGAAGCGGTGTTCCGCCTGTTGAAAGCCGCGCGCGAAGGCAAGCGGCAGCAGGAAGAGGTGCGCATCTCCGGCCATGACGGCAGCCAGGGCCGCTGGCTGCGCATGCGGGTGCGGCCCCTCGGCACCGGCAAGCGCGAGACGAGATACGCGGTGTGGTCGATCGCCGACATCACCCGCGACCGCGAGCGCCAGGAGGACGTGTTCCAGGAACTCCAGCACGCGATCGAATATCTCGATCACGCGCCTTGCGGTTTCTTCTCGGTCAATCCGGCCGGCGAGCTCGCTTACGTCAACGCGACGCTGGCGAACTGGCTCGACTACGACCTTGCCGAGATCGGCTCGGGCGGGCTGAAGCTCACCGACATCGTCTCCGGCGACGGCGCTTCGCTGCTTACCGCGATCGTGGCGGTCCCGGGCGAGGTCAAGACGGAAGTCTTCGACATCGACCTGCGCATGCGTACCGGCAAGACCATGCCGGTGCGGCTCTATCACAAGCTCGCCTTCGGCGCTGACGGTGCGCCAGGCCCGTCGCGCACGCTGGTGATCAGCCGCGCCCGTGACGAGCGCAGCGATCCGGACCGCGCCGCCGAAGTGCGCTTCATGCGCTTCTTCGACCATACGCCGATGGCGATCGCCACCGTCGACCGCGGCGGCAACGTCGTGCGCGCCAATGCGCGCTACGCCAAGCTCGGGCAGGCGTTGGGGCTCGACAGCGCCAGCAAGTCGATCTTCCGCGCGGTCAATTCGCGCGACCGTCATTTGCTGATCGCGGCCATCAACCAGGCCGCCGAGAATCAGGCCGACATCGCGCCGGTCGAGGTCGCGCTGGAAGGCTCCAAGGAGCGCTGGGGCCAGTTCTTCGTCACGCCGGTCGACGGGGGTGAGAACGACGCGGAAGCCGCCATCGTGCACATGCTCGAGACCACCGAGCGGCGCGCGCTGGAGAACCAGATCAACCAGTCGCAGAAGATGGAGACTGTCGGCCAGCTCGCCGGCGGCATCGCCCACGACTTCAACAACGTGCTCTCCGCCATCATGATGGCGAACGACTTCCTGCTGAACGCGCACAAGCCGACTGATCCGTCGTTCCAGGACATCATGCAGATCAAGCAGAACGCGACGCGGGCCGCCACGCTGGTGCGGCAGTTGCTGGCGTTCTCGCGGCGGCAGACGCTGCGGCCGCAGGTGCTCGACCTCGGCGATGCGCTCTCCGACCTCGCCATGCTGCTGCGCCGCCTGATCGGCGAGAAGGTCAAGCACGAGACCATCCACGGCCGCGATCTCTGGCCGGTCAAGGTCGACGTCTCCCAGTTCGAGCAGGTCATCGTCAATCTCGCGGTCAACGCGCGCGACGCCATGCCCGACGGCGGCAAGCTGATCATCCGCACCGCCAACGTCACCGCCGAGGAGGCGGCCAGGTTGGCCTACAAGGGCATGCCGGCCGCGGACTACGTGCGGATCGAGGTCGCCGACACCGGTACCGGCATCCCCGCCGATATCCGCGACAAAATCTTCGAGCCGTTCTTCTCGACCAAGGAAGTCGGCAAGGGCACCGGCCTCGGGCTCTCGACCGTCTACGGCATCGTCAAGCAGACCGGTGGCTTCATTTACGTGGACTCGGAGCCGGGGCAGGGCACCTCATTCCAGATCTTCCTGCCGCGCCATCATGCCGAGCCGGAGGTGCAGGTCGAGCAGCCGGCGCCGGCCGTTGGCGCCAGCAATGGTGCCGCGAAGGAAGCTGGGTCCACGGCGGACGCCAAGCCCCGCACCGATCTCACCGGACAAGGCACCATCCTCCTGGTCGAGGACGAAGAGGGCCTGCGCGCGCTCAACGCACGCGGTCTGCGCTCGCGCGGCTACACCGTCGTCGAGGCCGAGAACGGCGTCGAGGCGCTGGAGGTGCTGGAAGAGCAGAGCGGCGGAATCGATCTCGTCGTGTCCGACGTCGTGATGCCGGAGATGGACGGCCCGACGCTGCTCAAGGCGATGCGCGAGAAGAACCCCGACATCAAGTTCATCTTCGTCTCCGGCTACGCGGAAGACGCATTCGAGAAGAGCCTGCCCGAAGGCCAGCAGTTCGACTTCCTGCCCAAGCCGTTCACGCTGAGCCAGCTCGTGGCGGCCGTGAAGGAGACGATGGCGAAGGCGGGGTGAGGGCCTCAACGCAATGACGACGGAAAAGCGGAATTGCCGGCACCAAAGCCACCGGTAACCCGCGACCGGGGCCCCTTCGCACACGCAGCCAAGCTGCCGCCAAACATGGGCTTTTGCCACATCCCCGCGACTGAGGGCCGCAGCCATAAGTTCCGATAGTGGCTTCCTTTTTACGGAAGGCTGCCCATCTTAGGGGCACGTCCCCATGCCGGGGATCTGGGAAACCAACATGAATTTCTCGCAACGCTCCCGCAGGCTCTTCAAGACGATTGCCGTCGTGCTGGCGCTTGCGCTGCCGACGGCGCTGGCGATCTCGTCCGTCGACGCGCGCGTCGGTGGCGGCATGTCGTCGGGCTCGCGCGGTTCGCGCACCTATTCGGCCCCGCCATCGACCACGACCGCGCCGGGCTCGACCTCGCAGTTCAATCGGACCTACACCCAGCCGGGCGCAGGCATGAATTCGGCTGCAGCCGCACCCGCGCGCGGCGGCCTGTTCGGCCGGGCCGGCGGCTTCATGGGCGGCCTTGCGGCCGGCTTCCTCGGCGCAGGCCTGCTCGGCATGCTGTTCGGCGGTGGCCTGTTCGGCGGGCTCGGCGGCCTATCGTCGATCATCGGTCTGATCATCCAGATCGTGCTCGTGGTGCTCGTGGTTCGGCTGGCGATGTCCTGGTGGCAGCGCCGCCACACCCCGCAGGCGGCCTATGCCAACGCTGACGCCGGTGCCGGTCCGGGACCGCAGGCGAACAACCGTAGTGGCCTTGGTGGCGGCTTCGGCTTCGGCGCCAACAACGCGCCGCTCGAGATCAAGCCGGACGACTATGAGGCGTTCGAGCGTCTGCTCGGCGACGTCCAGTCCGCCTGGTCGAACGAGGATGTGGCCAAGCTGCACACGCTCGCGACGCCGGAAATGGTCTCCTATTTCGAGCAGGACCTCGGCCAGAACCGCGCGCGCAATGTCGTCAACAAGGTCAGCGATGTGAAGCTGTTGCAGGGCGACCTCGCGGAATCCTGGCGCGAAGGCGAGACCGATTACGCGACCGTGGCGCTGCGCTTCGCGCTCACCGACAAGACGCTCGACCGCAATACCGGCGCAATTGTCGCCGGCAGCGAGCAGCCGGGCGAGGCCACCGAAGTCTGGACCTTTGCCCGACGTCCGGGCGGCGCGTGGGAATTGTCGGCGATCCAGCAGACCAACTGATCGCAGGCGACATGAATAACAAAGGCGTCGTGCTTCTTGCACGGCGCCTTTTTCTTTTGGGCCTCTCGCATCGCGGCACCGGAATAAGCGGGCCTGCGTCGGGTTGAAATCTGGCGGCCAACGACAACACAAAGGGAGGACAGGATGATCCGCATTGAGAGATCCGTGACGATTTCAGGCCTCGCGCTCGCCGCGGCCTTGTTCGCAGCACCATCTGCGCAGGCGCAGTCGGCCGACATGACGTTCTTCGTGACTTCCAATGGTCCTGGCAAGGGCGCCGATCTCGGCGGCCTGGAGGGGGCCGATGCGCAGTGCCAGAAGCTGGCCCAGGCCGGCGGCGCCGGCAGCAAAACCTGGCGCGCTTATCTCTCCACGCAGACCGCCGACGGCAAGCCGGCCGTCAACGCGCGCGACCGCATCGGCAAGGGACCGTGGCAGAACGCCAAGGGCGCTGTGATCGCCAAGGACGTTGCCGACCTGCACGGGGCGGCCAACAACCTCACCAAGCAGACCGCGCTCAGCGAGAAGGGCGAGGTCATCAACGGCCGCGGCGACACGCCGAACCGGCACGACATCCTCACGGGTTCGCAAGCCGACGGCAGCGCATTTCCCGCGGGTGACGACAAGACCTGCAAGAACTGGACGTCGAGCACGCAAGGCGCGGCGGTCGTCGGCCATGCCGATCGTCAAGGCCTGCGGGATGACGAGCCGTCGAAATCGTGGAACAGCTCGCATCCCTCGCGCGGTCCCGACGGCGGCTGCTCGCAGGCCGATCTGAAGAGCACCGGCGGCGATGGCCTGCTGTATTGCTTCGCGTCGAATTGAGACGCGGAACTCTCGCCACCGGCATGGAGTTCGTGGTTGCGTGCTAGACTTGCCGCAACGCAATCACGGACAGTTTCCATGAAATACGAGCTCTATTATTGGCCCGAGATCCAGGGCCGCGGTGAATATGTGCGGCTGGCGCTGGAGGAGGCCGGCGCGGCTTACGTCGACGTGGCGCGCGGCCCACGCGGCACAGCTGCGATGATGAAGATGATGGACGCGCACAAGGGCACGCCGCCCTTTGCGCCGCCGTTCCTCAAAGCCGGCAAGCTCGTCATCGGCCAGACCGCGAACATCCTGCTCTATCTCGGCGCCCGCCACGCCCTCGCCCCGAAATCGGAGGCGGGCCAACTCTGGGTGCATCAGCTCCAGCTCACGATCACCGATTTCGTGGTTGAGATTCACGATACCCATCATCCGCTCGGGCCCTCGCTCTATTACGAAGATCAGAAGCCGCCGGCGAAGAAGCGCACGGCCGACTTCTGGGGCGAGCGCGTGCCGAAATATCTCGGCTATTTCGAGCAGCTCCTCGAGGACAATGGCGGCGCCTATCTCACCGGCCGCAAGCTGTCCTATGTCGATCTCTCGCTGTTCCAGCTCGTCGCGGGGCTGCGCTATGCGTTTCCGAAGCGGATGAAGGCGTTCGAGGCCGATATCCCGGGCCTCGTCGGCGTGCACGACCGCGTCGCGGCGCGGCCGAATATCAAGGCCTATCTCGAAAGCCGCCGCCGCGTTGCCTTCAACGAGCAGGGCATCTTCCGCCGCTACCGCGAATTGGATGGTTAGCCGGTCCGGAGGTGCCGAGGGGGTGTTGCGCGCTCACCATACGCCAGGAAACAGGCGATAGCGCACGCGCGTCACATAGTCGGCATAGCCCGGCAGGCCCTCGCGCAGCGTGCGCTCCTCGATGCGAGTGCGGATGGCAAACAACAGGAGGAACAGCGGCACCATCATAAGTCCCCACCATGAGCCCAGAAGCAGCGGCACGCCGGCGAAGAAGGATCATGCCGCTATACATGGGATGGCGCACATGGGCATAGGGCCCCGTCGAGATCACGCGCTGCGCGCGCTCGGCTTGCAATTTCACCACGGGCGCCGCGAACGAGTTCTCGCGGAAGACCCAGAGGATGAACAGTGTCGAGAGCAGGAACAGGGCGAGGCCGAGTATCTGCGCCGCCATCGGCATATCGGAGGCTAGCGTACGCCGGTCGAGCCCCATCGCCGCCAGCCAGACCAGCATCGCGACGACGAAGACGGCCATGAACGCCTTGTCGGCAGCGGGCTGGTCCTTTTGCAGGACCGGCCGCAGGCGTTCGCCGAGCAGTGCGGGGTCGACCCGGTAAAGCCACCAGCCGCAGAGCGGGCCGAGCAGGGCGGAGATCGCGAGGAACACCCAAGCCGACGGCCAGTGCAGGGTTCCGGCGCACGCGAACAGCAGCGCACCCATGGCGGCGGTGGTGATCGTGCTCTGCAACAGGAGTCTTGCGATCATGCGCAGGTCTCAGGGTAGTCGCGCACGATATTGGTCCCGCTATCCGGCGAAGATACGGCCGGACACGCGAAAAGCCCGATCGACCGGATCGGGCATTTCATCTTCGACGCGGCTGATCAGGCGAGCTGATCGATCCGCGTACCCTGACCCGGCGGCAGCGGCGCGGGCGGCGGCGGCTTATAGGTCGGGTCGTTGTCCTTGGTCTTGATCTGGTCGTCCTGCTGCTTGTTCGTGTCGTAGCTCGGCACCACGATCGCGATCGGCGGCGGCGAAACGGTAGAAACGCTCATCCACAAATCCTCACATATGGAAACAATTGATCCTGCGCCGCGAGACCCGAAATTTCCTTCAAGCCAATCGTTAAAATGCGAGGGATCTGGTGCGGTGGGATGTGCTCTCGGACCTCTCCTCGTCATTGCGAGCGCAGCGAAGCAATCCAGTCTGTCTCCGCGGAGGGATCCTGGATTGCTTCGCTTCGCTCGGAATGACGGAGTCTGTAGTGGGCGGTGTGCTGTCAGACGCACACCGCGCGGGGGACCGCCTATTCGTCCTTGCCGCGCGTGATCGCGATGGACGCATCCGTCTTGGTGCGGGTGCATTCCATGTTGAGACGCCGGTAACGCATGCTGATCTTGTCGCCGCGCAAGAGCCCCATCCGTTTCAGGCAGCGTGTCGCGCCCGTCGTCGTATCGTCCTTGGTCACGGTGAAGACGATCGCCGCCATCGACCCTACCAGCGTAAAGAACTCCGGTTTCGGCTTGCGATCGCCCTTGGCATAGAGCTCGATCGAATATTTGTCGCCACGGCAAGCCACGGACAATTCCTTGGCCGCGGGATGAGTCAGATAGACGACATTCGCGGCGCGGAAATTCACCTTGAGGCGATCGACCTGGTTCGCCAGCTCCTTGGCGCTGTCATCGCAGCGGTCCGCGCGAGCGGGCGAGACGAGGGTCACAAGGCCGGTGATGGCGGCGGCAACCAGGATCGCGCCGCGGACGTGCAAGTTCAATGTCATGATGAAAAGCCCCTTAGCGGGCGCATTCAATCGTCGTCCCGCGCGTAGCGCAAGGGGTGCACCCAGGGTCTTCACTGCATCATGAGGGCCTGGTGTCCGCGGCCAGCCGCCGAATCCGGATGCCCCGACCGCACCAGAGCGCCTTCCCTTTGCGGCAAAAAAGCTTAGAACGCTTCTATGAAAGGGGCCCATGCGAGGGCTCCAAAACCCCGAGATTCCAGCCCATGAACGCTCCCACCGCCTTCCCCGACCCCGCAAAGCCCGTTCCGCCCTACAAGCACACGCCGCTGTTTCCGCTGGGCAAGGACGAGACGCCCTACAAGAAGATCACGGCCGAGGGCGTGCGGGTTGAGAAGGTCCTGGGGAAAGACATGCTGGTGGTGTCGCGCGAGGCGCTGCGGGACCTGTCGGAAGCCGCCTTTGGCGACATCAACCACTATCTGCGGCCGGGTCATCTGAAGCAGCTCCGCGCGATCCTGGAGGACGGCGAGGCGAGCCCGAACGACAAGTTCGTCGCGCTGGACTTTCTCAAGAACGCCAACATCGCCGCCGGCGGCGTGCTGCCGATGTGCCAGGACACCGGCACCGCGATCATCATGGGCAAGAAGGGCTGCAACGTCATCACCGACGGTGACGACGAGGCGGCGCTGTCGGAAGGCGCGCGCGATGCTTACCTGCGCCGCAATCTGCGCTACTCGCAGGTCGCGCCCTTGTCGATGTACGAGGAGAAGAACACCGCCAACAACATGCCGGCGCAGTGCGAGATCTACGCCGAAGGTGATGACGCCTACAAGTTCATGTTCATGGCGAAGGGCGGCGGCAGCGCCAACAAGAGTTTTCTGTTCCAGGCGACGCCTTCGGTGCTGACCAAGGACCGGCTGCTCGCCTTCCTCAAGGAGAAAGTGTTGACGCTGGGCACTGCGGCGTGCCCGCCTTATCACCTCGCGATCGTGATCGGCGGCACCTCGGCCGAGCTCTGCATGAAGACGGTGAAGCTGGCGTCGGCTCGCTATCTCGACGCGCTGCCGACCCACGGCTCGCCCGACGGCAACGCGTTTCGCGATCTCGAGATGGAGCAGGAAATCCTGAAGATGACGCAGTCGCTCGGCGTCGGCGCGCAGTTCGGCGGAAAATATTTCTGCCACGACGTGCGCGTGATCCGCATGCCGCGTCACGGTGCCTCGCTGCCGATCGGGCTGGGCGTGTCCTGCTCGGCCGATCGCCAGGTGCTCGGCAAGATCACCAAGGACGGCGTCTATCTCGAAGAGCTCGAGCACAACCCGGCGCAGTATCTGCCTGAGGTCGAGCAGTCGCTCGGCGGCGAGGTCGTCAAGATCGACCTTAATCAGCCGATGAAGGATATCCTTGCCACGTTCTCGAAGTACCCGACCAAGACGCGGGTCTCGATGACCGGCACCATGATCGTCGCGCGCGATTCCGCGCATGCCAAGCTGCGCGAGCGGCTCGACCAGGGCAAGCCGCTGCCGGACTATTTCAAGAACCATCCGGTCTATTACGCGGGCCCGGCCAAGACGCCGGAGGGCTACGCCTCCGGTGCGTTCGGCCCCACCACTGCGGGCCGTATGGATTCCTTCGTCGATCAGTTCCAGGCCGCCGGCGGCTCGATGGTGATGGTGGCTAAGGGCAACCGGGCGGCGGCCGTGCGTGAGGCTTGCAAGAAACATGGCGGCTTCTATCTCGGCTCGATCGGCGGTGCCGCGGCGAACCTTGCCGAGCACTGCATCAAGAAGGTCGAGGTGCTCGAATATCCCGAGCTCGGCATGGAAGCGATCTGGCGCATCGAGGTCGTCGACTTCCCGGCGTTCATCATCATCGACGACAAGGGCAACGACTTCTTCAAGGAGTTGAATCTGGGTTAGCTGCCTCACTCGCACCTGCGTGCGAGTAATTGTGCATGCCCCCATCACGATCGTCATGCCCGGGCTTGTCCCGGGCATCCACGTTCTTGGTGCGGCGAGCAAGACGTGGATGGCCGGGACAAGCCCGGCCATGACGATGCGGATGCCTCAGCCTGCTAGCTGCAATTCGTGACCTGGTTGGAGCACAGCCCGCGCCACCAGCCGCGGACGCCGTCCTGACTCTCGACAAGGCCCCAGAGACCGCTGCAAGCAAAGATGTGCTTCGGTCCGCCGTCGGTGTCGATCGGGCCGCCGAGCTCGCGCTGGGCCGGCATCCATTTCGCATCGACGAAGGGCGCCTGGAACAGACCGCCCATGCGTGTCGCGCCATTGGCGTAGGACGCGCCGACCTTGTTGGAGGCGACCCAGCCGCGTCCGGCATAGGGCTTTGGCGCGCTGCGCGGATATTTCTTGTCGTCCTCGTAGTCCTTGCCCGGCGGCTTTGCGCCTTCGATCAGAAACCAGCCGTTCTTGAAGCCGATGATGCGGAATTCAGTGAGCCAGCCGCCATCGGGCGTGTTCTCGCTGCCGCCGAGCTTGAGCCGGTAAGGCGGCGGAAGCGTGCCGAGCACACGCGCCTTGATCGATGGCTCGGCGCGCACGTTGAGGCCGTCAGGATCCTTGTCGACGGACCATGCGCCGAAATCACAGGGCTCGGTGCCGTCGGGAAGCGTTGAGCGCTTGGCGGCGAGATCGACGTGCAGCTTTCCGAACTCAGTGTCGTCGTTGTCAGGATCCGGCCCGCTACGCGGCTTCAATTCGGCCGAGACTGCGCGCGTCGCATCCGGCGTCAGCGCGACCACGAGAGCCTGGCGCGCGACGAACACGCTTGCAGGTGACTTCGGATCGTTCGATGGGGCCGGATAGACGGCGAGGTGGCCCGCCGAACCTTCGGTTCGATAGGCCGTGCCGGCGACATAGCCTGCCGGTAGCATGGCGAGCGCGCTAGCCCGCCACGCCGGTTCGGCATCGTCCGCGCGCGCCGCTTGGGTCGCGACACACAGGATCGTCGCCGCGATGAAACCGAGCGCGCGCACGGTTGCCGCGCGGCTTACGCGCGCGTGCCGGTGAACGGGAAGCTGCCCATCGGGCCGATGCCCATCTCACCGCTCATGTTGTCGCCGGAGACGGTTCCGATGAATTCGAGCGTCAACGGCATCGGATTGGTGATCGAGACCTTCCAGTTGACGGCATCGCCGCTGACGGTGCCGTCGAAAATCTCGGCTGTATCGCCTTCCGCACCCTGCGTCCCCGTGAGCGTGCCGCCGGCAGCCGTCAGGCTCAGCGTCGCTTTGCGCTCGCCCATGGGGGTCGTCAGGGTCAGAGTCCAGTTGCCGTCGACGGCCATTCGCGTCTCCCAAGATCCCGGCGGACCGCGACGATCCGCGGACCAGTCCCGGCCGAGCGTATAGCGCAACTCGCCGCCCGCGCCTAACGCTCCGTTGGAGGCATTTAGGCGCGGGCGGCGGCGCGCCGTCGGCTTGTGACGATGAGACGGAGCACGACATATTGCACGGCGAAGGCGACGATCTTGGCGCCGCCCGCGACCACGGTGATGTAGAACGCCCACAGCTTCAGATCGCCTGTGGAGGCGACGGCGATCATGCCGGCACCGATCACGAACATCAGCGCGGCCCAGGCATAACCCGCTGCCGTCACGTACTCCGGAACGGTCTCGACGACGATCGATGGCATGTAGCGCAGCATCCAGCCGCGCTTGAGCATGATGGCACCGATCGCGAAATGTGCGATCGAGGGCTTTGCGAGCATGAAGCGAGGGTCGTTGGTCAGCAGCGTGACCGTGCCCAGCACGACGACGAGCGCGACGCTCGCATAGGTCATGTAATTGAGCTGCTGGCCCTTGACGCGCGCGTAGATCACCTGCGCGATCGCTCCGGCAATCGCGACCGACGTTGCCAGGACGACGTTGTCGGTCACGAGGTAGATGACCAGGAAGACGATGGCGGAGAAGAGGTCGGAGGCGAGGCGGGCGAATACGTCCTTCATCGTCGATCCTGTTCAGCGAGTGTGGGGCAGTGCGCTGGCCGGCGCACCGTACTTGATCTGCCGATATTCGGGATACCATTTTGTGAAATAGATTGCGCTGTTGCGGGCGGCGAAGGCGACCGCAAGGCTCGACCAGAGCGGCAGGCCAGGGACGTAGAGCAGCACGAGATTGGCGGCCGCCATCAGCAGTGCAGCCGCGGTCCATGCGCCGGTGATGACGTAGTTGGCATAGTGGAAGCCGGGCATTGCCGCGATCTCGGCCGGCACGGATTCGAGCGCGTATTGCAGCGTGAAGGGACGGCGGACCAGCATCGAGCCGAGCGAGATGACGAAGATGCCGATGTCGACCGACAGCTTGACACCGAGTGTGCCGAGCGCCGGGTTGAACAGCACGAGGTGGAGGCCGATTGCGGCGAACAGCAGCGCCGAGCCCATAGCCAGGATCTTCACCGAGCGGCCGCGCATGACATCGATCGCGACGGTCGCGAGACAGATTGCCGAGGCTACGAAGACGCTGATCGTAGCAGAGGTCACCAGCATCAGGAAAGTAAAGGCGCCGTAGGGCGCGAGGATCAGGAAGATCGCCATGGTTCGCCTCGGTCAGTCCTTATCTTTACGATGTAAAGATCAATAGGTCAGGAGCGAGTCGGGGTCAAGCAAAATCTTTACAATGTCAAGATGACGTAAGCGACTTCCAAAAATTGAATTGCTGCAACGGCTTGGTCGGCCATTTCGTCGACGAAGCCGGCCCAGGGCAGGTGCGACAGCAGAGGTAACGCACAGGCGGTTGAGAGGACGAAGGCGAGCAGGATGCCGCCGTCGAAGACGATTTGGCCGCTCCGCCGCGGTCGGATCATCTGGAGCGTGATCCCGGCGCAGATCAGGAACAGGATCAGGACAGCGAGGCGGTCCGCGGCGATCGAGGGCATGTGCATGAAGAGGCCTTTTGGTGACATCAGCGATGTCGAGAGGAGAACTAGGTCGCGCCGACCCAATTGCCGTGAAAACCGTCGGGCACGCGATGGCCGAGCTGCACCAGCGCGACGGGGCCGGCCTCGACATCTCCGGCGTTGAACACGGCGAGGTCGCTGCGGTTCTCCCGCGCGCGCCAGACCACCGCCAGCAGCCAGCCATCGCCTTCCGCAGCATCTTTCGACCGCTCCACGAACACCGGTTCGGAAATGGAGTCGCTGGCCGGCAGCAGATAATGGCCGAGGCGCGTTCCATTGCCGTCGACATGGACGACGCCTGATAGCGCGCCGAACATCGGCAGCTTCGGATTGGCGCAGGCGTACCAGCCGTGACGGCTCTTCAATCCGGCGCGGCGGTCGTCGATGCGCGGGAACTCGCCGGTGAGATCGTCGAGATAGGTCTGCTGGAAGCGGTCGGTGTCGCCTGAGAGATCGAACGTCCAGCGGCAATGCCGCGCGCGCGACTTCTCCGGGTCGGTCGGCCGACCATCGGGATGCGGAAACAGCGGCGCTTCCTCGAATTGCATGACGTCGGCGATGATGCGGTCACCGTCCTCCCACGCATTCATGACGTGGAAGACGTAGCAGGCTTCAGCGCGGAACCAGACGATGTCCTTCGCGCTGCCCTTGCGCTTGATCACGCCAACATAGGCGCCCTTGTCCGGCTCCCAGGCGTAGGGAGGCCGTCCGCTCATCGCGCGCTCCATGCTGCCGGTGAGGGGCAGGATCGGAAACAGCACGTGGTTCTCGGTGACGATGAAGTCGTGCACCATGCTGGCATAGGGCGCCTCGAAGCGTTCGAAGCGCGTCGCCTTGCCGGACGCATCGATCGAGCCGTAGGAGAGGGTGGGCGTCAGCGGTCCCGCGGCGTTGTAGCCGAAGAACACCAGCTCGCCCGTGACGGGATCGATCTTGGGATGCGCCGTGAAGCTGCCGGCAACGCGGGCGTGATAATTGTGATAGCCGCGCGTTGCGAGCGTGCCCGGCTCGATCTCGGTGGGCAGATGCGCTTCTTCCAGCGCAAGCAGCTTGCCGGCATGGAAGATGATGTTGGTGTTGGCGACACCGCTATCGGTCAGGTTCGCCGGCGCATCCGGCAGCTTGCGGCCGAAGCCGCCGAACAGCGTGCGGCCGGCATCGTGCTCGGCCAGCCATTTCGGCGTACGGATCCAGCGGTTGCGATAGCTGGCGCGGCCGTTCTCAAGGTGAAAGGCGTGCAGCATGCCGTCGCCGACGAACCAGTGCGCGCCGGGCGAGTCGAACTGCGGATTGGGGCCGTTGCGATAGAGCGTGCCGTTCAGGTCGCGCGGCAATTCACCGATGATTTTCAGGAAGGGCGCGTCGGCCTCGAACGGGATCGGACCGAGGTTGTGGCGGCGTTCGGCAACGGCGTCCTGCTGCACGGCGTATCCCTCCTTATCTTTACATCGTAAAGATGAAATAGCCGTGTGAGGGGGCTTGGTCAAGCGAAATCTTTACACTGTCAATATGGCGTCCTATAGCTGGCCGATGGGCAAGAGCGAAATCAGGACAGAAACCGCGCGCGGCGCGCGCACCTCAAAAAAGGCGAGCGCGCCGGCGCGTCCCGCGCGACAACCGGCGAGCGTCAAGTCCGAGGCGCCCTATCATCACGGCGCGCTGCGCGAGGCGCTGCTCCAGGCCGCCGAACGGGTGCTGGAGCGGGACGGGCTCGCCGGCCTGACATTGCGCGCGGTGGCGCGCGAAGCGGGGGTGTCGCATGCGGCGCCCACTCATCATTTCGGCGACCTCACCGGGCTTCTCAGTGAGCTCGCGGCAGTCGGCTTCCGCCAGTTCAATGCGGCGATGGCCTCGTCCTCTGACAGCGCCACCACCCCGCTCGAGCGCGCGCTGGCGCGGCCGAAAGCCTATGTCGCCTATGCCCAGGCTCATCCTGGCATGTACGGCATCATGTTCCGCACCGAGCGCCTCGACTATTCCAGGCCGTCGCTGCACGAGGCCGCCGAGGCGTCCTTCGCGGGGCTTGCCAATGCCGTCGGCATGATGCGGCAGGAACAGATCCGCGGCGACGCGCTGACGCTCAATCAGGGCGCCGCGATCGCGCGCGCCTGGTCGATGGTGCACGGTTTTACCATGCTGCTGCTCGATGGGCGGCTTGAGGATATTCTGGGGCGCCTGCCCGAGGGCACGACGCCCGAACGCCTGCTCGAGGCGATGCTGATGTCGCCGGTGACGGGGAAGTTGCCGGGTCCCTAATTCGGTCGGGACGAGCGCAACCGCAGCCGTGATGAGGCGTTGACGCCGCATGGCAAAATCATCCCGTGCCCCCTGGAAACGATCAAACCCGCGCAAGCGCGCCGGCAAGGCGTCCAAGCATCTCACGCCTGCGCAGAAATCGGCGGCCAAGGCGCGTGCTCGCCGCGCCGGGCGCAGCTATCCCAACCTCGTAGACAACATGCGCATGGCAGCGAAGAAACCGTCCAAGGCAAAAGCTTCGAAGAAAAAATCCGCCAAGAAGACGCCCAAGCGCAAGGTTACAAAGAAGGCCGCGAGGAAAAAGTCTGCAAAGAAGAAAACTGCAACGACGTCGCGCAAGCGCCGCGCATCCCCACCCGAAAAGGATCCGCGGGGCGGCTTGACCGCCGCGGGCCGCAAGGCTTTCGCGCGCAAGCAAGGCGCACATCTGCGGCCGGGCGTCACCAAGACGGCATCCGAGATGACACCGCAGGAGATGCGGCGCAAGGGAAGCTGGGCCGTCCGTTTCTATGGTCGCGCCAAGTTGCCGCCCCTCGTCGATGCCAACGGCCGGCCGACCCGGCACGCCTTGTCGGCGCATGCCTGGGGCGAGCCGGTTCCGAGAACGGTGGCGGCGGCGCGGCGCATCGCCGCAAAAGGTGAGCGCCTGCTGGCGCGCTACCGCCGCGCCAAGACGCGGGCGAAGACGAAAGCCTAGCGCATCGTCGCCAGCTCGACCGCGCGGCCGCTGGCACCAACGATCTTCACCCTGTCCTTGCTGCACGTGAAGCTGCGGGCCAATTCGTCCGCCGCCTTGCGCGCCAGCTCATTGGCGTTCCGGTTGGCGATCGCGTCGACATAGGCAACGTGGCAGACGGGGCCGGGTGGCAGCCGGGTCACGATGAGCATGGCCTTGGTGTTCGGCCGCCCCTGCTTGTCGGGATCGGTGCCATCGGCGATGTGCCAGCGCTGGATCATCGCAAACGGCTTGGCCCCCGCAGTGCGCCATTCGACGGTGGTCTCGGACGAGTTGAACGGAGCGAACCAGACTTTTACCGCCGGTTCCTCGGCCGCGGCCTTGCGATTGCGGCCGACGGAGACGACCTCACGAAGATCATCCTCGGCGATCAGGACCACGAGGCCATCCTTGCCCTTGCAGGCCCGCGTGGTGCTGCCGTCGAGCTCGCTGGGCTTGCCGATCTGGCGGCAATCCTTCGGGGCCGTCGAGGTATATTGGCTGCCCACGGATTGGGCGTCGGCGCGGCCGAGACCGCTGCACATCAGCAACATGGCCAGGAGCAATATGGCCAGAGCTGCGGTGGTGATGCGGAACATGACGATGCCTTTGGTCGAGCGGGAACTCCGTACCATCAGACGTCTTGATTGTGGGCAAGGTTCAAACAGGGTCGACAGACACCTGACAGCGGCGCGGAATCGTTCTAGAAGAGCGGCTTCGCTTGGGCTCTTTCAGCCTCGTTCGCGTCCTCGTTTTTCGTGATCATGCCAGCCACCTCGTCCAACAAACCTTATCGCGTCGGCCGCTCGAAAACCGGGCTCGGCCTCTTCGCCACCAAGCCGATCAAGAAGGGCACCCGGATCATCCGTTATTACGGACCGATCCTGGACTCCCGGATTCCCGAGCACGACGACATCGAGAACAAATACCTGTTCGAGCTCAACGGCCGCTGGACCATCGACGGCTCGGTGCGCAAGAACCTCGCGCGCTACATCAACCATTCGTGCCGGCCCAACGCCGAATCCGACGTTCGGCCGCGCGAGCGCAAGGTCTTCATCCGCGCCATCAAGAACATCGAGCCGGGCGACGAGATCAATTACGACTACGGCACCGATTATTTCAAAGCCTACCTGAAGCCGATCGGCTGCAAGTGCGAATCTTGCGAGAAGAAGCGCAAGAAGCTGCGCGCCGAGGCGCGGGCCGAGCGCGCCAAGGTGAAGGCGCGCACGGAGCGCAAAGCGCAGAAGGCGGGTGCGAAGGCCGCCAAAAAGAAGAAGCTCAACGGCGTCGCTGTTGGCAAGGCGAACGGCCGCGCGCGGGCGTAGCCTGAGTTCGAGCTTCTCGCACAACTGTCCTGCCCCGCGAAAGCGGGGCATCCAGTACGCCGCGGCCTTTCCGTATGCGACGACTGCCTCTGGAATACTGGGTCGCCCTATCAAGCCGGGCAACGACAGCGAGTGATGTGGCCTCAGGTAGCCAGCACACTCCCGCTCCTGCGCAATCCCACATATTGCAGTTCGGCAAACACGCCGGTCGCGATCGCCTGTGCCACGACAATGAGCTCGCCGGCAAGGTTCGGCGACACCGCGCCCGAGAGCAGCAGCGCAATGCTGCCGACCGTCCAGGCCGCGTTGCCGACGACGACCAGCAGCACGAGCGGCTTTGCCACGGAGGCGCGTGAGGCGAGCCAGCCGACGAGTGCCGTGTAGGCGATCAGGAACAGGCCGGTCTCGCGCAGCAGCGCTTCAGGCAGATTGAACAGCGACGCGAACGCGCTGGCGCCGAACGTGAAGCCGAGAGCGGCGACGCCGCTGAAGATCGCGTCGGCAAGGAGCGCGCGGCGAAGGAAGGTGGATGCGTCGATCATCGTGGGTCTCCATGGTTGGGGTGGGCTCGAGGTGAAACTCAGTGCAATCCGCGCCACCAGGCCCGAAGCAGGCGGGCGAGGCGGAACGGGCAGAGGCTCCTGCCGACGCTGTGCTCGAAGGCCGTGACCTGCGCGACGACGTAGTCGCCAGTCGAATGCACCAGCGGCTCGGGCATGTTGAGGCTGCGCGCCAGCATCCGGGTTGCGAGCGCCATGGCCCAGGGAACTAGCTGGTCTGTGACGGTCCGGTAGAGCAGCAGTGCGATCATGGTCGTCTCCTGTTGCGACCCAAGATGCGCCGGCCCGCGGACCAATTCGATTACCTCCGACGTAATGGAAGGGCCGAAATCTGCGTGCTAGGTTTTCGACCATGAACGCACATGCATCCACGGCACAGGCCGAACGCAGCCAGCCAATCCATATCGGCGACCATTTGCGCGAATGGCGGCAGCGCCGCCGCATGAGCCAGCTCGATCTCGCCGGCGAGGCCGAAATCTCGGCGCGGCATTTGAGCTTCGTCGAGACCGGCCGCGCCGCACCCTCGCGCGACATGGTGCTCAGACTCGCCGAGCGGCTCGACGTGCCCTTGCGCGAACGCAACGTGCTGCTGGTCGCCGCGGGCTATGCCCCGGCCTTTCCGCAGCGCCCGCTGGAGGATCCCGCCTTGAAATCAGCCCGCCAGGCGATCGACCTCGTCCTCAGGGCGCACGAGCCCAATCCGGCGCTGGCTTATGACCGGCACTGGAATCTGGTCTCCGCCAACCGCATGCTGGCGCCGCTGCTCGCCGGCATTCCGCAGCGACTGCTCGGCCAGCCGTTCAACGTGCTGCGGCTCGCCTTCCATCCGGAGGCGCTGGCGCCGCGCACGGTCAATCTCGCGGAATGGTGCGGGCATCTCCTGGAGCGGTTGCACCGGCAATGCGAGGCGACGGCCGATCCCGAGCTGATCAAGCTGTACAACGACCTGAAGAGTTATCGGATCCCGGCGCGCGCGGCGCCGCTGTCGAGCGACAATGTCGCGATCCCCTTCAAGCTGCGCCACGACGGGGAGATACTAAGCTTCTTCTCCACCACCATGGTGTTCGGTACGCCCGTCGACATCACGCTGTCGGAGCTGGCTTTGGAAACCTTCTTCCCGGCCGACGAGCGCACCGCCGAGCGGCTCCGACAAATGGCAGCAGCCATGAGCTAGCGGCCTTGCCTCGGAACGGGTTCGGCTTATCTTTGGGCGCACCCGCAACGCCCGAAGGAGGCGCTCATGAGCACCCTAAAGCCGCTCCAGATCGACGTCGTTTCCGACGTGGTGTGCCCCTGGTGCTATATCGGCAAGCACCGGATCGAGAGTGCGCTGGCGCTGGTGCCCGACGTTCCGGTCAAGCTCAATTTCCGTCCCTTCTTCCTCAATCCCTGGGTGCCGTCCGAGGGCATCAGCCGGGAGGAGTATCTCACCAAGAAGTTCGGCTCGGTCGAGGCCTATAAGGGCATTGCGGGACGCGTCGTTGCGGCCGCGGGCGAAGAGGGGCTCGTCTATCGGCCCGAGCTTGTCGCGCGTCAGCCCAACACCACCGACTGCCACCGCCTGATCCTCTGGGCCGAGGCGATCGGCAAGGCGCCCGAGATGAAGCAGCGCCTAATGGAGCTCTACTTCCGCGACGGCGGCGACCTCACCGATTTGAACGTGCTGGTGCAGGCGGCTGCCGATGTAGGCCTCGATGCCGACGACGTGCGCAAGCGCCTTGTAACCGACGAGGACGTTGCGCGCGTATCGGCGGACGCGCAGGAAGCCGCCGAGAAGGGCATCTCCGGCGTGCCGACCTACGTGTTTGCGCAAAAATACGCCGTCTCCGGCGCGCAGGATCCCAACATGCTCGCGCGCGCCATCCGCGAGGTCTCGGCGGAGATCAACGCGCAGGCGGCGGAGTAGGAGCTATCCTATTTACGAAGCAGGCGAACTGCTCGGCGCGCCGCCGCGTAGGCGATGCCGTGCGCCGCGAGCGCTCCGTGAACGAGCGCCACGATGGGGTCGTTCCGCCGCAACGGTATGAGCACGTCGCCGACGGCGAAGCGCCCGCGCCAGATCGGGTTGATCATGGGGTGATCGGCGCTCGCCGTGGAATCCGCGCTGGCGATGGCCGGATCGGCGCAAAGGCGGCGGGTGAGCTCGAGCGTGAGCTGCACGCCCGGCGAATATCTGGCAAAGCGCTCGTCGATACCGAGCTTGAAGAAGAAAGCGCGATCCTGATGGCGCAGCACGATGCCGGCGGCCACCGGCGTGGCGCCGGCGCGAAGGGTGATGATCTCGCATTGCGCGGTTTCTGCCAGCGCGGGAACGGCGCGGCGGATGAAGGTTGCATCGCCGGCATGCTGGACCAGCGCGGTTCCGCGCTTGCCCTTCCAGCCACTGGCTTCGAGCTGCAGGAATGTTTCGAGCGCCGGTCCGATCTCGTCGGGGCTGTGCGCGACCTCGAACACGACAGTGCCGTGGTCTTCGAGACGATGCCGTTGGCGGCGCAGCTCCTTGAGCTTTTTGGTACCGAGCGCGTTGCGTAGCAGCGTCTCACCGTCCAGCGTCGCGTCCAGGCTGGCGCGGATGTAGGAGCTCAGGAGGCGCGGCTTCAGCCCGTCGCGATTCAGAACCTGGTTGAGGGCGGTCATTGCGGCCCCATCGAGCGCCACATCGTTCAGCACGAGCGCATGCGCTCCGGTCGCGCGGGCCTGCTGCAACAGGCGCGTCGCTGCCTCGGTCGGGGCATCGCGGTCGATCAGCGGGCTGCACAGCGTGCCGTAGGGATGGGCGCTCACCAGCGCGGGCAGGGGGATCTTCCATGCCCGCCAGAGCGAGATCACCGGCATAAGCCCGATCAGCCGCGATCCTTCGTATGCGAGAAGCGCCGAGGTATCGGTGCGGCCGCGCGCGGTTGCACTGACAGCGAGCTCCCAGCCCGGCAGGTAATATCCGTTCGGCTCGATCGCGCGCTGCGCGAGTGCGCGCCACTGGCCGGCTTCGATCGCCGTAAGCGGGACGCGCGCGCGCGCCGCCGCGGCAGGCTTTGCCGATGCCGGATTGATCGCAGCTTGGTGCGCGATGTCGACCACGTCCCGTCGTCCCCGTTCAGGAGGCCATGCTTAGCGCAAAGATTGGAAAATACCGTTGGGACGCCGCTTCAATTCGAGTGGTAATATTAACGTCTCGTTGAGCATCCGCCGGATGCCCCGATGGATACGACAGAATTGCTCTCGACCCGGAGGATCATCATGGTCGTCACACCTTTTACGCCGATTGCGTCGCTCTTTGGCGGCGCGTTGATCGGCCTGTCCGCCGTGCTGCTGATGTGGACGACGGGGCGAATCGCGGGAGTCAGCGGAATCGCGGCGCGGCTGTTTCCGCCTTACGAGGATCGGCAATTCGCCGGCCGGCTCGCCTTCGTCGCGGGCCTCGTCCTCGCGCCCGTCCTGGTGCGCCTTGTCACCGGAAGCCTGACGGCGCAAACGATCGCCGCCGGAACGCCGCTTCTGATTGTCGCGGGACTGCTCACCGGTTTTGGCGCGGTGTGGGGTAGCGGTTGCACCTCCGGCCACGGCGTCTGTGGCTTGTCGCGGTTGTCGGTGCGATCGCTGGTCGCGACCATGACCTTCATGGCGGCCGGCATGGCGACCGTCTTCGTGATGCGGCACTGGACCTGACCGCGATGACAATCCTCATTCAATTCGGAATCGGTGTGGTCTTTGGCCTTGGCCTCATCGTCTCAGGTATGTCGAACCCGGCGAAGGTCCTGAATTTCCTGGACGTTGGCGGCATCCCGGCGGGAACGTGGGATGCAAGCCTCGCTTTCGTGATGGCCGGCGCGGTCGCGGTGACCTTCATCGGCTTCAGTCGCGTCTTGAAACTGGCGCGGCCTGTCTTCGCCGATCGCTTCCATGTCCCAACGCGAAAAGATATCGATCCGAGAATTATCGCCGGTCCCGCCATCTTCGGTATCGGCTGGGGCCTTGTAGGCTTTTGTCCAGGCCCGGCGTTGACCGCGCTCGGATTTGGCTCGGCGTCCGCATTCATCTTCGTCGCCGCGATGTGTGCTGGCATGGTGCTCGCCCGCTTCATCGCGCAGCTTCCGTCGGCAACGCGTGTCGTCACGCCGGCAGATCCGCTCGAAACCTGACATGGGCAGGACCGGGCGAGTTGTCTCGTCCGGTCCTGCCTGTCATGGCTTCATCGACTACCAGCGATCGCCGACACCGACGCCAACACTGACGCCGGGCGCGCGGATGCCGACGCCACCGCGCGGACCATCGTCCCAGTCACGATAGGTGCGGCGCTCATAGTAACGGTCGCGCGGCATGGTCGCGTAGGAGTCGCGCACGATCACGCGCGAGCCGCCGCGGGTGCGATAGCAATTGCCGGAATCGTCGCAGACCAGCCGCACTTCCTGGACGAGATCGGGGCTGGTGTATTCGCTGGTCGTGTAGACGTCGGCGGCCTTCGCGCCGCTCACCGCTGCCAAGGCTCCGACGCCAGCCAGCAATGCAATCGTGAATGTCCTCATCATGTCCTCCTCGAAACTGCCCTCGGCGGTAACAAGAAGGGGAGGCGGCGATCGTTCCGGCAGAACTACAGGTTTTTCCCGGAACCGGATCGCTTGTCGGCGTGATTTGTTCCTAGATCGGTTCGTAGCTTTCCGATCCGCAGATGTCGTCCGCTTCGGCGCGGCGGCGATCGATTACCTTTCCGCTCGATATGGTCACGATGTAGGTCTGTGGGCCGAGCGGCGAGCCGGTCGCCGAGGTGAGCTGGGCGCGGACGCAAGTTGTCCAGCCCGGTCCCCGCACCTCACGATGAGGCGTGGCGACATGCACCTCACGCGGATAGGACGTGCTGAGGAAGACGAATTCGATCTGCTCGCGCACGACGCGTTTGACGTCAGGGGGCGCTTCGGGCGGAGGCTGCTCGGCCTCCTTCATGCGCATGAACTCGGGCACCGGTGCGCGGCTGTCCGCAAAGCCGCAGGCCCCCAGCGCGAGCGCGCTGGCCAGCAGCGCGGCATGAATAATGATCCGCAACATCCGTGAAGGTCCCCTGCGGGCCAAAATAGGCACGAATGCGATCCGACGAAGACCCGGCCGATCAAGATTTGCTGAAGCCAGTATTCCCGAAGCCAAGATTTCCTCAGGCCCTTGGAGCCCGCAGCATTGGCTATTCCATAATTGCCGGCTAGTTTGTGCGCCAGACGAGGGGGATTGCGTCCA
Organism: Bradyrhizobium sp. 44; assembly: GCF_023073095.1. Taxonomy (NCBI): domain Bacteria; kingdom Pseudomonadati; phylum Pseudomonadota; class Alphaproteobacteria; order Hyphomicrobiales; family Nitrobacteraceae; genus Bradyrhizobium; species Bradyrhizobium sp. 44. Next base: position 591,933 of record NZ_JADPIY010000029.1, read on the forward strand.
TGAGGATTTTGATCATAGCGGCCGCGGTGCTGGCGCTGGCGGTTGCCTCCGCGCAGGCGCAGATGGGCGGCGGCAGGCGTCAGCCTAACGAGGGCGGCCAGAAGGCGGACAACAAGCCTAAGGTCGACGAGAAGGCCTACAAGGCCGCACTCGAGCGCATTCCCGAGTCCAAGGAGAAGTACGATCCGTGGAGCGGGGCGCGTCCGCCTGAACCTGCTAAGAAGCCGAAATAGGTGAGGCGGGCGCTGGCGACCCGCTTCTGCTATTTGGCCGCTCTCATCACGCTCCTCGCATCGTCACCGCAGCCAAGCATCGGGCGGCAAACGGCTGGCCCATAGCGAGCCTGCTGGCCAGGCGAGGTTTCGTCGTCGTGCTCGACCGCAACACTGGCAAGCCCGTGTGAGTCTGCGCGCGAGCCGTCGCCGTCGCATCAAGCAATCATCATCGTGTTGTGGATGTGATGCGAATGATCATTCACACCGTATGCACTACTGTACGAAAGCGACGCCGATGCGCCTCTCGCTGCGCCAGACGGGGCGGCATTTGCGCACGAAATTGTCGCGCGCAATCGCGAGCGTGAACGATTGCGGCACTGTGACGAGGGTATCGAGGTCGATTGCGGCGCCGTTCGCCGACATGTTTCGCACCGTGCACGTGATGCCGCAATTTTCAAAGGTGATCGTTCCACCCTTGAAAACACGGTAACGCTGCGCTGCACGCTTCTCGATCATCCGCGTTAATCCATAATGATGTTTGTGAAGTAGTGCATAGAAATTACGTTGAACTAAACTCAATACTGGCGCTACTTGCACAGTGCTTCAGATTTCGTTTACGACGTCGAAGCGGAAGTCACTCCGCGGATTTTCCCCCAAGCCGTTCCTTTGTGGCGCTACGCGCCGATGGAGATATTGATGAAGACCACGCTTTCGCTTCTGTTCGCCGCAGCGCTCTCGCTGTCGTCCATGCCCGCCCACGCCACCAAGCTCGATCTCGCGACCATGAGCTGCAAGCAGTTCCTGGAGAGCGGCGACGACACCATCAAGATGGTGCTGACCTGGATGGACGGCTGGTACAAGGGCGATGAAGAGAACGCGATTATCGACACCGACGTGTTCGTCGAGAACGCCAAGCAGTTCGGCAGCTATTGCGGAAAGAATCCGAACGTCAGCATCGTCACGGCGGCTGACGAAGTGCTCGGCAAGTGACTTCTCCCGCGTGACGGCATGACGCGCGATCGCATTTCCTGCCTCGACATGACGCTATCGAGAGCCGCGATGCGCTGTGCGCTCACGCGGCTTCTTCTTTGATGCTCACCCCGGCAGCATCGCGAACGCGCTCGACACCATCGCCACCGGCTTGTTGTCGGTGGCCGAGAGCAGCGTGACCCGGCCAAAGCTCATGGTGCGGCCGAGTCGCACCACGCGGGCGTCGGCCAGCACGTCCGACGAGGAGACTGCGCGCATGAAATGCGTGGTCTGGTCGACCGTCGTCATCGGACGATAACCGCGGTTGGCGGCGAGGTTCGCAATCACCATGGCGGTATCGGCGAGTGCCATCAGCGCCTGGCCGCAGACCACGCCGCCGTTGCGGCACAGGCGCTCCGAGAAAGGCATGCGCAAGAGCGCTGCCGGCTGCCAGTCCGGCACGTCCGGCGGCGGCAGGTGCTCGATGCGCTCGACCGACAGGTTGAGATCCTGGACCCAGGGCGCAAAGACCTCGCCGAGGATGCGTCTGGCTTCAGTGATGCCGAACTCGGCTTCTGGCTGCGATGGCATTGCTGTCGTTTCCTCCGTGTTGCCGGATGTTCGGCATTCCGAGCGGACCGGCGCGGCAAAGTCACCCGGACTGCCGCGGGTCCCGTCGGCTTGAAAATGCCTGACTTCGCCCGGTATGATGCCACGGAGTGGGTATGGGTGGGTGATGTTGCGTCGGTATGTCCTCGTGTTTTGTCTGGCCGGGCTCGGCCTGTTGCTGAACGGGTGCACCAAGTGCGGCCCGATCTGGGACGACTGGCTCCACGCGCCGAAATCGTGCAAATCGGACCGGCTCTAGCGGGCCGAGCAGCCCCTGCGGTTGTGCCAGGGGTGACAAGGCGCGGGCGACCCGCGCCGCCATGGATGATCAAGGAGTCGATGATGAAGCTTTTCCGTATGGCCGCGGTGCTGGCTGTTCTGGCGGGACCGACCGTGCTGGCGGGACCGGCCTCTGCGCAAATGCCCAATCTCAATTTGCTGCAGGACGGTCCGGGCAAGACCCCTGAGGAGAAGGCCGCGGAAGCCGAGCGTGACAAGGCCTACAAGGAAACGCTGAAGAAGATTCCGGATTCCAAGGCCTCCAACGATCCCTGGGGCGGCATGCGCTCCGACCCGCCGAAGCAGGCGGCGGCGCCAAAGGCGTCGGCCGCGACCGGTGCGCCGAAGAAGAAGTCCGGCACGACTGCCAATTGACCTTCTGTCCGATCGGAGGCGGCTGATGCCTCCGGCCGGGACTCCATTTCGGCCGGCCCGCTTCCTACATTGCGCGAGAGCGTATTGCGTAAAGGAGGCGGGATATGGCCGATCGTCCGCGAGATCTCGCCGAGCGGATGGCGCGCCGGCGCAAGATGGGCGGCAAGCCCGGCGCGAGGGCCGGCGACGGCTATCTGCGCGAAACCTTCACGCTGCCACGCGCGGCGGCACGGGAGAGGGCGCAGGCCTTCTTCACCCGCTACCCCAAGGCCGGCTATATGAGCGCGGTCGAGACCTGGCGCGAGCTGCCCGGCGGCGACATCGAATTCACGATGCGGCGGCTGCCCAGCGCGGATTAGGACCGGTCCCTATTCGAAGGTTTCGGATGTGATGCGGATCCGGAACACGGGCTCCTTGGCCTCGTCCAGCAGCTCCATATTCCATTCGGAATTTTCCTGGAGCTTGCGGGCGATGCCGGCAGCCATGTCGGCGCAGACGCTGGTCATCTCCTTCCAGGCCAGATCGCGATCGGCAAATTCCGACGCCTGGTCGGCACAGCCGGAATAGCTGCCGTTCCGGATTCGAAAGAAGTAGAGCGGCATGGTTCGCACCGATCGCGCCTGATGGCTCCGTCCCCACGGCCATAATCGCGGGCAGTCCAATCCCAAACCGTCGGCAGATCAATTCCGGTCGGCTACGGAATAGCCCCATGGGCGCCGCTGCGTCCTATAGGCCATGACGGCTGCGGCGCGCCGGGGCGCGCCAGCCCGCCGCCGATCTCGGCCCTGCCGTTTAGGCCTGCCGCTCAGGCGGTTTTGCGCCCGATCGCCTTCAGCTCCCGATCGATGCGCAGCTGCACCCGCCGGATCGCCAACAGATCGATCTTGGTCTCGGTTCGGCCGGTCTTGATCTGCTCGCCGATCCGGAACTGCCACTGCCAGATGCCGGGAAGTGCCGTCTTGGCGACGGTGAACTCGACGCCCCTGTGATTCATGGCCTTCTCCCACGATTCACTTCCATCACTGAGAACATGCTGGGCGGCATAATATTCCAGGGAAAGCCAAATCTGTCGGTAAGCCCCGGATAGCTCACGGCTATCTTGCAAACGCAGGCGCGCCGAAACATTCGAAATCGGATGTCGAAAGACGCCGGCCACGCGCGGCGGCGCGAGACCTCATGCCCGTGGTTCTCCGACCAAGAACAGAGTTCCTGGGATGGGTAAGGGCACCTTCCGGAACGCGGCGGCATATGCCTTGCTTGGCCCGATGACGGTCAACAACATGGGCGCGTCATGCCGGGCATTCCCCGCCGCTATTCTCATTTCGTGTTCGGAATCATCCAGTCCGGACTGACCTCGCTGATCGCCGCGGGCATCGCCAGCTTTCCGGCAGGGAACGCACTGGACTTCCTCGCGCACTGGATGGTGTCGTGGCTGATCGCATGGGCGGCGATGCTGCCGATCGTGCTGCTCGCGGCGCCGGCGATCCGCGCCTTCTCGCTGCGGCTGACGCAGGAGGAGGGCGGTTCGCAAACCGGCCGGCCGGCATGGAAATCGGCATCAAAATCGGAATGAAATCGGAATGAAAAACCCCGCTTGGAAGAACCAAGCGGGGAAAGGTTATTGGAGGCTGAGGTGCTGGGCTGCAACACCATAGCCAGGCGAACCTAGCCGGCTCAGCTTACGACAGCCTGACAAGGCTGACGGTGGCAGCGAAAGCCTGAGCGCGGCGGGCCGCAGACTGGCCCCGCACCGGTCCCAATTTCGACATCCGTTCGCACAACTCAGGACACAACCGCAGGCGAGATTTCGCAGCGACGGTGCTGCCATGGGGGAAACGTGGCGCACCGGCAACGGGGTGGCATCATGGACAACGTAGAGCGGTCATTCGCCGCCGCGACGGCGGCTGGCTTCGTCGTGCTGGTGATCGGCATCGGGTTGCTGGTTCTGCTATAGGCGGTGTTGGGTGCCGGGAGACGGCTCTGGGGGTGGAAAGGCCCATGCGCGCCTTTCAAAAACACGAAAACAACCCCATGCACAGTAGCCCGCCGGAAAATTCCGCCACTAAATCAATGGCTTGCTGGTAGTAATTGGATACCATATCGACTCGGACGCGCCTCCACGACCATCCGAATCCCGATTCCCGTGCCGATCTTTTTGAGATCAATGGCGCCGCTCCGGCCTCGTCGCTGGCGCGTTGCCGCTGGCGAACACCGCCGCCGCCTGCCCAGCCAGCCGGCCTGTCAGCTCCTAAGCCCTCGTCCCCGCGGCCTTAGTGAACCTTGATCGCGTCCAGCGGCAGATGGAGTTCGGCGGCACGCTCTTCGCGATCCTTCTTGCGGAACTCGTTTTCCTTGCGCTCGAACTTGCTCAGCTCCTCTCGCGCCGCCTCCAGCAGTGGAGAGCGCCGGCTCGTATCGTGATGCGTATTTTCCGTCATGATTGGAAGTCCCAGAGTTGCAGTCTCATCCAAGAGAAGGCCGCAGACCGCGAAAGGTTCGGTGCCGCAGGATTACCGAATTCTGGCGGCGTGCGGGTCATCCGTCTTTGATGCGCGTCAGCCAGAGCGTGCAAATTCCCAAAAGAACATATTGCGAACCTAGAACAAATAGGGTACATTGTTTTTATCGCCGCGCCGCCTCGCCAATCGTTTGTCCCTCACGCGAATCCTCGTCATAAGGAGCACGACCCGATGTCCACCACTGCCCTGCGTATCGTCGAAGGATCCTCCATGGACAAGAGTAAAGCTCTCGCCGCCGCGCTCTCCCAGATCGAGCGGCAGTTCGGCAAGGGCTCGGTGATGAAGCTGGGCAAGAACGACCGTTCGATGGATGTCGAGGCGATCTCGTCGGGCTCGTTGGGGCTCGATATCGCGCTCGGGATCGGCGGCCTGCCGAAGGGGCGCGTCGTGGAGATCTACGGGCCGGAATCCTCGGGCAAGACCACGCTGGCGCTGCACACGGTTGCGGAAGGGCAGAAGAAGGGCGGCATCTGCGCCTTCATCGACGCCGAGCACGCGCTCGACCCGGTCTATGCGCGCAAGCTGGGCGTCAACATCGACGAGCTCCTGATCTCCCAGCCGGACACCGGCGAGCAGGCGCTGGAAATCTGCGACACGCTGGTGCGCTCCGGCGCGGTCGACGTGCTGGTGATCGATTCGGTCGCGGCCCTGGTGCCGAAAGCCGAGCTCGAGGGCGAGATGGGCGACGCGCTGCCGGGCCTGCAGGCCCGTCTGATGAGCCAGGCGCTGCGCAAGCTGACGGCGTCCATCAACAAGTCCAATACCATGGTGATCTTCATCAACCAGATCCGCATGAAGATCGGTGTGATGTACGGCTCGCCGGAGACCACCACCGGCGGCAACGCGCTGAAATTCTACGCCTCCATCCGTCTCGACATCCGCCGCATCGGCGCGATCAAGGAGCGCGACGAGGTTGTCGGCAACACCACCCGCGTCAAGGTCGTGAAGAACAAGCTGGCGCCGCCCTTCAAGCAGGTCGAGTTCGACATCATGTACGGCGAGGGCGTCTCCAAGATGGGCGAGATCCTCGATCTCGGCGTCAAGGCCGGCATCGTCGAAAAGTCCGGCGCCTGGTTCTCCTATGACAGCCAGCGCCTCGGCCAGGGCCGCGAGAATTCGAAGGCGTTCCTGAAGGCCAACCCCGACATCACCGCCAAGATCGAGACCTCGATCCGCCAGAACTCCGGCCTGATCGCCGAGCAGATTCTCGCCGGCAGCCCCGAGCGTGACGCCGACGGCGAGGAGCCGGGGGACGAGTAAGCCTCAACGGGTAGAGTTTTTCGCGAGGAGCGGGCGCTGAGGACGTTGAGTTGCCGACGTCGTCAGTGCCCGTTTCGTTTTGCCTGGAGTATTTAGGCGATGAAGCGTGCGTTTCTGACGAGTTCGTCCGGCTTCGACCTCATGCGCTCGGGCCTTGCCGAAATCGTCATCCCCTTCACGTTCCGCTTTGTCGATGGGCCTCCGCCTCTTAACGAACTTGCAGTCTATGTCCCCGCCCGCTCGGGGGGAGCGGGTCCGGGACGCACTGGTCGGACTTCGTTGGACGCCGGCCGTCGGCTGCCGAAGACCGCAGACATCTTTCGCTGGTCGAGTTCTGCCAATCCTACGACCTGGTCGAATTGTGGTTCGATCGGACCCCAAATGATCAGCTCCAGCTGATCTGGCTGCTCGAATATCTCCGCTCCCACCCAGAGACCGTGGCCAAGTCAAAGCTCCGACTGATTGCCTTCGATCTCATCTCACAGGAGGCGGCGAACATTAGTAAGTCGCTGTCCTACATTCCGGCTGTCGACATCACCTCGGATGAACTCGCAACGGCAAGGAAGGCTTGGCTGGCCTACGCCGCGCCGACGCCCGAGGCCTGTGTCGGCCTCGTTGACAACGATCTGAGTGCCCTGCCGATGCTGAAGCCGGCCTTGATCGACTTGCTGGCGGAGCTTCCGTCAACGGGGCTCGGCGCGACGGAAATGCGATTCCTCGAACTCATTGCACGGGGTTACGAACGGACGAATGCATTGTTCCATCTGCGTAGTCTTCGCCGTACGCGTGTTTTTAGCGAGTTTGAGCTGGGGTGGTTGCTGCACGGACTTGCGCTAGGTCCGAGACCCGCGATTGCCGGACTCGACGATGAACTGCGGAATATCCGCCGAGAGAATCTGAGGGACCGTGATGAGGCTTATCTGCGGAGCAGATTGTCGATAACGGAGTTTGGGAGGTCGGTGCTGGCGGGCAGGGAAGATTTCAGCCGCCACAATCCAATCGATCGCTGGTGGGGCGGCACGCGGCTGACCAACGATCGGCTGTGGCGCTACGGCCCTTCTTTGACGAAGCCTTGAGGCCACCGGCATGATGCGGCTCATTGTGACAACGGACTCGTCCACCGCCGGCGCGATCCAACGCGCCGGCCTTGCTGATCTCGTGATTGCGATCGAGCGCCGGCTGGTCTGGGGACCGTTGCCGTCCGATGTCGAGCTCGATGCGTTTTTTGCGCCACGCACCAAGCAGCCACATGGCCTTCATTGGCTGGATGATACGCCGCGCTGGCGTCTCGAAGGATCGGGTGCGAAGGATCGCGGATTGATCGAATTGTTCGCTGAATGCGACTCGGTCGAATTGTGGATGGAGTCAGAGCCGAATGCGCAATTGATTCTGCTCCGGTTGCTCGACTACTGCTGGCGCGAGAAATCGGCGGTTCCCAAGCTCGTCATGCGTCAGCTGGACATCTCCGTTGGCGGCGCCGATGCCGAGCGACTTGCAGCGCTCAACCCGCCGACCGTCAAGCCCACGAAAGATCACCTTGATCTGACCGGCCGTGCGTGGCGCGCCTATCGCGCGCCGACGCCGCAGGACTGGTTTGATCTCCTCAAGGCGGATTTAGGCCTGCTGCCGCAACTCGGTCAGTGTGTGGCGGACCTCCTCGACGAGCTTCCGAGTGTCGCCATCGGTCTTGGAGCGACTGAAACGCGAATGCTGGAGTTGATCGCACCGGGCGACGTGCATCCCTTTGACGTTTTCCCGGGTGAGCAGAAACGCAATGAGCGGCGCGTTTTCGACTACTGGGAAGTCGGAGCGCTGCTCGATGGCCTCGTGCGATGTCCGGAGCCGGCGATATCGGGGCTCGACGAGGGGCCGTTTACGCTCGACATGCACAACGATCCTCTCCGTCACGCGCGATACAAGCAGTCCCGTTTGTCGCTCACCGATTTTGGGAAGGCGGTGCTGGCAGGAGAAGACGATTTCCTCCGTCATAACCCGATCCACCGATGGTGGGCTGGGACTGAGCTGACCAATGAACGGCTGTGGCGGTGGGATCGCGAAAGCCGATCGTTGGTTGCGCCCTAGATGCGCGTTCAGTGCCGTAGGGGGTGGGTTAGCCCTGCGACTGCGCGCAGCGCAGTTCGCACGGCGTAACCCACCACTGTTCGTCGCCGCGGAAGCTAAAGCGGTGGGTTACGCCGGCGGTCTGCGCCTTCGCGCCGCCGCCAGCTAACCCACCCTACGAAACCTCCGTCGCGTCTTACTCCGCCGCCTCCGCGTAATCGCTCACCGGCGGGCACGAGCACACCAGATTGCGGTCGCCATAGACGTTGTCGACGCGCCCCACCGGGCTCCAGTATTTGTCGGTGCGCGAGGTGCCTGCGGGGAAGCAGCCCTCGGCGCGGGTGTAGGCGCGCTTCCAATCGTCGTCCGCGATGTCATGCACGGTGTGTGGGGCATGACGCAGCGGCGACGCCTCGATCTTGAAGCGGCCGGCTTCGACCTCGGCGATTTCCTTCCGGATCGCGATCATGGCATCGCAGAAGCGATCCAGCTCCGCCTTGGATTCCGACTCGGTCGGCTCGATCATCAGCGTGCCCGGCACCGGAAAGCTCATGGTCGGCGCATGGAAGCCGTAGTCGATCAGGCGCTTGGCGATGTCGTCGACGGTGACGCCTGAGGTCGTCTTCAGCGCGCGGGGATCGACGATACACTCGTGCGCGACGCGGCCCTTTTCGTTCTTGTAGAGAACCGGGAAGTGCGCATCGAGCCTTGCTGCGACGTAGTTGGCGTTGAGGATCGCGATCTCGGTGGCGCGCTTGAGGCCTTCGCCGCCCATCATCAGGATGTAGATGTAGGAGATGGTGAGGATCGAAGCCGAGCCGAACGGCGCGGCCGAGACCGGCCCCACGGGCGCTTTCCCATCCGTCGCGGGATGACCGGGCAGGAACGGCTTAAGGTGCGCCTTGACGCCGATCGGGCCCATGCCCGGGCCGCCGCCGCCATGCGGAATGCAGAAGGTCTTGTGCAGATTGAGATGGCTGACATCGGCGCCGTAGTCGCCGGGCCGGGACAAGCCGACCTGCGCGTTGAGGTTGGCGCCGTCGAGATAAACCTGGCCGCCATGGCCATGCACGATGTCGCAGATCTCGCGAATGTGCTCCTCGAACACGCCATGGGTCGAGGGATAGGTGATCATGACAGCGGCGAGGTCGTTTGAATGCTTTTCCGCCTTGGCGCGGAGATCGTTGACGTCGACATCGCCGTTCTTTTCGCAGGCGACCACCACCACGTCCATGCCAACCATCGCGGCCGAAGCCGGGTTGGTGCCGTGGGCGGAGGAGGGGATCAGGCAGATCTTGCGATGCGTCTCGCCACGCGCCGCGTGATAGCCGCGGATGGCCAGAAGCCCGGCATATTCGCCTTGCGCGCCCGAGTTCGGCTGCAGCGAGATCGCGTCATAGCCGGTGATGTCGCACAGCCACTTCTCCAGGCGCGCGAACAGCGCGTGATAGCCGCGTGCCTGCTCGCGCGGGGCGAACGGATGCAGCGAGCCGAACTCGGGCCAGGTCAGCGGCATCATCTCGGTGGTCGCGTTCAGCTTCATGGTGCACGAGCCGAGCGGGATCATCGCGCGGTCGAGCGCGAGGTCGCGATCGCTGAGCTTGCGCATGTAGCGCAGCATCTCGGTTTCCGAGCGATGCGCGTGGAAGACGGGGTGGGTGAGGAAAGAGGTCGCGCGCTTGAGCGCCTCCGGCAGCGCCTCGCGCGTGGTGGCGTCAATCTCGGCATAGGCAAGCTGGCCGCCGAAGGCGCGCCAGACCGCTTCGACCGTCGCGGGCGTGGTGGTCTCGTCGAGCGCGATCCGCAATGCGGTTTCGCCGACGCCAAGGTTGATCTTGTCGGCAGCGGCGCGCGCGACGATCTCGGCGCGTTTGCCACCTGCATCCACGCTGAGCGTGTCGAAGAAATTGTCGGACTGAAGCGTAAAGCCGAGCTTGCGCAGGCCGGCCGCCAGCACGGCGGCGCGGCGATGCACGTTGCGCGCGATCTGCGAAAGGCCTTCGGGGCCGTGATAGACCGCATACATCGAGGCGATCACGGCGAGCAGCACCTGCGCGGTGCAGATGTTGGAGGTCGCCTTCTCGCGACGGATGTGCTGCTCGCGGGTCTGCAGCGCGAGGCGATAGGCCGGCATTCCGCGCGAATCCACGGAGAGGCCGACGATGCGGCCGGGCAGCGAGCGCTTGAGCGCATCGCGCACCGCCATATAGGCCGCGTGCGGTCCGCCATAGCCCATCGGCACGCCAAAACGTTGCGCCGAGCCGATGGCGATGTCCGCGCCGAGCTCGCCGGGCGAGGCGAGCAGTGTCAGCGCCAGCAGATCGGCGGCGATGATCGCGAGCGCGCCCTTGGCCTTCAGGCTGGCGATCGCGGGCCTGAGGTCGCGCACAGCGCCTGAACTGCCCGGATATTGCAGCAGCGCGCCAAGCACGTCCGTCTTGTCGAGATCGGTGAGGGGATCGCCGACGACCAGGGTCCAGCCCAGGGGCTCCGCGCGGGTGCGCATCACCGCGAGCGTCTGCGGATGCACGTCCTTGTCGACGAAGAAGGCCTTTGCTTCGACCCGTGAGTGCCGCTCCGCGAGCGCCATCGCTTCGGCGGCAGCGGTGGCCTCGTCGAGCAGCGAGGCGTTGGCGACGTCGAGCCCGGTGAGGTCGCAGATCATGGTCTGGAAGTTGAGCAGCGCCTCGAGCCGGCCCTGGCTGATTTCGGGCTGGTAGGGCGTGTACGCCGTGTACCAGGCCGGGTTCTCCAAAATGTTGCGCTGGATCACCGCGGGCAGGATCGTGCCGGAATAGCCTTGGCCGATCAGCGAGGTGAAGACCTGGTTCTGGGCGGCGAGTTCGGCCATATGCGCGATCGCTTCGGTCTCGCTCAAGGGCTTGCCGAGATCGAGTGGGGCGGTCTGCCGGATCGAGGCCGGCAGCGTCTGCGCCATCAGCGTGTCGACGCTGTTCGCGCCGACGGCCTCGAGCATCGCGGTGACGTCGCGCGCGGAGGGGCCGATGTGGCGGCGAACGAAGCTGGTGGTATCGCCATTGGATTTGCGGTGCGCGGTCATCATGGGTCCTCGCTTCAGATGTTCTTGTCGCCGTCATGCCCCGCGAAGGCGGGGCATCCAGTAAACGCAGCCGCTTCGGCTGGGGCCGATGGGCCGCGGCGTACTGGATCGTCCGCCCCAGTGCGCAGTGCGCACAAGGCGGACGATGACACCGAATATGAGGTCGGAGTTCGCATCATCTCACGCCGTGTGGGCCTTGTACGCCGCTTCGTCCATCAGACCGCCGAGCTCGCTCTTGTCGGCAATCCTGATCTTGAAGAACCAGGCCGCGCCTTGCGCATCCGAGTTCACCAGCGCGGGCTCGGCGGCGAGCGCAGCATTGGTCTCGAGCACTTCGCCCGTCACAGGCGCGTAGACGTCCGATGCGGCCTTCACGGATTCGACGACGGCGGCGGGTTCGGCCTTCTTCAGCGTGCGGCCGAGCTTGGGCAATTCGACGAACACGACGTCGCCGAGCTGCGACTGCGCGTAGTCGGTGATCCCGACGGTGGCGACATCGCCGTCGATCGCGAGCCATTCGTGGTCGGAGGTGTACAGCGTCGTGGTCATTTTCTCAGTCCTCAGCGTTTGTAGGTGTTTTTCACGAAGGGCATGGCGGCGATTTGCACGGCCAGGCGTTGGCCGCGCACTTCGGCGAAGAGTTTTGTGTCGATCGCGCTCGATGCCGTGGGCACATAGCCCATCGCGACCGGCGCATTCAGGCTCGGGCCGAAACCGCCCGAGGTGACCTTTCCGATCGGCTCGCCGGAGGTCGCGTCCGCAAACAGCAGCGCGCCCTCGCGCACCGGCGCGCGGCCCTCGGTGCGCAGGCCGACGCGGCGGCGGGATGCGCCGTGATCGAAGTGAGCGAGGATCTTCGCAGCGCCAGGAAAGCCGCCGGCGCGCGCGCCGCCGGTGCGGCGGCTCTTCTGCACCGACCATTCCAGCGCGGCCTCGACCGGCGTGGTCGCGGTATCGATGTCGTGGCCGTAGAGGCAGAGCCCGGCTTCGAGCCGCAGGCTGTCGCGGGCGCCGAGCCCGATCGGCATGACGTCGGGATTGTCGAGCAGCGCTTTGGCCAGCCGTTCGGCATCGCCGGCAGGAACCGAAATCTCGAACCCGTCCTCGCCGGTATAGCCGGAGCGCGAGACGAAGCAGTCGAGGCCGGCGACCTTGTGCGGGCCGGAATCCATGAATTTCATGTCGGGCGCCTCTGCACATAATTTCGCCAGCGCCGATTCCGCCTTCGGCCCCTGCAGCGCAATCAGCGCGCGGTCGGCCAGCTGCTCGATGACGCAGTCGTCCGAGAGATTCGCGCGCAGATGCGCCTCGTCCTCGGCCTTGCAGGCGGCATTGACCACCAGGAAGAGGTGATCGCCGAAATTGGCGACCATCAGATCATCCAGAATCCCGCCCTCGGCATTGGTGAATTGGGCGTAGCGCTGCCGGCCAGGCGCGATCGCCATGATATCCTGCGGCACCAGCCGTTCCAGCGCGCGGGCGGCGTCCTCGACCTTGCCCGATTTCGGCCGGAGCGCGATCTGGCCCATGTGGGAGACGTCGAACAGGCCGGCTGCGTTGCGGGTATGAAGGTGCTCCTTCAGGACTCCGGCCGGATATTGCACCGACATGTCATAGCCCGCGAACGGCACCATCTTGCCGCCGAGCGAGACATGAAGATCGTAAAGGGGGGTACGTTTCAGGGAGTCTTTGTCGTCACGCGCAAGCATCGGGGGGCCCTCGGCGGTTCCCCGGGAACGATTTCCCGTGGACACCAGTCGAAGCCCCATCTGTCGCTGTGCCTGAGAGTATTATCCCGTCGGCGGACGCTGTCCGGACCTAAACCCGTCGGCGCCTCTTTCCAGATGCTGTCAAAGCCACGCGGTCCTTTTGCCTGAGAGTTTCCGGGGCGGTTGCTCCTTCGGCGCCGGCTACCAGTGCCGGTCTCTCCCGACGTGGCCGTACGATACAGATGGGTAAAGACCACAGGCCGGCCAAGCCTGTCAACGCGGCATCGGCGGCTTTCCAACGGATTACGCGACTGCGGCAACGCCTTGATCTGGCTGCACAGTTTCTGGACAGCGAAGCTGGCCTTGTCTAAAAGCGCTTTGACCCGCAGATATCAGCCCAAACTCGCGGTTTGGATGGCTGGAAGGCGGGTGCAAGCACACCCGATTGGATGAACATGAGCGGCGTCAACGAGATCAGGTCGACCTTTCTGAACTTCTTTGCCGAGAACGGCCACGAGATTGTGTCGTCCTCGCCATTGGTGCCGCGCAACGATCCGACGTTGATGTTCACCAATGCCGGCATGGTGCAGTTCAAGAACGTCTTCACCGGCGTCGAGAAGCGGCCCTACCAGCGCGCCACCACCTCGCAGAAATGCGTGCGCGCCGGCGGCAAGCACAACGACCTCGACAATGTCGGCTACACCGCGCGCCATCTCACCTTCTTCGAGATGCTCGGCAACTTCTCGTTCGGCGACTATTTCAAGGAGCGCGCGATCGAGCTGGCCTGGACGCTGATCACGAAGGAATACGGGCTCAAGAAGGACAAGCTGCTCGTCACGGTCTACCACACCGACGACGAGGCGGCCGGACTGTGGAAGAAGATCGCGGGCTTCTCCGAGGACCGCATCATCCGCATCCCGACCTCGGACAATTTCTGGGCGATGGGCGACACCGGCCCGTGCGGCCCGTGCTCGGAAATCTTCATCGATCGCGGCGAGCACATCTGGGGCGGGCCTCCGGGCTCCCCGGAGGAGGACGGCGATCGCTTCCTCGAATTCTGGAACCTGGTGTTCATGCAGTACGAGCAGGTGACGAAGGAGGAGCGCGTGGCGCTGCCGCGTCCCTCGATCGACACCGGCATGGGGCTGGAGCGCATGGCCTGCATCATGCAGGGCGTCGACAGCGTGTTCGAGACCGACCTGTTCCGTCATTTGATCGACGCGACGGCGTCCGCTCTCGGAAGCGGACCGGACGAGAAGACCGTGGCCTCGTTCCGCGTCATCGCCGACCATCTGCGTTCGTCGGCCTTCCTGGTCGCCGACGGCGTGCTGCCCTCGAACGAGGGCCGCGGCTATGTGCTGCGCCGGATCATGCGCCGCGCGATGCGCCATGCGCAGCTGCTCGGTGCGCAAGAGCCGCTGATGCATCGCCTGGTCTGGGCGCTGGTGCGCGAGATGGGCCAGGCCTATCCGGATCTGATGCGCGCGGAAAATTTGATCGAGGAAACGCTGCGGCTGGAAGAGACCCGCTTCCGCAAGACGCTGACGCGCGGCCTCGCCATTCTCGACGAGAAGAGCGCGTCCTTGAAGAAGGGCGACATGTTCGACGGCGACGTCGCCTTCACGCTGTACGACACCTATGGCTTCCCGCTCGATTTGACGCAGGACGCGCTGAAGTCGCGCGGCATCAGCGTCGACCAGGCGTCCTTCACCGATGCGATGGAGCGTCAGAAGGCCAAGGCGCGCGAATCCTGGAAGGGGTCTGGCGAAGCTGCTTCCGAGGCGATCTGGTTCCCGCTGCGTGAGAAGCTGGGCGCAACCGAATTCCTGGGTTACGAGACCGAGAGCGCTGAAGGCGTGGTGACCGCGCTGGTCAAGGACGGCAAGGAAGCCACGAGCCTCAAGGCCGGCGACACCGGCGCGATCGTGCTGAACCAGACGCCGTTCTATGCGGAGTCCGGCGGCCAGGTCGGCGACACCGGCGTATTGACCGGCGAGGGCGGCATCAAATTCCGCGTCACTGACACGCAGAAGAAGCTCGGCGATTTCTTCGTTCACGTCGGCACATTGGAGAGCGGCGAGCTGAAGCTCGGCACCGCTCTGCAGCTCGAAGTGGATCACGGCAGGCGCTTTTCGATCCGCGCGCATCACTCGGCCACGCATCTCATCCACGAGGCGCTGCGCCAGGTGCTCGGCGACCACATCGCCCAGCGCGGCTCGATGGTTGCGCCGGATCGGCTGCGCTTCGACTTCGTGCATCCGAAGCCGATCACGGCGGAAGAGCTCGCGCGGGTCGAGGACATCGCGAACGACGTGGTGCTGGAGAATGACGAGGTCTCGACCCGCGTCATGGGCGTGGACGAGGCCCGCGAAGCCGGCGCACGCGCGCTGTTCGGCGAGAAATATGGCGACGAGGTTCGCGTCGTCTCGATGGGCCGGACCGCGCGCGAGCGCGGCGCCAACGCACTCGGCTGGTCGGTCGAACTGTGCGGCGGCACGCATGTGAAGCGCACCGGCGACATCGGGCTGATCACGCTGACGGGCGAGAGCGCGGTCGCCTCCGGCGTGCGCCGCATCGAGGCGCTGACCGGCAACTACGCGCGAAAACACGCCAACGACACCATGGCGCTGGCGAAGACCGCGGCCCACGAGCTGCGCACCTCGATCGACGACGTCCCGGCGCGCATTGCCGCGCTGATGGAGGAGCGCAAGAAGCTCGAGCGCGAACTCTCCGACGCCCGCAAGAAGCTGGCGATGGGCGGCGGTGCAGCTTCGAGCAACGGCGCGGCCTCAGGCGTGCGCGAAGTCGGCGACGTCAAGCTGATGGCGCGCGCGGTCGAGGGCATCGAGATGAAGGATCTCAAGAGCCTTGCCGACGACGGCAAGAAGCAGATCGGCTCCGGCGTCGTCGCCATCGTCGGCGTCACCGAGGATGGCAAGGCCGGCGTCGTGGTTGGCGTCACCGCGGACCTCACCTCGCGCTTCAATGCGGTCAATCTGGTGAAGGTCGCCTCCGAGGCGCTTGGCGGCAAGGGCGGCGGTGGGCGGCCCGATATGGCCCAGGCCGGCGGCCCCGATGGCGCCAATGCGGGCGCGGCGCTCACGGCGATCGAAAAAGCCATGATCGAACAAAAATCGGCCGGCGCGTAGGCAGGTGCGCCCCGTTCCGCGAGGACGTGGCTCAGCCGATCCCGATCTGAGGGATCGCCTCTACGAATTGCTGGAGCACGATCCGCTGGCCTACTCGGTCGGGTCGCGCTTCATCCAGCTGATCATCGGCGTCGACGTGGTCGCGATGATCCTTGCCTCGGTGCCGGAGCTGGACGCGGAATTCGGCGCGCTGTTTTCGGCGATCACCATCCTGTCCGTGATCGTGTTTGCGCTGGAATATGCGGCGCGGCTGTGGACGGTGGCGGGCCATACCCAGCGCGCGGCGTCCGCGTTGTCGGATCGGCTCAGTTATGTCTTCTCCGCACTCGGCATCATCGACCTCCTCGCGTTCCTGCCCGCCGCGGTCGTGCTCGCCACCGGCCGGCATGCGACGCTGGCAGCGCTCGGCGTGCTGCCGTTCTTCAAGCTGGTGCGCTACTCGCCGGCGATGCGTTCGCTGCTCGCGGCCGTGCACGCCGAGCGGCGGGCGCTGATCGGCTGCATCGTCATCCTGATCGGCGCGGTGCTGACGTTTGCCTCGCTGCTCTACGCCATCGAGCGCGACGTGCAGCCGGACAAGCTCGGCACCATTCCGCAGGCGATGTGGTGGGCGATCGTGACGCTCGGCACGGTCGGCTATGGCGACGTCGTGCCGGTGACGGCGCTCGGGAAGTTCATCTCCGTCTTCACCATCATCAGCGGATTTGCCATGATCGCGCTGCCGGTCGCGATCATCTCGACGGCCTTTGCGGAAGAGGTGAAGCGGCGCGACTTTGTGGTCACCTGGGGCATGCTGGCGCGGGTGCCGCTGTTCTCGCATCTCAGCGCATCCGAGATCGCCGACATCATGCGGCTGCTGCGGGCACGCACGATCGAGCAGGGCGAGATATTGGTGCGGCGGGGCGATGCGGCTTCGTCGATGTATTTCATCACCGCCGGCGAGGTCGAGATCGCGCTGCCGAACCAGCAGGTGCGGCTCGCGGATGGCACCTTCTTCGGGGAGATCGCGCTGCTGCACAAAACCAAGCGCAGCGGCACGGTGACGGCGACGCGCAAGACCCGACTGCTGGTGCTCGACGCCCAGGACTTTCACGCCCTGATCGAACGCATGCCGACGCTCGCCGCGCACGTCCACAAGACGGCAAAGGCGCGGCTGGAGGGCAGCGGCGATCTTGCGGTGGCGGAGCTGGCGCAGGCGGAGCGCGAAGGCACCGACCGCTGAGCGCTCAGCCTTTCTTCAGGAAGACGTAGTCGGCCGAATAGGGCGCGCTCTTGAAATCGCCGGCCTTGTCGCAAGAACCCTCGAGCTTGCCGCCATGGGTGTTGATGCGCTGAACCGTCGTAACCGGCGTGAGGACGCCACTGCCCCGGTGGGTCGTCACTTCCAGCTTCAGCCAGGGAATGTCGGCCGCGGTGGTACCCGGGGCATTGCCGGCGGCCTTGGCGGCCACGGCGCTGCCGTCGGCATGCTCCCAGTTCGGTCCCGCATAGTGACGGCCGATCGTCTTGCCCTCAGACAGCAGGGTGGCGATCGGTTCGCGAAAACCCCAGGCGAGCTTGCCGTCGGTGCCGGCCTTGCACTCATAGACCTGCGCGCCCTCGGCGTGGACGCTGAGCACGACGCTCTCGCCGGGCGCCGCGATGGCGTCGGGGAGTGGGTCGGCGGCCAGAGCCGGTCCAGCGAGCAGCAACAGGCAGGGGACGGCAAGCTTGATCGACATGGTCGCATCTCCACGCAAAGGTCCAAATAAGCGAACGGGCCGCGCTTGCGACGCGGCCCGTGATGATGTCCGGCCCAGTCGGGCGAAATTGCGGACGGCTTACGCCGCCAGCGCCTTCCCGAGGTTCTCGGCGACCTTGTCGAGGAAGCCGGTGGTCGAGAGCCAGCGCTGGTCGGCGCCGACCAGGAGCGCGAGGTCCTTGGTCATGTAGCCTTCCTCGACGGTGTCGACGCAGACCTTCTCCAGGGTGTTGGCGAACTTGGCGAGCTCGGCATTGTTGTCGAGCTTGGCGCGGTGCGACAGGCCGCGGGTCCAGGCGAAGATCGACGCGATCGAGTTGGTCGAGGTCTCCTTGCCCTTCTGGTGCTCGCGATAGTGGCGGGTCACCGTGCCGTGGGCGGCTTCGGCTTCCACTGTCTTGCCGTCGGGGGTGAGGAGAACCGAGGTCATCAGGCCGAGCGAGCCGTAGCCCTGCGCCACGGTGTCGGACTGCACGTCGCCGTCGTAGTTCTTGCAGGCCCAGACATAACCGCCGGACCATTTCAGCGCGGAGGCGACCATGTCGTCGATCAGGCGGTGCTCGTAGGTCAGGCCCTTGGCGTCGAATTCCTTCTTGAACTCGCGCTCGTAGATGTCCTGGAAGATGTCCTTGAATCGACCGTCATAGATCTTCATGATCGTATTCTTGGTCGAGAGATAGACCGGGTAGTTGCGCAGCAGGCCGTAATTCAACGACGCGCGGGCGAAGTCGATGATGGAATCGTCGAGATTGTACATCTGCATCGCGACGCCGGCGCCCGGGGTCTTGAACACTTCCTTCTCGATCACCGTGCCGTCCTCGCCGACGAACTTCATCGTCAGCGTGCCCTTGCCCGGGAACTTGATGTCGGTGGCGCGATACTGGTCGCCATAGGCGTGGCGGCCGATGATGATCGGCTTGGTCCAGCCGGGAACCAGGCGCGGCACGTTCTTGCAGATGATCGGCTCGCGGAAGATCACGCCGCCGAGGATGTTGCGGATGGTGCCGTTCGGCGACTTCCACATCTGCTTGAGGTTGAACTCCTTCACCCGCGCCTCGTCCGGAGTGATGGTGGCGCACTTGACGCCGACGCCGACCTTCTTGATGGCCTCGGCGGCGTCGATCGTCACCTGATCGTTGGTCTCGTCACGGTACTCCATGCCCAGGTCGAAATAGAGCAGCTCGACATCGAGGAACGGGTTGATCAGCTTGTCCTTGATGTACTGCCAGATGATCCGGGTCATCTCGTCGCCATCGAGTTCGACGACGGGGTTGGACACCTTGATTTTTGCCATGATCGGGGAAGCCTCTTCGGAACGGCGCTTGTGGCGCGCCACGGGAATATCCGCCGCCTCTTAGCACCTGATAGCAGCGGGCGAAAGCCAAGGGATTATGCACTTTTAGCTCATCCAGCCTCCGCAGATGGGGGGCGGGAGCAGCCCTGCCGCGGGGACCGGGCTGAGGTTTCAGGCGAGATTCAAAAGTCGAATTCAACCCATTATTTCCCTTGAGAATTTCGTCAGGACAGGCAAACGACAGGCGGACGGGCAGCCGGCCCAAGACTGGGTCAAATCCGGGTCGAGACCAGGTCAGGACCGGCCTTGAATCAATTCATGAAGAGCGCCTCTCCAAGGCCTTGAGAACCAGTGTGAAAGCGAAGCGAGATGTCGGGGACTGACAAGAGCAAGGCGGGCCTTTCCCTCGACGGTCCCATCGTCATCCTGGTCGAGCCGCAGCTTGGCGAAAACATCGGCATGGCCGCGCGCGCCATGGGCAACTTCGCGCTGAGCCGATTGCGCATCGTCAATCCTCGCGACGGCTGGCCCAACATCGCCGCCCAGCGCGCCGCGGCCGGGGCCGACTATATTCTGGACAAGGTCGAATTGTTCGACACGGTCGGTGAGGCCGTCGCCGATCTCGACCTGCTGTTCGCCACCACCGCGCGCCCCCACGACCAGGCCAAGCCGGTGGTGGGGCCGGAAGCCGCAGCTAGCGAGATTTCCGGGCACGTCGCGGCGGGCGGCAAGGCCGGTATCCTGTTCGGCCGGGAGCGCTGGGGGCTGACTAACGAGGAGGTCGGGCTCGCCAACCGCATCATTACCTTTCCGGTCAATCCGGGCTTTGCCTCGCTCAACCTCGCCCAGGCCGTGCTGCTGGTCGGCTACGAATGGTTCAAGCGGGCGACCTCCGGCGAGTTGCCGCACGCCATGCCGGACCGCTCCGAGCGCGCCTCGCAGCATCAGATGCAGGCCTTCTTCGACAATCTCATCCGCGAACTCGACCGGGTCGAATTTTTGCGCCCGGCCGAGAAGCGCGACACCATGCTGGTGAACCTGCGCAACATCTTCACCCGGATGGAGCCGACCAAGCAGGACATGCACACCCTCCATGGGGTGGTGATGGCGATCGCGGAAGGGCGCAAGGGCCCGGCCAAGGGCGGCGTGCTCGACGGCGAGCAGGCAACGCGGCTGCGTGCGCTTTTGGCCGAGCACGGTCAGGGCGGCGGCGTTCCCGACAGCGGCTCCACCGTGCGCGGCCTCGCCCGCCTGCTCCGCCGCAATCCGACCGATGCCGAACGCCTGCTCTGGCAGGCCCTCACCCGCGACCGCCGCTTCGCAGGCGGGTTCAAGCGCCAGACCCCTGTGGGGCGGCACATCCCGGACTTCGTCTCGTTCCCGCATCGGATCGCGATCGAGCTGGTGAACACGGGTGAGAACGAGACGATCGTCGCGGATCGCGCGTCGCGGCGGGCGTGGCTCGAGGCAAGGGACTATCGGGTGATCGAGATGCGGGCGGCGGATGTCGAGCGGGATATCGAGGCGGAGCTGGTGCGGTTGCAGGGGATGATCGAGCAGGGCGTGTAGATTTTCGTCGGGAAGCAGAGCGAATTGTCGCTCTCGCTCACCTTGGCCGATCAGCGCCGGTTCAGCGCTGAAAGACAACCTTGCCGCCGACCAGCGTCAGGTCCGCCTTGATGTCCTTGATCTGCTCCTCGGGCACGGCCGCGTAGTCAGCGGAGAGCACCACGATGTCCGCCAGCTTTCCGGGCTCAATGGTCCCTTTGCGGGCTTCATCGAAGTTGTAGCGCGAAGCCGCGCTGCTGTAGAGCCGTAGGGCCTGCTCGCGCGTAATAGCTTCTGCCGAGCCGTAGATGTTTCCGTTGGGATCCTTCCTGGTCACCATGATGTACATGTTGAGGAAGGGGTTGATCGGGTTGACCGGAAAATCCGTCCCGGCGCCGAGGCTGTTGAGTTCCATTTTTTCGATCAACGTCCTGGTCGGCACGGCGCGGTCAGCGGTCGCTTTCCCGAGAAATCGTTCGACGGTCGCTCCCTTATCCCACATGAAAACGTTCTGGAAATCGATGCGGACTCCTAGTCTTCGCGCACGCTCCATCTGTTCTGGCCGGATCAGGCTGGCGTGGATGAGGACGAAGCGACGGTCGCGGATCGATTTTTCTTTATCCGCTGCCTCGAAGGCATCGAGCACCTGGTCAACACCCAGGTCGCCGACGACGTGGACTCCGACACGCCAGTCATAACGGTTGCAGACGGAGATGAGTTGCTTCAGCCGCTCAGGTGTCTGCTGCGTGATGCCGTGATAGTTGTCGTGTGAATCGGGGTACACGTCACGCATGAGCGCCGTCTTCAGCGTCATGCCGCCGTCGTAAAAGATCTTGATGCCGGCGAACTTGAGCCAATCGTCACCGAACCCTGAGGAGGCGCCATTGCCTGACATGATCGCTTCCCATGCGGTCAGATCGGCGGGGGGCTCCGGTCGAAACATCACGCCGGTGCGCAAAGTGGCTTTCCCCGCTGCGACAAGCTTGTGCAGCGTTCGGACATCACGTGGCTCTGTTGCGCCTTCGATCACACTGGTGATGCCGAAGCTGTTCAGCACACCTTCGGCAATGGTGAATTGCCGCATTTCGTCGTCTTCTGTCCAAGGTGGTACGGCCTTCTCGACCCGATCGATCGCCGTCTCCACGAGCACGCCGGTCAAGTCACCGGCTGCGTCGCGTTCAAACTTACCACCACTCGGGTCCGCGGTGGTCTTGTCGACACCGACCACTTGTAGAGCCATGGTGTTCGCCATCGAGAAATGCCCGACGGTGCGAAGATAGACCGGGTTGTTCGGAGCAACACTATCGATCTCCTGCCTCGTGAGATAGCGCTTCTCGGCCAATTGTGAGGGCGGATGCCACGCGCCACCTACAATCCACTCACCCGGCTTCTTCTTGGTGGCGAATGATTTGATGGCCTCGAGCGCGTCCGCGACGGTCTTGGCTCGGCCCAGGCTTACGACATAGTCGCCCAGACCAGCGGCCTTGAAGTGAGCGTGTGTATCGATCAATCCGGGGATGACGGTCTTGCCGGACACGTCGAGCACGCGGGTCCGGGCGCCTGCAAGCGCCTTGATCGAAGCACTGGTTCCGGTCGCGATGATCTTTCCATCCGCGACGGCGACTGCCTCCGTGACGGTCGATCGGTCGTCTAAGGTCAGAACCTTGCCATTAACGAGGACGAGGTCAGGCGCATTAAGCTCCGGCTGCTGTGCCTCGGCATTTGCGACGCCAGCGACGAACATGCCCGTAGCAAGGATTGCAAATGCCTTTAACTTGCGGACCATCGCGTACCCTCTTGGATCTTTTTTGCTTGGCGACAGCTGCAAGAGTATCTTTGATTAAACGTGGGTTCGACGCTTCTCGACGGTTGGCAGCGTCGCACGGATGGCAAAGTGGAGTGCTCCCGTGGTTAGCTGGAAAGCTGGCCGTCCCGGTACCGGGCGCCCATGTCCCCTCTACGAACGACGCCCGAGCTGCACCTCGCGCTCCACCGCAATCCATGTCGTGCGCGCCACCGCCAGCAACTTCCCGGCTCCATCATGCACCACAGCCTCGGCCGTGCGCTTGCGGCCATCGCGGCCCGTCGGCCAGGCCGTGATGATGCAGGGCTCGCCGGGGTGCGGGCGGGCCTCGATCCGCGCCGACATCCGCCCCAGCAGCAACGGTGCCTTGTCGAAGCTGCCGGTCTGCTGATCGCAATTGCAGGCAAAGCCGGTGGGGCAGTCGAGCGCCGACCAGAGGAATTCCGGCGCGACGAGGCCGTCGTCGGCGGCGAGATTCTTATCCGGTGTCCAGCTCGCTGCCAGAACGGCGTTGTGACCACGGAGCGAGCCGGCAAAAATGCGCAGGCCGTCTCCCTTGGCCCTTGCGGGGCCGCACACGAAACATGTCGGCAGCGGATGCTCGTGCGGCTTCACCGGCGTCAACAATTCGGCCGCGCAGGCCTCCTCGAAGCTGGCTGTTTCCACGCGCGCAAGCTCGACGCTTGCCGGCCGCCCGGTCGCGACGATCTTGTCGCCATCGCGAAGCTGCCATGCGGCGTCGTCCGTTGCGACCGCATCGAGCGGCGTGTCCAGCGGCGGCGGTGCGCGCAGCGTGATCTCCGCGGCGCCGGGAATGTGGCGGGCCAGCCGGCCGCAGACATAGCCGCCGTTGCCGGAGTTCGGAGGACCGCAAAAGCGTTTGTCGATGATGATCTGTGTCATCGGTTTTGTTCTCTCTTCCCCGTGCACTTTACCTGATTTTGAGGACAATTCGCCCCTGAACCGTTCGGTTGGCCACGGCACGCATGGCTTCGCCGGCCTCCTCCAAAGGGAGGACGCGATCGATGTGCGGGCGGATTTTTCCGCCGGCCAGCAATTGCATCAGCGTGGCGTTCATGCGCGCCGCATCGAGGGAGAATTTCTCCGCCCAGGCGCCGACGAAGACCCCGAGGATGGAATAGTTCTTCAGCAGCGGAAGGTTCATCGGGAGCTGGGGAATCTCGCCGCTGGCGAAACCGATCGGCATCAGCCTTCCGCCCCACTTCATCGACCGGGCCATCTGCTGGAATATCGCGCCGCCGACATTGTCGAAGCCGATATCGATCCCTTCGCCGCCTGTGATCGCCTTGATCCGGTCGCGCAGATCCTCGCTACGATAATTGACGATGTCGCTGGCTCCATAATTGCGAACCAGGGCGGCCTTGTCATCGGAGCCGATCCCGGCGACGACGCGCAAGCCCAAATGGCGGCCGAGATCGACGGCGGCAAGGCCAACTCCGCCGGCAGCGCCGGTGACGAACAGCGTTTCGCCGCGCTGCGCCCTGGCCCGCTCGACCAGCGCATAATAGGCCGTGCCGTAATTGTGCAGGACCGTCGCCGCTGCCTCGAACGCGACGCCTTCCGGCAGAAGCACGCACTTTGAGTCCTTCGCTATCATCCTTTCGGCGTAGCCGCCGGTCCAGGCGCTGCATGCCACGCGGTCGCCGGGAGCGAATGCCGTGACCTCGCCGCCGACCGCGATGACGACACCGGATGCTTCCGTGCCGGGCACGAAGGGCGTCGGCGGCCGCATCTGGTAGAGTCCCGAGACCATCAACTGGTCCATGAAACTGACGGAGGCCGCATGGACGTCGATCAGGATCTCGTCGCCGGAGGGCTTCGGCTCGTCGATTTCACTGAGGCGCAAATCGGCGGGGCCAGTGAATGAGCTGCATAGAATTGCTCTCATCGTGTCGCTCCAACGGATTGTCTGCATTCGGCAGGTTTGCGTAATGGCGTCGCATATCCCGCGACAAGCTTGACGAAATCTGCCTGTCGCGCTGCACCGGTCTTTTCGAACAGGCGCCGGACATGCGTCTTGATCGTCGTATTGGCGACGCCGAGCGCCGCCGCCACTTCGGGAACGCCGCCGAGTTCGACGATCGCGAGCATCACACGCAACTCGGTCGGCGTCAGTTTGAATGCCTTGCCGATCACTTCGGAACGAGGCGGTATCGTGAGCGCCGCCCTGCGGACGAACAACGCTGCGACGGCGCTGTAGGCGATGCCCCCAAGTCGGCGCGCGCCGGAAGTCAACGGCAGAGCATGGGCGACGTGGCGCTTCCCATCCCGCCCGATCATCGGCACCGCGATCCCGTCGGCGCCGAGGAACGCGTTTTCCTGCCCGGCGGCTGCGAAAAAATGCTGCAGGGTCCGGTTGACCGTCGGATCGCAAGCCGCGAGGTGCCCGCGGATTTCGTGCAGGATGTCGCGCGCTTCGATCATGTCCTGCCCGGCAGTATTGGCGTGAATGAGACGCGCCTCCGCGTCAACGAGACAAAGACCGACGTCAAGCCCATCCAGCGTATCGGCAAACGTGGCGGCCTCCGCCGACATCCGGGGAATAGTTGATACTGCATTCATTGCGACGCTCCAGCAGGCCGAGGCGGCTGGCGATCTTCCGTCCGACGACCGAAAAGACGCGGCAGCAGCATGGGAACGCGTCGGCGATAATCCTGGTACGTCGCGCCGAATTCGGCGATCAGGTCGCGCTCCTCGAACTGAAGCGCGGCCAGGATGTAGGCGGTGTTTGCGAGCGCAAACAGAAGGTGGCCGACGGTCATCTCGGGCGTGGCCCAGAACGCGAGCAGGAAGCCGAGCATGATGGGATGCCGCACGATCTTGTAGAGCAGTGGTGTTCTGAACGATTGACCTGGTATCTCGCTCCCGCGGAACGCGACGAAGGCCTGGCGCAGGCCGAACAGATCGAAATGATCGATCATGTGGGTCGAGGCGAACGCGATCAGCCAGCCAAGCCAATGCACGCCGATTAGCAACCAGGCCGCGATTCCGCTCGCTTGCCAGACCGGCGTCGGGATCGGGCGCCACTGCCAGAACAGCAACAGCAGGATCAGGCTGGAGAGCAGCACATAGGTGCTGCGCTGGCAGGCGGGGGGAAGGAATTTGGCCGACCATCGCTTGAAGACCGGGCGCGCCATGACGCTGTGCTGGATCGCAAACAGGCCCATCAGCAGCAGGTTGACGACGATAGCCACGCTCAGGTCCATCGGGTTGCCGACGTCGATCGACCTATCGATCGACTTGGGCACGACATAATTGCCGACGAAACCGAGCGCATAGAGAAATGAGACCGTGAAGATCACGTAGCTCACGATGGCGTAGAGCAGGATCAGGAGGCGCGAGATCATGTTTTTTCCTATTGTGCCTGATGGAGCCGTGCCGCATGGAGGAGCCTGAATTGCTCGCCGGCGAGCAGGCTCGATCTGCCCCGACTGCTATTGCTGGACCGTCCCCTGTGCGTCCCCCGGGGGCGCCGCAAGGGGAGGGAGGACTTTCATGACGGTTTTCTCGCTGGGGACGTTCGGGTTCCCTGAGGTCCACGCCGACGGCCGCCCGATCAAATTGGCCTTGCGCAAGGGCCTCGCGCTGCTGGTCTATCTCGCGGAGGCCAAGGGCGCCGTGGCCCGCGAAATCGTGGCGACGCTGCTGTGGCCTGAAACTGACCGCGAGACCGGGCTTGCGCGATTGCGGCGGCTGCTTCACCGCATCGAGCTGACGCTCGGTCAGCAGGTGTTCGAGACCGACCGGACCAGCCTGCGATGGTCTCCGGCAGTCGCGCTGCAGGTCGATGCACATCTGTTCGAGAGCGCCTGCGATCGCGGTGACTTTGACGAGGCCTGTCAGACTTATCGGGGAGATTTCCTCGCAGGCTTCTCGCCGGAGGATTGTCCGGAATTCGACGGCTGGGCGTTCTTCCGCCGCGAGGCGCTGCGGGGACGGCTGATGCACGCGCTGGAGCGCCTGGTGCAGGACAAGACCGCCGCCGGCGACTACTTTTCCGCGGCCACGCATGCGACCCGTCTGGTCGAGCTCGATCCTTTGAGCGAGGTCTACGGCCGGCATCTGATCCGCAGTCTGCTGCTGGCGGGTGACCGCAGTGCGGCAGAGCGGCACCACGCGGCACTGAGGCAGCGGCTGCGTGACGAGCTTAGTGTTACGCCCGAAGCCGAGACCGAGGCGTTGATGAGTCCTGCGGCGGCAGCCGACGTTCCAGCGACGCGCTACGTCAAGGGCGCTGGTGTGCATCTGGCGTATCAGACCTACGGCAGCGGCCCGCTCGACATCCTGGTCATGCCCGGCTTCGTGTCGCATGTGGAGCGCGCCTGGGAGCAGCCCGCGAGCCGGGCGTTTCTGGCCTCGCTGATGAAGCTTGGGCGCCTGATCGTGTTCGATCGTCGCGGCATCGGGTTGTCCGACCGGGTTGGATCGGCCCCCGGTATCGACGTCACCGCGGAGGATATCGGCACGGTGCTCCGCGCGACCGGCTCGCGCCGCGTCGTGCTGTTCGGCGCATCCGAGTGTGGACCAGCCTGCATCAAATTTGCGGTCGATGAACCGCGTCTCGTGGCCGGACTCATCCTGTTCGGTGCATTGGCCAAGGGCTGCTGGTCGCAGGATTATCCGCACGCGCTGCGCGCCAGCCAGTATGACGCCTGGCGCAAGCACCTCATCGCGCAATGGGGAGGTCCGGTGGAGATTGAGACGTTCGCGCCCAGCCTTGCGAGCGATCCCCAGGCACGCGCCTGGTGGGCGGGGCTATTGCGCGCGGCCTCCAGTCCCGGCGGCATCTCGGCGGTGCTCGAGGCGTTTCGCGACGCCGACGTGCGGCAGCTTTTGCCGCAGATTGCCATGCCGACACTGGTGCTGCATCGTCGTGACGACAAGGCCGTACGGATCGCGGCCGGCCGCGATGTGGCGAGCCGGATCAAAGGTGCGCAATTCGTCGAGCTCGACGGCAACGATCACTGGTTCTTTGCGGGTGATCAGCAGCCGGTACTCGATGCGATCAGGCGGTTCATCGCTGCGTTACCGAGGGAGCGGCTGCGAGTGCCGTAGCCCGGATGAGCGAAGCGACATTCGGGGACGGTCGTCCCGCATGTCGCTGCGCTCATTGGGGCTACGGGATGGGAGCGATCACACCGCCTCTAACTGATCCGCCGCGCGCTTCTTCTTTGCCTTGGGCTGGCTGAGCAGGGGGCCTGCCGTCAGCGCCGCCGTATCGGCCACGCCCGGATCGCGCGACACCATCGCCGCGACGATGGCGCCGTCGATCAACAGCCCGAGCTGATGTGCGAGCACGAGGGGCTCGTTCGAACCGAGCTCGCCAGCGAGCTTTTCGATGTGGCCGAGCACGATCTTCTTGTGCTTCATCGCGATGTTGCGGAACTGCTTGGCGTCCTTGTCGTGCTCGCCGACCGCATTGATGAAGGGGCAGCCGTAGAAGCGCTCCTCCGCGAACCAGCTCTTCAGGGCCGGGAAGATGCGCGTGAGCTTGGCCTGCGCGTCGCCGCCCCCTTCTTCCATGGCGCCGATGAACCATTCGCGCCACTGCTTGCCTTCGCTCTCCAGCACCGCGTTGACAAGATTGGTCTTGGAGCCGAACAATTTATAGAGCGTGGTCTTCGCGGTGCCGGCTTCCGCGATGATCGCGTCGATCCCGGTGGCGTTAATGCCGTTCTTGCAGAACAGATGCGTCGCGGCGTTGAGCAGGCGACCGCGTGCGGACTCGTCGTCGCCCGCACCGGCATGCGGCGAATGAGACTTCTTCTTTGACGTCTTGTTCAGTGAGGGCTTGACCATGAGTCCAAACTTACCCGCAGCCGCGCCGCATCAGCAAGCCGCATCTGTCCGCGCTGAAAAGATTCGCACGGGAAAGCCCGTCTGCATCGCCTTTGAGCAAACGGCGGCTGATCAATTCGCAGGCAGCGTTCGCTAAGCGGCTCCAATACTTCGCCTTTTGATTTTGGTCGGCTCTGGCACGCTCCATGCAAGGAAACAGACCGTTCGGTATCCTACCGATTTCCACTTCTGCCAGGGAGAAGACGATGACTGCCGTCGTTCAAAAGACAGTGCTGACGGGTTGCCTCGCGCCCATCGACAAGAATGGCCTCGAGCAACTGATCGCCAACGGCAAGGCCAATCCGAAGGTCATCAAGACCTTGAAGTGCAAGACGGTCGCGGAAGGAAAATTCCGCCACGCCAACTACATCCGCAATTTGCAGCCCTACATCGTCGACGAGCCGCCCGGTCTGCTCGGCGACGACACTGCGCCCAATCCGTCCGAAGCTTCGCTCGCCGCGCTGGGCTCCTGCCTCGCCGTCGGCCTGCACGCCAACGCCGTGCATCGCGGCTGGATCGTCAACAAGCTCGAGCTCGAGCTCGAGGGCGATCTCAACATTACCGCCGTCTGGGGCACCGGCGACGTCTCGGACAAGCCCGTTGGATTTACGGACGTGCGCGTCAAGGTCGACATGGAATGTGAGGGGATCTCGCCGGACGAAATCAATGCGCTGGTCGCCCATGTGAAGCAATGGTCGCCGGTCGCCAACACCTTCACCCGCCCGGTCAATCTCGAGGTGGGCATCTGAGCTGACGGCAACAGGACAAGGTGCGGGAGACGATCATGGGTTCACTGGCTTTATCACGGGCCGAAGTTTTGGATCAGCCCGCACCGTCCATCGCAGGCGAGGTGGCGCGGATCGCGCGGGAGCAGCTCGCGCCGCTCGCCGCCGGCATCGATGCCGGCACCATTTATCCGGCCGATGTGCTGCACAAGCTCGGCGAGGTCGGTGCCTGGGGCAGTCACGTGCCGCACGAAGGGCCTGCCGATCTGCGCTGTGCCATTCAGGCGATGGCGGCAATCGGTGAGGTCTGCGGCAGCACTGCCTTCATGGCGTGGTGCCAGAACACACTGGTCTGGTACGCGGCCAACTCGACCAACACGAAGCTGGCAAAGCGCTTCGGCGATGCGTTCTCGACCGGTCGCGTGCTCGGCGGCACCGGACTCTCCAATCCGATGAAGAGCTTTTTCGGCATCGAAAAGCTCAAGCTGAAGGGGCGCAAGGTCGAAGGCGGCTACATCGTGCGCGGCGCGCTGCCCTGGGTGTCCAATCTCGGACCGGATCATTATTTCGGCACCATCTTCGAACGCGAGGACGAGCCGGGCATCGCAAGTGGCGAGCCCGGCCAAGTGATGTTTTTGGCGGACTGCTCCGATCCCGCGATCACACTGACGCCATGCAAGCCGTTCCTCGCCATGGACGGCACCGGCACCTATGGCGTGCAGTTCCGGGACGTCTTCGTGCCTGACGAGCTGATCCTGGCCGATCCCGCCGCGCCTTTCGTGAAGAAGATCCGCGCCGGCTTCATCCTGCTGCAGGCCGGCATGGCGCTCGGGCTCATCAAGGACTGCATCAACATCATGGACGAGGTCGACAATCCCCTCGGCCACATCAACCGCTATCTGCCGCAACAGCCGGTGCACTTCCGCGATCTCGCCGCCGAGCTCGAGGCCGAGACCATGGCACTGGCGCGTGATCCCTACAACGAGGAGGAGACCTACTGGCGCAAGGTGATCGCGCTCAGGCTTCGCGCCGGCGAGGCCAGCGTCGCGGCGGCGCATGCGGCGATGCTGCATTGTGGTGCGCGCGGCTACCTCAAGTCCCACCGCGCCCAGCGCCGCCTGCGCGAGGCCTATTTCGTCGCGATCGTCACGCCTGCCACCAAGCAGCTGCGCAAGATGCTCGCCGATTCCTGAGTTTTACGAGCCCACCCACCATCGAACCTCAACGGAGAGGCTGCCAATGACGGACGTTCTGATCTCTGCCAGCGAACTTGCCGATCTCTTGAAAACCGAGCCCTGTGTCGTGATCGACACCCGCAACCCCGACGCTTATGGCGCCGGGCACCTTCCCAACGCCGTGAACGTGCATGAGATATTCACGTTTCTTGCGACCTCGACGCCGGAAGGCATGAGCGAGCTGAAGACCAAGTTCGCCGATGCCTTCGGCGCGGCGGGCCTGTCCGGCAAGGAGACGGCCGTGATCTACGAGCAGTCGATGAACTCCGGCTTCGGCCAGTCCTGCCGCGGCTACTACCTGCTCACCATGCTCGGCTATCCCAAGATCAAAGTGCTGCATGGCGGCTTCGATGCCTGGGCTGCCGCAGGTCTTCCGGTGACGAAAGATGTGCCGGCGCCGATGAAGGCGTCGTTCGGAATCGTGCCTGAAGCGGGCGAGATTCTGATCGACGCCAAGACCATGCTGGCGGCCGTCGGCAAGCCGGGCGTCGCCATTCTCGACGTACGCGACGTCGACGAATGGATCGGCGACAGCTCTTCTCCGTATGGCAAGGATTTCTGCCCGCGCAAGGGCCGCATTCCCGGCGCGGTGTGGCTGGAATGGTATCGCATGATGAAACCGACCGCCGAGGGACCGCGCTTCAAATCCAAGGACGAGATCCTGGCGGAATGCGCCACGGTCGGCATCTCGCCCTCCACGCCGGTCTATCTCTATTGCTTCAAGGGGGCGCGCGCCTCGAACACGTTCCTGGCGCTCAAGAACGCCGGCGTGAAGGACGTGCGGATGTATTTCGGCTCCTGGAACGAATGGTCGCGCGATCCGTCGCTGCCGATCGAGCAGGGACTGCCGATCGCATCGGAGGTCACGACCAAGGCGGCGTGATCGCCACTAACCGAGGGCTCGCGGACGGGGCGTAATCCCCAGCGCCTTGATCCGCGAGGCCAGCGTGGTCGGCTTGATATCCAGCATCTCGGCCGCGCCACCGGGGCCGAACACTTTTCCGGCGCAGCCCTCGAGCGCGGCCAGGATGTTGGCGCGCTCGTGGTCGCGCATTTCGGATGACGTCATCACAGCGGGCCGTGCGTCAGCCTTCTGCCGCGCGGCGCCGGCTGGGGCCTGCGTGCCGGAGGGGTCGGGCAGATCGATCCGCAAACGGCCGTTCTGCGACAGGATCGCGGCGCGCTCGATCACGTTCTGGAGTTCGCGGACATTGCCGGGCCAGTCATAGCGCGTCAGCCGACGCGCATCGCCTTCCGACAAGCGCAGATTCGATTTCAGCGCCTTGCTCTCGCGCGTGAGGAAATGCTGGGCGAGCAGCGCAATATCCTCGCGTCGTTCGCGCAGGGGCACCGTCTCGATCGGAAACACGTTGAGCCGGAAATAGAGGTCCTCGCGAAAACGCCCGCGCTGCACCTCCTGCTTGAGGTCGCGATTGGTCGCGGCGATGACGCGGACGTCGACCGCGCGCGTGCGCTCCTGGCCGACGCGCTCGAAATTGCCCTCCTGCAAGACGCGCAGCAGCTTGCCTTGCAATTCGAGCGGGATCTCGCCGACCTCGTCGAGGAACAGCGTGCCGCCATCGGCGAGTTCGAACCGGCCGATGCGGTCGCGCGTCGCGCCGGTGAAGGCGCCGCGGACATGGCCGAAGAATTCGCTCTCGAACAATTCGCGCGGGATCGCGGCGCAGTTGACGCGGATCAGCGGCCGGTCGCTGCGGGTGGAATCCTCGTGGATGGCGCGCGCGATCAGCTCCTTGCCGGTGCCAGATTCCCCGGTGATCATCACCGCGGCGCTGGTCGGCGCCACCAGCTTGACCTGGCGCAGCGTCGTCTGGATCGCCTCGCTGCCACCGATGATGCCGCGCGGATTGGTCTCGATCCGGATTTCTTCCTGGAGGTAGGCGTTTTCGAGCTCGAGACGTTCGCGCAGGCGATCGACCTCGGCGAGCGCGGCGTGCAGCTTCTCGTCGGCCTCGCGGCGCTGGCTGACGTCGCGAAACACCACGACGGCACCGACCACCACGCCGCGATCACGGATCGGCGTGGAGGTGTATTCGACCCAGGCCGGCGAGCCGTCCTTGCGCCAGAACACCTCGCCGTCGACCTGGTGCACCGCGCCGTCGCGGAACGCCGCGTAGATCGGGCAATCATGGTTGTGATAGTGCCGCCCGTCATGGTGGGTGTGGTGCATGATGGGATGGATTTCCTTGCCGACCAGCTCCTCGGCCGTCCAGCCCAGCATCCGCTCGGCGGCGGGGTTCACGAAGGTGGTCTTTCCTTCCGCGTTGACGCCGTAAATGCCTTCGCCGGCGGCGCGCAGGATCAGCTGGTTCTCGCGCTCGATGTCCTGGAACACGCGCTCGACCCGCTGCCAGGTCGAGATGCCGCTGCGCATGTGGTCTTCGGCGGCGGCGTCGACATTGCGGCGGCGGCGCGCGTCGAGATCGGTCAGGGTGAGCTGGACCAGCGTGCGCCCGTCATGGGGCAGGACGCAGCCGGCATATTCGAGCCGGAGATTTTGCCCGGTGGCATGGCGTGGGTTGAGCGCCGTGGTCCAGTAGGCGCCCTTGTGCAGCACGGCCTGGGTGAACACGGTCAGCGCCGGAAGCTCGCCGGCATGCAGCGTGCTCGCCCTGGTCTGGCGCAGCAGAGCGCGGTCGTAGCCGAGCAGGGCGCAGGCGGCGGGATTGGCATCGACGATCTGGTCGCTGAAGGGGTCGACCAGCAGCGTCGCCTCCACCGAGGATTCGAAGGCCGCGACGCGCGGATCGATGGTCGGGGCCACATCGTCGTGGGCGAGTAGTGGCGTCGTTGCCATTACGAAATCTCGTTATTCAACTACGAAATATCGTTTATCACGAATTTTCGTAATGACCAAGTACAAGCGAAAGTGCCGCGTCATCAAGGCACTGGCCAGCCTAAAGGTGATGGCATGCTCCTTGCGTAATTCTCCTCGCAACGACGCGCAGGAGGTCCGATGTCCACTTTCGACAATCCGTTTGATCCCGATCGCAACCTGCGAGCCGGCTGTGCCTGCGGTCAGCATCAATCCGCGGCGGAGCATGAGCAGGCCACCGCGTTGCGCTGTGATCCCGTCGAGAGCGAGGAGAAGCGCTACGAGGGCGTGGTCGCTTCTGCCGTGATGCGCGCGATGTTTCCGCAGGACGTTGCGCGGCGCGCATTCTTGAAGTCGGTCGGTGCTTCCACCGCGCTGCCCGCGCTGTCGCAGTTCTTCCCGCTTCAGACCGCTACCGAAGTCTTTGCGCAGGCCGGCGCGCCGGAAAAGAAGGACCTCAAGGTCGGCTTCATCCCGATCACCTGTGCCACGCCGATCATCATGGCCGCTCCCCTCGGCTTCTATGCCAAGCACGGCCTCAACGTCGACGTGGTCAAGACCGCCGGCTGGGCCGTGATCCGCGACAAGACCATCAACAAGGAATACGACGCCGCGCACATGCTGGCGCCGATGCCGCTCGCGATCTCGCTGGGCTTAGGTGCCAACGCCATTCCGTTCGCCGTGCCCGCGATCGAGAACATCAACGGGCAGGGCATCGTGCTGGCGAGCAAGCACAAGGACAAGCGCGACCCGAAGGACTGGAAGGGCATGAAGTTCGCCATCCCCTTCGATTATTCCATGCACAATTATCTGCTGCGCTACTATCTCGCCGAACACGGGATCGACCCCGAAACCGACGTGCAGCTGCGTTCGGTGCCGCCGCCGGAAATGGTGGCAAACCTGCGCGCCGACAACATCGACGGTTTCCTCGCGCCCGACAACATCTGCCAGCGCGCGATCTATGACGGCGTCGGCTTCATGCATCTTTTGTCCAAGGAAATCTGGGACGGCCATCCCTGCTGCAGCTTCGCCGCCAGCCGCGAGTTCATCACCACGGCACCGAACAGCTTTGCCGCGCTGACGCGCGCGATCGTCGATGCCACGGCCTATGCGTCGAAGGCGGAGAATCGCAAGCAGATCGCCGAGGCGATCGCGCCGGCGAACTACATCAACGCGCCGGTCACGGTGCTGGAACAGGTCTTGACCGGCACCTATGCCGATGGCCTCGGCGGCGTGAAGACGGATGAAAAGCGCGTCGATTTCGACCCGTTCCCCTGGCAGTCCTTTGCGGTGTGGATGCTGACGCAGATGAAGCGCTGGGGCCAGATCAAGGGCGATGTCGACTACAAGGCGGTCGCCGAGCAGGTGTATCTCGCCACCGACACCAGGAAGCTGATGACCGAGATGGGCCTGGCGCCGCCGGCCAGCAGCTACAAATCGTTCGCGGTGATGGGCAAGACTTTCGATCCGGCCAAGCCCGAGGATTATTTGGCGGGCTTCAAGATCAGGAAGGCGTCGTGAGCGGCCGCGATGTGCCTCCGCTGTCGTCCCGGCCTAGTGCGCGCTGCGCACGGGGGCCGGGACCCATAACCTCAGGGGGGAGTTTGGCGAAGACACGCTGTTCGGTACCACGACCTTTCGGCTCCGCTAGATCACGCGGTATGGGTCCCGGCCTTCGCCGGGACGACGTGTGGAGAGGTTTCGCGCGATGACCACCAGCTCCCTCCGTCTCCGCGCCGGCCTCGTCTCGATCGTGCTGCTCGTCGCGTTCCTCGGTGTCTGGCATCTCGCCGTGCGCTCGGCGGCACCGGTGGCCACGATGAGCCCGGAATACGCCAAGCTGATGGGCCTGACTGCGACGCAGGGCAAATCCGCCATGCCGGGGCCGGTCGATGTCGGCGCAAAACTCTGGGAGCATGTGAGGAGGCCGTTCTACGACAACGGGCCGAACGACAAGGGGCTCGGCATCCAGCTCGGCTACTCGATCGCGCGCGTCGGCACCGGCTATCTGCTCGCCGTGCTGGTCGCCATCCCGCTCGGCTTCCTGATCGGGATGTCGCCGCTGCTCAGCCAGGCGCTCGATCCCTTCATCCAGCTGCTGAAGCCGATCTCGCCGCTGGCGTGGATGCCGCTCGCGCTCTACACCATCAAGGATTCCTCGATCTCCGCGATCTTCGTCATCTTCATCTGCTCGATCTGGCCGATGCTGCTCAATACCGTGTTCGGGGTCGCGAGCGTACGCAAGGAATGGATCAACGTCGCGCGAACGCTCGAGGTCGGAACGATCAGGCGCGCCTTCACCGTGATCCTGCCGGCGGCGGCTCCGACGATCCTGACCGGCATGCGCATTTCGATCGGCATCGCCTGGCTCGTGATCGTCGCGGCAGAAATGCTCGTCGGAGGCACCGGCATCGGCTATTTCGTCTGGAACGAGTGGAACAACCTCTCGATCACCAACGTGATCATCGCGATCCTGCTGATCGGGGTTGTCGGCATGTTGCTCGACCAGATCCTCGCGCGCTTCACGCGCATGGTCACGTTTCCGGAGTAGGGCCGTGACCGAAAAATTCATCTCGATCGAAGCCATCGCAAAGCGCTATCCGGGCGCAGGCGGCGCGACAACGGCGGTCTTCGAGAATCTCTGGCTGTCGATGGCGCGCGGCGAGTTCTGCTGCGTGATCGGCCATTCCGGCTGCGGCAAGACCACGGTGCTCAACATCCTTGCCGGCCTCGATGCGCCGAGCGAGGGCGCGGTGATCGTCGACGGGCAGGCCATTTCAGGGACGAGCCTCGATCGCGCCGTGATCTTCCAGAGCCATGCGCTGCTGCCCTGGCGCACCGTGCTCGGTAACGTTGCCTACGCCGTCAGCTCGAAATGGCGGAACTGGGATCGCGCCAGGGTGAAGGCGCATGCGCAGAAATTTATCGATCTCGTCGGCCTGACGGGGTCGGAACACAAGCGACCTTCCGAGCTTTCCGGCGGCATGAAGCAGCGCGTGGGCATCGCGCGTGCGCTGTCGATCACGCCAAAGATGATGCTGATGGACGAGCCGTTCTCGGCACTCGATGCGCTGACGCGCGGCACGCTGCAGGACGAGGTGCGGCGCATCTGTCTGGAGACCGGGCAGACCGCGTTCATGATCACCCATGACGTCGACGAGGCGATCTACCTCGCCGACAAGATCTTCCTGATGACCAACGGTCCCGGCGCGGTGCTGGCCGAGGTCGTCGAGAACCCGCTGCCGCGGGATCGCGGCCGCACCGATTTGCACCGCCATCCGCTGTACTACGCGCTGCGCAACCACATCGTTGATTTCCTGGTAACGCGCAGCAAGACTTTCACGGCCGAGACGCCCGGTCACGATCCGCGGAATGTGCCGGTGGTGCATATCGGCAAGCCCGGACTGACGGTCGCCTCTGATGCCAAGTCGGAGCCACTCAACGAGACGTCATGGTCGGGCTTGGCCCGGCCATCCACGTCCTTCTAGTGCAGCCAGAACGTGGATGCCCGGGACAAGGCCCGGGCATGACGACAACCAAGGAGACCTTGACATGAAACGCGAAGACCTCACCGAGAAGCTGCTCGACATCAAGCGCGAGAAGGGCTGGAGCTGGAAACACATCTGCGAAAAGATCGGCGGCTATTCCGAGGTGCTGATAACAGGCGCGATCCTCGGCCAAATGAAACTGACCAAGCCGCAGGCCGCAAACGCCGCTGAACTTTTCGGCCTGACGAAGGCCGAGACCGCGATGCTGAACGAGACGCCGATGCGCGGCATGCCGATGCCGCCGACCGATCCCTTGATCTATCGTTTCTACGAGCTGGTCATGGTCAACGGTCCGGCGTGGAAGGCGCTGATCGAGGAGGAGTACGGCGACGGCATCATGTCGGCGATCGATTTCGACATGGTGATGGAGCGCCTGCCCAACCCGAAGGGCGACCGCGTCAAGATCACCATGAGCGGCAAATTCCTGCCGTACAAATATTACGGCGCCAGCGGCAATGTGCCGGAGTATGGGTTCAAGGAGGGATAGCTGGTTGGCATTCCGGGGTGCGTCGCAGACGTGCCCCGGAATGACGCTTCGCCTTACTTCCCGGCTTTCACCTCGGCCGCCGCCACCGCGATCAGCTCGTTCATCTTGGCGCGAATCACCTGTTCGGTGACGGCGACGTTCTTGGCGGCGAAATCGGCCATGACCTTGCGCAGGACGTCGGCGTCGCCGGCTTCCTCGAAATCGGCCGCGACCACCTCCTTGGCATAGGCCGTGGCGGCATCGCCGGTGATGCCGAGCTTTTCGGCCGCCCACAGACCGAGCAGCCGGTTGCGGCGGGCTTCCGCCTTGAATTTCTGCTCCTCGTCGAGGGCAAACTTCTTCTCGAAGCCTTCCTCGCGCTTGTCCAACGTGCTCATGCCTTTTCCAATTCCCTGCTGAATGGACCCGGCTGGCCCTCGTTGCGAGAGCCCCGGTGCATGCCTAGATAGGGGGCACGAATCGGCAAAACAACGAGCCGTTAAGCCGCAGGCAAGACGGTATAAGTTTGATGCCGGACGGCCGGATCGATTGTGCTGGGACGGCCAATCGGATAGGTTGCCTAAGGCTGGGTTCCCGTTCTGTTTCCAGGGGTTCCGGGCCGTTCACGGCAGCTCCGCTGTGGGTCGTAGTCTCGTCAACCGGAGCACACCAGATACATGGATTTCAACAAAACACGGTACATCCCCATGAGCCGTCGGCGTCGCATTTATGAAGGCAAGGCAAAGGTTCTTTACGAAGGCCCGGAGCCCGGTACCCTGATCCAGCACTTCAAGGATGACGCCACCGCGTTCAATGCGAAAAAGCATCAGGTGATCGAGGGCAAGGGTGTCCTCAACAACCGGATCTCGGAGTACCTGTTTCAGCACCTCAATGACATCGGGGTGCCGACCCATTTCATCCGCCGCCTCAACATGCGCGAGCAGTTGATTCGCGAAGTCGAGATCGTGCCGCTGGAAGTGGTGGTGCGGAACGTTGCCGCCGGCTCGTTGTCGCAGCGCCTCGGCATCGAGGAGGGTACGCAGCTGCCCCGCTCGATCATCGAGTTCTATTACAAGAACGACCAGCTCAACGACCCCATGGTGTCGGAAGAGCACATCACCGCTTTCGGCTGGGCAACGCCGCAGGAGATCGACGACATCATGGCGCTTGCCATCCGTGTCAACGACTTCCTCACCGGTCTCTTCCTCGGCATCGGCATCCGCCTCGTCGACTTCAAGATGGAGTGCGGCCGGCTGTTCGAAAACGACATGATGCGGATCATCGTCGCCGACGAGATCTCGCCGGATAGCTGCCGTCTATGGGACATCAAGTCGAACGAGAAGCTCGACAAGGACCGTTTCCGCAGGGATCTCGGTGGGCTGCTCGAGGCCTATACCGAAGTCGCCAAGCGTCTCGGCATTCTCATGGAGAACGAGCGTCCGGCCGGTTCCGGCCCGGTGCTGGTGAAGAGCTAAGAGGGATCTGACGTGAAGGCACGTGTCACCGTTACGTTGAAAACGGGCATCCTCGATCCGCAGGGTAAGGCGATCGAGGGTGCGTTGAAGTCGCTCGGCGTCGACGGCGTCGCCAGCGTTCGCCAAGGCAAGGTGTTCGACATCGAGCTCGCCGGCGCGGACAAGGCCAAGGCAGAGGCGGCGTTGAAGGACGCCGCCGACAAGCTCCTGGCAAACACCGTGATCGAGAATTATCGGGTTGAGCTGATCGGGTGAACAGGATGGCTCACAGCCATCCGACCCGACGAAAACGCCAGTACAGCGCGCCGCAGGCCGTCAGCATCACGCCGAGCAGCGTGTAATAGCCGTACTCCCAGTCCAGCTCCGGCATGTGCTTGAAGTTCATGCCGTAGATGCCGGCAAGCGCGGTCGGGATCGCGATGATCGCGAGCCAGGAGGCAAGTTTCTTGGAGACCGCCGTCTCCTGGGCCTGGCCGACCAGCAGGCTTGCTTCGAAGGCGAAGGCCAGCACCTCGCGCATTG
Organism: Bradyrhizobium sp. 44; assembly: GCF_023073095.1. Lineage (NCBI taxonomy): Bacteria > Pseudomonadati > Pseudomonadota > Alphaproteobacteria > Hyphomicrobiales > Nitrobacteraceae > Bradyrhizobium > Bradyrhizobium sp. 44. Next base: position 631,192 of record NZ_JADPIY010000029.1, read on the forward strand.
AATCGATCCGCTCCTGGATGTTCCTGACGTGGTCGGTGACGTCGCGGAACAGCGGCTGCATCGTAGCGCGCACCATCGCCAGTTCGTCATGCTCGAGCCGGCGGCAGACCTCCACCAGCGGTCCGATGGCAGTCCTGAGCCGCAGCAGGTCGCGGCGCAGCATGTAGAGCCGCTCGATCTGCGCCTTGCTGATCGCCTTGGAGAGCACGTCGTCCTCGATGCTCTCGACCTCTTCGTGAATGCTCTCGAGCACGGGCGAGTAGTTGTCGACGATGAAATCGAGGATAGCGTAGAGGATGTAGTCCTCGCCGCGCGCGAGCGCGCGCGGGCAGCTTTCGCAGCGTTCGCGCACCGGCGTGTAGGACGTCGACGCGCCGTGGCGCACCGAGACCAGATAGCCTTCGCCGACGAAGATGTGCGTCTCGCCGAAGGCGATCCGGCCCTCGATCAGTTGCGCCGTGCGCGCCACGATGAACAGGGCCTCGCCATATTGCTCGATCTTCGGTCGCTGATGGGCGTGGTTGGCGTCCTCGATGGCGAGCTCGTGCAGGTCGAACTGCTTCTGCACCGCGCTGAGCAGCGCCATGTCGGGCTCGTGCAGCCCGATCCAGACCACGTGGCCGGGTTTCGCCCGCCAGCTCGAAGCCTCGCTGATGGCGATATTGGCGACGCGCCGGCCGTCGACATAGGCACCGGCGGCGATGACGCCCTCGGTGGACACCGGCTCGGAGAGGGATGCGGGCAGCGAGGGGACATTCATGGCTTTAATCCCGGGCGAATCGATCGGCCGAATGGCGGGCTATGGCCTGTGCACAACGCTCGCGGGCAAGGCTAGCACTGGTAAAATCCCCGTCAAATGGTTATGTCTGCTGCCGATTTGGCAGCCGTGCCAGCCCCATTTTAATCCTCGTTCGGAACCTCTGCCATGAAAGCCGCCATCCTCGTCTTTCCCGGAATCAACCGCGAGCGCGACATGGCGCGTGCCTTGAGGCTGATCTCGGGCAGCGAGCCCGCGATGGTCTGGCATGCCGAGACGTCGCTACCTGATGGCACCGACCTCGTGGTCGTGCCCGGCGGGTTCTCCTACGGCGATTATCTGCGCTGCGGCGCGATTGCGGCGCGGGCGCCGGTGATGGACGCGGTGCGCGACTATGCGGTCAGGGGCGGCCTCGTGCTCGGCGTCTGCAACGGCTTTCAGATCCTCTGCGAATCCGGCCTCTTGCCCGGCGTCCTGATGCGCAATGCGCGGCTGAAATTCATCTGCCACGACGTGCATCTCCGCGTCGAGCGCTCCGACACGCCGTTCACGCGCGGCTACAATGCGGGGCAGGTGATCCGCGTGCCCATCGCGCATGGCGAGGGCAATTATGCGGCGGACGCGGAGACCATCAAGCGGCTCGAAGGCGACGGTCGCGTGCTGTACCGCTATTGCTCGGCCGACGGCGCGATCGACGACATCAGCAACATCAATGGCGCCGCGCAATCCATCGCCGGCATCGTCAACGACAAGGGCAACGTGCTCGGCATGATGCCGCATCCGGAAAACCACGTCGAAGACATCATGGGCTGCACCGACGGCCGCGGACTGTTCGCCGGCCTCACCGCGCATCTGGAAAAGGCCGCGTGATTGCGTTCGTGCTGAAGCGGCTGGCGGCCGCTGTCGCCGTCGTTGCATTCGCGACGGCCGCGTTCGCGCAGGACTTCCCCAAGCGTCCCGTCACCATGATCGTGCCGTTCGCGGCCGGCGGCACGTCCGACGTGATCGCGCGCACCGTTGCCGAGCAGATGGGCATCGCGCTCGGCCAGACCATCGTGATCGAGAACGTTGCCGGCGCCGGCGGATCGACCGCGCTGGCGCGCGCCTCCCGCGCCGAGCCCGACGGCTACACCATTGCGATCGGCAATGCCGGCACCAACGCCGCGACGTATACCATCTATCCCAGACTGCCGTTTACCCCGGACTCCTTCGTGCCGATCGCCATGGTGGCGAAGACGTTCGGCATCATCGCCGTGCGCAAGGATTTTCCGGCGAAGGACCTGAAGGAGTTCATCGCCTACGCCAAGGCCAATCCCGGCAAGATCAATCTCGGCCATGCCGGCGTCGGCTCTTCGAATTACCTGATCTGCAAGAGCTTCGTCACGGCCGCCGGCATCGACGCGACGCTGGTCGGCTATCGCGGCGCCGCGCCCGCACTCACCGATGCCATCGGCGGCCAGATCGACGGCGTCTGCGATGCGGCAGCCTCCGTCTCGCAGTCGATCAACGAGAAGCTGGCGCGCGGGCTCGTGGTCGGCTCGACCGTCCGGCTCGCCACAGTGCCCGACCTGCCGACGTCGGCCGAAGCCGGCCTGCCCGAATTCGAGGCGCAGGGCTGGAACGGCCTGTTCGCGCCCAAGGGGACCCCGCTGGCGGTCATCGCCAGGCTGAATGCAGCTGCACGCACGGCGGTCGAAACCGACGCGGTGAAGAAGCGGTTCGCCGACCTCTCGACCGTGGCACCCGATGCCGACGAGCACACGCCCGAGGTGCTGCAAAAGCTCGTGACTCGCGACGTCGAGAAGTACCGCAAGATGCTGGCTGACGACGCCAAGTAATAGCTAGCGTCGTTTCAGCCGCTCCGTCGGCACCGTCATCGCGGCAACGCCCGCCATGACCAGCACCAGGCCCAGCACCAGGTTCGACGGCACGCTCTCGCCGAGCAGCAGCACGGAGAGGCCGACGCCGATCGGGATGCGCAAATAGCCTTGCGCGTTCGTCGTCAGCGTGCCGAGCCGTCCCAGGCACATGTAGAACAGCATCAGCCCCAAGGCGCTGGAGACGATCCCCATGACGACGGTGGCTATGATCGCCGTCGGCGTCGGGTGCAGCGTCCAGGGCTGGTCGATGATCAGCGAAGGCGGCAGCAGCACCAGCCCGCCGAACAGCAGCGAACCGGCCGCCACCACCATCGGGTCGTATTCGGACAGCCGCAGGCCGAAGATCGTGGCACAGGCAAAGGAGATGGTGGCGAGCAGGATGGCGATCTCCGCCACGATCTCGCTACCGAAGCCGCGCAGCGCATCGAGGCCGACGATGACGATGGTGCCGGCAAGGCCGAGGAGCGCGCCCAAGAGCTTCAGCAGCGTTGCCGGCTCGTGGCGCGTGATCAGCGAGGTGATCAGGAAGGCGAAGATCGGCGTGGTCGAGGCCAGCACCACCGTGTTCGACGCCGGCACATAGAGCTGCGACCAGGTGATGATCAGGAACGGAAAGGTCGAGTTGATCAATTGCTGGACCGCGAACAGCTTCCAGGCCTTCGCATCGGTCGGGATCCTGACGCCGCGCATCCACAGGATCGCGAACAGGAAGGCGGCCGCGATCAGCGAGCGAGCCGAGATGAAGGTCACGGGCGGGATCGTATCCAGCGCGAGCTTGGCCAGCGGATAGGTTGAGCTCCAGCAGCAGGCGAGCGCGACCAGCAGCGCATAGTCGCGCCAGCTCCGCGCGCCTGTGGCAGTCATGGACGGCAATTGCGAGGCCGTGGCGCGAGCCGTCGGCGGTGTGCTCTGCGGCACCTTGATATTGCTCCCCGGCGCGACAGCGCTCGACACAAGTCTGGGCGAGGGGGCGCCAAAAGGGAAGGCGGCGAGCTATGCGTTTGGCTGCGGTGCCGGCTTCCGCTTCACCCGCTTGATCGTGCCGGAGAAGGTGAACAGCGGCCGCCCGCCCGATGTCAGCTTGCCGCGCAGGAAGATCAGCGAGCCGCCGGCGCGGGAGACCTCGCCGACGCATTCGATCAGCTCGCCTTCGCGCGCCGCGTCGAGGAAGTCGCAGGCGAAATTGGTGGTCACCGCCGGCCCATCCAGCTCGTGGGTGGCGATCGCGAACAGGCAATAGTCGGCAAACGCCATGAAGCAGCCGCCATGGACGTTTCCGGAGCCGTTGAGGTGCTTTTTCTCGACCCGGAACGCCGAGCGGACGCTGCCGTCGTCCTTGATCTTGTGCCAGAACGGGCCGACATGGCTCTCAAAACTGTCGCGAATCCAGGTTCGCCAGCCCTGGAATTCCCCATCGGTGGCGACGTGGAGGTCGGGGCGGCGAGGCGGGGGCGCTTTGGTCAATTCGTGCAAGGGAATGGGCCTTCAATTGCGGGTCGTTTGCCCTTAAATCCGATCTGTCCGCGCTGTGCAATTCCTGTTCCCGCAGCCCCCGGCCGCAAAACGTGGGACAGCGGGAAAATGCGCCATAAAGGGCTTTTCCAAGCCGTCCGATGTTCCTAAGAACGGCCCACCGCCGTCGAAAGCCTCGAATCCATGAAGAATGAACCCAAGATCACCCCCGAGCTGATTGCCGCCCACGGGCTCAAGCCCGACGAGTATGAGCGCATTCTGAAGCTGATCGGGCGGGAGCCGACCTTCACCGAGCTCGGCATCTTCTCGGCGATGTGGAACGAGCACTGCTCGTACAAATCCTCGCGCCTCCATTTGAAGGGTCTGCCGACGAAGGCGCCCTGGGTGATCCAGGGTCCTGGCGAGAACGCCGGCGTGATCGACATTGGCGACGGCCAGGCCGTGGTCTTCAAGATGGAGAGCCACAACCACCCGAGCTACATCGAGCCGTACCAGGGCGCCACCACCGGTGTCGGCGGCATCTTGCGCGACGTCTTCACCATGGGCGCGCGTCCGATCGCCTGCCTCAATGCGCTGAGCTTCGGCGCGCCTGAGCATGCCAGGACGCGCCATCTCGTCTCCGGCGTCGTCGCCGGGGTCGGCGGCTACGGCAATTCCTTCGGCGTTCCGACGGTCGGTGGCCAGGTCCGTTTCCACACCCGCTATGACGGCAACATTCTCGTCAATGCGATGGCGGTCGGCCTCGCCGATACCGACAAGATCTTCTATGCGGCCGCCTCCGGCGTGAATATGCCGATCGTCTATCTCGGCTCCAAGACCGGCCGCGACGGCATCCACGGCGCCTCGATGGCTTCGGCCGAGTTCGACGACAAGTCCGAAGAGAAGCGTCCGACCGTGCAGGTCGGCGATCCCTTCGCCGAAAAGCTGCTGTTAGAGGCTTGTCTCGAGATCATGGAGAAGGGCTGCGTCATCGCGATCCAGGACATGGGCGCGGCTGGCCTGACCTGCTCGGCGGTCGAGATGGGCGCCAAGGGCGACCTCGGCGTCGACCTCGACCTCGACTCTGTGCCGACGCGCGAGATCGGCATGAGCGCCTACGAAATGATGCTCTCGGAGAGCCAGGAGCGCATGCTCATGGTGCTCAAGCCCGAGAAGGAGAAAGAGGCCGAGGCGATCTTCAAGAAGTGGGGCCTTGATTTCGCCGTGGTCGGCTACACCACGCCGAGCAAGCGCTTTGTGGTCAAGCATGGCGGCGACGTCATGGCCGATTTGCCGATCAAGGAGCTCGGCGACGAGGCGCCGCTCTATGACCGCCCGCATGTCCCTTCCGCCGCTTTGCCGGTCGTGCATGCGCGCGAAGTGGCGGCCCCGATGGGGCTCGGTGCCGCGCTCGAAAAGCTGATCGGCACGCCCGATATGTGCAGCAAGCGCTGGGTCTGGGAGCAGTACGACCACGTCATTCTCGGCAACACCATGCAGCGTCCCGGCGGCGATGCCGCCGTGGTCCGCGTGCAGGACGGCCCGAAGGGCTTGGCGCTGACCGTCGACGTGACGCCGCGCTATTGCGAAGCCGATCCCTATCAGGGCGGCATGCAGGCCGTGGCGGAAGCCTGGCGCAACATCACTGCGGTCGGCGGCAAGCCGCTCGCGATCACCGACAATCTCAATTTCGGCAACCCCGAGCGGCCCGAGATCATGGGCCAGTTCGTCGGCTGCCTGAAGGGCATCTCGGAAGCCTGCCGCACGCTCGACTTCCCGGTCGTCTCAGGCAATGTCTCGCTCTACAACGAGACCAATGGCCGCGCGATCCTGCCGACGCCTTCGATCGGCGGCGTCGGTTTGCTCGATGACTTCACCAAGTCAGCCTCGCTCGCGTTCAAGGCCGAAGGCGAGGCGATTCTCCTGATCGGCGAAACTCACGGCTGGCTCGGCCAGTCGGTTTACTTGCGCGACATCTGCGGTCGCGAGGAAGGGGCGCCGCCGCCGGTCGATCTCGCCGCCGAGAAGCGCAACGGCGACTGCGTGCGCGGCATGATCCATGCGGGCACCGCGACCGCCGTGCACGACCTCTCCGACGGCGGCCTGCTGATCGCGCTCGCCGAGATGGCGATGGCGAGCGGTATCGGTGCCAAACTGCTCGCGGCGCCAACCTCGTTGGTGCCTCAGGCCTATTGGTTCGGCGAGGACCAGGCGCGCTATCTCGTCATCGTGCCTGAAACCGAGGCCGGCCGCGTGCTCGCCAAGATGCGCGGCTGCGAGGTGCCCTGCGTGCGGATCGGCACCACCGGCGGCGACGCGATCGCGATCGCGGGCGAGGCGCCTGTGACGATAGAGGCGCTGCGGACCTCGTTCGAGCGCTGGCTGCCGGAGTATATGGGCGGCAAGGCGGCGTAGGACGCGCTTCCGCAAACTCCGTCATTGCGAGCGCAGCGAAGCAATCCAGAGCCTCACCGCCGAGGCACTCTGGATTGCTTCGTCGCAAGAGCTCCTCGCAATGACGAATGGAAAGAGCTCGGCCTCACAACACGTGCGAGGCCCCCGGAATCTTGCGCAACGCCGCTGTCAGTGCCCAGCTCAGGATCACCGTGAGCACGAAGCCGATCGTGGCCTTGACGATCGCCGGCCACCCGTAGTCGTACAGCGCGTACTGGATCCACAGCGCGATCGGGTAGTGCACCAGGAAGATGCCGTAGGCATCCGCCTGCATGCGGTCGAGCAGGTTCGGTCCCGGCGACTTCTGGTGCAGGAAGAAGGCGAGGATCGCGAGCAGGATCGAGCCTGAGAACAGCACGAAGAACGTGCCGTAGATCGCCTGGTACCAGTGCGGCTGTGGGTCGGGATTACCGAGAACTTCGCGCTTGATGTAGATCATGCCCCACATCAGGCAGTAGGGGATCAGCGTGGCGATCACCCACAGCCAGCGCTGTTTCGGCAACTGGCCGCCGGCGCTGAGGATGCCGCGATCGAAATTGGCGGCTCCAACGCTGACGCCGATGAAGAAATAGGCGAAGTAGAGCAGGATGCGGCTGGCCTGCACCGAGAACGGCCCGAGCTCGAACCATTTGCTGCCGCCGAAATAGAGCAGCGCCGGCACGTAGGCGATTGTCGTGACGACGACGAGCAGCAGCCAGAATACGGCCGGCTGGTCGAATCCGCGCAGCGACACGCGGTTGCCCGGATCGACCAGATGCGCGGAGACCCGGTAGAGCAGGCTTGCGGTCAGGTCGAATGCCAGCAGCACCCACACGAACCAGATCGGGCCGCTCGGCCACGGGCCAACCGTGATCGTCTTCCACCAGAATGCCGTGAAGCTCAGCCCGGGATCGTGCCGCAGCGCGATCGCGTAATAGGCGAGCGGGATGACGGTGAACGCCGCGATCGCGAACGGCAGCCCGAGCCGCAACAGGCGGTCGCGGAGAAAGACCGACGGCGCCTTGCGCGCGATGCCGGGCCAGGTGAACAGTCCCGACAGGAAGAAGAACATCGCCATGAAGAAGCTGTCGGTGGCCAGCACGACCACGTCGAAACCGGCCCAGGACGCCGGATCGGTGTGCCCGAAATAGGTGTAGGGAATGACGGCGTGGTGCAGCAGCACCACCAGCGTGAGGAAGGTGCGGGCGCGATCGAGCGACAGATTGCGCGCCTTGGCCTTCGGCGCCGCATGCGCCTCTGCTCCGATCGTCGCTGAATGTGACATCGTCATCGTGGCCGCCCCGGTCGCGCTTTCCGTCCCAGCGGGACTTTGCCGCCGGGAACCGGATTCAGCAAGGGTCGTTTGGGACGCCCGCAGGGCCCGCTGCCGCTAGGAACCAGTTCCCTGCGACGCAGTTAGCGTTCGCCAAAAGGGCTTGAGGGCCGCGACAGGCGGCACAATTTCGGAGCTGGCGATGACGATCTTGAAATGGGCGCTGATCTTCTTACTTGTCTCGATCGTGGCCGGCGTGCTCGGCTTCACCGGCATTTCGGCCGCCTCCGCCGACATCGCCCGCTTCCTGTTCTACGTGTTCGTCGCGATTTTCCTGGTGCTGCTGATCCTGGGGCTCACGATATTCAGGGCGTAGCGGGGCTCGCGTCGGCATTCCCAGTCGTCGTGCCCGGGCTTGCCCCGGGCATGCATCGACGTTTTTTGTATCCGCGGCAGCCAAGGGCGTGGATGGCCGGGACGAGCCCGGCCATGACGGCAGGCCCTATGTGGGCTTACCCCACTTCCTCGATCTTCACCTTGTCCGGGTAGAAGGCGAGATGACCGGAAATCTCGGTCATCGCGGGGAAGGGCGCCTCATAAGTCCAGATCGCGTTGTCCAGCGTCTTGCCGTCGGCCTTGACGCTGTAGTAGCTCGCATCTCCCTTGTAGGGGCAGTGGGTGACACGGTCGGTGCGCTCCAGCAGCGCCATGTTGGCGTCCTGTCGCGGCACATATTGCACCGCCGGATATTTCGCCTCTTTCAGCGTCAGCGCCTTGGTGGTCTCGGCGATCACGATATCGCCGGCCGTGACCCGGACGCGCCGGGGATTTGGGGTGATGGTGATGGGGTGGTCGGGCCCTGGAAGCTTCATGATTTCACGCCTTTTTCGATCACTCTGCCGCGCGCGGCACTTTGTCGTGGCTTTATCCAGATCGGATCACCGATATAGTGCCGGAAGGCGTGACGTAGAAGGCCGTTCACGCTAAGTTTGGCCCCGCCGGCAAGTTTGGCTTTGCAGATCCCGGACCCCGGCAGCGATTCGACGACAAGGCTGATTGCAGCCGAGACAGGAGCACGACCCGAATGCCAATGGACGCCCACGATATCGAGGCGATGATCAAGGCGGCGATCCCCGATGCCGAGGTGACCATCCGTGACCTCGCCGGGGACGGCGATCACTATGCCGCGACCGTGATCTCGGAGACCTTCCGCGGCAAGTCCCGCGTCCAGCAGCACCAGATCGTCTATCAGTCCCTGCGCGGCCAGATGGGCGGCGTGCTGCATGCGCTGGCGCTGCAAACCGGGGTGCCGGGCGCCTGATCCGATCGTGACGGGGGCATGACGATGGCTGCGGACAATCCTCGCGGCGCGATGTTTCGCGTCATCCTGCCGAACCAGCACAGCCGCGTCACCAATGCCGAGCTGTTCTTCGACCTGGTCTTCGTTTTCGCGATCACGCAGGTCTCGCACACACTGCTGCACCATTTCACGCCGCTCGGTGCGATGCACGTCGCGGTGCTGTTTCTCGCGGTATGGTGGGTGTGGGTCTACACCGCCTGGGTCACCAACTGGCTCGATCCCGAGCTGACGCCGGTCCGGATCCTGATCTTCCTGATGATGCTGGGTGGCCTCGTGCTGTCCACGACGATTCCGACCGCGTTCGAGGGGCGGGGCCTGTGGTTTGCGATCGCCTACGCAACGATGCAGGTCGGGCGCACCGCCTTCTGGATGTTTGCGACTCCGCGCCACCGAACGGCGGTCCGGCACAATGCGATCCGCATCCTGACATGGCTCTCGGTTTCCGCGATCTTCTGGATCCTCGGCGGCCTCGCCCATGACGAGGTGCGGCTGTGGTTCTGGATCGTGGCGCTGACGATCGAATACATCTCGCCGGCAGTGCGCTTCTGGGTCCCGAAACTGGGCTTCTCGTCGGTCGAGGCCTGGGCCGTCGAAGGCGGCCACATGGCCGAGCGCTGCTCGCTCTTCGTCATCATCGCGCTCGGCGAGGCCGTCGTCGTCAACGGCGCCACCTTTGCCGAGCTGGACTGGACCGCGGACAACATTTTGGCCTTCGTCTCCGCGCTGGTCGGCAGCATCGCGATGTGGTGGGTCTATTTCCACAAGGGCGCCGAGGCCGGCGCCGAGCGCATCTCGAAATCCGCCGAATCCGGCCGGTTGGCGCGGCTCGCCTATACCTATCTGCACATGCCGATCGTCGCCGGCATCATCCTGACCGCGGTCTCCGACGAGCTGGTGCTGAAGCATCCGGTCGGCCATTCCGATATCAGGACCATCGTCAGCACGATCGGCGGGCCGCTGCTGTTCCTGGTCGGCACCATCCTGTTCAAGCATGCGATCCGCGGCTTCCTCCAGCTCTCGCACGGCATCGGCATCATTCTGCTTCTGGCGCTGTCGTGGTTCGCCGCCGAACTGTCCCCGCTATGGCTGTCGGTCGCCGCGACGGTGATCATGATCGTCGTTGCGGTGTGGGAGTCGGTCTCCCTGGGATCGACGCCGGAACAAGCCGAGGAGCATTGAGCCGGCGCCATTGGCGCCGGAGCGCTTACTCCGCCGCCTCCAGCGCATGCACCGAGAACATCTTCGCGACATCCGTCCAGCTCTCGCGCACGCGCCAGCCTGCGCCCTGCGCCAGCGCGGCGAAGCGCTCGATGCTGTATTTGTAGCTGTTCTCGGTGTGGATGCTCTCGCCCGCGCGGAACGAAAAGCTGGTGCCGAGCAGGCGCACGGTCTGGCTCTTCTTGCTGATCAGGTGCATCTCGATGCGGTGCCGCTCGCGATTGTAGATCGCGCGATGGGTGAAGGCGGAGAGGTCGAAATTGCCGCCGAGTTCGCGATTGATCCGTACCAGCACATTGAGGTTGAAACGCGCGGTGACGCCGGCGGCATCGTTATAGGCGTCGTGGAGCAGGCGCTCCTCCTTCTCGAGGTCGGCGCCGATGATCATCTGCGCACCCCGGCCCAGGATAGCGCGCGCGCTCTTCAGGAACGCCTGCGCTTCATGCGGCTCGAAATTGCCGATGGTCGAGCCCGGGAAGAACCCGACCTTGGGCATGGTCGCCACCGCCTTGGGCAGCTCGAACGGTGTGGTGAAGTCGGCCGCCACCGGGTAGATGCCGAGTGACGGAAAATCCCGCTTCAGGCCGTTCGCCTGCGCCGTCAGGAAGTCGCCGGAGATGTCGACGGGCACATAGGCCGCGAACTTGCAGTGGTTGAGCAGCAGGCGAACCTTTGTGGTCGCGCCCGCGCCGAATTCGACGAGCGCCGCGTGCTCCGGAATGATCTTTGCGATCTCGCTGCCACGCTCCTTCAGGATCGCCAGCTCCGTGCGCGTCGGGTAATATTCCGGCAGCCGTGTGATCGCTTCGAACAATTCCGATCCGGCCGCATCGTAGAAATATTTCGGCGACAGCTTTTTGGGCTGCTGCGAGAGGTCCTCGATGGCCTCGCGGGCAAAGGCGGTGGTTTGTTCGTGGGGAAGATGGGCTTCGGCCAAAGCGCTGGCGTGCACATTCATGATACTCTCCTGAACGCGCTGTCCGGCGCGCATTTGTCGTCGGATGAGAATTTTACTCGTAGTCGGCGAGCCGCAGTCCCGTGAATTGCCACCGGTGGTGCGGATAAAAGAAGTTACGATAGGTGATACGGCTGTGCCCCTCCGGGGTTGCAAGCGAGGAGCCGCGCAGCACCAGCTGGTTGACCATGAACTTGCCGTTGTATTCGCCGAGCGCGCCTTCGATGGCGCGATAGCCGGGGTATGGCGAGTAGGACGACCGCGTCCACTGCCAGACGATGCCGAACGCATCGTTGAGCTGGCCCGCGCGGGCCGCGACCTCCCATTCCATCTCGGTGGGCAGATGTTTTCCGGCCCAGCGCGCAAAGGCGTCAGCCTCGTAATAGCTGACGTGGCAGACGGGCGCGTCGGGATCGACCGGCTTGAGGCCGGCCAGCGTCATGACATGCCACTGGCCGTCGATCTCGCGCCAATGGCCGGGGGCGTCCCAGCCCTCGTTGTTCACGGTCGCAAAACCGTCCATCAGCCACAGCGTTGCGGTCCGGTAGCCACCGTCGCGCATGAAGGCGAGCCATTCGCCATTGGTGACGAGATTGCGTGCGAGCTTGACCGGGCCGACGAGGGCGCGATGCGCCGGCTTCTCGTTGTCGAAATGAAAACTCTCGTCGACATGACCGACGGTGTGGATGCCTTCGTTCAGCGTCAGCCAATCCTCGCTGGCCGGCGTTGCGGCCGGGAAGCGCCAGCCCGGATCATAGGCCGGCGGGATCGGGTTCTGCGCGAAGGCGTGCAGGATGTCGGTGAACATCAATTCCTGATGCTGCTGCTCGTGGTTGAGGCCGACCTCGACCAGCGGCGCGATCTCGCGAAGCTTGTCCTCGCCGGCGTCGCGGAAGAATGTCACGACGGCAGCGTCGACATGTTTTCGATAGGCGCCGACCTGATCGGCGCTCGGACGGGTGATATCGCCGCGGTGATTGCGGGAATGGCGTGGGCCGGCGCTGACGTAATAGGAATTGAACAGGAAGGCGAAGTCAGGGTGAAAGGGCCGGTAGCCCGCACAGTGCTCGCCGAGCACGAATTGCTCCCAGAACCAGGTGGTGTGCGCCCGGTGCCATTTCGTCGGGCTCGCGTCCGGCATGGACTGGATCTGCTGATCCTCCGGCGACAGCGGTGCGGCCCGGCGCTCGGTCTCGTCGCGGACGTTGAGAAACGCGTCTTCCAGCCTCTGGGCAAGGCCGCCCAAATCGGCCGACGGTGACGGAGCGGGGGCCGTAGCGGAGGCTTGTTTCGTCACGTTTTTCTCCAGACAGGACAAGAGAACGTTGTTGGCGTTGTCGGGTTCCAAAACGCCTGGTTCGTCCTAGATAGGGGCTCCGTGACGGTATGAAAGTCCTCCTCGGCTATGATATTCGTGCCATCATGCAATGGGCCGCTGCTGCCGAGAGCGGTCCGCCCAGGGGCCGCTCGCCGCCATTTTACTTTGGATGCACAACGGTTTGGGCTACATATATAGGCAGGGATCGGGTTAAATCGGCTGAGCCAGCCCGAAGCGATTGGAGTGGGCTCCGCCCCAGAAGGACACGGATATGAGCATCGAGGAATTCATCGCCAACGAAGTGAAGTCGAACGACGTGGTTCTGTTCATGAAGGGCACACCGCAATTTCCGCAGTGCGGCTTCTCCGGCCAGGTCGTCCAGATTCTCGACCACATCGGCGTCGGCTATAAGGGCCTCAACGTTCTCGAATCCGCCGAACTGCGCAACGGCATCAAGGACTTTTCGAACTGGCCGACCATCCCGCAGCTCTATGTGAAGGGCGAGTTCGTCGGCGGCTGCGACATTGTCCGCGAGATGTTCCAGGCCGGTGAATTGCAGCAGCTGTTCTCCGAAAAGGGCGTCGCTGTCGCGGCCTGATAGGTGACCCAGCTGACGCGCCGGATCGGCGGCGCGGAGCTCAAGGTCATAGTCGCTGACATCACCACGCTGAGCGTTGACGCCATCGTCAACGCGGCCAACACGTCGCTGCTGGGTGGCGGCGGCGTCGATGGTGCCATCCATCGGGCGGCCGGGCCCGAGCTTCTGGCCGAGTGTCGGAAGCTCGGAGGATGCCCGACCGGCGATGCCAAGATCACGAAGGGTTACCTTCTCCCTGCACCCCATGTGATCCATGCGGTCGGCCCGGTCTGGCACGGCGGCACTCGCGGTGAGGCGCAGGCGCTGGGCTCATGCTATCGCCGTACGCTTGAGCTCTGCGGGGCCAATCGGCTGACCTCCGTGGCGTTCTCCGCGATTTCGACCGGGGTTTACGGCTTTCCGGCCGACCAGGCGGCGAAGATTGCGGTCCATGCGACCATTGAAGCCCTTCCCGCCGCGCCGCTGGTCGTCGACGTCATATTTTGTTGTTTCTCGGAAAAGAGCGCGACTCTGCACGCGGACGTTTTGGCGCGGTACGGCGGCCCTTGTGCCTGATGACGCGGTCGGTACACTCCCCGGGCCATGTTCCGGGGAGGGGATATGATTTTACAGTCTGGACTGCGCGCGCTGGTCTGCGCCGCGCTTGTGTCGTTGGGTACGATGTCGCTTGCGCGGGCGGAGGGCACCTACGAGATTCCGGCCGGCGCGCATTTCAATCCGGACAAGCTCGCGAGGATCACCGAGTTCTTCAAGAACGAGGTCGCGACCGGCAAGATCGCCGGCGCAAACGTCCTCATCAAGCAACATGGCAAGCCGGTCTACCACGAAGTCTTCGGCGTGCAGGACGCGGTCAGCAAGGCGCCGATCACGGACAAGACGATCTTCCGCCTGTTCTCGATGAGCAAGGCGATCACCTCCGTCGTCGCAGTGAAGTTGATCGAGGAAGGTACGATCAAGCTCGACGATCCCGTCTCGAAATACATTCCGTCCTTCGCCAATGTGAAAGTCGGCGTCGAGAAGAAGGCCGAGGACGGCACCAAGTCGCTTGAGCTCGTGCCGCCGAGCCGGCCGATGACGGTGCACGATTTGATGACGCACACTTCGGGCGTCACCTACGGCTTCTATGGCGACAGCCTGGTCCGCAAGGCCTATCGCGACGCCAACATCTATGCCGGCGATTTCGACCTCGCGGAGTTCGCCGAGCGAATCGCAAAACTTCCGCTCCACAACCAGCCGGGCGCGCTGTGGCAATACGGCCATTCCACCGACATCCTGGCGCGGGTCATGGAAGTCGCGGCCGGCAAGCCGCTCATCGAGATCGAGCGGGAGAAGCTGCTCGACCCGCTCGGCATGGTCGATACCGGCTTCTTCGTCACCGATCCCGAGAAGCAGAAGCTGCTGGCGCAGCCGGTGCCGAACGACAGCGATTTCCGGGTCGGACGGATCAACGATCCGACGGTGATCAAGAAGATCCAGTTCGCCAGCGGCGGTATGGTGACGACCATGGCCGATTATGAACGCTTTACGCAGATGCTGCTCAAGGGCGGCAGTCTCAACGGCAAGACGATTCTCAAGCCCGAGACGTTCAAGCTGATGGTGACCGACCAGATCGGCCCCAAGTCGGGCGTCGATCGCGATTATTTCTATTTCCCCGGCGATGGTTTCGGCTTCGGTCTTGGACTTGCGGTGCGCACCGACCCCGGCAACGCAAAACCGCCGCCGCCCGGCGATCTCGGCGAATTAAAATGGGACGGCGCCTCCGGCTGTTATTTCGTGATCGATCCCAAGCAGGACATGTTCTTCGTGCTGCTGGAGCAGACCCCGACCGAGCGCCAGCGCGTGCAGCGAACATTGAAGCAGCTGGTTTATGAAGCGATGGAGAACTGACATGTTCGGGCGCCGCGCATTGATCGCGGCGCTCGTCCTTCTCGCCGGCGGCATCGTTACGAAGGCAGGCTCGGAGAGACCTGCGGCCCGCACGCTATCGCCTGCGGGGCTGGCGAAGGTTTCCGATTACATCCGCAACGAGGTCGCCACCGGCAAGATTCCCGGCGCCATCCTGCTGCTTCAGCAGCACGGCAAGCCGGTGTATTACCGAGATTTCGGCGTCCGCGACGTCGCGACCGAGTTATCGATGAGCGCGGACACGATCTTCCGCCTCTACTCGATGTCGAAGCCGGTCACCTCGGTCATGGCGATGATGCTGGTCGAGGAGGGCAAGCTGTCGCTCGACGATCCCGTCTCGCAATACATTCCGGCCTTCGCCGGCATGAAGGTCGGCATCGAGAAGAAGGCCGAGGACGGCAAAGTCACGCTGTCGCTGGAGCCGCTGGAGCGACCCATCACGATCAAGGATCTGCTGCGCCACACCTCGGGGCTGCCTTACGGCTATTACGGCGGCGGTATGGTGCGCGAGCTCTACGCGGACGCCAATCTCTTCAACAGTAATCTGACCAACGCCGAATTCGCCGCCAAGATCGCCACGCTGCCGCTGGTCGAGCAGCCCGGCACGGTGTGGGACTATGGCTATTCCACCGACGTGCTCGGCCGCGTCGTCGAAATCATCGCGGGAAAGACGCTGCTGCAGTTCGAGAAGGAGCGGCTGCTTGATCCGCTCGGCATGACCGAGACGGCCTTCTTCGTTGCCGATCCCGCCAAATTCCCGCGCATCGCCGAGCCGATGCCGGGGGATCGCAATATCAATCCGACGACGCAGGTCCGCGACATCAGGCGGCCCGCGACATGGGAATCGGGCGGCGGCGGTATGGTCGGCACGGTCGGCGACTACGCCCATTTCGCCCAGATGCTGCTCAACGGCGGCACTTATGACGGCCGGCGCTATCTCAAACCGGAGACCATCGCGCTGATGGCCTCCGATCATATCGGGCCGGAGACGAAGATCGCGCGCGACCAGAACTATTATCCGGGCGGGTCTTCCGGCTTCGGTCTCGGCTTCGCCGTGCGCACCTCGGTGCCCTCTGGAACAACGTGGCCGCTCGGCGAATATCGCTGGGACGGCGTCGGCGGCACGTTCTTCTTCATCGATCCCGAGGACGATCTGTTCGGGATCTTCATGGTGCAGACTCCGACGCAGCGCGGCCGGATTCAGCTGGCGCTGAAGACGTTGATCTACCAGGCGATGGGGCGGTGATTACGCTCCGCGCACGATCTCGCGGATATATCCGATCGTCTCCTCGACCTGGCTCGCATTGACGTCGAGATGGGTGCAGGCACGGATGCGGCCATCCATCATCGCAAGCGTCACGCCGCGTTGGCGCAGCGCCGCAACCATCTTGTCGCCGGGAATGCCGGCGGCATCGGGCTTGAAGAACACCAGGTTGGTTTCGGGCTCCTGCACCTCGACGCCTGCGATCTGCGACAGTCCGCGGGCGAGCGCGCGCGCGTTGGCGTGATCGTCGGCGAGCCGCTCGACATGATGGTCGAGCGCGTAGATGCAGGCCGCCGCGCAGATTCCGGCCTGTCGCATTGAGCCGCCGAGCCGCTGCTTCCACTGCCAGACCGCATCGATGAAGGCGCGCGAGCCCGCCAGCACGCCGCCGATCGGCGCGCCCAAGCCCTTCGAGAAGTCGATCCAGGCCGAATCCCAGCCCGCGGTCATGTCGCGCGGGGAGATGCCGCTTGCGACAGTGGCGTTGAGCAGGCGCGCGCCGTCCATGTGGGTGACGAGGCCATGTTGTTTCGCGATCGCGACGATCTCGTCGAGCGCGGCCTTCTTCCAGACCGTACCGCCGCCGATATTGGCGGTCTGCTCGACGCTGACCACCGTCTGTGGCGGTTGGTAGCGCGTGCGCGGATGCAGCGCTCTGCGAAAGGTCTCCGGCGTGAACTGGCCGTCGGGTCCCTTCAGCTGCGTGACCTGGAAGCCGCCGATCGCGGCATGCGCGCCGCCTTCGCGCGCGATGATATGGGCGCTCTCATGGGCGAGGATCTCGTCGCCGGGGCGGCAATGCACCAGCGTTGCGGTGACGTTGCACATCGTGCCTGACGGCATGTACACGGCGGCTTCCTTGCCGAGCAGCTCGGCGACGCGCTCGCACAGCGCATTCACGGTCGGATCGTCGCCGACCTGCTCGTCGCCGACCTCCGCCCGCGCCATCGCCTCGCGCATTGCGGGTGTCGGCTTTGTCTGCGTGTCAGAGAGCAGATTGATGCGCACTGGCGGCGCTTTGGGATCGATCGGGGGAGGGGTGTAGAGCATGGCTGGTCTCATTCTCTAGTCGAACAATGGCAACGTGTTGCGTGCGTGTCCCAATGACCTGAACTAGCCACGAGAACGTTGAGCGACGCGCTGTCGCGCGGCGAGCAGGATGTCGTCTAGCGTGTCGGCAGCGAAGATATTGCAATCGGGCTGAGCGAACAGCCCCTGATATCGGCAGATCTGCTCGTCGCGGGAGAGGGCCTCCCACGCTCCAAGCGCCGCTTCAGTCGGCGTTGCCGAAGGATGAGTGTTGGCGAGCTGGTCGGCCGTGCGAGACATCAATGGCATGCTAACAAACAAAAAGGCCCCGGAAAACCGGGGCCTTTGTCGATGCTGCAATTATCAGCGCGAATAGAATTCGACGACCAGATGCGGCTCCATCTGCACCGGGAACGGCACGTCGGAGAGGTGCGGGATGCGAATGTATTTCGCGGTCATCTTGCCGTGGTCGACTTCGAGATAGTCGGGGGTGTCACGCTCGGAGAGCTGGCTGGCTTCGAGGACGTGAGCGAGCTGCTTGGAGGATTCCTTGACCTCGATCACATCGCCGAGCTTGACCAGATAGCTCGAGATGTTGACCTTGCGGCCGTTCACCTTGACGTGGCCGTGGTTGATGAACTGGCGCGCGGCGAAGATCGTCGAGACGAACTTGGCGCGGTACACGACCGCGTCGAGACGGCGCTCGAGCAGGCCGATCAGGTTCTCGCCGGTATCACCCTTGAGACGGCTGGCCTCGACATAGATGCTGTGGAACTGACGCTCGGAGATGTTGGCGTAATAGCCCTTCAGCTTCTGCTTGGCGCGCAGCTGCACGCCGAAGTCGGAGAGCTTGCCCTTGCGGCGCTGGCCGTGCTGGCCGGGGCCGTATTCGCGGCGGTTCACGGGGCTCTTCGGGCGGCCCCAGATGTTCTGGCCCATACGGCGATCGAGTTTGTACTTCGCCTCACTGCGCTTAGTCATCGCGTCCTCTTCAGGTACTTGGTTTGAGGAAACGCGCCCTCCTGTGTGACGGGCTAGCCCGGCACTGACAGGTCCGATCCCCAAAGCTTAAGGGACAGGACCACGGGTCGCGAAACGCTTCGCGGGCCGAAATCGGCCCGCGAGCAAGCGGCTTTTAGGGGGACTTGGGGCTCGCTGTCAATGCGAATGGCCCGGACTCACGTCCCGACCGCCCGGATCGGCTTTGACCCGGCCGCACGCAATTCGGCAGCGATTTCAGTGTTCAGGACCTGTTCCAGCCGGGTCAGGACCTGGGCGATCGGGGCGGCGTCGGTGACCCGGTGATCCCAGCGGATCACGACATGGATGGTCTGGTCAGGCCCGACCATCCCATAGCTGACGATGAAGGGGCCGGGCGTGATCGGGTGAAGCTCGCCGCCACCATAGGCGGCCACCGAGCTCACCGCGAAGCTGCCGAACCAGTTGCCGCGCTGCCGGCCGAAATTCAGTCCTATCGCCCAGGACATCCGCCGCAGCGGCAGCGGCAGACGGGTCACCCGCATGATCTTGCGGAACATGGGAATTTCGTCGATCGGGGCGGTCTTGGCGCGCCGGATCTCGGCGTCGACCTCAGCCAGGGTCATGGCCTCGGGAGCCACGATTCGCTGCGGGATCACGCATTCCTCGCCGCCCTCGACCCGGGCAATGGCCACCGACGCCACGCTCTTCGGGAGCTCGTAAAGCGACGGCCAGGGCCATTTGGCATAGACGGTACGCAGGACCGGCTCGTTGCTGGCGACCAGGGCAAAAGCCTTGACGAACATGGCCGCCCAGCCGGCTGGTGCCATCGCGCCCGCGCGGGCCTCCTGCAGGGGGCCAATATCGAGCGAACGGGACAGGGACACGAAGGGCACGCCCATCGATGCGTGCATGAGGTCGATAATCAGGCGACGCGGCAGCGAAATGGTCTTGGGCGTCCCGCGCATCGCTCTTTGGTTTCCCCTGATTAAAGTTTGTGCAGCGAGCGGGTTCCCGCTCGCCGCCTGCTCTAGCACGAACCAACCCGCATGGGGCCGGTCGGTTCGCCGCATCAGGGCGCCGGCGAGGCCAGCGGCTTGGTCTTGTCGACGACGTAAACTCCAAGCACTTTCATAGCCTTGTCGCCGTGGGCCTTGGCGTCATGCACGACGCCCGCCGGGATCTGGTAGGAATCGCCGGCTTTCAGCGTCTTTTCCGGCTGCCCGTCGATGAGGAGATTGAGCTCGCCTTCCAGCACGTAGCCGGTCTCGATGCCCGGATGGGTATGGCGTCCCGCCGCGCCGCCCGCCGGGACCTCCGCGATGGCGGTGATGGTGTTGTAGCCATCGGGAAATTCGACCTTCTGGAGCGGGGTGCGCTTGATGCCGGGCTGCTGGGCGAAGGCCGCAACAGCGAGGCCGGTGAAGGCGAGAGCGAGCAAAGTCTTTTTGAGCATGGTTTTTCCTCCCTGGAACGACCGACCCTAGCAGCGCGGTGGTTCCCGGCAAGGCTCTCGGCAAAACTCCAGGCAAAGGCTCAAGGCTAGCGCTTGATCCCCTCGAACGCTGCCATGATGCCGCGCTGGAACAGGGACCAGTCAAAGCCGAGCGCGATCGCGCGGTAGCCGCGATCGACCAGGGCATTGGCCTGGTCCGCGGTACGCGCCACGCCGCCGATCGGCACGCCGCTTCTGAGGATGCCAGCCTCGGCCCGCGCCACCAGCTCCAGCAATTCCGGATCGTCCATCTGGCCGCGCTTGTTGATGGAGGTGGCGAGATCGCCGGGGCCGATTACGGCGACGTCGATGCCGGGCGTGGCCATGATCTCGTCGATTCGGTTGACGGCCTCGACGTGCTCGATGGTGATCATGCAGATCATCTCGTCGTCGGAGCTGGCCATGTAGTCCGGCATCGACTGGCCCCAGCGAAATGGCGCATGGAACGGACCCCAGAGCCGATCGCCGCGTGGTGGATAGCGCACGCTGCGCACCGCTTTCTCGGCCTCCGCGCGATTGGTGATCATCGGGAAATTGATGCCGAAGGCGCCGATGTCCATCGGTGCCTTCGCAAGCCACGGTTCGTTCGCCGCGATCCGCACCAGCGGCGTGCACGGTGTGCCGGTCGTGGCCGCGATCATCGCATGTGCTTCGGTCAGTCCAATCGGCCCATGCTCGAGATCGACGATGATCCAGTCGAGTGAGCGCGCCATGATCTGCACGGTCTGCACGCTCGGGATCGTCGCGATCGCGCCGAAGGCGGGACGACCCTCGCGCCAGAGCTGGCGGAGACGGTTGAGCGGCGTGGTCGGGACGGACATGGGAAGAACCTGCAGGAAACGACGAGGGCGGAGCCTAGCAGCGCGCCGTCGAGGCGCAAGGTCAGGCTGGAATGCGGCCGCCGAAGAACGGCGTCAGCTTGGCCGAAAGGCCATGGACGCGGTTCGAGGTGAAGATCATCTCGGCGCCGGACTGCGCGATGCCACTGGTCTGCGCGCCGAGCAGATCCGAGACGCGGCGGGCGATCGCGGGCGCCGGATCGATCCAGTCGACCGGCCAGGGCGCGAGCTTTTTCAGCCGGTCGAGCAGCAGTGGATAATGCGTGCAGGCGAGCACCACGGTGTCGGTGCGTGCGCCTGCGTCCCCGGCATCGCCGACGAAACACGGGGCGAGCTCGGCGAGGATGGCGTCGTCGCTGACGGGAGAGCCGCTGAGCTCTGCTTCAGCCAGCGCAGCCAGCTCGGGCGAACCGACCAGTGTCACCTCGCAGCCTTGCGCGAAATCCCGGATCAGCGCCTTGGTGTATTCGCGCTTCACCGTGCCCTTGGTGCCGAGCACCGACACCCGCCGGCTCCTCGACTGCGCGCAGGCCGGCTTGATCGCGGGCACAGTGCCGACGAAGGGCAGGGAATAAGCGGCGCGCAGATGCGATAGGACCAAGGTGGACGCCGTGTTGCAGGCGATGACGACGAGGTCAGGATCATGCGTGCCGACCAATTCCCCCATCAGCGGCACCACGCGGGCGATGATCTCGTCCTCGCTGTGGTGGCCGTAGGGAAAGAAGGCGTCGTCCGCGACGTAGACGTAATGCGCGTCGGAGCGCGCGGCCACGACCTCACGCAGGACCGTGAGCCCGCCAAGGCCGGAATCGAACACCAGAATCGTCGGGGAATTGGTCACGTGATCACTCTAGCCGGACATGGTTACCATTCGGTTTTTGGGGCGGTTTTGCGGCAGGGGCGCTTAGGGCTAATTTGGACCGATTCGATTTCGCGATTGCCGCATGGACCCGATATCAGCTGCCGGACTGCGGCGCGGATAGGGACAGGCCCGCAAAACTCCGGAGAGCCGACATGATCAGAAATACCAGCCACGGCTGGGGCAGCATTTCCCGATGGCTGCACTGGGTTCTGGCGCTGACCATCATCGGCATGATCGGCTTCGGGTGGTGGATGAACCACATCCCGGCGCGTCCCGACCGCTTCTTCTACCGCTCGATCCACGCCGATATCGGCTATGTGATTCTGCTGCTCACGGTGCTGCGCCTGGTCTGGCGCCTCGTTAACCCGACGCCCGCCATGCCGGCCGAGACCTCGCGGTGGCAGAAGGTCGCCGCCCATGTCAGCCAGGGCGCGCTCTACCTCGCAGTCATCGTCGTCACCATGCTCGGCTGGGCGCATTCCGGTGCGCACGCACCTGATTATTCGGACTTCTTCGGCCTGTTTCACGTGCCGCAATTCACCGCCCCCGACCGCGTGGCGGCGGGCGCCTATGAAGACCGCCACATCCTTTTTGCCTATGTGCTGCTCGCCTTGATCGCGGTTCACGTGATCGCCGCGCTCTGGCACCACTTCATCCGCCGCGACCGCGTCGTGGCGCGGATGGTGACGGACGAGGCGGGGTAGGGCGGACATGGGAGGAAGCATCGCGCCCGCAGCCTCCGCATCGTCATTGCGAGCGCAGCGAAGCAATCCAGAATCTTTCCTTTGTGGCAGTCTGGATTGCTTCGCTGCGCTCGCAATGACGGAGTAAGATGTGGGTCACGAACTATCCGATTGCGATCGCAGGAGGCCTCATGCTCACCGTCCATCATCTCGGCAAGTCGCAGTCCGAGCGTATAGTCTGGCTGTGCGAGGAGCTGGCGATTCCCTACGAGTTGAAGCGCTATACGCGCGATCCCGTCACCATGCTGGCTCCGGCCGAGTACAAGGCGTTGCATCCGATCGGGGCGGCGCCTGTGATCACCGACGGCGCACTGGTGCTCGCGGAATCCGGCGCGGTCGTCGACTACGTCGTTGCAAAATATGGCAACGGCCGACTCGTGCTCGGGCCCACTCATCCCGCCTTCGCGCAGTTTCTGTATTGGCTTCATTTCGCCAATGGCACCCTGCAACCCGGCATGGGGCGGATGATGATCCTGAGCCGGCTCGATCTCGCCAAGGACAGTCCGACCCTGCTCGCGATGAAGGGGCGTCTCGATCGGGCCTTCGATCTTCTCGACGCAAGGCTTCGCGAGGCCGAATACCTTGCGGGCAGCGCCTTCACGACCGCCGACATCATGACGGTGTTCTCACTCACCACCATGCGCTACTTCCAGCCCTATGACGTGTCGCGCTGTCCCAACGTGGTCAAATATCTCGGCCGCATCGGCGCGCGGGCGGGCTATCGGCGTGCGATGGAGAAGGGCGACCCGGGCATGGCGCTGCTGTTGAACTGAGCGGCGAGGGGCAGTCGATCACGCGATCCTGTTCGTGGTGGCCGCGCGCTCCGACGCCAGCTGCTTCTGGAGGCGCTCGATGTTCTGCAGCAGGCGCTGGCTGGTCAGCACCAGGAAGTAGTAGCCGAACTGCGGATCCTGGAAGTAGATCTCGAGCAATCGGTCATAGGTAATCGTCAACACCTGCCCGTCTTCGATGCATTCGATCGTTCCGGTGCGCCGGTTGCCCGGCGTGAGGAAGCCGAGCTCGCCCATCAGCGCGCCCGGCATGATCTCGATATTGATCTCCTTGACCAGGAACTTGCCGGTGACCGTGAGGAGCATCTCCTTGGCTGGGTCGCCCAGTTTGAACAGCGTGTCGCCGCGGCGATATTTGCGTTCGGTCATGAACGGCTTGAGCCATTCGATCGACATGTCGCCTTCGGCCGCATGGCGCGCCTTCTTGACGAGCTTGAGCATCTGCCGCAGGCGCAAGGCGTTGATCGGGAGCAGCAGGAGATAGAGCAGGAAGGTCGAGACGTTGGCAGAGAGCGCACCGAAGACGGCGAAGAACGCGCAGCCGACCATGTTGGCAACGCGCAGCGGAACCATCGTCCGCATCAGGAGGGTGGCGACGAAGAAGCCGGCGCCGACCGCGGCAAACATATTGGCCAGCGTGATGTTCTGGACGAAGATCTCCAGCATCCGATTGAAGATCGAGTCATAGGTGACGTTGTTCGGATCGAGGCCCATCTGGACCAGGATCTTCGCGATCCTGAGGTTATCCGTCGCCGCCTCGAGAATGCGGTCGAGGATCGACGAAATGTCTGCGCTGCCGGACGGCATGGTACTATCCCCGCGTAAGGCCTTCAGTCACGGTCGGTCTTCTCGACACCTATAGCCGAAATCGAACGACGACCGCTTGAATGAAGCTTTCGGCCGCCGTGCCGCAAGAGGCAAATTTTAGCCTGATCGGGCGTTTCGGCAATTGCCTGTTTGGCGGTGCGTATGGCCGTGGCGCGCCCGCGATTCGGGGCCCACCGGGTACGAGCCTCGGCGTGGTGGACCTCGACGCCGGATAGGGCGGGGCGGGACCAGGCGTGGGCGTGGGGCGATCCCCGCTCTTAGGGTTTGGCGGCGGGCTGCACGACCTGCTGCTCGACCAGGCTGAGGTGCCCGGGCAGCGAACCGGCGCGCAGCAGCATGGCGACGCTGTTTGCTTCCTCCAGGGTGAAATTGCCGGAGATCTGGCCCGAGCCGCCGGTGATGGGCTCGCGGATCACGGGGGCGGAGATCACCTTGCCGTCGAGCACGATGGCGAAGGGCTTTGCTACGTTCTCTTCGGTGATGTGGGCAAAGCGCCGCGTGCCACGGCCGTTGAAGCGGAACGAGGCGATCGGCTCTTTCGTGGCGCTCGCAAAACCCGGGCCCGCATAGCTGATGTCGTCGCCGTCGAGCACGCTGTCCTGGGCGACCAGATAAAGGCTCTTGTCCTTGAAGCCGGGCAGGACTTCCGTGCCGGCCGGCGGCGTGCCGGATTGCGCTTGGTCCGGCGGCATCGAGAGGTCGATCAGGCGGAAGCCGACCTTGACCCTTCGGGCGAACACCGCGGTGACGCGCTCGGGCTCCATCAGACCGGGCAGGAAGATGCGGATGCGCTCGGTCCCATCGGGCTGGACGCTGGCGAGCTGGACGCCGGCCTCCTTCAGACGCTGCTCGATCATGGCGATGGTATCTTCGACGAGTTCGTGCAGCCGCGCGGCGGATGCCGCATTGGTCGGGGCAAGCCTGACCATTCCGTCGCCGCCGTCGGTCACGGCGAGTGCATGCGACGGCAATCCCTCCGCGGCTGACGCGAGCTTGCGCGCAAGCTGCTCGCGGCCCTTGGCGTCCGCGATCTTCAACTCGACGCCGCCGTCGCGGATCGCAAGGCCGGAGAAGGCGATCTTGCCGTCGCGCAGGTTCTTGTAGACGCCGTCGCGCAAATCCGTGACGACGCTCTCGCGCAGGCCATCGGTGTCCACCTTGTAGACGATGCGGGACCCGCCGAGCTTCTCCATCTTGTCGCTGATGAAGGCCGATATCTTGGCGCGCATCTTGTCGATCTGGCCGTCCTCGGCGTGTGCGGCGCGGGGCAGGGCGAGCACCGATGTCATGATCCCTGCTGTCACGGCGAGCGCGATGAACAGTCGGGTAGCGCAATCCCGCGGGAGCGTAGTCATGATCACCTCAAGTCTTGCGCCAGGGCGCTGGCAAGGACACCGGCATGTGAGTCCAATGCCAGTTCTTGGTCCCCGGATCTGGCGCGCAGGTTCAAAAGCCTCTCACCAGAGCCCGATTACGGCGGCCGTTAGGTCATGGACGAACGCCAAATCATCCATCATTCTGCCCGTGCTCGGCCGGCCATCGGTCGAGGTCTCGCCAACCCAAAAAGTCAAAAGACGGGGCGCGGGGACATGCATCTGAGGGAGGACGGAATTCCATGGCGGGCATCCACGCGCTCGATCGCTTCATCGGCAACGACTATCCGGACCTGGCAACGGACGCAGAGGTTCGAGCCTTCGAGCAGGTCCCTTACGCCGATCGCGTCGCGGCCGAGAGCACTTACGATGCCATCAGGCTGGGTGCGGCCCGTAACCCCGACGGGCCGGCGCTGCAGTTCCTGCAAAATGCCGATCCCGCCGACACGCCGGTCGTGGTCACGTACCGCGACTTCATCGCGCGTGTCACGCAGGCCGCCAACATGTTTCACGCACTCGGCGTCGAGAAGGGCGACGTCGTCAGCTTCATGCTGCCGCTGGTGCCGGACGCCTTCGTGACGCTGTTCGGGGCGGAGGCCGCCGGCATCGCCAATCCCGTCAATCCGCTCCTGGAGCCGCACCAGATCGCGGAAATTCTGGAGGCTGCGAACACAAAAGTCCTGGTGGCGCTCGGGCCGATGCCGGGCACCGACATCTGGCAGAAAGTCGAGCAGATCAGGCCGCAACTCAAGCACCTCAAGGCGATCGTGCAGGTGTTCGGTGCTGGCGATCCGGCGAGGGGAATCCTTTCGTTCAACGACCTGATCAGGCAGCAGCCTTCGGACCGCCTTATCAGCGGGCGCAAGATTCTGGGCAGCGACATCGCCGCCTATTTCCACACCGGCGGCACCACCGGCACGCCAAAGCTGGTGCGGCACACGCACGCCAACCAAGTGTATCAAGCCTGGGCGCTCAATCTGCTGCTGGAGTCGAAGCCGGGCGCCAACATGCTGTTCGGCATGCCGCTGTTTCACGTCGGGGGCTCGTTGACGCAGGTGCTGACGACGCTCTCGGCCGGCGGTTCGCTGGTCGTGCTGTCGCCGAGCGGATGGCGCAATCCGAATGCGGTCAAGAACATCTGGCAACTGGTCGAGCGCTTCAAGCCCGAAGCGCTGTCGAGCGTGCCGACGGTGCTCGCCGCAACGCTCGCGGTGCCGCCTGGCAATGCCGACATCTCCAGCCTGAAATATGCAGCCGGTGGCGGCTCCGCGATCCCGGTCGCGGTGGGGTCTGCGATCCAGGACAAGCTCAAGCTGCCTGTCGTCGAGGTCTACGGCATGACCGAGACCTCGAGCGTTCACACGCTGGCCTATCCGTCACGGCCGATCCGACTCGGTTCGGTCGGCCTTCCTATGCCTTACGCGCGGGTCCGCATCGTCCAGCTCGATGCTGACGGCAAGCTGATCCGCGACTGCGCGCCGGACGAGATCGGCGTCGTCATCATGGCCGGGCCCGGCGTGTTCGGCGGCTATCTCAACGACGAGCACAACAAGGGTGCTTTCGTCGACGAGGTCTGGGTCAATTCCGGCGATCTTGGCCGGCTCGATGCTGACGGTTATCTCTGGATCACCGGCCGCGCCAAGGATCTCGTGATCCGCGGCGGCCACAACATCGATCCGGCACCGATCGAGGAGATCATGTTCCGTCATCCCGCCGTCGGCTTTGCCGCGGTGGTCGGCCAACCCGACGCCTATGCCGGCGAACTGCCGGTGGGATATGTGCAGCTGAAGCCGGGGGCGACCGTCGAGCCGGGGGAGCTGGAGACGTGGGTGCGCGAGCGTACTCCGGAGCGCGCGGCTGTCCCGGTGCAGGTCATCCCGATCGATCCGATGCCGGTGACCGGCGTCGGCAAAGTGTTCAAGCCGCAGCTGCGCTGGGACGCAGCCCAGCGCGTGTTCACGAAGGTGCTGACACCCCTCACTGAGCGCGGCATCGACTGCAAGGTCAGGGTCGGTGCTCACGGCAGCCACGGCTCGATCGCTACCGTGACGCTGGCGGGCCTGCCGGCGGATCAGCGCGAAGCGGTTGCGCGCGAGGTGCACGCACTGCTTGCACCGTTCGTGATGCGCCACGAGGTGGTGCAGATGTAACGGACCCAACGGACGGCTTCGGCGTCAGCTCGAAAGCAGGGCGACGCTTCGCCGCATTAGCCATACCCCCGATAGAGCCCCCTATGTGACAAGTATCACATAGGAAGAATTGGCAATCGGCGATGCTACCGAATAGTCTCATGGAATTGCATCCGGGGGGACGCAAGTGATTCCGTTTCGGATATTTGCTTTGTTGATTTTGGCCATTGGCCTCGCCTGCGGACCGGCCCATGCGGACCGGCGGGTTGCGCTTGTCATTGGCAATTCCGCCTACAAGAGCGCGCCCAAGCTCGGCAATCCCGTCAACGATGCCACTCTGGTCGGCGGCATGTTCAAGAAGGCCGGCTTTGATTCCGTCGACTTCAGGTTGGATCTCAGCGCGAGCGAGATGCGGCGCATGTTGCGTGAGTTCGCCGGCAGGACCCGCGATGCCGACATGGCGGTGATCTATTACGCCGGCCACGGCATCGAGCTGGAAGGCACAAACTATCTCATTCCGATCGACGCGACGCTGGAGACGGATGGCGACGTGCTCGACGAAACCATCCCGGTCGAGCGCGCGCTGTTCGCGGTGGAGCCGGCCAAGCAGCTGCGCCTGATCATCCTGGATGCCTGCCGCGACAATCCGTTTTCCAAGACCATGAAGCGGACGCTGGCCTCGCGCGCGATCGGACGCGGGCTTGCCAAGGTCGAGCCGACCAGCCCCAACACCATGATCGCTTTCGCCGCGAAGGCCGGTTCGACCGCGTCCGACGGTGACTCCAGGAACAGCCCGTTCGCCGTCGCTTTGGTCGAGCACTTGCCCAAGCCGGGCCTCGATTTGCGCAAGGCCTTCGGCTTCGTGCGCGACGACGTGCTCAAGAGCACTGGCTACAAGCAGGAGCCCTATGTCTACGGCTCGCTCGGCGGCGACGATGTGCCGCTGGTCGCGACCAAGCCGGCAGCGACCGGTCCGCAGGCCAATCCGCAGGATTCTATTCGCAGGGATTACGAACTCGCGCTGCAGCTTGCCACGCGCGACGGTTGGGAAGCCTTCCTGGCGCAATATCCCGAGGGGTTCTATGCAAATCTCGCCAAGGGCCAGATGAACAAGATAGCCGCCGAAGAGACGCGCGCCTCGGCCGAGCAAAAAGCGAATGCGGCCGAGCAGCAGAAGGCAAAACTTATTGCCGAACGTGCCCAGAAGGCCGAGCAGGACAAGGCGGCCGCGGCGGCCAAGGCGGCCGAAGAGGCCCGGATCGCGGCGGAGAAGCAGAAGCAGATCGAGCAGGCGAGGACGGATGCGGCCGAGCAGCAGCGCAAGCTGGCCGAAGCTGCCGCGGCGAAAGCACAGGCCGAGAAGCAGGCGGCGGAGAAGGCCAAGGCCGAGCTTGCCGCCAGGCAGGCCGCCGAGAAGGCGGAACAGGCGGCAAAGCCTGTGGCCGATCGGCAGATGCCTGAGGTCGAGCAAAAAGTTGCAGCCCTTTCACCGGCGCCGGCATCCACATTGTCGGCGGCTGATCTGACAAAATCCGTGCAGAGTGAATTGCGCCGCGTCGGCTGCCTGTCCGCCACCGCCGACGGCGATTGGAGCGCAGCATCGCAGCGTTCGCTGGCCCTGTTCAACAAATATGCCGGCACCCAATTCGACGCCAAGCTCGCAAGCGTCGACGCGCTGGATGCACTGAAGGCAAAGCCCGGACGCGTTTGCCCGCTCATTTGCAATTTCGGCTCCAAGGCGGACGGCGATCAATGCGTGAAGATCAGCTGCCGCGCCGGCTATCGCGTCGGTGACGACAACGAGTGCGAGAAGGCGCCGGATCAGAAGCCCGTTGCAGCGCGAGACAACGCGATCAAGCAAGACTCTAAGCGGGAAGAGCAGAAACGCGAACGACTTGAGCGAGGAAAGGCCGACACAGCTCCGGCGAAGCCGCAGGCGTCCGGACAGATGTTCTGTGGACCGGCTGGCTGCAGGCCGGTCCAACATGGCTGTCGCCTGCAATCCGCTCGATCTGGCCCGCAAAGCACAGCAGCCATGATGTCGGGAGGGCAAGTGGAGGTTTGCAATTGATCGCGCGGGTTCTTGAGACTGCTGTCACGTTTGAACAGCAGAAGAACTTATGGCTCTTCTCCGGCTCGTGTGGGTGATTACCGAGCGTTCATGCCTAGATTTGCCGCCAGTGCAATCCGGTGGGAGTTCTCCCGAGTGTTGCGTCGTGCACCGAATGCAGCCTTAACCGGCCGGCATCCGCGTCTCCACCAGTCGCGCCCAATACGACGCGCCGTGGCCGAGGATGTTGTCGTTGAAGATGTAGCTGGGATGATGGCACTCGTTGCCGTCGCCCATGCCGACCAGGATCATCGCGCCGGGGCGCGCTTCCAGCATGAAGGAAAAGTCTTCGGCGCCCATCATCGGGATGAACTTGTCGTTGACGCGCTCGGCACCGACGATGTCGCGGGCGACGTCGGCGGCAAGGCCAGCCTCGCGCGCATGGTTCATCGTCACCGGATACATGCGCGTGTATTTGGTTTCCGCCGAACCGCCATAGGCGCGCGCGACGCTGTCGGCGACTTCGCCGATGCGGCGCTCGACGAGATCGCGCACTTCAGGGTCGAGCGTGCGCACGGTGCCGCCGAGCTCGGCGATCTCTGGGATGATGTTGAAGGCCGTACCGGAGTGGAATTGCGTGATCGAGATGACGGCGGACTTCAGCGGATCGACGTTGCGCGCGACGATCGATTGCAGCGCGTTGACGATCTGCGCGCCGATCAGCACGCTATCGATCGACTTGTGCGGACCCGCGCCGGCATGGCCGCCCTTGCCGTGGACGGTGATCTGGATGTTGTCTGAGGAGGCGAGCATCGCACCCGGCGTGGTCGCGAAATGTCCTTCGGGCAGGCCCGGCATGTTGTGCATGCCATAGACCTCCTGGATGTTCCAGCGCGTCATCAGCCCGTCCTCGACCATCGCCTTGCCGCCGCCGCCGCCTTCTTCCGCGGGCTGGAAGATCACGACCGCGGTGCCATCGAAGTTACGGGTCTCGGCGAGATATTTGGCAGCGCCGAGCAACATGGCGGTGTGACCGTCATGGCCGCAGGCGTGCATCTTGCCGGGGACCTTGGAGGCGTAGGCGACGCCCGACGTCT
The DNA here is from genome assembly GCF_023073095.1 of Bradyrhizobium sp. 44. Taxonomy (NCBI): domain Bacteria; kingdom Pseudomonadati; phylum Pseudomonadota; class Alphaproteobacteria; order Hyphomicrobiales; family Nitrobacteraceae; genus Bradyrhizobium; species Bradyrhizobium sp. 44. The sequence goes on from NZ_JADPIY010000029.1 coordinate 661,819, forward strand.
CCATGATCGGCAGCGCGTCCATGTCGGCGCGCAGGCCAATGGTCTTGCCCGAGGCGGATTTGCGGCCACGGATCACACCGACGACGCCGGTGCGGCCGATCCCCGTCACCACCTCGTCGCAGCCGAACTCGCGCAAGCGGTCGGCGACGATGCCGGCGGTGCGGTGGACGTCGTATTGCAGCTCCGGGTTCTCGTGGAAGTCATGGCGCCAGGCGGCCATTTCGTCGGAGAGGGCGGCAACGCGGTTGACGATGGGCATGAGGAAGGTCCGCCTTGATTTGTAGCCCCGGATGAGCGAAGCGACATCCGGGATCTTTGTGAGGGAAGTCCCGGGTATCGCTGCGCTCACCCGGGCTACGAAGGACGTTCAGCTCTCGCCGAACACGCGCTTGAAGATCGTGTCGACGTGCTTGAAGTGATAGCCGAGGTCGAACTGCTCCTCGATCTCGGCGTCGGTGAGATACTTCTTCACGTCAGCGTCCTTCTTCAGAAGCTGGAGGAAGTCGCCTTCGCCGCGCCAGACCGGCATGGCGTTGCGCTGCACGAGCTTGTAGGCGTCCTCGCGGCTTGCGCCCTTCTGGGTCAGCGCCAGCAGAACGCGCTGTGAATGCACGAGGCCGCCGAGGCGGTCGAGGTTCTTCTGCATGTTGGCGGGGTACACCAGCAGCTTGTCGATCAGGCCGGCGAGGCGGACCAGCGCGAAGTCGAGCGTCACGGTGGCGTCGGGGCCCATCATGCGCTCGGCGGAGGAGTGCGAAATGTCGCGCTCGTGCCAGAGCACGACGTTCTCCAGCGCCGGCGTCACATAGGCGCGCACCATGCGCGACAGGCCGGTGAGGTTTTCCGACAGCACCGGGTTGCGCTTGTGCGGCATCGCCGACGAACCCTTCTGCCCTTCGGAGAAGAACTCCTCGGCTTCCAGCACCTCGGTGCGCTGCATGTGGCGGATCTCCACCGCGAAACGCTCGACCGAGGACGCGATCACGCCGAGCGTCGAGAAATACATCGCGTGGCGGTCGCGGGGGATGACCTGCGTCGAGATCGGCTCGGGGACGAGGCCCATGGCCTTGGCAACATGCTGTTCGACGCGCGGATCGATCTGGGCAAAAGTGCCGACCGCACCGGAGATGGCGCAGGTCGCGACTTCCTTCCGCGCCGCGATCAGGCGTTCCCTGGCGCGCGAGAATTCCGCATAGGCATAGGCGAGCTTGAGGCCGAAGGTCACGGGTTCGGCGTGGATGCCGTGGCTGCGGCCGATGGTCGGCGTCATCTTGTGCTCGAGGGCGCGCTTCTTCAGCGCCGCCAGCACCTTGTCGAGGTCGGCGAGCAGCAGGTCGGCGGCGCGGGTGAACTGGACGTTGAGGCAAGTGTCGAGCACGTCGGAGGAGGTCATGCCCTGATGCACGAAGCGCGCCTCGGGGCCGACGATCTCGGCGAGGTGGGTGAGAAAGGCGATGACGTCGTGCTTGGTCTCGCGCTCGATCTCGTCGATGCGGGCGACGTCGAAACTGGCGTCCTTGGCCTTGGCCCAGACCGTTTTGGCGGCCTCCTTGGGGATCGTGCCGAGCTCGGCAAGGGCGTCCGCCGCATGCGCCTCGATCTCGAACCAGATCTTGAACCGGGTCTGCGGCTCCCAGATCGAGGCCATTTCCGGGCGGGTATAGCGGGGGATCATTGGACTGCTCCAGGAAGGTGGGCGGGCGACCCGGAAGGGGCGACCTGCCAAAATGCTTTTTACGCCGTGATCTAGCAGAGCGGGGAGGGCGAAACAAACGGCGCCGGCAACGTAGCGGGGGATGATTGGGCTGGACAGGATCATCGGCCCGGCGGCGGGGCGATGGGCAGCCGGCCTCAGGGGGGAAGCTCGCAGATATTAACTGTCAATCACGGATCATTGACTGACAGATATTGAAATCTGTCAGCGAGACGTGTATATCCATTCCTGGACGCTCCGATTGGGCGTCTGGCGGCATCCCGGGAGCCCGACGTCCCAAGCAAATGGGGGATTGAGGGTCGCAATTGAACAACGGGGACCGCCAATTGATTGGAGACTTACGACAATGACGACCGAAATCATCAATTTGACCGGGACGATTGGGCACTGGCTCAATTTACTGGTGGCGCGCCAGATCGCGGCGCAGGCTGCAAAACTGCCTCATTAAGGCGAGAGCTTTCCGAAACGACCGGCACGGGCGCTTCGGAAGCAGCTCCATCGCCGGGTAACTGAGCCCTCAACGGGAACATGGTGCTGGCATGAACGAAGCCGTTATCTTGACGCCGGAGCGGATCCTCGAAGTCACCGAGGACGTGCTGCGGCGTTACGGACTCGCCAAGGCCACCGTAGTCGACGTCGCCCGTGCGCTCGATGTGAGCCACGGCAGCGTCTATCGCCATTTCCCGAGCAAGGCCTCGTTGCGCGAGGCCGTCGCAAAACGCTGGCTGGACCGCATCGACGCGCCCTTACGCCAGCTCGCCGAAGAGCAGGGCCCGGCCCCGGCGCGGCTCGACCGCTGGCTGCGCACCCTGTTCGCCGCCAAGCGTTCGCGCGTGCTCGACGACCCCGAGATGTTCGACACCTATCTGACCCTGGCGCGCGAGGCCTGTGCAGCCGTCAAATGTCACAAGGACACGATGATCGACCAGATCGCGGCGATCCTGTCCGATGGCGTGACGCAGGGCGTGTTCGCCGTGGACGATGTCAAGACCACCGCGCGTGCGATCTTCGATGCCACCGTCCGCTTCCACCATCCGGCTCATGCCGACGAATGGAAGGACGCCGATCTCTCGGCGCGCGTCGATGCGACGCTGGCGCTGGTATTGCGCGGGCTGAAGGCGGCGTGAGGTTGCGGAGCTTGCGTACATCGCAGCTTGGGGCTTGATTCACTCCTGCTCATGACTTTGGCGATCGGCAGGATGACGGGCCTGGCCTCGACGATTCTCTCGTGACCACCATCCCATCATCCTGCTTGGCTGTGAGCGCCGTCAGATGACGAAGTCCGCTGGATGCAGGGCCGCCGTGTGCACACCGTCCAACGTGATGGTATCGTTGGCGGTGAGGTGGATCACGGCATCGCCGGCGCTATTGTCGCCAATGAGGCTGGAGAGGGCTGCCCAGTCTGCGAAGCCGTAGTCATGCAGGTTGATCAGGTCATGTTCGCTGGTGGTGCTGCCGACAGCTTGGTTGCCTTGATTGAAGTCGTTGATGATGTCCTGGCCGGAGCCCGTGTTGAACACGAACGTGTCGTTGTTCGGCCCGCCCCACAAGAGATCATTGCCGCCACCACCGTTGAGGGTATCCGTGCCTCCGGTGATCGAGCCGGGTGAGGAAGGAGCGTAGCTCATCGCATCGCCCGCCAGGCGATCGGGGCTCGATCCGCCGGTGAGGATGTCGTTCCCGCCGTGAGCATTGCCCGACATCGTGGGAGCGTCGCCGTACAACGTCGTGCTGAAAGCAGCTCGCTCGCCATCGACGACGGCAGTGAGGATATCGTTCCCGCCCTGGGTATTGTCGGACATGGACGTTCCGGAATCGCCCGACAGGCTTCCTCCTCCCAGCTGGGCGTCACTGCTCGCCGCAAAGGTCAGGATGTCGTTTCCGCCGACCGCGTTGTCAGTCATGGCACCCGTGGCATCGCCGCTGAGTGCGTCGCCGCCGCCATTTATCCCATAGTCCGTGGCGCTCAGCGTATCGTTCCCGCCATGCGCATTGCCGCTCATGGCACCTCCAGCGTCTCCGCTGAGCGACCCGAACGATCTCCATCCGGTCGACGCCGTCAGCGTGTCATTGCCGCCTCCCGCGTTGCCCGACATGTCGCCCTGGACGTCGCCATAGAGATAAACATTGGTGTAGAGCGAGTTGTGGGCATCGACATTGAGGGTGTCGTTCCCGCCCTGGGTATTGTCCGCCATGGATTGGGCATCACCAACGGTGATGGCACTATCCCAGCCGCCATCCACGCTCACCAGGAGACTGTCGTTTCCTCCGTGAGAATTGCCATGCATGGCCACCAGGTCTTCCCCAACGAGCGTCACGTTCGAGTTGAGACTCGATATGGCTGCCGTCAACGCATCGTTTCCGCCCCAGTCATCGGTTGCCAACCCGGGATCTCCGAGCACGGTCATGGATTGACCAAAGTCCGGCAGGGTGACTGCGATAGTGTCGTTTGGCAGTTGGTGCATGTCGCTTCACTCCGATTTCATTTCAGTCGCGGGGCCTGAAAGCAGCGGAGCTCTTTGCGAGACGCGCTGTGGCCGCGCTTAACGTTGAATTTGCTCGGAGTTGATGGCGGAGATTTGCTTTGGGTTGGATTTCATTGCGGCCGGAGGAACTTCGGCGCGCGGGGTAACGGAACTCGAGCGACGCCAGAAATTCGTCAGCCCGCAAGCCGCTGCGAGCTGCGCATCCGTGCGCGCGCCGGTCTTCGTCTTGATCAGATAATGATAGTTCTGCAGCGTCTTGACGCTCGCGCTGGTATTGCGCGGGCTGAAGGCGTCGGCCGGACTTCCTTCGCGCGGTCCGAAGCCGCGACACCTGACGGGACCTGTCGGTTTCTATCTCAGACCTTATGGGCAACGCTGCCATTGCCGAGCGAGCGCGAATGATGGGTCTTTTTTCGCGCACGTAAGGCGGCGTTGGCCGATGGCACGACCGACGGGCTTTCCGGATAGGTATTGACTTCGATTTCGACCACGTCCTTTGACCGCTTTCGAAGGCGATAGAACGCAAGTTCCTGCTCGAGGATGGGGCAGTGGAATTGGATCGTCGCTGTGTCTGGCAGACGGCAGAGTTCATCGATGAGCTCGCCGACAGTGATGATCGGGGGATGATGGATGGCTTCGCGGATAGCCTTACTCATGGCGCAACTCCCTCACTCTGCTACTAACCACGGCGCGACGGTGTCAGTTCCAATCCTACCGGTCACAGCATGATCTAAAGTGCGAGCCGCGGGCCAGCGCCCTAAAGCGCGGGCGCCAAATGCGAGCTGCGCAAGCGCAATATGCCGAACGGGTCTTCGCGCCCAGCGGGTTTGCGATAGGTCGCAAGGTCGTCGAGCGTCGGACCTTCCCCGCGCCTGTCATTCACGCCCGCAACCGTTGCAACCGGAATCGACGTGCCGAGGCCTGCGTAGAGATAGTTGTCGCCGAACGCCTTCTTGAGCGCGGCAAAAGTCGGCTCACCGGTGCAATGTCCCGGGGCTACGCTGTCGACCTTGAACCTGTCCTTGAGGGCGGTAACGACTTTCGCGATGGCTTCGTCAGGTGCGACGACCAGATGAAATCCCCCCGCGATGAGATGAATCCTGGGATTGATACCCGTCGCCGCTTCGACGATGCGCTCTATGCCGGGGTGCGAACAACCGACCAGAAGGACCATGCCGTCGGCCGTGTTGACGGCCAAGGACAGTTCCTTGAGTTCTCTCGTGCCCGGTGCGTCGGAAATCAGCGAGATAAGTGTGATACCGGGAGCGATCTCGGTGGTCTGATCGATCAGTTCGAAGTTCGCGTGGGCCCATGCCGTGCCGAACTTCATCACCGCGGGCGGCTTGCCTGCATAGTACCGCATCTCCGGCGGCAAAGCCTCGTCCTTGCGGTAGAAGCCGGACGGCAGAGACGAGCCGTAGATGCCAAATCCTTCCTTTGGCGCGTAGATCTTGACCGTCGGATTGATGCTCAGGAGGTAGGACAAGCCGGCCATATGATCGGAATGGCGATGCGAAAGAACGACAAAGTCCAGGTCCGAGAGATCAACTCCCTTGGCCTTCACGTTCGCCGCGAAGATTTCGGGATCGTTACCCGTATCGAACAGGATGCGTTTTCCTGCGATTTCGACTAGGGCGGAGAAACCCCAGTCCTTTGTCATCGCATCATTTGTGCCGAAGGCGTCATAGAGAATGGTGATCTGTTCTTTCGCCTCCGTTGCCGCGCTTTCCGTAAGCCCGGTCGCAAGAACGCCGAAGGCGATCAGTGCTGTAAGAAGACTGTTCCTGATGTTCATGAAAGCGTCTCCTGTTGTCGTGCAAGACATACAACGGGAAGGAGGGCGGCCTCGAGAGCCGTCCAAACTGGCTCTCGACGAAAGATCGGAGCCGGACGCACATCCACTGGCGGCTTGGTGCTGGATGCCGTGCCTGTGGTGAAACCTAGCACAATCTAAGAGAGATTTGGAGACCTTCGTTGGAATGGCCAGTTGGGAACCAGTTATTCTGGTCGCAGTAACCGGCTCGCCGTCACGCTCTAGATCTTCGTCAGCCCACAACTGGCTGCCAGCCGCACCAGCTGCGCATCCGTGCGCGCTCCGGTTTTGGTCTTGATCAGATAGTGATAGTTCTGCACCGTCTTCACGCTGAGATTGAGTTGCGCAGCGATCTGTTCGGTCGTGGCGCCGCCGGCGAACTGGCGCAGGATCTCGATCTCGCGTTCGCCCAGTTGATCCAGCGCCGAGCCCGCCGACAGGCTGTCCTCGGCCAGGATATGCGCGATGTCGTCGCTCATGGCGCGTTCGCCGCGCGCAACGCTGCGGATCGCGGACACGACCGCGGACGGCTCGCTGCTCTTGGTGACGAAGCCGCTGGCGCCGGCACTGAAGGCTGCCTTCACCAGCACGGCCTCGTTGTGCATGGTGAAGACGAGGATCCGGGCCCGCGGGCTGCGCGCGCGGATGTTGCGGATGGCTTCCAGCCCGCTCGCGCCGGGCATCGAGATATCCAGCAAGACCACGTCGGGATCGCGCGCCTTGAAGGCGCTGTAGGCATCCGCGGCGTTGTCGGCTTCCGCCACGACATGCAGATCGCCCTGGCTTTCCAGCACGCGCCGATAGCCTTGCCGCACGATCGGATGGTCGTCGACCAGCAGCACGGAGATGCCTGTTGCCGTAATCTCGTTCATGCCGGCCTCACGCGGCGAGCGGGATGGTGGCGGCGACGCTGAGTCCGCCTCGGGCGGGCAGGATCGAGAATGAGCCGCCGGCCGCTGCGACGCGCTCGCGGATGCCCGTGAGGCCAAAGCCGGCCGACTGCTTTACGCGTGCTGCGTCGCCGCCGCCATCGTCTTCGACGCGGATCAGCAACGCATCGTCGTCGCCCGCTCGCCGCTCGACGCTGAGCGAAATCTCGCGTGCCGCGCCGTGGCGCAACGCGTTGGTCAGGCATTCCTGCGCGACGCGATAGGCGGTGGTGGCAGCCGGGCCGCTGATGTCGGTGAAGTCGCCCCGGAGATCGAGCTGGATCGTCGGTCGCGCCGCGCTCTGCGAGCGCCAGCTATCCACCAAATTCACGAGGCTCGCCTCCAGCCCAAGCTCGGCGGGCAGGGGATTGCGCAGGCGCTTCAGCGCGTCGCGTAGCGAGGCCATCAGATGATGCGTGGCCTGCGAGATCATCCGCGCGTCCTGCACGATATCGTTGTGCTTGTCTGCTTTCGTGCTCGCCGTCTCGATGGTGTTGGCGAAGGCGAGGATGGCCGAGAGATTTTGTCCGAACTCGTCGTGCAACTCGCGGGCGAGCGCGCGGCGTTCGTCGTCACGGATCTCGATCAGGCGCCGCGTCAGCGCCGCGCGTTGCTCGGTCGCTTCCTCCAACCGGCCGCCGAGCTCGCCGACGGCGCTGCCGATCATCGCCAGCTCCATCGAGCGGAAGCGCGGCAGTTTCGTGCGATACTGACCGCGGGCCATGCGCTGCAAGGCGATCACGATCGTGCGCGCCGGCGCCAGCGCATGCGCAATCGCGAGCGAAGCCAGGAGCGCGATCGCCGCCGCCATCAAGAGCGCGACGTCGATCACGTTGAGGATGTATTCCCAGGCGAGCGAGATGGCGGCCGTTTCATCCGGCGTCGCGACCACCGTTCCGGCGGTCGCCGCGCGGGGACTGACGGGCCGTATCGCTTCGGCATGGCTGCCGAGGAAGGTCGGCACAATCGATGCAAACCAGCGCGGCGGCGCCTTGCCGAGCCCCTCGCTCTGGCCGCAGAGCGGCTTTTCGAATGCGATGGCCGGTTGGAATTCGACGCAGACGCCGGGTGAGATCAGCTTCATCGTCTCCAGCGTGCGCCACTCCGGAACCGGCAGAAGCTGCTCGCGTGTTCTGCTGCTACGCAACAAGAATTCGCGCCAGTACAGGGCTTGCAGCGCCTGGGCGACCCGCTGCGCCGAGGCCGCAGTCGCCCGGTCGACGCTGCGATAGGCGTCGAACGTGGCCCAGATGGTGGCCGCCCCGAGGCAAAGCGCGACGATGAGAAGCAGACGGGCGACAAGCTGAAGCACAAGGCGCATGCGATCACCCCAAAATTTGGTAAGGTCAGCCTAACAACGCCGCCGCGCCTTGCCAATTGCGAGGCACGGCAAGATGGCAGCTCGGGCAAATTTCCCAAGCCGGATTGGGCATGGCTCTTTGGACCGGGCGCGGCGGCTTTGATCTAATGGGCGGAATTCACGGCCAGGAGCAGTGCAGCATGAGTTCGATGACGATTGGGCCGATCGCGGGGCCTGTTGCCGACCCATCCGAGCGCAGCGCGCTCCTGTTCTGGATGATCTTCACCGGGCTTTCGATCTTCGCCGTCGTGCTGCTGTGGCGGTTCGGCCTGATCCGTCTGATGCTGACCTCGGACCGGACCTACATTTCCAGCGTGATCGCACTGCTCTATGTGCTCACCTGCGGTCACTGCTTCCTGCGCACGCGGGCCATCGCCCGTGAGGGCGCGGCGGCCCGGCGCTGCCGCGCGGTGCTCGCGGCGCCCGAGGGCGGGAGGGCGCTCGACGCCGGCGCGGCTGCGCTGCCGCGCGGGCTGGTGCGTGATCACATCGAGAGCCTCGTGACCAAGGCCGCGGCGCAGGACTACCGCCCGGTCGACCAGACCCTATTGCTGCGGACGCTTGCCGACCGGCTGCGCGGCTCCAACGGCTTCGGGGCCTTCGTCTCGGATACGCTGATGAAGCTCGGTCTGCTCGGCACCATCGTCGGTTTCATCATCATGCTGGCGCCAATCGCGGGGCTGGATGCCGCCGACAAGGTCGCGATGCGGTCCTCGATGGGGCTGATGAGCGACGGCATGGCGGTCGCGATGTACACGACGCTGGCGGGCCTGGTCGGTTCGATCCTGGTCCGCATCCAGTACTACATGCTGGATGCCGCGACCCAGCGGGTGTTCTCGGATGCCGTGGTGCTGACCGAGACTTATGTGACGCCGGTGCTGGAGCGCAAGGGTTTCGGAATCACGGGTTCTGGAATCAAGGGCGCTGGAATCGCGACATGATGGATGATTTCGGTCTCTATCCGCGCGAGGAGCCGTTCGATCCCTTGGGCGTGATGCTGTTCAAGGCACTCCAGGTGATCGCTTTCCTGTTCTTCCTCGCGCTGCTCGCGGTCTCACCGGACGCCAAGGACGGCAAGATCGATTCCAAGGCCGAGTTCATGATCACGCTGGACTGGCCCGACAGCCATCCCGACGATCTCGACCTGTTCGTGCAGGATCCCGTGGGCAACATCGCCTGGTATCGCCACCGCGAGGCCGGTTTCCTCACGCTCGACCGCGACGACCGCGGCGGAGCCAACGACTTCATCGTGGTCAACGGCAAGAAGATTGCCTCGCCGATCCGCGAGGAGATCGTCACGGTGCGGGGCATCGTTCCCGGCGAATACACCGTCAATGTCTCACATTTCGTGGCCACGACCGGCGAACCCGTCACAGCCAATGTGAAGGTGCAGAAGCTCAATCCCACAGCGCAAGTGGTCTTCGACAACAAGTTCACGGTCGATCACACCGGCGACGAGAAGACCGCGGTGCGGTTCCGGCTCGATGCCGAGGGCAAGGTCGTCAATGTGGATCAGCGGCCGAAATCGCTGCTGGAGACGTTTCGCAGCGGCTGGCGCAACGGCGCCGATCTCGACCCGAGCACTGGCGTGAGCAAGAACGCTGTGAGGGTGCGCCGTGACTAGCCTGCAGACGGTCATCCTCACGCTATCGATAGCTTACGCCGTCATCGGCGCGCTGCTGCTGGTCGTGTTGGTCTATGCGCGGCTGCACTGGTCGATCAAGGCCGTTGCGGTGGTCGTGACCAGCGCCTTCTATGTCGTCAGCTTCACGGAAATGCGCGGGCTGCTCGGCTGGGCCAGCGCCGACCGGCTGCCGGCCTCCTTCAAGCTGCTGAAGGCCCGCATCGTCGAGCCGCATTCGCTGGAAGGCGATCCCGGCTCGATCTATCTCTGGGTCGAGCAGCTCGACGAGGACAATCGCCCAAGCGGCATACCGCGCGCCTTTCGTGTGCCCTACAATGACAGGCTGGCCGACAAGACCCATGCGGCGGAGAACGAGATCGCGCTGGGACATCCGCAAGGCGGCCGGGCCGCCGATTTCGGCGGCGGCGATGGCAGCCTCATCGACATGGTCAGGGAATATGTGACGCCCAAGACGATCCTGGAGACGAGCGGAGGCGATTCCTCGACCGGCGAATTCCTGGCGCCACCGGCCGGCGCGCAGGGCGCCGTGTTCACCCCGATTCCGCCGCCCCGGATGCCGCCGAAGGACGAGCAATAGGCTCTTCACCATCGCGACAGGGCAGCGCTGGCAAACCGCGCGCCGCTGGCGCATGTTCTTGACCTCCCTCAATTTGGCCTTATCGGCTCCTAATAAGGTTCGAGGGTGGAGGGTGCGTGCTTCTCGCTGTCTTCTCGGATATCCACGGCAACCGGCAGGCGTTCGAGGCGTGCCTGAAAGTCGCGCGGGCGCGGGGCGCCGAGCGGTTCATCCTGCTTGGCGACTTCGTGGGCTATGGCGCCGACCCGGAATGGGTAGTGGATACCGCGATGGAGCTGGTCGCCCAGGGCGCCGTCGCTGTGCGCGGCAATCATGACCAGGCGGTGAATTCCTCGGCCGAGACCATGAATGCCGAGGCGCAAGTCGCGATCGAATGGACCCGCGGCCGGCTCGACACCGCGCAGCGGCGGTTCCTGGCGGAATTGCCGATGCTGGTGGAGGACAGCGATCGTCTGTTCGTGCATTCGGAAGCCTCCAGCCCCCTGAGCTGGCACTATGTCCGATCGACGGCGGACGCCGCCAAAAGCCTGATCGCGACGCCCGCTCATGTCACGTTCTGCGGCCACATCCACCGCCCGGCGATCTATTCGATGTCGGTGACGGCGAAGATGTCGGGACTCGTGCCCAAGACCGACGTCTCCGTACCGCTGCTGCGCGGGCGGCAATGGCTAGCGGTGCTCGGCTCGGTCGGCCAGCCCCGCGATGGCGATCCCTCCGCGGCTTTCGTGCTGTTCGACACGGTCACCTGCCTGATCACCTATTGCCGCGCGCCCTACGATGTCGAGACGGCCGCGAACCGGATCCGTGAGAACGGCCTGCCGCACTGGCTCGCCGACCGATTGTCGCAGGGGCGCTAGAGGCGATGCCGAAACCCCTCGTCAAATCAGGCGCAGAGATCGACGGCTACACCATTGGCGAATGCGTCCATGCCGGCGGCATGGCGACGCTGTGGACGGTCACCCATCCCGGCATCGAGGTGCCGCTGCTGATGAAGATTCCGCGGGTGTCGGAGGGCGAGGATCCCGCGGCGATCGTCTCCTTCGAAATGGAAATGATGATCCTGCCGCGGCTGGCCGGGCCGCACGTGCCCTCAAGCTTCGGCACCGGCGATTTTGCCCACCAAGCCTATGTCGTAATCGAGCGCATCACCGGGACAACGCTCTACAAGCGGCTGCCCGACCTGCCGCTGCCGTATGACGAGGCGCGGCAACTCGTCGCCAGGATCACGACGGGGCTGGCGGATTTGCACCGGCAGAACGTGATCCATCACGACATCAAGCCGAGCAGCATCATGTTCCGCGAGAGCGGCGAGGCGGTGCTGATCGACTATGGCCTGTCGCATCACAACCACCTGCCTGACCTGTTGCAGGAGGAATTCCGCCTGCCTTACGGCACCGCGCCCTACATGGCGCCTGAACGGCTGTCAGGGGTGCGCGACGATCCGCGCAGCGATTTGTTCTCGCTTGGCGTGCTGCTCTATTTCTTCACGACCGGCGAGCGGCCGTTCGGCGAGGGCGAGACGCTGCGTGCGATGCGGCGCCGGTTGTGGCGCGATCCGCACCCGCCGCGCGGCTTGCGCGCCGACTATCCGCCCTGGCTCCAGGAGGTGGTGCTGCGGTGCCTCGAGATCGAGCCGGTGCGGCGCTATCCGACGGCGTCGCAGCTCGCCTTCGATCTGACCCATCCGGACCAGATCAGGCTCACGATGCGCTCGGAGCGAATGAAGCGCGATCCGCTCAGCGTCGCCTGGCGCCGCCGGTTCAACCAGGGTGTCATGGCGCCCCGCGCGAAATCGGATGTCGCAGCCCAGCTCGCATCAAGCCCGATCGTTGCGGTCGCGCTCGATACGGCGGAAGGCGAGCCGGAGTTGAACGAGGCTCTGCGCATGACGACGGAACGCATTCTCGCCACGCTGCCGTCGGCGCGGCTCGCATGTCTCAACGTGCTGAAGCTCAACCGCATCGCGATTGACAGGACGCTGGATGAGCAGGGCTCCAACAAGCATATCGACCGGTTGGTGGCGCTCAGGCACTGGGCCACTCCGCTCAAGCTCGATGAGAGCCGGCTGTCGGCTCACGTGCTGGAAGCCGTCGATCCCGCGGCGGCCATCCTGGAGTTTTGCGAGGTGAACCACGTCGACCACGTCATCATCGGCGCGCGGCAGGGCTCGTTCAGGCGCACGCTGCTCGGCAGCGTCTCGGCCAAGGTGGCCTCGGAAGCGGCCTGCACCGTTACCGTGGTACGGCCGCCGCGAATGGCTGCGGATGTGGGCGAAGAGGCCGGATAGGGCGGCGCTCTGGATCCTGGAGATTCAGGCCGCGTGAGCGGTGTGGACGGAGCGCTTGCGGCGGATCGGCCAGGAGAATTGCGGGCCGGGCTCGCCGTGATCCGCGCTACCGCCGAAGAACTGGATGATCTCGCGGCAGGGCTCGCAGTTGAACAGGTTACGCGACGCGGACGCCTTGGTCATTTCTTTCAGGCAGTTCGGGCAATGCGGCTTCATGAGCTTGGTCCAGAAAAGAATTCAATGCCGGCGCGGTGACCGGAGCGGATGATCCAGGTCCATGTCGGGCCCGGTGTCGTCGCGCATCTCGCCTTCGGTGCGTTCGAGCCGACCGAAGAAAAAATCGAGGTCAGGATGCGGGCGCCGCGGGATGCGGCACCGGCGCTTCGGCTGACGCTTTACGAGCGCGATCTGCATGGGGTCAGGCCCGATACCAGTCGCGACGGGCGATGCGGGCCGAGCGTACCGAGACCTTCACCGGTCCGGCTGATGGACCAAACACAACAAACGCACAAAAACCAAGCCACAACGCCACGCCAGTCCAAACCAAGGTCGTCGTCATGATGTGCTCCCGCGAAACAGGCAAGAATCACTAGCGGTGATTTGCGCGAATCAGGGAAGCCCGGAGGAGTACGGATCAAGGTTGCAAATTTAGGCATTGCGCGCCGCAACACCCGTAGAAGCCGCACGTCTGCGGAGCCGAGCGGGCCCTCAGATCGCCTCGCCACGCGCGCCCGCGGCGGCGTTGCGGATCGCCGCGATGTTGGTCTTGTAGGCGTCCTGCGTGCCGCCCCTGAACACGGACGTGCCGGCGACGAAGGCGTTGGCGCCGGCTGCGGCGAGGGGACCTGCGACGTCGGAGCCGACGCCGCCGTCGACTTCGATGTCGATCGGACGGCCCGCCGTCATCGCGCGGATGTCGCGGATCTTGCCGATCGAGGCGGGGATGAAGGCTTGGCCGCCGAAGCCGGGATTGACCGACATCACCAGCACGAGGTCGACCAGGTCCAGAACGTATTCGAGCGCGCTGATCGGCGTGCCCGGATTGAGCGAAACGCCGGCCTTCTTGCCGAGAGCGCGGATCGCCTGAAGCGAGCGGTGCAGATGGGGACCGGCCTCGGCATGCACGGTGATGTGGTCGCAGCCGGCTTTCGCAAAGGCCTCCAGGTAGGGGTCGCAGGGCGAGATCATCAGATGCGCGTCGAAGATCTTCTTGGTGTGCGGGCGCATCGCCTTGATGACGTCGGGGCCATACGAGATGTTGGGAACGAAGTGCCCGTCCATGACGTCGAGATGGATCCAGTCGGCTCCGGCGGCGTCCACGGCGCGCACCTCCTCGCCGAGCTTGGAGAAGTCCGAGGCCAGGATCGAGGGCGCGATTGCCAGGGGGCGGGGAGCGAAGGCTTGGGTCATGGCGGTTTCCCGTGGCGGCCGTGAAAGATGGACTCGCCTAACATGGGCCTCTCAGCCGGGCAATGCAGGGGCGGCGTGCTTCCTGTGGGCGGAAATTTCTGCCGCGACCGGCATGAATTGCCGGTGTTCCCGGGCCGTGCAAAGCGCGGTGAAAGCGGATTTCATTGAGCTTTTTGCGCTGGCACGGCGCTTGCTGACTTCACCTGAACAGAACATTGGCCGCGGCATGCCGCATCGGTTGGAGTTGTGCAATGTTGTTCGCTCTTGGGGCCGTATCGAGCGCGCTCGACGCGATCCAGTCGCTGACGAATTCGAAATCGTCCTCGTCGACGCAGAAGACGGGGTCCTCGCAAAAGCCTGCGACCAATCCGTTCGCGATCGACAGTGGCAGCAACAGCACGACCGGCGCGACCTCGTCGGTCAATGCGGGCAAAACCCCGCAGATCTCGCCGGAGACGATGAACGCGCTGTTCGCCGCACAGAGCCAATCCTCGGACAGTACGAGCAGCGCAGCGAGCTCGACCTCGTCCAGTTCAATATCCTCGTCCTCCACGCGCCGCGACGCCGCCCTGAAGGATCTGTTCTCGCAGATCGATGGCGACGGCGACGGCAAGATCACCGAGTCGGAATTCGAGAATGCGCTCGGCGCCGGCGGCACCAACCTCGCGCAGGCCGACGACGTGTTCTCTAAGCTGGATACGAATACCGACGGCAGCGTCAGCCTCGATGAGATGTCGAAGGTGCTGAAGAGCGGCCATCGCGGCCACCATCACGCGCAAGGTGCGGGCGATGCGTCCGGCGGCGGTTCGGATTCCTCCTCGCGGTCCAGCGGCGGTTCGACCTCGACCTCGACGACCGGCGCCGACGGCTCGACCACCACCACCGTCACCTACGCCGACGGCTTCAAGATGTCGACGACGGTCCCGGGCGCCTCCAGCCCCCGTAATTCGGCGTACGATCTGTTCGCGCAGTTGATGCAGCGGCAGGGCGGGCAGGGACAAGGCGCCTCAGCGGCTGTCGGTTCATCCATGTCGATGAGCGTGTAACCTTGCTCACGGCTAGCCTGCATATTCGCGAGTGATGTCACGGTAGAGATAACGGTCGCGGATTTCGCGGTTGAAGAATGTACCCTTTGAGCGCGCATTCCTGAACGCCGCGGCGACCTCGGGCGGAACGTCCTCGTAGACATAGAGGCGTCCGCTGACGAAAGTCACTTTCAGCTCGCGAGTCTCGGGCGCATAACGGAAAAACCGGATCACGGAAGACGGCATGGCGGTGCACCTTGGCCCGTCAGGGTAACGCCGTGTCAGCCGTTTCGTTTCTAGCCGAACCGATCCTTCCACGCCGGCAGCGCGCCGGCAAACGGCAGGGCCGTCGCATTGTAGACGCCGCGAGCGATCGCGCGTGCGACCACGTTGGCGGCGACGGTTCCCAATTCGGTGAGGCCGACCAGCGGCTCGATCGGCTTCTCGCCCGTTGCGGCGGCGAACAGCACGTCGCCATCGGTTGGGGCATGCACCGGATAAATCGCACGGGCGAACCCGGTATGCGCGATCATCGCAAGCCGCTTGGCCTGGGCCTTGGTCAGCGTGGCATCGGTGACGACGAGGCCGATCGTGGTGTTCTCACGCGCGTTCGCGGCGGGCCCGCCCTTGATACGCATCGCCAGCATGTCCGGCGTGAACGCGGACGGCAGGCCGCGCCCGCCGAACTCGCCGTTCTCCTCGAACGGTGCAGCCCAGAACCAAGGCCCCTCGCCAACGGTTGTGCTGCCGACCGCGTTGACGACGATGATCGCAGCGACCTTGATGCCATTGGCCAGGACCGCGGAGGCCGACCCCAGTCCGCCCTTGAAGGTTGCGGTGGTGGCACCGAGGCCGGCGCCGACGCTGCCCAGCGCGAAATCGTCGCTGGCGGCCAACGCTGCGGCGTAGCCGAGATCGCGATAGGGCGCGAAGCGTCCCCAGGCCTTGTCGCCACCGTTGAGCAGGTCGAAAACGATCGCGCCCGGGACGATCGGAATCACCGCGTCGCGAATCCGCAAGCCGCGGCCTTGTTCGGCGAGCCAGGCCTGGATGCCGCCGCCGGCGTCGATTCCAAAGGCTGAGCCGCCGGACAGCGCAATGGCGTCGACGCGATCGACGGTGCTGGCGAGGTCGAGCAACGCGTCTTCGCGCGTGCCGGGGCCGCCGCCACGAACATCGATGGCCGTAACCGCGGGGGCGTCGAAGATGATCGCGGTCGTGCCAGTGGCAATTTTCGCATCCTCGGCATGGCCGACGCGGACGCCGGCGATATCGGTGAGAAGGTTTTTCAAGGCGGCTCCGCAGGCTGAAAGGCGTCCGCTTCAGCGATATCGCAGGGATGCCGCAGGCTCAACCCGCGAGCGCGGTCCTCAGCATCTTGGCGAGCTCGGACTTGCGGTAGGGCTTTGCCAGCAGCAGCACGCCGGAATCGAGCCGTCCGTGATGGACGATGGCGTTCTCGGTGTAGCCCGAGGTGAACAGCGTCTTCAAGTCGGGGCGGCGGCGAGCCGCCTCGTCGGCGAGCTGGCGTCCGTTCATGTTGCCCGGCATTATGACGTCCGTGAACAGCAGGTCGATGTTCTTGTCGGCGTCGATAATGACGAGGGCCTCGGCCGCGTTGCCGGCTTCGAGGGTGACATAGCCGAGGCTCTTGATCTGGGTCACGACATATTGGCGCACCAGCGCGTCGTCCTCGACGATCAGGATCTTTTCGTGGCCGCCGGTGACGGGCGCGTTCTGGAGCGCCTCGAACTCGGTCTCCTGCACGCCGCTCGAGCGCGGCAGGTAGATCTTCACGCTCGTGCCGTGGCCTTCCTCGCTGTAGATCTTGATGTGTCCGCCGGACTGCTTGACGAAGCCGAACACCATGCTGAGCCCGAGGCCGGTGCCCTTGCCGACCTCCTTGGTGGTGAAGAAGGGATCGAACACCCGGTCCATCAACTCCGGCGGGATTCCGGAGCCGGTGTCGCTGACGGCGATCATGACGTAATTGCCAGCCACCACGTCGGGGTTCATGCTGGCATAGCCGTCGTCAAGAAAGATGTTGCGGGTCTCCAGCACCAGCGTGCCGCCGTTGGGCATGGCATCTCGCGCGTTCAGCGCGAGATTGAGGATCGCGGTGGAAAGCTGGCCCGGATCGATCAGTGCCGGCCACGCATCCTCGGTGAGTTGCGGCATGATGGTGATCTGCTCGCCGAGCGTGGGATGCAGGAGCTTTGCGGCCTCGAGCGTCAATGCGTTGACGTCGATTTCGCGCGGTTGGAGCGGCTGCTTGCGGGCGAAGGCGAGCAGATGCTTGGTCAGTTGCGCGCCACGTTCGGCGGCGTCATCGATTAGCTTGGTGATGGCAGCGAGCTCGGGACGGTCAGCGACCGCGTCCGCCAGAATGCCGATCGTGCCGGTGATGACGGTCAGCACATTGTTGAAGTCGTGCGCGACACCGCCGGTCAATTGACCGATGGAATCCATCTTCTGGACGTGCCTGAACTGCGCCTCGGCGGCCTGCTTCTCGGTGAGGTCGCGACCGATGAAGAAGTGGCGCTTGACCGGATCGGACCAGGTGCCCATCCAGTTCAGCGTGACCTCGTGACCATCGTAGTGGTAGTAGCGCGCCTCGAAGCTGCGCTTGACCGCGCCACGCCGCGCCGCGCGCATCTCGTCGCGCGTCTTCTGGAGGTCATCGGGGTGAATGAACTCGGTGGCGCTGTGCCCGATCATGTCGTCCGGGCTCAAGCCGAGAATCGTCTTCACGCTCGGGCTGACCTGGATGAAATTGCCAAAACCGTCGGTGACCAGGATCAGGTCCTGCGAGGTCTCGAAGATCCGCTCCCGCTCCTCGACCTCGCGGCGCAGTTTTTCTCTTGCCTGCTTCTCTTCCGTGATGTCGTGGGCGATCTTGGAAGCGCCGATGATCTGTCCGTTGGCTGATTTGAGCGGAGAAACATTGAGAACGACGTCGAGCGGCCGACCGTCCTTTCGGATCCGGACCGTTTCATGCTGGGCGATCGTTTCATTGCCGCCGACCCTGTTCAGGATACCCCTGACCTCGGCCTTGCGGTCCTCCGGCACGATGATGTCGATCGGTTGGCCGATGGCCTCCGCGGCGGCATAGCCGAACAGATGTTCGGCGGCCTTGTTCCAGCCCGTGATGACACCGTCGAGGGTCTTCGTAATGATGGCATCATTGGCGGATTCGACGACGGCCCCGTACAGCGCAAGGCGCTTGCCATAGTAGTCGCGATCCAATGCTGACTGCTGGCGCAACCTGCCGACGAGCCCCAGCGTGTGCGCCTGGAGGCGGACATTTTCGATCAAAAGCACTGCGAGCACGAAGGTCGCCGCGCAGAGGCCGTAGACGCGGCCGGCGTAGAAGCCGAGATCGAAGCGCGCGACGTTGACGATCGCCGACAGCGCGATGTCGAACAGCCACGCGCACATCACCACCATGAGCCAGACGTCGATGACCGAATGCGGACGACGGAACCACAGCGAGACCAGCGCGGCAAAGCTCAAGGACCAGACAAAGGCCACCACGCCGATCATGATCTGCGTGTAACGGCCGTCGCGCAGCAGGACCGGAAGCAGGTCGTGCTGGGCAGTGACGATCCAGGTCAAGACGACCATGACCGCGGCGACGCCGACCACGCTGGCGTAGATCGCCTTGCTTGCCGAGCCCGCGATCCGGGCGCCGCCGTCGGCCTCCTTCAGCCAGGCATAGGCCAGCACGCAGAGCGGGAAGCCACCGTGCCAGATCATGTAGAGCCAGACCGTGGTCTGCTGGTTGGCTCCCAGCAGCCCGGTCGGCGAAAAAAGTCCGGGGAAGGTGAGGGCATGGACCACGGCCGCGGCAGCGGTGAACAGATAGCCCGTCGCCAGCACGAGCAGCGCGCGGGTCCTGAGCACCGCAAACTGCGACAACAGCAGGACCGCGGTGACGATGTCCGCGACCACAAGGGCGGATTGATAGCTCGCGACGAAGGCTGGCACGGGCAGCAGCGGGATACCTGCGAAGGGCACGGCCACTGCGAACAGGATCGACGAGACGCCCACGATCGCCAATGCTGCGGTGCGGTCTTTCGGGGTGGCCGGCAACGTCGAAAGGAATGTGCTCCGATCGGTCGGCGCGGACACGTGCAGCTCTCGCAGATCGGTCTTGAGCATCTTCGCCAATCTCATTTGGCCCAATGAATTTCCGTCCATGGTAGCGGGTTCTGGGCACGCATCATGACAAAACCCACCGCGACTCAACCGAAGGTTACAGTTTACTTAATTTTATGGGGAACGCGCACGGGGGCTCGGGTAAGATGCGCTTTACTGGACGGTGCCATAATGCTCTCCCGCTGCTACGGGTTCCAGGTTTGAATCAGGCATTTTGAATTCAGGATCCGGGAGTTGTTCCCTATGCCCCGCGTTCTCATCATCGACGACCAGAAGGACGTCCGTGCGATGGTCGCGATCGTGCTGCGCGTCAACCGTTACGACGTCGTTGAGGCCGATAGCGGCGCAGCCGGGGTGAAAGCCTTCACCGAGACCTGCTTCGACGCGGCAATCGTGGACATTTTCCTTGGCGATACCAGCGGCGTCGAGGTCATCACGACGCTGCGCGAGCTTGCACCGAGTCTTCCGGTCGTTGCGGTGTCGGGGATGACGGCACTGGACTTCATGGAACAATCGTCCCACCTCGCCAATGTGGTCTGCCTGCAAAAGCCGTTTCGGCCGAACGATCTTCTTCAAGCACTAAGGAACGCCCAAGCCGCAGCGGACGGCGCGCTGCCTGCAGCCGTCTGACCCTGACGCAGGAAGAAACGCCCCGGGGCAAGCCGGGGCGCGATGATGATTGGAGGAAGCCTTCAGGCCCCGGCAACCGTGCTTAGGTGCCGTTGCCGCTGATCGCGGCGTAGCCGCCCTTGGCGTCCCATTTGTAGACGACGTAGTCGAGCTGCTTGATGTCGCCCTTGGCGTCATACTCGATCGGCCCGATCACGGTGTCCCACTTGCCGGCCTTGATGGCCGCCATGACCTTCTTGGCATCGGTGGTGCCGGCCTTCTTGGCCGCCTGCGACCAGACCTGCATCGCCGCATAGGTGTAGAGCGTGTAGCCCTCGGGGTCGATGTTCTTGGCCTTGAAGGCCTCGACGATCTTCTTCGCGGTCGGCTTATTGCGCGGATCGGGGCCAAAGGTGAACAGCGTGCCTTCGCCGGCAGGGCCGGTGATGGAGGCATATTCCTTGTCGGCGAGCGCGTCGCCGGCCATCAGCACGGTCTTGAGGCCCTGGTCGCGCATCTGGCGCAGGATCAGGCCGCTCTCCTGATGGTAGCCCCCGACATAGACGAGATCGATGTTGTCGCGCTTCAGCCGCGAGACGATCGCGTTGAAGTCCTTGTCGCCCTTGTTGTAGGACTCGTACATCTTCTCGGTGACGCCGGCCTTGTTGAGCGCCTTCTTGGTCTCGTCCGCAAGACCCTTGCCGTAGGTGGTCTTGTCGTTGAGGATGGCGATATTCTTGCCCTTGTAGTTCTTGGCGATGTACTGGGCGGCGACCAGGCCCTGCTGGTCGTCGCGGCCGCAGACGCGCGCCACGTTCCACAGTCCGCTATCGGTGAACTTCGGATTGGTGGAGGCGGGAGTAATCTGGAGCACGTTGCCGTCGGCATAGGCTTCCGACGCGGGGATCGACGACGACGAGCAATAATGCCCGGCCACGAAGGGGATCTTCGCGCCGGCGATCTTCTCGGCGATCGAGCGCGCCTGCTTCGGGTCGCAGGCGTCGTCCTCGACGGACAGCGCGAGCTTCTTGCCGTTGAGGCCGCCGGCGGCGTTGATGTCGGCTACGGCCATCTCGGCGCCGTTCTTCATCTGGCGGCCGAAAGCGGACTCGCCGCCGGTCATCGGACCTGCGACTGCGACGGTGACATCCTGCGCGAATGCCGCGCTCGACAGCGCGATCGACGCGCCGAATGCCAGACCGATGAGCTTCAGTGATTTCATGAGATACCTCGAGGGTGGTCGCCTGTGGGAGTTACCGGGCATGCCCGGTTCAAACCGGCGCTATTCTTGAATGAATTCGAGGAGAAGTCACCGGCAAAATACGGGCATGGGCAGAGATATCTCGCCACATTCGGCAGCGCGGGTTCGCCCTGGGCGGCCTCAACCGTGCCGGCCGCCTTCCAGGTAGGCGGCGCGAATCTCGGGGCGCTGCAACAACTCGGCGCCGGTCCCGGCCAGCGTGATCAGGCCATTGACCATGACATAGCCGCGATGGGCGAGCTTGAGCGCATGGTTGGCGTTTTGCTCGACGATCAGCACGGTGAGGCCGTCTTGCCGGTTCAGAGTGCGGATCGCATCGAAAATCTGGCGCGCGATCAGCGGCGCCAGACCGAGCGAGGGCTCGTCGAGCAGGAGCAGGCGAGGACGGCTCATCAAGGCGCGGCCGATGGCCAGCATCTGCTGCTCGCCGCCGGACAGGGTTCCGCCACGCTGGGCGTAGCGTTCCTTCAGCCGCGGGAACAGCGTGAACACGCGTTGTAGCGTCGCCTCGCGTTCGGCGTCAGCGCACTCGGTGGCGTCCGCCCCCATCTGGAGATTTTCCGCCACGCTCATGCGCGGGAAGATGCGGCGGCCTTCCGGCGATTGCGCGATGCGCAAATGCGCGATCTCGTGGGTGGGCACTTCGGTGATGTCACGGCCTTCGTACAGGATCTGGCCGGCGCGGGCGCGCGGCTTGCCGAAGATCGTCATCATCAGCGTCGACTTGCCGGCACCGTTGGCGCCGATCAGCGCCACGATCTCGCCGGCAGTGATTTCGAGGTCGACGCCCTTCAGCGCCTCGATCTTGCCGTAGGCGGCGCGAAGGCCGCGGATCGCGAGCAAGGCAGTGGGTGACGTCACGACCCGCTCTCCATCACGGCCGCCGCCTCTTCCTCATCGGTGCCGAGATAGGCGGCGATCACCTTTGGATCGTCGCGAACCTCGCGCGGGGAGCCTTCAGAGATCTTCACGCCGTGGTCCATCACCACGATGTGGTCGGAGATCTCCATCACCACAGACATGTCGTGCTCGATCAGCAGGATCGAGGTGCCGAGCTCGTTGCGGATCGACAGCAGCAGCTCGCTCAGGGCGGCACTCTCGCGCGCGTTGAGGCCGGCTGCGGGTTCGTCCAGGCACAAGAGCGCGGGCTCGGTGCACATCGCACGTGCGATCTCGAGCCGTCGCTGGTCGCCATAGGCAAAATTACCGGCGGCATCGTCGGCGCGATCGAGCAAATTGACCCGCTTGAGCCAATCGGTGGCGAGATCGATCGCGCGCTTCTCGGCCTCGCGGTAGACAGGCGCGCCAATGAGCCCGAGCAAGGTGAAGCCGGAGGCGCGCATCAGCGCGTTGTGCTGCGCCACCATCAGGTTTTCCAGCGCGGTCATGCCGGGGAACAGGCGGATGTTCTGGAAGGTGCGGGCGACCTTGGCCTGCTTGGCGATGCGGAAATCGTTCAGCCGCTCCAGCGCGATCACCTTGCCGTCGTCATGGCTGAGGCGGATGGCGCCGCCGCTCGGCTTGTAGAACCCGGTGATGCAGTTGAACACCGTCGTCTTACCGGCGCCGTTGGGTCCGATCAGCGCGGTGATCTTGTTCCGCTCGGCAGCAAACGACAGGTCCTGCACCGCGACGATGCCGCCGAAGCGCATGGTGAGCCGGTCGACCTCGAGAATCTGGTCGCGGCTCATCCGTGTCCCTCCTTGACGAGGTCGGATGAGATCGCGTGGGCCTTGGTCAGATACACGGTCGGCGCGCGATGGCCGATCAGGCCGCGCGGCCGCCAGATCATGATCAGCACCATGGCCATGCCGAACACCAGCATGCGATAGCTCTCGAGGCTGCGGAACAGCTCGAAACCGCCGATCATGGCGAGCGCGGAGAGCGCAACCCCAAGCTGCGAGCCCATGCCGCCGAGCACGACGATGGCGAGCACCAGCGCCGATTCCTGGAAGGTGAAGGATTCCGGGCTGATGAAGCCCTGGCGAGTCGCGAAGAACGCGCCGGCAAAGCCGCCGAACATCGCACCGGTCGCGAATGCCGTGAGCTTGGTCGTCGTGGTGTTGATACCGAGCGCGCGGCAGGCGACTTCATCCTCGCGCAAAGCTTCCCAGGCGCGGCCGATCGGCAGGCGGCGCAGCCGGATCGTCACCCAGTTGGTGAGCAGCGCGAGCGCCAGGATCAGGTAGAACAGGAAGACGATGCGGTGGGTCGGCGAATATTCGATGCCGAGCCGGGCGGCGAGCCCGTTGTCGCTGTTGTCGAGCGGGATGCCGAAGAAGGAGGGGCGGGGAATGCTGGAGACGCCGTTGGGGCCGCCGGTCAGATCCTGCCAATTGATGATGACGAGGCGGATGATCTCGCCGAAGGCGAGCGTCACGATGGCGAGGTAGTCGCCGCGGAGGCGCAGCACGGGAAAGCCGAGCAGCACGCCCCAGAATGCGGCGAGGACGCCGGCGAGCGGCAGGCAGATCCAGAATGACCAGCCGAAATTGGTCGCAAGCAGCGCGTAGGAATAGGCGCCCACCGCATAGAAGGCGACGTAGCCGAGATCGAGCAGGCCGGCGAGGCCAACCACGACATTCAATCCCCAACCCAGCATGACATAGGTGAGCACGAGGATTGCGAGGTCGAGGATGTACCGCTGGTCATAGAAGATCACGGGCACCAGCAGCGTGAAGATCAGGAGCGCCGGTGCGAGATAGCGGCCGAGGAACGACATTCCGCTCTGCACCGCGGGCGGCACCAGCTTCTCAGCGCCGGTCGGACCGATCCATTGCTTGAGCAGCTCGAGCACGATCGAGCCGCCGAATACCGCGGCGACGAGGGAGGCGACCTCGCCGAAGCGCGTCCAATAGGTGAGCTGGCCGTCGGAACCGGCTTCGGTGCGGACGCCGACCATCAGCGAGAACAGCACCAGCGCGATCAGTGCGTTGACGCAGGCGGTCTTCAGGAGAGCGGGGATGCCCGATGCAGCTTTGGCCGTATTGCTCGAAGGAGTTTTCACGCGCGCGACCGTCAGACTTTTTCGACTTCGGGGCGGCCGAGCAGGCCGGTCGGCATGAAGATCAGCACGACGATCAGGATCGAGAACGCGGCGACGTCCTTGTACTCGACCGAGAAATAGGCCGACCAGAACGTCTCGATCAGCCCGATCGCGAGCCCCCCGAGCATGGCGCCGGGCAGCGAGCCGATGCCGCCGAGTACGGCCGCGGTAAACGCCTTGATGCCGGCGACGAAGCCCATGAAGAAATCGACCAGGCCGTAATAGAGCAGGTACATCAGGCCGGCCACCGCGGCGAGCGCAGCGCCGATCACGAAGGTCATGGAGATGGTGCGGTCGACGTTGACGCCCAGCAGCGCCGCCATGGTCTGGTCCTGCTCGCAGGCGCGCATGTCGCGCCCGAGCCGGGTGCGCGACACCAGCCAGGTGAAGATCGCCAGCAGCACGATGGTGGTGATGACCACCACGATCTGGATGTTGGAGAGCTGGATGACGAATCCATCGGCGCTCTCGTGCAGCGTATATCCGCCGGTGATCACTGGCGGCACTGGCTTCACCCGTGCGCCTTGCGCCACCTGCGAATAGTTGGTCAGCACGAACGACATGCCGATCGCCGACAGCATCGGCGCCAGGCGGAAGGAGTGGCGCAGCGGACGGTAGGCGATGCGCTCGATGGTCCAGCCATACAGGGCGGTGACCGCCATCGAGACCAGGATCACGATCAAAAGGATCACCGGGACCGCAGTCAGGCCGGTCGAGACCAGGAGAAGGAAGGTGATCAGCGCGATGAAGCCGCCGATCATGAAGACATCGCCATGGGCGAAGTTGATCATGCCGACGATGCCGTAGACCATCGTGTAGCCGATCGCGATCAGCCCGTAGATCGAGCCGAGCACGAGGCCGTTGATGAGCTGCTGGGCGAAATAATCCATAGGCTGCCGTACCCAAATCTGACGCGGCTCAAAGGGAGCTCTTCGAGAGAGAGTGCTGGTTTCTTCTCGGGCCCCGGCAGCCCTTAAGCATTCTCGTTTTGTAACAGGAGGGAACTGGCGGCTGCAACCGGCCCTGCCTCCGCATCAAGGCTTTTACAGAGATCATTTGGGGCGCTCCGGTTCCCCGCAATGGCCGGAACCGGCGCCGCCGGCGCCTAATTGGATGCCTGGCGGGAGGCAGTTAAGGTAAACAAAGGGTTTAAATTGCCGCCACAGTCTGATGCGAGTTAGCTCCCGGCAAAGCCTTCCATCGAAGGCGCGGGCCAAACGAAGCGGGAAGCGGCATGTTCGGAAACTGGCGGATCGGTTCGGTCAACGGCGCACTTCTGGCGGCCTATTTCATCCCGGCCTGGACCCTCGTTGCCTTCAACATCATGGTGGCGCCGGTGCACGGCCTCTATGAGCGGCCGAGCGTCGCAGTGGCGCTTTTCCTCAGCGACCATCTCCAGATGGCGGGGATGGACACGGTGCGCGCCGCCTGGCTGCTGGCACTGGGGCGACTGACGGTGGTGGCGTTCCTTGCGATCTACCTTGCGCTGCTCTGCATCCCCCGCATCCGCAAGAACGGCGGCAGCGACGAAGCGCTCGGCATTGCGCTTGCGATCGGCAGCCTGATCTCGTTTGCGAGCATGATCATGGCCTCGAAGGTCGGCGAGATGGCCGCGCTGCGGCTGCACGCCACCGAGCTCCTGCTCCTGCTCGGTGCCGCCATCGTGGTGGTGATCGAACGGCCCGCGGCGGCGCCCAAGATCGTTCAGAGGACCGTCGAGGCCACCCCGCCGCTAGGTCTTGAGCAGGCCGAGCTCCTGCACAATCGCTGAGGCTTCCTTGACGGCGTGGTTCGCCGCCGGCACGCCGCAATAAATCGCCTGCTGCAGCAGGATTTCCTTGATGTCGTCGGGCGTGAATCCGCCCTCGGCGAGGGCTGCGCGCACATGCAGGCGGAATTCGTCCCATTGGCCGAGCGCAACCATGGTGCCGATCACCAGCACCCGCCGCGTGCGCTCGTCGAAATGCGGCCGCGTCCAGATCTCGCCCCAGGCGTAGCGTGTGATCATGTCCTGGAAATCGGTGTTGAATGCATTGCGGCCCGCGATCGACTTGTCGACCCAGGCATTGCCCAGCACTTTTCGGCGCACGTTCATGCCGGCATCGCGGCGTTTCTGGTCGTCCATGCTGTTCTCCTCCTTCGTCATTGCCAGTCTGTCACCGCGGAGGCATTTTCTGGATTGCTTCGCTGCGCTCGCAATGACGGTTGCGACTAACGCTGCGTCAAGAAGCCCACCACTGCGTCGGTGAACGCGTGCGGC
Organism: Bradyrhizobium sp. 44; assembly: GCF_023073095.1. NCBI lineage: Bacteria > Pseudomonadati > Pseudomonadota > Alphaproteobacteria > Hyphomicrobiales > Nitrobacteraceae > Bradyrhizobium > Bradyrhizobium sp. 44. The sequence goes on from NZ_JADPIY010000029.1 coordinate 688,399, forward strand.
TGCTCGACATTGGAAATATGGGCGGCGTCGATGATGGTCATGCTTGCGCCGGGAATGTTTGAGCGGATCAATTCACCCGCCGAAATCGGCGTCGCCATGTCGTGGCGGCCGGCGATCACCAGCGTCGGGCTTTTGATCTTCGGCAGCAGCGCGCGCTGGTCGAGCGTCGACAGCGCTTCGCAGCAGGCGAGATAGCCTTCGACCGGCGAGGCCAGCAGCATCGTCTTCATCCTGGCGCTGATGTCGGGTGCGCGCTCGCGGAAATCCTGGGTGAGCCAGCCGGCAATAACGGCATCGGCGACGGCGGCGATGCCGCCCTTCTTCACGGCATCGATGCGCTCGAGCCATTTGGTCGGCTCGGCATAGTAGCAGGAGGTGTTGGCGAGGATGAGCTTGCCGAAGCGCTCCGGCGCGTTCGCGCCCAGCCATTGCCCGACCATGCCGCCCATCGACAGGCCGCACCAGTGCACTTTCTCGATATTGAGGTCGTCGAGGATCGCGAGCACGTCGCGGCCGAAGCGCTCCATCGTATAGGGGCCGGGCGGAACGTTGGACTTGCCGTGGCCGCGGCGGTCGTAGCGGATGACGCGGAATATCTGCGTCAGCGCCTTCATCTGCGGCTCCCACATCTGCAGCGTGCAGCCGAGCGAGTTCGACAGCATCAGCGTCGGCCCGCCGTCGCGGCCCTCGACGGAGACGTTGATCAGGCAACCGTCGGCATCGATCATGGGCATGCTGGCGTCTCCGTTTTATGTCCGCTCAAGGCTGCTCTATTCGCGTTCGAGGCTGTCGAGCAGGCGGTCGATCAGGGCTTGGGAAGCGCCTTGATAGGCCATCGGCTCGAACAACGCCGCAATTTTTTCCTGCGAAAGATACGCAGTGACCTGCGAATCGGCTGCGAGCACCTCGCGCAGATGCTTCTTCTCGGCGACCGCGCGCTTGCTCGCGGCCTCGATCAGATGATGCGCATCGCTCTTGCCGATCTTGTCGGCCAGCGCAAAGGTGACCGCTTCCGCCATGATCAGCCCGTGCGTCGCATCGAGATTGCTGCGCATGCGCGCGGCATCGACATCGAGACCCTCGGCGATGTCGACGATGGCGGCAAGCGCGCCGGAGGTGACCAGCATTAATTGCGGCAGCGTCGGCCATTCCGCGTGCCAGGGACCGGCGCTGCGTTCGTGGTCCTGCACCTGTGCGGCAAAAATCGTCGCTGCGAGCTGAGGCGCCATGGTCGCGCAGCCCAGCGCACTTGCGGCCGCGACCGGGTTCCGCTTGTGCGGCATGGTCGAGGAGCCGCCGCGGCCTTCGCCGGCAGGCTCGAACGCTTCGCCGACATCGGTCTGCATCAGCAGCGAGACGTCGCGCGCGATCTTGCCGCAGCTGCCGGCGAGAATCGCAAAGCTCGATGCGGCTTCCGCGATGCGGTCGCGATGGGTGTGCCAGGGCGCTTCGGGCAGCAGCAGGTTCAGCTCCCGCGCCAGCTGTTCGGAGACCACGAGCCCCTTGTCGCCGAGTGCTGCAAGCGTGCCGGCCGCGCCGCCGAATTGCAGTGCGAGGCCCTCGCGGGAGAGCCGCCTCAAGCGGCAGCGGGCGCGGGCGAGGCTTGCGGCGTATTCGGCAGCCTTCAGGCCGAACGGCATCGGCAGCGCGTGCTGGAGCCAGGTCCGCGCCACCATCGCCGTGTTGCGATGAGTGCGCGCCAGTGCGGCAAAGCCCTTGATGGCGCGGCTGAGATCGGCGTCCAACGCATCGATGCCGGCGCGAAGCGTGAGCATGGTCGCGGTGTCGATGACGTCCTGGCTGGTCGCGCCCCAATGCACGTAGCGGGCGGCCTCTGCGTCGGCCCTGCCGACATTGGCGGTCAGCGTCTTGACCAGGGGGATCGCGAGATTGCCGGATCGCGTCGCGGCCTCGGCCAGCGCAGCCATGTCAAAGGTATCGGCCTTGCATGCGGCTTCGATCGGGCCCACCGCGGACGCGGGAATCACACCGGTGGCGGCCTCGGCTCGGGCCAGGGCTGCCTCGAAATCGAGCATGTTCTGGAGGGTCGACCGGTCGTCGCAGACCGCGCGCATGGCCACGCTCGACAGCATCGGCGCGAGCAGGGGGGAGAGGGATGTGCTCATATTATGCGGACCTAACCACCATGGCCCGCCTGTGCCAATCCCAAACCGGCGGCGCAAGCTTTTTGCAGTTGCGAATATGCATTGCCCGTGACCGGAGGCCACCCTTTCTTTTGCCGCCTCCGTGCGGTACTTGAGCAGCATTAAAGTTGCACGATCCAAGTTCGGTATCCGGGAGGCACCCAATGGCCATGACGATGAACGGCGAAGTCCAGCTTGCGGCGCCGCGCGAGGCCGTGTGGGCCAAGCTCAACGATGCCGAGGTGCTGAAGGCCTGCATCCCCGGCTGCGAGGAGCTGGAGAAGACCGACGATGGCGGCTTTCGTGCGACGGCGAAAATGAAGGTCGGTCCGGTGTCGGCGCGCTTCAAGGGCAAGGTCACGCTGTCCGATCTCGACCCGCCGAACGGCTACAAGATCTCCGGCGAAGGCGAGGGCGGGGTGGCCGGCTTCGCCAAGGGTGGCGCCGTGGTCAAGCTTGCGGAGAAGGACGGCGGCACGCTTTTGTCCTACGAGGTCGAGGCACAGATCGGCGGCAAGTTGGCGCAGCTCGGCCAGCGCCTGATCAACGGCGCCGCCAAGAAACTGGCCGACGAATTTTTCGCGAACTTCGCCAAGGCGGTACAGGGCTGAACGCTATCGCCTTTCGGCATGGCGCCTTGCATTCCCGGTGATGTTGCCCCGGGGCATAATGGCCCATATGATGGGTTGGAATAATTATAAGAACCGCTTCGACGGGACCCGTCGGGGCGCTGATAGAGAGTGCTTATGGCAAAAATCTCCCTCATCGTGAACGGCAATCCTGTTACGGCCAATGTCGATCCCCGCACCCTGCTGGTGCAGTTCCTGCGCGAGAATCTGCGGCTCACCGGCACCCATGTCGGCTGCGACACCTCGCAGTGCGGCGCCTGCGTCGTGCATCTGGACGGCAAGGCCGTGAAGTCCTGCACCACGCTCGCCGTGATGGCCGACGGCCACGAGGTCAAGACGATCGAGGGGTTGGCCGCCGACGGCGCGCCGCTGCATCCGATGCAGGAGGCCTTCCGCGAACACCATGGCCTGCAGTGCGGCTTCTGCACGCCCGGCATGATCATGACCGCGATCGACATCGTCCATCGGAAGGGCAACGAGCTCGACGACCACACCATCCGCGAGGAGCTGGAAGGCAATCTCTGCCGGTGCACCGGCTACCAGAACATCGTCACCTCGATCTCCGCCGGCGCCAAGGCGATGGCGAAATCCGATCTCGCGTAAACCTCGCGCGCACTCTGCGATCAGGACATTCAGATGTACGACTTCAAATATCATCGCCCCGGGACCGTTCGGCAGGCCGCCAACATCCTGGTCAAGAACGAAGACGCCAAGGTGATCGCCGGCGGCCATACGCTGATTCCCGTCATGAAGCAGCGCCTCGCCAGCCCGCCGCATCTGGTCGACCTCTCCCATATCGATGGGCTCAACACGATCGAGATGAAGGGCCGCGCGCTTGTGATCGGCGCCACCGCCAGGCATGCCGAGGTCGCAAGCTCGGCCATCGTCGGCGAGGCGATCCCGGCGCTCGCGAATCTTGCCAGCCAGATCGGCGATCCCGCCGTGCGCCACAAGGGCACGATCGGCGGCTCACTCGCCAACAACGACCCCACGGCGGACTATCCGGCTGCAGTGCTCGCGCTCGGCGCCACCATCGTCACGAACAAGCGCCGCCTTAAGGCGGAAGAGTTTTTCCAGGGCCTGTTCACGACGGCGCTCGAAGCCGACGAGATCATCACCAAGGTGATGTTCCCGCTGCCGAAGAAGGCGGCCTATATCAAATTCCGCAACCAGGCCTCGCGTTACGCGCTGGTCGGCGTGTTCGTGGCGCGGCGTCCCTCCGACGTGCGGGTCGCGGTCACCGGCGCCGGCTCCGAAGGCGTATTCCGTGTCACCGCGTTCGAGGAAGCCCTGAAGAAGCGCTTCGCCGCGAAAGCGCTTGACGGCATCGAGGTGCCGGCGGACGGCCTCAACAGCGACATCCATGGCAGCGCCGAATACCGCGCGCACCTCATCGGCGTGCTGACGCGGCGTGCCCTCGACGCCGCCAACGCCAAGGAGTGAGTGATCCTCACGCCTCGGCCCAAACTTGTCCCCGGTGAGGGCGTAGCGAGACTGGCTTTTTCATGACCTCAGCGGCCAATACGTCCGGTGCCAATACTTCAGTTGTATTGCCGGCATCGGTCGATTCGATGCTCGAACTCCTGACGTCGCGCGGCTATCTCGCCGAGCGATCGCTGGCCACGGTGACCTATCTGTCGCTGCGCATGGGCCGGCCGCTGTTTCTGGAAGGCGAGGCCGGCGTCGGCAAGACCGAGATCGCAAAAGTGCTGTCGGCGGCCCTGGGGCGGAAGCTGATCCGCCTGCAGTGTTACGAAGGCCTCGACGTCTCCTCGGCGGTCTACGAGTGGAATAGCGCCGCGCAGATGATCGCGATCCGGATGGCCGAGGCCGCCGGAGATACCGATCGCGATCAATTGTCGTCCGACATTTTCGCCGATCGCTACATGATCAAGCGACCGCTGCTCCAGGCGCTCGAGCCTGACGTCGCCGGGCCGCCGGTGCTGCTGATCGACGAGCTCGACCGCGCCGACGAGGCGTTCGAGGCCTATCTGCTCGAAATCCTCAGCGACTTCCAGGTGACGATCCCCGAATTCGGCACCGTGAAGGCGCCGAGCCCGCCGATCGTCATCATCACCTCCAACCGCACCCGCGAGATCCACGACGCGCTGAAGCGGCGTTGTCTCTACCACTGGGTCGATTATCCCGACGCCGACCGCGAGCTCGCGATCGTCAAGTCGCGCGTGCCCGGCATCTCCGCAAAATTGTCGCAGCAGGTCGTGCGCTTCGTCCAGGCACTGCGCAATCAGGATTTCTACAAGTCGCCGGGCGTCGCCGAGACCATCGATTGGGCCACCGCGCTGTCGGAGCTCGACGCCCGCTCGCTGACCCCGCAAGTGGTCGGCGACACGCTGGGCGCGCTGCTCAAATACCAGGACGACATCACGCGGATGCAGGGCGACACCTTGCAGAAGGTACTGAAGGACGCGACGAGCGACTAACTTGTCATTCCGGGGCGCGCGAAGCGCGAACCCGAAATCCATTGGGCCGCAGAGTGAGTAGATTGAATGGATTCCCGACTCGCGCCCATGAGGGCGCGCCCCGGAATGACGGCTGAGAGTGATGAACCATGGCCATCAACCACCTTGCGCCTGAGCAGACCGAGCAGTTCGCCGACAACATCGTCGGCTTTGCCCGCGCGCTGCGTTTGGCGGGCATGCCGGTCGGGCCGGGTGCGGTCATCGATGCCATGAGCGCGCTCCAGGTGATCGACATCGGCAACCGCGCCGACGTCTTCACCACGTTGGAGGCGATCTTCGTCAAGCGCCACGAGCATGCGCTGATCTTCAAACAGGCTTTCAACCTGTTCTTCCGCGCGTCGGAAGAGTGGAAGCACATGCTGGATTCGGTGCCGTTGCCGGAGCAGGCCAAGAAGAAGCCGCAGGCCGGCTCGCGCCGTGTGCAGGAGGCGATGTCGCAGCCGCGCATGACGGAGACGCCGCAGCACCAGGAGCAGGATTTGCGTCTGTCGGTCTCGGACAAGGAAATCCTTCAGAAAAAGGATTTTGCGCAGATGAGCGCCGCCGAGATCAACGAAGCGCTCCGCGCCGTCGAGCGGATGCGGTTGCCGCAGGCCGAGCTTCTGACGCGCCGGCACCGGCCCGATCCCCGGGGCCTGCGCCTCGATCTCCGCCGAACGCTGCGCGCCTCGTTACGCACGGGCGGCGACATCATCGACATCCATCGCCTCGGGCGGATCGAGAAACCGGCGCCGATCGTCGCGCTGCTCGACATCTCGGGTTCGATGAGCGAGTACACCCGCCTGTTCCTGCATTTCCTGCATGCCATAGGGGACGCGCGAAAACGTGTCTCGGTCTTCCTGTTCGGCACTCGCCTCACCAACGTGACCCGGGCGCTGCGCCAGCGCGACCCCGACGAGGCGCTGGCGAGCTGCTCGGCCTCGGTCGAGGACTGGGCCGGCGGCACGCGGATCTCGGCCTCCCTGCACAATTTCAACAAATTGTGGGCGCGGCGCGTGCTGAGCCAGGGCGCCATCGTGCTGCTGATCTCCGACGGCCTGGAGCGGGAGGCCGATTCCAAGCTCGCCTTCGAGATGGACCGGCTGCACCGTTCCTGCCGGCGGCTGATCTGGCTCAACCCGCTGCTGCGGTTTGGTGGCTTCGAGGCCAAGGCCCAGGGCATCAAAATGATGCTGCCGCACGTTGACGAATTCCGCCCCGTACATAATTTGAGCTCGATCCAGGAGCTGATCACCACGCTCTCCCGGCCGCTGCCGCCGCATCACCGCAGCTTGATCCGCTCCGCAGCCTGAGAGGTAGCCATGCTCGATCGCGACGAGGATATTCTGAAGGCGGCGGAGGACTGGCAGAAGGCCGGCCGTGGCGTCGCGCTCGCCACCGTGGTGGAGACCTGGGGCTCGGCACCGCGCCCGGCGGGCTCGAGCCTCGTCATCAATGACGAGGGCACGTTCCTGGGGTCCGTTTCCGGCGGTTGCGTCGAGGGCGCCGTGGTCACCGAGGCCATGGATGTGATCCAGAGCGGCAAGCCCAGGATGCTGGAGTTTGGCGTTGCCGACGAGACTGCCTGGAATGTCGGGCTGTCCTGCGGCGGCACCATCCGCGTCTTCGTCGAGAAGGTCGGCTAGCCGTGAAGCTCGCAATCCTGCACGAACTCAATGCCGAGCGCGCCGCGCGCCGCCCGGTGATTCTGGTGACGGACACCGAGAGTGGTGAGCAGCGCCTGGTGAAGGCCGAGGACTTCAGTAAGGATCCTTTCCGCGCCGAGCTGGACAAGCAGCTCCGCATGGGCAAGAGCGCCAGTGTGGAGGCCGGCGGCAAGAAGCTCTTCCTCAACGTCTATGCGCCGACCGCAAAGCTCGTCATCGTCGGCGCTGTCCATATCAGTCAGGCGCTGGCGCCGCTGGCGCGCTCGCTCGGCTACGACGTCACCGTGGTTGATCCGCGCACGGCCTTTGCGAGCCCCGAGCGCTTCCCCGACGTTCCCTTGGTCGCGGAATGGCCTGACACGGCGCTGCCGCCACTCAACGTCGATGCCTACACCGCTTTCGTCGCGGTGACGCACGATCCAAAGATCGACGATCCCGCGCTGCTGCACGCCTTCGAGCGCAACTGCTTCTATATCGGCGCACTCGGCTCGCGGAAGACGCACGCCAAGCGCGGCGACCGGCTGCGGGCGCAGGGCGCCAAGGACAGCGACATCGCGCGCATCCATGCGCCCATCGGGCTTGCGATCGGCGCGGTCTCGCCGTCCGAGATCGCGGTGTCGATCATGGCCGAGATCACGGCGGTGCTTCGCCTGCCGCCCAAAGAAAAAGAAGAACCCGCATGAAATTTGGCCCGGCGAGTCCCAGGGATGCGATCGGCGGGGTGACCGTCCACACCCTGCGCCAGGGACCGCTGGTGCTGAAGAAGGGCACGACGATCGGCCCTGCCGAGGTCGAGGCGCTGGAGCGCGCCGGCATCAAGGACATTGTGGTGGTGCGGATGGAGGCGGGCGATGTCTCCGAGGATATCGCTGCCGCCAGCATCGCACTTGCCGTCGGTGGCGATGGCATTCATGTCGAGCGTGCCTTTACCGGTCGCGCCAATCTGTTCGCCGCGCGCCCGGGCGTGCTGGTGATCGATCGCGCCGCAGTGGACCGCATCAACAATATCGACGAGGCCATTACCTTTGCCACGCTCTCCGCCTTCAAGCCGGTAGTCGAGGGCGAGATGGTCGGCACCGTCAAGATCATCCCGTTCGGCGTCGAAGGAAACTTGCGCGATGCCGCGGTGAAGGCCGCGGGTCGCGACGTTCTGAAGATCGCGCCTTACGTCATCAAGCGTGTCGGCGTGGTCTCGACGCTGTTGCCGGGCCTGTCCTCCAAGGTGATCGACAAGACGTTGCGCGTCACCGCCGAGCGGCTTGCGCCAGCCGGCGCTGGCATCATCGCCGAGCGGCGGGTCCCCCATGAGGAGCAGGCGCTGTCGGCTGCGATCAACGAACTGCTGGAACTTGGCGCCGAGCTCGTGATCGTGTTCGGGGCATCCGCGATCGCCGATCGCCGCGACGTGATCCCTGCGGCCGTGACCGCCATCGGCGGCGAGATCGAGCATTTCGGCATGCCGGTCGATCCCGGCAATCTTTTGCTGATTGCCCGGGCCGGCACCGTTCCTGTGCTGGGAGCGCCCGGCTGCGCGCGCTCGCCGGTCGAGAACGGCTTTGACTGGGTGCTGATGCGGCTGCTGGCTGGCATCAAGGTGACACGGTCCGAGCTGATGGGCATGGGCGTCGGCGGCCTCCTGATGGAGATCGTCACGCGTCCGCAGCCGCGCGCAAAACCGGAGATCGAGGGCAACAACCAGGTCGCGGTTATCGTGCTCGCGGCGGGCCGTTCGACCCGGATGGGTGGGCCGAACAAGCTACTGGCCGAGCTCGACGGCAAGAAGCTGGTGCGGATTGCGACCGAGCAGGCGCTGGCCTCGAAAGCATCGGAGGTCATCGTGGTCACCGGCCATCAGACCGAGCTGATCGAGCAAGCCTTGCAAGGCCTGAAGGTGCGTTTCGTCAAAAATCCGGATTTTGCCGGCGGCATCGCAAGCTCGGTCAAGGCCGGTATCGCGGCCGTTCCAGAAGCTTGCGACGGCGCTGTGGTCTGCCTCGGCGACATGCCGCTGATCGATGCCGGCCTGATCGACCGTCTCATCGACGCGTTCGCACCGGACCGCGGCAATCTCATCGTCGTGCCCGTCAGCGAAGGCCGCCGCGGCAATCCCGTGCTGTGGTCGCGCCGCTTCTTCACGGAGTTGATGACGCTCGATGGCGATGTCGGCGCGCGCCATCTGATCGCCAAGCACACCGAGGCGGTCGCCGAAGTGCCGGTCGACGGCGAGAGCGCCTTCCTCGACATCGACACGCCGCAGGCGTTGGAAGCGGCAAGACGCGGGTGACGCTGCGGTATGGTGGGCAAAGGCGCGTAGCGCCATGCCCACCATTCCCCAGACTGCGATCTGAAATTGGTGGCACGCCTCAATTTCAACGCCCCGTTCACCATCTGGAAACGACCGGCGCTTACAGTCCACTTCACCTGCCTTGGGGGGAGGGGTTTTTCCATGGCTTCGAACGTCGTCGCGCGCCGTTGCGCGATGTTTTTCTTTGCGCTGTCCGTCTGCGTCGCGGGCGCTCGCCATATCACCGATGCGCACGCCGCCGGTGCATTTGCGGTCGGCAAGTGCGGCGCCTATGGCCAAGCGTTTGATTATGGCGCCGAGCACGAAGCGCGTGCGGCGGCGCAGAAGCAGTGCAAGGGCGATTGCACGACCGTGACCATGAAGCGCGCTTGCGCCGCGATGTCGGTCGATCTGTCCAATCCCTGCGGCGCCTATGGCTATGCCGTCAAGCCGAAGATCTCGGCCACGCTCAATGCCGCGACGCGCGAATGTTACAAATATGGCGGCAAGGAATGCGTGATCCGCGCCTGGGCCTGCGACGCAAAGGGTTGATTCCTGTTGCCGTCATTCCGATGTTGCGTAGCATCGAGTCCGGAATGACAGTTGGGGAATTCAATGCAATTCGACACTAAAATCGCGGTTGTGATCCGCACTGATCTTCAGCCCTGGCAGAAGCTCAACGTTGCCTCGTTCCTGACCAGCGGCATCGCGGCTGCGTTTCCCGACTGCATCGGCGAGCCCTATGAGGACGCGTCGGGCACGAAATATCACGCGCTGATCGGACAGCCGATCCTGATCTATGGCGCCGACGGTCCCGCATTGACGCGCGCGCTCGATCGGGCCCTGACGCGCAGCGTCAAGCCGGCGGTCTACACCGAGGACATGTTCAAGACCACGCATGATGCCGCCAATCGCGAGGCGGTGAGGGCAGTGGCGCGCCCTGACCTCAACCTCGTTGGACTTGCGATGCGCGCCGAGCGCAAGGTGATCGACAAGATCGTTGATGGGCTGAAGTTTCATAGTTGACGTGAATGCGCGCGGTCTTGCGCGCGCTTCCACTTGCGATGCCTTACCCCGGCGGCATGCCAGCGAATTTCGGCAGGTCCGGGTCAAGACGATCCCAGTCATGTCCGCGCGCGGCAAAAGTGACCGCCTGCGGCTTGTAGCGGGCGGGCTCGTCGAGGCTTGCGGCGCGGATCGTAAAGACGTCGGGCTGTGCCGCGAAGGTCATGTACACAGGCACGCCGCACTGCGTGCAGAAACCGCGCGTCTTCACGTTGCCGCTGTTGGCGACCATGGTCCAATGCTTCGCCTCGCCGGTAAGCGTGACGCCGGCGCGCGCGAAGGTTACGTAGGAGCCGTGGCCGCTGCCGCTTTCGCGCTGGCAGTCCCGGCATTGGCAGTGATTGCTGAACAGGGGCTCACTCGCGATCGAATAGCGGATCGCGCCGCAGGCGCAGCCGCCGGTAAAGGGCTTGGTCATGCGATAACTCCTTACTTGTCTTCGCCGCTGATCTCGTCGAGCTGGCGAACGACCTTCTTCCAGCCGCCGCTCATGCCCGTGTAGGCCGACTCGTTCCTGGGGATGACGAAGCCCGCATGAACCAGACGGATCCGCGTGCCGGCCTCGACCGGGGTGAGGGACCACGTCACGACAGTGTCGAGCGGCGCGCCGTAGCCGGTGTTGCGCTCATCGCCGCCCTTCCAGGCGTAGACGAGGCGCCGGTTCGGCATGACTTCAAGGACGCGACAATGGATGACGCCATCCCAGGCGCCGCCCGGCGTGGTCTGGTAGGTGAAAGTGTTGCCTTCGACGGCCTCGAAACCGGTCGGCGGCATCAGCCAGCGCGCGATGAGCTGGGCGCTGGTCAGCGCCTTCCAGATCGTCTCCGGCGCGTGAGGGAGCACCTCGTCGAGGACGATGTCTTTTGTCTCGGCTTTCAATTCAAGAGCACTCACGGATCGATCTCCTTCAAGAGGTCACGCAGGTTCTGGAAGCGCTCGCGCCAGAACACGCCGTAATGGTCCATCCAGGAGACCAGCGGTTCGAGGCCTTGCGGCGCGGCACGGTAATAGACGTTGCGGCCCTCGGCACGCTCGGCGACGAGGCCGGCCTGCTTCAGGGACTTCAAGTGTTGCGAGATCGCGCCTTGCGTCACGCCGCTTCCGCGCGTGAGCTCGGCGACGCTGATCTCCTTGCTCTCGAAGACGCGCTCGAACACCGCGCGCCGGGTCGGATCGGCGAGGGCGCGCATCACGGTGGTGACGGGATTTGGGGCGGCTTCGATCATGAGAATTAGATTAGTACCCACTAATGAATTAGTAAAGGCTAATTTATTGGCCTGGTTGGGTCTGTAATCCTGTCTTGATTATGACTGACCGGTCAGTCATGTAATCAGGATGACCAAGAAGCCGACCAAACCCGCCGCTCCGTCCACAGATCGCGCCAGCGCAAAGGCCTCTGCACGCGCTCGCAACGACGCGGCACCCGCGTCGAGCCGCGCCACGCGCGCGGCGGAACGGCGTGCCGCGATCGTGGAGGCCGCGATGGAGGAATTCATCGCGCGCGGCTTTGCCGCGACGCGGCTCGACGATATCGCGAAGCGCGCGGGTGTCGCCAAGGGCACCATCTACCTGCACTTCAAGGACAAGGAATCCATGTTCGAGGAGCTGGTGCGGACCGTGATCGTCCCTGTGGTGACGCGGTTGACGGCATTGCCACCGCCGGCGGGCTCGGTGCGTGATCTCGTCGAGACGTTTGCCAGCAACTTCCTCAAGGAGGTGATCGGCACCAGACGCGGTGATCTCGTGCGCCTGATCGTGGCCGAGGGACCGCGCTTTCCGTCCGTGGCCGATTTCTACTATCGCGAGGTCGTCTCGCGCGGGATGGCCGCCATGCGCGCCCTGATCGAGCTCGGCATTGCCCGCGGCGAGATCCGCCAGAAGAACCTGGCGCATTACCCGCAGATCCTGGTCGCACCCGCGATGATCGCGGTGATCTGGCAGAGCCTGTTTGCGCGGCACGCGCCGCTCGACGCGCAGCACATGCTGCGCGTCCATCTCGATTTGATTTTTGGCGAACGGAGCACGGCATGAGGTCGTTGCGAGCAATTTTTATATTCGCATCAGTCGCGGTCCTCGCAACCGGGCTTGCTGGCTGCAAGGACAAGCGTGAGCCCGGCTTCCAGGGCTGGGTCGAGGCCGACATGATCTTCGTCAGCCCGGACGAGGCGGGCCGCGTGACGAAGCTGAACATGCGCGAGGGCGACGAGGTCAAGGTCGGAGATCACCTCTATTCCGTCGACGACGATCTCCAGCTTGCCGATCTCAACCAGAACAAGGCGACGCTTGCCAACGCGCAGCAGACCTATGACCGCGCGGCCTCGCTGAGCAAGACCGGCTCGGGCACGCAGGCCAATCTCGACTCGGCCGTCTCTGCCTTGCGCGTCGCTGAGGCGCGGGTGGCGACCTCGGAGACGCGGATGGCGCGGCGCAAGGGCTTTGCGCCCGTGGCCGGTACCATCCAGCAGATCTATTTTCGCGAGGGCGAGATGGTGGCAGCGCAGCGGCCCGTGCTCTCGATCATGCCTCCCGGCAACATGAAGCTGCGCTTCTTCGTGCCGGAGACGGAGCTGCCGAAGCTTGCGATCGGCGATACGGTGCGGATCGCGTGCGACAATTGCGCCGCCGATCTCACGGCAAAGATCTACTTCATCGCGACTTCGGCCGAATACACCCCGCCTGTCATCTACAGCCTCGAGGAGCGCAACAAGCTCGTCTACCTGATCCAGGCGCGGCCGTCGCGCCCCGATGCGCTGCGTGTCGGACAACCTATCGACGTCCATCTCAATCCAAAAACCCCCGTGGCGGACAAGCGATGAACGGCGGCAATGGCATTGCGATCGACGTCAAGGGCCTGAGCAAGTCGTTCGGCGGCCGCGAGGTCGTGCACGATTTGTCGATGCAGGTGAAGCGGGGTTCGATCTACGGCTTCCTCGGCCCGAACGGCTCGGGCAAGACGACGACGATCCGCATCCTGTGCGGCCTGCTCACGCCCGACAGCGGCGAGGGCACCTGCCTCGGCTACGACATCAGGCGCGATGCCGAAAAGATCAAGCGCCAGGTCGGTTACATGACCCAGCGCTTCAGCCTCTATCAGGATCTCTCTGTCCGCGAAAACCTCGAATTCGTCGCGCGCCTATACGGCCTTCGCGATGCACGCGGCGCCGCGCGCGACATGATCAAGCGGATCGGGCTCTCGGGGCGCGAGGAACAGCTCGCGGGCGAGCTCTCCGGCGGCTGGAAGCAGCGGCTGGCGTTGGGCGCCTGCACATTGCCCAGTCCGAAACTGCTGTTGCTGGACGAGCCGACCGCCGGCGTCGACCCGAAGGCGCGGCGCGATTTCTGGAACGAGATTCATGCACTGGCGGCCGACGGTCTCACCGTGCTGGTCTCGACACACTACATGGACGAGGCCGAGCGCTGTCACGAGATTGCTTATATCGCCTATGGCCATCTGCTCGTGCACGGCACCGTGGACGAGGTGATCGCGAAATCCGCGTTGACGACCTACACCGTGACGGGCGAGGACCTGAACGGGCTCACCGCTGCGCTCACCGGCAAGCCTGGAATCGACATGGTGGCGCCGTTCGGCACGTCGTTGCACGTCTCCGGCCGCGACGTCGCCGCGCTCGAGGCCAGCATCGCGCCGTGGCGCGAGAAAAGCGGGCTGCATTGGCACAAATCATCGCCTTCACTGGAAGACGTGTTCATCGAATTGATGAGTCGTTCCAAGGACAATTTCCAATGAGCGCGGTCGATCGTCCCGAACCCCAGCACGCGATCCGGGAGCGATTCGGCTTCTGGAGGCGCTCCTATGCGATGCTGATCAAGGAGTTCATCCAGCTCAGGCGCGACCGGGTGTCGTTTGCAATGATCGTGATGCTGCCGGTGATGCAGCTGCTCCTGTTCGGCTATGCCATCAACACCACGCCGCACAATCTGCCGAGCGCGGTGCTGCTCCAGGAGGACTCCGATCTCGCCCGCTCGATCCTGAAGGCGCTGGAGAACACCGCCTATTTCCGCTTTCTCTACGAAGTGCACGACGTCGACGACTTCGACAATCTCCTGAAATCCGGCAAGGTTCTGTTCGGCGTCGAGATCCCGCGCGGCTTCGAGCGGGCAGTGCGGCGCGGCGATAAGCCGGCGCTGCTGGTCGCGGCCGACGCCACCGATCCAGTGGCGGCGAGCGCGGCGATCGGCTCGCTCGGCATGGTCGTGCAGACCGCACTCAAGCACGATCTCTACATCGGAGATCCCCCGGAGATGCCGTTCGAGATCCGCGCGCATGCCCGCTACAACCCCGCCGCCGCGTCGAGCCTCAACATCGTGCCGGGCCTCGTCGGCACCATCCTCACCATGACCATGCTGATCTTCACCGCGCTCTCGGTCACGCGCGAGGTCGAGCGCGGCACGATGGAGAGCCTGCTGTCGATGCCGATCAGGCCGGTCGAGGTGATGTTCGGCAAGATCATCCCTTACGTGCTGGTCGGGTTCGTGCAGGCGTTCCTCATCATCGGCATCGGGGTCGGCCTGTTCGGCGTGCCGGTGCTCGGCAATCTGTTCCTGCTGGCGCTGCTCTCGACGCTGTTCATCACGACCAACCTGGCGATCGGGTATACGATCTCGACGCTGGTGCAGAACCAGCTCCAGGCGATGCAGATGTCGATGATGTTCTTCCTGCCGAGCATCTTGCTGTCCGGCTTCATGTTCCCGTTTGCCGGGATGCCGGCCTGGGCGCAATATGTCGGCGAGTGCTTGCCGCTGACGCATTATTTGCGCATCGTCCGCGCCATCATGCTGAAGGGCGCGAGCATGCAAAATTTGCATTTCGACGCGCTGGCGCTGGCGGTCCTGATGCTGCTCGCCATGACCATCGCCGTGACGCGCTTCCGCCGCACGCTGGATTGAGGCAAGATGCCCCGGAATCAAGGGGGCGGAATGGTCAGTTTTGCGAGCAGGAAGGCCCGGCAGCATGCCGTGGTCTCCGAAGACTTCGAGCGCGAGCTGACGCGCGAAGTGCTGCGCACCGAGCTCGTGCGGGTGAGGGCGCTGATCACGACGGGCTGCGTCATCGTCGTGTTTCTCACTGCGATCTATCTTGTCGATTCCTCCGTGGTGCAGCGGGTCTGGCGGGGCACCGAGGGGCTTGCCGAGGTCTATGGTCTCCTGACCGGCTTCATCCTGTTCGAGGTCTGGGTCCACAGCCAGATCAGGCGAAACCTCAAGCTCGACCGCGATCTGCCGGTGATCCGGCGCTATATCGGTGCGCTGATCGAGACCTCGCTGCCGACCGTCATCCTGATCCTGCAGATTCGCAGCATGGGCGCGAGCCAGGCGCTCGGCTTCGTCGTGCCGCTGATCTATTTCATTTTCGTCATCCTTTCGACCCTGCGGCTGGACTTCTGGCTGTCCACCTTCACCGGCTTCGTCGCTGCGGGTGAGTTGCTCACTGTGGCGCTGATCTTCGATCCCGCCAGCGGGAGCGGCGAGCCGCAGATCTATTTCCACGCGGTACGAAGCACCATCATCCTGATCTGCGGCGTGCTTGCCGGCGCGGTCGGTGCGCAGCTCCGCCGCCAGTTCGCCGCGAGCATTGCCGCAGCGACCGCGCGCGACCGGGTGACCAACCTGTTCGGCCAGCACGTTTCGCCGCAGGTGGTGGAGCGGCTGATGGCGGCGGGGACGAGCGCCGCCGGCGACCTCCGCCGCGTTGCCGTGATGTTCGTCGATTTTCGCGGCTTCACCGCGGGCGCGCAGTCGCGAACCCCGCAGGAGGTGGTCGACCGGCTCGACGGCGCCTTCGCCGTTCTGGTCGACATTCTCGACCGCGAGGGTGGCATCGTGAACAAGTTTTTGGGCGACGGCTTTCTCGCCCTGTTCGGTGCGCCGCTGGAGACTTCCGACGCCGCGCACCGCGCGGTCGCCGCGGGCCGCGAGATGCTAACCGCGATGGAGCGCATCAACGCGCAGACGAGCTGGCCGCTCAAGATCGGCATCGGTATCCATTTCGGCGAGGTCGTCGCCGGCAATATCGGCTCGCCCCGGCGCAAGGAATACACCGTCATCGGAGACACCGTGAACTTCGCCTCACGGCTGGAGGCGCTGAACAAGGAGTTCGGCTCGCAGCTCTTGATCTCGGCGGCCGTTCGCGAGGCACTTGGCAAGGACTGCGACGATGCGGTCTCGCTTGGGGAGGTCGAGGTGCGCGGTTACGAACAGAAGGTGGCGGTGTTTCAACTGGGGTGAGGGCCGCTTCCTGCGCTTTCAAATGTGAGTCGCGCTTCGCTGAAGCGGGTCGGGTTCGTTGAAGGAGCGTGATGAAATATCTCTGCTAGCTTTTGGGGCTTGCATTGTGGAAGCCGCTTCTCGGCCTCCAACGCGTCACCGCGATTGCTCCGATTGCACTCAATTTTGGGGAATGACGGACGATGTTGCCGGCTTGTAAAGTGCCGGCGACGCGGCCGATTGCGGCTGCGATTGCGTAAGGGAAATGAAGATGCAGCGCCGCTACATCACCGTCGACGTGTTCACCGACCGCGCCTTCGGCGGCAACCAGCTCGCCGTGGTGCTCGATGCCGGCGGGTTGTCGACCACGCAAATGCAGGCGATCGCGACCGAGTTCAACTATTCCGAGACGACCTTCGTGTTGCCGCCGCGTGACAAGGCGAATGATGCAGAGGTGCGCATCTTCACGCCTGTCAGGGAGCTTCCTTTCGCTGGCCATCCCAATGTCGGCACCGCCTTCGTGCTGGCCTCGATCGCGAAGGAGCCGAAACCGCGTCTGCGGTTCGAGGAGAAGGCGGGGCTGGTGCCGGTCGATATCTCGCGAGAGCAGGGGCGGGTAATCAGCACCGAGCTCACCGCGCCGCAGCCTCTGACCCGCCTGTCGCAGTTGTCTGCCGCTGATGCCGCGAGCTGCATCTCACTCCGTGCAGACGACATTAGGGTCGACCGTCACGCTCCACAGGTCGTCAGCGTTGGAACGCCGTTTCTGGTGATTGAGGTGCACTCGCGCGATGCGCTCAAACGGGCGAGGTCCGACGCGGCGGCCTTCGGCAAGGTATTTCCGTGCGACGGCGCGTTCGCGGCGTGGTTCTATACGCGCGATGTGCCCGCGGCGGAGGCGCCTTGCGAGCGGCAGGCGCGGATGTTCATGCGCGGCGCCGGCGGCCTCGCCGAAGACCCCGCCACCGGCAGCGCAACGGTCGCGGCCGCCGCGCTGTTCGCCGATCTCGATCCTGTCCGCGACGGCGAGTTGAAGCTCACGGTCGGCCAGGGTTTTGACATGGGGCGGCCGAGCCTCTTGCTGACGCGCGTGCGCAAGCAGGACGGCAACATCGTCTCCGCTCATGTCGGCGGCAGCTGTGTGCAGATGATGGAAGGCACGTTCCGGCTCGCGGGGGAGGGGTAGCTCTCTATTCCCGGCCATGACGGAGAGAGTCGTTCAGGCCTGCCGTCCCGCCAGATTCTTCACTGCCACTCCATCGCGCTCTTCGATGATCTCAGCGATCATCTGGCGGTGGCAGTGGGTGTGATCGCGCTCGTAGCAAAGCAGACAGACGGGACCTGCTTTCTTCACCAGCGCCGAGAGCTCGTCCATCTGCTCCCTGGCCTCCGGCGTCTTCAGGTGCTTTGAGAAAACCTTCTCCAGCACATCGTATTGCCCGCTGCGGGCGGCGAGGCGGCCTTCCTTGGGCGTTCCGAGCGCTGCCAGATGGACATAGGCGATGCCGCGTTCATCGAGGCCTGCGGCGAGCTGCCTCTTGGAAAAGCCGGGCCGGCGCGATGACGTCACCGCGCGCACGTCGACGACGAGCTTGACGCCGGATTGCTCCAGCTCGTCGAGCACTGCCTTGGGCGGCGTCTGCTCATAGCCGATGGTGAAGAGCTTTTTTGCCTTTGCCATGAGACACCTTTAGCGAAACACGTCAGCTCACCCGCGCGATCAGCTCCATGGCGCCGGCCGGCGCGCGCACCTTGCCCTCGTGGATGACATAGGCGAACACGTCGCGCGGCTCCTTCTTCGGCTTGGCCTTGTCGACCTTCGGCAGGTCGTCGGGTTCACTTCCCTCGGCCCAGTGCTGAAAGCGCTTTGCCCAGGCATCGAGCTGCTTCGGCGGATAGCATGTCTTGATCTCGTCATTGCCCTTCTGCAGCCGGGCATAGACGAAATCGCCGGCGACGTCGGCGATCGCGGGATATTTGCCGTGCTCGGCGAAGACGACGGGCGTCTCGAATTCGCGGATCAGCGCGACGAAGTCCGGCGCGCAGAAACTGTCGTGACGGACCTCGACGACGTGGCGCAGGGCGCGTCCGTCGAGCTTGCGCGGCAACAGCTCGAGGAATTTGCCGAAATCGGCGCCGTCGAATTTTTTGGTCGGCGCGAACTGCCACAGCACCGGCCCAAGATGATCGCCGAGTTCCAGCACGCCGGAATCATAGAAACGTTTGATGGAATCCCCAGCCTCGGCCAGCACGCGCCGGTTGGTGGCGAAGCGCGGCCCCTTGACCGAGAACACGAAACCATCAGGCACCTCGCTCGCCCATTTGCGAAAGCTCTCCGGTTTCTGCGAGCCGTAATAGGTGCCGTTGATCTCGATCGAGGTCAGTTTCGAGGCGGCGTAGGACAGCTCCTTGGCTTGCGTCAGCTTCTCCGGATAGAACACGCCGCGCCAAGGCTCGAAGGTCCAGCCGCCGATGCCGATAAAGATGTTGCCTGATTTTTTAGACGCGGTTTTTGCTTTGGCCACGGGAGGATCTCGGATGACGGGAGGAGGGGCCTCCATCCTAATCAAACGAGTTGTGATTGGCCAGTTGCGACGTCCCGTCTAAGCTCGCGACGGGATCTGCGAAAAAAGGAGAACAAGATGCGGATGCTGATGGTGGGAGCGGCGCTCGTTATGATGACATCTGCTGCCATGATATCTTCAGTTATGGCCGACGATGACGATGCCAAGGGTGCGCAGAAGCTCGCCATGCAGGGCCGCGACGATTATTGGCATTGCCTGGCGCGGGAATATTCGCGCGACGGCAATCAGGGCCTGTCGGAACAGGATTTTGGCCGCTCCGTCGCCGGAGCCTGTCCGTCGGAGCGACAATACTACCGGGTGGCACTGCTCGATTATCTCACCACGCAATATCCCGATATTGATGCCGGCGCGCATCTCGCGACCGCGAACAGGGCGGTGGAGGCGGCGCAAAAGGACATCGTGACGGCCTTCGTCAAGCACAAGCCGCCGCAGAAATAGCCCATGGACCGGTGCCTCCGGCAAGCCCTTCCGGCGGCGCTCTCATCCATGGTATTATTGAGCGCATCTGGAACAGGGATGAGTTTCCATGTCGTCTGAGTCGGTGGGGGGCATTTTGGGCGCGATCGTCGCGGCGATCGTGCTTGCGGTGGCCGTCGTCTTCGGGCCGATCGGCCAATACGGCAAGCCGCCCAGGCCCGCGAAAGTCGACCCGGCCGCCGTTACGGCGCCGGCGGCCCCTGCCGCGCCCGTGCCGCGAGGGCCGGTGATCAAGGAAGTCCCGAACCAATAAGGGCGTGAAAAGGGCCTGTTTCGCCCCTTGTAAAGCGGCGTTGCCGTTCCCATTTAGCTTATAACGGCGACGTTGAGCGAAAAACTCCGGCGCTGGAACGACCTTGGAATAGCACAGGCTGCGCCGGATGTACGCGCGGCCCGCCGTTCCGGGGTCGTTGGCATTTTTGGGCCCCTTTTGGGCCGCTCCCCAGAGAAACCCCGGCTTGCGAGCGCAAGTTCTTGGCAGCACAAGTTCTTGGCAGCACAAGTTCTTGGCAGCACAAGTTCTTGGCAGCACGGGACGCGGCGGATATACGCTGCCGTCATGAATGAAGCGATCAGACCGGGCTCCGACACCCAAAAGGCGGCTTCGCCGGCGCCGGAATTGTCGGTCGTCGTCCCGACCTTCAACGAACGCGACAATGTCGCGGTGCTTTACCGGCGGCTGGAGGCCGCGCTGGCCGGCATCGCCTGGGAAGTCGTGTTCGTCGACGACAATTCGCCTGATGGCACTTGGGACGTCGTGCGCGCGCTGGCCCAGCGCGACAGCCGCGTGCGCTGTGTCCGCCGCATCGGCCGCCGCGGCCTGTCGGGGGCCTGCATCGAGGGCATCCTGGCCTGCAGCGCGCCCTATGCGGCCGTGATCGACGCCGATCTTCAGCACGACGAGACGCAACTGCCGAAGATGCTGTCGCTGCTCGCGAGCGGGCAGGCCGAGCTCGTGGTCGGCAGCCGCTACATCGAGGGCTACAAGAGCGAAGGCTTCAACAAGCAGCGCGCCGGCGCCAGCGCGCTGGCAACGGAACTCGCCAGGAAAGCGCTGCGGGTCGAGATCGCCGATCCCATGAGCGGCTTCTTCATGGTTCGCCGCGACCGTTTCGAGCAGCTGGCGCCGAAACTTTCCGTGCACGGCTTCAAGATCCTGCTCGACCTCGTCGCGAGCGCGAACGGCAGCTTGCGCGCCATCGAAATTCCCTACACATTCGGTGAGCGCCAGCACGGCGAAAGCAAGCTCGATTCTATGGTCGCGCTGGATTTTCTCGGCCTGGTGCTGGCAAAGTTCACCAACGACGCTGTCTCGTTGCGCTTCCTGCTGTTCGCGATGGTCGGCGGGATCGGCCTCGTGGTGCATCTCACGACCCTGTTCATATCGCTCGAACTATTCAAGGAGCCGTTCGCGGAAGCGCAGGCCTCCGGCGCCATCGTCGCGATGACCAGCAATTTCGTCCTCAACAACTTCCTCACCTATCGCGACCAGCGGCTGAAGGGCTTTGCGCTGCTGCGCGGCCTGATCGCGTTCTACATCGTGTGCAGCGTCGGCCTGCTCGCCAATGTCGGCGTCGCCTTCTCGGTCTACGACCAGGAGCCGATCTGGTGGCTTGCGGGTGCGGCCGGGGCGCTGATGGGCGTGGTGTGGAACTACGCGATGTCCGGACTGTTCGTCTGGCGCAAGAAATAGCTCACGATGGGCGGGGCTGACGCGCGGATCGTCCGCAATACGGCGCTGGTGATCCTTGCGCTGGTCGGCATGCGGCTCGTCGCAGCCGCGTTCACGCCGATCACCTTCGACGAAGCCTACTACTGGATGTGGTCGAAGAACCTCGCCGGGGGGTACTACGACCACCCGCCGATGGTTGCCTACGTCATCCGCGCCGGCACCCTGATCGCCGGCGACACCGAACTCGGCGTCCGCCTGGTCTCGATCCTGCTCGCGCTGCCGATGAGCTACGCGATCTATCGCTCCGCCGCGATCCTGTTCGGCGGCGCGCGGGTGGCGGCGACCAGCGCCATCCTGCTCAACGTGACGCTGCTGGCCTCGGTCGGCACGCTGATCGTCACGCCCGATTCGCCACTTCTGGTTGCCTCCAGCTTCGTGCTGTTCTTTCTCGCCAAAGTGCTGGAGAGCGGGCGCGGCGTCTGGTGGCTCGCGGTCGGCGCAGCCGTCGGCGCGGCGCTCCTGTCGAAATACACCGCGATGTTCTTTGGGCTGGCGATCCTGATCTGGATCGCGGCCGTGCCGAAACTGCGGCACTGGTTTCTCTCGCCCTGGCCGTATCTCGGCGGTTTCGTTGCGCTCGCGCTGTTCTCGCCGGTGATCCTCTGGAATGCCGATCATCAATGGGTCTCGTTCGCAAAGCAGCTCGGGCGCGCCAGGATCGAGGATTTTCGTCCGGTCTTCATTGCCGAGCTGATCCCGACCCAGATCGCGTTCGCAACCCCGCTGGTGTTCATCCTCGGCGCGATGGGGCTGCACGCGCTGACCTGGCGTCGGGCCGGCGCGCTGGCCTCGCGCGTGCTGATCGAGACGATGTTCTGGACCATCGTTGCCTATTTCGTCTGGCATTCGCTGCATGCCCGCGTCGAGGCCAACTGGTTCGCGCCGGTCTATCCGCCTTTCGTCATCGCGGCGGCCGGCGCCGCCAATCTCGTGCAGTGGAAGCCCCGCCAGCGCCGCTTGGTGGATTTTTGCCTGCGCTGGGCCGCACCCACCGGCATCGTGATGTTTTCCGCGTTGATCGTGCAGGCCAATACCGGCTGGCTGTCCGGCTATCGCCGCGATGCGACCGTGCGCAGCGTCGGCGTCGGCTGGCGCGAGCTCGCTGCCGAAATCGAAGCGGTGCGCGCCCGCAATGGCGCGACCTGCGTGCTTGCGCCGGACTACGGCACGACGGGCTGGCTCGCCTTCTATCTGCCGCGCGGCAGCTGCGTGGCGCAGCAGAACCAGCGCATCCGCTGGGCCAACATGCCCGATCCGGATCCAAAGCTGCTTGCGGGCAAGCTGATCTATGTCGACGAGCTGCGCACTGACGGCCATCCGGCGGTCCACGACCTCTTTGCCAAGGTGACGCAGGTCGCGCAATTGCAGCGCAAGCGCGGCCCGCTCGTGGTCGAGACTTACAGCATCGATCTGCTCGAAGGCGCCAAGGGCGACGTGCTGGATCGCTCGCCGCCGCCGGAAGCGCGGTAGCTCTTCGTCGGGATGATGGCGAAGGTTCAGTCGATCATCTCGGCCTTGGTCGCGGCCTGGTTCGGCCTGTCCTGGTCGCGCCAGAACCAGACGGTCACGACGCCGGAGCGGCCGCGGACCTGCGTGAGCAGGGGGCCCGACAATACGCCGTCGGGAGCGCCCTGGAAGTCGGCCGCATCCAGCAGCGTATCGCTGAGCGCGAGCCGCGCGCCGTTCTGGGCGGCAACCTCCATCAACCGGCTCGCGACGTTGACGGTGTCGCCCGTCGCCGTGATGTGCTGATGGCTCTCGCCGAGGCGCGAGGCGACGATCGGGCCGAAATGCGCGCCGATCTTGAAGCCGAGCTGGTGCCCGATCGCAGACGGCAGTGACGCGATCCAGCGTTCGACGCCGCGATGCAAGTCGATCGCGCATTTCAGTGCGCGTGCGGCGTCGTCGGGCATTGCGCCGGGCAGGCCGAACAGGATCATGGCGCCGTCGCCGAGAAAGCCGCTGATCATGCCACCGCTATCGACCGCGGTCTTCTCGATCAGCGCGTGAAACGCCTTCAGAATGTCCTGGAGTTCGCCCGGATCGATCCGCTCGCTCAGCGCCGTGAAGCCGGAGAGATCGATGAAGACCATTGCTGCGTCCTGCCGGACGGGTGTTGACAGGAAATTCGGATCGCGCGCCAGCCACTCCTGCACGGCCGGCGCCTGGAATTGCGCGAGCGACCGGCTCTTGGCGGCGAAATATTGCGTGCGGCGGCCTCCCGCCCACAATTGCACGCCGGCAAAGATCGCAACCGGCGGCACTGCTGCGGCGAGCGTGGTCGCGGCGTTCAGCCAGACGCCATGTGTGAACGCGAACAAATTGAAGCTGGCCCAGGCGATCATCACCGCGGCCGCGGCGACGATGCCAAGCGCGCTGCGCCGCCAGGCGAGCAGACCCACCAGCAGCATCGGCAACAGGATCGCGATGAGCGCGTCGGCGATGTGGACCTTGCGGTCCCGCACGATGCTGTCGCCGGCGACGAGATGGGTGATCGCGGTGGAGACCACTTCGACGCCAGGCATCAGGGAATCGAACGGTGTTGGGTAAAAATCACCGCCGCCGGCGACCGAGGCCCCGATCACGACGATCCGGTTCTCGATCGCCGCGCGACTTAACGTGCCGTCGAAGATGCTCTGTGCGCTGACGGTGCGGATGGTCCGGCGCGGGCCGTAATAGGTGATCGGTAGCGCGAAGTCGGTATCGGTGGGCACTGCGCGGTCGCCGAGCATCAGATGGTCCGGCGCGATCGTCAGCGACTTGTCGAGCGCGCGCGCCGCGACCCGCAACGGAAAGGACAGCTCGACCTTGTCGCTGGTCCGGAACAGCATCGGCACCGAGAGCGGTGAGCCAGACTGGCCGGTCGCAACATTGACGACGCCGACCTCGGCATGATCGGCGAACGCCGGCAAGGGCAGCAGGAAGCGCTCGGCCTGCGGCAGGGCGGCGAGGGGGCCTTGGCCGCTGGTCTCCACGGTCTCGCTGGCGGACGGGAAGATCGCCGCGGCGGCAAGAACGATGGGACCCGTAGCCAGCGTATTTGCCAGCGTGGCGTCGCCGATCGCAGCGCTGCGGTCGACCAGCAGCAGGTCGATCGCGACGACCTTCGGCTTGAACTGCACGATGGTGTCGACGACGCGGGCGAGATCGGCGCGCGGCAGCGGGTAGCTGCCGCCGCGCTTCACGACGGTGTCGTCGATCGCGACGATGGTGATGAGATCGGGCGGAACCCGCACGCCACGGACCTGCGTCCGCCAGTCCGTCAGCGTCGCCTCGAGGCGGTCGAGAAAGCGCAGATGACCGTTGGCGTGCCCGGCATAGATGCCCGCGCCCCACAGTGCGGTGAGGACGAGTGCCACCAGGATCTGAACGCGTCGGCTACTCATGTGGTCGTGTTGCAATTTCTCTATCGTCCAAATGCTGTTGGCCGAGTCCAGCTGACTCGAACTTATTGGCCTGGCCCTATTGACCAAGCCTTGCCATCAATGCGTCGACGCGCGGCTGGCCCCATGTCTTGACCGTCAACAGGCCTGTCGCTTCCACGTCGACGCCTTCGCCGCGGCCCAATACCACGCCGCGCCCGCCGCTCCTGCGGCTCACGCCGACACGGCCGTCAGCCACGAAGACGGAGGTCTTGGCCTCCGCGACATCGACCGCCCATTTCGTGCCGCGCACCGCGGCGATCGCCTGCGGCGTCAGGACCTTGAAGGGATTGCCGCCGGGCTTCTTGGGCACCTCGACCAGCAGCGCTTTGCTGCTCAACTCCACGGAGTCTATATGTCCGTCGCGGTTAGCGTCCTTAAGTTCAAATCTGGCACCGCTTTCGGCAACGATCGTGATGCCGTTGTCGCAGCGCCAGGTCTGCGTACCGGCAGCAGACGGCGCCGCCGTGCAGCCCACATTGGCAGCAGGCTGTGCAATCGCATGTCCGATCAACAGAAACGACCCCGCCAGAGCGAAAAACCCTGCGCGCACGAACTCTCTCATGCCAGCCTCCGTTTGCGTGCTCGGCACAGTTCAAGGCGATCTTGATACGGTACCGTATCACACGCAGAGGCTGCTGAAAAGTGCCGGTTGCCGTAGCTATTTTCTCGCTGCGGCCTTTTCCAGTGCGGTGCGATCAACTTTCGGTCAGGGCACCGGCTCGCGCGCGCGGTCTGTGATGTGGCTGCTGATAACCGCGCTGCGGCTACGGACGAGAGGGGGCCGTGCGCACCAGCCTCGCGCAACGTTTCCCCGTTATCTTCCGGGTATTGAAGACCACGAAAACGACTTGGTTGGATGGCCTTAGAGATGCGGCCGGAGACGGTCGCCGGCAACGCCAAATCCCGCCGAGAATCATAGTTAACAGACGCGCTTAAGTCCGTAATTCTGCGGGCTTTTTTCTCGAAATGGGACACCCGAACGGGTTGCCTCACATCCGCCCGAACTTAATCCGCATTTAACTAAAAGTGGCCTTAATGACGCTCCGACCCTCTGCGAGATGCTGTTCCCGGATCGTGACCAGCGGCGCTTCGAAGGGAGACTGAGTGACACCGTTCTGGACGCAAGGCGAATGAGTACGAGTATCGCTGCGCAAGGCATCGCGGCACGAAAGTCCAAAGGGTTCTCGAGCACTTCTTATCGGAAGCCTTCCCGGAAAATGACCATCCAAAACGTGCTTGGCGCCGCCGTGATCGGCTGCGTCGTGCTTGGCGCCGGCTGGACCATCTACAGCAACATCTTTGCCGCCAGCGTCTATCCGACCGTCGGCAGCAACGGCTACGACGAGCCCGTGATCAAGCGGGCGCCCAGGGTCGCGCTGCGCGAGGCCGGGGAGGCCGTCAAGGACGCCTTTGCGCTCTTGCCCGACCGCTTGCAGGTCGCAGCGCCGATCTCGCGCGAGATGTTCAACGATCGCTTTGCCGCGGCTGCGACCCAAGGCGTGACATCGAATGCGGCCAGCGCCGCGCCCGCAACCAAGGTCGCCGAAGCCAAGGACGCGCCGAAGCCGAGCGTGATCGCGAGGGTCGCGGAAGTCCTGAAGCCGGGTCCGGCCAAGATCGCTGACGCTGCGAAGTCCAAGCGCGGCGCTGACGCGCCGGTGCAGCTTGCCTCGGCAGATCCGGCCGAGATCGTGCCGGCGCCTGAGGCGAAACCAAAATCGATTGCCGATCGCGCCAAGGCTGCGGTGATGTCGATCACCGGACCGCGCCAGTCGATGGTGGAAAAGCTATGGGGCAAGCGCGAGCCGTCCGGTGGGCTGCTCGCCTATGCCTCGGCCGACGCCAGCGTGACCGCGTCCATCGCGCCGAGGGAGCAGAACCCCATGCTCGGCGGTTCGGCGCCCTATGAGCGTGACACCGCGGTCTACGACATCTCCGCTAAAACGGTTTACTTGCCCGACGGCACCAAGCTCGAGGCGCATTCCGGCCTCGGCTCCAACCTCGACGACCCACGCTCCTCGCGCGTCCGCATGCGCGGCGTGACGCCGCCGCACATCTACACGCTGAAGCCGCGCGAGGCACTGTTTCACGGCGTGCCTGCGCTGCGCCTGACCCCGATTGGCGGTGAGAGCGCGATCTACGGCCGCGACGGCCTGCTCGCGCACACCTTCATGCTCGGGCCCAACGGCGATTCCAACGGCTGCGTGTCGTTCAAGGATTATTACGCGTTCCTCGACGCCTACCGCAACAAAGGCATCCGCAAGCTCGCGGTGCTGGCGCGGGTGGACTAACTTCGGTCAATTCGAGATCACGCAAAAGGGCCGCTTGCAGCGGCCCTTTTCTGTTTCGCTTCGCGCGTGCGTTTTAGCCCGGCCAGCACTGCCCGCCGCCGTCGATCCGCAGCACCTGACCGGAAACGAAGACGCCCATGGGCCCTGCGAAGAATTCGACAACGCGCGCGACCTCGTCGACGGTAGCGATCCGGTCGAGCGTGCCGGTCTCGACCATTCTGTCGGGGTCGACTGCGCGCGTTCCGAGGAAGCGGCCGGTGCGGGTATCGCCGGGCGCGATGCAGTTGACGGCGATGTCGTAGGGGCGGAGCTGGTCGGCCAGGCATCGCGTGTAGTGGGTCACGCCGGCCTTCGAGACCGCATAGATCGAGCCCTGGGTACGTCCCTTGAAAGCGGCGACGGAGCCAAGCGTGACGATGCGGCCGCGCCGGCGCTCCATCATGCCGCGCGCGACCGCCTGGCATGTCAGGATGGTGGAGAGCAGATTGCGCTCCAGCACCGCGCGCACATCGGCCTCCTTGATATTCACCGCATCGTTCGGATCGGGCTTGCCGCCGCCGGCCGCGATATCGCCGCCGGCATTGTGCACGAGAATGTCGATCGGGCCGAGTGCCGTTTCGGTCTCCGCGATGACGCGTGCGATGTCCTCGCCCTTGGTGAGATCGCCGAGCACGCGCTGGCTGCGAACGCCGAATTCGCGGCCGATCTCGACGGCGACCGCGGTGAGGGTGGTGCCCTCGCCATACTCGGCCGGCCCGTTTTCACGCATGCCGTGGATGGCGACGTCAGCGCCAAGCGCGGCAAGCTTCTCTGCAAAAGCGCGGCCGAGCCCGCGTCCCGCGCCGGTCACCAGCGCAACTTTGCCTGCCAGAAGCTTGTTGGTGTCATGCGATGTCATGATCTTGTTCCTGTTGTGAATGTCAGTCTGCTGCGAGGTCGAGGCCGATCGCCAACGCCTGCACGAGGCACATCGGTGCGACAAGCGTACGCAGCGCAGGCTCAGGCATATCCTGGATCTCGAACACGACGCTTGCGCCCTCAACGATCGGGCTCAAAAGGCTGTCGGTGATGGAAATCGTGGGCACGCCCCGCGCGACGAGTTCAGGAAACAACCGCGCCGTATCCGGATAGTAATTTCGGAAGCTGATCGCGACCAGCGCGTCGTCTGATGTCGCCGCGTGCGACTGCTCGTGGATGCTGCCGCCAAGACCGTCGAGCAGGACGACGCGCCGTCCGAGCTTGCGCAGCACGTAGGCGAGGTGGATCGCAACCGGGAACGAGCCGCCCAGGCCGAGCAGATAGATGTCACGTGCCTTGGCAAGGATCGCGGTTGCGGCGTCGAGTTCGCGCGCATGGACGGATTGGCTGAGCGCGACCAGCGATGATTGCGCTTCGGACACGAAACGCGACAATACCGCGGCCGGCTGGCGGCCGAGCACTGACTTCTCCTGGCTCTTCATGCGGGCGAGGCGCGCCTTGTAGCTTGGCGCGACGCCGGCAACGAGGCGTGAGCGGAACACCTGCTGCATCTCGGTGAAGCCGCCGAACCCGAGCGCATGCGCGAAGCGAACGATCGCCGACGGCGGCACCCCTGAGCGCTGCGCCACCTCCGCCACGGTGCCGAGCGCGACATCGGTCGGGTGATCGAGCACGAACTCCGCGATCTGCTGCAGCCGGCCGGACAGCGCCCGGTGCCGCTGCGCAATCGCGCCGCGCAGTTCGTCATAACTCATGGCGCCAGCCGCCTTGTTCATCGAGTCGGATCTCCGGATCGGTCGCCTGTTTAACGGCATTTCATCGTTTGGATCAAATATTCCACTTTACATAACAGATGGAATGAATATTCTAATCTCACAAAAAAGCAAAAGACTTCGAAAACGGGAGGACACGATGAGAGGGCGTCAGATCTCACGGCGAAGCGTTCTGAAGGGCAGCTTGATGGCGAGCGTCATCGGCGGCACCGGCAGCTTCTTTGGGCCGTGGCGGCAGAACCATGCCTGGGCGCAAGGCGCGAAACCGATCAAGCTTGGCCTGACTTGCGATGCCAGCGGTCAATACGGCAACAGCGGCCAGGACGACTTCCGCGGCATCAAGATGGCGATCGACGAGATCAACGCCAAAGGTGGCGTACTCGGGCGCCAGGTCACGTTCATCACCGCGGACACCGAGACGACGCCAGCCACCGGCAGCCGCGTCGCCGAACGCTTCATCACCCGCGAGGACTGCACCATCCTGATCGGCGCGCTGCATTCGGGTGTCGCCAACGCCATCACGCAGGTCGCCAGCAAATACGGTGTGATCTATATGAACACCAATTCCTCGGCGCCGAGCGAAGCCGGGGAGAATTGCTCACGCGTGAAATTCGTCTGGGACGGCAACGGCACCAATTTTTCCAAGGCGTCGGTCAAGAACGCGGTGGACTCCATCGGCAAGAACTGGATGCTGCTGACCAACGACTATGTCTGGGGTCACACGACGTCTGCCGCGACAAGAACGCAGGTCGAGAGCGCTGGTGGCAAGATCCTCGACAATCTGCTGGTGCCGCAGAACACGCGCGACTTCACCGCCTATCTGCTGAAGATCCAGCAGGCAAAACCCGATGTTGTGGCGACCGCGGTTGGTGGCGACGACATCAAGGCATTGCGCGAGCAGGTGGCGCAGCTAAAGCTCGACGGCAAGCCGGCCTGGATCAACAACCAGCAGGACTGGCCCGACGTGTGGGGTGCGCCCGACAGCCTGTTCGGCGTGTTCGGCACGACCTGGTATCACAAGCTGCCGCTGCCCGGCGTCGCCGAATTCGTCAAGAAGTGGCAGGCCGCCAACAAGGACGGCCCGATCCCGGTGCCGGGCAATGTCTCCTACAACGGCTACATGTCCACGCGCGAACTGCTCCGTGCGATCGAGCGGGCAGGGTCGACCAACAACGTCAAGATCATCAAGGAGCTTGAGAATCTGAAGGTCTCGGCCACCGACCGCATGCAGCATTTCGACGCCTGTATGGATCCGACGACGCACCAGATGCAGCAGACGATCTACCTGGCGCGACGCAACGCCAAGCCGGCTGACAATACCGATTTGTTCGAGATCATCAGCTGGACGGAGCCGAAATCCGCCGCCGACGACGCGGCGGCCGGCAAGTGCAAGCTCACGCCCTACGAGCAGGTGCCGACCGTCGACTCCTGAAGACGGCGCGTCACGTCGCAGAACGGGCGGCGCGCATCTCGCGCGCCGCGCGCCCGGGACCGTCAGCGTTCCGGATGACACATGCCAGTTGCGAGAGCCAAAAACCTTGTTCGACCTTCTTCCGCATCTCCTCAACGGCCTGACGCTGGGCCTGTTGTTCGCGCTGATCGCACTCGGCTTCATGCTCATCGTTGGGCTGATGGAGCAGATCAACCTCGCGCACGGCTCCCTGTTCGCGCTCGGGGCTTATGTCGCGATGCAGCTCACGGGGCCGCGCCCGCCATTGCCGGCGGAACTTGCGAAAGCGTGGCTCGCGCTGCCGCTCGGCTGGCGCTATGCCGCCACGTTGATCATCGCGCCCGTGATCGTGAGTCTGGTCGGCATGCTGATCGAGCTCTGCATGCGGCGCACTTACGGCAAGGATCCGCTGTACGGGCTCCTCTTGACCTTCGGCGCCGCGATGGTGATCGAGGAGATGATCCGCCTGGTCTGGGGCACGCGCGACTACGTGCTGCAGGTGCCGTCTGCCATCAATGGCGGCTTCCTGTTCGGCGACCTGATCTGGTCGACCTATCGCTTCTACGCAGCGGGTATCGCCGCCGGGTTCATCGGCCTGGTCTGGCTGTTGATCGAAAAGACGTCCTTCGGCGCGACGGTCAAGGCCGGCGCGCATGACAGCGAGATCGTCCGTGCGCTCGGCATCAACCTGTCACGATTGCGGCTGCTGGTGTTCGTGTTCGGCACGATGCTGGCCGCGATCGCGGGCATCATCGTCGCGCCGATCTGGGGCATTCGCCCGCATATGGGCGTCGATGCGGTCATTCCTGCGTTCCTGGTGATCGTGCTCGGGGGCGTCGGTAGTTTTTGGGGTGCGGTCGTGGCGGGTCTTTTGGTCGGACTGTGTGTCGGCCTCGCCGGTGCCTACGCGTCCGAATGGTCGCTGTTGTCGATGTACATCTTGCTCGTTGCCGTCGTGACGTTCCGCGCGCGCGGCTTGTGGGGCAAGAAGAGCGTGCTCGAAGCCTAAAGGAATGATTGTGGAATCAAAATCTTCACCGGACGCCGCGCGCCTCGTGACGCCGACGATGCTGGTGCTCTGGCTCGTGCTTGCAACAGTGCCGCTCTGGATCACGCGGATCGGGCTCTATCCCTATCTCGGCATCGAAATCCTGATCTGGTCGCTCTATGCGCTCGCGTTCAACCTGGTGCTGGGCACCGCCGGACTTCCGTCGTTCGGTCATGGCGCCTATTTCGGCATCGGCGCTTATGCGTTCGGTCTCTGCCAGCTCGAAATCGTTGCAAATCTCTGGATATGTCTGATGGCCGCGGCCGCGGTGGCGGGCTTCGCCGGCGTGCTGGTGGCGCTGTTCATCTCGCACAGGCGCGGCATCTATTATGCTTTCATGACGATTGCCTTCGGCCAGATCTTCTGGACACTGGCGATCAAATCGCACCGGATCACCGGCGGCGAAGACGGCCTACTCAAGATCAAACGGTTGCCGGCCGATTTCGGGCTGGTGTCTTTCGATCTCACCGACAATGTCGCGTTCTACTATTTCGTGCTCGCCGTCTTTGCGGTCGGCACCGCTGCATTGTGGCGGCTGGTGCACTCTCCCTATGGCCGCGTGGTCGCTGCGATCAGGCAGAGCGAAGTTCGTGCAAGCCATCTCGGCTATAATGTCTGGCTCTACAAGGTCGCGGTCTTTGCGCTGTCGGCCGCCGTATCGGGCTTTGCCGGCGGATTGTTCGCTATGGCTCAGCTCGCCGCATTCCCTGACGTCATGAGCCTGCATCAATCCGGCTACGTCGTGATGATGACGCTTGTCGGCGGTGGGCTTGTCAGCTTCTGGGGCCCGGTGATCGGCGTGTTTCTCTTCCTCACCGCCCGCGACGTGATCGGCGCGCTGACCAATGCCTGGATGCTCTATTTTGGTCTGCTTTTCATCGCGATCGTGCTGTTCCGCCCCGAAGGCATTGCCGGCGCGATCTCCGCTGCCGTGCAGCAGCACTCTCTCGGCGCCTTACGGCAGCGCGGTACCTCGGCGATGCGGCTGCTGTTCGGGAGCGGGCGATGAACATGATCGAAGCCGCGGCCGTTCATGTCCGCTTCGGCGATCGCGTCGTGCTGGAGAGCGTCGATCTCGCGGTCGCGGAGGGCGAGTTTCACGGTGTGATGGGTCCGAACGGCGCCGGCAAGACCACATTCTTCAATGTCCTCACCGGCCGAGTGAAGCCGAACCGGGGCCGAGTCCTGCTCGGCGGCGAGGATGTCACGGGCCTCAGCCCGCACCGCATCGCCGCCAAGGGCATCGCCCGCTCATTTCAGATCATGACGCTGTTCGACGAGTTCTCCGCGCGTGACAACGTCATGATGGGATTGCCCGAGTTTCGCGCCCGTGGCCACGATGTCGCGCGCGCAGCGGCAGGCGACAGCCGGTTTGCGGCGAAGTCTACCGAAGCGCTCGCAGCGGTCGGGCTTGCCGACAAGGGCGGCATCCGAGCGAAGGACCTGTCCTATGGCGACCGGCGCGCGCTGGAGATCGCGGTCGCCCTGGCGCAGGCGCCCCGCGTGCTGTGCCTGGACGAGCCGACCTCCGGTCTCGGCTCCGATGGGGTGCAACGGCTCGCAACCCTGATTGCTCGCCTGAAGGGGCGGCTGACCATCGTCGCCATCGAGCACGATATGGAGTTCCTGTTCTCGTTGGCGGACCGCATCTCGGTCATCCATTGGGGCCAGGTGGTGGCGCGCGGAACGCCACACGAACTGCAGCAGAACGAATGGGTGCGGCGCTCCAATCTCGGGAAGTTCGC
Source organism: Bradyrhizobium sp. 44 (assembly GCF_023073095.1). Lineage (NCBI taxonomy): Bacteria > Pseudomonadati > Pseudomonadota > Alphaproteobacteria > Hyphomicrobiales > Nitrobacteraceae > Bradyrhizobium > Bradyrhizobium sp. 44. The sequence goes on from NZ_JADPIY010000029.1 coordinate 721,373, forward strand.
ATGATCCTCGAAGTGGACGCGGTCGATACCTTCTACGGCGAGACCCAGGCGCTGTTCGGCGCCTCGCTCGCGATCGAGCACGCCAAGGTGTTTGCGCTGCTCGGCCCCAACGGCGCCGGCAAGACGACAATGCTCCGCTCGATTCTCGGGCTGACGCGCCCACGCCGCGGCTCCGTTTGTTTCGACGGTCACGATGTCACGCGCGATCCGACCCACGAGATTGCGCGCGCCGGCATCGGCTGGGTGCCCGACGACCGCCGGCTGTGCCCGACATTGACGGTCGCACGCAACCTGTCGATCGCGCAAAAGCGCACGCGCTTTCGCCACTGGAGCCTCAAGGAGGCCGCTGCGATCTTCTCACCGCTCGAATATCTCATGGAGCGCGACTGCGAAAACCTGTCGGGCGGCGAAATGCAGATGGTGGCGATCGCCCGCGCGCTGGTCGGCTCGCCGGGACTGGTGCTGTTCGACGAGCCGAGCCAGGGACTAGCGCCAAAAATCGTCGGCGACGTGCTTGCGACGATCCTGCGCATGAAGGACGAGGGCATTGCCTCGCTGGTCGTGGAGCAGAACGCCGAGATCGCGCTGTCGGTCGCAGACCATGCCGCGGTGATCGACCGCGGCCGGATCGTCTGGACCGGGGAGGCCGCGGCCTTGCGCGATGATCGCGGGCTTCGTCAGCGCTTGCTGGGAGTACAATAGTGGCCGCACCGCTGCTCGTTCTCGACGACGTTCGGAAGGTCTATACAAGGGGCCGCGTGATCCGCCGACCGTCATTCGCGCTGCAGGCGAACCTGTCGCTGGACGAACCTGACATCGTCGGTGTCGTCGGCCCGAATGGGGCCGGCAAGACGACCTTGTTCGAGATGATGACGGGCTCGAACGCACCGACCTCGGGGCGCGTGCTGGTCGCGGGCACCGATATCCATGGCGTCAAATATCGTGAGCGCGATCGGCTCGCGATCCACTATCACCAATCGTATCAGGTCAGGCGCTTTCGCAAGCGCATTCCGTCCGCCTTCCTGGCGCCGTCGCCGACCCCGACGCCGACGCCGCTGGTGCACCTGTTCGACGAACCGCAGTTCAACCTGCAGGACGGTTATATCGGCTTTATGCTCGATTTCTTCCGCAAGCTGCGCGACGAGGGCCGGCTGGTCGTGCTCTGCATGCACCCGACGGCCGCCTGGCACCTCGAGATCCTCGCCGAGATCGCCGGACGATTCCTGTTCGTGGCCGGCGGCGGCGTAACACCCATGGCGAATTTCGGCGCGCTCGTCGCAGATCCGCGCTGTCGCGCTTATCTCGGGCCGGAAATGACAAGGGCGGCGGACGCGATTTGTCACAGTGCCATTCACAGATCGACCTAAAGGAGAATCCATTGGCCTATTCGAACACCCAGCTTTTCATTGGCGGCAAATGGCGACCGGCCCATTCGGGCAAGGTGATCGAGGTGCGCAATCCCGCGACCGAAGAGGTGATCGGCACCGTCGCCCATGCCGGACGGTCCGACCTCGACGAGGCACTCGCCGCAGCCAGCGCCGGCTTCAGGATCTGGCGAAACGTTGCTCCCTTCGAGCGCTGCCGGATCATGCGCAAGGCCGCCGCGATCATGCGCGAGCGCAATGACGAGATCGCACCGTTGCTTACGATGGAGCAGGGCAAGACTCTCGGCGAAGCCAAAATGGAGGCGATGGCCGCCGCCGACGTGATCGAGTGGTTTGCGGAAGAAGCCAAACGCGCCTATGGCCGGCTGATCCCCGCGCGGGGGCCGGGCATCTACCAGCTCGCGATCAAGGAGCCGGTCGGCCCGGTCGCGGCGTTCACGCCCTGGAATTTTCCGATCAATCAGGTCGTGCGCAAGCTCTCCGCCGCACTCGGCGCCGGCTGCTCGATCATCGTCAAGGCCCCGGAGGAGACGCCGGCCTCGCCCGCACAACTGATCCGTGCATTTGCGGATGCCGGCGTGCCCGATGGCGTCATCAACCTGGTCTACGGCGTTCCTGCCGAGATCTCCGAATATCTCATTCCGCATCCGGTGATCCGCAAGATCTCGTTCACGGGCTCGACCCATGTCGGCAAGCAGCTCAATGCGCTCGCCGGCTTGCACATGAAGCGCGCCACCATGGAGCTCGGCGGTCATGCGCCGGCGATCGTTTTCAAGGACGCCGACGTCGCATCGGCGGCCAAGATTCTGGCGGCAGCAAAATATCGCAATGCCGGTCAGGTTTGCATCTCGCCGACGCGGATGCTGGTGCAGGATGACGTGTTCCGTGAATTCGTCGACACCTTTGTCGACAGCGCCAAGACATTCAAGGTCGGCCACGGCCTCGATCCCGACTCCAAAATGGGTTCGCTCGCCAACCCCCGCCGCGTCACCGCCATCGAAGGTATGGTGCAGGATGCCGTCGGCAAAGGCGCAAAGCTCGAGACCGGCGGCAAACGCGTCGGCAACAAGGGTCATTTCTTCGAGCCGACCGTGGTGAGCGACGTGCCGAAAGATGCGCGCGCCATGAACGAGGAGCCGTTCGGCCCGCTCGCGCTGATTTCGCGCTTCTCATCCTTCGACGAGGTGGTCGAGGAGGCCAACCGGCTGCCTTTTGGGCTGGCGTCCTACGCCTTCACCAGCTCGGCCAAGACGGCGGCCGCGATCGGTTCGGCGATCGAAGCCGGCATGATGTCGATCAACAGTTTTGGTCTCGCGCTGCCCGAAGTGCCGTTCGGCGGCATCAAGGATTCCGGCTACGGCTCGGAAGGCGGCACCGAGGCGATGGAGGGCTATTTCAACACCAAGTTCATCAGTCAGACCGGCGTGTGAACGCTGGACGATGCACGATCAGCGTTTGACGAAGACCAGGCCGCAGGCGCGTGCCTCGTTGCGCTTGCCGGTGCCGCGGGTGCGATCGAACTGCGCATCCACCGTAAAGGCGTAGGGCGAGCCGGGCGCGAGGTTGTTGAGAGTGTAGGTGCTCGCCCCCGTCGTGCCGCGCGCGCTCAAAGTCGTCTTGCCGTCCGCGGGGATCTGGCCATCGATCTCCAGGCGGTTGACGGCGCCCTGGCTCTGGGCGTCGGCATGAAAGACGCCGTTCGCAACCGTGGCAGACAGGGCCCGGGTGAAGCCCTGCGCCTTGCCGGTAGGCGGGCAGTTCAACGTCACGTCCCAATTGCCGTCGAAGTCCTTCGCGGTACGGGCGTTGCCGCTTGCCGGCGCGAGCGCCACCTTCTGCTTCAGACCTTCAATTCGGGCCTTGGCAAGCGTGGCGAAGATGCAATTCGGGAATCTCGTGAGATGGTCCTCGTAGGCGCCAAGCGTGCCGATGCCGTCCGCGGCCTTCCAGTGCGCTTCTGCTGCCGCGCAGGGATCAGCCCGGGGTGCGGCTTGCGGCGCCGCCGGCGCTATCGTGACCGACACCGGCCCGTTCAGGTAGAACTTGCCGATGATCGACAGCGACAGCTCCGGGAGCTGGGTCTTGCCGCTGGAATCGTAGACGTCGCTGCTGATGTCGCGAAAGACCTCGCCGATCTCCTGGGGCTCCTCGATGTGCTTCAGGAACGCCGTCGTATAGGGGCTGTTGCGGCCGCTGCCGTCGGCCGCGGTCTGCCCGGACTGGGTCGAGAACGATACGATCGTGCCGCGTGGTGCTTCGACTTTCGACAAGCCCCGCCCGATCGAGGCAGCGCGCGTCATGCCGGCGGAGCGTTTCAAGGTTTCGGCCAGCGGATTGTCGCGGCAGGAATCGAGGATGAGGATGCGCAGGTTCTTGGCCTGCTGCAGATCGTTCACGATATCGTCGACCCGCACGAAGCGCTTCAGATCCGCTTCGTCGCTCAGCACGGCGTCGACAGGCATCAGATAGTTCACGCCGTTGTACTGCATCGCATGACCGCTGTAGTAGAACATGGCGACGTCGGCTTTGCTCGCGGCGCGCGCGAAGCGGATGGTCAGGTCCTGCATGTCGGCCTGGCGCAGGTCGATGCCCTGGAGCACTTCGAAGCCGCTGCGCTTGAGCGAGGCGGCGACGTCTTCGGCATCGTGAGACGGATTGGGAAGCTTCGCCGTACTGGCATAGGCGCCGTTGCCGATCACCAGTGCGACCCGCGTTTCCGCCGATGCCGGCGCGACGGAAAGCCAGCAGGCGAGGAGGGCGAGGCAAAGTCCGGCCGGGCAAAATCTGGAAAGAGCACGCATGAATGCCTTCCAATGAAATGTCGAAAAATATCCCTCCAGATTAGCGCATGCCGCGCCGACATCAATGCCCTGCCAGAGAAAACGCTCGGATTTCCCGGCCGTGACATCCTGTCACGCCGGGCTCGCCGCCATCGTCTTGCGCACGGCCATTTCGGTCGCAATCGCGTCCCGCACGGCCGGTCGGGCCTGCATGCGCGCGAGATAGGCCGACAACGATGGCCATTGCGCGATGTCGACGCCTGCCGGACGAAGCAGCAGCAAAGCCCAGGTGAGGTGGGCATCCGCGACGGTGAAGCTGTTGCCGACGAGGCATTCGCGGCCCGCCAGATGCGTGGCAGGCATCGACAATGTCTGCGCGATCCTTGCACGCGGCTTGGCGAGCGAGGCGTCGTCCTTGTACCAGAAGGTTGGAAACAGGAACGCCTTGTGGATCTCCGCCCCGACGAAGCTGAGCCATTCCTGGAGCCGATAGCGGTCGGGATCTCCGAACGCGGGTGCAAGGCCTGTCTCGGGCTTCAAATCGGCGATGTATTGCAGCACCGCCGCGCTTTCGGTCAGCCGTTCGCCATTCTCCAGCACCAGGACCGGCACCGCGCCCTTCGGCGAAACGCCGAAGAAATCGCTGCCGTCGTCCACCACCTGCTTGGTCTGGAGATGGACCGGATGATAGCGGGCCTCGAGGCCCGCTTCCATCAGCGCGATGCGGCTCGCAAGCGAGCAGGCCATCGGGGAGAAATAGAGTTGCAGCATCGCCCACGCTCCTTCAGGTCAGCGCCTCGGTTTGCGCGATGATCGCAAACCGGTCCGACAATTCGGCCAGGGCGACCTCGTGGATGGTCCTTGCGCAGAGCGCTCCGCCGCGGCCGTCGGGAAGATCGCGTGTTGCACAGGCATCGGCTGCGATCGTCGTGCGCAGGCCGAGGTCGAGCGCGGCGCGGGCGGTCGAGTTGATGCACATATGGGTCATGAAACCGGCCAGCACGATGTTCGTGCGTCCGGTTGCGGCGAGTCTGACCTGCAGGTCGGTGCCGGCAAAAGCATTCGGCAGCGCCTTTTCGATCACGGCTTCGGTGGCGAGCGGCGCCAGGTGCCTGACGATCGCACCGCGCGCGGCCTCGCGGTCAAACAGGCTGCCGGCACGTCCCTTGTGCGCGATATGGAAGATCGCAGCGCCGCTCGCCCTCGCGCGGGCGAGCAGGCGCGCGGCGGCGGCGATCGCGGGCTCCGCATCCGGCAAGGCAAGCGGGCCGGCGCAATATTCATTCTGGATGTCGATCAGCACGAGGCAGGAATCGGCGAGCCTGGGCGGATTGAGATCGGCGCCGGACAATTCAAGCAGGGTTTTTGGGGCGGTCATGCGGGTCGGGCTTTCCTGGCGGTATCGGATGGCGCGACATTAGCGCGGCGGCGGCCTGCCAATGTGCAGGACTATTGCAGCATATGGCTGCAAATTTGCAGGAGCCGGTCGTGCCTGATAGGTTCATCGCCATGAATTGGGACGATCTGCGCATCATCGCCGCGGTCAGGGACGAGGGCACCTATGCCGGCGCCAGCGCACGGCTGCGCATCGACGAGACCACCGTCGGCCGCAGGCTTGCACGCATCCAGCGCGATCTCGGCGTGCCGCTGTTCGATGCGGTGGACGGCCAGCGTCGGCCGACGCGGAGTTGCGAGGCGGTGCTGGCGCATGTCGAGGCGATGGCCGCACATGCCGCCGAGATCGGTCGCGTCGGCGAGAGTCTGGCGGGCCCGGTGGGACGCCTGCGTATCGCCTCCACCAACACGGTCGCCGAGGAGGTTCTGTCGCCGCGCGCGAGCGACTTCCTGCGCGCCAATCCCGGCCTGACGCTGCAATTCCTCACCTCGAGCGAGAACGTCAAGTTCTCGCGCTGGGAAGCCGATCTCGCTATCCGTCTGCGCAAGCCCGACAAGGGCGACTTCGCGATCTCCAGGCTCGGTGACGTCAAGCTCTATTATTTCGAGCCTGTTACGACCGAGGGCGAGCCGGTGCTGTGCGCCTATCCGGACGAACTCGGTGCCATTCCCGAGATGCAATTCCTGCGTATGAAGCAAGCCCACGCGCGCTGCGTCACCGACAACGTTCGCGTCATCCGTAACCTGATCCGCGCGCATCAGGCCGCCGGCGTGTTGCCGGAGCATGTCTGCGCGGACTTGCTCGGCGATCGCCGCCTGCGCGCCACACTGCTGCCTGGGCGCCGCGACGTCTGGTTGCTGGTGCAGAACCATCTCAAGCGAGATCCGGCGACGCGGCTCACCATCGAATGGATCCGCCGTTGCTTCAGCGATCTCGCGCGCGGCTGATTGCGGGCGTGAACGCGATCCGCGCGCGGCGCGACCAAGCAATGGGATTGCGTGCGCGCGAAGGTTGCGTAATCTCGTGACGACCAAGGGCTTGATCAGGGCAGGCGCATGACCACTCTTCAGGAAACCATCCACCCGCAGGCCAAAGTGCGGGAATGGAAGGCGATCGTCATCCTGATCCTCCTGATTCCGGTGCTGTGGTCGCCGCCGTTCCTGTTTCGCATCATCCTGTTCCAGCCGTTCAACATCCCGTCCGGCTCGATGACGCCGACGCTGGTCGTCGGCGACTACGTCTTTGCCGCAAAATATGCCTATGGCTATGGCCGCTATTCCTTTCCGTTCGCGCCGTCATGGATCTCTGGGCGTTTCCGGGCCGCCGAGCCCGAGCATGGCGACGTCGTCGTGTTCCGGACGCCAAAGGACACCTCGGTCGACTATGTCAAGCGCGTGGTCGGGCTACCCGGTGATCGCATCCAGATGCGGCAGGGCCAGCTCATCCTCAACGATCGCGCGGTGACACGCGTTGCCCTGAAGGCGGTGGTTGCCGGCTCCACTTGCGGCGCGGATGACGCTGCGAAGGCCAAGCGCTGGCGCGAGACGCTGCCGAACGGCGCCTCCTACATCACGCAGGACTGCGTCGACAACGGCTACTACGACAACACCGACGCCTACACCGTGCCGCCGGGCCATTTCTTCGTGCTCGGTGATAACAGAGACAACTCGAGCGACAGCCGCGTGATGTCGTCGATCGGATTCGTGCCGATGGACAATCTGGTCGGCAAGGTGACGCGGATATTCTGGTCGCTCGACCAGCACGGCGAACCACACATGGAGCGGCTGGGGAAGGTGTGGTGAGGCCGTCCAGTCATTCCGGGGCCCGGCGCTGCGCGCCGCTCCGGAATGAGGAGCGGAGAAAACAAAAACCCCGGCATCGCTGCCGGGGTTTCGCATTTCGTATTGTGCCTGAGTGGCTGGATCAGAAATCCATGCCGCCCATGCCGCCGCCCGGGGGCATCGCGGGACCGGAGCCGCCCTTCTTGGGCAGCTCGGCGACCATGGCTTCCGTGGTGATCAGGAGAGCCGCAACCGAAGCCGCGTTCTGGATTGCCGCGCGAACCACCTTGGTCGGGTCGATGATGCCCTTCTTGACGAGATCGCCGTATTCGCCGGTCTGCGAGTCGAAGCCGTAAGCGTACGACTTGTTCTCGAGGATCTTGCCGACGATCACGGAGCCGTCTTCACCGGCGTTGATCGCGATCTGCCGAGCCGGCGCGGAGAGCGCCTTGCGCACGATCTCGACGCCGGTCTTCTGGTCGTCGTTCTTGGTGCGCAGGCCCTTGAGCTGCTCGGAGGCACGGAGCAGGGCGACGCCGCCGCCCGGGACGATGCCTTCCTCGACCGCGGCGCGGGTCGCATGCATCGCGTCATCGACGCGATCCTTGCGCTCCTTCACCTCGACCTCGGTCGCGCCGCCGACGCGGATCACCGCGACGCCGCCCGCGAGCTTGGCAAGACGCTCCTGGAGCTTCTCACGGTCGTAGTCCGAGGTGGTTTCCTCGATCTGCGCCTTGATCTGGGACACGCGCGCCTCGATGTCGGCCTTCTTGCCGGCGCCATTGACGATCGTGGTGTTCTCCTTGTCGATCATCACCTTCTTGGCGCGACCGAGCATGGCGAGCGTGACGTTCTCCATCTTGATGCCGAGATCTTCAGAGATCGCCTGACCACCGGTCAGAACCGCGATGTCCTGCAGCATGGCCTTGCGGCGATCGCCGAAGCCCGGAGCCTTGACGGCCGCGACCTTCAGACCACCGCGCAGACGGTTCACGACAAGCGTGGCCAAAGCTTCGCCTTCGACGTCTTCGGCGACGATGACCAGCGGCTTGCCGGTCTGCACCACGGCTTCGAGCAGCGGCAGCAGTTCGTTCAGGTTGGAGAGCTTCTTCTCGTTGATCAGGATGTAGGCGTCGTCGAATTCAACGCGCATCTTGTCGGCGTTGGTGACGAAGTAGGGCGAGATGTAGCCACGGTCGAACTGCATGCCTTCGACGACGTCGAGTTCGGTCTCGAGCGACTTGGCTTCCTCGACCGTGATGACGCCCTCGTTGCCGACCTTCTTCATGGCGTCGGAGAGGAACTTGCCGATTTCGGCGTCGCCGTTGGCGGAGATGGTGCCGACCTGGGCGATTTCCTCGTTCGAGGTGACCTTCTTGGAGTTCTTGACGAGGTCGGCGACCACGGCTTCCACCGCCATGTCGATACCGCGCTTGAGGTCCATCGGGTTCATGCCGGCGGCAACCGACTTGGCGCCTTCGCGCACGATCGCCTGGGCCAGCACGGTGGCGGTGGTGGTGCCGTCGCCGGCCGCGTCAGCGGACTTGGAGGCGACTTCGCGCACCATTTGCGCGCCCATGTTCTCGAACTTGTCGTCGAGTTCGATCTCCTTGGCGACGGTGACGCCGTCCTTGGTGATGCGGGGAGCGCCGAACGACTTGTCGAGGACGACGTTGCGGCCCTTGGGGCCGAGAGTGACCTTCACCGCGTTGGCGAGGATGTCGACGCCGCGAAGCATCTTGTCGCGTGCATCGACGCCGAATTTGACTTCTTTAGCTGCCATCTGAATTTTTCCTTGAGAGGTTTAGCTGGGGGAGAGAGGGGCTCTTAGGCCGCCTTCTTCTTGGAAGCGGGGACGTCGAGGACGCCCATGATGTCGCTTTCCTTCATGATCAGCAGATCGACGTTGTCGATCTTGACCTCAGTGCCGGACCACTTGCCGAACAGCACGCGGTCGCCGACCTTCAGGTCGATCGGGATCAGCTTGCCTGCTTCGTCGCGGCCACCCGGGCCCACGGCGACGATCTCGCCCTGCGAGGGCTTTTCCTTGGCCGTGTCGGGAATGATGATGCCGCCAGCGGTCTTCTCTTCTGCGTCGATGCGCTTGACCACGACGCGGTCGTGAAGCGGACGGAATTTCATGCAGTTCTCCTAAGCTTTTGCACAAGTTGGGAATTTTGGGTTGTTAGCAGTCTGCGCCCGCGAGTGCTAGCACAGGCACAGCTGAGATAAGGCAGGATTTTGGCGGGAGCAAGGGCTTGTAGCAGAAAAATAGCACTCGGAAGCGCCGCCTGCCAAAATCTCTTTCCATCGTTAATCGCGCTCCGCGCCCGTATTAGCACGGAGCCGCATCTGCTGCTAACGCATTGAATTTCAACAGCTTGTTAAACTTTTGGGCTTGAGATGGATTGTCAGTTTGCGTCACATTTCACTCATGTGAGCGCATCTCCACCGGGTGGCTCGTAGGGCGTACCGGAAAGCCACCCCTTGAATATGCGCTCCTGCAAAGGAGGTTGGCATGGTCTCGCGAGTTGGGGTTGTTTCCGACGACTTCCGGAAACAGGTGCTGGGTTACGGGCTGACGACAGCCGAAATTCTCTACCGGATGCCGGATCATCGCTCGCTGCTCCAGACCTATGTCTGGCAGAACTACGACATGTTTCCGAAATTTCCGGCGCTGACGGATTTCCTGGCGTTCTGGCAGAAGAAGCTCGACGGTCCGCTATTCTCGGTCACGGTCGCGCATTCCAAGCTGATCAAGCCGGCCGAGCTGCGCGCGGTCGACGGCGTATTCCGGCTGCATTGAAGGCGAGCGTGGTGCTGTAGGGTGGGTTACGCTGACGCTAACCCATCCTACGATTTCGCATTCCGTGCTAACCTCTCCCCTATAACAACAGGGGAGACCGCCATGGCCAAGAAAGCAAAATCGCGTAGCGCATCGCAGGCGGCGGTGAAGAAGCGAAGCGGGGCCAAACCCGCCGCACGATCGACGGCGCGCAAGGCGGTGAAGGCGAAAGCCCCCACGACTCCGGCCAAGTCAACCGTCAAGAAACCGGCGCGGCCCAAGCAGCGCATCGCGATCAGCCATCATCGCGAGGAAGACTTCAAGGCCGACGGTTTGCGCACCTACGCCAAGTATCGCGATCTCGGCATCGCCGCTGCGAGCCACGGGCTGGCGCAAGCGCACGTGATCCGGCTGCAAGGCCCCTGCAATCCGGACGAAGTGTCGAAGCTGCACTTCCACGACGTCGAATTCCAGATGGTGTACGTGCTCAAGGGCTGGGTAAAGACCTATATGGACGGAGAGGGCGAGACGCTGATGAAAGAAGGCAGCGCCTGGACCCAGCCGCCGAAGATCAAGCACATGATCCTGGACTATTCGGACGACGTCGAGCTGCTGGAGGTGATCCTGCCGGCGGAGTTCAGGACGGTGGAGTTGAAGGCGTAGGTGAAGCGGAGATCAGCCATCACCGTTGCAATAGCGTTTCCACATCGCGCGATAGGCATCGTCCACCGCTTGCGCGTATGAGACGGGGTTGCCGGCGGCGGCAGCCCTGATCTGTCCGGGCAGTTCGCGGCGCAACTTGTCGAGGTCGCCGATCTGTGTCCCACGGCTCGCTGCGATCTCGACATAGGCCTTATCGCTTTCCGCGACCCAGTCCGGCAGGCCCAGCGCGGCGAGGATGGAGCCGGCAGCACGGCTCGGCAGACTGTGACCGAGCTTCGCCACTACCGGCACGCCCATCTGCAAGGCTTCCCACGTGCTGACGCCGCCATTCTGCGGGAATGGGTCGAGGCCAATATCGACGCGATTGAACGCTGCCAGATGTTCGTCTCGCGACGTGGCTCCGAGCAGATCGACGCGTTCGGCCGGCAACCGGCCAGCTGCAAACCGCGCCAACAGATTGTCGCGGACCAGCTGAGCGTCCAGCGCAGTATCCTTGATCAGCAGTCGCGAACCCGGCACCCGCTCGAGAATCCTGGACCAGACGTCCACCGCCTCGTTCGAAATCTTGCTGATGCGGTTGAAGACACCGAATGTGATGAAGCCGTTCGCGATCGCCGGCGTCGGCGCCCGCGCAATCCCGGCCGGCAGTGGCGCCAGCGTCACAAAGCACGGCAGGTCGACGATGGTCTCCGCAAACAGATGCCGAACCGCGACCGGAATCGCGACCGGGTCCGAGAACAGATAATCGATCGTTGGCAGCCCGGTGCCAGTGCCGTGGCCCCAGCCATGCACCTGAACAGGTGCCGGCTTGCGCGCAAACACACCGAGGCGGTTTCCGCTGGTATGGCCGGACAGATCGATCAGGATATCGACACCATCGGCGCGGATCTGGGCGGCCAGGCGATCGTCGGACCATTGCGAGGCGTCGCGCCAGCGATCGGCGATCCCCTGAAATTCGCGGGTCGTCGCATCCGTTTTCGGTGAACAAGCGTAGCACACGATCTCGAACTGTGCCCGATCATGGTGCTGCAGGACCGGCTTGAAAATGAACGCCGCCGAATGTGCGTGAAAATCCGACGAGACATAACCCAGCACCAGACGGCGATCCGGATCGCGGCTGTTGTCATGTGGTCCCGCCGCTGCTGAGGCGATCTTCGCACCGATCTGCTCCCACCATACACGTCGCGCTTGCTGATGCTGCGCAACGCTGGCGTCGGCCATAAAATCGAGGGTGAATATCTTGCTGGAGATCGTGCTCTGATCGGGCTCGATGTCGAGAGCTCTGTCGAAACTGGCGAGGGCTTCGTCGACCCGGCCAAGTGCCGCGAGACATTGGCCGAGCAGGCTGTGGGCCTGAGAGAAGCCGGGATCGGCCGCGAGAGCCTTCTCGCAATCGGACAATGCTTCGGCAACTTGCCGGGTCAGGAGCAAGATGCTGGCCCGCCAGAGCCATCCATTCGCGTCGTCAGGTGCCAGGGCGATTGCGCGATTGCAATCCGCCATGGCTTCGCCGAATCGCTGAAGCTCCCGCAAGGCAACGGCGCGGCTCGACAGCGCCGAGGCATAGTCAGGCTTGATCGATAACGCGCGGTTTAAGCTTGCGACAGCCTCGTCATAGGCGCGCAGACGGCAGAGCGCCCAACCCCGGCCGTTATGGGCTTCGGAAAGTTTTCCGTCGATTGCGAGCGCCTTGTCGTAGCTCTCGAGCGCTTCCTGGTAAAGTTCAAGGGCCGCGCTCGCGTTACCGAGATTGGACAGGGCCAAGGCGTAGTTGGGCCGGAGGGCGAGGGCTTTTCGATAGCTCTCGCGGGCCTCATTGTGACGTTTTAGCCCGTTGAGCGCGACACCCAGGCTCATATGAGCTTCGGCAGATCGCGGATCCACGGCCACCGCTCGGCTCAGCAGAACTTGCGCTTGCTGATAGTTTTTGGCTTCAGCCTCCAAAGCGCCCAGCAAATGCAGCGCGATGAATTGGTTGGGTGCGAGCTCCAGGAGTTCGCGATAGGCCGTCTTTGCCTCGCGCAGAAGTCCCGCTTTGTGCAGCTGGAGGGCGCGCGCGAGCAACGGCCCTACGTCGGCTTTTTGTCGTTTCTGAAGCCGGGAATTTTGAAATGCACGCTGGCCGACGCTGTCGCTCATGAATCAATTCCACCCGAATCTCCTGAGGAGATTAACATGGAAGGATTGTCGCGATTGCGCTGCGCTCCATCGGAGCTACGAGGGCGCCAGCCTCGCACAAGCCTCGCCGCGGATCGACCCGCTACCGCTCGAGATAGCCCAATTCCGTGCTCATGACCTTGCGAGCATATTCGCTGAAGGCATCGATCAACCGGGCGCGAGCGGCATAAGGTGGGTAGAGCAGTGCGATCGTAACGGGGACCGCCGGGTTGAAGGGGCGCGTGGTCAGAGCCGCGCCAGAGCTTTCGTCATGCGCGGCAATCGGGTTGATAATGCTGATGCCAAGGCCCGCCGCGACCAGGGCGCAGACCGATGCGCCCAGATCGGTCTCCGCAACAATGCGGCGCGTGACGCCCGCCTGCGCGAAGATCGTATCGATGCGATCGTAGAGTGGACTCCCCGTGGCGAAGGAAATGAAGGCCTCGTCGGCGAAATCGGCAGGGCGCAGCGTCTTCTTCTGTGCAAGACGATGCGTCTTCGGCATGATCGCGACGCAACGCGTCTTGAGCACCGGCTCGACATGCACCCCCGCAACCTCGCCGTAGAGCATTGCCAATCCGGTGTCGCAAAGCCCGGAACTGACCCAGTCGTGCACGGCGCTCGCCGTGCCGGATCGGATCGAGATCATCACATGCGGATAGTCCACCTTGAAGCGTGCCGCGATGCGTGTCAGCAGGCCGCCGGCCAGGCGCGGCATCGCCGCAACACTTAACCGACCCATACCGAACGAGCGGATGCTGGCTGCGCTGGCCTCCAGTCCCGCCAGGCCGATGAAAGTCTTCTCGACCTCCTGGAAAAAGCGCGATCCGTCCACGGTGGGACGGAGGCGGCCGCCGCTGCGGTCGAACAGCGGGAACTGCGTGATCGCCTCCAACTGTCCGATCAGGCGGCTGATCTGGGGTTGCGAGGTATGCATGCGCTGAGCCGCCTGCGTCATCGATCCCGTCGCGAAGACCGCCCGAAAAGCCTCCACATGCTTCAGGCCCATCCGTCTGGTGGCCATATCAAATCCGTATAGGAGAGTATGAAACTGGAATTTCATCAGATCGGGCTTTTGGACGATAGTCCAGAGCACGGAGCTGTTTGCACGGAGCTGTCCTGGGTTTGCTCACCCACCGTGGACGGCGTCACCGGCATTCGCAACAAGAGAGGGACATATGAAAGCGACGATGATCAAGGCACTGGCCGCGGCGACCGTCGCTGGTGTTCTTCTTTCCAGCGAGGCCATGGCCCAGGGTGCGGGCAGGCTGGACAAGATCCGTGAGAGCGGCACGATCACATTGGGGTACCCCGAGACCTCGGTGCCCTTCGCCTATCTCGACGGCAACCAGAAGCCGATCGGTTACACCGTGGAAATCTGTGAACAGGTGGTGCAGGCGATCAAGACGGCCCTCAAGCTTCCCAAGCTCGAGGTTCGCTACAACCCCATAACCTCGGCGACACGTATTCAGCTGCTCGCCAACGGCACGATCGATCTCGAATGCGGCAACACGACCAATAATGTCGAGCGGCATAAACTCGTTGCCTTTGCTCCCACCACCTTCGTTGCGCAGGTCGTCCTCGTCGCGCGCAAGGATGGCGGGGTCGATGTCAACGACCCGGCTTCGTTTCGCGGCAAGGCCATCGCCGCCCAAGCCGGCGGCCAGACTTTCAAGGTGATTACGCTGATCAACGCCAAGAACAATCTCAGCATCACGGTGGTGCCGGCCAAGGACACCGCCGAGACCTTCTTGTTGGTGTCGACGGGCCGTGTGGCCGGCACCGCCAACGATGACGGTCTTGCCTATGCCACGGTCGCCTCGTCCAGAACGCCGGATGACTTCCTGATCGGTAGCAAGAGCCTCGAGACGGCGCCCTATGGTATCGTCCAACCCAAGGATGATCCTGCTTTCAAGAAGATGGTCGACGATGCCGTGATCGACCTGATGAAGAGCGGGCAGATTGCGGCGCTCTACGACAAATATTTCAATTCACCGATTCCACCGCATGGCCTCAACCTGAAATTCCCGATGAGCGCCGCCCTCAAGCGGGCGCTGGCCAACCCGACCGATTCCGGCGATCCGGCAGTCTACGAATGACGCGACAAGCGCTCTAGAGGTCTCGCAATGGCACATCAACACGACACGAGTCCGGCAGGCGCCGCGTTGCCCCCCATCGACCTGCGCAGCGATACTGTCACCAAGCCGACCGAGGCGATGTATGCCCGCATGGCCTCGGCGCCGCTCGGCGATGACGGGCTGGACGGTGACCCCACGGTGCAGGAGCTGGAGGCCGTCGCGGCTGCGGCGTTGGGCAAGGATGCCGGCCTGTTTGTGCCGAGCTGCACCATGGCCAATCTGCTGGCGACGCTGGCGCAGTCGCAGCGCAGTGAACAGATCGTGCTGGAATCGAATGCCCATATGTACACCTCGGAACGAGGGGCGGCGACGTTTACGGGGCAGTTCTACCTCGCAATTGCCGGCACTGCCGGCGCAATGGATCTGAATATGCTGGAGGACGCCCTGCAGGGCGAAGGGCTCAAGCTCGGGACCGCTCTTGTCGCAATGGAAACCTCGCACAACAACGCGAGCGGCGCCGTATTGCCGCTGGATCATATGCAGGCCGTGCACGCCATGGCCTCGGCCCGCGGTGTCCCGGTGCATCTCGACGGTGCGCGGCTGTTCAACGCCGCCGTCGCCCTTGAAACGGCGCCTGCCGAAATTGCGAGACATTGCGACACGGTTTCTCTGTGTTTGTCGAAGGGCCTGAGCGCACCCGCCGGTGCCGTGCTCGCCGGGCCACGCGCAGTAATCGATAGCAGCCGCAGGTTTCGCCGCATGTTGGGAGGCACGCAGCGTCAGATCGGCGTCCTGGCCGCGGCCGGCCTGGAGGCGGTTCAGGTCATGGGGACGCGTCTGGCGGAGGATCACCGGCGTGCGCGGGTCCTGAGTGATGCGTTAAACGGGATGCATCCAAAGATCAGCGCGACAATCCCGCAGACGAATATCGTGCAGGTTGATGTCTCTCTCTCCGGGCGCGACAGCGCCGTGTGGTCGGGGGCTCTGGAGAGGGAGGGCCTGAGGGCGAGGCCCTGGGGCAGGCGTCGATTGCGCTGTGTGACCCATCGCCATATCGATGATGCGGATATTGATCGCGCGGTCATGGCATTTCGCACCGTGGCTGGAGCTTTGGTTTAGAGCATCCGTCAGCGTGAACGAACCGAACGCGGTTTCTCAACCGTCGCGAAGCCAGGCTCATGTTTCGTGTTTATAGATTCCGAGGCTTAAGCGCTCGACTCTCTCCGCCGTCATTGCGAGGAGCCCTTGCGACGAAGCAATCCAGACTGTTTCCAAAGATGCATTTCTGGATTGCTTCGCTGCGCTCGCACTGACGAGCGGAGAGAGCCTAGGCCAGCACACCCACCACCGCTCCCATCAGACACGTTGTCAGCGTCCCCGACACGATCGACTTCAGCCCGAGCGCGTTGATTTCCTCGCGCCGCTCCGGCGCCATCACGCCGAGACCGCCGATCATGATGCCGAGGCTGGCGAAATTGGCGAAGCCGCACATCGCATAGAGCATGATCAGGCGCGAGCGCGGATCGAGCGTGCCGGGCGGCAGCTTCGAGAAGTCGACATAGGCGATCAGCTCGTTCAGCACGGTTTTCGTGCCCATCAGGCTGCCGGCGGTGATCGCCTGGTCCCACGGCAATCCCATCAGCCAGCACACCGGCGCCATCACGAGGCCGAGCAGGCGCTGCAACGAGATCGCAGCGCCGCCGATATCCGGCAGCAGGCCGAGGATCGCATTGACGAGGTAGACCAGCGCCACCAGCACCAGCAGCATTGCGACGATGTTGATCAGCAGCTCGATCCCCGCGCCGGTCCCTTTCACGATCGCGTCCATCGTGCCGGAGACTTCCGTCTCGGGATCTTCCAGTGCGCCGCCGGTGCGCTTGTCGGATGTCTCCGGCACCATGATGAGGCTGACCAGGATCGCGGCCGGCGCGCCCAGCACCGACGCGATGACGAAATGCGCGGCTGCGTCGGGAATGAGGGGAGCAAGCAGCGTCGCATACAGCACCAGCACCGTGCCGGCGATGCCGGCCATGCCGCCGGTCATCACCAGGAACAACTCGCTGCGGGTCATCTGCGCAAGATAAGGCCGCACGAACAGCGGCGCCTCGACCATGCCGAGAAAGATGTTGGCGGCGGTCGAGAGCCCGACCGCGCCGCCGACGCCGAGCGTCCGCTCCAGCAGCCAGGCCATGCCGCGCACGACCGGCGGCAGCATGCGCCAATAGAACAAGAGCGTCGTCAGGACGCTCATGACCAGCACGATCGGCAGCGCCTGGAATGCCAGGACGAAATCGGCACCCGGTGCTTTCAGATCGAAGGGCAGGGGACCGCCGCCGACATAGCCGAACACGAAAGAGGAGCCGGCGCGCGAGGCTGCCGAGATCGCGCCCACGGCGTCGTTGATAGCACCGAAGGCGCGCGCGACGACAGGCACCTTCAGGAGAACGATCGCGGTGACGAAGGTGGCGACGAGGCCGATCGCCGCCTGGCGCAGCGAGGCCGCGCGGCGGTTCTCGCTCAGGACCAAGGCGATCAACAGCAATGCGAAAACGCCGAGTGCCGATTGCAGCCGCAGCATGATGTCCCCAAACCCGATGATTATGGCCACCCCTGCGTTGCAAACGCAATGCCGGGAGATTGTCGGAGCGTCCCGCTGTTGACAAGCAGGTCCGCGTCAGCCACGCGGAGCACGTCGACATCAGGAGCCGGATAGTCCGAGCGTGACCGAACAGGCGATGCCAGACCAGCCAATATCGGGAAACCCGCCGGTCAGTGCCCGCGCGCTCCTCTCCCATCGCGCCTTCCTGTTCTTTCTGCTCTCGCGCAGCCTGTCGCGTTTCTCCAGCCAGATTGCGGCGGTCGCGATCGGCTGGCAGATCTACGATCTCACCGGCTCGGCCTTCGACCTCGGCATGGTCGGCCTCGTGCAATTCCTGCCCACGGCGCTGTTGGTGTTCGTCGCCGGCCATGCGGCCGACCGCTACGAGCGCAAGCGCGTGGTCCAGCTCTGCCAGCTCGTGGAAGCCGCGACCGCGCTCTATCTCGGCGTCATCACCTATCTCGGCCTGGTCAGCGAAGTTCAGATTTTCGTGGCGACCTTCGTGCTGGGCATTGCCGGGGCCTTCGAAAGTCCGACCACTGCTGCGCTGCTGCCGGCGATCGCGCCGCAGGGCTCGCTCCAGCGCGCCACCGCCGTCTCCAGCGGAGCGGCGCAGGTCGCGACTATTACGGGGCCGGCGCTCGGCGGTTTTGCCTACGCGGTCGCGCCGCATCTCGCCTACACCGTGATGGTGCTGTTCTGGATCTTCGGGATGATCCTGACCGGCTTCATCCGTCCGCGCCCGCAGGCGATCGCCAAGGACATGGCGGGCGCCGACAATATCTTCGCCGGCGTCCGCTTCATCCGCAGCAATCCTGCGATCCTCGGCACCATCTCGCTCGATCTGTTCGCGGTGCTGTTCGGCGGCGTCACCGCGCTTCTGCCGATCTATGCCCGCGACATCCTCCAGACCGGTCCGATGGGGCTCGGGATCCTGCGCGCCGCGCCTGCGGTCGGCGCGTTGCTGATGACCATGGTGCTGGCCCGTCACGCCATTTCGCGGCACGTGGGCCTGCGCATGTTTCAGGCCGTGATCGTGTTCGGCGTCGCAACAATCGTGTTCGCTTTGTCGTCCTGGATGTGGCTGTCGGTGCTCGCGCTCGCCGTTCTCGGCGCGGCCGATACGATCAGCGTCGTGATCCGCTTCTCGCTGGTGCAGCTCGCGACCCCCGACGAGATGCGCGGCCGGGTCGGTGCGGTGAACTTCCTCTTCATCAACGCCTCCAACCAGCTCGGCCAGTTCGAGAGCGGGGTCGCCGCCGCATTGTTTGGCGCCATGCCGGCAGCCGTGCTGGGCGGCGTCTGCACGGTCGCGGTGGCGCTGTTGTGGATGAAGCTGTTTCCGAGCCTGCGGCAGGTGGAAAGCTTGGAGTAGGAGCTCGCTCGTTCTCTCCCCGTCATTGCGAAGCAATTTTGCGCTGGTGCGACGAAGCAATCCAGAATCTTGCCACAGTGGTAGTCTGGATTGCTTCGCTGCGCTCGCAATGACGATTGTTGAAGCAGTGCGGAGATTTAGCCGACTTCACGTCCGCTTGCGGAGCGAGGCCGCAACCCCATGCCGCCTACTGTGCATGGGGTTGTTTTCGCGTTTTTTATTCAGCCCCGTCCCACGAACGGCATCTTGGTTGCCATGACGGTCATGGTCAGCACGTTGGCATCGAGCGGCAGGCCGGCCATGTAGGCGACGGCGTCGCCCACCGCTTTCGCGTCCATGCGCGGCTCCTGCTTCGACGTGCCGTCGGGCTGCAGCACGCCGGGACCGTTGACCATGCGGTCGGTCATGGGCGTTGCGGCATTGCCGATGTCGACCTGGCCGACCGCGATGTCGTACATGCGGCCGTCGAGGTTGGAGGCCTTGGTGAGGCCGGTGATGGCGTGCTTGGTCGAGGTATAGGCCGCCGAGAACGGCCGCGGCGCATGCGCCGAGATCGAGCCGTTGTTGATGATGCGGCCGCCGCGGGGGGTCTGGTCCTTCATGATGCGGAAGGCGTGCTGGGTGCACAGGAATGGGCCGGTGAGGTTGGTGTTCACCACCGCCTGCCACTGCTCGAGGCCGAGATCCTCGAAGTTCACCGGCGGCGCGCCCATGCCGGCATTGTTGAAGAGCACGTCGAGCCGGCCGTAGGTGGCCTTGACCTTGTCAAACAGCGCGGCAATCGAGTCCGGCTTGGTCATGTCGGCGGTGACGCAGAGGCTTTTCCCCGCGGGGCCGAGCTTGGCCGTCTCCTCGAGCATGTCGGGCCGGCGCCCGACCAGCACCACGGTGAAGCCTGTGTTCATCAGCGCCAGCGACGCCGCGCGCCCGACTCCGGTGCCGGCGCCCGTCACCACTGCGATCTTTTTCGCTTCACTCATCGTTTCCTGCCTTTTCTCTTGAGCTGTCAGGTTTTGGATTCTTTTTCGTTCTTGTAGGGCGGCCGCGGAATGTTCTGATGCGCGGCGCGCAAGGCCGCCGACCAGCGCGAGCGCAAATCGTGGAAATAGGGTTCGCCCGCCTCGATGCGGTGATTGAGATCGGCCTCGCAGGCGTCGGCGCGCACCACCAGCACGTCGATCGGCAGGCCGACGCCGAGATTCGAGCGCATGGTCGAATCCATCGAGATCAGCCCGGTCTTCAGCGCCTCGTAGAGTTCGACGTCGTAATGCATGGCGCGGTCGAGCACCGGCTTGCCGTATTTGTGCTCGCCGATCTGCAAATAGGGCGTGTCGGTGGTGCATTCGATGAAATTGCCGGCGGTGTAGACCATGAACAGGCGCATGCGCGCGCCGTTGATCTGACCGCCGAACAGGAAGGACACGTCGAACGACACGTCCTCTGATTTGAGCGCCGGGCCTTCGGTCGCGTGCACGGCCCGGATCGCCCGGCCGATGCGCTGGGCGGCCTGGAACATGGTCGGCGCGTTCATCAGCGTCTCGATCTCACCCGTGTTGGGGTCTTCGAGGCCCTCGGTCAGCGTCGAGAGCACCGATTGGCTGATCGCGAGGTTGCCGGCGCTGGCGATCGCCATGATGCGGTCGCCGGGCTTGGAGAAGATGTGAAGCTTGCGGAAGGTCGAGACGTTGTCGAGGCCGGCATTGGTGCGGGTGTCGGCGATCATCACCAGACCGTCCCGAACCAGAATTCCGCAACAATAGGTCATTTCCAGTCCCCGAACGCGTTTGCGCGGAATTACTAGCCAATTTCAACGGCCGCTCCAACCCCCGATTGCCGCGGGGCGGCAGGGTGGAAACCGACCGTGGGTGAGGGGCGCGCGCGGCGCGGTTCAGCTCTGCCGCTGTGACTGCGATTGCGACTGGCCGCCGCGGCCGGCCTGCTCGACCTTGACCGTCACCGACAGCGTCTCCGCGCCGCCGCCATAGCGGGTGCCGCGCACGGGGGCGGCGCCGAGATAATCGAGCCCGATCGCGACGCGGACATGGGCGTCGGTGGCGCAGATGCTGTTGGCAGGATCGAAGCCGACCCAGCCGAGACCGCCGACATAGGCCTCCGCCCAGGCATGGCCCGCGTCCTGGTGCACCGTGCCGTCGGAGCGCAGGAAATGGCCGGAGACGAAGCGCGCCGGCACGCCGCCGCTGCGGGCGCAGGCGATGAAGATGTGCGCGTAGTCCTGGCAGACGCCGCGCTTGAGCGTGAACGCTTCCGCCGCCGACGTGCCGCTGTTGGTCGGGTCCTCGTCGAACGTCATGTGATCGCTGATTTGCGTCATCAGCGTGTGCAGGAAGCCGAGCGTGTCGCTCTCGGCCTCGCTGCGCAGCTGGCGCGCGACCGCATTCATCGCCGGATTGACCGTGGTGAGGTCGGTGGCGCGTAAGAACATGCCGGCCGGAAAGCGCTCATCGGCGCCGCGGAGAACGCCGCCGGTGTCGTGGGTCTCGATCAGGCCCTCGGCGGTGATCTTGATGTCGCCGACCGGTCCGCAGGACAGGACATGGGTGACGTTGCCGAACGCATCCTCGTGGGTGTCGAGCTTGGTGTCGGTCGACACGTCGATCTGCCACTCCGCCACATATTGCCCGTCATGGCTGCCGGGCGTCATGCGCAGGATCTGGATCACGCTCGTGGCCTGCGGCTCGTAGCGATAGGTCGTGGTGTGCAGGATTCGCAGGCGCATGGTGGACCGTTGTTGTCGCGTCATCGATCCGGGCTAGCCCTGCGGGCGTCCCCGGAATGACAGCAGTATCAGATCAAATACTGCTTCGTGATGATTTCGCCCAGTCTGGAATTGTCCGAGATGAATTCCTGAATGAATTCATGCACGCCATGCTGGAAAATGTCGTTCATATTGCTGTGTTCCAGCCGGTTGCGGATGCCGCGGGCATGGCGTTGGGCCGGGCCCTGGCGGCCATAGGCGACCCCGATCTGATCGAGATTGCGCACCAGATTGCCGTAGCAGCTTGCGAGCGAACGCGGCAGCGAATCGTTGAGGATGAGCAAATCCGCGATCAGCCAGGGTTTCAGTGTTTCGCGATAGACCCAGTGATAGGCCGTCAGTGCCGAAACCGAGCGCAGGATCGAGGTCCACTGGTAGAAATCGAGCGGGCCGCCGACATGCTCCTCCTCGGGCAGCAGCACATGGTATTTCACGTCGAGAATGCGCGCGGTGTTGTCGGCGCGTTCGAGATGCAGGCCCATCCGCGAGAACCAGTACGCGTCGTTGCGCAACATGGTCCGGTAGGCCGAGCCGTCGAAGCGCAGCGAGGTTTCCTGCACGAAGCGCAGGAACTTTGCGAGATCCTCGCGCGTGGAGGTCCCTCTGCTCCAGACCTCCTGCAATTCGATCCAGGCCGAGTTGATGGTGTCCCACATCTCGCTCGTCAGCGCTGTGCGCACCGAGCGCGAATTCAGCCGCGCCGCCTCGATGCAGTTCCTGATCGACGACGGATTGTCCGCCGAGAACGAGAGATAATCGACGACGTTGTGCTCGTTGGCTTCTTCGTACTGCTGATAGAAGCTTGCGGCGACGCCGGCAGTCAAAAGCGCCGAGTCCCATTCGTTGGTCTTGCCGATATAGGCGGCGGGAAGCGCGGTCACGCGCAGCGTCGCATCGATGGTGCGCGCGAGATACTCGGCCCGTTCGACGTAACGGGCGAGCCAATAGAGGTTTTCGGCGGTACGCGACAGCATCTCTCTACTCGTCCAGGATCCAGGTATCTTTGGTACCGCCGCCCTGGCTCGAATTCACCACCAGGGAGCCTTCCTTCAGGGCAACGCGTGTCAACCCGCCGGGCACGATCGTGGTGCTCTTGCTGCCGGTGAGCACGAACGGCCGCAGGTCGACGTGGCGCGGCGCAAGGCCGGATGCCGTGCAGGTCGGGCAGGTCGAGAGCGCCAGCGTCGGCTGCGCAATGAAGCCTTCGGGCTCGCGCTTGAGCTTTTCGCGGAAGGCTTCGATCGTCGCCTTGGTCGCGGCAGGACCAATCAGCATGCCGTAGCCGCCCGAGCCGTGCACCTCCTTCACGACGAGTTCGCTCAGATGGTCCAGCACATAGGCGAGGTCCTTCGGCTCGCGGCAGCGCCAGGTCTGCACGTTCTTCAGGATCGGCTCCTCGCCCAGGTAGAATTTTACGATGTCCGGCATGTAGGAGTAGATCGCCTTGTCGTCGGCGATGCCGGTGCCGACGGCGTTGGCGAGCGTGATGTTGCCGGCCGCATAGGCCGACATCAGCCCGGGCACCCCGAGCGCGGAGTCGGGCCGGAAGGTGAGGGGATCGAGGTAGTCGTCGTCGACGCGGCGGTAGATCACGTCGACCCGTTTCACGCCCTCGGTCGTCCGCATGAACACTTCGTTGTTCTTGACGATGAGGTCGCGGCCCTCGACCAGCTCGATACCGAGCTTGTCAGCGAGGAAGGAGTGCTCGTAATAGGCCGAGTTGTAGACGCCCGGCGTGAGCAACGCGACGGTCGGCTCGCCGGAAGCGCTTTGCGGCGCCACCGAGCGCAGGGCGGACAGCAACTCGTCCGGATAGCGTTCGACCGGCGCCACCCTGTGACGGGCGAACAGGTCCGGAAACAGCCGCATCATGATCTCGCGGTTTTCCAGCATGTAGGACACGCCCGAGGGTGTGCGCGCATTGTCCTCCAGCACGATGAAGTCCTCGGCATCGACCCGGACGATGTCGATGCCGGCGATGTGCACGTAGACGTCGTGCGGCACCTGCTGACCGTTCATTTCGGGACGGAAGACCGGGTTCTGAAAGATGAGGTCGTCGGGCACGATCTCGGCGCGGAGGATGTCGCGGCCGTGATAGATGTCGCGCAGGAACATGTTGAGCGCGCGCACGCGCTGCTTCAGGCCCTTCTCCAGCAGCGACCATTCCTTGCCGGACATGATCCGCGGGATCACGTCGAAGGGGATCAGGCGCTCCGTCGACTCGGAGTCCCCATAGACCGCGAAGGTAATGCCGATGCGGCGGAACAGGAGCTCGGCCTCCTGGCGGCGATATTCGAGCGCCTCGGGAGGCGTCTCCTTGAGCCAGCGCGCCAGCTCCTGATAGGCAGGGCGAAGGTCCCCACCGGGAATGTTCATTTCATCAAACGCGACTGCCATAGATCCCGACTTGTCTCCGCAAGGCGTTGCGCCATTCGACAGGCCGCGAGGCCTTGGTGAAGACCGCAACGTCCTGGCCATGCGGCAAGAGTGCATGACTTTCATGCGGTAGCAAGGGCCGGGCCAGCGCGATAAGCATGGGGAGAGGACATTTGCCGGGGATGGCCGGCGGCTTGCCTGAAAAAATGGCTGAGGACTGCTTATTTCGGCAGCAAAAGCGCGTGACTTCAACGTGTTACCTCGGCAAAGTCGGGCCGACAGGTGAGGGACTTGAGGTATGAGCGAGATCGTCACGGCGGGTATTCTGGTTATTGGGGACGAAATCCTGTCCGGCCGGACCAAGGACAAGAACATCGGCTTCATCGCCGAATACCTGACCAATATCGGCATCGACCTGAAGGAGGTCCGGGTCGTCTCCGACGACGAGCCCGACATCATTGCCGCGTTGGATGCACTGCGGCATCGCTACACCTATGTCTTCACCACCGGTGGCATCGGGCCGACCCATGACGACATCACCGCTGATAGCGTCGCCAAGGCGTTCGGCGTCGGCATCGACCATCACCCGGAGGTGGTGGCCCGTTTCCGCGAGCGCTGGAGCGAGCAGGACCTCAACGAGGCCCGCCTGCGCATGGCCCGCATCCCTGATGGTGCCGAGCTGATCCAGAGCGCGACCATCCTCGCCCCCGGGTTCAAGATCGGCAATGTCATCGTGATGGCGGGCGTGCCCTCGATCATGCAGGCGATGATGGACATCGTCTCGCCCAAGCTGAAATCGGGCGTGCGCATGCTCTCCGAATCGGTGCGCGCCAATGCGCGGGAAGGCGACATCGGCAGCCCGCTGCGGGCGATTGCCGCCCAACATCCCGACACCATCATCGGCAGCTATCCCTTCATGGATGAAGAGCAGAAGCCGAACACCAATCTGGTGGTGCGCTCGCGCGATGCGGACAAGCTCGCAGCCGCAATGGCGGCGGTGAAGGAAATGCTGGCGGGATTGAACATCACCCGCTAGCAACCTAGCTGCCGGCAGACGAAGCAGGAGACGACGATGGCTGGTGAAGCACCGGAATTAAGTGCGGAGGAACGGGCGGGCCGCCCCTTTCCGGTCTCGTGGGACCAGTTCCACCGAGATTGCCGGGCACTGACCTGGCGGCTCAATGAGGTTGGTCCGTTTCATGCGGTGATCGCGATCACCCGCGGCGGCCTTGTGCCGGCCGCTATCGTGGCGCGCGAGCTTGGCGTGCGCGTGATCGATACGGTCTGCATCGCCAGCTACGACCACGACAAGCAGGGCGACCTCAAAGTGCTGAAGGGCATTTCCGAAGACGTGATGAAGCTCGGCGGCGGCACCGGCAAGGGGCTTTTGATCGTCGACGACCTCGTGGATACCGGCAAGACCGGCAAGCTGGTGCGCGCGATGCTCCCCGACGCGCATTTCGCCACCGTCTACGCCAAGCCGAAGGGACGTCCCCTGGTCGATACCTTCATCACGGAAGTCTCGCAGGACACCTGGATCTTTTTTCCCTGGGACACCGCGCTGTCCTACCATCCGCCGCTTCGCGACGGGGCGGCGTGATTATCACCGTCATTGCGAGCGCAGCGAAGCAATCCAGAAATGTGTCCGCGGAAATAGTCTGGATTGCTGCGTCGCTTCGCTCCTCGCAATGACGGGCGGAGGCGACCATGCCCCTGCAAAACCGCGTCACGCCGACCGGCGAGATTATCGCGACACCGCACCGCGGCCTGTTCACCGGTAACCGCGGCATCATCCATGATCCCGCGACCAAGACGCTATTGAAAAAGCGCTGGTCGTCGCCGGCTTGGATCGTTTGCCTGTGTGAATTCCGCGGCTGGCGGCGGCCGGTGATGGCGCGACGGAGCTGGACCGAGCTGTTCTTTCTTGACGAAGCCACGGCCTTTGCCGCAGGCCACCGTCCCTGCTTCTTCTGCCGCCGCGATGATGCCAAGCGCTTTCGCGTTGCATGGGAGACGGGCAACAGTGCAAGCGGCATCAGCGCCAAGGCGATGGATGCCGTACTGCATCGGGAACGGCTCGATCGCGGCAAGAAACGGCTGCATGCGCTGCCGAGGCCGCTCGTGGAATTGCCGGACGGCGCGATGGTCCAACAGGGCGATGATTGCTTCCTCGTCGCGCAGGGCAGGACGCTGCTGTGGTCACCCGCGGGCTACGCCCCGCATAGCAGCGCCCTCGATCACCCGCTGTTGCTGACGCCGCCTTCCACCTTGCGCGCGATCATCGCTGGATATCAACCTGTGCTGCATCCGACCGCACGCCCCTAGCGCAGCGGCTTACCGTTTTCATCGACTGTCGTGCTCCACCATCGCCTCGCAATTGAGAAGCACGGAACGATCCTCACCGCACGCCGGCAGCGCGATCGCCGCAAGCGTCGCAATAACGAAAGCGGATCGGTCACAGCCTTAACCCAGCTTCTCGCGTGCCAGCGCGGCACCGGCCCCGAGCGCCATCAGCTTGGCTTCGGCGATCTCGCGCCGCATCGGCGCCATGCCGCAGTTGGTGGTGGCGATGATGTTGCTCTTGGGCACGAATTTCGACACTGCGTCGATCACCTGCACGACATCCTCGGCGGTCTCGACCGTGTCGCTGGCGACGTCGATCACGCCGGCCTGCACGATCTTGGACTTGAGCAGCGCGAGCAGGTCGAGCGGTACCTTCGAGTTGCGGCACTCGATCGCGACCTGCTGGATCGGGCTGGCGTCGATCGCGGGAAAGATCTGCTCGTACTGCCGCCATTGCGCGCCGAGCGTCTCCTTCCAGTCGGTGTTGGCCTTGATGCCGTAGCCGTAGCAGATGTGCACGGCGGTGGCGCAGGTCAGGCCCTGCGCGGCGCGCTCCAGCGCCTTGATGCCCCAGTCGTTGACCTCGTCCATGTAGACGTTGAACGCGGGCTCGTCGAACTGCACGAGATCGACGCCGTCGGCCTGCAGCGCCTTGGCTTCCTCGTTCAGGAGTTCGGCGAACGCAAAGGCCATCTTGACGCGGTCGCCATAGTAGCGATCGGCAATGGTGTCGATGATGGTCATCGGGCCGGGCAGGGTGAACTTGAGCTTCTTCCTCGTGTGAGCGCGGGCGACGCGCGCCTCGTCGGCGTGGACGCGGCTCTTCAGCCGGAGCGGGGCGACAACCTGCGGCACCATAGCCTTGTAGCGATCCTTGCGGATTCCCATCTCGACCTTGTGGGCGAAATCGATGCCCTCGATCTTCTCCAGGAATCCGTGGACGAAATGTTGCCGGGCCTGCTCCCCCTCGGTGACGATGTCGATCCCGGCATCCTCCTGCACTTTGACGGCGAGCATCGTCGCATCGCGCTTGGCGCGGACAAGCTCCTCGCCCTGCGATTTCCAGGGCGCCCAGAGCATGTTGGGTTCGGCGAGCCATTCCGGCTTCGGCAAGGAGCCGGCGATCGTGGTTGGAAACAGCATGGCGGCCCTCACGGCGGGTTATGATTGCGCCCCTTCCTGCCATGTCTTAACGTCGAGGTACAGAACAACAAAAGTCGCCTTGAAACCGGCGGCGCCGGACCGGAAACGCCATGATCGAATTCTTCTTCGACTGTTCCAGCCCCTGGACCTATCTCGCCTTCCACAACATCCAGCCGCTGGCCAGGGAGGTTGGCGCGGAGATCGTCTGGCGGCCGATCCTGGTGGGCGGCATCTTCAATACGGTCAATCCAAGTGTTTACGCGCAGCGTGAGACACCGGTGCCGCTGAAGGCGCGCTACATGAAAAAGGACCTTGCCGACTGGTCGCGCTCGGCCGGCCTCGCGATCAAGATGCCGCCGACGGTATTTCCGGTGAACAGCGTGAAAGCGATGCGTGGCTGCATCTGGCTCGGGCAGGACTCGGTGCCTTTCGCCACGGCGGTGTTCGAGACCTATTGGGGCGAGGACAAGGACATCTCGCAGGACGCGGTGCTCGCCGAGATCTGCAGGAAGGTGGGCGTCGACGAGCAGAAATTCTTCGCGGGCATTTCGGGGCAGGGGATCAAGGATCAGCTCAAGGCCAACACCGAAGAAGTCGTCGCCCGCGGCGGCTTTGGCTCGCCGACGATCTTTGTCGGCAAGACCGACATGTATTTCGGCAATGACCGCCTGCCGTTGATCCGTGAGGCGCTGCTGCGCGGCAAGGCGAGCGCGGCCTGATGGTGCGGGCTGTCGTCTGCCGCGCGCTCGGCGCGCCCGAAAAATTGCAGCTTGAAGAGTTTCCGTCGCGCGACCTGAAGCCGGACGAAGTGCGCGTCGCGATCCGTGCCGCCGGCCTGAATTTTCCCGACGTGCTGATGGCGGCCGGCGAATACCAGCTCAAGCCGGAGCTGCCGTTCACGCCGGGCGTGGAGGCAGCCGGCGACGTGACCGAGGTCGGCGCGGGCGCGAGCGGCGTCGCCGTCGGCGACAAGGTCATCGTCAAGATGCGGCACGGCGCTTTCACGGATGAAGCCGTGGTGACACCGTCGCAGCTCACACCGATGCCATCGACGTTCGACTATGCGGAAGCCGCGACCTATCTCGCCGGGCACGGCACCGCCTATCACGCGCTGATCGACCGCGGCCGGCTCGAGCCGGGCGAGGTGCTGCTGGTGCATGGCGCCGGCGGCGGCGTGGGCCTTGCTGCCGTCGAGATCGGCAAGATGCTGGGCGCGACCGTGATCGCGACGGCGTCCAGCGACGAAAAGCTCGCGATCGCCAAGGCGCGGGGCGCCGATCATCTCGTGCGCTACGACCGCGAGCCGTTTCGTGATGCCGTCAAACGGATCACTGACGGTCGCGGTGCCGACGTCGTGTTCGATCCCGTCGGCGGCGAAGTGTTCGAGAATTCGATGCGTTGCATCGCCTGGGGCGCACGGCTGCTGGTGATCGGCTTCACCGGCGGCATCGGCTCGGCGAAAACCAATCTCCTGCTGATCAAGGGTGCCAGCGTGCTCGGCGTGCGAGCGGGTGAAGCGGTACGGAAAAATCCCGCGCTCGGCGAGAGCAGGCTGAAGGCGTTGCTCCAATGGGCGGAAGAGGGCAAGCTCCGGCCTAACGTCTCGCACCGCCTGCCGCTGCAGGAGGTTGCGAAGGCGATGCGGCTGTTGCTCGACCGCAAGGCGATCGGGCGCGTGGCGTTGTTGATGGAGTGACGGTGTCGTAGGGTGGGCAAAGGCGCGTGAGCGCCGTGCCCACCATTTATCGGCAGCCGTGACAAGAATGGTGGGCACGCTTCGCTTTGCCCACCCTACGATGCCTTACTTGTACTCCCGCTCCGTCCACCACGGGAAATAATCCGGCATGTCGCTCGACACCTTGTTCTTGAACTGAGCCGGGCGCTTCTCCAGGAACGACACCACGCCTTCCTTCACATCGTCCGAGCGGCCGCGGGCGTAGATGCCACGGCTGTCGACCTTGTGGGCCTCCATCGGATCGTCGGCGCCCATCATGCGCCACATCATCTGGCGGATCAGTGCCACCGACACCGGTGCCGTCTTCGCCGCAAATTCCTTGGCGAGCGCGCGGGCGGTCGGCAGCAGATCATCGGGAGCTACGACCTTGCTGACGAGGCGTCCGGCGAGGGCTTCCTGCGCCGGGAAGACGCGGCCCGAATAGCACCATTCCAGCGCCTGCGAGATGCCGACGATGCGCGGCAGGAACCAGCTCGAGGCGGCCTCCGGCACGATGCCGCGCTGGGAGAACACGAAGCCGAAGCGCGCGGCGTCGGAGGCGATGCGGATGTCCATCGCGAGCTGCATGGTGACGCCGATGCCGACCGCGGGACCGTTCACCGCAGCAATCACAGGCTTGAGGCATTTGAAGATGCGCAATGTCACCTGGCCGCCACCGTCGCGCACCTGGGAATCGCTGTAGTCGACCTTGCCATCGGCAAAGCGCTTCACTGGCCCGCGCCGGGCGTCGCGATCGAACGTATCCGCGCCCGACGAAAGGTCTGCGCCCGCGCAAAAACCGCGACCGGCGCCTGTGACGATGATGGCGCGGACGTCGTCGTCCTTGTCGGCTGCGTCGAACGCGTCGATCAGCTCTCCTTGCATCTGCGCGTTGAAGGCGTTGAGCTTGTCGGGCCGGTTCAGCGTGATGGTGAGGATCTGCTCGGCGACATCGTATTTGATCGTCTCATACGCCATGGTGGTTTCCTTCCCTGTCCTGAATTCTGTCTCTAAGAGACGTCATGCATGAACGCCAGCGTCCGTCTTGTGCGGACTGGGCGTTTGTTGGCCAGGCTCTACTTCGCCGGCGGGCTCGGCCAGGGCTTCTGCGCCCCGCGCAGGCTCTCGAACGCCTTGGCCATGCCAAGCACGCCGATATCGTCGAAGCGGCGGCCGACGATCTGCACGCCGATGGGAAAACCCTTGGCGTCGAAGCCGCCGTTGATGGAGATCGCCGGATTCTCCGACATATTCCACGGGACGGTATAGGCGATGTGCTCGAACGGCTTCATGGGATCGTTGGTCGGCGAGGCCCACTCCGCTGGATAGCTCACGTTCGGCGCGGTCGGCGAGATCACATAGTCGAGCTCGCAGAACAGCTTTGATGCCGCCGCGCGGATTGCCATGGTCTGGTTGAAACCACGGATGACGTCGACGCCCGAGAGCTTCGCGCCGGACTCGCCCCACTTGAAAATGTAGGGCAGCACCTTTGCCTGTTCGGCGGGCGTCAGCTTCGACAGATCATCCCACATCCGTGCGCGCCAAAAGTTGTCGAGGCCGTCGAGCATCTCGCGCGTGAGGATGCCGTCGACTTCGGTGACGACGGCCCCTGCGGATTCGAACGCTTTCGCCGCCTTCACAGCGACCTCGCGCACCGGTTTCTCCAGCGCCAGGCCAACGCCGGGATCGAGCATCAATCCGATGCGGAGTTTGCGCGGGGATTTCTCCAGCCCCTTCCAGTTGAGGGGCTCCGCGGGCAGGCTCGTGCCGTCGCGCCGGTCGGGTTTCGCGATCGCGCTCATCATCAGCGCGCAATCGTCGACGGTGCGGGTCATGGGACCGGCGACGCGGCCGACATAGGCGGGATCGATCGGCACGCGTCCAAAGCTCGGCTTCAGTCCGACGAGGCCGCACCAGCCCGCGGGCAGGCGGACCGAGCCGCCGATATCGGTCCCGAGATGCAGCGGACCATAGCCGGCCGCGGCCGCGGCGCCCGCGCCGGCGCTCGAGCCGCCTGGATTTTTGGAGAGGTCCCAGGGATTACGCGCCAGCGCGTGGAAAGAGGACAGCCCCGAGGACAGCATGCCGTAGTCGGGCATGGTGGTCTTGGCGAAGATGATCGCACCGGCTTCGCGCAGGCGCGCCGCGGGTGGTGCGTCCTTCTCGGCCGGCACGAGCTCGACGCTGGCCGCACCCAGCGGCACCGGCACGCCTTTGGTCGCGATGTTGTCCTTCACCGTCACCGGCACGCCGTCGAGCGCTCCGGAGGGCTCGCCCCCGGACCAGCGGGCGGTCGAGGCCTTCGCGGCCTCGCGCGCGCCGTCGGGATCGAATGCATAAAGCCCGTTGAGGTGCGGCTCCCACGCGGCGACGTGCGCGAGCACGTCTTCCAGCACCTCGCTCGGCGAGAACTGCTTGGCGCGATAGCCCGCGATCAGATCGACCGCGGAGAGATCGTGCAGCGAGGTGACTTCCTCTTCGACACCCTTTTTATGCATGGGCACCCACCGGCATCCGGGTCTCGATGATCCGGGCGAACATGCTGGCACCGATCGGCAGAATCTTGTCGTCGAGCACGAAGCCGGGATTGTGCACGGGCACCGAGCCGTCGTGGCCGACCCAGAAATAGGCGCCCGGAATGGTTTGCAGCATGTCGGCGAAATCCTCGCTGCCCATCTTCGGCTGGGCGCGGGTGATCACGTTGGCGGGGTCGACGATGGTGCGCGCGACGTCTTCGACCACCTTGGACTGCTCGACCTGGTTGACCAGCACATCGAACGTGTCGCGGATGTCGACGTCGATCACGCACTGATAGGCGCTCGCGATGCCAGCGCAGATCGTGCGAATGCGTTCGCTGATCAGGGTGCGGACTTCTTTCGAGAAAGTGCGGATGGTGCCGCAAAGATGCGCCTCGCCGGGGATGACGTTGTACGCGGAACCGGCGTGAATCTGCGTGATCGAAACGACTGCGGCCTGCAGCGGCTCGACGTTGCGGCTGACGATGGTCTGGATCGCCTGCGCCAGCGTGGTCGCGATGATCACAGCGTCCTTGGAGCGTTCGGGCATCGCGCCATGCGCGCCGTAGCCGGTGATGCGGAGATCGAAGAAGTCGGCGCTGGCCATCGCGGGGCCGGGCAGGATCGCGATCTCGCCATGGTTCAGGTCGGGCGCGTTGTGCAGGCCGTAGAGCTCGTCGCAGGGAAACTTCTCGAACAGTCCGTCCTTGATCATCGCGCGGGCGCCGCCGAGACCTTCCTCAGCCGGCTGGAAGATCAGGTGCACTGTACCGTCGAAATTCTTGGTTTCGGCGAGGTAGCGCGCGGTGCCGAGCAGCATGGTGGTGTGGCCGTCATGGCCACAGCCGTGGAAGCGGCCGGGGATTTTGGAGCTCCATTTCAGATTGGTGTTCTCCTCCATCGGCAGCGCGTCCATGTCGGCGCGAAGCCCGATACGCTTGCCGCTCGAACCTTTGCCCTTGATGACGCCGATCACGCCGGTGCCGCCGAGACCGCGATGCACCTCGATGCCCCAGCTCTTCAGCTTGTCTGCGACGATGCCGGAGGTGCGCACTTCCTCGAAGCCAATTTCCGGATGGGCGTGGAGGTCGCGCCTGATGGCTGTGAGTTCGTCGGCATAGCCGTCGATGCGGTCGATCGTGGGCATGTGTTCTATCCAGTTAGCGTGAGGAGGGAGTGAAAACCGGGCCGTTCGGCTTGATGCGGATGCCCGGCCGCAGGCGCGTCCACGGCAGCGTAGCCGTGTCAGCGGGCATCGCGCCGGGGGCAGCGCAGATCATCAGCTTTTCCGCGATCGGCTCGAAGTCGGCGCGGAAGTGCACCGAGCTCTTGTTGACCAAAATCTTCTGTTCGGTTGGCTCGATGCCGACATAGCGGTACATGGCCTGGTCGGCGAGCTGCGCCTTGTGTGAGCTCACGACGATTCGGACGTCGCCGATGCGAAGGCAGGCGGACGGGCCCATCTCCATCTCGCGGCCGCCATAGTAGGGCCCGGGCGCGATGAAGCGGCCGTCGGAAAGTTTTTCGACGACGAAGGTCTCACGATAGGGCTCGTCGCCGGGAATGCCCGACTTGCCGCCGAGCGACAGCGTCACGGTGGCGCCGACGCCGGCTTCATGCGCGGCTTTCGCCGATGCCGGATCGTAGATCGCGCCCGTCGCAGCACTCGCCTTGTTGCGTACCAGCGCGCGTAGCATGCCGGTGGTGTCGGAATCGCCGCCGGCGCCGGGATTGTCCTGGGTGTCGGCGATGATGATCGGCTTGCTCGCGCCCTTCGAGAGTTCCATCGCGTGGCGCACGCCGTCATCGGGCGACCAGATCTTGCCGTCGAAATCGTCCTCGTGGCTTTCGATCAGCTTGACGATCGCATCGGCCGCGCGGTCGGCATCGGCTTGTGTCTTGCCATAGGCGAACACGCTCGGCCCGCAATCACGGAAATCGGCGGCGGGGAAGCCGGGCGCGAAGGACAGCGTCGGAACCGCGTCGCTCTCCAGCGCGGCAAGCTTTTCGTAGATGCCCTTGGTCGGCTGGTCGTTGGTGCACTGCCAGCTGATCGGAATCAGAAACGGCAATTGCCGGAAGGCCTTTGCGAAACGCTGCTTTGTCTTCAGAAGCAATGCGAGGTGTCGCGCGGAGGCACCGCCGGTCTCGGCCATGTCGACATGGGGATAGGTGCGGTAGGCGATCAGCGCGTCCGCATGCTCCATCATCTCGGGCGTGACGTTGGCGTGCAGGTCGAGGCTCGCGACCAGCGGAATGTCCTTGCCGATGACGCGGCGCACGCGGGCCAGAATCTCGCCTTCGCCATCGTCGAGATGTTCCGTGACCATCGCGCCGTGCAGATCGAGATAGACGGCGTCGATCGGGCCGGCGGCTGCGATGCCGTCGACCATCGTCTTGACGATACGCTCGAAGGCGTCCCTGGTGACATGCGCTGAGGGGCTGGCGCCGCAAGCGATGGTCGGGATGAGTTCCCAGCCGAGGGCCTCGGCGCTGTCGACGAAACCGGCGAGGCCGACATTGATGCGGCGCATCACCTTCAGCACGTCAGGTCCTTGCGTCATCGCCGGCCAGCCGCCGCCGTGCTGGAAGTCCGCGAACGTCGCCTTCGTCGGAGCGAAGGTGTTGGTCTCGTGCAGGAAGCCGCCGACGGCGATACGTGTCATCAACTCAAGTCCAGCAATTGAAAGTGCGCGACGTTAGCCCTGTGCTTGCGGCGAGAGCAAGCCGGGAAGCAATCGCGCCATGCATGGCGTCAAGCCGTTTTGGGAATGCTTGTCGCAACCGCCGTCATGGCGAACGCAGCGAAGCAATCCAGGTTGTCCCCGCGGAGGGATGCTGGATTGCTTCGCTGCGCTCGCAATGACGAGGAGAGAGACTAGGCGCCTGCCGCCAGACCCTCCGACACCGGCCGGAAGTTCGCAAAATCCCAGCCGCGGCCCGGCGCTGCCTCGAGCAGAGCTCTGGTGTACGCCTCCTTCGGATGCGTCAGCACTTCAGCGGCCGGGCCCTGCTCGACGACGCGGCCGTGCTGCATCACCACGACCTCGTCGCAGATCTGCGCTGCGACGCGCAGATCGTGAGTGATGAACAGGATGGCGATGCCGAGCCGCTGCTGGATCTCGTCGAACAGTTCCAGCACCTGCGCCTGCACGGAGACGTCGAGGGCGGAGACCGCCTCGTCCGCGACCAGCACGTCGGGATCGAGCGCGAGCGCGCGGGCGATCGCAATGCGCTGACGCTGGCCGCCGGAGAACTGGTGCGGATAGCGCGCGACCGCATCGGCGGGCAGGCCGACCAGCTCGAGCAATTCGCGGGCACGCTTCATTGCGTCGGTATGCGACACGCCGTAATTGACCGGGCCTTCCGCAATGCTTTCGCCGATGGTGACGCGCGGATTGAGCGAGCGGTAGGGGTCCTGGAATACGATCTGGATCTTCTTGCGATGCGGCTGCAACAGCCGCCGCGAGATGTCCGAGATCTCGCGGCCGGAGAGGCGGACGCCGCCGGAGGTCGGGTCGAT
Source organism: Bradyrhizobium sp. 44 (assembly GCF_023073095.1). Lineage (NCBI taxonomy): Bacteria > Pseudomonadati > Pseudomonadota > Alphaproteobacteria > Hyphomicrobiales > Nitrobacteraceae > Bradyrhizobium > Bradyrhizobium sp. 44. The sequence continues at coordinate 756,763 of NZ_JADPIY010000029.1, forward strand.
CAGGCGGACGATGCAGCGCGCCACGGTCGATTTGCCTGAGCCGCTCTCGCCGACGATGCCGAGCGTGCGGCCCTTGCGCAGCGTCAGCGTGACCTTGTCGGCGGCGACGACTTCGCGGCCTTTACCGAAGAACGCGCGCTCGCGATAGACCTTGCCGAGCTCGTTGGCCTCCAGCACCACCGGTTCCTTGGTCTCGGGCCGCGCTGCGCGCGGCACCAGGCTCGGCACTGCCGAGAGCAGGTTGCGGGTGTACTCCATGGTCGGATTGCGCAGGATGGAATCCAGCGTTCCGGTCTCGACCAGTCGGCCCTGCCGCATCACCGCGACGCGGTCGGCGATTTCGGCGACCACGCCCATGTCGTGGGTAATGAAGAGCACGGCGGTGCCGTGATCGCGCTGGAGGTCGCGGATCAGTGTCAAAATCTGCTTCTGCGTTGTGACGTCGAGCGCGGTGGTCGGCTCGTCGGCGATGAGAAGCTTCGGTTCGAGCACGAGCGCCATCGCGATCATGATGCGCTGGCGTTGACCGCCGGAGAGTCGGTGAGGGTAGGAGGCAAAGATACGCTCGACCTGGGGCAGGCGCACCTGCTCCATCATGTCGAGGATGCGCTTCTTGCGCGCCTTCGCATCGAGTTTGGTGTGCGCGCGGAGAACCTCGTCGATCTGGCGACCGACCGGCATCACCGGATTGAGTGCCGTCATCGGCTCCTGGAAGATCATCGCCATCCGCGTCGCGCGGAGCTGCCGCAGGCGGCGGTCGGTCGCGGTGAGAATCTCCTCGCCGACCAGCTTGACGCTGCCGCCGGTCGGAATCAGCGTGCCCTTCGGCAGCAGACCCATCGTGGTCAGCGAGGTCACGGACTTGCCCGAGCCGCTTTCGCCGACGAGGCACAGCGTCTCGCGCTCATGCACCTGGATCGAGATGCCCTCGATGATGTTTGCAGCATTCGGCTTCTTGCCGACGGAGACGACGAGGTTGTTGATGTCGAGGATCGGGCTGGTCATCACTTGATCGGTCATCATTTGCCTTCCCGCTGCTTCATGCGCGGATCGAGTGCGTCGCGGGCGGCGTCGCCGATCAAATTGATGCTGAGGATGGCGATCGAGAGCAGCAAGCCCGGCCAGAAGATCAGCGTCGGCTTGAGCTGGAAGTATTGACGGCCCTCGGCCATGATGTTGCCCCAGGTCGGCGTTTCCGGCGAGATGCCGGCGCCGAGGAAGGAGAGGATGGCCTCTGTGAGGATCGCGGAGGCGCAGACGTAACTGCCCTGCACGATCAGCGGTGCGATCGTGTTCGGCATCAAATGCCGCCACATGATCTTTGGCAGGGATGTGCCGACCGAGATCGCCGCTTCAACATAGGGCTCTTCGCGCGCCGATAGCACGACCGAGCGCACCAGGCGTGCCACGCGCGGAACTTCGGGGATCGTGATCGCGATCAGCACGGTCCAGAGGCTGGCGCCGGACAGCGACACCACGGCGATTGCCAGCAGGATGCTCGGCATTGCCATCAGGCCGTCCATGATCCGCATCATGACGGAATCGACCAGCTTGAAGAAGCCGGAGACGAGGCCGATCGCCAACCCAATGACGATCGACATGATCGCCGAGCCGATGCCGATCAGAAGCGAAATGCGTCCGCCATACATGACGCGCGACAGCAGGTCGCGGCCATAGGCGTCGGTGCCGAGCAGGAATTGCGCCGAAGAGGGCTTCAGCCGCTGCGAGGGCGCAAGCTGGATCGGATCATACGGCGCGATCAACGGTGCCAGGATCGAGATCAGCACGACCAACGTCAGGCAGATGGTCGCCGCCGCGATGATCGGCGTCGAGGTCAGGAATCCGAAGCGCGGCCGCAGCGGCGACGTGATCGGGATGGAGGACTGGGGAAGGGTATCGACAGACATTATTGTTGTTATCCTTAGCCCTAGTACCGGATCCGGGGATCGAGCAGCGTGTAGGCGACGTCGATCAGGAGATTGACGACGACATAGATCAACGACGTCAGCAGGATCATCGCCTGGATCACCGGATAGTCGCGCGCCAGCACCGCGTCCACCGTGAGGCGGCCGATGCCGGGGATGTTGAACACGCTTTCGGTGACGACGACCCCGGAGATCAAAAGCGCAAAGCCGGTCCCGATCACGGTGATCACGGGCACGGCGGCGTTGCGCAGCGCATGGCGCATCATCACGGCGACTTCGTTGATGCCTTTTGCGCGCGCGGTGCGGACGTAGTCCTCGCCGAGCACGTCGAGCATCGCCGCGCGCGTCATGCGCGCGATCAACGCGATGTAGATAAAGGACAGTGCGCAGGTGGGCAGGATGATGCGCTCGAAGAACGGCCCAAAACCGTTCGAGATGCTGCGGAAGCCCTGCACCGGCACCCAGCGCAGGTCGATCGCGAAGACCTCGATCAGGATGTAGCCGACCACGAACACCGGCACCGAGAAGCCGAGCACGGACAGGCCCATCACGAAGCGGTCGATCCAGGTGCCGTGCTTCCAGGCCGCGATCACGCCCAGGGGAACAGCGACGATGACGGCAAGGATGATGGTCGACAGCGCAATCGAGATCGACGGCTCGACCCGCTGGCCGATCATCTTCATCACCGGAAGGTTGGAGATGAGTGAAGTTCCGAGATCGCCATGCAGCAGCTTGTTCAGCCAGGTGATGAACTGCACGATCAGCGGCTCGTTGAGGCCGAGCGAGGTCCGGATGCGCTCGAGCCGCTCCGGCGTGGCGTTGTCGCCGGCAAGAATCGCGGCGGGATCGCCCGGGGTGAGGCGGAGCAGGAGGAAGACGAACAGCGCCACCACGCCCATCACGGGCACGGCGGCGAGAATTCGGCGAAGGAGATATCCGAGCAAGTTGGATCCCGTCAGATTAGAGTCAAATCAGAGACAGCGGCTGGAGCCTGGGGTTCTGCCACCAGCCTAACATTTCAGCAATTCCCATGCCATCCGGGCCACCGTTTTTGCAGTGCGGTCAACTTGTTTCGGTGATCTGGCCGGGTTTTGGCGATGTGGCTCGCGCCGTTACTCCAGAGTCGCGAGCAGCCCCGCCATCAGCCGGCCGCGTTCGACCAGACTTCCAACCTCGATATACTCTTCGAGCGTGTGGCCGTTGCCGCCACGCACGCCCAGGCCGTCGAGAGTCGGGATGCCCAATGCGCCAGTGAAATTGCCGTCGGAGCCGCCGCCGGCGCTCGCATGCGGCAGTTCTGCGCCGAGCGATTTGGCGATCCCGCGCGCCTTTTCATAGAGCGCCATGGTGCCAGCATCGGGCTCCCAGACCGGACGTGTCACGCCGCGCGTCACATTGAAGGTGACGTCATTGGTTGTACCGGAGAGCGCCAGCATCCTCTCGACGCCGCGATCGAGGTCGGCCTGGCGCTTGGCCATCGAGAGCGCTTCGCCGGTGGCGGTCGTGGCAACGCAATTGACCCATTGACCCCCGTGCACGACTCCGACGGAGAACGTGCAGTCCTCGCCCGTCATCGCGTCGATGGCGAGGATTTGCCGCGCCATCTCGCGGATAGCAGAGCGGCCCGCCGACAAGGTCGCGCCGGCGTGGCTGGGCCGGCCGGTCGCCTCGAGATTGAAACGCGCGATGGCATAACGTCCGGTGGTGACGCCGTTGTCGGCGCGGCCGGGCTCGGGCACCAGCACATATTTGTTGCGCGCGGCTTCCGCCTCGATGATATCGCGCGTGGAGGGTGTGCCGACTTCCTCGTCGGGCGTGAACAGCACGGTGATCGGCAGCGGCGTCGTGAACGAGGCGCGGGCCAGTTGGCGGATCGCTTCCAGCGAAAGATAATTGCCGCCCTTCATGTCGTAGATGCCGGGTCCGTAGCACTTGCTGCCCTCGCGCCGCCATTTCAGCTTCTCGATGGTGCCAGTGGGGTGGACCGTATCCATATGTCCGGCAATCAGGATGCCCGGCTCGCCTTGCTTCGGATGCGGAAAGCGTGCGCGGATCACGCCGCCAAAACCCTGACGACCGGCGATGCGCTCGATCGTCGCACCCATGATCGCCATCTCCCGCGCTGCGATATCGAGCATGCGGTTCACGGCGCTCGCGTCCCAGGTCGGGCTTTCGCATTCCACCCAGCCGCGCAGGCCCTGGAGCATCGCTTCGGAATCGAAGGGAAGATTGGCTGGATTCATCTCAATGTCTCTCGAATGTCTCTTGGGCTTCGGAACATGGAACGCGCATTGCATCGGCGCGGGGCAGGACAGGCGGAGAGCGTTGTAGAGCCAAACCGATCGTTGTGGAGCCCGTGCGCGCGCCGCTTGGGCTTGCAGCGAAACCGGATTGACGCGCTCGGCACTGTCTGCAACTCTCGAAAAGATAAAGGCATTGCATGAGGTTAGTTCGCCTAAAGAACGAACCGGATGCTCAATCAATAACCTGCCTTTGAACAGTTTCACGTCAGGAGAACATTTATGTTTAAGTTGATGCGCCGGGGGCCTCGCGCGTTCGCCTCCAAACTTGCGCTGTCGGTCGTCGCGCTTTCAACCGCACTGGCCTCGCCGGTGCTTGCGGCCGGCAAAACCATCACGGCGGTGATGCATTCGGATCTGCGCATCATCGATCCGATCTTCACCACCGCCTACATCACGCGCGACCATGGCTACATGATCTACGACACGCTCGTGGCGCCCGATTCGAACTTCAAGATCCAGCCGCAGATGGCGGAGTGGAAGATCTCCGACGACAAGCTCACCTACACGTTCACGCTGCGCGACGGCCTGAAGTGGCATGACGGTGCGCCGGTGACGGCGGAGGACTGCGTTGCCTCGCTCAAGCGCTGGGCCGCGGTCGACGGCATGGGCCAGAAACTGCTCGACTTCACCGCGAGCATCGAGGCGACCGATGCCAAGACCATCACGCTGAAGCTGAAGGAGCCCTACGGCCTCGTGCTCGACTCGATCGGCAAGCCGTCCTCCCGCGTTGCCTTCATGATGCCGAAGCGCCTGGCCGAGACGCCGCCGGACAAGCAGATCCCCGAGCAGATCGGCTCGGGTCCTTTTAAGTTCGTGCAGTCGGAATTCCAGCCGGGCGTGAAGGCGGTCTACGTCAAGAACACCGATTACGTGCCGCGCAAGGAGCCTTCGAGCTGGACCTCCGGCGGCAAGGTGGTGAAGGTCGACCGAGTCGAGTGGATCACCATGCCGGACTCGCAGACCGCGGTGAACGCGTTGCAGTCGGGCGACATCGACTTCGTGGAAAACCTGCCTTACGACATGCTCCCGCTGCTGGAAGCGAACAAGGAGATCACGATCGAGGTCTCGAACACGTTCGGTTTCCAGACGCTCGGCCGGATGAACTTCCTTTATCCGCCGTTCGATAATGTTAAAGTGCGCCGTGCTGCCTTTCTGGCGATAAACCAGAAGGACGTTCTCGACGCGCTGGTCGGCAACGCCAAATATCAGAAGATCTGCGGCGCCTTCTTCGTGTGCGATACGCCATTCGCGACCGAGGTCGGTGGCGAGACCCTGGTGAAGGGCAACGGCATGGCAGAAGCCAAGAAGGCGCTCGCCGAGTCCGGTTATGACGGCACCCCGATCGTGATCATGGCCCCCGGCGATGTCACGACGCTGAAGGCGCAGCCGATCGTTGCGGCTCAGTTGCTGCGCGAGGCCGGCTTCAAGGTCGACCTGCAAGCGACCGATTGGCAGACGGTGGTGAGCCGCCGCGCCAGCCAGAAGCCTCCGAAGGAGGGCGGCTGGAACATGTTCTTCACCAACTGGGTCGCGGCCGACGTTTCCAACCCGATCGCCAATCTCTCGATCGGCGGCCAGGGCAAGAAGGGCTGGTTCGGCTGGGCCGAGAACGCCAAGATCGAAAAGCTCAAGGACGACTTCGTTCGCGCCGCCTCGCTCGACGATCAGAAGAAGATCGCCGCTGACATCCAGAAGGAAGCCTATGAGCAGGTGATTTACATCCCGCTGGGGCAGTATCTCCTGCCGAGCGGCTGGCGTAAATCGCTGACCGGCGTGCTCGACGGTCCCGCGACCCCGCTGTTCTGGAACGTCGACAAGTCGGAGTAGGGCGAAGGCTCTTTCTTTCGTCCGAATCATCATGCGGCGCCGCTGTCATCAGCGGCGCCGTTGTCGTTTGTCGATCTTAGTCTTTTGTCGACCTTGCGCCGGCTGAGAAGGCGGACGTTTTCAATCTTTTCCAGTTTCCAATCATTGCTATTTGTTTCCGTACTGAACTAGATGTGCCGTTCTTGCGCATCACCTTCCTTCCTCCATTTGATTCCAGTGCCGATCGATTTTGCATTCCAGGCGATGGCCGAACGGTCCGATCGCGCGCCGGCGCGATGGCGCCGCCCATTCCTGCGTTGGCTCGATGGCGTCGAGACGGGCTGGGCCGTGCCGCTTCTCATCGCCTGCTTCGTCGCGATCTGGACACTCTATCTGGCGGTCGCCTATGCCGGCGGCGGTCTGCACCCCGATACGCTGGAGGCCTGGACGCTGGGGCGGCATTTCGCGTGGGGCTACCCCAAGCATCCGCCATTGACCGGCTGGGTTGCCGCGAGCTGGAGCGCCATCTTTCCGCTCAGCGAGTGGTCGCTGCAATTGATGGCGATGACCAATGCCGGGCTTGCGCTGGTCTTTGTCGACCGGATCGCGCGGCAATTCGTGACGGGGCACAAGCGCGTCCTGGTGCTGTTGCTCCTGATGCTGACGCCGGCCTATCAATTCCATGCCCAGCGCTTCAATGCCAATGCGGTGCTGCTAGCCGTTTGGCCGCTGGCGACCTGGTGCTTCCTGCGCGCATTCGAGACCCGCTCGGCGTCGTGGGCGATCGCCGTGGGGGTCACGACGGCGCTGGCCATGGCCGGCAAATATTATTCGATCTTCCTTGTCGCGAGCTTCACGTTTGCCGCGCTGGCGCATCCGGCGCGACGCGCCTATTTCACGTCCGCCTCGCCCTGGATCTCGGTCGTCGTCGGGCTTGCGGCGCTGTCACCGCATGTTCATTGGCTCGCCACGACGGGGGCACCGACCTTCACCTACGCGCTGAACCATGCCAACGGCACTGCGGTGAGCTCGCTCGGTGAGGCCAGGAACTTCCTTCTGGGGCTGTTGGCGGCCATCAGTGTGTCAGCCGTCAGCTGGATGTTGATCGCTGGCACGCGGCTGAAGCAGTTTCCGGACGATTTCGCGGCGATGAATCCGGGCCTGCGGCTCCTCTTTTACGTTGCCGTCGGCACGATCGCGCTGCCGGTCCTGGTCTCGCTCACGATAGGCACCGATCTGCCGTCGCTCTGGGCTTTGCAGGGATTGTTTCTGTTCGCCATTCTCGTGGTCTGCGGCACAAATTATCCGATCGAGCGCTTTTACATCGTCAACCTCACCTTGATCGTGGCCGGCGTTGCGCTCACGGCCGTCCTCGTCGCCGCGCCGATCCATGCCGTCTACCGCAACGATCACGGTTACGAGGAGGGGCGCAATTTCTATGCGGAGGCGGCCAGCGAATTGACACGCGAGTGGCGCGAACTGACAGGCGAGCCGCTCGCCGCCGTCAGCGGCGACGATGCGCTGGCCTTCGCGTTGGCCTTCTACAGCCCGGACCACCCGCACTACGTGCAGCCGTTCGAGGATCAATATCCCGGGGGGTTGCCGGGCAAGACGACGCTGGACCGCGGCTGGGCCGCGCTCTGCTTCCGCGATCAGGATGATTGCAGCCGGTGGATGGACGGGGTGGCCGGGCGTGCCGGGCACTTCGTCAGACGGGAATTTATCGTCCAGGCGCAGCTATGGGGCCGGCCCGGTCTCACGCGGGAAGTGGTTGTGCTGATGGTGCCGCCCCGTGGAAGCGGCGCGGCACCCGAGGGCGTCGCGGACGATTTCAGCGCCAGCAGGCGCGCAACGGAATAGACGTCTTGCTCAACAGTGGCTGTCGCGGACCCGCTCGAGCCCTTCACTCGCGAATGGCACGGTGAAGGCGGTCGTTTCGGCGTTCGACGGCGTGCGTTCCGTTTTCGCCCGCTCCGCGGCGTCGTGGTCTTTACGGTGTTTCGGTTCCATTGAAGCGCCTTTTCAAATTGTTGCAGTACAACATCGTGAGCGCCGCGAAGTTCCTCACCCGATGGCGCGCTGATGCGGCTTGAACAGCCGTCCCCTCTCCACCACCAGCACGATCGCGAGCGCGGCGAGTGACGACACGAAGAAGCCGACCGAGAACGGCAGCAGCGTGCCGTCGAAGCTTTGTCCGATCGCCATGCCGACGGCGATGCCGATCAGCGTGGTGATCGAGCCGTAGAGCGAGGACGCCGTGCCGGCGATGTGGCCCTGCGGCTCCATGGCAAGTGCGGTGAAATTGGCGACCATCATGCCGAACGAGAACATCATCAGCGCCGAGAGCACCATGAACAGGGGAAGCGGCAACGCGCCGAGGCTTTCCGTCAGCAGCATCACACCCGCCACGGCGGTGTAGAGCGTCAGCGCGCCGTGCGAGATCACGCGCATGCCGAGGGTTCCGACGAATCTTGCGTTGAGGAAGCCGGCAATGGCGGTGCCGGCCGCGATCGCGGCGAAGGCGAGCGGAAAATAATGGCCGAGGTGATAGATGCCGACAAACACTTGCTGGGCCGAAAATACGTAAGCGAACAGCGCACCCATGACGCTGCCGGCGGCGAGCGCGTAGCCGAGAGTTTGGCGATGGGTCACGGTTTGCCAGTAGGCCGTGAGCACGTCGACCGGCGCGAGCGACCTGCGTTCGCTCTCAGGCAGGGTCTCCGGAAGCCGCAGCACCGACCATGCGAGCGCGAGCAGGCCATAGAGCATCAGCACGACGAAGATGCCGCGCCATTGCGTCACCAGCAGCACCGCCTGTCCGAACGAGGGGGCGATTACGGGGACGGCGATGAAGATCATCATCGCAAGCGACATCACGCTCGCCATGCGGCGGCCGACGTAACAGTCGCGCACGATCGAGGTTGCGATCACGCGCGTCGCCGAGGTGCCGAAGCCCTGCAGTGCGCGCGCCAGCAGCAGTGTCTCGAACGACGGCGCGGCAATCGCCAGCACGCTCGCCATCGCATAGACCGCCATCCCGCCGAGCAGCACCGGGCGGCGGCCGAAGCGATCCGACAGCGGTCCCATGACGAACTGGCCCGCGCCAAAGCCAATCAGGAAGGTCGACAGCACCAGCTGAAGATGATTGGCGACGGGGATATTGAAGGCCGCCCCGATATTGGGCAGCGCCGGGAGCATCATGTCCATGGCAAGCGGATTCAGCGCCATGATCGACGCGATCACGATGACGAATTCGGGAAAACCCATGGGGCGGTGTCCCGAGGACACCCAATCGTCGGCATTGACGTCGGACAAGTAGCTCACCTCTGATTTGAGGCCCTTGTCTAACTCCGATGCTGCGATGCACAAGCGATGATTCGGGATGGCTGGCAGGCGGTGCAGGAGCAGACAGGAATTGATGAGGTATCAGCGCTCGCGGCAGCGGCGCTCGGTGGGATCATCCGCGCAGCTCTCGTGGTGCGGGCAGCCGGGGTCGAACCGGCACAGCGCTTGCGCGCCGAGGGATTTTAAGTCCCTTGCGTCTACCAATTCCGCCATGCCCGCTTGATCCAACGAGATCAATCGCTTAAGTCCCTTGCCGGCGGTCTGGAATTGGCGTTTGCAGGCCGGAGGGGCGGTTCTTCCTTAGGCGAGCCGGCGGCACAAGGCAAAGCCTCAATCCGGACATCTGTTGTTGCTTTAGGCATTCTCAATCGACGGGGACTATTCATCCGACATGTCAGCTTTGATTCGATGTCTGCTTTGACCCAATATCGCCTGCGCACGTGCTGCGTGGCCGCCGCGCTGCTCGCGGCCGGCTTCGCGCAGTCCGGCTGCGCCGGCATGAGCGAGACGGTCGCTCCGGCGTTTGCCGATCCCGGCAAGTACGAATTGTACGATTGCAAGCAGCTCGAAGGCGAGCGCAAGTCGCTCGCTAGCCGCACCATGGAGTTGCAGAGGCTGATGGACAAGGCACAGACCGGCGCGGGCGGCGCCGTCGTGTCGGAGCTTGCCTATCGCAACGACTACGTCGCGGTCCGCGGGCGGGCGCAGATGGCCGAGGACGCTTGGCGCCGCAACAAGTGCCGGGAAACGCCGCCCGAAGAGAAGCCGGCCGCTGCGCCGGCGCCCGCGGCCAATCCTGGCCCGATCAAGCCTGGCCCGAAATCGACAAGAGCAGTGCGCTGAAACCAGCGCCTCGCATCAGGGGCGCCAGCCGTAAATCCAGTCCTGCCGTGCCAGCATGCGTTCCGGGCCGAGGGCGCGGACCGCAAGATCGCGCGCGTATGCGAGCGGCTCACCGAAATGGTAGATGCGGCCTTGCTGCCGCGCGGTCCGCTGCACCCGCCGCACGCGCGTCTGGCGCGTACGCCCGTATTGTCTCAGCGCAGCTGTGATGCCCGCGGTGCTCTCGGCGATCTCAAGGCTCAAATGCTGCGCGAGCACCGCGGCGTCCTCGATCGCCATGCCGGCGCCCTGCGCCGCAAACGGCAGCATCGCATGCACGGCGTCGCCGAGCAGCGCGACCGGGCCTTTGCTCCAGGGGCAGTCGTCGGGCACGTCGAACAGCGCCCATTTCCGCCAGCTATCGACCGTGGCGAGCATCATGCGCGCCGCGGGCGGCCAGCGCGGCGCGGCGAAGGCATCCATCACCTCGAGGGGATCGCCGGGCGTGCTCCAGCCCGGTCTGTTCCAGGTGCCCGGCAGCACCGCGACCACGTTGATCTGGCGTCCGCCCGCGATCGGGTAGGCGACGAGATGGGCATTCGGGCCCATCCAGAGCTGGACCCGGCGCGCGGTGTAGTCCTTCGGCAGCTGCGTGGCATCGAGCGTGCCGCGCCAGGCAATCAGCCCGGAGAAGCGCGGCTGCACCTCGGGAAAGAGATGCTGGCGCACCGTCGACCAGATGCCGTCCGCGCCGATCAGCGCACTGGCGAGATCGCTGCGCCGGATCGTGCCGCTGCGATGGACGACCGTCAGCCCCTTGGCGTGAGGCGCGACGTCTTCGAAGGTCGCGCCGAGTTTCAGATCGATATCGGGATGGTCGGAGACTGCGCCGGCGAGTGCGGATTGCAGGTCGGCGCGGTGCACCACCCAATAGGGGGCGCCGGCGCGCGCGGCGGCGGCTTCTCCCAGCGGCATGCGCAAGAGTTCGCCGCCGGCCCGCGCGCTCATGATCGAGACCGCCTCCGGGATCACGGCACGCAGCTTGAGGCGCTCGGTGAGGCCGAGCTCGACCAGCACGCGGCTGGCATTGGGAGAGAGTTGCAGACCGGCGCCGACTTCCTCGAGCCGCTCGGCCTTTTCCAGTACGACGATGCGGAAGCCGCGGGCCGCGAGCGCAAGCGCAGCCGTCAGTCCACCTATGCCGGCACCGGCGATGACAATTGTTCGGGAGAGCGCCACCCCTGACCGATGGAAGCGATCAGGCGACCTTGTCCTTCAGGACGCATTCCGGCGGACGGGCTTCGCCCGCCTTCAGGTCGGCGGCGAAACGGTACAGCGTCGAGCAGTAGGGGCAGATGATCTCGTTGTCGTTGCCGAGGTCGAGGAAGACGTGCGGATGATCGAACGGAGGGTTGGCGCCCACGCACATGAACTCTTGCGAGCCGATTTCGATGACGGGGACACCGGCATCGTTGTGGAAGTGCGGGACGACATGGTCGGACATCGTACTCATCCTGGAGTGGCAATGGCGGCAGACACAATCACGACTGACGCGGCATTATTAAGGCGCCGCGGACCATACTGGTGGGTGTGGATGATTGCTAGCCCAGCGGAACCGAAAGCCCCGCAATGCCCCATGCTCATTTGCTCATGCAAATTCGACACAATCTTGCGGCCTGAGAGAAGCCCTTCTTTCGTCGGGGACGTTGTGTCGCAATTTTGGCATACTATGTCTGTGGACGAGCGTAATTGCGACGAAAGACGAACCGTCAGGCGTCAACGATCTCAGGACCGTCCAGGCTCTCCGCATGAAGTGGTTGCGAATCAGCACAGCGTTGACCGGTATCGTGGCGTGCGGCTTCATGCTCGCGCAGGTAGCACCCCATGCCCGCGAGGCCGGCGCGATTCTGGCCGCCCAGGACGATCCCGCCGCGCTCTCCGAGATCAAGCTCGACGCGCTGCTGCGGCACAACGACCGCCTGATTCAGGACAACATCGAGATCGCGCTCGCATCGGGCGATGCCGATCTTGCCGACAGTTTTGTCGCGTTGGCGCGCGACCGCAACATCGCGCTGCCTGACGACCTCCTGAGCCGTGTCGGCGATGCGGTCAAAGCCGAAAATTCCACCTCGCATTTCGCAAAACGGTTTGCCACCGGTCTCGTCACCGGCAACGCGGACGATGTTGCGAGCCTGTCGGGGACCGTGGCCGGCGATCTCTTTGTCATCGGCGACATCCGGGACGTCGTCCGGGAGGGCAAGCACCTCGCGATGGGCGAGGAGACCGATCGCCTGGTGCTGGGCCTCGCGGCCGCGGGTCTCGCGGTTACGGCCGTGACCTACGTCTCCGTCGGCGGTGCCGCGCCGGTTCGCGCGGGGCTGACGCTGGTGAAGGACGCGCGCAAGGTGGGCCGGCTCGGCGAGGGACTGGCGGCATGGGCCGGCCGGTCCGCGCGCGAGGTCGTCGATACGCCGATGCTCCAGAACGCGGTTGCCTCCGGCTCGGTGCTGCGGCCGGGCCAGACCTTGAGCGCGATCAAGGCCGCGTTCCGCGCGGAAAAGGCCGGCGCGCTGGTTCGGCTCGGCAAGGATGTCACGCGCGTCGTCGAGAAGACCGGCACGCGCGGCGCGATGGATAGCTTGCGCATCGCCGAAGGCCCCAAGGACGTCGCACGCGCGGCGCGGCTCGCGGAAGCGCAGGGCGGCAAGACGCGCGCGATCCTGAAACTGCTCGGCCGCGGCGCGCTGCTGCTGATCGGCGGGGCGTTCAATCTCGCACTCTGGCTGTTCGGTGCGGCCTTGACGCTGTTCGGCCTGTTGTCCTCGATCAAGGCGACGACGGAGCGCCTGACCCAGGCCTGGTGCGATCGCAGACGGGCGCGGCGACTTCGCCAGGCCCGGATCGCCGCCGAAGCCGTTCTGGCAAGCGCTGCCGTCACGGCCTAAGATACCTCTTCCCCTCAAGATTGCGGAACTGATGATGCCGAGCTTTCACAACGGCGCCGTTGAAATTGCCTATCTCGACGAAGGCGAGGGCGATCCGATCATCCTGGTGCACGGCTTTGCCTCCAGCAAGAACGTGAACTGGGTCTATCCGACCTGGGTCTCGGAGTTGCGCAAGAACGGCCGCCGCGTCATAGCGCTGGACAATCGTGGCCATGGCGAAAGCGCAAAGCTCTACGAGCCCGCGCAATACTCGATCCCGACCATGGCCGGCGACGTGCTCGCGCTGATGGATCACCTCGCCATCCCGCAGGCTGATCTCATGGGCTATTCGATGGGCGGACGGATGACGGCCTGGCTCTCCCTCAACGAGCCGCAGCGCCTGCGTTCGGCAATCCTCGGCGGCATCGGCATAGGAGGCCTGATCGAGGGCACCGGGCCCGGCGAGAACGTCGCGAAGGCGCTGGAAGCGCCCTCGCTCGACGACGTCTCCGATCCCGTCGGCCGCACGTTTCGTGCTTTTGCAGACCAGACCCGTTCAGACCGCAAGGCGCTGGCCGCCTGCCTGCGCGGCACGCGCGATCTCATGACGAAGGACGAAGCCGCGCGCATCGACGTGCCCGTGCTGATTGCGGTCGGCTCGACCGACGACGTCGCGGGTTCGGCCAGCGCACTCGGTGCCATCATCCCGGGTTCGGAAGTGCTCGTCATTCCGAACCGCGATCACATGCGGGCGGTCGGCGACAAGGTCTACAAGACCGGCGTGCTCGATTTCCTGTCACGCCGCGGCTGAGGTTTCGTCCGCGGCCTCGTCGCCGAACGAGCGAAACAGCGCCATCAACACCACGAAGGTGGCAACCCACACCATTCGCGCGCCGTAGCGATCGTGGGGGCCGGAGATGACGGCGCAGATGAGGGCGTTGCCGAGCAGCGCCAGCGTCACCGTCGCCGCCAGGAGCGTCAGATCATCCAGTCGGCGATGTGTGAGCGCGTGGCCGAGCAGCGCGACCAGCGCCAGCATCGAGGCCAGCGCGACGGGAACGTGCAGCCAGTTGATGGTGTCGAAATCGAGTCTCCAATTCTGCTGGCGCGCGGCGCGCATCGGCGTGACCTGGGAGGGGATGTAGCGCTCGATGATGCCGCGGGTGTGCGGGATCCAGCCATTGGTGCCTTCGCCGGTCGCGACATGCAGCAATTGCTGGCCCAGCGCCCGCAACGCCGCGCCGGCCTGCCAGGCCGGATAGTCGGCGAGCGAACCCACGACGATGGTGCCCATCTCCTCGTTCATGCCTTCGAAGCGGCCGAGCGTGTTGAACATGCTCTTGCCCCACAGGAATTCGTCGGCGGTCGCCGGCAATTGGTCGCGATAGGGGCAGAGTTTGAGTTTTTCGCGAGGGCAATGGTCATTGAGATAACGCGCGACGATGCCGTCCTGCATCATGCGGCCAAAGGCGACGCCGGTGCCGCCGGGCGTCCATGTCCATTTGCCCGACAGCGCGTGATTCGCCGACACCAGCATCAGGCCGCCAGCGACGATGGTGAGGCTCGCCTGAGCCAATCCCGCGATCGGAAGCCGGGGCCCCAGCAACGGCCGCGCCATCCAGCCGGCGACGCAGAGCCCGAGCAGCACGCCGAGCGTGGCGCTGTGGGTCGCGGCGGCAAAGGCGGTGAAGAAGAACAGCGAGATTTTTTCGAGCGCCGAGGTCCGCGGCCCACCGATGACCAGCAGGAATAGCGACAGCACCGACAGGCCTGCAAAAATATCGGTGAGCAGCATGCTCGCAAGCCAAGGCAGCGCAGTCGACAGGATCAGGAACAGGCTGATCGCGACGAAGCGGAACGTCTGCATCAGGCCGAGCACGCGCAAGGTGAGCTGCAACAGCCACAGCGTCGCCAGCGACTGGACCGCGAGATTGATCCAGAAACCAGAACTCTCGCCATAGTGCAGATAGATGCCGAACACGGTGGAGCGGCTCGGGACGAGATAGCCCTCGTACCAGCGGGCCAGATAGCCTCCGGTATCCCATTGCAACAGCGGATAGCCGTTCCAGAACGCCGGCGCGATCATCAGCAGCGGCAGGGCGACCGCGGCGAGCCGCAGCCAGAGTGAGCCCGCGGCGCCCGCGCGCGCATGATCGGTGGTGATGGTCAAATCCGCTCCGTCCTCACTCGGACCATGCCCGCAATCACGGTTGAGGCGGAATTCACCAATAGTTTGACGCCGCCCGGCTTGAATTTGGCGAAACCCTGACCATTTTGAGCCGACCTTGCCGCCGGGGGCGTCGGAAGAAACTGTTGTGATTCAACGCGTTGGCATGGCCTCGCTGGGCAACGCACTGTTCACTCTCAGGCAAGCCCGTCAGGACTTTGTCGCCTAGACTGTGTTATAGAACCAGTGAAACGAGCCAATTCGAAAGAGCAGATCTCATGGCAGTGCATCAGGTCAATCCGGGAGGAAAGCTCGCAACGCTCGATCCGATCTGGGATCGGATCCGCGGCGAAGCGGAGGACATCGTCCATCGCGAGCCAGAGCTTGCGACCTTCATCTATTCGACGGTGCTGCATCACAGTCGCCTGGAAGATGCGGTGATCCATCGCGTCGCCGATCGGCTCGATCACTCCGCGCTGTCGGGCGATCTCGTGCGCCAGACCTATGACGAGGCGCTACGCGACGATCCCGATCTCGGCAACGCCTTCCGCGCCGATCTCGTCGCCGTCTACGACCGTGACCCCGCTACCTCGCGTTTCATCGACCCGTTGCTCTATTTCAAGGGCTTCCACGCCATCCAGACCCACCGCCTCGCGCATTGGCTTTATCTGAAGGGCCGCAAGGACTTTGCGTATTATCTGCAGAGCCGCGCGTCTGCGGTATTCCAGACCGACATCAACCCCGCCGCGCGCATCGGCCGCGGCATCTTCCTCGATCACGCCACCGGTTTCGTCTGCGGTGAGACGGCGCTGATCGAGGACGACGTCTCGATCCTGCATGGCGTCACGCTCGGCGGCACCGGCAAGGAGAACGAGGACCGCCATCCGAAGATCCGCCACGGCGTCCTGATCGGGGCCGGCGCGAAGATCCTCGGCAATATCGAGATCGGCCATTGCGCGCGCATCGCGGCGGGCTCGGTCGTGGTCAAACCCGTGCCGCACAACGTCACGGTCGCAGGCGTGCCCGCCAAGGTCGTCGGCGAAGCCGGCTGCGCCGAGCCGTCGCGCACCATGGATCAGATGATCAACGCCATGGGACTTTGAGATGGGACTTTGAGAGGGGACGTCGAGCTTGTCGGAAGGGGCGGATTTTCCGCCCCCTTCGCCCCAAAAATTCTTTGGCAATTCATGCTGGCGGTTGGTCGCGTCTCGTCCTAAAACCCGCGCCAACCCAGATTTCGATTGGAGACTTGCCGTGGACGTGAAGGAAGTTAGGAAGCTCGACGCGTACCTGAAGCGCGTATTCGGCAATTCCAAGATCCGCGTCGTGCCGCGGCCGAAGAAGGATGATTCCGCCGAGGTCTATATCGGCGAGGAATTCATCGGTGTGCTCTTCGTCGATGATGAGGACGACGATCGCTCGTTCCAGTTCCAGATGGCGATCCTCGAGGACGATCTCGTCGATCAGGAGTGATGCGACCCGATTGGTGAGACGGAACTTCTCGCCCTCACCATTTAGTGTCTAACGCGGCGGTGCGATCGGCCGACGCTTTTCCCACATTCCGTCCATGCGAACAGTGCTGATCTCCGGGGCGGGGATTGCCGGGCCTACGCTCGCGTATTGGCTGCGTGCCGGAGGCTACGAGCCGACGCTGGTTGAACGCGCGCCCGCGCTTCGTCATGGCGGCTACGTGATCGATTTCTGGGGACTGGGCTACGACATCGCCGAACGGATGGGGCTGTTGCCGGCGATCGAAAGCGCCGGCTACCGCGTCAGGGAAATGCGGATCGTCGATGGTCGCGGCCGGCGAGTCGCCGGATTTGGTGCGAACGTCCTCGACGATCTCACAGGCGGGCGTTACGTCACTCTGGCACGAAGCGATCTGTCGCGCCTGCTGTACGGTACGGTCCGCGATGGTGTTGAAACGATCTTCGATGAGGAGATCGTTGGCCTGGAGCAGCAGCCTGAAGGGGTCGACGTCCAGTTGCGGCGGGGCGGGAGCCGACGTTTCGATCTCGTCGTCGGTGCTGACGGCCTGCATTCGGAGGTGCGCCGCCTTGCGTTCGGCTCGATCGAGACGTTCGAAAGAAATCTCGGCTATGGCGTCGCGGCATTCGAGACCCGCGGCTATCGCCATCGCGACGAGAATGTGTACCTGATGCACAACCGGCCGGGCCGTATGGTTGGCCGTTTCGCGCTGCGCGATGATCGCACCCTGTTCCTCTTCGTGTTTCGCGGTGATGCAGGCGAGCCTGCCGCACAGAAGGCACAGCTGCGTGATCTCTATCGCGACGCCCGCTGGGAATGCCCAGACATTCTGAACGAACTCGAGCGCACCGATGATTTGTATTGCGACCGGGTCAGCCAGATCAGGATGGACGGCTGGTCGCGGGGCCGCGTCGTGCTGATTGGAGACGCTGCGTTCTGCGTCTCGCTCGTCGCCGGGCAGGGCTCGGCTCTGGCCATGATCTCTGCCTATGTGCTTGCGGGAGAGCTCGTACGCGCCGACGGGCGCCACGAGGAAGCATTCAGCACCTATGAGACCCGCCTTCGCAGCTATATCGGCGCCAAGCAGCGCGGAGCGGAGCGCTTCGCCGCGGCATTTGCGCCGCGGACGTCATGGGGATTGTGGTTTCGCAATCAGGTCGTGAAGGCGTTCTCGTTGCCAGGCGCGGCGAAATTCGCCATCGGCCGAGACCTTGCCGACAAGCTGGATCTGCCGACTTATCGCTGGAGCGATCGCAAGGTGATCGGCGTTTGAATGGCCCGGGGCTTTGAATTTTTTCGAAAACGACGAATTGTCGGAGGGGGCGAATTTTCGCAGGCTGGCTTCGAAAATACGAAGTCATGCCAGGCACTTGGCTACTGTGCATGGGGTTGTTTTCGCAGTTTTTGTTTTGGAGGCTTGGGGCCGCGCGGCCGCTTACCCCTTCGGTCCCCGCAACTGCGCCGTCAGCTTCTCCATCGCTTCCGCCGCATCGCGCCACTGCGATAGCCAGCTGCGCGGAAAGCGGAAGGTGAGGTCGGCGCCGCCGACGCGGCGTTCGGCGAGGCACATGCCGGGCGTCGCCCCATCGCGCGTGCAGCGCGCGGTCAGCGCCGGACTTGCGGCAGAATAGAGATCCTCGCTGCCGTACGGCGTATCGGCGCGGAACATCCGCATCGTCAGCCCGTCCTGGGGCATTGCCGCGGCCTGGTCGAGATAGCGCAGATAGATCGTGGCGGTGCGCTGCTCGGGCGAGAGCGCATCGCGATGCGCGGCGATCGACAGGAAGATGCGGTCGATCGGCTGCATCGCCGCATCCACGCTATCGGCGGTGACGTGCTTCGGCGCGCCCGGCGGCTCCAGCGAGGGATACAGGAAGTCGAGATCGATCCGCTCCTGCGGCCCGGAGTGGCGCTGGATCTTCATCCGGATCGCAGTGGTGGGCAGGTTGAACAGCGTGCCGCCAACGCTCACCGGCAGCTTGTCCGGGCCGCTCGCGCCGCTCGGACCCCAGGTCGGCCACAACAGATAGGCGACGAGCGCGACGGCGCACGCCGCGGCAATGCCGCCGAGCACGATCGGGATCACGTGGCCCCGGGTGCGCGCCCGGGGAGACTGAGGGGAGGTTGCCGAAAACACCGTCATGAGCCGCGCGAATGAGCCGGAAGTCGGCGGATGGCCGACGAATCAGCGGCGAATATGCCACGTGGTGGCGATTTCGCGGAGCGTTCACCGGCTGCAGGGAAGGGAGAGAGGCCTGCGTGGGACGGCTGGCGGCGTTAACCTTCCCTTAAGGATAATGTAGCGTTAACCGGCACTCTTTGTCACAGGAAGGCTCTGGCGTTGCGTAAGGGCGGACCGTTCCGATGACACCTGAAGCTCTCAATACATTCTTCTCGATCGGCATCGGTTTCGCGCTCGCAGGCGCGCTCGTGAGCGGATACCAGACGGTCGCACAGCGGCCCGCCGGCTTCGGTCTGTTGCAGGACGGCGTGGCGCCGAAGACCTTCGCGGCGGTTCCGTTCCTGGTGTTCGCGGCGCCTTTCATCATCATGCGCAACACCCTGCGCGGCAGGCAGTTGGAGAGCCGTCGCGTCGAATTCGTGATGATGGCCACCGTCATCGCCGGCTTCTGGAGCATGATGAGCGGCACCTTCTTCCTGATGACGCTCCGCGCGGCCGGCGTTCTGGTCTGATGCGCGCGCTGTAGGGCTGCCTGCGCGGCAGCCCTTTGCGTCAAGGCTGCCGTTTCGCTATGGCTGGGGTTGACCCGACAGGAGACCCTCATGGCGATCTACGAGCTCGACGGGCAGGCGCCCGACCTTCCCGCCGACGGCAACTACTTCATCGCCGAGACCGCCACCGTGATCGGCCGCGTGCGCCTGAAGCCGGGCGCGAGTGTCTGGTTCGGCGCGGTGCTGCGCGGCGACAATGAGTGGATCGAGATTGGCGAGGGCGCCAACGTGCAGGACGGATCGACCTGCCACACAGATCTCGGTTTTCCGCTTCACATCGGCAGGAACTGTACGGTCGGCCATAACGTCATCCTGCACGGCTGCACCATCGAGGAGGGCGCACTCGTCGGCATGGGCTCCATCGTGATGAACGGCGCCAGGATCGGCCGCAACAGCATCGTTGGCGCCGGCTCCGTCATCACCGAGGGCAAGGAATTCCCTGAACGGTCCCTGATCATCGGCTCGCCGGCGCGGGTCATCCGCACGCTCGACGACGCCCAGGTGCAGAAGATGGGCAGCGCGGCGAAGTTCTACGTCGCGAACGGCCCGCGCTTCACGAAGGGCCTCAAGCGGATCGGGTGAGCTCAGCTTCCTTCGGACTCGCGCGCTTCTAGTGCGCTTGCGACCTTCTCGTGCCCCGCGGACCATAGAGCATGCTCGTCGCTGCCGTCCTGGTACGGATTGGCTTCCGCCGGAATGTTTTGACGCGCCGCGCGTTCGCCTTCTGCAAAAGCATCGCGATCGTTCATCGTGACTGCGCCTTTCTGTTTCTGGAGCAGAAGATCAGCTTGAGCGTGATCGTGCCCGCCTCCCGGTTTCAAGCTGATGCGACGGCATTTGTTCCGGAACCGGTGTTGGCTGCGGCGGTTGACGGGCGAAGGAGAATTTCGATGGCCAGCTTGCCTACAGCCCGTTCAATCAAGACCGTGATCGTGATCTTCGCCCTCGCCGCGATGCCGGCCGTATCGTTTGCGCAAGCCACCGGCGGCTCCGCAGGATCGGCCGGAGGTGTCGCCAATTCTCCGGCTCCCGCGCCTGGCACCAACAGTCTGGGTACGGCGCAGTCATCGGGAGCGAATGCCTCCTCCGGAACCACCACCGGGACCGGTGCAGGCGGATCCACCGACGCCGCCGTCAACGCGGAGAACCGGCTGCTCGACAGGAAGCTCAAGAGCATCTGCCGCGGCTGCTGATGCTCGCGCGGAAGTGAGACAGTGAAGCTGTCAGGAACGCCTCAAGCCGATTAGCTTGGTCCTGCTTTGAAGCGTGGAGCGTCTCCACGCGGAGGATCGAGTGATGTTACGCAAGATGATGATGGCGGCGCTCGCCGTCGCGGCAGTCGCGCTGTCGGCCCCACAGGCGGCCCAGGCGCGGGGCGGTTTCGGCCACGGTGGCGGCGGTTGGGGCCATGGCGGAGGCTGGGGCCAAGGAGGCGGCTGGCGCGGCGGCGGCTTCTGGCCGGGAGTCGCCATCGGGGCGGGTATCGCCGGCGCGGGTTATTACGGCAGCTATTACGGCTATGGCCAGCCGTATTACGGCGATCCCTATTACTATGGTACCGGCTACGACGATGGTGGCTATGGCAGCTGCTACGTCGTGCGCAAGCGCGTCATGACGCCGTCGGGCTGGCGCATCCGCCCCGTAGATGTCTGCGAATAGGCGGCGGTACCCGTTAAAAAACAAGGTCGCTGACGCAATATACCGTCAACGACCTTGCCAGCCCCGGACATTGAAATCGGCTCACGCCATCCGGTAACGGCGAGCATCGCTTGGAATCACACGGGCGAATGTGATCCAGTTCACAACTCCAAAAATTTAGGCGGGCCGGCTGCTCAGCCGCGCGAGCGCTTGCGTGCATTGGCATGGACACGATGCCGTGCAGGTTTCCTGCGGGTAACCGAGGGAGTCTCCGCCTCGCTCGCCCGGGCGCTGGCAAAGGATTGCCGCAGGCCGTCGATGGACTCGTTGAGTGTCGTGACCTGCTCGGACAGACGCTTGGTGTCGGCCTGCTGGAATGCGAGCAAGCGCTTCACACTCTGAAGCTGGTCCTGCACGACTTGAAGCTGGTCAATCGATTCCTGCTGAGTTGCTTCCAGCCCCTTGGTCTTCTCGACCAACTGCTCGGAGGCTTGGGCGGTGCGAGCCTGAAGCTGCCGCGACGCCACCACCCGGTCGGTCTCGGGGGCTGAGCCGGTATAGGCGCGCCAGATCGCGATCGAGGTCACACCGGCGATCAGCAGGAGCAGGGCGGCGGCGGTCAGCGCGATGGGCTGGGCGCCGAGGCGAAGAAGCGGGTTGGACGGTGCGTCCTCTGCGAGATCGATCATCGCTGACAAAACCCAAATTGAAACTTGGTGAGTGGCGAAGACCGGCAACCCTGAGGCCGCCGGGTGTCCCGAAAGCGTTACGTTTCGGCAAGGAATGGGACCAAAAAGAGGCTAAGAGCAAAAAAACCAACCATCATGAGGCCTTGAGGCCTCCGAACGTCCGTCAGGGGCAGAGATCAGGGCTGAAACGGCGAAAACGGACCTGAATAGGTCTTCGAGCGCGGCGCCGCATAGGGCCCGAGCCGGGAGGTTTTCAGTCCCAGTCGCACCAGTGATTCCGCCAAGGTCACCGCGGCGGCGACGCCGTCGATCACGGGCAGGCCATGCGTGGCGGCGAGTTCATTGGCGAGATCGGCCATGCCGGCGCAACCGAGCACGATGGCCTCCGCGCGGTCGTCGCGGATCGTGGTTGTGATCTCCGCGGAGATTTTTGCGAGCGCATCGGTGTTGCGCTCCTCCAACGCGAGCACCGGCACCTCGGCGGCGCGGACGCGGGCGCAGCGTTCGGCGAGGCCGTATTTTCGCAAATTATGCTCGATCGGCACGACGGAGACACCGAGCGTCGTCACCACGGCGAAGCGCGCGGCGATCAGGCTCGCCATGTGGAAGCCCGCCTCGCCAATGCCGATCACGGGTGCCTTTGCCGCGGCACGCGCGGCGTCGAGGCCGGTGTCGTCGAAGCAGGCGATGATATGCGCGTCCGCGCCGTCGCGATCGGCCTCGCGGATGCAGCCGAGCATGCCGGGGACGGCGAAGGCCTCGTCGTAAAATCCTTCGATCGAAACCGGACCCATCGCCGGCTGGCGCGCGTCGATCAATGTGTCGGGCAGGGCGATGCTGCGCGCCGCGGCGGCAATCTTCGCCGTCATCGACGCCGTGGTGTTGGGGTTGACGACGTGGAGTCGCATCAGATCAGACAAGCCCTTTGCCGGCGTCCGAGCCTTTGGCCGCCTGCCGCCTGTTCAACACGTGGATGGTGCCGAGTGCAAGGCTGATCACCGTGAACGAGACGGCGGAGATCACGGTGCCG
The DNA here is from genome assembly GCF_023073095.1 of Bradyrhizobium sp. 44. Lineage (NCBI taxonomy): Bacteria > Pseudomonadati > Pseudomonadota > Alphaproteobacteria > Hyphomicrobiales > Nitrobacteraceae > Bradyrhizobium > Bradyrhizobium sp. 44. The sequence goes on from NZ_JADPIY010000029.1 coordinate 779,633, forward strand.
AGCGCATAGATGTCGGGGTTGGTCACGGTGGTGGTGAGGCCCTGGAGATCGAGAGGCAGCGTGTTCACCGCACCGATCGCCTGGCTGGAGCGTGCGAGCTCGTCCCAGGAGAGGGTGAAGCCGAACAGGCCGATACCGATCACCGAAGGCAGGATGATCGGCAGCACGACATGACGGAAGGCCTGCCACGGCGTCGCACCGAGATCGCGCGCGGCTTCCTCGAGCCTGGGATCGAAGCGGTTGAAGATCGCGAACATGATGAGCAGGCCGAACGGCAGCGTCCAGGTCAAATGTGCACCGAGGCCCGAGGTGAGCAGGCCCATCGAGGTCTCGAAATTCTCGTTCCAATGCGCCTTGATCAGGTCGTCGATGATGCGGAATTCGAGAGAGATGCCGAGCGAGGTGATGATCGAGGGCACGATCAGGCTCGCGATCGCCGAGTAAAACAAAATGCTCTGCGCCTTGAACTTGCGGCGAAACGCCATGCCCGCCGCGACCGACAGCACGACGGTGACGATCATCACGATAATGCCGAGCAGCAGCGAACGGCGGAACGCCGCGCCGAGATCGACGATGCCGGTGCCCTGGAACAGTTTTGCGATCCAGAAAGTCGATACACCGTTCATCGGGAAGGTGAGGCCGCCCTGCGGCCCCTGGAACGACAGCACGTAGATCGCGATCATCGGGCCGTAGAGAAACAGCGTGTAGGCCGCGAAGAAGATCGCAAGCACGTAGAAAGAGCGCGGGCGTCCTTCCTTCATGCTCTAGAGCTCCTTCTTGATGTCGACGATGCGCGACATCATGGTGATAATCAGGAACGTGATGACGAGCAGGATCACGGCGTTGGCCGCTGCGGCCGGGAATTGCAGCGCGTTCACCCGCGTTTCGATGATCTTGCCGGCGGCCGCGATCTGCTGCCCGCCCATCACGCCGATGGTGATGAAATCGCCCATCACGATGGTGATGACGAAGATCGAGCCGATCACGATGCCGGGCTTGGCGAGCGGGATGATGACGTTGACGAGCGTCTGGAAGCCGGTGGCGCCGGCGTCATAGGCGGCCTCAATCAGCGATTTATCGATGCGCACCATCGAGTTGAAGATCGGCACCACCATGAAGAAGGTGAAGAGGTGAACCAGCGCCAGCACCACGGAGAACTCGGAGAACAGCAGCCATTCAACGGGATGGTTGATCAGCCCCGTCTTGACCAAGCCTGAGTTGACAAGGCCATTGCGCCCGAGCAGCGGAATCCAGGCGATCATGCGGATCACGTTGGAGGTCCAGAACGGGATCGTGCACAGCAGCGACAGTCCCATCTGCCAGGTTTTCGACTTGACGTGAAAGGCGAGGAAGTAGGCGACCCAGAAGCCGATGAAGAGGGTAATGACCCACACGAGGAAGCAGAGCTTCAGCGTCTTCAGATAAGTCTTGGCGATCGTGCAGAGATCGGGGAGCTGCGCGATGCAGCCCTCGAACGTGTCGGTGTAGCCGCGGCCCGAGAAAGCCGGCAGCAACTGATATTCGTTGTAGTCCCAGAACGAGACGATGACGACGAAGACGAGCGGAATCAGGAAGAAGGCGAGGAACACCAGCATCATCGGCCCGGCCTGAAGCCAGGAGATGAAGGAGGGCGACAGCCGCACCGCTTTGCTGCGGCGCGCCGTCTCCGATCCCCGGAACAGGTCCGGGGATGCCTGTTGCAAAATGTCCTCCGACGTGTCCATCAGATTACGCCGCGATGAACTCGTTCCACTTGCGGACCATGTAGTCGTTCTCGTCCATCACAGCGTTCCAGCATGCGACGCCACCCATGCGGTCCTCGTAGGAGCCGCCGTCGCGCACGGCGCCGGCCTTTTCGAGCAGCGAGCCGTCGGGCGCCTTGATGTCCTTTTCGGCCGCCTTGCCTTCCATCCAATAGGCCCACTCGTAGGGCTCCATATGCGCCTTTGCGGTGGAGAGCACGGCGGAGTAGTAGCCTTGGCGGTTGAGATAGGCGCCGGCGTAGCCGGACAGGAACCAGTTGACGAACTCATAGGCCCATTCGAGCTTCGCACCCGAGACGCCCTTGGAAACGCAGAAGCCCGAGGCCCAGGAGCGATAGCCTTCCTTGAGCGGCTGGAAGGTGCAGGCAATCCCCATCGAGCGGACCTTCGTCACCGCCGGCGACCACATCGACTGGATCACGGTCTCGCCAGAGGCCATCAGGTTGACGCTCTCGTTGAAGTCTTTCCAGAAGGCGCGGAACTGACCGGCCTTCTTGGCCTCGGTCATCACCTTCATGGTGAGATCGATCTCTTCCTTGGTCATGTTGCCCTTGTCGGCATATTTGTATTTGCCGGTGGCTTCCACGACCATCGCGGCATCCATGATGCCGATCGAAGGGATGTTGAGGATCGAGGCCTTGCCCTTGAATTCGGGATTGAGCAGCTCGGCCCACGAGCTGATCGGACGCTTGATGATATCAGGACGGATGCCGAGCGTGTCGGCGTTGTAGACGGTCGGGATCAGGGTGACGAATTCGGTCGCGGACGTCGCGAACTTCTTGGAGTCTTTGCCTTCGAGATAGAGCACCTTCCAGGGCGCGGTACCCTGGCCGCCGATCTTCTTGCCGCCGGGCGTCTGGCCCTTGGTGAAGACGGGCGTGATGTTGTCGAATTCCTTGATCTTCCTGGCGTCGAGGGCAAGGATGTTGCCCGAGGGCACGATCTTCTTCAGCGCGAAATATTCGGTGTCCAGCACGTCGAAGGAATTCGGCTGAGTCATCACGCGCTTGGTGACGTCGTCGGTGGTCGCGGTGATGTATTCGATCTTGATGCCGGTGTCCTTCAGGCACTGCTTGGAGATCTCGTCGCCCTCGTTCACGGCGGTGCCGAGATAGCGCAGCACCTTCGGCTCGGCCGACATCACGTAGGGGAAGCCGGTGATGGCGCCGGAGCCGGCGGCAAGGCCGGCGAGACCCGCGGTGCTCTTCAGTAGCGTGCGGCGGCTAAGGCCCTTCTTCCTGGTCGTTTCGGTCATATCACTCACTCCTCTGTTGCGCATTCCGGTGATTGATCGGCGCTATTGCAGACGTTGCGCCTTGGCGGGATCCCAGGTGGCCAGCACGCGATCGCCCGGCCGGAACTGGTGGACGTCGAAGGCAGCCTCGGGAAGATGGGAGAACAGGGCGGTCCCGTCTTCGAGCGTGAGCGAGACGGCGATGTAGGAGCCCTGGTATTCAGTCTGGGTCAGCAGCGCCGGCGCGCCGACCGCGCCGTCGGCGATCGGCACGATGCCGAGCTGATCGGCGCGCACGGCGATGAGTTTGCCTGCGTCGCTGAGGACGTTGTGACCGCCGATGAAGCGCGCCACGAATTCGGTGCGGGGATGATGGAAGATGTCACGGGCACTTCCCTGCTGTTCGATCCTGCCCTGGTTCATCACCACGATGTGGTCGGCGAGCGCCATCGCCTCTTCCTGGCCGTGCGTGACCTGAACGAAGCTGATGCCGAGCTCGCGCTGCAGCCGCTTCAGTTCGCCCCGCATCTTCACCCGCAGGAACGGATCGAGCGCAGAGAGCGGCTCGTCGAGCAACAGGATCTGCGGCTCGGTGATCAGCGCGCGGGCGAGCGCGACGCGCTGCTGCTGGCCGCCAGACAGCTGTGCGGGGAGGCGGGCCGCGTAGGGCGTCATCGCGACCAGCTCGAGCAACTCACCGGCGCGCTTGTGCCGCGTCGCCCGGTCGATGCCGCGCATTTTCAGGGCAAACGCCACGTTGTCGATCACGGTGAGGTGCGGAAACAGCGCGTAGGACTGGAACATCATCGCCGTGCCGCGCTTGGCGGGTTCGAGATCGGTGACGTTCTGCGGACCCAGGATGATGTCGCCTTCACTGACCGCCTCGTGACCGGCGATCATGCGCAAGGTCGAGGTTTTGCCGCAGCCGGAGGGGCCGAGCAGGCAGCAATAGGTGCCGGCCGGGATCTTCAAATTGACGGTGTCGACCGCCAGCGTCGTGTCGTAGCGCTTGGTGACGGCGACCAGTTCGAGGGCGGCAGGAGTGGCCATGGCGTGTCCGGGGCAAGGGCGATGCTGCGCCTCTCTCCGCAAGGTCCATGCCAATCGCCCTTGAATCGTTCTCGGCCGGCCGAATTCCAAAACAGTGCAGCGGAGTCAGATCGTTAGATCGAATCCCACGGGCGTGGGCGGCTCGCCGCTTTCGCAGTTGCGTGCACACAAAACAGGCGCAGATTGTATAAAGTTTCGCCTGTGATTGAATACAGCTGGTCGATTAGGATTCGACGCCATCTTCGACGATCGAGTCCTCACCCCCATGGCCGCCAAGTCCCGACCGAAATCCGACGCGCCAGATGCGAGCGATCGCGTCAGCCGCATCCGGGAAGGCGTGACGGCGGCGATCCTCGAGCATCGCCTGCTGCCCGGCACGAAACTCGGCGAGGACGAGATCGGCGAGATCTACGGGGCAAGCCGAACGTTGGTTCGCACCGCGCTTCAACAGCTCGCGCATGAGGGCATCGTCAACATCGAGAAGAACCGCGGCGCCTTCGTCGCGCGGCCGACGCCTGCGGACGCGCGCGAAGTGTTCGAGGCGCGCCGCCTGATCGAGCCGACGATCGTCGATCACGCCGTTGACGCGGTGTCGCCGGCCTGGATCGGGCGTCTCCAGCGGCATCTTGCCGAAGAACGCGAGGCGGAGCTGCGTGGCGATGCTCGTGCTTCGGTCCGCCTCTCCGGTGACTTCCATCGACTCGTCGCCGAGATGAGTGGCCACAGCATCTATCTCGGTTTTCTCAAGGAGCTGATTGCGCGCTCCTCGCTGATCATCCTGCTCTACCGCCGGCACGACACGCCGGCCTGCGGCACCGATCATCACGCCGGGATCGTCGCCGCGATCCGCAAATGCGACAGGGAGGCCGCGCGCGCGCAGATGTTGTCGCATCTGAACGAGATCGAGGCCGAGCTGTTCCTGAAGGATCCCGCCGCCGACGAGTTGCGGCTCGCGGACGTGCTCGGGGTCTGAGCTCAACGAGGCGCGTCCGCACCCGGGTGGGCACGGCGACGGCTATTGCGGCTCCAATCCGAGAGTCTTGATCGACTCGAGCCAGACCGGCCCTTCTTTTTCGTAGAGCGCAATCGAGGACGCGCGATCCATGGCCGGCGAATCGACGCCGAAGGCATCGAGCAGCTTCTGCACGCGCTCGGTCTTGCCGCCTTCGACCATCAGCTTGGCGAGCATGTCGATCCGGTCTTCCGGCATCGCAGCGGGCGCCACCAGCGCGGTAAAGCTGATGAGCTGGAAGACATTGCCGGTGACCCCTTGCTCGGCAAATGTCTTGGTCTCGGGCAGCTTCTTCATGCGCACCGGTGTCGGCACGGCAATCGGGCGGCCGATGCCGGTATCGAGCACCGGAAGCGCAGCCTGATAGCTACCGACCGCCGCCTGGATCACCCCGGCGGCCAGATCCTGCCACATCGGCGCTTCGCCGCGGTAGTGCACGATGGAAATGTCGAGACCGAATTGGCGGTTGAGCTCGGCGATCGCAATATGCGCGAACGAGCCGATCCCGTACGAGCCGGCCGTGACCTTGTTGCCACGTGCGTACGCGACGAACTCTTCGATCGTCTTTGCATTGGTGGCGGAATGGACCACCAGCGGTAGATGCCCCGAAGGCGTCACCGCCACGATCGTGAAATCCTTGTCCGGATCATAGGCCAGCGATTTCAGCAGCAGCCGGTTACCGAGCAGGGTGGACGAGATCGTGTACATCAGCGTGTAGCCGTCGGCCGGGGAATCCTTCACCGACTGTGCCGCCAGCGCGCCGCTGGCTCCGGTCTTGTTTTCGACAATGACCGGCTGGCCAAGCTTCTGCGAGATATAGTCGCCATAGGCGCGGGCGAAGGCATCGGTGATGCCGCCTGCCGGCGTGGAGACGACGATCTTGATTGCCCGGGTCGGCCACGCTTCGGCCCAAGCCGTTTCAGAAGCGGCTATCGTCAGGCATGCAATCGCGGCAGCCCAAATTGTCGCGGATGTCCGCACTTCGGCCTCCCCCTTTTTCCTGTGTCATTGGGTAGCCGGCAGCCACCGCAACGAGGTGTCACACGGGTAAAGAGGAGGGTCAAGAAATCAAAATATCGTTTCACTGTGTGAAATGATCATCGCCGACCTGCATGAGAACCCGGCGCGGCAAGCTTGGCGCCGAGCGCCTCCGCAAGTGCGGAAGCGACTTTCTTCATCGAAGGTACGAAGCGGCGTATGCCTTCCTCCGGACTGACCGCTTCGCGGAGCATCATCACGTTCATGCTGCCGAACAGCCGATTCCGCAAAACGACGGGTACGCCAATCGCCCACACTGCGCCGCCGAACACGCGGCGGCTGTAGGTCTCGTCCATGACTGCGAAGCCGGCGCCGTGGATCGTGCGCAGCACTTTGGCAAGCCTGACGGGATTGCGCGCCAGATCGTTCCAGGGCTCGGGACCGAGGGCAAGCCGCGCGGCAATGCGCTCCTGCTCGGCGGGCTCGCAGAAGGCGAGATAGGCGCGTCCCATCGAGGTGCCGAGGACGGGAAAGCGAAAACCCGGCGGGCGGCTGAACAGCAGCGAGCCATCCACGCGCGTCGTGTGGGCGATGACCATGGACTCCTGATCGAGCACCGCGATGTCTGACGGCCAGTGGATCTGCTTGCGGAATTTGTTGAGGATGGGTTCGGCGATGCCGCCAATCCAGGTCGGCTCGTCATAGCCTGCGCTGAGCAGCAGCGCGCGTCCCGTCGGCGCGTAGCTGGTGGGCTCGGTACGGCGCACCACATAGCCTTCGTGCTCCAGCGTCTCGAGCATGCGGACGATTGTTGCCTTGTTGAGCCCCGTCGCCTTGTGCAGCGAGCCGACGGTCGACTGCCGTTCCTGATTGATCACCCGCAGGACTTCGAGGCCCCTGGACAACGCGATGACGGGACGGAACGACGTCATGGCAGCTCCTTGTGATTGCCTGTGCCGCTAGCCGATGAAGCAACCGCCGGGGCGACAGGGCAGCGCGCTCGATGCCATCGTCACCGATTGCGGGAAGGCCATGATGAGTCAAGTCCGCTGACGCGTTCATTTCGGTTTCGAGTAGAGCGGAATTCGCAGTCAATTCGATCGCTTGCTGCGCCCGGCGGCAATTTAGTTCCTGTGGTCGAGCTGGATTGTGCGCTCGCAACGCGTGTGGATGGTCGGGCGCTGCGACGTCACGTGACTAGTCCTCGCGAGTCGCACCGGCTATAGGATGACGCTCTGTCATCGAACTGTCATGTACCTGTAAATGCTCAAGTCAGACGCAACGCCGGTTCGCAAGTACCCGAGCGCGCGGGATGGGAATCCTGTTGCGAAGGACAACAAGAGAACGCAAGTCGTCGCCGGCTTCTTCAGGCAGCGTGAACCCGCCGAGCTCGTCGCGGAGCCCGTGATCGATCAGACGCCATCGCAAGATGCGGAACCGGCAGCGGAACCACTCCGGTCGAGCGCTGCCGCGCATGCCGGTGAGATCGAGCTCAAGCTTCTGGTCGATGCCGATCGCATGGCGTATTTCAACGCTGCGCCCGTCATCGCGGCGAACGCGCGCAACAAGGGCACGCGCAAACATCTCAAGTCCGTCTATTACGACACGCCGGAGCGGACGTTGCGGCGCAACGGCTTGAGCTTGCGCGTTCGTCAGAGCGGCGCGCGCTTCGTCCAAACCGTGAAGACCGATGCGGCGGACGATCCGCTCCGCCGCGGCGAGTGGGAGGCGGGGGTACCATCGCTTGCGCCCGATCTGGCTCTCGCGATGCCCTTCATTCCGGAGAAGCTTCGTGGCCAAGTGGAAGCGCAGCCGCTCGAAGCGGTCGTCACCGCCGATGTCCGTCGTCATGCGCGGATGATCGACCTGCCGTCGGGCACGGTCGAGATCGCCTTCGACCGGGGCGAGTTGACGGCCGGCAATCGTTCACTGCCCGTGAGCGAGATCGAGCTGGAGCTCAAGAGCGGCAGCGCGAGCGCGATCTACGAGATCGCGCTGCGGCTCGCGGAGCACGGCGACGTAATGCCGTCGATCCGCACCAAATCGGCGCGCGGCTTCGATCTTGCCGCCGACAAGCCGCCCTCGGCGCGGCGTCCGCGAAAACTTCGTCTCGATCCGTCGGTGACATTGGACGAGGCGTTCGCGACAATCCTGCGCTCCTGCTTCCTCCATTTGCTTCAGTCGCTGCCGGCGGCCGAGGACGGCCGTAATCCGGAAGGCGTCCATCAGCTGCGCGTCTCGCTGCGCCGGCTTCGATCTGCGCTGGGTCTGATGCGGTCGGTCGGCGCGCTCAGCAATCTCGATGCGCTGCGGTCGGAAGCCAGATGGCTGGCGCAAGACCTCTCCGCCGCGCGCGACTGGGATGTGTTCCGGCTCGACACCTTGCCGACGATCGCAACAGCCTGTCCGTCGGTAGCGGGCTTCGATGCGCTGGGCCGGGCTGCGGCCGGGCGTCAGTCGGACGCCTATCGCAAGGCGCATGATGCGCTCGAAGATCGCGGCTGCGCCGTGTTCCTGCTCGGCCTCGGCGGCTGGATCGAGACGAGGGGCTGGCGCAACGACGTCGCCGCGCAGGATCTCGGCCAGCTTGCCGAGCCCGCCGTCACCTTCGCGCAGCGCATTCTGTCGGAGCAATATGCGAAGGTGCTCAGGCGCGGCCGCCGCTTCAAGTCGCTTTCCGCCGAAGGTCTGCACCGCCTGCGGCTCGCGACCAAGCGGCTGCGCTATCTCAGCGAGTTTCTGCTGCCGCTGTTCGCAGATCGCAAATCCGCGCGAAAATTCTCGCGCAGGCTGGCCGGCCTGCAGGAGCAGCTTGGCGCCTTCAACGATATGGCGGTCACGGCATCATTGCTCGACGGGCTTGATGCCGAGCCCGACTGCGCCATCGCCGCGGCGGCGATCGCCGGCTGGCAGGCGCGCGCGTCGGTCGGGGTGCAGCCCGCCCTGCAAAGCACATGGCGCGATTTCACCGCCGCGCGCGTGCCCTGGTCGCGGCAGACGCCGCAGGACTAAGCGAAGCACATCCCCCAAAAAAGTTGCGGCCAGCCATTGGGGGATGGCTGGCCGCGCGCGAACCGGTCTGGGACGGGGAGGGGTGGGGATGTGACCGGGTCGCGTATCTCTTTCGCTTGTCTCTACTGATCTCTCGCGCTGGCGGTGGAGACCGCCGGCTTGGTGTCGCCGAGCGAGACCCAGACGTTTGGATCGCTCTGCGACTGGCGCTTGACGAAGCGGTAGCCGGTCTCCGTCCAGGCAACGACGTTCTCGTTCTGATTGTCGAGAACGAACTCGCCCTTGTCGGTTTTCACCGTCAGCACCGCGTGTCCTTCGCCCTTCTTGTCGCGCACGACGGTGATGAGCAGGGCCTCGCGGGGCCATCCGGCATCGATCAGCATCTTGCGCTTCAACAGCACGTAGTCTTCACAGTCGCCGTAACCGTCCGACGGCAGCGACCATTTTTCGATCACGCCCCAGTGCTCCTGGTCGGTCAAAGGCTTGACGGTCTCGTTGACCCAGCGATTGACCTTGACGAGGTCGCGCCATGCAGCCTGCGACATCACGATGTCGCGCGGTTGCGTCGGTGCGCCCTGGCACTGGGCGGCATTATCCGCACAGAACTCGACCCAGCCGATCGGCGCACGCGTGGTGTCGCCGAGGCTTGCGTAGAGCAGACGGCCTTCGCCGGCCTGCGCTGCCGCGCTCATTCCGAAGAGCATGGCGGCCAGCGCCATTCCCTTCCCCTGTCCCCTGAAATCAAACATTGCGGCCCCCGTTTCTTGTTGGGACCACATTGCGCAGGCAGCTTTTGAGTTGCCGCTAAGCCAGTCAAGTCAAGTCGAGACGAATACAAGTAAAACACGCGGCGAATTCGATCTATACTTGAGTCAAACTTGAATAAAATTCGATATGACTTCAATTGATTCAAATTTTATCGATTAACGCGGAAACGCTGGCGGAACCGTTGTTTGCACGCACCCGCAGCCTCCGCGTTAACCCGCGCGAGGCCCGTCACGACCTATGAAAAAGGCGGCGTCCGCATCGCGGAGGCCGCCTTCAGGGCTGGAAATGCAGCGGTTTTGGTGCCTTCGCGCTTTACCGCGCGGTAACGCTCTCTTCGAGAGTTTCAATTGGTTGCGAATGCATGAACTCGAGCGCGAAGCCGTCTTCGAGGTTTCGGACCACGCGGCCCTGCACCCGGCCGAGCAGAACCGTCGATTTCAGGGGCGGCCGGTTCTCGGCGGCGATGGCGGCGCCCGAGAGCGAAAGGTCGATGATGCGGCAGGTCATCTTGGTGCCGTCCTCGAGCGTCAGCACCGCGATCGGATTGCGCGGCACGATACGATCGTGGCGGCGGTCTTCCGGCAAATTGAGGATGTCGCGGTTGGCGAGCCAGGTCAGCTGTGCCGCGAGCTTGTCGCGCTTTCGCGGTGTGGCACCGACCGTCATGGCGAAGCCATTGTCGATGATGCGGGTGATCTTGCCCTCGACGCGGCCGATATGGTCGAGATAGGCGACCACGCGGTCGCCGACATTGCCGATGCCGGGGGCCAGCAGTGCCAGCCCGCCCGGCGACATGTTGATCACCTGGCAAGGGAATTCACGGCGGTCCGGCAGCATGTAGCGGCCGAGCAGGTGAACCTTCACCCGCTGGAAACGCCGACGTTCCTCGGCGGCCGGAAGAAATTTTTTGTGCGCCAACGCCATTTTCACAACCCGACCCCCCGCCTGGCGGAGTCCGGGACGACCCTAAGGTGCACAGGGTTAATGCCGCGTTAGGATCGGGCGCGGCGATGACGAACAGACACAATGCGTTCGAAAAGCCACATCAGGGGCGGGCAGGCCAGCACCGTCAGCGCGCCGAGGTCGAGTGCGACCGCGGCCGTGCCGGCCGATTTGGCGAGCCGGCCGGCAATGGCCGGTCCCAGCATCATCGCGGCATAGAAGAGAGTGTAGAACACGCCCATCCCGATCGCCCGGGTTTCAAGGCCAAGCACGCGGGCGGCGAGGCTCATGATCGGGCCGGCCGGAAGGCCCCCAAACAGGCCGATCAGGACGAGGATCGTGATCACGGCGTCGGATCGGGTCAGCCAGGCCAGCAGCCCGGCCACCACCAGGCTGGCCGCGATCGCCAGCACGAACGGTCGCTTGAAGCGATCGGCGAGATAGCCGCCTGCCGGCACCGAGATCACCGACAGCCACATCACGAGGCTGATCGCCGATCCCGCCGCGGCAATGCTCCAGCCACGCTCGGCGAGCAGCGAGGGGCCGAACGAGAAGATCATGGCGAAGCCGACATTATAGAGGCCCCAGATCGCGCCCGCCACGATCACCGCCAGAAGCGCGAGCGGATCAAGCCGCCCGGAGCCGGCCGCGCTGGCGGTTGCTCCCGGCGGCGCTTCGTAGAACGTGATCAGCACAATGCCGATCGCGGTCAGCGCGCCGGCCACGAGGAACACGGCGCCCGCGCCATACGCCGTGCCGATCGCCGGCAGCACCAGCAGCGAGATCGCAACGCCGGCTGGCCAGGAGTTGACGAAGATCGCCATCGCGGTGGCGATCTCCTTACCCGAAAACCAGTCGGTGCCCATCTTGGTGAGTTGCACGGTCAGCAACACGCCGCCGGCGCCGGAGGCGAGCCGGCCCGCCATCTGCCAGCCCCAGATGTCCGTGGTGGCCATGACGAGGCTGCCCGCCGTCATCAGCAGCAGCGCCACGATCGTGGTGGGCTTGTCGCCGAGGGTCCGGCCGATCGCGCCGCCCGGCAGCGCCAGCACGATGCCCGGTGTGAAATAGAGTCCGATCAGGATGCCGATATCGGCGAGCCCGACGCCGAAGCTCTGCTGCAGCAGCGGCGCGACCGCGGCCACGCTCTGGAACTGGAACGCGATGGTGAGGCGAACGACGAACAGGATCGCAAGAATGCCCCAGCGATTGCGCAACGCGTCATCTCCCCAAGCCCTGTATCGAGCGTGCGGTGGGGAGACGCCGGAGTCAACCGGTCGTCTTCCTCGCCGCGCGCCCATAGAGAAAACATAGCAGCGCCAGCAGCATCGCGGCCGAGAGCCCGAGCGACCAGTGAATGCCGATCGCCGCACCGAACAAGCCGACGGTAATGCCGCTGAACGCCCGCATGCCGAGCCCCGCCATGTTGTAGAGGCCGACGACGCGGCCGCGAATGTCGGACGGCGCGTTCAACTGCACCAGCGCCTGCGCCATGGTGTTGAACGACAGCTCGAAGAAGCCTGCAAAGAACAGCAGCACGATCGCGACCGGATAGATCCGCACCGAGGCGAAGCCGAGCAGCGCCACGCTCCACAGCATCGCGAGCATGATCGCGGTGCGCGGCGTACCCTTGAGCCGTCCCCAGGATTCCAGCGCAATGCCGGCGAGCAGTGCGCCGGCAGCATCGGCCGCGAGCAGCACGCTGTAGGAGATTCCGGGATCGCCATAGCCGAGATCGCCGGCAAAGCCCGGCATCTGGGCGTGATAGGCGTTGCCGATCATGAAAGAGGTGAGGCCGGCAAGCCAAGTCATCGCCGTCAGCACCGGCTGGGTGCCGATGGCGCGGATCGTCAGTATGATGTCGGCGAAGCCCCGCACGGCGAAGCGCCGCACCGCGACACTCTTGTCCCGCACCGGCGCCCAGAACAGCCACAGCAGCATCGGCAGATAGAATAGCGTGTTGAAGATGATGCCGTGCGAGGTGCCGAGCGTGAGCATGATGATTCCGCCGACGGCGGGGCCGACCAGAATGCCGAGATAGCGCGCCATCGCATTCAGCCGCACTGCGCTCGGAAGATCGGCCGGACCGACGAGATCATAGAGCAGCAGCTGGTTGGGCGTCTGCCACAACACGCCGGCGCAGCCATGGATCACCAGCAGCAGCATGGCGTGCCACATCTCGATGGCGTCGGTGATGAAGAAGAAACCCCATCCAGCCGAGGCAACAATGAACAGCAGCATGCCGCATTGAATGATGCGGCGCGGATCGACCCGGTCGGCCAGCCCTCCAACCGCGACCGAGAACAGCAGGAACGGCAGCCAGTGCGAGAGCACCGCAAAGCCTGCCAGCGCCGGCGAATGGAATTTCTGGAACACCACCCAATAGCTGATCACATGCTCGATATTGTCGGCCATCATCGCCAGCACGTAAGCGATGAACTGGAGCCGATAGGGCACCGACTTCATCGCCGCGAACGAGCCGGACGCGACCACGGGATTTTGGGGGAGGGGGTTCAAGAGGGCACCTGGGTGGGACTTTTCGCGCCGTGCCTACACGTTCGCCGTCGAGCGCTCAAGACACTTGGGTGTGTGAGAACAACGGTCCCGTAGCTGGATGGAGCGAAGCGTAATTCGGGATTCTCGCCTGTGGCTCCCCGTATTCCGCTACGCTCCATACGGGCTACGCCCCCGCGGCTTGGCACGGCCGCTCACCTCACATACGCTGCTCGTCAGCCCACACCAATCAGCCATCATAAAAACGGGCAGCGAGGAAACAGCCATGGACCAGATCCGCGTCTGCACCCACGCAGGGCCGGGCAGCGAGCCCGTCATCCGCAGCGTGCCGTGGCCGAAGGTCGGCAAAAAGGCCGCCCTGATCAAGGTCGGCGCGTGCGGCGTCTGCGGCACGGACCTGCACATCCTGAAAGGACATTGGCCGAGGCCGCTGCCATGGCCGTTCACGCTCGGCCATGAGCTCGGCGGAATCATTGTCGAATGCGGCGACGAATTCACCGAGGACTTCATGAGCAAGCCGCTCAAGGTCGGATCAAAAGTGATGATCCCGCCGCTGATGCCCTGCGGCCGCTGTTATTACTGCATCCATTATCCCCTGACCGCCAACAAGTGCCTGACGCCGGTCTATTACGGCCGCTATCTCGGCTTCGACAAGGCGCCTCACATGTGGGGCGGCTGGGCCGAATATGTCTATGTCGATCTCGACATGCTGCCGGGCACCAAGATCTACAAATTGCCGGACGACATGTCGCTGCGTCTGGGTGCGCTGTCGGAGCCGCTGACCTCCTGCATCCGTGCCTTCAATCGCGCGAGCCGCGCCGGTGGTTTCACCTGGGGCGACACCGTGGTGATCCAGGGCTCGGGCCCGATCGGCATTCTCGCGGTCGCTGCTGCCCAGGAGATGGGGGCAGGGCGCGTGATCTGTGTCGGCGCACCGGAGGAGCCCCGGCTCAAGCTCGCGCGCGAGTTCGGCGCGGAGGCGACGGTGAACATCGAGGAGATCAAATCGCCCGAGGCACGCATCGCCCGCGTGCGCGACATCGTCGGTGGGTTCGGCGCCGATCTGGTGATGGATTGTTCGGGTCATCCGACCGCCGGCCCCGAAGGCATCGAGATGCTGCGTGACGGCGGCACGTATGTCGAGATGGGCCAGTTCACCGACGCCGGCTCGATCGAGACCTCCTGGCACCGCATCTGCACCAAGGATATCAACGTGCTGGGCTCCTGGGGTTTTAGCGCCAACGATCTGCCGCTCGGCGTCGACATGCTCCATCGCACGGCGGGCAAATATCCCTGGCTGAAGATGCAGACGATCTATCCGTTCACGGAAGACGGCGTCGCGCAGGCGGTGAGGGACGCGATGGCGATGAAGACGGTGAAATCGACGATCGTGCCGTGGCCGGAACTGGTGGAGTAGGCGATGGTATCGATTCCGCACGAGCTCGCGGCGTTTCTGGTCGAAGCCAAGCGGCGGACCTATGCGGGCCTCGACGACGACGCCACCGTGGCCGCTCCGCCGCTCAGAGGCTCAAAGCAGCTCGAGCATCGCGCGGCACCCTATGCCTATCGCGATATCTATTTCGGAATAGGGTTCTTTGTCGGCAGGAGACCGTGTCTCGGGATGAGCGCGTCATTTGGTCGATGAGCTACAGCGGTGGCGTCCGCGCGGAGATCACGGATCGAGACACCTTCCTCGCGGTCTACAAATTCCTGCGCCAGGCGTTGCTGGACGTCAGCGTCGAGTATCCGTTTCGGGGCCCGCATCTGTTCGAGCAGGCAGGCATGATTTATCGGAACGAGGTGGAGGGCGCGCTCGATCGTTTCCACGGTGTCGAGACGATCGCGCGGCAGGATGGCGTGCCGCTCTATGCGGTCCGTTACAGTGGCGGTTTGTTGCGATAAAGTCTCGCGAGCCCTGTAGCCCGGATGGAGCGCAGCGTAATCCGGGATTCTCGCCTGTGGCTCCTCCTATTCTGCTACGCTCTATCCGGGCTACGAGCCGGCGTTTGGAATGAAGGACGAGATGACAACCGAACCGATCCAACGCACCCGCTCGCCCTTCCGCGCCATCCGTGCGATCGACTACACCGTCTTCTTCGTGCGCGACATGGCGGCGATGCGCCGCTTCTATGAAGACGTCCTCGCGTTTCCGCTGCTGCGGGAGCTGTCGGCGAACTGGATCGAGTACGGGTTGGGCCCCAACACGCTGGCTCTCGCTACACCGGGCCGGACCGCGACTGACACACCGACGCCGGCGGGCAGTGCCTCGCTGCAACTGGCTTTTAAGGTCTGCGCGGCCGAAGTCGATGCGTGTGCCGACGAACTTGCACGCCACGGCGTGGCGCTGCTGTCGCCGCCGACGAACCAGTCGTTCGGGCATCGGACGCTGTTCTTCCGTGATCCCGACGGCAATCTTTTGGAGGTCTATGCGGAGATCTGAACCCCGGGAGCGGGCGGCCGTGCACGAAAAGTTCCATCGAAAATCCCCGAGTTATTCACGCCGGGGTGAAACTTAGGCCCGGGTTTCGGCTTTCAGTTCACGGGAGAGTTCATCGTGAAGCGAATCCTGAAACCCGTCACTTACATCCTGGCCGCCGTCTACTTCCTGGTGGATGCGGTCTTCATGGCTGTGGCGAGGCCAATCTCGCGCTGGATCGGGCGGCACCTCCAGTTGAAGCGATTGCGCGGCTGGATCAGATCGCTGTCGCCTTACTGCTCGCTCGCCCTGTTTTCCGTGCCCGTCATTATCCTGGAGCCGGTCAAGCCCGTGGCGGCCTATCTCGCGGCGACCGGCCAGGTCGTGAGTGGGGCGGTGACGTTCATCATCGGCGAGCTGCTCAAGCTGGTGCTGGTCGAGCGCCTGTTCCATCTCACCCGTGACAAGCTGATGAGGATTCCAGCCTTCGCCTGGGCCTATGGGAAGGTCACCGAGGTAAGGGCATGGCTGCAGGCGACCGAAGCCTGGCGCGCGGTCCGCGCCTTGGGCCGCGCGGCGAGGGACACTGTTGCGCGGGCCAGAGCCAGGCTGGCCGGCGGATTCGGCAGGCTGGTGACCACCAGGGATTAGGGCCCGCGCGTCGCTCTCTATGCGAGCTTGCGGGCCGCGGCGGTGGCCTTGTCGCCCGTGTTCGGCGTGCCGGTTGGCTCGATCAGCAGGAGATGAACTTCCTCGCGCGCGACCGGGCGATGCTCAACACCTTTGGGCACGACATAGAGTTCGCCCGGACGGAGCGTCACCGTGCGATCCCGCAATTCGATGTCCAGGCTGCCTTTCAGGACGAGAAAGAAATCGTCGGTGTCGTCGTGCTTGTGCCAGGTGAACTCTCCCTTCACCTTCACCACCATCACGTCGCAGTCGTTGAAGGTCGTGATCGTGCGCGGAGACCAGAAATCCCCAAAAGTCGCGAGTTTGTCGGCAAGCGATATGCCGTCGGCCATGTGTCACCCTTCTTTGCTTCCTCGTTAGGCACGATTTGGGGGCGACGCGCTGGGGCGACAAGACTTGCGTCTCGACGGCTGTGGTCTCGTCGCAAGGCGTGCAGTCGCCACACAAGCCGTTCGACCGAGAGAGGTCATGTGCACATCTCGGCGCGCCCAATGGTGTGAAATTGAGCCGGGTGGCCGCGAAACCCTCTGCTTCGGCGCAAAGTCCCGCTATATGCAGCAAAACGGCCCGGAAACGCTGGATGTAGTGGGTCGAGCTGGCCAGTAAGCTTATTCTCGGCATCACCAAAGCCATGCGTCATAGGCATGGTGATTTGCCCGCACTTGGCGTAAAGAGCGTCCAAATCAAATCACCACGCGTGCGGCTGGACCATTTGCCGCCTACGCAGCTTCAGGTCGCGCGGCTCGACGTTCCGCGCCTGGACCAACCAAGGTTTATCCCGTGTCTTTTCCGACCATGAGTGCGCCGCTCGCCCGAGCTTTGGCCGAGCGCAACTACGACCGTCCGACCCCCGTTCAGCTCGCCGTGCTCACGGACGAGGCCGCAGACCGCGACCTCTTGGTTTCGGCCCAGACCGGCTCCGGCAAGACCCTGGCCTATGGGCTGGCGATGGCCAAGGACCTGTTGGGCGACGCCGAGCGGTTCGAGCGGGCGGGTGCACCGCTCGCCCTGATCGTGGCGCCGACCCGCGAGCTTGCCCTGCAGGTCCATCGCGAGCTGGCGTGGCTGTACGAGCATGCGAGTGGGCGCGTCGTCTCCTGCGTCGGCGGCATGGATCCCAGGCGCGAACAGCGCGAGCTTGTGGCCGGCGCTCATATCGTCGTCGGCACGCCCGGCCGGCTGTGCGATCATTTGCGCCGCGGCCGTCTCGACATCTCGGAATTGAAGGTGGTCGTGCTCGACGAGGCCGACGAGATGCTCAATCTCGGCTTTCGCGAGGACATGGAGTTCATCCTCAAGACCACGCCGGACACGCGCCGCACCCTGATGTTCTCGGCGACATTCCCGCGCGGCATCGTCGCGCTGGCCAAGCAGTATCAGCAGCGGGCGTTCCGGATAGAGGTCGCCGGCGACGAAGGCGGTCACGCCGATATCGACTACCGCGCGATCCGGATCGCGCCCGGCGATGCCGAGCACGCGGTCGTCAACGTGTTGCGCTTCTACGAGGCGCCGAGCGCGCTGGTGTTCTGCAGCACGCGCGATGGTGTCCGGCATTTGCAGGCGGCGCTGCTGGAGCGCGGCTTCTCCGTGGTCGCTCTGTCCGGTGAATTGACGCAGAACGAGCGGACCACGGCGCTGCAGTCGCTGCGGGACGGACGTTCGCGCGTCTGCGTGGCGACCGACGTCGCCGCCCGCGGCATCGACCTGCCCAGCCTCGATCTCGTCATTCATGCGGACCTGCCCAACGATGCCGAGGTCATGCAGCATCGCTCCGGCCGCACCGGCCGCGCGGGCCGCAAGGGGACGAGTATCCTGCTGGTGCCGCCCGTGCGGCGGCGGCGTGCGGAAATGCTGCTCAACGTCTCGGGCATCGACGCGGTCTGGGGGACGGCGCCGCAGCCGGATGAGATCCGCAAACTCGATCACGAGCGCATGAAGGACGTGCTGTTCACGGAAGAGACCACCGCCGACGATCTGGCGCTGGCGCAGGCCCTATTGGCCGAGCGGTCCGCTGAGGATATTGCCGCTTCACTCGCACGGCTCTATCGCGCGCGGCTGCCGTCGCCCGAAGACATTATGGATCCCGGCGAGCGGAGCAGCCGGCCGCGCGAGGATCGCGGCCGCAATGATACGCGCGCACCGCGCGACGATGTCCGCGCTTCGCGTGGCGACGATCGGCCCGAAAGGGCTCGACCCAAAGCGGGAAAATCGTCGTCGAAGCATGGCATGGCGGATGGCAGCGTCTGGTTCCGGGCCAACATCGGACGAAAAAAGAATGCGGAAGCGCGCTGGCTGTTGCCGATGATCTGCCGTCGTGGCGGCATCGACAAGAACGATATCGGCGCAATCAAGATCATGGACACCACGACCGAGTTCGAAATTTCCGAGCGGGTCGCGGAATCCTTCGCCGTGAAGATCAAGCGTCCGGACAAGGAAGACAATATCCGCCTCGAGCCGATGGCGGATGCGCCGCAGCGGCAAACGGCTTCGGAAGAGCGGTCCCACGCGCCGCGGCGCGACAGCGGCGACAGCGATCATCGCGACCGCGCGCGCGAGCCGAGCGGGTTCAAGCCGCAAGGCAAACCTCAAGGCAAGCCACATGGCAAGCCGCACGAAAAGCCGTACGGCGAGCGCACACCGAAATTCGACGATGCTCCTTCCTTCGCAAAGAAGAAAAAGCACAAGAACAAGCCGGGCCACGCCGAGCCCTCGGTCACGTCGTGGTCTGAGAAGGGCGCCGCCGGAAAGAAGTCGAAGACGAAAAAGAAGCATCGCGCCTGACGGCCGCCTTCCGGCGTCGCCGGGGAGGGGCGCTACGTCGCAGCGAGGTCGCGCAGCATGTAGGTTGCGCTGTCGCCGTAGGTCGCAAGCTTTGCCCGCAGCTCCGCATCCGCCTTGACGGGCCGAAAGCCGAGACGCTCCCACAGCGGCCGCGTGGCGTAGACCGACACCAATGCGAGCGTCGCGATCCCTGAGGCGCGCGCGAGCTGTTCGATCGCCAACACATAATCGCGCGCAACGCCGCCGCGAAAGTCGGGCAGCACCGCGACGTCGTGCAAATAGAGGCAGTCCGCATCGCCGGGCAATTGCTCGAGCAAGCCGTCGAGCGGCGGAATCCGGTGCTGCATCCAGGGATGCGCGAGACCGTAGCCGACGATCCCGTCGTCCGTGGCAAGCACGCGGCAGCCATCGGGATAGAGCCGCATCTTTTCCGCGAACACTTCGGGACGTTCAGGCAGATCAGGATGGATCCGCGCTGCGATCGTGCTGACCGCCGGCAGATCGGAGGCGTGCGCGGGACGCCAATGCAGCTTGCTCATGTCGACCCGTCGTTCCGTCTCCATCATCCCAGTTTATTCCGATGTGGCGATGCGCGCAGCGAAAAAAATCCTTGCCGCCATCTCAGGAATACGACGGCTCGCGCGGCGTCCTACCCATGCAAGCCCATTGCATGACAGGAGAGACCATGACGACATCCTCGATCCGCCTCGCGCTCACGCTCGCAATATCGCTGGCGATGATTCCCGCCGCTTTCGCGGCACCGCCGACAAAGACCGGCAAGACCGACAAGGGCAACGTGCTCACCGACGCCAAGGGCATGTCGCTCTATACTTTCGACAAGGATGCGGACGGCAAGTCGGCCTGCAATGGTCCGTGCGCGACCAACTGGCCGGTGCTGAAGGCCGAGGCGAGCGATGCCGCCGCCGACGGCTACACCGTCATCACGCGCGACGACGGCTCGAAGCAGTGGGCCTACAAGGGCAAGCCGCTCTACACCTTCGCCAAGGACACCAAGCCCGGCGACGTCACTGGCGATGGCTTTCTGAACGGCGCGTGGCATCTGGCGATGCCGTGAGCAGGGTGCACTGCTAGCGCAGTCCCTCATACACCATCAGCCCGCGTGCGATCTGCAGCTTGCGGATCGCGCGCGGCAGCAGTTTTTCCGGCTGGTGCAGATAGCGCCAGGAGGTGAGGGCGAACGGGCCCAGCGCGCCGCATTCGTCGTCGAACGGCGCGAGCACGCCTGTCACGCTCACTGGTGTATGCGGGCGGGCGTTGAACGGCAGCAGCAGCAACTCGAGATGCGCCTTGCTGCCGTCCTCGCGTGTGGCGGTGACGCCGGCGATTGCGCCGAGGCTCTCGTCGGCGACGATGGTCGTGATCTCTTCGATCTCGCGGCGGCTGGCTTCGTTGAAAAGCGCCGCAAAGCTCGAATCCTTGAGGTCGCACCCGGCGAGCGCGCAGACGCGCGTGCCCGCGACGCGGAACGGGAAGCCGAGATTGGGCTCGCAGGACAGCACGAAGATGTCACCGAGCAGGCCGCGCACGGCGGCCGGATCGATATCGGCCCGGTCTGGCGCCCGCGCAGTGCCGCGCTTCTCGTTCCAATATGCGAAGAACTCGCGGCTCGACGGATGTTTCATGACTGAACGCTTACCCCGGGGCGCAACCTTGCGAGACAAACCTGTCCCGCTTCAGTGCAGCCGCGATCCCTGTGTTGTTGTGCAGGAGGGGCTTTGCAGCGTCCATGCCGCAGCGGCGTTTTCGGTGCCGCTGGCGCTGCCTTTGCGTCGTTAACGTTAAATTAACTATGCGCTTTTCGTGCGCCGCGCCGCTGCTATGGTGACCGCGGTCGCAAGCTTCGCCGCTTTTCTCCAGGTTCTCGGCGAGGCCTGTACACAGGCGTCAAACAGTTTGGTCACCGGCCGCGGGGAGGGGTGGGGATACTCCCGTCTCTCTGGGTACCGGAAGTCCGACACGGATAGGCAGGGCTTTCCCAGGGCCCTGCCTTTTCCTTTTGTGCACTTGCGCAGGGCAGGCAAAGGCGACTATCTCCAAGGCCTGTCGTTACGCCTGTCGCTCCGATCGCGCCTGAAAGCGAAGCCGCCTTGGATTCCCCGCCAAATTCTCCGCCGCAAGATCCTCCGTCGCAAGATGCTTCGCTGGGGGTGCCGGCCGTCGTTGAGGAGGCTCCGCGCGAGCCGATCCTGACGCTGCCGTTCGCGCTGACGGCCTATATCCTCTTGCTCGCGGTGATCCATCTGCGGGTGCTGCTGCCGCCGGAGCTCGAGAACTGGACCATCGACGTCTTCGGCTTCATCCCGAAGCGCTACGATACCTCGCTGCTCAATCTGGAGATTCCCGGTGGGGCCGGCGCCAAGGTCTGGACCTTCGTCACTTATTCGCTGCTGCACGCCAATCTCACCCATCTCGGCTTCAACGTGCTGTGGCTGTTGCCGTTCGGCAGCGCGCTGGCGCGGCGCTTTGGCGCCATCAGGTTCTTCCTGTTCCTGGCGGTGACGGCGGCGGCCGGCGCGCTCGCCCATCTCGTCACCCATGAGCACGCGGTGGCACCGATGATCGGCGCCTCGGCCTCGGTGTCCGGCGCGATGGCGGCGGCGATCCGCTTCGCCTTCGTTCGCGGCAGCTTCCTGTCTTTCAGCCGATCGGATGCCGATACCGCCGCAAGAGTTCCGGCGCTGCCGCTGTCGCGCGCGCTGCGCGACGGGCGGGTGCTCGGTTTCCTCGCGGTGTGGTTTGGCGTCAACATCGTCTTCGGCGTCGGCGCGATCGGCGTCGATAGCGAGACCACGAGCGTTGCCTGGCAGGCGCATATCGGCGGCTTCCTTGCCGGCCTCTTGCTGTTCACGCTGTTCGATCCCGTGCCGCGCGCGCGAAGCGATGCTGCGGATGCGTCATCACAGGACATTTCAGACCGTATTTGAAGCGGCGCTTGCGGCGCCGCCCGAATTCATCCATCATTCCCGAGAAGAATGTTCCGAAGCGACAGGCCGCTAGCGGCGATGCTTCGCAAAGCGCCTGAGCGTGAAACCGGCGCTGAAACTGTTAGTTGAAGACTCGAAGAACAAGTCCGGACCGCGAACAGCGGACGGTTTCGATTCAGGGAGGCGACAATGACGGTACGTTCGATTCTCAACACCAAGGGCCACCAGATCATGAGCGTCGAGCCGGACGCCAAGCTGGCGGTCGCGGTCAAATTGCTCGGTGAGAAGAAGATCGGCGCGGTGCTGGTGATGAACCAGAGCCGGCTGGAAGGCATCCTGTCGGAGCGCGACATCGTGCGGGTGATCGGCGAACGCGGCGCCGGCGCACTGGAGGAGCCGGTCTCGCAGGTCATGACCCGCAAGGTCGTCACCTGCAAGGAGACCGACACGGTCGCCGAGCTCATGGAGATGATGACCACCGGCAAGTTCCGCCATCTGCCCGTGGTCGACAACGGCAAGGTGGTCGGCCTGATCTCGATCGGCGACATCGTCAAGCGTCGGGTGCAGGAATACGAGTCCGAGCAGGAAGCCCTGCGCGACTACATCAAGACCGCCTGATCAGGCCTGCTGGTCGGCTTTGGGCGCGGCGCCCTCCGGCGCGGGCGCGAGCTCGTGGATTGCCTCCTGGATGGACTCCAGCGCACGCTCGGCAGCGCGGGTGCCCAGGGCGATGAGGTCCTCGGAGCGGTGAAAATCGAACCAGCCGAATTGACCGATCCGCGGTGTGATCAGCATATCGGGCGGATCGCCGGCGAGGCGGGCCCGGGTGATGCGGTCCTGCATGATGTTGAAGGCGTCGACCATCACCGAAGAGAGGCCGGGCCGGGCGCTGCCGCCGCCGAAGAACTCGCGCTTCACCGTCTTCTCAGGCGAGAAGAATCTCGGGAAGCGCCGCTTTGACGCCGGCTCTTCGGCCGCGGGGATCACCGGTTCAGGTATCGCGCCGTGCGAATAGACCGTCGTCGAATAGGTGAAGATGTCGCTGGAAAGATTTGCGGCGATGACGATTTCCGCGCCGAGCGCGCGCGCGGCCGAGACCGGCACCGGGTTCACCAATGCGCCGTCGACCAGCCAGCGATCACCGATCAGGACCGGAGAGAAGATGCCGGGCAGCGCATAGGAGGCGCGCATCGCGTCGACCACGCGGCCGCGCGTCAGCCAGATCTCGTGGCCGGTGCGGACCTCGGTCGCGACGGCGGCGAACTTGACCGGGAGGTCCTCGATCTGGCTCTGGCCGCAGGCAGCCTCGAGCCGGGTCGCCAGCTTCTCGCCGCCGATCAGGCCGGAGCCGTTGAGGCGGATGTCGAGGTAGCCGAGAATGTTGCGCATCCCTTGCAGGCTGCGGCCCCATTCTTCCAGCGTATCGAGCCGGCCGGCCGCATAGAGGCCGCCGACCACCGCGCCAATCGAGGTGCCGACCACGACGTCAGGCACGATTCCGTTGGCGAGCAGGGTCCGGATAATGCCGATATGGGCGAAGCCGCGCGCCGCGCCGCCGCCAAGCGCAAGGCCGATGACCGGCCGGCGGATGCTGCCCAGGCCGACTTTCTCGGCGACCTTGTCGCTGTTCGAACCCCGACCCTTCAATATGTCCAGCACCGAAACTCTCCTACGCCGGGACCCGCCATCAGACTAGGCACCGCAGTCGCGCTCCGCCAGAACCGGGCCGAAGCATGGTTTATGCCGGTTTGGGAAGGGCACGGGGCAGGAGTATGGCGAGGCGCGGTTGCCCCTGGGGTAATCACGCAGGCGTCAACCGGGTTCCAAAAGCTGTATCGGGCCGTATTTCTCGGGGTTTCGGAGGCTTGAATTTGCCGCGTTTTCGGTGAAAAGCAGATGGCATGACTCTCGGGGGTGACGGCATCATCGGATGGCGGCGCAGCGCATCGCTGCTGTCGGCGCTGATCCTTGCTGCCTGCCTCCATACCCTTGGCCAGAATGCTGCGCAGGCGCAGCTTTTCTCCGATCGTCCACCGCCGGTGCCGCCCGCTTCGGTGCCCGATCCCGGCGGCGCGGTCAGTCTGGCGCCGCCCTCCGGCCCGGGTGCCGGACCGCCGAGCCTGCCGCCGACCCTGTTGCAGCCGACCACGCCCAGCATGCCGCCGCCCGCGGTCACGACCGTGCCGTCCGCCGCGCCGCTCAACGCGGCCGTGCCCGGGCAGGGCGTGCTGTCACTGACGGCGAAATACGGCAAGGACACCCCCCCGATCACCAGCGGCTTGGTCTGGCGCGTATTTGCCGATCGTCCTGACGAGAACGGCACCTTCAAGCTGATCCGCGAGGACCGCAATGCCACGCCGAACATCGTGCTGCCGCCCGGCAATTACGTCGTGCATGTCGCCTTTGGCCTCGTCAGCGCGGTGCGCACCGTCAGCCTGAAGGCCGAGACCGACCGGGAGTCCTTCGTGCTGCCCGCCGGCGGCTTGCGCATCGAGGGCCGCGTCGGCACCAGCCGCATTCCGCAGAACCAGATATCGTTCGCGATCTACAAGGGCAGCCAGTTCGAATCCGGCGAGCGCGCCTCCCTGGTGCCGAACGTCGCCGCCGGTGACGTCGTGCTGCTGCCGGAAGGTACCTACTACATCATCTCGAACTACGGCGATGCCAATTCGGTGGTGCGCTCGGACATCCGCGTCCAGGCCAGCAAGCTCACCGACGTCACCATCACCCACCGCGCCGCCGTCATCACGCTCAAGCTCGTCAGCGACAGGGGCGGCGAGGCGCTCGCCAACACCGCCTGGTCGGTGCTGACCCCGGGCGGCGACGTCATCAAGGAATCGATCGGCGCCTTCCCGCGCGTCGTGCTCTCGGAAGGCGAATACCGCGCCATCGCCAAGAACGAGGGCAAGGTCTACGAGCGCGGGTTCAACGTCGTCAACGGCGTCGACGGCGAAGTGGAAGTCGTCGCGCGGTAGTGCTTGAGCGGTGATACCGCATGCGGCCTGACGCTGGTCTTCGTGTCTGGCGAACACGTCTCATTCAGCGCACGGATCTCCCATATCTTATTACCGCCAGTCCTCGTCACGTGCGAAAGCGGATGCTCTCCGCTGCTCCGTTTGGTGTTGCGATTTGAATAGCTTTGTCAGCGCTACCAGGCAGGACCGACAAACACCGGCACCGCCGGCTTATTCCAGCGGCGCCGCGACTTCCTCACAGCCGGTGCAAGATACCTATTTCCGATAATCAATTTTATTCGCTTTCCATCCTGCTGCGTTATATGTCGGGCATCCCTCCAACGGAGGAGGCCGGAGCAGGCTCGTGCGTCTGCGAGACCGGCAAGGAGCAGGGGACCAAGCTCGTCGGCATGTTCGAAGTGATCCTCACCAGGCGTAAGCGGTTCGGCTGGCGGTGGCAGGTGTGCGACCAATCCGGCAAGAAATTCGCCGATGGCTTCGAGCGCACCCGGCCGTCCGCCAAATATCATGGCGAGCGCGCATTGTTCTTTCTGTTGTCGCAAGCCCATCTGCGCAACCGCTTGGCGACGTCCAGCGAGGACTAGTCGCCTCAGCGCGTGCGGGTCTCCGCAGCCCGGCTTGCGCTTCGCTTCATCCGGCGACTAGACTTCTCTGCGAGCGCCGTCAGATGTCCACAACGAGCTTGCCCTGCGTCGCGTGATCGCGGATCAGCGCATAGGCATCGCCGACGTTCTCCAGTGTGAAGTGCCGGGCATCGAGCGTCGGCAAGAGCTTGCCGGCCTCAACCAGGCGCGTGGCTTCCGCCATGATCACTCCGTGATGCGCGCGGCCTTCCCCTGAGAGCAGCGGCAGCAGCGTGAACACGCCGGAATAGGTGGCGGAGCGGAACGAGAGCGGCGCAAGCGCGTGCGAGCCCCATCCGAGCGCGCTCACGACATGGCCGAAGCGGCGCACGGCTTCGAAGGAAGCGTCGAGTACCTGACCGCCGACGGTGTCGTAGACGACGTCGAAGCCGCGGCCGCCCGTATGCTCTGCAACATAAGTCGCGATGGCGGTATCGCGATCGATGAAGGTCGCGCCAAAGCCTTCGATGGTGGCGCGCTGCGATGCCGAGCCGGTCGCGAACATTTCTGCCCCGAACGCGCGCGCGATCTGGATTGCCATGTGCCCAACGCCGCCTGCGCCGCCATGGATCAACACCTTTTGTCCGGCCTTCAGCGCCGCGCGGTCGATCAGTCCTTCCCAGGCCGTGATGAAGATGAGGGGCAGGGCGGCTGCCTCCCGCATGCTGAGATTGGCAGGCTTCAACGCCAGCAGGTCGGCGTCGACAGCGGCGAATTCGGCGAGCGATCCCTGCACACCGCCGACGCCTCCCGTCATGCCATAGACCTCGTCGCCCCGGTTGAACCGCGAGACGTCACGACCGGTCTGTTCGATCACGCCGGCGAGATCCAGCCCGAGGATTGCAGGCAGCGGATGGCGCGCATGCGCCGCCGCGCCCGCATGGATCTTGGTGTCGAGCGGATTGATCCCGCTCGCGCGGATTCGCACCAGCACCTCGCGCGGACCGATCTCGGGCGTGGGGACGGTTGAGGGGCGCAGCGGCGCGTTGTGGGTCTCCAGGACGGCCGCGCGCATCGTCGATTGTCTCGTCATGATCGTCTTGCTCCGTTGTCGGCCTCCAATATGCCCATGATTTTTTGCATGGGAAGGAATGAGAATGTACGATTGTCGTGCGTTTTTGTATGAGGAGGCTTCCGGTGGACTGGAGCGATCTGCGCATCTTCCTGGCGGTTGCGCGCGAAGGCACTCTCGGCGCGGCCGCACGGAAGATCGGCCAGACCCAGCCGACGATGGGACGGAGACTTCGTGCGCTCGAAAAGTCGCTCGGACAAACGCTGTTCCAGCGCACGGCGGATGGCTTCGTGCTGACCGACGAGGGCACAGCTGTGCTGCGCCATGCCGAGCGGATTGAAGAGGAGGCGCTCGCCTTGGAGCGGCGTGCATCCGGCGCGGAGACGCAGCTCGATGGCTTGCTGCGTCTGTCGTCGTCGGACTGGTTCGGGACGGTGATACTCTCCCCGCTGATTGCCGCGTTCGGCAAGCGCCATCCCAAGGTGACCGTCGAGCTTCTGACCGATGCGCGCCTCTACAGTCTGCCGCGCCGCGAGGCTGATCTCGTCTTCCGCATCAAACCGTTCGACGAGCCTGAAGTGATCTCCCGAAAGCTGCTCCACATTCCCTACGCTCTCTACGGCAAGAAAGGCAGCAAGCCGCCACGCGCCGGCGACGGAAGCGGTATCCGTGTTGTGACCATGAACGCCGAATTCGCCGACATGCCCGATGCGCTGTGGCTGAAGCGCACGCTGCCGAATATGGAAATCGCCGCGCGCAGCAATAACAGGCAGGCGCAGGCGGAGCTTTGCGCGAGTGGCGGCGGGCTCGCGGTGCTGCCGCGTCCACTCGGCGATCGCGACCGCCGGCTGGTCGCGCTCGACATCGGCGCGACGCCGCCCGGCCGCGACACCTATGTCGGCTATCACCGCGATCTCAGGCGCCTCGCCCGCCTGCGCGCGCTGCTCGATCTCGTGATCGAGCGATTGGCGGGGTGATTGCTTTTGATACCCTGCTGTGACCAGGGCGTTCGCAGCAATCCCCCGGGACAGGTGCGGCGCGAGCCGGATTGCGCTGGGATCATCCGGCTTACAAGACCTTGCGGTGCCCGTCAGGCAAAACACCCAAGCTGTCGGTCAATTCCTGCCCTCAAAAACTATTCCGCTTTACCGAAATTCGGAAACGGCGTATATCTCGCCGTAACCCGGCCCAAGGAAGAGGGGCGCATCGCGATCGTCACGAACGCGGGCCGGATGGCGGTGGACGTTGGTCACATCGGCGCGAACGGCTTCGCAGGGCGGGCAACCGTGAGCGAAGGCCTCGCGCACACGACCGGTGTGATCGGCGTACGGCGAAATCGTGTGGTCCTGACGCCCGGGGTCTGTGCGTCAAGCGTTGCGGTGATGTGGGCTGCCCAACCGGGCACACGCATCAGCCATCCGCAAGGCGACGGGGGCAATAGTGCATCGCTCCCCGGGGAGAGCGCGACATAAGCTGTAAAGCCACTGCGCAGGGAAGGCCGGATGTTGGGCTTCACCTGTATGCCGCTGTGCAATCTTGTTACGACAATCTCGCACAGTGGACCGCGGGTGCCAGCCGGCACCCGGTCTTCCCTGCGCCCTCTTTCAATTGAGGGTGAGACGACGAAGCAAAGCTCGGGCGAACACGCCGCGAGGATGCGAAGGTGTGTCTGCGATCCGG
This sequence comes from Bradyrhizobium sp. 44, assembly GCF_023073095.1. Lineage (NCBI taxonomy): Bacteria > Pseudomonadati > Pseudomonadota > Alphaproteobacteria > Hyphomicrobiales > Nitrobacteraceae > Bradyrhizobium > Bradyrhizobium sp. 44. Next base: position 808,028 of record NZ_JADPIY010000029.1, read on the forward strand.
AATGCGAATGGACGCGCGACCCTGCCACCCAAAGACTCCGTCATTGCGAGCGGAGCAAAGCAATCCAGTCTGTCGCCGCGGAAAGATTCTGGATTGCTGTGCTGCGCTCGCAATGACGAGGATGATGGAAGTGCCCGGCGCCGAGATCGCAAAGCTGCTCGCCGCTTTCAGCCAGCGCGCTTCACGGGCGGCGTAACTCGGACGGATAACAGTCATAGACCAGCGCCTTGAAGGCGGGCGTGATGCGGCTGCGCTCGTTCTGGGTCTGCTGCATCAGCAGGTAGACCATATCGAGCTTGGGATCGACGCCGAAATAGGTGCCGCTGCCACTGTCCCATTTCAACTCGCCGAGCGAGCCCGGCGGCGGCGGTTTGGCGTTGCCGGGATCGGTCCGCACCGCAAGGCCATAGCCATAGCCGAAACCGTCGCCCGGAAAATAGAAATAGTCGCGTCCGACGCCCGAGCCCGGCCCGACGTGATCGGTCGTCATGGCCTTGAACGCCGCAGGACTGAGATAGCGCTTGCCGTCGAACTCGCCGCCATTGAGCAGCATCTGCGAGAAGCGCTGATAGTCGGTGATGGTCGAGAGCAGGCCGCCGCCGCCGGACTGCCATTCGGGATGGTCGAGGCGCTCGCGCTCGGCGGCGAGCAGGATGTCGTCGTTCGGCAGGGGCCGCGCCATCCGCGCGAGCTCGTCCTCGGTCGCCAGCGCGAATTTTGTGCTGCTCATGCCGAGCGGATCGAAGATGCGCTGCTTGAGGAATGCGTACAGCGTCTGGCCCGAGATGATCTCGATGACGCTGCCGAGCACGTCGGTGGAATGACCGTAGCGCCACAGCGTTCCCGGTTGCCGTGCCAGCGGCAGCCTCGCGATTCGTTGGGCGAACTCCCTGTTGTCGAATTGACCTTCGAAGATGTTGGCGGCCTTGTAGGCCTGCTCAACCCATTTGCCGCCGATATAGTCGTAGCTGATGCCCGAAGTGTGCCGCAGCAGATCCTCAATGTTGACGGGACGGACCGGGGCCACGAGATCCACCTTCAGCGTGCCGTCGGGATTGGTGACCTCGAGGCCCACCTTAGTGTCGGCAAAGAGGGGAATGTATTTCGACACGGAGTCGGTGAGCGCAAGCTTGCCCTGGTCGATCAGCATCATCGCGCCGAGGCACGTGACCGGCTTGGTCATCGAGTGGATGGCGAAGATCGTATCGGACGTCATCGCGAGGCCCGTCCTGGTGTCGCGCACGCCAAAAGTCTTCAGATAGACCGGCTTGCCGTGCTGCTGGACCAGCACCACTACGCCCGGCAGCCGGCCGCTCGTCACCTCGTTGTCAAAATACGCGGTGATACGGTCGAGCCCGTCGGACGACGGCGCGGGGATGTCGGCGGCGCGGCTTCGCGCCATCGTGCCGGCCAGCAGCGCGGCTCCGACCAGAAATTCACGACGCTTCATCCGGGCTTCCTCCCTTGCCGGGATCAAAGCCGCAAGACGTCGAAGGCGTCAACACGCCTTCGGTTAAAACCGCGTCACGATTTCAGAAAGGACCGGTCGCGGACGGTCCTCGCTCGGCCTGGTCGGCTTGCCGATATGGACGAAGCCGGCAAGTTTCTCGTCCGGCTTGAGGCCGAGGCCGTCCAGCACGTCGCGATCGAACGAGAACCAGCCGGTCAGCCAGCAGGCGCCGTAGTCGAGCGCGGTCGCGGCCGTGACAATGTTCATGACGCTGGCGCCGGCCGACAATTCCTGCTCGAAGGCCGGCACTTTCGGATGCGGCTTGGTGAAGCTGACGATGCCGATCACCAGCGGCGCATCCGTGAGGCGTTTGCGCTCGGTCTCGACATCGGCCGCTGCCGCGCCGGGATTCTTCCGGGCAAACACCTTCGCGATCACCTCGCCGGCGCGCTCGCGCGCATCGCCCTCGAAGATGATGAAGCGCCAGGGCGCGAGCTTGCCATGGTCGGGCACGCGCGCGCCGATGGTGAGGATGGTCTCGAGCTCGGCCGGGGAGGGGCCGGGCCCGGACATCTCGCGCGGCTTGACCGAGCGGCGGGTCTTCAGGAGTTCGATGGCGTCGGGCACTGCGGTTTCCTCTTCGGCTGGTCGTCGGGCGTGCAATCCCCACATAGGAATGCACGCCCGCAACCGAAAGCGAGTTTAGACCGATTTCAGATGTCAGGCCGCGCCGCGCGCCCGCTTCACATCCGGCGGGGTCGCCTCGTCGACGAGGGCGGCGATGGCCTCCACCGTCGTCGTCACTTGCTGACCGTCGCTGCCGAGCCGGCGGATCGAGACCGACTGCGTCTCGGCCTCTTTCTTGCCGACCACGAGCAGTGCCGGAATCTTGGCCAGCGAATGCTCGCGGACCTTGTAGTTGATCTTTTCGTTGCGCAGGTCGATCTCGGCCCGAAGTCCCGCACGCCGGACCTGCTCCAGCACCTGCTTGGCATACTCGTCGGCTTCCGATGTGATGGTGGTGACCACCACCTGCACCGGCGACAGCCAGAGCGGGAAGTTGCCGGCATAGTGCTCGATCAGGATGCCGATGAAGCGTTCCATCGAACCGCAAATCGCGCGGTGCACCATGACCGGCGGCTTCTTGCCGCTGTCGTGGTCGATGTAGAACGCACCGAACCGTTCCGGCAGGTTGAAGTCGACCTGCGTGGTGCCGCACTGCCAGTCGCGGCCGATGGCGTCGCGCAGCACATATTCGAACTTCGGCCCGTAAAAGGCGCCTTCGCCCGGGTTGATCTCGGTCTTGATGTGATTGTTCTGCGACTGGATCTCGCGCAGCACTGTCGCCATCACGCGCTCGGCGTGATCCCACATCGCGTCGGTGCCGACGCGTTTCTCCGGCCGGGTCGACAGCTTCACGGTGAGATCGCCGGTGAAGCCGAAATCAGCATAGGTCGACAGGATCAGCTCGTTGATCTTCAGGCACTCGTCGGCGAGCTGATCCTCCATGCAGAAGATGTGCGCGTCGTCCTGGGTGAAGCCGCGCACGCGCATCAATCCATGCATCGCGCCGGACGGCTCGTAGCGGTGCACCACGCCGAACTCGGCGAGCCGCAGCGGCAGGTCGCGGTAGCTCTTCAGGCCATGCTTGAAGATCTGCACGTGGCCCGGGCAGTTCATCGGCTTCAGCGCGAACCAGCGCTTGTCCTCGGCCTCCTCGCCGGCCGACTGCGCCGCGAACATGTTCTCGCGGTACCAGCCCCAATGGCCGGAGGTCTCCCACAGCGACTTGTCGAGGATCTGCGGGGCGTTGACCTCGCTATAGTCGCCGGCCAGGCGCCGGCGCATATAGGCGATCAGCTGCTGGAAGATGGTCCAGCCCTTGGCGTGCCAGAACACGACGCCCGGGCCTTCCTCCTGGAAATGGAAGAGGTCGAGCTCGCGCCCGAGCTTGCGATGGTCGCGCTTTTCCGCTTCCTCGATCTGCTTCAGATAAGCGTCGAGGTCCTCCTGCTTGGCGAACGCCGTGCCGTAGATGCGGGTCAGCATCGGGTTGTTGCTGTCGCCGCGCCAATAGGCGCCGGCCACTTTCATCAGCTTGAAGGCGTTGCCGACCTTGCCGGTCGAGGTCATGTGCGGGCCGCGGCAGAGATCGAACCAGTCGCCCTGGTAATAGATCTTGATCGGCTCGTTGCCGGGAATGGCGTCGACCAGCTCGACCTTGAACGCTTCGCCCTTGTCGCGGAACACCTGTTTCGTCTTTTCGCGATCCCAAACCTCCTTGGTAAAAGGCTTGTCGCGCGCGATGAGCTCGCGCATCTTTTTCTCGATCGCGGCAAAGTCTTCCGGCGTGAACGGCTCGTTGCGGAAGAAATCGTAATAGAAGCCGTTCTCGATCACGGGACCGATGGTGACCTGGGTGCCCGGCCACAGCGTCTGCACGGCTTCGGCAAGTACGTGGGCGCAGTCATGGCGGATCAGCTCGAGCGCGCGCGGATCGTCGCGGTTGATCAGCTCGATCCTGGCATCGGCTTCGATTGCGTCGTCGAGGTCGGAGACCACGCCGTCGAGCGCCATCGCGACTGTGCGCTTGGCCAGCGACGGCGAAATGCCCTTGGCAAGTTCGAGGCCGGTGATGCTCTTGGCATATTCGCGCCGGGCGCCGTCCGGGAAGGTGAGGGTGATTTTTTCCGGCGGGGTCACGGGCCTCAAATTGCTCAGGCTGTACTGGAAGCCGGATTCGGATTTGGGCTGCTCGGACTTGGACTGGTCCTTGGACAGGTCCTTGGATTGGTCGTTGGGCTGGTCGGTCATGGCGTGTCTCCTGAGGCTCACTCCTGCGAACGAGCGCAGGTAAGCGGGAACGAGCGATATATCAGGCGATTCGGCCTGCGCAATCCGGCATTTCCAAGAAACCGGCGCGCAAAAGCGGGGGCGCTGCACGAACTATTCCGGGCAACGCCCTTTGACTGGTCGCAAGCCCGCTCTACATGCGTTTGCATGGAAAATGCATGCGCCGGCCGTTTCGCGCCAACCGCCCTGATGCTCGGCAATCTCGTCACCGGCTGCTCGGTCTTGGCACCGGCGGGCATGCTGCCGGAATTGGCGACGGGGCTCGACGTCAGCATCCATGCGGCCGCGCTCCTGATCACCTTCGGGGCTGTCATCCTGTGCATCGGCTCGCCGCTGACGGCCTGGCTCACCAGCCGGATCGAACGCCGGACGCTGCTCACCACGACGCTCGCGGTGCTCGCTTTTGGCAATCTCGCCTCTGCCTTTGCGCCCGATTATGCAGGCCTCCTCGTCATCCGCCTGGTGATGCTCGCGGTCGGCGCGCTCTACACGCCGCAGGCCGCCGGTACGGCGGCGTTGATCGTGCCGGTGGAGCGTCGCGGCAGCACGATTGCCTACATCTTTCTCGGCTGGTCGCTCGCTGCCGCCGTCGGCCTGCCGCTGATCACCTTCATCGCCAGCCGCTATGGCTGGCGCGCGGCCTATGGCGGGATCGGCGCGCTCGGCTGCGTCAGCTTCCTGCTGTTGCTGATGCGACTGCCGGCGGGCTTGAAGGGCACGCCCGTGGATCTGAAGACCTGGAGCGCGGTCGGTCGCAACAGGACGATCCTGCTGCTGCTTGCGATCACGATGTTGCAGATGTCCGGGCAGTTCGTGGTGTTCACCTTCATGGGGCCGTTGCTCAACAAGCTGACCGGCGCAGGGCCCGATGCGATCGGCATGGTGTTCGCTCTCTATGGGGTCTGCGGCTTCCTCGGCGTTGTCATTGCGACCCGCATCGTCGACACCTCGGGACCCTATCGTACCTCGCTGCTGTTCACGTGCCTGCTGCTTGCGGGGATCACCGGCTGGGCGCTCGGCGCCGGCACGCTCGCGTTGATGGCGGGTGCGGTCGCGATCTGGGGCCTCGGCTTTGCCTCGACCAATTCGATGCAGCAGGTGCGGCTGGTCTCGGCCGCACCGTCGCTGGCATCGGCGACCGTCGCACTCAACACCTCCGTCCTCTATATCGGCCAGGCGGTCGGCTCTGCCGTCGGCGGACTGCTGTTCGCCCGCGAGCTCCTGCATACGCTCGGCTTCGTCGCGGTCGGCTTCGTCGTGCTGGCGCTGATCCTGGTGGTCCTGACCCGGCCCCGGCCGGCAACTGTCGCCCCGGCCTGAACGGAAGCGTGTCCGTGCGCGCAAGGTGCTTGGCAAACCGCGCGCCGGGAGGCTAGAAGGCCGGTCATGGGGACCAAAGAGGGTTGACTGAGATGAGGATGATTCTGGCGGTTGCCGCGGTGCTCTATTCAGCCTCCGCTTTCGCGCAAGCCGACAAGCCACCAATGATCGGGGACAAGCCGTTGGTGCAGGTCAAGCCCAAGGGCACCAAGGCAGGGACCAAGGAGGCTGCGGCAAAGTCGGCTGCGGCGCCGAAGGGCAAGCCGCAATCCATCGCAGCGCGGCTCCAGGCCTGCCTCGATCTAGACGACGGCACCAAGGACCGGCTCAATTGCTACGACGCCGTGATCGCGCCGACACCGAAGCCGAAGCCGCCGAAGGCCAAGGGGTACGCCGATTGCCGTTTCTTCAAGGAGGAGGACGAACGGCTGGCCTGCTTCAACGGCTTTGCCGAGAGCATTCCGAAGCTGCCAAAAACCTGAGGCCGTTAAGACCCGAAGGATCAGGAGCCGGACGGTTAGTCGCTGATCCGGCTCAGCACGGCCCTGAAGGCAACGCCCGGCAGTTGCAGTGCGGTGCCTTCGAATTCCGCAGTGTCGCCATCCTCCCGACCGGCGAGCGTCAGCGTGATCCGGTCGAGACCGAACAGCGCCTTGAAGCACGGGTCGTCATTGTGGCGCTCGGTCGAGATCTTGACCTTGATGCTGTCGCCTTCGCCCGTGCAGGTGCCAATGAACGCGAAAGCAGAATTGCCGCCGCGCATCTTGCCCTCGGTCACATAGACGACGCCGCAACCCGTGCCGTGAACCGTGTGGAAGTCGACTTTGTAGAGTCCCTGACGCACAGTCTGTCCCCGCAGAATCCAGATGCAACTTGGCCGGCAAAGTATGATTGTTGCCAGTGGAAGCAATCCGGTCCGCACCGGGACCGTCGGCCATCAACATCACATTTTGATCAAGGCTTGAGAGGCTTGCGGGCCGTGCAGCCAAATGCCGACGGGCGCAATATCGCAAGCTACCGGCTCGATGGATTGGTGGAGGCCACGCGCGTGAGCGCGAGCGCCGGCGTTGCCGACATCTTCACCAGTACGTCCTTGAGCGGGTCCCGCGTCCACGCTCGGGTCACATAGTCGCGATGGGTGATGCCGTCCCCGGTTTCGACGAACACCACGCTGCCCGGACGTAAGGGGCCGTCCATGTCTTCGGAGACGGCGATGCCTTTCTGCCGCAGCGTGCTCATCAGCTCGCGGTCGCGCCGCGCGGTGTAGCGGGTGTACGAGCTGACGAAGAAGCCGGAGCGGTGGCTCTCGATCCATGAGGCGAACTTGTCCATTTCGCCATAGACGGCGTCGAGCAGCACGACGCCGCGGACACGGTCGCTGATGCCGCCGACCTCGAGGCTCCAGGCCGTCGGCAGGAAGCCGCCGCTGTAGCCGACGATCACGATCGGCATATTGGCGAAGGCGCGGGCGCTGTTGGGATCGCCGGTGAGCCGGGCCAGATGGTTCGCAGACTCTTCCAGGAAGCGCTTGAGGCCGCCAGCCTGCCAGAACTTGCCGGCGCTGGAATCGGCGGCGTCCACCGCCATTTGCGGCGCAAGTAGGATGGCGTTGGCGCCGGAATCGGTGACCTGCTGCGGCACCAGCTGTCGGTCGCGCACGTCGCGCTCGAGTGTCGCGCCATTGCCGTGGAAGAACACCACGATCACGCCTGGCTTCCGCACGTCGAAATGTTCGGGCACGTGCATCAGGACGCGGTTATCGTTGTAAGTCTCGTCCTGCCAGAACACGCGCCCGGAATAGCTGCGGTGGCCGCGGCGGTCGCCCTTGGAGATGTTGAGGAACGGCGCGTCGGAGGCGGGGTTGTTGCCGAAATAGGGGAAGGCTGACGACTTCATGCTGACGAGGGTCGTCAGGTCCTCGCGCGGCGGACGCTGGTATGGGGCCTGCGGCGCGAGCGAAGCGACCTTGTAGGGCGCCTGCTCCGGCTGCTGCTGCACGGCGCGCTTGGGTGAGAAGTCCGACATCTGCCGTTGCAGAAAACCCTCGCTCGCGGATGGGAAGCGCTCCCTGAACTGGGGGGCCGGGAAGCGATCCTCAAACGTGTCGCTGCTTGCGACTTGCTGGTTTGTCTTCGCAACGACCTGGACGTTGGCTGGGACGTTGCCTTGGACGTTGGCCTGCGAGTTCGCCGCGAGCGCTGCCGGATTGGGTGCCTTGCCGCATTGAACCAGGGTCAGCGACAACGGCACCAAGACTGAGATCAGAGCGGTCCGAAGCGCACGACCGCGCGCGCCGGACGTGGTCCGGTCGGCGCGGATGTCAGCTCTCGGTTTCGGAACGGCCCCGACCATTCACCCATGACCCCAAGTCATGACCACAAGTCCATCGGCAATCATTAAGGCAATTGAGCCGATGGGCGTTTAGGCGACGTTAAGTGTCCGGAGAAACTTCCCCACATCCGGAACGCTCAAGGGGACCACGCAATCGTGTCCTGATTGTGGGGGACGGGAGCGGGATGCCCCGGTGTTTACGAAGCTTTATTGCCCGGATCGTGGATTAATGGTGCTAGAGTACCGAAGTAGCCCCGCCTCATTTAACCCTTGTTAACCCTGCTTGAATTGACTGGACCGAGCTGCACGATGCTTCCCACGAGGCGTGACGCCTGAGGTTGAGGACGGCGATGACGGCATCAGATGCGGGTACTGCACCCTGGACCGGCCGGCTGACCGGAAACGGGTCGGGGGTCTCCGTTCTGGTTGCGACCGCCATCGTCGTGGCCGACATGATCGGGGTCGGCGTCTTCACCAGCCTCGGCTTCCAGGTCAAGGACATCCCCTCGGGCTTCTCGATCCTCCTGCTGTGGACCGTCGGCGGCATCGTCGCGCTGTGCGGGGTATTCTCCTACAGCGAGCTCGGCGCGATGTTTCCGCGCTCGAGCGGCGAATACAATTTTCTCGGCCGTGCCTATCATCCCGCCTTCGGCTTTCTCGCCGGCTGGGTGTCGGCAACGGTTGGTTTTGCAGCACCCGTCGCGCTCGCCGCGATGGCGTTCGGCGAATACGCCAAATCGGTGGTGCCCGGTGTGCCGCCGATCCCGCTTGCCATCGCCGTGGTGTGGCTGGTCTCGCTCGTGCAACTGACCGGCGTCAGGCACTCCTCGACCTTCCAATTGATCTCGACCATCCTGAAGGTCGTGCTGATCGTTGCCTTCCTGGTTGCCGGCTTCATCGTCGGCGTGCCGCAGCCGATCGCCTTCACGCCGCAGGCCGGCGATCTCGCGCACATCGTCAGCGCGCCTTTCGCGATCGGGCTCGTGTTCGTGATGTATTCGTTCTCGGGCTGGAATGCCGCGACCTACATCATCGGCGAGATGAACATGCCGCAGCGGGACCTGCCGCGCGCGCTGCTCGCGGGCACGCTGATCGTGCTCGTGCTGTACGTCGCGCTGAATGCGGTGTTTCTCCATTCGACCCCGGTCGGCGCACTCGCGGGTCAGCTCGACGTCGCCAGCGTCGCCGGCAGCGCGATCTTCGGTAATCTCGGGGGCCGGATCGTAGGCGCGATGATCTGCTTCGGCCTGATCTCATCGATCAGCGCGATGATGTGGATCGGCCCGCGCGTGATGATGACGATGGGGGAGGACATTCCGGCACTGCGCGTGTTCTCGCAGAGATCGGTCCGCGGCGCGCCGGCCTATGCCATCCTGTTTCAGCTCGCCGTCGCCAATCTGCTGCTGTTCACCCGCAGTTTCGAGGCCGTGCTCGACTTCATCCAGTTCGCGCTCTTGTTCTGCTCGTTCTTCACGGTCGCCGGCGTCATCAAGCTGCGTATCACCGATCCCGATTTGCCGCGGCCCTATCGTGCCTGGGGATACCCGTTCACGCCGCTCGTTTTCCTGCTCGTGACCGCCTTCATGATGTACTATTTGTTGACCGAGCGGCCCGTGCAATCGCTGTCGGGGATGCTCGTCATGCTCTCGGGCCTGTTGATTTATGCTGTTTTCCGCAGGCGGCCGGTCGCCGCTGGCACTTCACGACATTGCGAATAGACATGTTTCGACCCATGAGAATTGCGGCCGTCGCTCTCGCCTTGCTGGCTGCGACCGTCTCGTCCGCACGTGCCGCCGAGGCGACCTTCGACGACACCGCGCGCTTCCTCGCGGGCATGCAGCCTTCGGCGGATTCGCCGCTGGTGCCGCTCACAAAGGACCCGGGTTGGCAGCGCCACGCAAAGTTCTTCGACGGCGCCTTCGCCCAACTCGAGCAGCGCCAGCTCTCGAAGATCCGCAACTGGGCCGACGTCAATCTGGCGGCGCCCAGGCCGACCATGTTTTATTTGTTCAGCGGTCCCGACTTCCTCTACGCCAACGCCTTTTATCCCAAGGCCAGCACGTACGTGCTCGGCGCGCTGGAGCCGGTCGGTGCGGTGGCTGACCTGACGCGCTTGCCGCGCGGCTCGGTCGGCGCCGCGCTCTACAATGTCGAGCGCTCACTCGGCTCGATCCTGAGTTTTTCCTTCTTCATCACCAAGCAAATGAAGGTCGACCTGCACACCAACCAGGTCAACGGCACCTTGCCGATCCTCTATGTTTTCCTCGTCCGCTCCGGCAAGACCATCCGCAATGTCGAGATGGTCGCACTCGACGACAAGGGCGGCGTGCATGTCGGCAACGACAATCCAGGGCCGAACGCGACGCGCGGCGCCCGCATCACCTTTGCAGGCCCCGACGGCGAGGCGCGCACGCTGTACTATTTCTCGACCGATCTCTCCAATTCGGGTGCACGCGCGGCAGGCTTCCTGAAGTTCTGCGAGACGCTCGGCCCCGGCAACAGCCTGATCAAGAGTGCGTCCTATCTGCTGCACTCCGACAACTTTACCGTCGCGCGCGATTGGTTGCTGGCCAACAGCGCGACCATCGTCCAGGACGATTCTGGCATTCCGCTTTCGAGCTACAATTCGCGGCAATGGCGGTTCTTCCCGTTCGGCCGCTATCTCGGACCCATCGGCGAATTTCCCGGCCGCTATCAGGAGCGCTACGCCGCATTGTTCACGCGCGCCCAGCCGATCGACTTCGGCGTCGGTTACCGCTGGCGGATGCACGAGTCGAACTTGCTGCTGTCGGTGAAGGTGCCGGGAAGCGAGACGGCGCCGGGCGCGGAGACCACCTCGTCCGCCGAGCCGCCGCCGAAACCGCCGCGTCCGAAGCGGCCACGTCCGCCCGAGCCGGTCCCGCCGCCGCCCGGACGCTTTTTCTGGTCCCGCTGATTACCAGTGCACGCTCTGGCTCGGCACGATGAACTCCGTCGTACTGGGCGGCGTGGCAGTGCTCGTCGCTAGATACCAGCCCGAGCCGACGACAAGCACAAGCAGGCCGATGATAGCGAGCATGTCGAGGGTTCTGGGATCGTGGCCTCGCGAACCAGCCCGCGAATCCCGTCCAGACCTGAAGTGAAAATGAGGGCTGATTTTCCAGCGCATTGTTGTTTCCTCCCGCAGGAGCATCACATCAACGCGAGGGGCGAGTTTCGGTTCCACTCAAGGTAGCGACGGGTGAGGCGCCGCATCATGCTCAGGATGCGTTGACACCGCGCCAGCGCGCGTAGCGCCAAGGCAGATACCAGCGCGAAGCTTGCGGTGTGGTGAGGGGCACGTTGTCGATGCCCGAGGTGCCGAAAGGGTTGCAACGGAGCAGGCGCGCCAGCGTCATCCAGCCGCCGGCCCACAGCCCGAATCTTTCGATCGCCTCGTCGCCATAAACCGAGCAGGTCGGCAGGTGCCGGCAATTGTAGCCAACCAGCGGCGAGAGCGTGTGGCGGTAGAGCCAGATCAGCGCGCGGCCGAATCTGCGTGGAAGCCGGCGCGCGCCCGCGACGGGATTGGAACAATGCTCGCAAGTTGATCGCTTCATGGGCGCATTGCTGAGATCGTGGGCGAGGTCCTGCGCGGTTCCGGCGCAGGGAACTGTAAGCAGTTGTTTGTACGTCATATTTTGCGTGCTTTTTGGGAGCAGTGCAGCAAGCGCCTATGGACGAGCTGTATTCCCCCGGATACCATTTTTGTGACGGTCATGTGAGACTCATTGGAAAGTCAGAACGGGGCTTGGCTGAGTCGGCTCGCCGTAAGGCTTGGGCTAAAGCTTGGGACTTGGGGAAGGGACCAGTTTGAAACTTCTGAAGGCGCTCAAACTTCGCGGCTGGTTGCTGGTGGGAACCGCTGCTTGTGGAGTCGTGTTGGCTGGCGCCGTCGCGACGCTCGGGTCGTCGGCTCGGGCCGGTGTTGCCCTCGAAGAGCGCAAGCTGCCGATGAAGTTCAATTGGGTCGCCTGCGAGCCGAATTGCCGCGGGTGGGTCAGTGCGGTCGGCATCATCACGGCCGATACGCCGAGGGACTTCGAAGATTTTTCCCGCGGACGCCAGCTCGGCGGCGCCACCGTGGTGCTCGATTCCAGCGGTGGTTCCGTCAACGACGCGATCACGCTCGGCCGGCGCTTCCGCAATCTCGGACTTCTGACCACGGTCGGCATCAGCCTTCAGAACCGCGGCGGGCAGTCGGTCCGTCCGGCGGTCGCGCCTGAGGCCTATTGCGAATCCATGTGCGTGTTCCTGTTGCTGGCCGGCAAGAAGCGCTACGTGCCGGAAGCGGCCCATGTCCGGGTCCACCAGATCTGGATGGGCGATCGCGCCGACGATGCCAAGGCAGCGAGCTACAGCGCGCAGGACCTGATGATCGTGGAGCGCGACATCGGCCGGCTCGCCAAATACACGTTCGACATGGGCGGTGCCGGCGATCTGCTGTCGCTCGCGCTCAGCGTCCCCCCCTGGGAAGATTTGCACGAGCTCGATGCAGGCGAGCTCAAGCTCACAAATCTCGTGACGACGGATCTCGTGGCCGACGTGCTGCCGCATGTCGACATCTCCGCGCCGGCAATGGCGGAGCTTGCACCGAAGACCCAGGCAAGGTTCGGTGCGGAACCGGAGCAGCCCGCCAAGTCGACCAAGACGGCGGAAGCCCTGGTGCCGACGGGCGGCGTAGCCACGCCGGTCGCGGCATCGCAGAAGTAGCCTCGAATTTCTGATCTCGTTCCGGGCCTAGCCACGCGCCGGAAGCAGCCGCCGGAATCAGCCTCCGGACTCAGCCTTGCGCCGCAGCCGGCTGCTTCGCTTTCGCCTCGATCTGGCCGATGGCATCGACCACGGCATCGAAGGTCAGGAGCGTCGAGGCGTGCCGCGCCTTGTAGTCGCGGACCGGCTCGAGGAACTTGATCTCTGCCCATTTGCCGTCAGGAGGCGCGCCGTTCTCCTTCAGCATCTTGCGAACAGTTTCGCGTAACTCACGGAGTTCGCTCGCAGTCGATCCGACGATCTGACTTGCCATGATGGATGAAGAAGCTTGTCCCAGCGCGCAGGCCTTCACGTCGTGGGCGAAGTCGGTGACCTTGTCGCCCTCCATCTTGAGGTCGATCTTGACGGTCGAGCCGCACAGCTTGGAGTGGGCGGTGGCGGTGGCATCGGGATCCGACAACCGTCCGAGCCGCGGAATATTCCCGGCCAGTTCGATGATCCGCTTGTTATAAATGTCGTTCAGCATGTGATGGAGTCCAGCAGGATCGGCCTTGGCGTGCGCCGTCCACGGCCCTATATAGGGTCGGAACTGGCGGAAAAACAGTCCAGCGCTGCAGCAGTGGTGTGATCCAGAACCGTGCTGCCGGCGTTAATTTGAAGACCTTTTCGCCGAAACTGTTCTCTCAGGCGTCCGGCGGCTCGCCGCCCCGTCTGCCGGTGACACTCCGGCCGCAAGGCCGTCGAACGGAGTAGACATGGACGCTACCATCAAATCCATCCGCCCCAACAAGCCCTCCGACCGGCAGCCCGATGGCCGTCCGGCGGAGCTTGATCCTTCCGAATTCCTCGCCGCCGCCGTCCGCGCCGACCAGCCGCGCCCTGCGCGCGCCGAGGCCGAGCAGGCGGTGAAGACGCTGCTCGCCTATATCGGCGAGAACACCAACCGCGAGGGCTTGCTCGACACGCCGCGCCGCGTGGTCGAGGCTTTCGACGAACTCTATCAGGGCTACCACCAGTGCCCGGCCGAGGTACTCGATCGCACCTTCGGCGAGACCGCCGGCTATGATGATTTCGTCCTTGTGCGCGACATCGAGTTCACCTCGCAATGCGAGCATCACATGATGCCGTTCTACGGCAAGGCGCACATCGCCTATACGCCGGTGGAACGCGTGGTCGGCCTGTCGAAGCTTGCGCGCCTCACCGACATCTTCGCCCGCCGGCTCCAGACCCAGGAGCACATGACCGCGCAGATCGCGGCGGCGATCGACGAGATCCTCAAGCCGCGCGGCGTTGCCGTGCTGATCGAGGCCGAGCATACCTGCATGTCGGTGCGCGGCGTCGCCAAGCATGGCGCCTCCACCTTCACCAGCCGATTCACCGGCATGTTCCGCGACAATCCGGCGGAGCAGGCTCGTTTTCTGTCCCTGGTGCGAGGCCTGCAGCGCTGACCTCGCGAATAGACCGGCGAGGTCATTGTGTCCGCTCACTCCCATGAAACCGAGGAAGGTCTCGCCTTCCTTCCCAGGTTCGACGCGGCCGGGCTCGTGACCGTCGTCGCGACCGACGTCGCCACCGGCGACGTGCTGATGGTCGCGCACATGAACGACGAGGCGCTGCGCAAGACCATTGCGACCGGCGAGGCCTGGTACTTCAGCCGCTCGCGCAAGGCCTTGTGGCGAAAAGGTGAGACCTCGGGTCAGACCCAGCGCGTGGTCGAGATCCGCACCGATTGCGATCAGGATGCAATCTGGCTCCGCGTCGAGCAGATCGGCGCGGCGTGTCACACCGGCCGCCGGTCCTGCTTCTACCGCAAGGTCGAGGCCGAAGACGGCGGCGCCACGCTCCTCTTCGTCGATGCGGACAGGCTGTTCGATCCAGACGCGGTGTACAAGAAGTAGTCCTGCCGTCACGCGCAGGGCGGAGCTGGCGATCCGAATTAACCCCGCATTAACCATACCTGTCCCACGGTGAGACGACAGGGCGCTGAATTGCCGGCGCACTCAACGCCGTGCGGTGCGGGCACTTCATCATGTCGGTCGACAATTCCAGTGCCTCTCAGACGGCGGTTCTCGATCCGTCGCGGGCACGCGTCGCCGGTGCGATCAAGCAGGCCTCGAACGTCGCTGGCGTCAGCTTCCAATACATGCTGACCACCGCCAAGATGGAATCTGATTTCGATCCCACGGCTGGGGCGACGACGTCATCGGCGCACGGGCTCTACCAGTTCATCGACCAGACCTGGCTGGGCACGGTGAAGGAAGCGGGCACCCAGCTCGGCTATGGCAATTATTCCGACGCCATCACCAGGACGTCGTCAGGCACCTACACCGTCGATGATCCCGCGATGAAGCGGTCGATCATGAAGCTGCGTGACGATCCGCAGGCCGCCTCCAGCATGGCGGCCGCGCTGACGCAGTCGAACAGCTTCAAGCTCACCGGCCTGCTCGGCCGCAGGCCGTCCGACAGCGAACTCTACATGGCGCATTTCATGGGCGTCGGCGGCGCCGCGAAGCTGATCGCCAACGCCGAGGACAATCCGCAAGCGGTCGGTGCGCGGTTGTTTCCCAACGCTGCGTCCGCCAATCGCTCGATCTTCTACGCCAAGGACGGCCGCGCGCGCAGCGTCTCGGAGGTCTATTCGGTGCTGGATGCGCGCTACGCCGGCGCGGCAAATTCGAAAACCACCCGCAGCGCGATGGCGATGTATGGCGGCACGCTGTCGACCACGCTGGTCGCGAGCGCCAATGGCGTACAGCCTGCCGCGCCGCTGATCGACAATGCCGCGTATCTCCAGACCTTTCCGAACACACGCGCGGTGACGCCGGTCAGCGCGACAGCGCCAATGACGGTCGCGGACAATGCACCGGGCACGCCGGTGTTTCGCTCGATCTATCAGCCCGGCGACACCACCCAGCCGGTTTCGACGACCGTGCAGACATTGTGGGGCAACAATGCCTCGCTCACCTCGGTCGCACCCGCGACCACGGTCGCACCAGCGACCTCGGCCGCATCGGCGACGCCCGACGTCCGGCCGCCGCAGCCTCTTGATCTCTTCAGCGATCGCAGCGGCACGTTCTCAAGCTAATTCGCGCGCCCGCGTCTCGGATACGTCGTAGCGTGAACGCTGCGAGCAGGTCCCAGCGCGTCCACAGGCGCCTTTGTTCCCTTAACAAAACGTCAATAAAACCAGCCAGTTATGGTGAACGCTTTGTTAAGCGTCGTGGTTTAATTTGTGTTGCAGGTGACAAGCCGTCACCGCTTCGTCTTCGTTGCGTAAGCCGGAAGCACCATGATTGTTCGGCAGTTCATCAATTGGATCAGGACGGCGCCCGCTGGCGAGCGGGCCGAGGCGACGCGGGCGCTGGCCCGGGCCTGGCTGATCTCAGACCTTTCCCATGACGACCGTATTGCCGCTGAAGGCGCGCTTCTGATGCTGCTCGACGATCCCTCGCCGCTGGTGCGGCAGGCGATGGCCGAGGCGTTTGCGCGCAGCACCGAGGCGCCGGCGTCGATCGTGCGGGCGCTGTCGGCGGACCAGCCGACCGTCGCGCTGCCCGTGCTCGAACATTCTCCGCTGCTGATCGACGCCGATCTCGTCGACATCGTCGCGACCGGCAACGACGAGGTGCAGTGCGCGGTCGCGCGCCGCATCGCGCTGCCGGTATCGGTCTGCGCCGCCATTGCCGAAGTCGGCTGCGCGGCGGCAGCGCTCGAGCTGATCGAAAATCCTCATGCCGAGCTTGCGCCATTCTCCTGGGATCGCATCGTCGAGCGTCACGGCCATCTCGCCGCGATCCGCGAGGCGATGCTGGTGCTGGAGGATCTGCCGTCCGCCACGCGCGCTGCGCTGGTGGCAAAACTCTCGGAGACGCTGGCTCAATTCGTCGTGGCCCGGAACTGGCTGAGTGCCGACCGCGCCGAGCGGATCGCGACCGAGGCGCGCGACCGCTCCACCATGAATATCGCGGCGCGCTCACGCGGCGAAGACATGGAAGGTCTTGTTCAGCACCTGCGCATCACCGGCCAGCTCACAGCGGGTCTCATTCTGCGCGCGCTGCTGTCGAGCAATCTGGACCTGTTCGATGCGGCGCTGGCTGAGCTCGCCGAGCTGCCGCTGGCGCGCGTGTCCGCGCTGCTGCACGATCGCGGCGGCAATAGCCTGCAGGCGCTGCTACGGCGCGCCGGGCTTCCCGAGGCGACATTTGCGGCCTTCCAGGTCGCGCTCGATGCCTGCCACGAGCAAGGCTTCGTCGACAGCGACGACAATGCGGTGCGGCTGCGCCGCCGCATGGTCGAGCGCGTGCTCACCCATTGCGAGACCGACCGCGGCGCGACCGAGCCGCTGATGGTCCTGCTGCGCCGCTTCGCCACGGAGTCCGCGCGCGAAGAGGCAAGGCTGTTCTGCGACGAGCTGGTCGCGGAGGAGATGGTTGATCCTGTCTATGACGATCTGATCGCGGCCTAATTCGATATCCGAGATAGGGCAGGTCTAAACCGCAAACTCCGTCATTGCGAGCGCAGCAAAGCAATCCAGAATCCCACCGCGGAGACAGTCTGGATTGCTTCGCCGCGCTCGCAATGACGAGAGGAGAGAGGCGAGCCCTTACCCCGCCGGCGCGATGCTCGGCGCCAGGATCACCTCGAGATGCTCGGGGCGATCGCGGTTGGCGTCGGCGAGATAGTCGTCGGCGACCTTGCGCAGGCGCCGGCTGAGCTCGGCGGAGACGCTGATGCTGTCGAGCTTGGTGTTCTCGTGCACGATGGCGAGGATGGCGTTGATGTGGTGCGTGAACAGCTCGGCCGGCACCTTTTCCAGATCGGGCGCGTGCTCGATGACACGGCACAGGCTCTCGGCTACGCCGGCCGCCGCCGGATAGCCGAAGGTCGCGGCATCGCCCTTGATGTCGTGCGCGGCGCGAAACAACTCGTCGCGCCTGTCCTTGGTGAAGCCGTCGTGCCGGATGGCGACGTAGGCGGCCGACAGCCGGTTGATCTCGGTCGCCATCCAGTCCTTGAACTCGCCGGCGAGGCCCGCGAGCGCCTGCTCGGCCCGGCCGACCGGATCGTCCATGTCCTTGTCTTCGACGCGGCGCAGGACCGACCGCAGCGGGTTGGGCTGCGTGATGATTTGATGCGTGGCGAAGGCCGTGATCTCGATGTCTCTTGCGCTGTTCTTCGCCATGATATTCGGCCTCGATCGTGAGAGACGTTGCGCTAGATGGAGGAGCGGGCCTTGTCGAGCAGCGAGGGCTGCTGCAGCACCTCGTGCTTTTCGCCGACGCGGCGCTCGGGACCCATATAGGCGGAGGTGATGTTGCGGCGCCGGTCCGGGCCGAAATAGGTCTTGGTCTTGATGAAGGGTCGGGGACTGGCGACCACGTTGAGGATGCGCTGGTAGAGCCCCTTGGCCGAGATCGGCTTGGCCAGGAATTCGGTGACGCCGGCATCGCGCGCCACTGTGACGCGGCGCTTCTCGGAATGGCCGGTCAGCATGATGATCGGCGCGTAAGGATTGCCCTTGGATTCCGGCTGCCGGATCATCTGCGCCAGCTCGAGCCCGTCGAAGATCGGCATCGCCCAGTCGGTGATGACGATGTCGGGCACGTAATGGCTGTACATTTCCAGCGCCGTGGCGCCGTCCTCGGCCTCGTAGACTTCACGCGCGCCAAAGGAATGCAGCAGCGTCCGCAGGATGCGGCGCATGTGCGGATTGTCGTCGCAGACGAGGAAACGCAGCTTGTTGAAATCGATGCGGAACATGGAGCCCGGGCCGGAGCGGTCAACTTTCGTTAACCATATCTCGCCGGGGGTTAATGAAGGGTTGCGATCGGCAGTCCGGCGAGGCGGCTCAGGAGCCGAACTGTTCGCGCAGAATGCGCTCTTCCAGGCTGTGACCGGGGTCGAACAGCATGCGCATTGAGATGGTCCTGTCGGACAGCACCTCGACGCGGCGGACGTCGCGCACCTCGTCGTGGTCGGCGACCGCCGCCACGGGGCGCTTGTCGCCCTCAAGCACCTCGATCACGACATAAGCCGTGTTCGGTAGCAGCGCGCCGCGCCAGCGTCGCGGGCGGAAGGCGCTGATCGGTGTCAGCGCCAGCAGCGCAGCGTTGATCGGCAGGATCGGCCCCTGGGCGGACAGATTGTAGGCGGTCGAGCCGGCCGGCGTTGCCACCATGATGCCGTCGGCGATCAGCTCGGACATGCGCTCGCGCTCGTCGATCAGGATCCGCAGGCGCGCCGCCTGATAGGTCTGCCGGAACAGGGCGACCTCGTTGATGGCGTGATGCAGGTGAACGCGGTCGTTGGCGTCGGTCGCGCGCATCAGGAGCGGGTGGATCTCGGATTCCTGCGCGGCCTCGAGACGGGCCCGAAGATCGACCGTCGAGTACTCGTTCATCAGGAAGCCGACGGTGCCGCGGTGCATGCCGTAGATCGGCTTGCCCGTGTGCATGTGCTGATGCAGCGTCTGGAGCATGAGCCCGTCGCCGCCGAGTGCGACCACGATGTCGGCGTCCTTCGGGTCGCAATTGCCGAAGTCTCTGGTGAGCTGGCCGAAGGCGGCTTGCGCCTCGCTGCTCGGGCTGGCGACGAAGGCGATCCGGTCGTATCGCGCTGGCTTGGTCATGGCTTCGGGCAGGGCCGCTGGCTGGAGAAAGTTCCGCCGGGCTCGTCTAACGATCTCGACCCCGATTGTCGAGGATGACCGCCCTTCACACCAGACCGGCAACTGCCCATTCCGATTTGAGGACGAAACCGGCTCGATTTGTGCCCAACCGGGCTCTTCAGGCGCCGCTGGAGCCATGATCCCCCAAACCGTCGCAATTTCGCGCTAGCCTTGCGGTCCGCACCGGTGGTCGTCGCCGGGCAGGGAGAACGATCATGGCCATGAATATGCCGGCGCTCCGCCGCGCGACCCTGGTGCTGGCGGTGTCGGCATTCGCGCTCGCAGGATTTGCGCGCGCCGACGATCCGCCGCAGCCGCGCGCCGAGGCGGCGGCAGCAGCCGGACAGAAGGGTGGTCGCGGCGGCGCACAAAGCGCGTCGCAGAATTCATCGTCATCCGCCGAGCCGCACCGTCTTCCGTCGGATTCGACCACGAAGCAGACGCTCGATCTTCCCGGCCGCACCCTCAATTTCGCAGCGACCGCGGGTTCGATCCGCGTGTTCGACGGCAAGGGCGAGCCGGTGGCCGACGTCACCTACACATCCTATGAGCTCGACGGCGCCGACCGCGCGACGCGCCCTGTGACGTTCCTGTTCAACGGCGGGCCCGGTGCGTCCTCGGCATGGCTCCAGTTCGGCGCGGCGGGGCCGTGGCGGCTGCCGCTCGATGGCGAAGCGCTGTCGCCGTCCGCCTCGCCCGAGGTGAAGCCTAACGCGGAGACCTGGCTCGATTTCACCGATCTCGTCTTCATCGACCCCGTCAGCACGGGCTATAGCCGCTTTGTCGCGACCGGCGATGACGCGCGCAAATCGTTCTACTCCGTTGACGGTGACGTCAATTCGATCGCGCTCGTGATCCGCCGCTGGCTCGAGAAGCACGACCGGCTGACCTCGCCGAAATACGTCGCCGGCGAAAGCTATGGCGGCATTCGCGGGCCGAAGGTGGTGCGCCAGTTGCAGCTCCAGCACGGCGTCGGGGTCAGGGGATTGATCCTGGTGTCGCCGCTGCTGGACTTCCGCGAGTTCACCGGCACCAGCCTCCTGCAATATGTCGCGACGCTGCCGAGCTATGTCGCGGTGACGCGCGAGGCGAAAGGCCCGGTCAAGCGCGCCGATCTCGCCGACGTCGAGGCTTACGCGCGCGGCGAATTCCTGGCCGACCTCGTCAAAGGCGAGGCGGACCAGGAGGCGACCAATCGTCTTGCCGACAAGGTCGCCGAGCTCACCGGCATCGACCAGGCGGTGAGCCGCCGGCTTGCCGGCCGCTTCGACGTCGGCGAATTCCGCCGCGAATTCGACCGCAAGAACGGCAAGGTGACGGGGCGCTACGATGGCTCGGTACGAGGCTTCGATCCCTATCCGGATTCGAGCAGCTCGCGGTTCGGTGATCCCTCCGGCGATGCGCTGCAGGCGCCGCTGACGAGTGCCGCGGTTGACCTGTTGACACACAAGCTCAATTGGCGGCCCGATGGCTCCTACGAGGTGTTGAACGGCGCCGTCGAGGGTTACTGGGATTTCGGCCGCGGCATCAACCCGCCGCAGTCGGTCTCCGAGCTGCGCCAGATCCTCGCCACGGATGCGAAGCTGAACGTGCTGGTCGCGCACGGACTGTTCGATCTCGCCACGCCCTATTTCGGATCGAAGCGGGTGCTCGACCAGTTGCCGGCCTTCGCAACACAGCGTGTCAAGTTCGTGGTCTATCCCGGCGGCCACATGTTCTATTCGCGCGACGGCTCGCGACAGGCGCTTCGGAGCGAGGTCGAGGCGCTCATTCGGGAGTAGGCCGTCGCTTGCGCGGCTTGTATCTCCGCGCGATCTCGCGGGCTACGACGGCCGCAGGCTTGATGTTGGCGCCCGCGATCCAGACGTCGCTGACCTTGCCACGCTTGTTGCGGACGCGGCGCACCGGCTCGCCATGGCTGGAGTAGCCGGCGGCCCAGGCGAGCTTGCCGGTGTCGCGGCCGGTGACCTCGATCTCGGCGGCGTCCATGAACGGGTTGTTGAACTGGGGATTGGCGACCAGCACGCGGTTGCCGAGCGGCACGAGGTCGTTCGCGCCCCAGATCGTCCACCAGCGGCCGGTCCAGTCGCGCACGCGCCTGTCGGGTGCGCCACGGGCCTGGAAGACGCGGAGGATTTGCATCGCGCCGTCCATCCAGAACGGCGCCGCGCCGTCGATGGAGTTGCTGAGGATGCTGATCGCGAGCTCGCAAGCGGGGATGCAGCAGGTCCGCGAGATGTAACCTTGAAAGCCGCCGCCATGGCCGAACCAATCCCAGCCGTCGGTTTTGCCGGCGTTGACGCCGAGGCCGTAATAGGCCTCGAAGCTTTGCGGCACGCGCCAATGGTTTCGCGTCATCTCGCGGCGGCTCGCGACCGATAGCATGCTCTTTTTCGCATTGGGCGCGAGCTGTGCGTAGAAGCGGGCGGTATCGGCGGCGGTCGCGATGAAGCCGGCGGCGGAGGCCATCGCGTGCGCGGGATTGTCGCCGGGGATCACGCATCGCTCCCCATACGGCAGCTTGCGGGTGTGGCCGCGCGCGAACGACGCGCCCTTGGGAAGCGGGGCGTCCGGCTCGGTCTCGCGCAGGTCCGCGGGTTCGATGATCTCGCGCTTGATCCAGGTGCGGTAAGGCTCCTTGGTCACGGCTTCGATGACGAGACCGATCAGCCCAAAGCCGTGATTGGAATATTTGAAGCGTGTGCCCGGCTCGATCGCGGTCGGCAGCTTCAATTCCGCGATCAGCTCGCTAGCGTCGAGATAGGGACGGCTGTCGATGAACTGGCCGGAATCGGCGCCGTCGCGCGTCAGTCCTGCGCTGTGCGAGAGCACTTGCGCAATCGTCGTTCCGGCGACGCGCGGATGCAGGCCGGCGACATATTGGCCGATGGGATCGTCGAGCCGGAGCTTGCGCTGCTCGCGCAGCTTCATGATGCCGGCCGAGGTAAAGCTCTTCGAATGCGAGGCAATGCGGAAGCGGTGGCGCGGGGTGAGCTTCTCGCCGGTGTCGAGATTGGCGAGGCCGAACGCGTGCTCGGCGACGATTTCGCCGCGATGGGCGAATGCGACGATCACGCCCGGCTGCTGGATTGTGGTGTGCTGGAATTCGATCCAGGAGCCGATGTACTCGATTGCGGATCGCAGCCAATTGTCCATTGCGCACCGATTTGCGAGGGGAAGATTGGTGGGAAAGCTAGCCGAGAACGCAGAACGGGCACAACCCTGAGGTTGTGCCCGTTCGTCCCATTCGGAGATGCGATGTTCTTAATAGACGAGAGTCGCTCCGGTCGGCTTGTCGAGCGCGGTGGCGAGCGAACGATATTCGGAGCTGTCGGTGCCGGCGAGCGAGGCGAGCTTGTTCAGGTGATACTGCGCCTGCTCGCGGTTGCCCTGCTCGAGCTGCCAGAGGCCGTAATACTGCCAGGTGCGGACGTGGTTCGGATCGTCCTTCAGCGCCAGCTCGTAATAGACCTTCGACGACTGGTAGTCGCCGAGCTTGCGATAGGAGTAGCCGATCAGATTGGCGACGTCGGCGACGTCGTCGCGCTTGAGCGACTTCAGCTGGCCGATCGCGCCAGTGTAGTCGTGATTGTCGTAGATCGTGGTGTAGGCGGTGCGATAGGCAGCAAGGAATTTCGGATCGTTGACGGAGGAGCTTTTCTTCTTGCCCTTTTTGGTCGAGGTGTCCGAGGCCGGCGGCGACGAGGGGGTGTCGCCACCTGCGGCATAGGCGCTGGTCAGAGCCGGCCCGGCCGCCAATGTCATGGCGACAAGTCCCGGCACAAGAAGCGTTGAGAGTTTTCGCATCTAAGTTCTCCCGTATGGAACGTGGCGATCCTACACGATTGCCCAAAGACCGGAACACCCATCAGGCAAAAACATTCCCGGCATCCTGGTCTATTCGCCCTGCGGACAGATGACAAACTTGTCATCCAGATGAACGGGAGCCTGCTGCGGGCTTCAGATTGGGTTCAGTGCGTGCCCCCTAGGCTCCAACCTACGATCAAAGGGTTGGCGAGAGGGCGCCCGCCTCAAGATCCTTCCAAGAGGAGACCAACCATGTTGAAGACCATTTCCGCAGCCTTGCTTGCAGCTTCCGTGATCGCAGCCCCGGCCTTCGCAGCCGAGACCGGCAAGACCACCACGACCACGCCGGTGATCAAGGCAGACGAGGCCCAGACCAAAGTGTCCACCACCGCCGCGAAACCCGACGCCGGCCTCAAGGCCGATGCCAAGACTTCGGATGTCAAGACTTCGGATGTCAAGGCTTCGGACGTCAAGGCCGACGCCAAGGTGGATGCCAAGTCGAAGGCGATGAACGCCAACGCCGCGGTCACACCGGACGCGCACAAGACCGTGCGCACGCATCGCCACCACCACAAGCATCTGTCCGCGAAGAAGTCGCTGACGACGCAGCCGGACGTGACCAAGCCGGCGACGATGGAGAAGCGCAGCTAACGACTGATCCTGCGCGGCGGCGTTCTAGCATTGCCCAGCCGCCGCGTGAGGAATTCAGGCCCGGCCCGTTCGTCACGCCTTGCGCGAAAGCTCGAGGTGCTGGCGGCGGGCCGGTACGCTGAAGCCCGCGAGCAACGTCCCAGGTTTGGCGGCCGCAAACAAAACCTCGAAAACAACCCCATGCACAGTAGCCGGTGGTAGATAAATCAATGGTTTGATCGGTGGCTCATCTGCGGATTTTACGAAGCCGTTTGACTCGTCGGGCAAAACACCTGTAGACATGCATCATTGCAACCTTGGGGCTGGAACGTCTCCGAGACTGATCGAGCGGAGAGCGTAAGCGGTGCGGCGACTAGCGGAACGCGCAGTGAGCTTGGCGTTGATGCTGGCACTGCCGCTGGCGCTCACGGGATGCTTCGGCAGCGACGGTGACCGTCCGACCCTGATGGACGGGACCCAGGCCGGAGGTCCACAACCGTTCCCGGATAATTTCCGCGGCGACACGCTGGCCTTGATGCGCAGCTATCTGAACAACCCCGTCGGCGTGCGTGACGCCAGCATGGCCGAGCCGGTGCAGCGCGAGGTCGGCGGTCGGCAGTTCTACGTCAGCTGCCTGCACTTCACCCCACGCGAGACCGACGGCACCTACAAGGCCATGAGGGAACGCGCCGTGATTTTCGTCAACGGCCGGGCGGACCGCGTCGTCGATCGCGCCAGCGAGCTGTGCGCGGGCGCGGTTTACGTACCCTTTCCGGAACTTGAAAAGATGACGCGGTAGCGCAAAGCCCACCTTCATCGCTTGGTGATAGGACAGAGCCAACCGGAGCTGCCGGATCACATTTCGGGGAGCCTTGAACGGAGTGGTTTTGCGTTGCGACTAATCGCTACAGCAGGTTCTGTTTTCCAGCGGAAAAAAAACCGTCGGTATGAGCCTGCGGGACGGAACAAAATCGCGCTGTTGCCGCTCCGTCACAGTAACGAACGATCAACGTTCCGGCATCGCCGCGAAGCAACCCAATTCACGCCACGTTGTTTCCTGAGTGTCGAATTTGAAAGAACGGGGATGATCATGAAAAGGATTTTGCTGGGTGCGGTTGCCCTGCTTGCGCTGGCCGCGCCGGCTGCCGCAGCCGACATGCAGGCGCGCACCTACACCAAGGCTCCGGCCTACACGCCGCCGCAGGTGATCTACAACTGGACCGGCTTCTACATCGGCGGCCATGTCGGCGGCGCCTTTGCCGGCGACAGCAGCTTCCAGTCGAGCGACGCGCGCTTCCTCGGCGGTGTCCAGGGCGGCTTCGACTACCAGTTCGCGCCCAATTGGGTCATGGGTATGGAGGCGCAGTATTCCTGGCTGCCGACCAACAACGGCGGTGCCACGTTCCCGCTGGGCACGCAGGTGACCTCGAATACCGACCAGCTCGGCTCGGTGACCGGTCGTATCGGCTACACCTGGGGACCGGCGCTGCTTTACGCCAAGGGCGGTTATGCCTGGCGCAATGGCGGTCTTGGCGTGAATGTCGCCGGCGTGCCGCAGCCCTTCACCGCGACCGGGAACAGCAAGGACGGCTACACTGTCGGCGCTGGCCTCGAATACATGTTCGCGCCGAACTGGTCGGCCAAGGCCGAGTACCAGTACTACAACTTCGGCAGCACGACGATCACCTCCGGTCCGGCTGACGTCGTGGGCGTCCGCGGCCGGGAGGACGAGCATACCGTCAAGGTCGGCGTGAACTATCGCTTCGGCTGGGGCGGTCCGGCAGCCTCGCGCTACTGACGCGCCACCAACGATCACGATCTGACAAAGGCCGGCTCCCCCGCCGGCCTTTCGTTTGCCGGGCTCTGGTTGCCAGCCTTCTGTTTGCATTGCGTCAACCATCTGGCGCGTCATTTGCAAGCAAACGTTTTGGCGCGCGCTTTCTCACGCGCGTCATGGAGCTCGGGTAAAGCAAAAATAATTTTTGCAGCTTAGGGAACTCGCGCGCCGGAACGCGTTATATGAGAATTACCGGGCTGGTGGGACGACGGACATGCGTATCTTGGTGTCGGCTGTGGTGCTCTCGTGCTTCGTCAGTTTGCCGTGCGCTGCCCAAACAATCCTCAAATCCGAGCCTCTGATGCTGGCACCCTACGAGGTGGCCTTCGTCAAGGACGCCTCGTGCTCCTCCGGCAAGGTGCTGAAGGTCACAGGCGCGATCCGTGGGCTGCATCGCCGGAAGGCCTGCGTGGCTCTGGCGGGCGAGCAGGCCTCGCTCGCGACCGCGACGCCCTGAGCTTTTCCTGAGCTCCGGCTTCCCATCCTTGATCCGTCTTCAGGAATTCAGCTCAAGCTCCATCCTCGCCTGGCGATCGGCCTCGGCCTTGTTCCGGGCCGGGTCCTCGCCCTGTGCGGCCCGGCACGGCTTGATCTCGTAATCGTTGTCGAGCACCCGGCGTGGCCCGGGGCGGTTGTCATCCGCGATTACGTCCACGACGAGGCCACTTCGCTGCGCGAGCCTCCAGACGTCGGACTCATCAGGATAGGCCTTGCTGATCTGGGCGTCGTTGCAGAACAGGGCGTAGGGCATTCTTCCCGCTCCCGGAAAGCGCGTTAACGACTTTGCGGGGGAGGGGTTCCGATTGCCGGTCGATCACGCGGCCGTGATCGGGGTCGCCGAGGCCTGAGTCCTTAACGAGTCCTGAATCCCGAAAAAAAGAATCCCCGGGACTCATTTGGCGGAATCAGGGGATGTTTTCGGTCATGACGACCGACCTGAAAACCTCTTGCGGGCACATGCTGCTGCCCCTCACGCTGGCCCTGTTCGGGGCCTGCGCGGCCAATCTCTGGCTGGTGTGGTCCTGGCTGTAGCCCGCGACGGGAGGCCCCGGCTCTACTTTTCAGCCGGTGGCCGGGGGGAGGCGTCCCGAATGGCGGCGCGCAGTTTGGTCAGGGTGGCCGCGCAATACTCCTCGCGCTCGCGCTCGAACCGCTCCTGATGCTTGCGGAAATTGGCGATGCGGGCCTGCATCTCGGTGCGGACGTCGTGGCTCGCCGCGCGCTGCGATGGGAGAGGCAAGGGTTGGGGCGGAAGTGGCTTGCTCTCGACGGCGGTGTTGACGGGGACGATCTGCACTGACGCGGCCACTGTCGCCATCGGGATCTCCGGTGGATGCAAGTCATCCTTTTTGCCGGTTACCGATTGGACGAAGGCCATTGTCTGCGCGATCAGCGCGTCGCGTTCCGTGATCCACTTCATGGTGCACCCCTGTCGGGGGCATTCCAGCAAAGCTGGCCGGCCGAATCAAGAAGGTGTTGGGTAGGGGATTGCATATTTTTCCCGGCCGCCCGACAGTGGGGAATGGATGTCAAAGCAGACCATTCAGCCGAAGCTGAGGGCTTGAGGCTCGTCCGCGCGTTCCTGTCGCTGCCGCCCAACAAACGGGCGGAGGTGATCGCGTTCGTTGAGGAGTTGGCCCGCGCCAAACGCCGTCCCGAGGAGGGCGCCGACGTCTCGCCGGGGTGAGGGCTAACGCTCCCGCGGATTGAGGTTGGGCTCGAACGGAGCCCCGACCACCCGAACCGGCGTCGGAGCGGTCACATCGATTATTGCCCGTTGGGCCTGCTGCTTTGCCGGAGCCGGTTCGAACAGCGCAATTGCTCCAGCCAAGGCGCTACAGCACAGCGTCACCGTCGCCAGCAGAAACATGTTTCGGTTTTCTTCCCTGATCCGCATGGGCCGACAACGGACGATGCCACCGACCGGTTCCGGTTTTCCAAGCCCGGCTCACACCCCGGAATAGGCTGAAGCTTACACCAAGCTTACGGCGGAAGCCCAAATAGTTAGTTTTCCGTAAGACTACCCGGAACATTTGGCATCAAATCTTAACGTCAGCTGGTTCCAATGCACGGTGCTGGGAATATGCATCGGCAGAAAATCACTGGGGCGGCTGCAATGAGCGTTTTGAACAATCTGAAAATCGTGTGGAAGGTCGCGCTGATCGTCGCCGTGATGGGCTTTGCCATGGTCGCCGTCGCGGGCTTCGGCACGCGCGAGCTCTCGGCAACGGTCGACGGCTTCGCCGAGCTTTCCGCAGCACAATCCTCAGCGCTCAACCTGACGCGGGCCCAGCGCCGCGCGGAGACCTATCATGCAGCGCTCTATGCGGTCTTCACCGAGGCGACGGAGGCGGGCAACGCCAACCGTCTCAAGACCGCGACCCAGAACCGCGACGAGATCCGCCAATACCTCGAGGCAGCCGAGCAGGACGATCCCGCGCGCGCGAGCCAGATCAAGAGCATCGGCGACCAGTTGAAATCCGTGTTCGCCGGCTGCGATCCGGTGCTGAAGGCAGGCTCACTCGCAAGCAGCCCGGAAGAGAACGCCAAGGCATCCGAACGCGCGCACAAGGAGTGCGACCCGGTGATGGATGCGGCCCTGGGGCGCATTGCCCAGTTCGTGGGCGAGACCGCACAGGCGGTCGCCAAACGCAAGGACGCCATCAACCGCGATGCCAGATCCGCGACCTGGACCGTGATCGGCGTCAGCGCCGGCGGCCTGATCCTGGGGATCGCGATCGCGCTGTTCATCGGCCTTAATGCGATGTCACGGCCGATTGCCCGCCTCAAGCTCGCCATGGAGGGCCTTGCCCGCAACGATCTCAAGACCGAGGTGCCTGAGACGGACCGCCGCGACGAGATCGGCGACATGGCGAAGACGGTCGAAATCTTCAAAACCAACGGGATCGAGGTCGAGCGCCTCAAGGCTTCGCAGGTCGAAGTGGAGAAGCAGGCCTCCGATCAGCGCAAGCGCGATATGGTCAACCTTGCCGACGGCTTTGAGCGCGCGGTCGGCGAGATCATCGAGACAGTAGGCTCGGCGTCCACCGAGCTCGAAGCGTCGTCCTCGACGTTGGCCACCACCGCGCAGCGTGCGCAGGAGCTCACCTCGGTCGTCGCGGTCGCCTCGGGTGAAGCCACCAGCAACGTGCAGTCGGTTGCGACCGCCACGGAGGAGCTGTCCTCCTCGGTCAACGAGATCAGCCGCCAGGTGCAGGAATCCGCACGGATGGCTGGCGAGGCCGTCACCCAGGCCCGCACCACGACGGTGCGCGTCAGCGAGCTCTCGGTTGCGGCGACGCGCATCGGCGACGTCGTCGAGCTGATCAACACCATTGCCGGCCAGACCAACCTCCTGGCGCTCAACGCCACGATCGAGGCGGCACGTGCCGGCGAGGCCGGCCGCGGCTTCGCGGTCGTCGCCGCCGAGGTGAAGACGCTGGCCGAGCAGACGGCCAAGGCGACCGGCGAGATCAGCCAGCAGATTTCCGGCATCCAGACCGCGACCCAGGAATCCGTCAACGCGATCCGCGACATCTCCACGACGATCGAGCGGCTCTCGGAGGTGTCGTCGACCATTGCCGCAGCCGTCGAGGAGCAGGGCGCCGCGACCCAGGAGATCTCGCGCAACGTGCAGCAGGCCGCCCACGGCACCCAGCAGGTCTCCACCAACATCGCCGACGTACAGCGCGGTGCGGCCGAGACCGGCTCGGCCTCCTCGCAGGTGCTTTCCACCGCCAAGATGCTGGCGACCGACAGCAACCGGCTGAAGGACGAAGTCGGAAAATTCCTCCGAACGGTGCGCACCGCCTAAGTCAGCGCGGCGGCTTTCGTCGATCGCGCGGTTAGCGGTTACAGCGCCAGCAGAAATCCCATTGCGATCGCGAACAGCACGGCCGTCATGACGACGGCCGCCGCCGCGCCGGCGGCGATCCTGGCCTTCTCTTTGGCTGTGGTGGGGCGCATGGGGCGAGACGCGACCGATGACGTAAGCAGGTTCGCTTACGGACCGTTTCGGACCGCTCGCTTTGCCTGTATACTGTGGCTGCGTCGGAATTCACATCCCGTCCATGATCTCCAAGCGTCCACCCGTGCTCGCCCATGAGCGGTTCGTCGCCGACCGCGATAAATTCGCGGGCCTCGATCTGGCCGCGCGGTTCGAGCGCATCGAAAAGACGAACCTGTGGGGTGCGGCGACCTCGGTGTCCGGCCTCGGCTCGGAGGATCACGCGACCGCCGCGATCCGTGAGGTGCTTCCTCCGCTGTTGCAACGGCTCGGCGCGCGCTCGCTGCTCGACGCGCCCTGCGGGGACGCGGGCTGGATCGGCCGCATGAAGCTGGATCTCGACTACACCGGCATCGACATCGTGCCGTCATTGATCGAAGCCAATCGCCAGCGCGTCGCGGCCGGCGAGTTGTCAGGCCGGTTTCTCGTTGCCGACATCACGCGCGATGCACTGCCGCGCGCGGATATCGTTCTGTGCCGGGACTGCCTGGTGCATTTGAGCTTCGACAACATCGTTCGCGCCGTCGCGAACTTTCGCGCCACCGGCGCGCATTTCCTGCTGGTCACGACGTTTCCCGAATGGGGCGGCAATCGAGATTGCGAGGACGGGGACTGGCGCGCACTGAACATGGAGAAGGTGCCGTTCGACTGGCCGGCACCGCGCGAGCTGATCAACGAGCGTTGCGAGGAGGGCGGTGGCGGCTGGCGCGACAAGAGCCTCGGGCTGTGGCGGCTCGATCAATTGTAGCCCGGATCGCACTGCGCTCCATCCGAACTACAGGACCAACGAGAGTGGAGTGAATCCCGATGATCGATGCCCAATGCCGCTGCGGCGCTCTCGCGCTGTCGCTTCCAGGACCTTCCAGCCTCGTGGTCGCCTGCCACTGCATTGACTGCCAGCGTCGGACCGGCGCGCCGTTCGGGGTCGGTGCGTTCTATCCGGCGGAGGGCGTCACGATCTCAGGGACGTCGAAGGAGTACGTCCGGACAGCCGCAAGCGGCGGCAAGGTCCGCAGCTATTTTTGCCCCGAGTGCGGTTCGACGGTCTATTGGAAGGCGGACAATCTGCCTGCGATGATCGGCGTTGCCGTGGGCGCGATCTCGGTTCCGAACTACCCGGCACCCATCCGCTCGGTTTTCGAACAGTCGAAACATGCCTGGGTGGAGATATCAGGCGCCGAGCACTTCCAGCAAAGCAGCGCACCGAAGCATTCGAAGTGAGAGTTGCGCGTCAAATTTCGCGCCAAGGCTTCGCGGCGAGATGAATTGACGCCGTTCCCGTCTGGTTCCGCCGAGGTTGGAATTTGCGGCAGTCCCTCTGCTTCGCGTGAGACAATAGCTGGCGATCCCGGGTTGGAACGAACGTGACAAAAACTCGTTTGCCGACCGGAGCTAACGATGAATAACGCGGAAATTTTCGAACCTTTCTTGGCGCGGTTGCGGGTCAGCACCGAAATTGACGAAGAGGACGAGGTCGCTATCCGTCATCTGCCAATCACGGTGAAGCGGATGGCTGGCGGTCAACCGGTCGTTTCTCTCGGAGATCGACCTTCCGCATGCTGCCTTGTCGTTGATGGCTTTATCCTGAGATCAAAGATCGTCGGCAATGGCCACCGCCAAATCATGGCCTTTCACCAACCCGGCGACATTCCCGATCTGCAGGGGCTCTTTCTGCATGTGATGGACCATGACGTCAGCACGCTTGGCGATAGCATTCTCGGCTTCATTCCGCATGCAGCGGTGCGCTCACTCATAAGAAAGCGGCCCAACGTGGCCGAAGCGCTTTGGCGCGATACACTGACCGACGCCGCGATCTTCCGGGAGTGGATTTGCAACGTTGGTCAACGCGAAGCCACAAGCCGCGTGGCGCATCTCGTGCTTGAGCTTTACACCAGATTGAAGGCGATCGGCCGAGCGGACGGCCTGTCCTTCAATTTTCCGGCCTCTCAGGCACTCCTCGCCGACGCCGTCGGCACCAGTGTGGTTCACATGAATCGCGTCGTTCAGCAGCTGCGTGCTCAGCGCGTGTTGGACCTGGAGCGGGGAAGAATATCCATCCTTGATGAAGCCAGGCTGCGCGAAATAGCAGACTTCGACGTGCTTTACCTTCATCTCAATCCGTCGCTCTGAACCATGAAGTTCTACTTCGACATCAAGGACGACTTTTTCGCTGCGGTCGACGAGGATGGGGTGGATTTGCCCGGCCCGGAAGCCGCCGAAAAAGAGGCGATCGCAATGGCGACCTCGATTGCCAGAGACGTCGCATCGGCAAAGGGGGCGCAGGTCCTCATTACAGTCAGGAACGAGAAGCACCCGCTGCTCGAGCTGAGTGTAACCGTCGCTCGGAAAACTCTGACGTGATGGCCTTGGAAATCGATTGTAGCCGTCGTCCGACTGAGGAGTGCCCCGATCTATAAGGCCGCGGTGTCGGCTAAATCGGTGGTGCCGGCTGAGGGGATTGAACCCCCGACCTTCGGTTTACAAAACCGCTGCTCTACCGCTGAGCTAAGCCGGCGACGCCTGGAGAAGCGGGCAGGGACCATCATACGCCGGAGCCCTCCGCCCGTGCGCGCCGCAATACCAGACTTGACCGGAAAGTGCCAGAACCCGCGATCCCCCGATCCAGACATGAATCAGGCGGCCCGAAGGCCGCCTGATCTGTCGTATTCGGTTCAAACCGCCTTACTGGCAGATGTGGCGACGGCCGTCTTGGCCCTTGAACCAGGTGCCGGGCGTGCAGACGAAGCCGTTGCGCTGAGCGTAGGTGCGGGTGTCCCAGCCGCGGTTGTCCCAAGAATTATTCCACGAATTATCCCAGCCATTGTCGTAGGCGTAGGCGTCGTTGGTGGCACGGAACGGGGCGGTTGCGATCGCGCCCGCAGTCCCGATGGCTGCGCCGGCGACGCCAGCGGCTGCTCCGACCGCGCCGGCGGCGACGTCGGTCGGCCAGAAGCCGGTGCGGCTCCTGTTCCAGTCGTTATTCCAATCGCCGTTGTTGGTCTGGCGATAGGACACGCGACGATGCCGATAGCCGCTATCTGTGTACGGATTTCCCGGTCCGACGTTCTGGCAGTTGGCGTTGGGGAATTGCGCCGCGCAGCGGCCGGGATTGGTGATCACGGCCTGCGCCATGGCAGAGCCCGTCACCAGGGTCGCCGCAATCGCCGTGGCTCCGAGAAGTTTGATATTCATGATTGTTGGCTCCCATTTTGTTGACGGGGGCTAAACGCCGAAGACGCCGGACGTTCCGCTGAAACCGGCGGATTTTTGTCAGCAACAGTCAAACGGAAGTGAGCACGCGCCTTGGTTCCAGACTGCTGGATCCGGCGGCGTTAATGCTTCGCTAGCTCGCTTTGGCGCATTTGAGCGGCGCGCAATCCTTACACATTAGGCTTACCGGCAATTGGTGAGAGGGCCTTAACCCTCTCTGCGTCGCCATCGGGTAGGTTTGTCGCCGGATAAATGGGATTTCTTCATGCGCGTTGTGGCGCTCGCTGCTTTTCTGATCGGACTGCCCGCGACGGCGTTTGCCGGCGGCGGCTTCGATATCGTCGTTCCCGGTCGGCCGGGCGTGCCCATCATCATCAACAACATCGACGCGTCCTATGCCGTGGTCGAGGGGACCTGGGGCTTGGGGAAGAACGTCCAGGTGCAGCCCACAATCTATGGCGGACGCTATGTCGCCGAGCGCCAGCCCACGGACGTCGGCCACTACTACCCGACGCTGGGCCTGCGGCCCGGCTACGGCCGGCTCGAGGTCGAGCCGCCCGCGAACCGCAAATTGCCCAAGCCGCCCGAGAGCTATCACCAGAGCTGGGGCGCCCAATCGGCGCCGCTGCCGCCGCAGATGGACGTGCCCGTCAATCCGCCGCCGGTGATCCTCGCGCCTGAGATCAACGACCAGCCGCGGCGTCCTCGGCCGCGGCCGCGTGCAGAGATACCCGGCAGGCCGCCGGGTTAAGAAACGAAAACAACAAACGAAAATCAACAGGAGAGAGTAATGCGTCAGATGATTTCGGGACTGGTCGCGGCGGCTGCCGTGATGTTCGTAGCCACCGCGCCCGCCGCGGCCTGCGGCTTCAATCCGTGCCAGCCGGTCGCGCCGGTCTATTCCGGCTGCAACACCGGTTGCGGCGGTTACGGGGCCGGCTACGGTTACGGCTACGGCGCCTATGAGCGTCTCGCCGAGCCCACCACGCAATATTATCACGTCAACCAGGGCCCGACCTACACCGGCCCGGGCGCCTTCGCGCCGTATCCGACCTACCGTGAGGACGCGGTGGTTGCGCCCGCCAATTACGGCTACGGCCGTGGCTATGGCTATGGGCACGGCTATGGCTATCGCGCCGCCGCGGTGGAAGCCCCGGCCGCCTATCCCTACCGCCGCCCGTATTACCGTCCGTAT
This sequence comes from Bradyrhizobium sp. 44, assembly GCF_023073095.1. Lineage (NCBI taxonomy): Bacteria > Pseudomonadati > Pseudomonadota > Alphaproteobacteria > Hyphomicrobiales > Nitrobacteraceae > Bradyrhizobium > Bradyrhizobium sp. 44. The sequence continues at coordinate 842,065 of NZ_JADPIY010000029.1, forward strand.
CGCTACGGCTACGGCCCGCGCGCCGGCTATCTGCCGCGCACGCACTATGGCTACGGTCCGCGCTACGGCTACGCTCCGCGCCATGCGCCGTACTATGGCGGCCACCGCGTGCTGCGCCGCTATTACTGATCGCTTGATCGATTGAACCAACGAGACGCCCGTCCGCGATGCGGACGGGCGTTTTGTTTTTTTACCGCTTCATCAGCCCGAGCCGGCTGGCGCCGACATAGAGCGAGAGCACGGCGGCATTCGAGACGTTGAGGCTCTTGATCTCGCCGGGCATGTCGAGCCGCGCCACGACGCTGCAGGTCTCGCGCGTCAATTGCCGCAGGCCCTTGCCTTCCGCGCCCAGCACCAGCGCGAGCGGCTCGCGCAGGGTGACCTCGGAAAGATCGGCGCTGCCTTCACTGTCCAGCCCGACGGTCTGGAAGCCGAGCTCGTTCAGCGTGGTCAGTGCACGGGCGAGGTTTTGCACCGTCACCATCGGGACCAGCTCCAGCGCGCCGGAGGCGGCCTTGGCCAGCACGCCGGTCGCTTCCGGACTGTGGCGCGCGGTGGTGACGATCGCCTTCACCGCAAACGCCGCCGCCGAGCGCAGGATCGCGCCGACATTGTGCGGGTCGGTGATCTGGTCGAGCACCAGCACGATGCCGTCCTGCTCCAAATCCTCGATGTCGGGCGAGGGCAGGGGGTCGGCCTCGGCGAGCAGGCCCTGGTGCACGGCGTCGGGCGACAGCAGCCGGTCGATTTCCTGGGGCCGGACGATCTCGGGCGTGACCGGGATCGCGATGTTCTCGTCCGCCAGACGCCTTGCGGCGTTCTCGGTCAGCGTCAGCTTGCGGATCTGCCGCAGGGGGTTGGCGAGCGCCATGGTGACGGTGTGCCAGCCATAGAGGATGACAGGACCGTCGGTGTCCGAATCGCGATCGCGCCGGGCCTGGCGCCCGGCGGATTTTCCGGGCCTGTTGAAGGGCTTAGACCCGCCGCGGGGGCCCCTCGGGTTGAATTTTCGATCCTTCATGGGCTCGCTTGTGTCACGGGTCCCGGAATATGGCAATTTGGGTGGCTTCGGGGGCGATTTTAGCTGTTCGCCTCGGTTGACTTTACCCCATCGCTTCGCCGATAACCGCGCCCGGTCGCGCCCCCATCCGGGCTGTCGCGGCCTTCACGTTCCATGGCCGTCTTCGGTCGCCGGCAAGGTCCGGCCCGATTGTGCTGCCGTCGAGCGGGGGAGTGTCCCGAGTGGCAAAGGGAGCTGACTGTAAATCAGCCGCCTTATGGCTTCGCAGGTTCGAGTCCTGCCTCCCCCACCAGCCTTCGCTCGCTTCGCGAGCTACGGCTCGGCAAGCCGGCACCGATGGTCATGGCGCGAAGTGAGCGAAGGCTGTCGCGCCGTAGCCCGGAGGGCGCAGGCGGACTGGCTCAGAGCGTAAGTCACCCCATCATCTCCCGCACCATCGGCACCACCTTCCGCCCGTAGAGCTCGATGCTCTTCATCAGCTTGCCATGCGGCAGCGGGCCGGCCGAATATTTCAGCTGAAACCGCGAAATGCCGAGTGTCTTTGCCGTCTTGGCGATCTTGCGCGCGACCGTCTCCGGCGAGCCGACATAAAGCGAGCCGTGCTCGGCCTCGTTCACGAACTCGTCGCGGCCCATCGGTGGCCAGCCGCGTTCCTTGCCGATGCGGTCGCGCATCGCCTTGTAGTCGGGCCACAGCTCCTCGCGCGCCTGTTCGTCGGTCTCGGCGACATAGCCTGGCGAGTGCACGCCGATCGGCTGTGCCGGGCGGCCGAACTCCCTGAACGCGCGATGATAGAGGTCGACGAAGGGCGCGAAGCGCGCGGGATCGCCGCCGATGATCGCGAGCATCAAGGGCAGGTCGTAATGCGCCGCGCGCACCACCGATTGCGGACTGCCGCCGACCCCGATCCAGGTCTTCAGCGTGCCGTTCTCGACCGGGGGATAGACCAGTTGATCCTTCAGCGGCGGACGCAGCTTGCCTTCCCAGGTCACCGGCTTCTGCGACAGCAGTGCGGCGAACAGATCGAGCTTCTCCTCGAACAGCTCTTCGTACTTGCGCAAATCAAAGCCGAACAGCGGGAAGGATTCCGTGAACGAGCCGCGGCCGAGGATTACCTCGGCCCGCCCGTTCGAGAGTGCATCCAGGGTGGCAAAGCGCTGGAAGACGCGGATCGGATCGTCCGAGCTCAGCACCGTCACGGCCGAGCCGAGATGGATGCGGCTGGTCCGCGACGCGATGGCGGCCAGCACGGTCTCAGGGGAGGAGATCGCGAAGTCGGCGCGGTGATGTTCGCCGAGGCCGATGAAGTCGAGGCCGAGCTCGTCGGCGAGCACCGCCTCGTCGACGACGTTGCGGATCGCTTGCGCGTGCGGAACCATCGCGCCGGAGGCGTCCCTGGTGACGTCGCCAAAGGTGTCCAGTCCGAATTCGAGCGGTGCGGTCATTGATGCGGTCTCTGCGGGCGCGGCTTGCGCGCCTGTCACTGGGGGAGGGGATTGCTTTGGTTGGAGCTAAGCAGCGGGGACTGGTGCACAATGCTGCTTCGAGAAACCCATTGTTTCTCTTTTTTCATGGTGTCGGGGGCCCACCGCCCGCGGCTCAGTCGGACCTGGCGAACATCTCGACCAGGGTGTCGCGCAGCCAGCGCTGCGCCGGTACGGTGTCGTTGCGCTGGTGCCAGAACAGGCTGACGATGCGTGGCGGCGCCCTGAGCGGAAGCGGCATGGCGTGCAGGAACGGCGCGTGCCGGGATTGCGAGCGCAAATCGCTCGGCAGCACGGCGATCAGGTCGGACTGGCGCACGATTTCGTAGGCGGCGCTGTAGTGATTGACGGTCGCGACCAGGTTGCGCGACAGCCCACGCGAGGCGAGGAAGAGGTCGTAGGACGGCAAGGTCTTGCCGGCGAGGCTCACATCGACATGCCCCGCGTTGAGGAAGCTGCGCGTGCTCAGCCGCTTCATCGCCCCGAGCGGATGGCCGCGCCGCATGAAGCAGGCGTAGTCGACGGTCCACAGCGAACGCGAGCGGATGGCGGCCGGCTGCTGCGCCTCGTTGACATAGACGCTGAGCACGCAATCAACGCGATTGTCTTCGAGCTGGTCGGCGATCTCCACGACCGTGTTGGGGACGGTGTGGATGCGCGCCTTCGGCGCGACCTTGCCGAAATGGTTCAGCAGGTTCGGCATCACCAGCGAGGCGACGTAATCCGACATCGACAGGCTGAACTCGGTCTGCGCACGGCGCGGATCGAACACCTGCTCGTCGAGCGCGCCGCGGACGGTTTCGAGCGCTTCGCCGATCGGCTCCCACAACACCACGGCGCGCTGGGTCGGACGGATGCCGGTGCCGGACCTGACGAACAGGGGATCGCCGAGCGCGTCCCGCAGGCGTGCGAGCGCGTTGCTGACCGCCGGCTGCGTCATCAGAAGCGCGTTAGCAGCGCGCGTGACGCTGCCCTCGGTCATCAGGGCCTCGAAGACTTTCAGCAGGTTGAGGTCGAGCGTTCGAAAGGACAGAACATTCACCACAGTGATGTACTAGATCATGATTATAAATTATGACGATAATATCTCCTTGTCTATGGTTCCCCCAGGGAATGAGCGGAGTGCCGGGCCGCCAGACAGAGGGGACTTTCATGTCGATGATCTCGGCGCGCATCGAGCGCCTTCCATTTGCGCGCTTCCACGGGCATCTGCTGCTGATGGGCGGGCTCGGCTACATGTTCGACGCGATGGACGCAGCCGTGCTGGCGTTCATCCTGCCGGTGCTGCGCACGACCTGGAATCTGTCGAGCGTGCAGATCGGCGTGCTCGGCAGCAGCACCTATATCGGCTTCCTGTTCGGCGCGCTGCTGGCGGGCACGCTGGGTGACCTGATCGGCCGTCGTGCGGTGATGATGTCGGCGCTGGCGCTCTATTGCGTCGCATCCATCGTCAGCGCGGCGGTGAACGACTGGTCGTCCTTCTTCGCCGCCCGCGTGGTCGCGGGCATGGGCACCGGCGCGGAGAGCGCTATCATTGCGCCCTATCTGGCGGAATTCGTCGCACGGCGTTACCGCGGCAGCTTTACCGGCGCGCTCGCCGGCTTCTTCTCCTTCGGTTTCGTCGCGGCGGCCTTGCTCGGCTATTTCATCGTGCCCGCCTATGAGAACGGCTGGCGCATCGTTCTGGTGATCACCGCCGTGCCGGTCGTCATGCTGCTGTGGTGGCGCAGGGCGCTGCCGGAATCGCCGCGCTGGCTGGAAAGCCGGGGCCGGGAGAAGGAAGCCGCAGCCGTGCTGGACAGGATCGAGGCCGGATTTGTGAGCCAAGGCCACGTCCTGCCGCAACCGGTCGTCGAAATCACGGCGCCTGCCGTGACGGGTGGGACGCTGCTTGCCAATTTCGCCGCGCTCCTCGCCGGCCGCCAGGCGCGCATCACCATCATGACCTGGATCATGTGGCTTACGATCACGTTCAGCTATTATTCCTTCTTCGTCTGGATCCCCGGCCTTCTGGTCCAGAACGGCATGAGCATCACCAAGAGCTTCGCCTATTCGATCGCGATCTATTGCGCGCAGATTCCCGGCTATTTCAGCGCTGCGTACTTCAACGAGCGCATCGGCCGGCAGGCGACGATCGCCTCCTACATGGTGCTCGGCGGCGCCAGCGCGCTTGGACTGGCATTCGCGCAGAGCGACCAGCACATCATGGTCGCCGGAATCTTGCTGTCCTTCTTCATGAACGGAACCTATGCCGGTGTCTATGCCTATACCGCCGAGGTCTTTCCGACGGCGGTGAGAACCACCGGCGCCGGGCTCGCCTCCGCGATCGGCCGCATCGGTGCGATCGTCTCGCCGATCCTGGTCGGCTACCTCTATCCCAATTTTGGCTTTGCCGGCGTGTTCGGCCTCACCACGAGCGTGCTGCTGTTAGGCGCGCTCACCGTGGTGCTGATGGGGGTGCCGACGCGCGGCCGTTCGCTGGAAGAGATCGCGGCGGGTGAAGTCGCATGAGGGAGACGAAACACCGATCCGATCCGCTGCTCTGCGCCGTGGCGGCCGCGCAGGGCAGGGCGGATCAGCCGGATGCCCTTTATTCGGCGCTGGACGACGCCTTGAAATCGGCGATCGGGCACAAGCTGTTCACGATCCTGACCTATGACGACGACACAAGGGAAGCAGCGCGGGTGTATTCCAATCTTCCCGGACCTTACCCGGCGGGCGGACGCAAACGCCTGGCGCCGGGGCCGTGGACCGAGGCCGTGCTCGACCGCGGCGAGGCCTATATCGGCCGGACCCGGGACGATCTGCGCGAGGTGTTCTCCGATCACGAGCTGATCGCTTCGCTCGGCTGCGAGAGCGTGCTCAACATGCCCGTGCGCTGGCGCGGGCGCACGCTCGGCTCGCTCAATCTGCTCCATGAGGCAGGCTGGTACGTCGAGGACGATAGCGCCGCGTGTCTTCCATTCGCCCAGCTCGCCTTGCCCGCGCTGCTCATCCAGTCCTGATAAGACAGGAAGTCGTCATGTCCCGTGTGCTCTTCAAGAACGCCGCTCTGCTCGATCCGCTTCAGCCGGACCTCCTGGAGGGACATCACGTGCTGGTCGAGGACAATCTGATCAAGGAGGTCTCCGATCGGCCGCTCCAGGTGGAAGCCGACCGCATCGTCGATCTGAAGGGCAAGACGCTGATGCCCGGCCTGATCGACCTGCATGTGCATGCGATCGCCGTGGAGCTCAATTTGGCGCAGCAGGTGCACATGCCGAACGTGCTGGTGACGCTGCGCTCGACGCTGCTGCTGCGCGGCATGCTGCGGCGGGGCTTCACCACGGTGCGCGACGCCGGCGGCGCCGGCCATGCGCTGAAGCAGGCGATCGAGACCGGGCTCACCGACGGTCCGCGGCTGTTCGTCTCGGGACGTGCGCTCAGCCAGACCGGCGGGCACGGCGACATGCGTGCCCGCTCGGACTACCTCGCCAGCGACGCACCGTGCCCCTGCTGCGTGCGTGTCGGCGCGCTGGCGCGCGTTGCCGATGGTGTCGACGGCGTGCGCAGGGCGGCGCGCGAAGAGCTCCAGATGGGCGCCGACCAGATCAAGATCATGGCCTCCGGCGGCGTCGCCTCACCGACCGACCCAGTTGGTGCCTTCGGCTACTCCGAGGACGAGATCCGCGCCATCGTCGAGGAGGCACGCGGGCGTCAGACCTATGTGCTCGCCCACGCCTACACCGCTGCCGCGATCGAACGCGCGGTGCGCTGCGGCGTGCGTACCATCGAGCACGGCAATCTGGTCGATGTTCCGACCGCGCAGCTGATGGCCGAGAAGGGCGCCTATGTGGTGCCGACGCTGGTCACCTACGAGGCGCTGGCCAACGAGGGCGCTCAGTATGGCCTGCCGCCGGAGAGCGTGGCCAAGATCGCCGATGTCCGCGACGCCGGGCTGCGTTCGCTCACGATCTATCGCGATGCCGGCGTGAAGATGGGGTTCGGCAGCGACCTGCTTGGGCCGTCGCAGCGTCTGCAGAGCGACGAATTCCGTATCCGCGCCGAAATTCTCGGGCCGCGCGCCGTCATTGCCAGCGCGACATTGGTCGGCGCCGAGGTGCTCGGCATGGAGGGTAAGCTCGGCCGCATCATGCCCGAAGCCATCGCGGACCTGCTGGTGGTCGACGGCAACCCGCTGCGCGACGTGGTCTGCCTGCTCGGCCAAGGCGAGCACATTCCGCTGGTGATGAAGGCAGGCAAGGTCCAGTTCGATCGGCTGGGCGCCTAGCGCCACATCCCGCGCATCCGCGCGCCGATGTCGACCTTTGGCCCTTGCGCGGCAGTGCGCGCTGAGCTTGCGCCGGCCTTCGGCCAGGCGGTCCGCTCGAACAGATAGACGAGCTGCTCCGGAATGAAGCGGGTGCGCGAGGCATAGACGTGGCGGTCGCCCTTGGCGGCCTGGCCGTGGGTGAAGAAGCGCTGCGGCACCACGAGGTGCAGATCGTCCTTGGCGCGCGTCATCGCGACATAGAGCAGGCGGCGTTCCTCCTCGAGCTCGGCGCTGGTGCCGGCGCCGAGATCCGACGGCATGCAGCCGTCGACGACGTTGAGCACGAATACCGATTTCCACTCCTGGCCCTTGGCGGAGTGGATGGTGGAGAGGATCAGATAATCCTCGTCGCGCAAGGGTGGCCCGGATTTGTCGCTGGTCGCATCCGGCGGGTCGAGCGTGAGCTCGGTCAGGAATTTCTCGCGCGAGGCATAGCCGCTCGCGATTTGCTCGAGCTGCATCAGATCGGCGCGACGGGTCTCGGAATCCTCGTGGAGGCGATCGAGATGCGGTTCGTACCACAGCCGCACGCGTTCGAGATCGGCCGGCCATTCCGAATAGCGCAGATTTTCGATCGTGCGGACGAAGTCGGTCCAGTCCGCGCCGGTGCGCGCCGGCACCGGGAGCTGGCCGAGCGCGGCGAGCGGATCGGTGCTCTCGGCCATCTGGTCGAGCACACGCTGCGCCGTCGCGGGTCCAATGCCCGGCAACAGATGCAGGATGCGGAAGCCAGCGACGCGGTCGCGCGGATTTTCGGTGAAGCGCAGCAGCGCCAGCACGTCCTTGACATGCGCGGCGTCGAGAAACTTGAGCCCGCCGAACTTGACGAAGGGAATGTTGCGGCGGGTGAGCTCGATCTCGAGAGGACCGGAATGCGAGGACGTCCGGAACAGCACCGCCTGGTGCTTCAGGAGCGCGCCTTGCTCGCGGTTGGCCAGCACTTCCTCGACGATATAACGGGCCTGGTCGGCCTCGTCATGCACGGTGACGAGCTGCGGCTTTTGCGCGGAAGTACGGTCGGTCCAGAGGTTCTTGGTGAAACGCTCGCGCGCCAGGCCGATGACGCCGTTGGCCGCCGCCAGCACGGGTTGCGTCGAGCGGTAATTGCGGTCGAGCGTGATCATCTCGGCGCGCGGCGAGAAGCTCTGCGGAAAATCCAGGATGTTGCGGACAGTGGCCGCGCGGAACGAATAGATCGACTGCGCGTCGTCGCCGACGACGGTGAGGCCGCGTCCGTCCGGCTTCAGCGCGAGCAGGATCGAGGATTGCAGGCGGTTGGTGTCCTGATATTCGTCGACCAGCACGTGATCGAAACGGCCGCCGATTTCTTCCGCGATCAGGGCATCGCTCATCATCTGCGACCAGTAGAGCAGGAGATCGTCGTAATCGAGCACGTGCTGGGTCTGCTTGGCCTCGACATAGGCCGCGAACAGGCCCTTCAGCTCGGCCGCCCAGCCTGCGCACCAGGGATAGTGTGCCCCCAACACCTTCTCGATCTCCATCTCGGCATTGACGCAGCGCGAGTAGATCGACAGGCAGGTGCCTTTTGCGGGAAAGCGGCTCTCGGTCTTCGACAATCCGCGCTCGTGGCGGACCAGGTTCATCAGGTCGGCGGAATCCTCGCGGTCGTGAATGGTGAAGGCAGGATCGACGCCGATCCGCTCGGCATATTCGCGCAGCAACCGTGCGCCGATGCCGTGGAACGTGCCGGCCCAGGTGAGCGCGTCGCGCATGATCGCGGCATTGTTCTCGCCGAGGACTTTCCGGGCGATGCGCTCGACCCGGCCGGACATCTCGGCCGCGGCGCGGCGCGAGAACGTCATCAAGAGGATGCGGCGCGGATCGCTGCCCGCGACGATCAAATGCGCGACGCGGTGGGCCAGCGTATTGGTCTTGCCGGAGCCTGCACCGGCGATGACGAGCAGGGGCGCGCCCACGGTCGCACCCTCGGCCACGCCATGCTCCACGGCGCGGCGTTGCTCCGCATTGAGCGTGTCCAGATATGTCGCCACGAATCGCCCCGGTGAAACAGCCAGAGTCGGCGATCCCGCTGCGAATCGCAATGCGTCTGGACGAGACCGATGTTAAGACCTAGGGACAAGACGGCCCAAGGTTCCATTCCGAAAAGCGTCTCCCGGCATGACCGAGCTCAAATCCGACCAGTTCGAGATGCGACGGCTGGAATCGCTCAGCAACACCATCTTTGGCGTCGCCATGACGCTGCTCGCCTACGACCTGCCCAAGGCCGCGGTGTTCACCAGCGCGCCCGACTGGAACGATCTCGCCCGGGTCTATTCCGGCAAGCTCGCGGGTCTTGCGCTCAGCTTCATCATCGCCGGCGTGTTCTGGATCAGCCATCACCGGCGGCTGGCGCGCCAGCCCGTCGGCAGCCGCGGCGCGGTGATCCTCAATCTGTTCTTCCTGCTGTCGATCGTGCTGCTGCCGGTGACCAACGGCCTCTACACCAACTACCCCACGAGCAGTGCGGTCGCCGTGCTCTACGGCCTGCACCTGACCGCGATCGCCGGCCTCAATGCCTGGCTGTGGTGGAGGATCCTGGGCGGCTGGCGCCAGGAGATCATGGCTTCGCTGTTTCCGCTGCTGGTGTTTATCCCGGGCACGGTCGTTGCGGCGTTCGCGCCGCAAGTCGCGCCGTTCGTGTGGTTCATCGCCTTCGGCGGCCTGCTGATCCAGCGCTTCTATGTCGGGCCGACCGGGACGGACAAATAGGCCTGCCGCTCATTCGCCGGAGGGCGTCGTGCCGAACCCGTCGGCCGGCACGTAAAGCTTGACCGGGCGGATTTCGTAGACCGCTGACGGATTGACCTGGCGCAGCGTCCGCGCGGCCGCGATCGCCTCCTCGTCCGTGTCGTATTCGACGAGGTGGAAGCCCAGAAGCTGCTCCTTGGTCTCGGCAAACGGGCCGTCCAGCACGACGCCCGCGCCGGGGCCACGCAGGGTGCGGGCCTTTCGGGTCTCATCCAGGCGGGCGGCCGGGCCGAAATGCCCGCTTGCCCGGAGGGGCGCCTGAACCTCGATCACTTTGGCCACGACCGCGGCGTCCTTCTCGGGCGTCCAGGACAAGATATCGTCTTCCACGTGATAAGCCAGGATAGCGTAAAGCATCGTCACCTCGTTGATTTTCGCTGCGCGCGTCCGAAGGACGTATCACCACCGCCGCGGCCGACAATGGGGCTGCGGAAAATATTGCGTCGGGGTGCGGCGACGAAACCTTCCCGAAACCCGATTGCGGCCGAAAAATGTGAACGCCGCTCGAATGCGGCGCGACTGATTGCCACCAAGAACGCTTCGGAGGCGGCCATGTCGACCATCAAGATCATCTGCGACGCGCGTCGGGCGGGAAAGTCGGACGCTGCGGATCTGCACGACCAGAGCGGCCACCACCGCTATTACGGCAGCTCGGCCGAGAGCGGCGGCGAGCGCATCGTCGAAAGCCGGCGCGGCAAGCGCCCGCCCGCAATGAGCGTTTGCGGCTTCTAAGCCCAACGACTGCGAAACAGCCTGTGACCATGAACGTCGTGCAGATATCGATCGCCGCGATGCCGTTCCTGCTCTCGCTCGCGAGCAGGTCCGGCAAGGCGATCGCGCCATGCCTGCTTGCGGGCATCTTCACCGTGCTGCTCGGCAGCGAGCCGCCGCGGGCGGCCATGGCCTGGTGCGTCGGGCTGCTGATCGCCGCGGTTGCGGTGCGGGAGCGGGCTCGCACGAACTGACTGCGTGTCACATCCCGCTCAGCACCTGCTTGATCAGGGTTTCCCGCAGCTGGGCGAGGTCGCCGCTCGCCTCCATCTGCGCGATCATCCTTCCGACCTTCGGCACGAGATCGCGATGCCGTTCATGCAGATGGTGGTAGATGCTGATGCGCTCGAGTGGTGGTGAGAGCGGACGGATCCTGGCCTGGAGATTGAGTTTCTTCACCGCAGCCAACCCACTGAAGAGGTCGGTGACCATTACGTCGAAGCGGTCGGCATCGAGCATCTTGACCATGTTGTCGAGACTTGTGGTCGCCGTGACCCGGGTCATGCCGCGCGTGCCGGCTTCCGACGAGCCGACGCCGCGTACGATGCCGATGCTGTAGTCCCTGATTGAATTCCAGCCGACGACGTCGAACTGCAGTTTCGTGGTGAAGACAGTGGGCTCGATGTAATTGATCGCAGGTGTCACCTGGATCAGCGTCGGATAGTCGCGAGACAATGTTCCGATCCGCTGGATCTCGCCGTCGACCTCGCCGGTACTCGACAGCGTGAGCGCGCGCTTGCCGGGGACATCCTCGAATTCGAGCTTGATGTTCAGCCGGGCATAGACCGCGCGGAGCATCTCGCCGCCGACATATTGATCGGGGATATCGGCGATGCGTGCCAGCCGGATGACCTCTTGCCCCTGCGACGGGCCTGCCGCGAGCAGCAACAGGCAGGCCACGACTATCCGCCTCATGACGCATCTCCCTGGCCATGCCTTTGGGCGTGCTCTGCTACCATCGGATTCCGGTGCCGCGCGATCTATCTCAGATGGCAGCTGCGCCGGTCCGCAACGTTGATAGCGCATTCTTGCTGTGCGGACGGCTCCGGACTTTCACCGATGTTATTCTAGCACGCGAGGTGGTAGTTTGCGTGAATCCTGTTGCTGGGCGCAAGATATGACCCTGTCGAGCTCAAGCCGCCCAAGGGCCGACAGGATCAAGGGCCGACAGGATCGCCACGTCTACGCGTGCTGAGGCAGGGCCTCAACCGTTCACCTTGCTCGCGGCTGCGATCGGTAAGCTGAGCAGGTGCCGCCATTTTCGAGGACATGGTGCATGGGCAACGCAGGTGACGATGAGACCAAGCGTGGCCGCGCCATTGCGCCGGCGGCTGCGAAGCAGGATTTGACCGGCATCGGCACCGCGCTCGCGCCTGCGATGTTCGCGGCGCTCCTGTCGCGGATCTTCAACTGGTCGCGCAGCGGCGTCGGGCCCCGGCTGCTGGCCGCCGTGCTGCTGTTCTCGTCGGTCGTGACGCTGACCCTGACCGCGCTCCAGCTCTATCTGGATTACAATCGTGAGGTCGGACTGATCGAGACGCGGCTGGACGAGATCGGCCGCAGCACCACGGGCAGCCTCGGAGAGAGCTTGTGGAATCTCGACCAGAACCAGCTCAAGCTCCAGCTCGATGGCATTCTGCGGCTGCCTGACATCCGTGCGGCGGAGGTCCGCGAGATCGCCGATCGGCCTAATCCGATCCGTGTCGAAGTCGGCGAGCGAAACACCCGTTCGATCATGACCCGGGAATTCCCGCTGAGCACCAAGGTGCAGGGGACCTCGCGCGCCATCGGCACGCTCCGGGTCGAGGCGACGCTGACCGACGTCTATCAGCAATTGCTGAACAGGGCCCTCGTCATTCTGGCAAGCCAGGCGGCAAAGACGTTCCTGGTCTCGTTGTTCATCATCTACATGTTTCATCTGCTGGTGACGCGGCATCTCGTCGCCATCGCCGAGTACGTCGGCAAGTACAGCCTCGGACGGCCGCCGCCGCCGCTGCGCCTGGAGCGCCGGCCGCCTTACGAGGCCGACGAGCTGGACAAGGTGGTCGTTGCTTTCAACGCCATGTGCGCCAACCTCGAACATGCCTATGGCGAGCTGCGCGAGGCCAATGGCAATCTCGAGCGTGACCTGAAGATCCGGCAGCGCGCCGAGGAGAACGCCCACGCGAGCGAGCAGCGCTTCCGTGATTATGCCGAGACCGCATCCGACTGGTTCTGGGAGACCGGGCCGGATCACGCCTTCACTTACATCTCTGATCGGTCCGACTCCTTCGGGATAGATCGAACCGCCATGATCGGCAAGCGCCGCTTCGATGTCGCGCTCGGCCGCTCCACCGAGGCGCAGAAATGGCGCGCGCACATCGCCACCTTGGAGCGGCACGAGCCGTTTCGAAAATTCGAGTATCGCGCCCTTACGGCCGGGGGCGCGCGCTATTTCAGCGTCAGCGGGCGGCCGGTGTTCGCCGCGGACGGATCTTTCAGGGGCTATCGCGGCTCGGCCACCGACCTGACCGAGCAGCACGAGACCGAGGAGCGGCTTCGTCAATCCCAGAAGATGGATGCGATCGGTCAGCTCACCGGTGGCGTCGCGCATGACTTCAACAACGTGCTCACCGTCATCACCGGCACCATCGAGATCATCCGGGAGGGGCTGGCGGACAAGCCCGACCTCGCCGCGATCGCCCAGCTCATCGACGACGCGGCGGCGCGAGGCGCTGAGATCACCTCGCAGCTCTTGACCTTTGCGCGTCGCCAGCCGCTGGAGCCGCGCGAGATCGACGTCAATGGCCTCGTGCTCGAGACGGCGAAGCTGTTGAAGCCGATCCTGGGCGGAAACGTCGAAATCGTGACCCGCCTCGCGGACGACGCCTGGCCGGCGATGGCCGATCCGTCGCAGCTGTCGTCGGCGATCATCAATCTCGCGGTCAATGCGCGCGATGCTATGCCTCGCGGCGGCACGCTGACGCTCGAGACCGCAAACCGCGAGTTCGATGGCGCGGATGGTGCCGGTGACGGCGACGCCACGCGCGGCGCCTTCATCATGGTCGCGGTGGCCGACACCGGCCATGGCATCCCCGCCGACATCCGCGACCGCGTGTTCGAGCCGTTCTTTACCACCAAAGGGGTCGGTCGCGGCACCGGGCTCGGCCTCAGCATGGTCTACGGTTTCGTCAAGCAGAGCGGCGGCAGCGTTGCGATCGAGAGTGAGGAAGGCCGCGGCACCGTGATTCGGCTGTTTCTGCCGCGATCTGCGGGCGGAGCGCAGGCGAGGACCGGGTCGCTGCAGGCGCCCGCGGCGGCGCGCGGGCACGAGACGATTCTCGTCGTCGAGGACGATCCGCTGGTGCAGGGCTATGTCATTGCCCAGCTCGGCAGCCTCGGCTATCGCACCCTCGCAGCCGGCGACGGCGCAACTGCGCTTGCGCTGGTGCAGCAGGGCGCCCAATTCGATCTGCTGTTCACCGACATCATCATGCCCGGCGGCATGAACGGGCAGGAATTGGCCGAGGCCGTGCGGCGCCTCCGCCCGGGGATGAGGGTGCTCTATACGTCCGGCTATACCGACAACGCCCTCGACCACGAGGGTCATCTCGGTCCCGGCGTTGCGCTGCTGAGGAAGCCGTACCGGAAGGCGGACCTGTCACTGAGGATCCGCGAGGTGCTCGCCGGCGAACCGCCCCCTGAGCAGCACGCTTGATACCAATGAAAAAGGCGCGGCGGGGAGGCCCCCGTCGCGCCCGATTTCTTGCTCGCTGGTCCAGGGCCGAGAGCGCCCCGATGCCAAGCCCTTATTCAAAGCTTAGCGGGCGATCCCAGCGAGGTGACAGCGCTTGGTAAGAGACACTGGATCACCTCCTTTCGTTGGTTGCGGAAGACTTCAATATAGGCAGCAATTCCGGTGTTGTTAAGGGGGAGGCGGGTCGGGAGGAACCCACGCTGCTCGCAAGGCCGGGAAGGTGCTGGAAGGCCGTTTCTTGAGCAGTCTTGGGCCGTTGATCTTGGGCAGTTGAGACCGCCGCCCGGCCGTGTTAGGGAGCCCCTGTCGCGGGTGTAGCTCAATGGTAGAGCAGCAGCCTTCCAAGCTGAATACGAGGGTTCGATTCCCTTCACCCGCTCCAAGGCTTTCAATGCCAGCCCGAAGACAGGGGTCACGGTACGTACCTAAGACGTGGGTGACAGCCTCGTGCCGAATGGGTTGTCGAGAGGTTGCAGGGTTTTCTGCTCCAGGTCGAAGTATCTCAGATCAGAATGCATGAAGCTGACGAGCCAAATGCCCTCGCTCAGCGCGAGGGTTCTTGCAGCTGCACTCGGAGGCGTGACTCGTGTGTCGAATACCGGGAGCGGTAAGTTGAAGGCCAAGGCGAGCGCTCCCCGGAAAAAGCGGCGAGCTGCCCAGCCCAACGCCTCTTGGCCGTAGTGTCCGGCGCCGAGCGAAGGCAACCACGCGCTCAATTGGTTCGGTCGCCGGACCTGGCCTTCTTGGGTGAAGCAACACCTCGCTCCCGGCGGGACTTCGCAGGAGCTTCAGGTTCGATCCCATTCTGCTGGTCGAACTTCCTGATCCACGATTGAATGTAGCCCGGATCGTCCGGACAAAGCTGTTCAAGCAAACGAAGGTTCTGCGCTCTGAATTCCACTAGGGTTTTCGGCAATTGTGCCTCCTCAAAACCCTGCCCATATCTAGGCTGCTGCATCGGGAAAAAGTGGTCAAGCCAAAAAGGGCGCTTGAAAAAATCGGTGCGTTGATGCAGCGCCGACAGCGAAAACCCCGCTGGGGAAAGCGGGGCTTTCTGGTAGGAGTGAAGCTTAGGGACGCTTCGACTGTATGACGCGCGATAGCGAAAAGGTTCAAAGCCTAAAAGGCGAACCACGCCAACACCGCAATGATCGGAATGATCGGAATGATTGCCACGCCGAAAAGCACCAAGGGTGCAGGTTCATTGCCGGTCCTGTTGCTCAATGCTGATCTCCTTAAAATGCTCGGGTTAGCGGCGTGCCAAGGGGCTCTTAGGGGCTCAAACGTCACGTTTTCGGACTTGGCTGCGGCGCAGGTGTGGCTTGCGGAGAAGGTGCCGGATTGCTCAGTTGCTGAGGCGCTGCGGCCTCGCCGCCTGCGTGAGGAACGCAGGTACCGATGTTGCTGAGCAGCCGTTTGGCCTGGAGGTCGCGCACCTTTGAGTATTCGCGTCGTCGCTCGATATTGGCCGCGGCCCATCGGTCCCAAGCCTCGAAAGCGTCCGTATAGTGCTTTCGCATCTGCTCCTCGGCGGCAAGGCAATCGGCAAACTTGTCGAAAACCAGGTCGGTGTTGACCGGGGTCATGCCTCCTACCAAGACAACGAGCATCCATTTCATCTTGCCGATCGCCTTTCGCGCCGGGCGAATTCTCCGCTAACGCGCGGAATTCCGTCCACTGTGGTTAGATGGCCCGACGGCTGCGACCAGCTACAAAACCGTAGACGAAAAGCACGATGATGGCGCCTACCACTGCCCCCACTAGTCCTGCGCCTTCTCCTGGCCGGTACCAGCCGAGGGATTGGCCAAGATAGGTCGCAATGAATGCGCCCACTATTCCCAAGATCGTGGTCAGGATGAAACCCGAGGGCTCGTTGTCGCCGGGCATGATGAACTTCGCGATGACGCCTGCGATGAAACCGATGATGATCGTCCAAATGATGCTCATATCTTTTCTCGAGTCTTGAGGAGTGTTATCCCGCGGATTGCGCCGGAAGACGTCCGTCCGGCGTGTATTTGTCCACCGCTGCCGGGAGCTCGCGCGACAATCGGTCGAGGATCTCCTGCTGAGACAGGCCGGTCTGCTGCTCCAGTTTTTGAAGAACGTCCGGACCGATCGCCTGCTGGAGTTCGGGCGGGGTGACTTCGCGGTTTGGCCCCTGATTGATCCAGGATTGAGCCGCATCGCCTTGCCCGTTCTGCCTGAAGTGTTCGAGCAACTCGCCGATCCCGCCGTTCAGCAGCGAACCGACACCGCCGCCTCCCACAAGGCCGCCAAGATTGCCGAGCATGCCGCCCAGGGAATCCTTGGTACCCGACGGCTGACCGGAGGTAGCATTGCGAAGCATGTCGGCGAGCTTGTCCCGATTTTGATAACCGGCGATTGCGAGCATACCCAAGAGGGCGGTCATCGATGGCATTCCGCGGCTCATTTCGGGCTCCTGAGTTCGATGATGGGCAATCGTGTGCAAGAAATGGCGCCCGCCTTGTACTGGCCGCCGCATCACTCATCGCCCACAACATATGCGGGGCTGGGAAGTTCCACGTTTTCCCAGAACCACGTTTCCTCGGAACGATGGGCTGTCAGTCATTGCCAGTCCCGAACAAATTGATGCGTCTCGCTTGACCGACTTGGCGTTTCGGGTCGGCAGAGCGACTCTATTCCTGTTCGCTATCCTTCTCCTCGCGCTGCTTGCGGGCACGATCGACTGCGCCGCCCTGCGGCTGCCCGCTGACCTTCACGCCGGGGAGATGATCGATCTTGTTGTTGGCCGCATCTTCGGAACGCTGCAACTCACGATCGATGATGTCGCGTGATCCTTCGGCCGGTTCCTTGTCGAATGGGCTCTTGATGTTGGTGCTCATGATTGATCCTGCTCGTCGCCGCATGTTGATTTGTTGAGGCAAGCTCGGCTCGCGCCCATCGTTCCTGTCGAGGCGGCAGCTTTTGTGCCGGCTTTTTATTCCCTGTGGTCGTCGATTTCGGGGGCGACCTGTCCGTAGTTCAGCAGGGCCACGAGGGTCGTTCCGCCCAGAATATTGCCGAGGAGTGTCGGTACGAAGAAGTCCGAGGCATATTGCGACAGCGATGCCCGGCCGCTCTGTACCAGAAAGGCGCACTCGACCGAGCCCGCGATGATGTGCGCGAACTGGCCGAGCGCGACCACGTAGGTCATCACGACGATGATGTGTGCGCGCGATCCCTTGGCCGCCGGAAGAAGCCACGCCATCAAGGCGATCAACCAGCCGGCAAAGATCGCTCGGACAAGGGTCGTCGCGAACGTGCCCTCGATGGTGTGGCGGCTGAGATCGACGAAGGCGTCCACGATGCGTGGTTCGAAGATGCTGGTGTGCGCGAGCACGGATCCGACCGCCCACGTTCCCGCGATGTTGGAGGCGAGGACCAGGCCCCACAGCTTGATCACGCTTGCCAGCGTGCCGAGATCCCTGTTGTGCAACAGCGGCAGGATCGGCGTCAGCGTGTTCTCGGTGAAGAGCTGCTGCCGTCCCAGCACCACAACCAGGAAACCGACCGTGTAGCCGAGCGGAGCCACCAGGCGCCGGGTGGCCTCGTCGGAAATCAGCGCGTGAAACTCGCCCTGGACGATCAGGGACAATCCCATCGAAAGGCCGGCGGCAAGACCGGACAGTACGATGGCCCACCATCGCCGTTCCAGTTCCTGCTCACCCTCGGCGCGGATCGTCTCATGGATCAGCGCTGCGCTGGGCCGGCTCTGGGATTCGATCTGTTTCGTCTGCCGCCGCGAGACGCCGTCGAGCTTCGAGGCTGGATTGAAGGAGGCGCCGTCGCCAGGCTGGTCCACTCCGCGGTCTCCTGAAGGGCAGGTTCATCTCTATGCCGGGATCAAGGCCCGGAGCGGCAAGGGGTTCCTGGTAAGTGCTCGCACGCCGCAACGCTGTCGAGGCGCAGCGGCGCCGCGGTGCACCATCAGGAACCTTCGTGGAAAGCGGGTGTTTTCCACCGGGGAGAGGCAGCGATCTGACAAGAGGCCAACCGTGCAACAAGACGTGCGCGTGCGCGCGACCGCACAAATCGCGGGCCATCCGATTCATCCGATGCTGGTGCCGATCCCGATCGCGTGCTTCATCGGGGCGCTGCTGACCGACATCGCCTATGTCGTCACTGCCGAGATCATGTGGGCGGATTTTTCCGCCTGGCTTCTGGTCGTCGGCGTCATCTTCGGCGTGCTGGCCGCCATCGCCGGCCTGACCGATTTCCTCGGCAACCGCCTGGTGCGGGCGCAGCCGCCGGCCTGGCCGCATCTGATCGGCAACGCGCTGGCGCTGGTCCTGGCGACCATCAATGCGTTGATCCACACGCGCGATGCCTGGACCTCGGTGTGGCCGACCGGGCTCCTTCTTTCAGCCATCACCGTATTGATCCTGCCGGTCACCGGCTGGCTCGGCTGGGCCATGGTGTACCGCCACGGCGTAGGAGTTGCGCGATGAACTCCGCAATCGCTCGGATGCTGTTGTGTGCCTCGCTGCTGTGTCTCGCCGGCTGCAACGACGGCAGTGGCGATCCGAAGGCGCAAACCGGCGCCAACCCGACGCTTCCCGACATCCAGCAATATCTGCTGCCGCCGATGCACATCGCGCGCATCGTCGGCTGGAAAAAGGACGAGACGCCGGCCGTTGCGCAGGGCTTGCAGGCCAAGGCCTTCGCGACCGGCTTGCAGCATCCCCGATTCCTCTACGTGCTGCCCAACGGCGACGTGCTGGTGGTGGAATCCAAGGCGCCGAAGGGCGCTCCGATCAAGCGGCCCAAGGAAATCGTGATGGGATACATCGAGTCCTGGGCGACATCCGGCGGCGACACCGGCGAGAGCAACCGCATCACGCTGCTGCGCGACAGCAACGGCGACGGCGTCCTGGACACGCAAAGCGTCTTCCTCGACCATCTCAACTCGCCGTTCGGCGTCGCGCTGGTTGGCAACGATCTCTATGTCGCCAACACCGATGCGATCGTCAAATATCCCTACACCGAAGGCGATACCAAGATCACCGCGCCGGGCACGGTGCTGACGCTGCTGCCGGGCGGACCGATCGACCATCACTGGACCAAGAGTCTGGTCGCGAGCCCAGACGGCTCGAAGCTCTATGCCGGCGTCGGCTCCAACAGCAACATCACCGAGAACGGCATGGAGGCCGAGCACAATCGCGCCGCCATCCTCGAGATCGACCGTGCCAGCGGCCGCTGGCGCATCTTCGCAAGCGGCTTGCGCAATCCCAACGGCCTCAGTTTCGAGCCGCAGACGGGGGCGCTGTGGACGGTGGTGAACGAGCGCGACGAACTCGGTCCCGATCTCGTGCCGGACTACATGACGTCGGTGAAGGACGGCGGCTTCTATGGCTGGCCCTACAGCTATTACGGCCAGCACGTCGATCCGCGCGTCAAGCCGGAGCGTCCCGACCTCGTTGCCAAGGCGATCGTGCCTGACTATGCGCTGAGTTCGCATGTGGCGCCGCTTGGAATGGCTTTCAACACCAGCGCGAGTTTGCCGGCGGCCTATCGCGGCGGCGCGTTCGTCGGCGAGCACGGTAGTTGGAACAGGCAGGTCTTGAACGGCTACAAGGTGGTGTTCGTGCCGTTCACGGACGGCAAGCCCAGCGGCCCGCCGCAGGACGTCGTCACTGGCTTCCTCAACAGCGACAACCAGGCGCGCGGGCGGCCCGTCGGCGTCGCCATCGACAAGACCGGCGCGCTGCTGGTCGCCGATGACAGCGGCAACACGGTGTGGCGCGTGACCGCCGCGCACCCGCAGCTCACGCAGCGATAGATCTCGAGGAGTTAAATGATGGGCCTTGCTCAATACACGATCGTCCCCGTGCAGGACGAATGGGGCGTGCTGCACGACGGCGACGTCAAGAACAGATACTCCACCAAGGAAGCGGCCTTCGAGTCGGCGGTTGCCGCAGCATCGTTGGCGCTTCGCGAGGGGCACGAAGTTCATGTCAGCGTGCCCGGCCGCGAAGCCGGCGAAAACGCGCTGGGAATTTGATGGACACTCCGAGCGACACACTTCAGGAGCCTGCGATGACCAAGCCCCGTGAGCCGAACGGCATTGAGCCCTCCCGCTCCGAAGACGACATCCAGCGCGACCAGCTCGGGCCGCGCGGCGTGCCGAATGCGCCGGATCCGGCCAAGATGACACCTCAACGAGACAAGAAAACGCCGAAGCAGGTCGATCCCGGCCATACAGCCTGACGGCTGCCGGCGGCTTTTCTGTTCGGCCGGTAAGTCGCCGCACCGGCGGTCGTCGACTACGCCGCCGCAACGATATCCGTCTTGGCAAAGTCGTCGCCGACATAAAGAAGTGCGCAGCCATGCTCCTTGGCGACATCGTAGGCGAAGCAGTCACCAAAGTTGAGACCGGCAGGACGAATGCCTTTGCCCCAACGCGAGTAGATTTGCGCCACGCGTTCGGCCGAAGCTTGGGTCACCGAGATCACGTTCAAACCGAGATCGTTGATCAGCTTGTTCATCTCTTCGTCGACGCCCCGCCGTGCCGCGACGATCAGGCTTTCTGCAACGGAGGCCGCCGAGATCAGGATTTCGTCGGCGGTGTCAAGCGCGGTGATGCAAGCATCGGCTTGTGGTTCGTCAAGCACAATCGCCATCAGTGCGGAGGTATCGACCGCGATCATTCCGGCAGTCCGTCATCGCCGAAAAGAAAGTCCTGACTGCGTGCGGCGCTCGGTCCGGGAATAGCCTTGGCCCCGCCGGTCCTTCGTGCCGCCTCGAGCAGGGTCCGGCGGGCGGCGCGGTCCGGCGGAAGCTTGACCGGGACGAGCCGCACCGCCGGATGTCCATGCCGCGTCAGGATCACCTCGTCGCCGGCCTCTGCGCGGCGGACAAGATCGGTCAATTGTCCTTTTGCGTCGGTAACGGAGACCCGCATCTCATTGTCCTTCCTCAATTTCCATAAAATGGACCATGCAATGGTCCAATGTCAACCACCTCCGACCAGCCATCGTCGGACGCGATCTCGCGGCCGATCTCAGCATGAGCCTGCCGGCGGTGTTCGCCGGGACGTGGGCTCTCGCACAAATAACATCATGTTAGGTTTGTCGAATAACTGGGTAATTGTGTTAGCCCGGCGATAGCCTATCGTCGCCACCAAGCAGACACCTATCGGCAGTGACAAGCGCTCGCGGAACTCCGCAGAGCGGCCGGGGAGGGGTGCCCAATTTTGAGCGAAGCCCGTCAACGGGACGTCAGCAAAACCCAAGGGAGGAATCTTGAGATGACCGCGATCCATCAGATGAGTCAGTCCAGGAAAGCCGCTGCCAGCGGCTGGATCGGGTCGGCTCTCGAATATTATGACTTCTTCATCTACGCGACCGCCGCGTCACTGATCTTCCCGCAAATCTTCTTCCCGTCGGAGAATCCCACCGTCGCGATCGTGGCCTCGCTGGCGACTTATGGCGTCGGGTATGTGGCCCGGCCGATTGGCGCGTTCGTGCTCGGGCACTGGGGCGACACCCATGGCCGCAAGACGGTTCTCATCGTCTGCATGTTCCTGATGGGCATCTCGACGATGGCTGTGGGTATCCTGCCGACCTACCAGCAGGTTGGCATCCTGGCGCCAATTCTGCTCGTTTTTCTGCGCCTCGTGCAAGGATTTGCCGTTGCCGGCGAAATCTCAGGCGCAAGCTCGATGATCTTGGAGCACGCGCCGTTCGGTCGGCGGGGCTTCTATGCCAGCTTCGCGCTTCAGGGGGTGCAGGCCGGACAGATCCTCGCCGCAGCAATCTTCCTGCCCTTGGCGGCCTATATGCCGACCGAGGCCTTCAACAGCTGGGGCTGGCGGATTCCCTTCCTGCTCAGCTTCTTCGTCATCGTCGCGGGCTACATCATCCGTCGCGAAGTCGACGAGACCCCTGCCTTTGCCCGCGAGGGCGAACGGGGAGAAACGCCGCGCGCGCCCATCGTCCAGGCCATCAAGCTGAGCTGGCGCGACATGCTCAGGGTCATCTGCATGGCGCTGATGAATGTCATTCCTGTCGTTGCGACCATCTTCGGCGCGGCCTATGCGGTGCAGCCGGCCTACGGGATCGGTTTTGCCAAGGACGTTTATCTCTGGATCCCCGTGCTCGGAAACATGCTGGCGGTTTTCGTCATTCCCTTCGTCGGCAATCTCTCCGACAAGGTCGGCCGCAAGCCTCCGATCATCGTAGGCGCGCTTCTCTCCGGCTTGCTCGCCTTTTGCTATCTCTATGCCATCAGCATCAGGAATGTGCCGCTGGCAATCTTGGTGTCGCTGCTGATGTGGGGCGTAGTTTATCAGGGCTACAACGCGATCTTCCCGAGCTTTTACCCGGAGCTGTTTCCGACCCGCACCCGCGTCTCGGCGATGGCGATATCGCAGAACATCGGAACCACCATCACCGCATTGCTTCCCGCCCTGTTTGCGACCGTCGCGCCGCCCGGCTCGACAAACATCCCGTTAACGGTGGGGGCGATTGCCTTCGCTATCACGGTCATCGCCGCGCTGGCGGCCCTGACCGCGCGGGAAACCTATCGGATCAGGATCGACGATCTGGGCAATCCCAATGCCGTTCCGATGCCGCGGGCAGATTATGACCGCCAGCGGGCCGGCGATGCAGTGAGCGGGGCTGCCACGGTTCGGACCTGACGGTATGGTAGAGGCAACTGCCGCCGCGATCGACGATGTTCGCGGCGGCAGGGCCTCACTGCATAGTCAGGCTGCCGATTCGAATTTGGTGCGCGTGAGCGCAATCAATATGAGGTTGCAAGATGAACCCCGTCGTCGTCGCTGTCGCCATCACCGGCTCCGTTCCGCGCAAGAAGGACAATCCGGCGGTCCCGATCCTGCCGTCCGAACAGATCGAGTCGACGCACCAGGCCTTCGAAGCCGGTGCCACGCTCGCCCACATCCATGTTCGCAACGACGACGAGACGCCGTCCTCCGATCCCGAGCGTTTCGCCGTGGTGCAGGAGGGGATCAGGAAGCACTGTCCTGACATGATCGTTCAGTTCTCGACCGGCGGGCGGGGCCGCGATCCCTCGGCGCGCGGATCGTCGCTCTACCTGAAGCCCGACATGGCCTCGCTGTCCACGGGATCGGTGAACTTTCCGACCATCGTCTACGAGAACAGCGCCGCGCTGGTGGAGACTCTCGCCACCGGCATGAAGGCGAATGGCATCCGGCCGGAAATTGAGATCTTCGATCTGTCGCATCTGCACGGGGCCCGCCGCTTGATCGAGGCCGGGCTGATCGACGCGCGTCCGCACGTGCAGTTCGTCATGGGCGTCAAGAACGCCATGCCCGCGGACGAGCATGTCCTCGACATTCTACTGGGAGAGCTCAGGCGGCTGATCCCGAAGGCGACGTGGACGGCAGCCGGGATCGGACGCCACCAGGCCGAGGTCATGGGCTGGACGCTCGCGCGGGGCGCCGATGCGGTCCGCACCGGACTCGAGGACAATATCAGGATCGACAAGGCGCGCCTCGCTGCCAGCAACGCCGAACTCGTGGTCGTCGCCGGTGAGGCTGTCGCGCGCCACGGCCGGCGCGTGGCGACTGCGGCCGAGGCGCGATCCCTGCTCGGGATCGCGGGGCAGGGAGCTCCTGCCGCCTCCTGACATGCTCCCGGCCGCCTGCTGCCATTCGGCGGCCGGCGTTTCCCTGCACTGAGTCCGGGCGTAAGACTGGCGTCACAGGCGTGATCTGCGCCTGGCGGGCAGGCGACGGTTGGAATGCGGTTTCTGAAATCTGACAGCAGGCTCATCGGTGTCCTGCTGGTGCTCGCGGTCTCCCAGCTTGTTGGGTGGGGTACGATAGGTCTTCCCGCCATCGTCGGACGCGATCTCGCGGCCGATCTCGGCATGAGCTTGCCGGCGGTGTTCGCCGGGACGTCCGTGCTCTATGTGTCGATGGGACTGTGCGCGCCCTGGCTCGCCAAGTCGTTTGCACGGCACGGTGCACGAAAGGTGATGATCTCAGGTACGGTCCTCACCGTGCCGGGCTTCATACTGTTGTCCCTCGCGCGCGAGCCGATGCTGTATTTCGCCGCCTGGATCGTCCTCGGCATCGCCGGCAGCGCCACGCTGTCGACCGGCGCCTATATCATGCTGAACGAGGTCGCCGGGCGGCAGGCCAAGAACGCGATCGGCGCGCTGATGCTGGTGACTGGCTTGTCGAGCAGCATCTTGTGGCCGACGACGTCGTTCCTCAGCGGTCTGCTCGGCTGGCGCGGGACGTGCCTGGTCTATGCGGCCATGATGGTCGTCATCAACCTTCCGCTCTACGCGTTCCTCGCCCCGCGCCGGAAAATCGCCGCGGGTCGTGGTGGTGAGTCGGTGAAGTCTTTGCCGCCGCCTGCGATTCCCAGGAGCACCTTCAGCCTCGTCGTCGCCGCGATCACGCTGAACGCCTTCGTCAATTTCGGCATCGGCGCTATCATGATCGAGTTGCTCCGGGCGGAGGGGCTTCCCCCGGCGCAGGCGCTCGCGTTCGGCTCGATGCTGGGCGTGATCCAGGTCAGCGCGCGCGGGCTCGATTTTCTCGGCGGAGGGCGGTGGGATGGAATCACGACCGGGCTCGTCGCCGGCACGGCGCTGCCGATCGCCATGCTGCTGCTGATGACGAGCGAGGGCGCGACCTGGGCGGTTGCGGCCTTCATCCTGCTCTACGGCGCCGGCAGCGGCGCGATGGCGGTGGCGCGGGCAACGATCCCGCTCGTGTTCTACGATCAGACCGAGTTCGCCAAGGCGATGTCGATGATCGCGCTGCCGCTCAATCTCGCATCCGCGGTCTCGCCGCCGCTCCTTGTCGGCCTGCTCACCCAGTTCGGCAGCCGCGGCGCGCTCGGTCTCACCTTCGTCTGCTCCTGCGCCACGGTGCTGATCCTGGTCCTGCTCGGCCGGCGGCGGCCGCAGGTGGCTGCAGCGGCCGCGACCTGAGAATATTCGCGCTGCGGAAATTCGCCGCGGTGACCTTGGCCGGGCGGGCGGCCGGATAGCTGTATGCCGCCAGCGCAGTGCTCGGACCGCCAAAATAGTGTATCCGCAGGGAGCGCGGCCCGCGATCTCGCCGCCGCGCCAATATCCAGGTCCCGGAGGAATTCGACATGTCGGCCCTGCCGCTCTCAGGCATCAAGATCCTTGACCTCACCCGCGTGCTTGCCGGGCCTCTGTCGGCCCAGATGCTGGGCGATTTGGGCGCGGAGGTGATCAAGATCGAGCGGCCGGGCACGGGTGACGACGCGCGCGCCTTCGGCCCGCCCTATCTGACCGACCCCGAGGGCAAGGCCAACAACAACAACTCGTTTTACCTCTGTGCCAACCGCAACAAGAAGTCGGTCACGGTCAACATCGCCAAGCCCGAGGGGCAGGCGATCATCCGCGAGCTCGCCAAGGACGTCGACGTTTTCATGGAGAACTACAAGGTCGGCGATCTCAAGCGCTACGGCCTCGACTACGAGTCCATCAAGGCGATCAATCCCGGCATCATCTACTGCTCGGTGACCGGCTTCGGCCAGACCGGCCCTTATGCGCCGCGCGCCGGCTATGACGCCATCCTGCAGGCAATGGGCGGCCTGATGAGCGTCACCGGCCATATCGACGGCGAGCCCGGCGAGGGGCCGATGAAGGTCGGCCCCTCGATCGTTGACTACATGACCGGCATGAACACCTCGATCGGGATTCTCTCGGCGCTCTATCATCGCGACGCCAATGATGGCGTGGGACAGCACATCGACGTCTGCCTGTTCGACACCGTCATCGCGTCGTTGTCGCACTGGCTGCAGATCTACCTCGTCAACGGCAAGACGCCGCCGCGCCGCGGCACCTGGGGCAATGGCGGCATGCCGGCCGGCGTGTTCCGCTGCACCGACGGCGAATTGATGCTGGTGGTCGGAAATGACGGCCAGTTCCAACGCACCTGCGCCGTGCTCGGCGCGCCCGAGCTCGCGACCGACAAGCGCTTCGTCAAGAACAACGACCGCGTCGTGCACGGCAAGGAGATCATGGCGATCTTCGCCGGCCTGTTCCTGAAGCAGCCGGTGGCCTATTGGCTGGACAAGCTGGAGGAGGCCGGCGTGCCGTCAGGTCCGATCAACAATTTCGAGCAGGTGTTTTCCGATCCGCATGTCCAGTCGCGCGGCATGCGGGTGAAGGTCGATCATCCCTTCCAGCCCGATCTCTCGCTGATCCGCAACGCGCTGACGCTCTCGGAAACCCCGATCAAGGACTACCGCGCCCCGCCGCTGCTCGGTGAGCACACCCAGGAGGTGCTCGCCAGCAAGCTCGGCTATGATGCCGGCAAGATCGAGACGCTGAAGCAGCAGGGCATCATCTAGCGATTTCTTACCCTCGCTCCTTGTGGGAGAGGGTGGCTCGCCGCATAGCGGCGAGACGGGTGAGGTTCTGTCCGCGCGCGCCGTTGTGAGTTGAGTTCGTGGAGAGAACCCCTAATCCGGCGCTTCGCACCACCTTCTCCCGCAAGGGGAGAAGGAGGAGGTCCGGTGCTCGTGGCGCGTTTTACGAAAAGGGACAGTACGCATGACCCCGACCAAGACCATCATCACCTGCGCGATCACGGGCAATCTGACAAAGCCCGAGCAATCGCCGCATCTGCCGATCACGCCCGAGCAGATCGCGACATCGGCGCTGGAAGCTGCCGAAGCCGGCGCCGCGATTGCCCATATCCACGTCCGCGATCCCGCGACGGGGCGGCCTTCGATGGAGATCGATCTCTATCGCGATGTGGTGGATCGCATTCGCGCCCGCAACACGTCTCTCGTCATCAACCTCACGACCGGTCCCGGCGGGCGCTTCGTGCCTTCAGTCGAAGACCCTCGCGTCGCCGCTGCAGGCACCACGCTGCTCCAGCCCGAAAAGCGAGTCGAGCACATCGAGCTGCTCAAGCCCGACATCTGCACGCTCGATCTCAACACCATGAACTCGGGTGGCGAGGTGGTGATCAACACTCCGCGCAACGTCCGCATCATGGCCGAGCGGATGAAGGCCGCCGGCGTGCTGCCGGAGATCGAGCTGTTCGATTCCGGCGACTGCCATCTGGCCCGCGATCTCCTTGCCGACGGCACGCTGAAAGGACCGGGCCTGTTTTCGCTCGTGCTCGGCGTCAAATACGGCTTCTCCGCAACGCCCGAGACGATGTTCTATGCCCGCAGCCTGTTGCCGCCGGGCGCGATCTGGTCGGGCTTCGGTATCGGCCGCGCTGAATTCCCGATGGTGGCGCAAGCCTATTTGCTCGGCGGCCACGTCCGCGTCGGCATGGAGGACAATCTTTATATGTCAAAGGGCGTGCTGGCGAAGACTAATGCCGAGCTGGTTGCGCGTGCCGCCGGCATCGTCAAGGGCCTGGGTGCGAGCGTCGCGACCGCCAACGAGGCCCGCGCGATGCTCGGGCTTGCCTGAGGCTTGCGGGCCATCCCCAGATAATCCCGGTCCGTACTCACACAGGCTTCCGCTCCGCGCGCGACTCAGATTCGATCCTTCCACTCAGTCCGGGAGGGAACGCATGTCCTACACGATCGGGTTTCAGGCCAAGAACCAGAAGGCAATTCTGGCGACCGAGGCGGCAACGGCCAACCAGGCCGTCGCGATCGTTGCCGCGTTGCGGCAAAGCGCCGACGAAATAAAGTTCATCCGCTCGCCGCAGGAAGGCGACATGGGCATCGAGATGCTGCTGCTGCTCGCCAAGGAAGAGGCCGAGGAGATGCCGCAGCACGCCTAGGCGGGCTCGGCGACACACTTCGGTCGAAAGCGAAGCATGACGGCTGCGCTATGATGTAGAAAGCCGTCATCTCGCTTGAACCGAAGGTGGCCGTCCATGAAACGCGAAGCGCTCCGCGTCGAACCGATCTCGACATTCCTTGACCGCCGGAACGCCCCGGTCTCGCCTGTCACGCGCGCCGGCAACATGATCTTCGTCGCAGGGCTGCCGCCGTTCGACCCCGACACGGGCGAGATCGCGGACGTGCCGATCGAACGGCAGAGCGAACTGATCATGGAGCAGATGAAGCTGTGCCTTCAGACGGCAGGCGCAAGCTTCGACAACGTCATGAAGTGCAACGTCTATTGCACCTCGACACAACACTTCGCCGCGTTCAACGCCGTCTATGCGCGCTATTTCCCGCACGATCCGCCGGCGCGGATCTTCGTCTGCACGCCGGAATGGTTCGGCCCCTTCGACGTCGAGATCGACTGCATCGCGATGATGTGAGTTAGCGCGCCGCTACCTTTGGCGGCGCCTTCGCCTCTGTCCGTCCCGCCGTCAGCGCCATCGTCGCCACGCTGACGACGCGCGCGACCACGTCCTCGACGTCGTCGAGATCGCATTTGCCTTCCGATAATTTCGTCAGCCGCTCGCTCTCGCGGATGGTGTGGTGCGCCATGGCGAGCGCGAAATTCAGGCCCCAGTAGATATCGACGTCGCTGCGATCGGGCAGGGACCTTCGCATCGCGCCGGCGAATTTCCGCAAATGGTCGATCTCGCGGTTCTTGATGCGGCGGATCGGAGGCACGGATTCGATCGAGGCGCGGATCATGAAGCGCGCCGCGCTCGACCGTTGGTTCTCGGGACCGAGGCAGCCGCGCAGCGTCGGGCCAACGAGGGCGTGCAAGATCACCTCGATCGGCGCTCGACCGCCGCCTTGTTCTTCCGCCGCCTTCAATTCGCGCAAGCGCTCGCGGTTGGTGGCGATCGAGCGTGTCACGAACAGCTCCGCGATCAACTCGTCCTTCGAGCCGAAATGATAGTTCACCGCCGCGAGGTTGACATTGGCCTCCGCGACGATGTCGCGCAGCGTAACGTCGCCGAACCCCCGATCGGCGTAGAGCCGTTCGGCGGCGGCGAGAATGGCAGTCCGGGTATGATCGCTGGCCATGGGAGCCCCTCGGGGAGGGAGTTGCAATTCAAACAGTTGTATGAAACTATCGTTTGAAGGCCGGGAAAGTCAATCCGCAATCAGGAGTCGTTCGCAAAAGTGCGAATGGGTTCCGGAGCGTCCGCAAGCCGCGCATTCGCACTTGCGGGTCGCACAATGCGGGTGGACAGTCCGGCGCAAAACAAGTTCGCCAAACAAAATCGCCAAAACGAGTTGGCAAAGACGAGGAGCGTCCCATGGATTTCGATCTGTCGCCGAAGCAGAAGGAATGGCTCGACCGCGTGCAGTCCTTCATGGCCAAGCACGTGCGCCCGGCCGTGCCGGTCTATGATGAGCAGGATCGCAGCGGCGAACGCTGGAAGGTGATCCCGGTGCTCGAGGATCTCAAGAAGAAGGCGAAGGCCGAAGGCCTCTGGAACATGTTCATGCCGCCCAACGAGCATGAGGATGACGAATTCCGCGGCGCGGGACTGACCAATCTCGAATACGCGCTGCTCTCCGAGCAGATGGGCCACATTTCCTGGGCTTCGGAAGTCTTCAACTGTTCCGCGCCCGACACCGGCAACATGGAAGTGTTCATGCGCTACGGCTCCAAGGAGCAGAAGCGCAAATGGTTGCGTCCGCTGATGGACGGCGAGATCCGCTCCGCCTTCCTGATGACGGAGCCGGCGGTGGCCTCGTCCGATGCCACCAACATCGAGACCAGCATCGTGAAGGACGGCGATCACTACGTCATCAACGGCCGCAAATGGTGGTCGTCCGGCGTCGGCGATCCCCGCTGCAAGATCGCGATCCTGATGGGCAAGACCGATTTCAAGGCGGCCAAGCACCAGCAGCAGTCGCAGATCCTGGTTCCGCTCGACACCCCCGGCATCAAGGTCGAGAAGATGCTGCCGGTGTTCGGCTTCGACGACGCGCCGCATGGCCACGCCCAGGTGCTGCTCGAGAATGTGCGGGTGCCGAAGGAAAACATCCTGCTCGGCGAAGGCCGCGGCTTCGAGATCGCGCAGGGCCGTCTCGGTCCCGGCCGTATCCATCACTGCATGCGCACCATCGGCAAGGCCGAGGAGGCGCTGGAGAAAATGGTGAAGCGGCTTACCTCGCGCACCGCCTTCGGCAAGCGCATCGTCGAGCATTCGGTATGGGAGCAGCGCATCGGCGAGGCCCGCACCAATATCGAGATGACGCGGCTGTTGTGCCTCAAGGCCGCCGACATGATGGACAAGGTCGGCAACAAGACCGCGCAGGCCGAGATCGCCATGATCAAGGTCGCAGCCCCCAACATGGCGCTGAAGATCATCGACGAGGCGATCCAGGCCTTCGGCGGTGCAGGCGTCTCGGACGAAGCCGGCCTTGCCAAGGACTACGCCCACATCCGCACGCTCCGTCTCGCCGACGGCCCGGACGAGGTGCACAATCGCGCCATTGCCAGGCTCGAGGTTCGGAAGTATGCAAACTCTTCCAGTCATTAAGCGGGAGAGCATGCTGGCGCTCCCGATTTGAAGAAACGACAGGGCATGATCCGTGATCGGATGACCGCTTGACGCAAGTGCGCTGGGGGTTACCGATTAGGATCATGTTCGGACTGAAGAGGGAGCGTCATCGTGGCTGACGGCGTCAGGAAAGACGAAGAGTTCTCGGGCACCAAACCAGTCGAGGAGCGTCATCGCATCGACGAGATGCGGCTCGAAGCCTGGATGCGCGACAACGTCGAAGGCTATGAGGGACCGCTGGTCGTCCTCCAGTTCAAGGGTGGCCAGTCCAACCCGACCTACCGGCTCGACACGCCGAACCGCTCCTATGTGATGCGCCGAAAGCCGTTCGGCAAATTGTTGCCGTCGGCGCACGCGGTCGATCGCGAATATCGGGTGATCGCGGCGCTGGGAAAGCAGGGCTTTCCGGTCGCGAAGGCCTATGCGCTGTGCCAGGACGACAGCATCATCGGTTCAGCGTTTTACATCATGTCGATGGAAGACGGCCGGGTGTTCTGGGATCCGACGCTGCCGAGCCAGACGCCGGAAGATCGCCGAAAGATCTTCACCAGCAAGATCGAGACCCTGGCCAAGCTCCATATGTTCGATCCCGTCGCGATCGGTCTTGGCGACTTCGGCAAGCCAGGCAATTATTTCGCGCGCCAAATCGACCGCTGGACCAAGCAGTACCGCGCGTCCGAGACCCAGACCATTCCGGAGTTCGAGAAGGTCGCCGAATGGCTGCCGAAGACCGTGCCGGAGCAGGCGCGCGTCTCGATCGTCCACGGCGACTATCGCCTCGATAACATGATTTTCCATGCGACGGAACCGCGCGTGCAGGCCGTGCTCGATTGGGAATTGTCGACGCTCGGCGATCCCATGGCCGACTTCACCTATCTGCTGATGCAGTGGGTGATGCCCGGCCTGGACGGTGCCGACCTCAAGGCGCTCAACATCCCGAGCGTGGAAGAGGCCGCGCAGATCTACTGCAACGTCACCAAGATGACGGTGCCTGACCTCAACTGGTATTTTGCTTACAACCTGTTCCGCCTCGCCGGCATCACGCAAGGCATCGCCGGCCGCGTCCGCGACGGCACCGCGGCGAATGCCAAGGCGCTGGAGTCAGCCAAGCGCACCGTACCGCTGTCGAAAGCGTCTTGGGAGTATGCGCAGAAGGCCGGCGCGGTTTAAGGACTCCGAAGGCGCTGCCGGCGGCCGCGCCTTTGCTTGCGTTCCTCTCGTGTCCGGGACACGGGACAGAATGACGAGAGAGATACCCGCATGATCGACCACACCACGCTCATCACCTACATCCTCATCGTCCTCGGCTTCGTCTTCATTCCCGGTCCGGCGACGCTCCTCACCATGGCGCGCGCCGCGAGCTCGGGAACCAGGGTCGGCATCGCGACGGGCGCGGGAATTGCGGCTGGTGACGTGGTCCACACCACCATGGCAATCGTCGGCCTCTCTGCGATCATTGCAACGTCGGCGCTGCTGTTCAGCGTCGTCAAATACGCGGGCGCGGGCTTCCTGATCTATCTCGGCATTCGCTCCATGCTCGACAAGACGCCGATCGAGGTGAATGGCGGTGCGCCCGCGATCAGCGCAGCGCGGGCCTTCCGGCAGGCCGTGCTGACCGAAGTGCTCAATCCCAAGACCGCGCTGTTCTTCCTCGCGTTCCTGCCGCAGTTCGTCCGTCCAGAACACGGCTCGACGACGCTACAGCTCGCGCTCTTCGGCGCTGTGTTCGTGTTGCTCGGCCTCCTCAGTACGGTGGTGTTCGCCGTCGGCGCCGGCCGCCTCGGCAATTTGCTACGCCGCCATCCGGCCGTCGTGAAATGGCAGGACAAGGTGGTCGGGACGATCTACTGCGCCGTCGGTGTGCGGCTGGCCTTGCAGGAGCGATGAGGCGCACCGCTCACGTGGGATACGCGCTGCCCCACATACTCCCGTCATTGCGAGGAGCTCTTGCGACGAAGCAATCCAGACTGCCTCCGCGGAACCATTCTGGATTGCTTCGCTTCGCTCGCAATGACGAGGAGAAGCCTTACCCCTTCACGCAATGCGCGATCAGCTTCTCCACGAAGCCGGCGCATTTCTCCAGCTCCGCCATTTCCACGAATTCGTCCGGTGTATGCGCCTGCGCGAT
This sequence comes from Bradyrhizobium sp. 44, assembly GCF_023073095.1. NCBI lineage: Bacteria > Pseudomonadati > Pseudomonadota > Alphaproteobacteria > Hyphomicrobiales > Nitrobacteraceae > Bradyrhizobium > Bradyrhizobium sp. 44. The sequence goes on from NZ_JADPIY010000029.1 coordinate 874,679, forward strand.
CGAGCCGGGGCCAATCACGACGGACGGGATATCGGCCATGCTGGCGAACAGGCTTGCCTCGGTGCCGAACGCGACTTTGGCGTGGTCGTTGCGGCCAGCCAGGCTCTTGGCCAGCGTGACGATTGTCGCATCGGCCGCCGTGTCAAGCGCAGGGTAGTCGAGGATCTCTTCGAAATCGATGCCGCAGTCCGGATGCTGCTTCTTCATCGCTGGCTCGATCTTCGCCTTGGCCCAGGCGACGATCGCATCCGTCACCTCGCGCGACTCCGTAATTCCGATGCCGCGGCATTCGAAATCCACCGTACAAGTATCAGGGACGATGTTCAGCGCGGCGCCGCCATGGACGATGCTGGTGAGCAGCGTCGAGTGCGGAACGTCGTAGAGGCTGTCGGCCGCTCGCACGGCTGCGAGCGCCACGGCGCGACGGCGGATTTCGACGATCAGCTCGGCGGCGTATTCGATGGCGTTGACACCCTCGGGCGCGATCGAGGAGTGGCGGGCGAGCCCCTTGAAGGTCGCGCGCACGCCGTGCTTGCCCTTGTGGCCGATGATGACCTTCATCTCGGTCGGCTCGCCGATGAAGGCGCCGAGTGGCTTGATCCGTTTCTTCGCGACCTCGCGCAGCATCGGCCGCACGCCGACGCAGCCGATCTCCTCGTCATAGGAGATCGCCAGATGGATCGGTGTCGCGAGCTTCGCTTCCAGCATCTCTGGCACCATGGCGAGGCACACCGCGACGAAGCCCTTCATGTCGGTGGTGCCGCGGCCATAGAGCCTGCCGTCGCGCTCGATCAGCTTGAACGGATCGTGGCTCCAGTCCTGGCCGACCACGGGCACCACGTCGGTATGCCCCGACAGCACCAGGCCCGGGCAGTCCTCAGGTCCAATGGTGACCCATAGTGAGGCTTTCTGTCCGGTCTCGTCGACGATGCGCTCACCCTTGACGTCGAGCGTGGCGAGATAGCTCTCGATATGCGCGATCAGGGGCAGGTTGGAGCGATCGCTGATCGTGTCGAAGCCGACGAGGTCGGCGAGCAGCTTGCGAATACGGTCGGGTCTTGAGCTTGGCATTTTCACGTTCTTGTCAGGGGAATGGAAGCTGAAGTGCTTGCACGAACCATACCAATGTTGCGGGTGGTAGGGCAAACCAGCACAAATCCGAGCCTGCAACGCCTTGCGTTGCCGTCGAGCAAAACACGCGAGCCGTGGCCCAACGCGCGGCGGCGAAACTTTGCCGAAATTCGGAAACGGCGTATGCCGTCTTTCATTTGAGGGTGAGACGACCAAAGCAAAGCTCGGGCGAACAAGCCGCGAGGATGCGAAGGTGCATCTGCGATCGAGAATGTGAATGGAAGCGTGACGCTGCCATCCAAAGACTCCGTCATCGCGAGCGCAGCGAAGCAATCCAGTCTGCCGCCGCGGAAAGATTCTGGATTGCTTCGCTGCGCTCGCAATGACGGTGCTGAAGCAGTTGCGCTAAACCGGTTTCCCCGTATACGGCATCGACGCCGTGAGGCCACCGTCCACCGGGAAGGCCTGGCCATTGACATACGACGCCTCGTCGCTGGCCAGAAACAGTCCCATCGCGGCGAGCTCGTGCGGCTGGCCGGGGCGCTTGAGCGGATTGAGCTGGCCGATCTTGTCGGCGGTGCCGCGCTCCTTGGCGCGGTCGAAGATCGGTTTGGTCATGCCGGTCTCGATCAGGCCCGGGCACACTGCGTTGATGCGCACACCGGTGCCGGTGAGCGAATACGCCGTGGTCTGCACCAGGGAGATGACGCCGGCCTTGCTCGCGGCATAGGGGTGACCGCTGGCGCCGGCCTTGAGGCCCGCGACGGATGCGGTCAGCACGATCGCACCGGACTGCTGCTTCACCATGTGCGGCATCGCATGCTTCACCGCGAGAAACGGCCCGATCAGATTGATGCGCAAAACCTCCTGCCATTGCTCGACGGTCTGCTCGCCGAGCGGGACGAGTCCGCCGGAGACGCCGGCATTGGCCCAGATCACGTCGAGGCGGCCGTGCGTCTTCACCGCCTTGTCGATCACGGCGATGACGTCCTTTTCGGAGCCGGCATCCGCCACCATCGCTTCCGCGACACCGCCGGCCTTCTTTACCTCGTCGACCGTCTCCTTCACCGCCTCGCTGCGATCGACCGCGATCAGCCTGGCGCCTTCTCTGGTGAACAGCAGCGCGGCCGCGCGGCCGATGCCGCTGCCGGCACCGGTGATGATGACGGATTTGCCTTGCAGACGGCCCATGCGGTTTCTCCATTTGGTTGGCACGCGACGCTTGCCGCGCGACGGAATTTCAAACAAGATTTCAAACGGTAAAGTGTCTTGAGACACGTTCACTACTGACGTACAGCGACATCAAACGGGATGGAAGGGTTTCGATGGCAGGTGCAGACAAGCCCAAAGTGGTCACGACACGCTGGTGGTGGGTCCGTCACGCGCCCGTGCGCAATGACGGCGGCAACATCTACGGTCAGTCTGATCTCGCCTGCGACACCAGCGATACCTACGTCTTCAATGCTGTTGCCAAGGTGCTGCCACGCAAGGCGGTCTGGTATTCGAGCAATCTGATGCGCACGCATCAGACCGCCGAAGCGATCTGGGCGGCCGGCTTCCCGAGGCCTGCATCGATGAAATGGGAAGCCGACCTCGCCGAACAAAATCTCGGCCGCTGGCAGGGCATGAACCGCGCCGAGTTCATCGCCAGCCGTCCCGTCGGCTCGAGCTGGTTTGCCGATATCAACGAGCCTGCGCCCGGCGGCGAAAGCTTCATGGATCTCTACAACCGTGCCCGCCGCACCATCGAGCGGATCAACAATGAGGCCGCCGGGCAGGACGTGATCGCGGTTGCACATGGTGGCACCATCAAGGCGGCGCTGGGCTTGGCGCTCGACAATCAGCCGGAGCGGGGGCTCGCGTTCGATATCGACAATTGCTCGGTGACGCGGCTCGACTATTTCGCAAGCCCCGAGCGCAGCGTCTGGCGGCTGCCGATGGTGAACCAGCAGCCGTGGATCGCGGACGACGCGCATGCGGCGATGCATCAACCCGCGGGACCGGAAGTCAAGAAGCTCGCCTGAGCAATTGCCCGGTCGCGCGGATGCGGCGTAAGCTTCAAGCAATCAAAACGTACTCTGGGAGAGAAACATGACCTTGTTCGACATGAAGGGGAAAGTCGCCGTCATCACGGGCTCGACGCGCGGCATCGGGCTTGCGATCGCCGAGCGCATGGCCGAGCACGGCGCCAAGGTGGTGATCTCCTCGCGCAAGGCCGACGTTTGCGACCAGGTCGCCAAGAGCATCAACGACAAGTTCGGCAAAGGTACCGCGGTGGCGATCGCCGCCAACATCTCGTCGAAGGAAAACCTGCAAAACCTCATCGACGAGAGCAACCGCGCCTTTGGCAAGATCGACGTGCTGGTCTGCAACGCCGCGTCGAACCCGTATTACGGCCCGCTCGCCGGCATCTCCGACGATCAGTTCAGGAAGATCCTGGACAACAACATCGTCGCCAACAACTGGCTCATCTCGATGGTGGTGCCGCAGATGATCGAGCGCAAAGACGGCTCGATCATCATCGTCTCCTCGATCGGCGGCCTGAAAGGCTCGACCATCCTCGGCGCCTACGCGATCTCGAAAGCCGCAGACATGCAACTCGCGCGCAATTTGGCCTGCGAATATGGCCCACACAACATCCGCGTGAACTGCATCGCGCCGGGCCTGATTAAGACCGATTTTGCGAAAGCGTTGTGGGACAATCCGGAGAATTTGAAAGCCTCGACCGTGCGTTCGCCGCTGCTGCGCATCGGCATCCCCGACGAGATCGCGGGCGCCGCGGTGTTCCTGGGCTCGAAGGCCGGCGACTTCATGACCGGCCAGACCATGGTGATCGACGGCGGCGCGACAATCAGTTGAAGCACCAGTAGGTGTCATCGCCCGCGAAGGCGGGCGATCCAGTACTCCGCGGCCTTCGTTGGAGAGCTCGCTCCCACGAGATCCGCCGCGGCGTACTGGATGCCCCGGTCAAGCCGGGGCATGACAGCGAAAATGTGGATGCAGCGCCGCGCGTAGCGGCGCCGTCTCAATCCACCGCCGCGTACACCAGATCCCGCACCAGCGTTCGCGTAAAATCGCGCTGTCCCGGGCCCTGGCTCATGAACACGACGAACAGATCCTCCTTCGGATCGATCCAGAAGAACGTCCCCGCAATGCCGCTCCAGAAAAACTGGCCGACGCTGCCGGGGAAGGGCGCGATGCCGGCATCGCGGCGCACCGCGAAGCCGAGGCCGAAACCATGGCCGGGTGACAGCAGAGTGCCGTTGGTCACGACGTGAGGTCCGAGATGATCGGAGGCCATCAGCTCCAGCGTCTTGCGGCCGATGATCCTGTTGCCGTCGAGCGTGCCGCCATTGCGCAGCATCAGCGCGAAACGGGCATAGTCCATGGTGGTCGAGACGAGGCCGCCGCCGCCGGACTCCATGATTGGCTGCTCGAGCATGTTGAACAGCGCGACCTTTTCGCCGGTCCAGGGATCGGCTGCGAACGGCTCGGCGAGCCGGCCGGCATTGGCCTCCGCTGTCGCAAAGCCGGTCTCGGCCATCTGCAAGGGCGTAAGAATGCGCTCAGCGAGGTACGCGCCGAGCGACTTGCCGCTGACAACCTCGATGATGCGACCGAGGATGTCGGTGGAGCGGCTGTAGTTGAACTCGTCGCCGGGATGGCAGACCAGGGGGAAGCTCGCCACCAAGGCGGCGTGCTCGGCATTGGTGATCTTGCGGCTGCGCACCCGCGAGTCCTGGTAGATCTTGTGCACGGGGCCGTCGCCCTGGTGCTCGTAGGTCAGGCCAGAGGTGTGGCGGAGCAGGTCCTGCACCGTCATCGGGCGCTTTGGCGGAACCAGTTCCAGCTTGCCGCCGCTGACCACGCCGACCTTTTGGTTGGCGAACTCCGGGATGAATTTCGCGACGGGGTCGGCAAGGAGCAGGTGGCCGTCCTCGACCAGCGTCATGATGCCGACCGACACGATCGGCTTGGTCATCGAGAAGATGCGGAAGATCGAATCATGCGCCATCGGCGCTGCACCTGTCGGGCTCTGTCTGCCGAGCGCCTCGAACCAGCCGACCTGACCGTGCCGTGCCACCAGCACGGTGACGCCGGGCACGGTTCCCTTGTCGATCTCGCGCTTGAAGGCGTCCGACATGGCTTGGAGGCGAGGGCGCGACAGCCCGAGCGTCTCGGGGCGGGATTCCGGCAGCGGAGGGGTCTTCGGCGCAGTCGAGGGGCGAGGGGCTGTCGCGGACGCTTGGGCAGTCATGGGCACTCCCGGTGCTTATTATTGTTCGGAGCGGACTGTGGCCCAGAAGGCGCGGCACAAACAAGCGAAGCCAGCGCGCTTCACCCTTGCAATCCGGCCTTGCAATCCGGCCGCCCCCTGTGCTTCAAAGCGGCCTGATCCGGGCGGCAACGCAGGGTCCGTAGGAGTGTAGCTCAATTGGTAGAGCACCGGTCTCCAAAACCGGGGGTCGCAGGTTCGAGCCCTGCCACTCCTGCCAGCGAAATCAAACACTTAGCTGGAACGTGGGCGATCAGCCATCGCCCGGATATTGCCGCCGGACGGCGTGAAACCTAGCGATCGACCCGCGCTTTCCAGATCGCCTCCGCAAGGGCGATGTCGGCCACGGAATCCTCGCCGGACGCCAGCGGCGTCCTCTGTTCCACGATATCGGCGACGAATGCATCGGCCTGACGCCGAAACGCCCAGCTCGTGTCGCGCGGCAATTGCGTGCGTTGTCCTTGCTGATCGAGGATGACCTCCGCCTCCTGCTCGGCAAAAGGCGGGGGCAATTCGATGGTCAGCTTGCCCCGCTCGAATTCGATGCTCAGCCCCTCGCGCCAGACGCCTTCGGATTCATTCGCGAGTTGCAGCGCGCAGGCGACGCCGTCGAAGTCGAGTGTCACGGTCGCCGCGCCCGAGGTCTCGACGGTGCTTTCCGCAACTGTCGGTGACGATCCGAGCACGTAGCGCGCGAGATTGATGATATGGCTGAACACGTTCAGAAAATTGTCGTAGCCGGGTCGCATCGCGCCCGGCATCCAGTCGGGGCCGTCCTGCCAGAGCTCGAGCCCGTCCGGCCGCACTTCGCCGGTCATGACGAAATTGTCCTGCGAGCGGCCAGTGCTGCCACCGAAGCACCAGCCTCGCACGCCGACAATGCGTCCAAGCGACTGATCCGCTCGCAGGCGCGCCAACTCGGCAATCGCGCGCGCCACTCCGGCGTCGTGACGCTTCATGTAGCCGATGCTGTAGACGAGGTTGTGCCGTCGCGCCGCCTCCGCCAGTGAGACGGCCTGAGCCGTAGTGTAGGCCATCGGCTTTTCCGAGAGCACATGGCGACCGCTGTTCAATGCATCCAGCACGATCGGGCCGGTGGCGCGACGCTTCGTCACGACGACGACGGCCGACACCTCGCTATCCGCCAGCAATTCCCGGTGCGTACCGTAAACCCGGGCGATGTCGAATTTCTGCGCCGCTGCGGCGGCGAGATCAGGCCGCAGATCCGCAATCGCGACAACGCGGCAGGTGGGGTTGGCGGCGAAATTGGCGAGGTGGCACATCTGACCGACCATGCCCGTTCCGACGATGCCAATGCCTGGCCTCACTTGCTAGGACCCTCGAAGCGTTTCCGGAGAACGAGGAAATGCGCCGGGTGTCCCCAGGTGTTGATGAACGCCTGGTCGGATTGGGTGAGGGCTATGACTGTGGACGCATCCCGTCGCCCGATCGCGCCAAAGATACGGTGGAAACTGTCGAGGGTCGCAATGATGGCGTCGATGTCGGACGCATCGTCGGCGAGAACATCTGTCGCCGGAATCGTCTCGCGCAGTGACGCGAGGCTCGCGATCGCACGGGGCAGGCTGTCGCCGAAGGGATCGTCGATCATCGCATCGACATCGGCAACCAATGTCTCGATCGAAGCCGAGATCGCGTCGACCGCTTCGGTTTTGCCGGCCAGATAGAGCTTCCGGCCGCCGAGAAAGCTCAGACGACTGCGGCCGAGGTGGCGCGTCGCGCGCCACAGCTTCTCGTCATCGGGCAGGACCTTCTTGTGCCAGTAGACATCCAGGCTGTCGCGATAGGCGGGCCAAGCCGAATGGATATCGAATCCCTGCTCGTGCGCCGCCGTGCACAAGGCGCCCGCGTCGAGGAAGTAGCGGTGCCGGACGAACGGATTTTCGAGCACGTCCATCAGCCAGGATTCGAAGCGGCGCGTGTGCGGAATGCTGTTCCATTTCGCATCGAACAGCAGCTTCGCCGTTTCCAGCCCGGGACGGCCCGTCAGCACCTTGCCGGCCGCATGAATCGCCTTGAGCGCGAGCTCGAAGAAGCCGCCGTAGCGCTCGTAGTAGGAAACGACGGCGTAACCGTCCGGATTGAGCAGCCGGTGAAAGATGCCGAGCCAATTTTCAGTCGGCTGCACCGTGTAGATGAATCCCTCGGCATCGATGATGTCGAAACGGCGATCGCTGTGAAATCCTTCGACGTCGAACGATAGGAGTTCGCGGAGACGTTGGGCCTGGTTGAAATGCGCGAAGTAAGCCTGGATTTTCGCGTGCGCATGCCGGTTCGGCTCGGCGAGCGTCATGTTTGCGCCCCAGCCGGCGAACACCAGCGCGTTCTCGCCGGAATCGGGGCCGAATTCGAGCACGTCTGCGTCGCGGAACAGCCGCGGCGGCAGCACCAGCTTGTCGGAAAACAACTCACGCCGCAGGTTGGCATAGGCTTCGAGTTCGGCGGCGGATTTGAAATTGCCGAACGTCGGCAGGACGTCCTGACGTTCGTAATAGTTGAAGAGCTTGTCCTCAGCCATGACGCGACCCTGCGGCGGCCTCAAGGCGATCGAGCTCGCTCCAGATGTCCGATGGCGCGAAGATCGAAACGATGTGGAGCGGACGCTTCACGTTTTCGCGCAGCCGGCTGCCGACCTTGTCTTCGTTCTCCTGGTTCACGGCCAGAAGACAAACGAGCGGCTCCGACTTCCCGGCGAGGTCCTCCGGCGGGCGGATCGGAATGCCGGTGCCGGGCAGGAACAAGCCTTGGCGCTCCTTCTGGTCGTCGACCGAGAGGTCGATGAGATCCGCGAGTTCATGGGCATTGGTGAAGGTGCAGGCGCGGCAGCCGGCGCCGTAGATGGCGATCTCGGCGCCGTTCGCGCGGGCCTTGGCGAGGATCGGGCGAAGACGCGCGCCGTACTCCCTTGCGCGCTGGCCGAACCTCTCGCCGACGCCAGACGGCGCGGGCGGGGCCGTAACGTCGCGCGTCGTACGTCGCGCTGCGATCGCGAGGCTGCCGCCGCTGAAATTGTACTTCTTCACCGAGACCGCTTCGAAGCCGTGGCGCGCCAGCAGCGCGAGCAGCGTCGGCTCGGTGAAGTAGCTGACGTGCTCCTCCCACAGGACCGAGAGGTCGCCCGCGGTCGAGCCGGGCGCGAAATCAGGCACGTCGATGAACAGCAGACCGTCGTCGCGCAGCGCGATTTTCACGCAGTCAAAAAAATTCTCGAAATCGACGATGTGTTCGAGCACCTGTCGTGAGACGACGAGGTCGAACTTGCCGGCCTCCGCGACCGCGTCGTGACACAGCGCCGGGCTGATCATGTCGGCATAGACCTTGATGCCGCGCTCGCGGGCGATCTTGCCCGACACCGGGTTGGGCTCGACGCCCACCAAAATCTTCGCACCGCGTTCGCGAAGCCTGTCCATGAACAGGCCGTCATTGCATCCGATCTCGAACACGGATTGGTGGGCCGAGAATTTGGCGACGGTATCGAGTTCGTCGACCTGGTGCGGCTCCGGCTTCCAGCTGCTGAAATTGTAGTTGAACTGCCGGTACAGAATGTCGGGATCGATTGGCTTGACGATCTGGGGCAGGCCGCATTCGCCGCAGGCGAACACCTCGAACGGATACCGTTCCTCCTGTTCGTCGCGGCTGTGCCGAAGCCGATGCGCAATCGGCATCTGTCCGAGGTCGATGACCGGGCGCAAATTGGTCGAGTGGCAGAGGCGGCAATGATCAGTCATCGAATAGGAACCTCTGCTGGATTGGCTCGTGAAGCATGGCGATGGGCCAGATGCTCCGCGGCGAGCGCACCGGTCCTAGTGACATAGACCTGCACTTCCGCGGCATCGCCGCCATCCGGTGCCCAGTCGGGAAACGCCGTGCGGGAGGGATCGAACGGACCGGCGGTGGTTTCGTGAAACACCAGCCACTCCGAGGTGATCAGGATCGAGTGAAAAACCTGCTCGGGCATCCGGTAATAGCAAAGCACGCCCCGGCCGTACGGCGCCATCTCGAGCACGTCGCGAATGCGGCCGTCGTCCTCGAAGATCACGACCTGCGCAGTGCCCTCGATCAGGTGAAACGATTCAGGTTTGCCAAAATGCTTGTGAGGCCGCACATAGGCCTCGCGGTGATGCACGATCAGCATCTCGTGCAGGCCGGACGAAGGATCGGGATGCGTGCACAGCCGGCTGCGCAGACGCGGATTGCCTGCGGCGATGCGCTTCAGCTCCGCGATCGTGGCGTCGTCCGCCGTGACGATGGCGTCGTCCGAATAATACACTTCGGGATTTTGCGCCCGCAACGAGGCCGGCCGGCGCAGGCCCGTTGCTTCATTCGAAGAAGATGAACCCATGGTCGCCCCGGTAGCCGCATTTGTCGTAGATCCAGGCCCACGTCTCCGGACCATGGAAACTCAGGCAGGTGAGCTGCCAGTAGAGCAGGTTCGCCTTCTCGCGCTCGTCGCGGAACGATTCCACCATCAGATATTTCGAGGCGCCGCGCCCCACGCGCTCGATCTCCGACACGGCGCGGAAGACGTCCTCGAGCGGAAGATTGTGGAGCACGCCGAGCGACACCACGAGATCGAAGCTGTGGTCGGGGTAGGGGAGCTCGACGGCGCTGCCGACCTTTAATTGCGGCCGCACCTCCTCCTTGGCGTTGGCGATGCCATAGTCGGAGATGTCGATGCCGGCGATGGTGAGGTCGGGGACGAGCTGGGTGAGTTCGTAGAGCAAATAGCCCTTGCCGCAGCCGACATCGAGCACGCTCATCCCGGGCCTGATGCCATAGCGGTCGATCAGCGTCTGGGCGAGCGGGCGCCAGCGTCCGTCGTAGCGGTAGCCGCCGTAGCCATAACGGCGGTCGCCGTCCCAGTAGTCGTGTCCCCATTGCCGAGCGACAGTGGCGGATTCCGCCTTGTCGTGCTCGACGACCCGCTGAACGTAGTTCCGCTTGGTCGATGCGTGCATCGGCTGGAGCAGGTTGATCTCGGCCATTGTCCTCAACCGGTCCGCAGCATCGTCACAGGATGGTCGCGAATTTGTTGACGAGCAGGATGTCCTCGACGGCCTGGATGTTGTCGCGCGAGGACAGCGTGATCTCCTCGACGGCCGCGTGCAGATCGCAGCCCTCGCTCAGCACCCGGCCATAGATCTCCCGCCGCCGTGCCTCGTCGGGCGGCAGCATGAAGATGCTGTAGAGAATCAGGCCGCGCAACCGCGGCAGCTCGTCCAGGATGTCCTCAAGCACCATGTAGCTGCCGGGCATGGTGTGCTCGGCGGCGCTGAGCAGATAATGCAGATTCTTCCGTCGCGCATAGTCGCGGATCACGATGTTCTGGACGTGCTGCGGGGTACGGCTGCCGTTCAATGGCCGGGCGCCGATATAGCCGCGATGGCCGGCTCGCTCAGCCATGGAAGCCTCCCGGGAGCTTGTATTGCATACCGACACGTGTCGCCGGGCGCAACAGGATCGGTTCGAAGAATTCGCCGAATCGCTTGTCCGCATAGGGCGACATGATGCTCTTGAAACGGCAGTTCATGCTCCAGCGCGAGCCGGCTTCCTCGTTGATGCGATTGCCGTGCATCAGGGTCTGGTTGAACAGCATCACGTGACCGTAGGGAATCTCGATGAAAGTCGCGTGCGGCTTGATGGTCTGGTAGAGTTCCTCGGCGCTGCGCAGGCTGGCCATCCGGTCCTGCATGTTGCCGTTCAGGGATGGCGGCAGCAGATACATCGATTTGGTGCGGTGGACGTCGACCAGCGGTACCCACACCACGACCTCGAACGGCGAGTCGCCCGACCAGACGTCGGAATGGGTGGCGAGCAGCGACGAATCGTCTCCCGGTAGCTGGATGCTGAGATTGACGCGGCGCTGCATGCAGAGCTCGTTGCCGACGATGGTCTCGATCGTCGAGCGCGCCAGACGGAAATAGGTCGGCCGGAACCAGGGCTCGGCGTTGAGACCGTTGAAGACATGCAGCCGCAGGCCGTTGAGATCATCTACGCTCACCCGCGTGTGGATGGTGTCGAGCATCGCGTAGGGGTCGTTGCCGTGTGGCAGCTTCAGATAATCCGCCGCGAGCTCGGCGGCGCGCCGTTGGATCCGATCGAGCCCGGCGCGATCGTCGGCCGGCGTGGTGACGAAGCCGTCGTCGATGAAGCGTTGCGCCAATGCCTGCTCATCGGCCTCGAGGAAAGCCGTGTCCGTCATGCAAAATACTCCCGGGCCGTCGCGCAAATATAGCTGATCTCCGAGGTCGAGAGGAACTGGTTGATGGGAAGCGTGAGGATCTGATCCGCCTGCCGCTCGGTCACCGGGAACGCGCCGCGACCGTGGCCAAGATGCGCCGCCGCTTCCTGGAGGTGGATCGGTACCGGATAGTGGATCGCGGTCTCGATACCCTTGTCGGCAAGATATTTCTGGAGGTCGTCGCGACGGTCCGTCTGCACGACGAAGGTGTGGAAGGTGTTGAACTCGATGTTGCGGCAAACCGGAATGAACAGGGGAAGGCCGCCGAGCTCGGCGCGATATTGCGCGGCGTTGCGGCGCCGGCGTTCAATGACAGAGGGCAGGTGACGCAAGCGAATCCGGAGCACCTCGGCCTGGACCGTGTCGAGGCGTGACACGATGCCCCATTCCTGGACGTCACTGCGATTGATCAGGCCATGATTGCGCAGGCGGCGAATTCTCGCGGCAAGCTCGGCGTCGGCGGTGACGACGAAGCCGGCGTCGCCCGCGGCATTGAGGTTCTTCAGCGGGTGGGCGGAGAAGCAGCCGAACGTTCCGATGGTCCCGCTCATCCGCCCGTCATAGGTCGAGCCGACGGCCTGTGCGCTGTCCTCGATCACGGCGAGAGCGTGCTTGGCCGCAATCGCCATCAGCGGGTTCATGTCTGCCATCCGCCCGGTCAGGTGCACCGGCATGATTGCCGTGGTCCGCGGGGTGACGGCAGCCTCGACCGCGGCCGGATCGATATTCTGGTCCGGCAGCACGTCCGCAAATACTGGCGTGGCGCCGACAGCGATGATGGCGGCGGTTGACGCCACGAACGAATTCGGCGGGGTGATCACCTCGTCCCCTGGACCGATGTTGAGCGCCCGCAACGACAGGATCAGCGCATCGGTGCCGGAATTCAGCGTCACCACATGCGGCGAGCCAAGATAGGTGGCGAGCTCCTCTTCGAGCTTCGCAACGGCCGCGCCGCCGATGAAATCGCCGCGCCGGAACACGCCCTCGACCGCCTGCATGATCTCAACGCGCTCTTCCTCGAATTGCGCGGGAAGATTGACGTAACCGATGCGCCGGCGGCCGGTGTCAGCGTCCATGGCAGAACTTCCGAACGATCTCGATGACGCGGTCCTGCTGTGCGCGCGTCAGATGCTGGTCGACGGGGAAGCTGATGACTTCCTGGGCATGGCGGTCGGTGACCGGGAAGGTGCCCGGCGCGTAGCCGAGGTGCCTGAGGCCTTCCTGCTGGTACAGCGGGATGGGATAGTGGATCTTCGCTTCGATGCCGTTGTCCAGGCAGTATTTGTAGAGCTCGTCGCGGCGCTCGGCGAACACCATGTAGAGATGGTAGACGTGCTTGACGTTGGGCCGGCGCGGCGGAATCCGCAGGCCGGGCAGACCGGCAAGGCCCGCATCGTAATAGGCCGCGTTCTCGATCCGACGGCGCGTGATCTCGCTGGTCTGGCCGATCAGCCAGTTGCCGACGACCGCCTGGAGGGAATCGAGCCGCGAATTGCAGCCGAGAATCGCGATCTCGTCGCGATTCTTCATGCCGTGGTTGCGGATCAGGCGAAGCCGCTCGTTCATCCCGTCGTCATTGGTGACGACGACGCCGGCATCGCCCCAGACGTTGAGGTTCTTGAGCGGATGCAGCGAGAAGCCGGCCGCGATACCGTGTGTGCCGGACCGTTTTCCCGCGAACTCCGACAGGATGCCCTGGCAGGAATCCTCGACGACGGGGATGTTGTGACGCTGGGCGATCGCCATCAGCTTGCCCATGTCGGTGACCTCGCCGGTCAACTGAACCGGCATCATCGCTTTGGTCTTCTCGGTGATCGCGGCTTCGACGTAGTCGACGTTCATGCAGAAGGAGTCGTCGCAGTCGACCAGCACCGGCGTCGCGCCGGTCTCGGCGATGGCACCGACCGTGGCAATGAAGGTGTTGGCAGCCGTGATGACCTCGTCGCCATGGCCGATGCCGAGCGCCTTGAGCGGCAATTTGAGCGCATCGGTGCCCGATCCGACGCCGATGGCGTGACGCACGCCGATCAGCTCGGCAAAGCGCCGTTCGAATTCCGCGACCGGCTTGCCCAGGGTGAAGTCACCGGTCGCCACCAGTCGGCCGATCTCGGCCAGGATCGGTGCCGGGTCGGAGAATTGCTCGAGCAGATAGGAATATCGAACGTCGTGCATGGGGCCCGTCAGGTGGAATGAAGTTGAGGAGAGGAGGTGTGCGAAGCGGGGAGCGCGCGCGCGACCGAGGTAGCAATGGCGTCGGCGGAAAGTCCGTGCTTCTTCAGCAGCGAGTCCTGCGATCCGTAATTGTGCATGAACCGGTCCGGCAGCGACAACCGCAGCATCGCGGGCAGGCCAGAGCCGAGCTTGTCGATCAGCGCCTCCGCGACCGCGCTGCCAAGGCCGCCCGAGGGCACGTGCTCCTCCAGCGTCGCCACCAGCCTGGTGCCCCGGATCGCTTGCTGCAGCGCCTCGGTGTCGAGCGGCTTGACGGTGTGCATGTGCAGGATGCCGGCGCGAATGCCTTGCGCCGCCAGCAGGTCGGCCGCAGCGATTGCGCGCTGGAGCATGATGCCTGTCGTGACCATGACGACGTCGCCGGGCGGGCGCATCAGGATCGCCTTGCCGATCTCAAAGCCGTGCTCGGCCTTCGAGACCACGGCGTCGCCACCTTTGCCGAGCCGGATGTAGATCGGCCCGGTCCAGTCGAGCGTTTGCTCCATCAGCCGCGTCGCCTCGTCGGCATCGCACGGGCAGACCACCGTCATGTTCGGCAGCGCCCGCATGATGGCGATGTCCTCGATCGCCTGGTGGGTGGGGCCGAGCGGCGCGTAAACCAGCCCGCCGCCATTGGCGATCAGCCGCACCGGCAGATTGTGCAGGCACAGATCGACCGCGACTTGCTCGTAGCAGCGGCGGGTGAGGAATGTGGCGATGGTGTTGACATAGGGCACGAAGCCTTCCATCGCGAGGCCGGCTGACATGCCGATGATGTGTGCTTCCGAAATGCCTTCGATCAGGTGGCGCTTGGGAAACTCCTTGCTCATCGCGCGCAAGGTACCTGCGCCGGGATCGGAGCCGATGTAGAGCACACGCTCGTCGCGTGCGGCGAGCTTGTGGACCATGTTCATCGCGGTGTTGCGCATGAGGACCCGATCAAAAATCCCCGACGGCGACGCGGATGGCGTCGAGCTCGCTGTCGGTGAGCTTGTTCTTGTGATGCCAATCGGCGTTGGATTCCGCGGCCGGCAGACCCTTGCCCTTGACGGTATGGCAGATGATCGCGGTGGGTTTTCCCGGAACGGCTGGGGCCTGCTTCAGGACTGTGCGCAGGGCGCCGACGTCGTGGCCGTTGAGCTCCTGGACGGCAAAGCCGAAGCTGCGCCACTTGTCCGCGAGCGGCTCCAGCGGCAGGACGTAATCGGTGGGTCCGTAGCTCTGCAGCTTATTGTAGTCGATCAGCGCGACCAGATTGTCGAGCCCGTGCTTGGCCGCGCCCATGGCGGCTTCCCACACCGATCCCTCGTTGATCTCGCCGTCGCCGAGCAGGACGAAGGTGCGGTAGCTGCGCTCGCGCATGCGCGCGGCGAGCGCGAGACCGACACCGATCGACAGGCCGTGTCCGAGCGCGCCCGTCGAGGCCTCGACCCCCGGCACCATTCCGTATTCGGGATGTCCGCCCAAAATGCTGTCGGGGCCGCAGAAACCGTCCAGCTCCGACAAGGGAAAGAAGCCGCGATCGGCCAACAGCGCATAGAGTGCCAGACAGCCGTGCCCCTTGCTGAGGATTGCGCGGTCGCGGGCCGGATCGCGCGGGTTGTTTGGGTCGATCCGCAGCACGTCATCGTAGAGCACGCGGACCATCTCGATCAGCGACAATGCCGGACCGACATGTCCGCGCCCCGCGGAGCGGACAGAACCGAGCACCAGTCGGCGCAGATAAAGGCTACGCTCGTCCAGCGTGCAGGTGAGGGCGGCTTCAGCGTGGGGCGAGATCTGGGTCACTTCGGTAAATCGGTTGGGCGAATCGTCTGGTGAAGCCGGCGGGCTTTGTCGAGCTGACCGGCGAGGCGGATCCTAACATCGCCACCTTGCGCAGCCATTGCGCGCCGGGAGCGGCTGTCCGGCAAATAGGCGTTCAGGACAATCAGGCACCAGATTCCCTTGAACACAGGATACAGTACGTCACGTCGGATCGCAAACGCGTCATCGCTCGCCTCGAAGGCGCGCGACAGCCGTTCAATCAAGCGATTCGCGCTCGCTTCCGGCAGGTCACTGCCGGGGTGAATGGCGGTGTCGGACACGAGCTTGACCGGATCGTCCCAGCCGAAATATTCGAAGTCGATGAATCGCAAGCGCCCGTCTTCAGCGCGCAGTGCGTTGTGCAGTCCGAAATCGGACGGACTCAGCGCGCGATGGGTGGGCGCAAGGTCCGCTGCGGGATCCCGACCCAGTTCCGCATAGCGCCGGCGGAGCTGCCGAATCGCGACGTCAATGCTGGGAACCAGGCTGCCTTCGAGGAACGCACGCAGGTCGGAATGATTATCCGAGGCTCGCCTCAATGCGTCCAGGCGCTGTTCGTACTGGGCGATGGCCGCCTCCGGCGAAAAGATGCTGGCTGAGGCGTTGCGCAAAATCTGCGCGCCTTCGGCTTCGCGCAGCTTCTGTAGCTCTATGAGGAAATCGGCGAGTTGGTCGGCGTCGTCGTCCTGGGGACGCAGCGCCGCGGCCTCGCCGTCGAACCATTGGTACAGCGCGCAGAATGCATCTGCGTCCTTCGCGACTGGCTGCGGTGTCGACGTGATGCCGTGGCGCGCCAGGAACGAGAGTGCATCATGCTCCTGTCCCAGGCGATCGCGTCCGTCGGACGGATAATGCTTGAGGGCGAGGGGCGGTCCATCCGCCATCTCCAGCCGAAACACCCTGTTGTTGCCGCCGGATCGTGCCGGCTGGGCGGACGCAACACGCGCACCGGCCAGGCGGCTGCCGATCGCCATCGCATCCGGCGCGTTGATGTCGGTCTCGCTCATGCCGCAAACACCTCGCGGCGGATATCGGCCCATGTCGCGATTGGCTTGCAGTGTTCGGGGTGGGGCGGCTGCGACTGCGTGAACAGGATCGATCGCGTGGCCTTCGGAAAATGCGGTTGCTCGAAGACGTCGACGAGGTCATCGATGAAGACGTCGAGCTTCAGGATCACGAGCCTCTCGATCTTGGCGGGCAGTGTGTCCTCGAAATAGACATCGCGGATAGCCAGCGCCGCATCCGCAGCGTCGACCAGGCCCGCCCCCCGCAGCCAGCTGCGCGCGGCGTCACGCAGGTCGATGCGGTCGGGGTCCTGATGACCGAATCGGGTCTTGTGGCTGACGATGCAGACCTTCGAGCCGGCCTGCTTGCAAGCCGCCAGGAATTCCCGCACCCCTGGATAGATTTCGGCGCCGCCAATTCCCTTGCCGTAGACGAAGCCTTGCAGTCCTTGCCAGGCGAGCTCGCCGCCCGCGCGGGACCGGAGATGATCCCGTAGGTCGGTCTTAAGCCCCTCCCACCCTTCCGGCACCAGCCCACGCTCACGTGCGACGGCGGCAAAGACCTTGTCGTAGCAGATGATCGTGTTGTCGAAATCGATGCCGATCTGCACGCCGCTCACTTCAGGCTGATGTTCTGCATCATCTTGATGTTGAAGTACCGGGGGTCGTTGAGCGAGTTCGGCAGGCGGCCGCCCTTGAAGGCGTTCACGAGACCGGACACGGCCTGCTCGATCGTGTGGGTCGGCGCAAAGCCGAGCTCGCGGCGGATCTTCTCCGACGAGACGTGGTAGGAGCGGAGATCGTCGGTCGGCTCGACGACGACGTCGACATTACTGCCGACCACCGACTTGACGATGTCGGCGATCTTCATCAGCGAGTGGTTTTCGTAACCGATATTATAGGTCTTGCCGTCGATCTTTGCGTCATCCTGCTGGAGCAGGAACAGATAGGCCGCTGACATGTCCTCGATGTGCAAATTAGGCCGGCGCTGCGTTCCGCCGAACACGCGGATGCGGCCGGTGTTGACCGCGAGATTTGTCAGGATGTTGACGACGACGTCGAGCCGCTGCCGCGGTGCGTAGCCGCAGACGGTGGCGGGACGAACCGTGCAGGTGACGAAACCGGACGCGGCCTCGTCGGCAAGGTCGGTCTCGCACATCGCCTTGAACTTCGAGTAGTCCGTGAGCGGCTCGCAGGACAGGTCCTCGGTCACCTCGGCTTCGTCCTTGATGCCGTAGACGCTGGACGAGGAGGCGTAGATGAAGCGCTTGATGCCCGCCTTCTTGGCGGCGCGCACCATCGGCCGGAAGCAGTCGTAATTGATGGACTTGCCGAGCCCCGGGTCCAGCTCGAACGACGGGTCGTTGGAGATGCAGGCGAGGTGAATCACGGCGTTGTTGCCGCGCAGGGCCTCGTTGATCGCGGCTTCATCACGGATGTCGCCCTTGATCAGGCGCAAATCGGGATTGCTGCGGACGGCATCGAACACGTCCTCGCCATACATGAACAGGTCGAGCACGGTGACCTTGTGGCCCGCAGCGAGCAACTGGGGAACCAGCACGCTACCGACATAGCCGGCACCACCGGTGACCATCACATTCCATTTTCGACCAATCACTGTTGTTCTCCAGAATCTGCCGTCGCGCTACTTCAGCAACGCGGTGACGAACTTGACCAGCGGCACCTTTTCGACCGAGCTGCGGTGGCCGACGATCCCGACCTTGATTGCGCCGGCCGCGTTGCCGATGAAGGCGACGTCCTCGATATTGCCGCCGGCGGCGACCAGCGGCGCGGTGATCGTCAGGAAGGCGTCCCCCGCGCCGACGGTGTCGACGACGGTCTTGGTGAAGGCGGGGACGCGCGTGACGCCGGTTTTCGACGAGAAAGGGTAACAGCCGAAGGAGCCGTGCGTGATGATCATGTTGTCGCAGTCGATCTTGCCGTGCAGGCCGGCCTCGATCACGGACGCGATGTCGCTGAACTTGTCGGTTGCAGCCAGACGCGCCTCCGGCGCGTCGATGCAGATGTAGTCGGCCCGCGGATACCTCGTGATCAGGTTGTAGCCGTGATTGCCGCTGTTGCTCTGGGCATTGACCGCCAGGAACTTGGAGTTGGCGATCAGGGTGTCGATCGTACTCGACGCGATCATGCCGTGACCGAAATCAGTGGCGATCACCACATCCGCGCTACGCACACGCTCCGTCGTGATACGGTCGATTTCCTTCCGATCGGCCTCGTCGAGCGGCGTGTCGTCCATGGTGTAGACTTCGAAGAGCTTGTGCAGATATCCCAGCTCGACGTACCGCGATTTGCGGGTCGTCGGACGGCCCTGAAGGCGGATCGGCGTCAACGTGACGTTTGGGCGGACATGCGCCCGAATGAACTCCTCAGGGTAGTCGTTGCCACCCAGCGTCGTGACGACCTCCACCGACTTGCAGAAGCTCGCGACATGGTTCGCCGCGGCAATGACGCCGCCGGCAAATTGCTCGCCACTCTTGAACAGCGTGGCGACGATGTTTTCCTTCGATGCCTTTCCGAGCGCCGTGACGTACTGGTATTCGTCGATGATGGTGTCGCCGACCAGCACGACGTGCATGTCCTGCACCTTGTCGATCAGTTTCAGCAGGCGATCGGCGCCGCCACCTTCACGGACTTTTTGCAGGTAGTCGCGAAGCGGCGGATCGTAGATGTCGAAATACCGGTTCACCAGCGACGAGGAGCTGAATGTCACGTCCCGGGTGAACACGATGCGTCCGCCGTGACGCTCGACGGCGTCGCGCTCGCTCCGGATCTTGCCGGTCACGTCGTCTTCGGGATTCTCGTAGTCGGATCCCTTCACGTAGATGTCCGGCCGCACCGTATCCAGGATCGGCTCGGCGCTGGAGGTGTGATTGATGCCGACCCAATCGACCGTCGCGAGCGAGGCCAGCATCTCGGCCCGCATGTTTTCGGGGAAGATCGGCCGACCCGGCCCCTTGTTGACGTAACGGTCAGCGGTGATCGTCACCATGACGACGTCGCCCTCGTTGCGCGCCGCCTGGATGTGTCTGATATGGCCGAGATGCACGAGGTCGAAGACGCCGTGGCAGAGCGCAACCTTCCGGCCTCGCGCTTGCGCGGACCGCGCGATCTCGCCCAGTTCCTCGATCGTCTTGATCTTTTCGTGCGCCGCCAGTTGGTCGTTCAACGCGGGATTGCCGGTCGGAATATTGCCCATGTGAATAACCTAAAGCGCCAGCCGGCCTCAGCCGGGCGGCCCGGAATTGATCGATTCGCGGCAACGATACCCGGCGAACCTGTTCACTGGCTTGCCTTCTGCGGCACGCCGGGCGCCGCGTCGTTGTTGTCCCCGAGATATTTGAACCAGTCCTTCGTGGCGTCCGCGATCTTGTCCACCGTCCACAGGGGGGCGTCCTTGTACTGATCCATCGACTTCAGCATCGTCGCGACCCCGTCCTCAAATTTTACCTTCGGCGTCCATTTCAGGATCCGCTTGATCTTGGTGATGTCGGCATAGGTGCAATCGGGCTCGCCGGGACGCTTGGGAATGTGGACCTTGTCGCCGCCGAGAAGCTCGATCAGCCGGTTGACACTGTAGGTGTTGTCCGAGCCGACATTGAAAATTTCGTTCGAGACCTCGGAGCGCGCGGCGGTCACGAAAGCGTCGGCGACATCGCTGACGAACGTGAAGTCGCGGGTCTGCTCGCCGTCGCCGACCACCGTGAAGGTCTTGCCGGCGAGCTTCTGCGCCATGAACACGCCGAACACGGCGCCGTAGGTGCCCGTGGTGCGGTGGCGCGGCCCGTACACGTTGAACAGGCGCAGCGCGACCGCGGGCAGCTTGTAGACCTGGCACCAGTGCATGACGCACTGCTCGCCGAGATTCTTGGTGAGGGCATAGGGATACATCGGCCGGATCTCGGCGCTCTCCGGCGTCGGATAGACGTCGGGAATTCCGTAGCAGGACGACGATGCGGCATAAACGAAGCGACTGACGCCCGCCTGCCGTGCAGCCTCGAGAACGTTGACGGTGCCGTCGACGTTGGCGCGGTGATACGGGATCGGGGACTCGATCGAGGGAACGATGTCTGCCAGCGCTGCGAGATGGAATACCCAGTCGATGCCGTCGAAATGCGGCTTGATCGATTCGAGCTCGGTGACGTCGGCCCGCACGATCTTCAGTCGATCAGAATCGACGCGCGAGGCCAGATTTTCGGGACGTCCGATCACAAAATTGTCGAGCGCGACGACCTCGTGGCCGTCGTCGAGGAGGCGGTCGACGAGGTGACTGCCGATGAAGCCGGCGCCACCGGTAACGATGCATTTCATAGGAACATCCGTGATGCGAATGCCCAGCGAAACAGGCCCGCCAATGTTGAGTGAAGGTGGAAACCGAATCGGCTGCTGGTCAACTTCGAAGGTAATATACCTTTGCAATCACTGGTGATAGCCGGTATCAGGGCGTCATGTCGCCGTCGAGCTGCGAGCCCATGCCTGCCGAGTCCGTCGATCCCGATCACAAGGCTTTCCTTGACGACTACGTAGGACGCCTCCATCGCGCGACGGCGATTGACGACGGGGTTTTCGCCAGGATTTCCGCCACCCGCACGGCCTGGTTGTGCGCGCGCGAGCAGGGCGGCCGCGTCATCTTCATCGGCAATGGAGGCTCGGCCGGCATCGCCTCCCATCTCGCGATCGATCTGGCGAAGAACGCATCGGTGCCGGCACTCTGCTTCAGCGATGCCAGCATGATGTCGTGCCTCGCCAATGACTATGGTTTCGAGGACTGGCTTGCGCATGCCGTGAGGTTGAGCGCCCGCGCCGGCGACTGCCTCGTCGCGATCAGCTCGTCGGGACGCTCGAAGAACATTCTCAATGCGGTCGCGCAGGCGCGGACGATGAAGCTCGATGTGATCACGCTGTCGGGCATGACCGCGGAGAATCCGCTGCGCAATCTCGGCGACGTCAATTATTACGTCGACAGTCGCAGCTACAATATTGTCGAGACCACGCATCAGTTCTGGATGATGGCCGCGATCGACCTCATCATCGGTCGCGCGGAATATCCGGCCTCCTGAGGCGGTGCCCTCTATCTGATCACCACGGGTGAGATTGCCTCGCCTGTTCGCATGTCTCCGTCTTACGGTCCTACGATGAAAAACCTGTTCTACGTCCGCCATACCTGCCGCCTCTGTCATTCGGACAAGCAAGAGCTCGTCGTGCCGATGGCAGGCATGCCCATCGGCACGCCGAACTTTCAGGTGCCGGACGCAAGCGTCGACGATCCCGTCTTTCGGGCCGCGGTGCCGATGGCGCTGCACCTGTGCGCGGACTGCGGCCATCTGCAGATTCTCCACGTCGGCAATCCAGAGATCCAATACCGAAACTACGTCTATACCACCTCGCTCTCGCTTGGTTTGCGGGAGCACTTCGCGGGCTATGCGATGGACGTCGTCAGCCGATTCGCCATCGCGCCGGGCTCGCTGGTCGTCGAGCTCGGCAGCAACGACGGATCGCTGCTCGGTTTCTTCAGGGAGCGCGGCATGCGGGTGCTCGGTGTCGATCCCGCCGTCGACATCGCGCGGCGTGCGACGGAAGCGGGGATCGAGACCATCGGCGATTTCTTCACCGATGCCATCGGTCGCCGCATCCTGCAAAGCCACGGCGCGGCCAGTGTCGTGATCGCCAACAACATGATCGCCAATGTCGACAATCTCGACCCGCTGGTGATCGGGGTTCGCGACGTGCTTGCGCCGGACGGGCTGTTCGTTTTCGAAACGCAGTATGGCGTCGACGTCACCGAGAAGAACCTTCTCGACACCGTCTATCACGAGCATCTGTCGTATTTTAACATCAAGCCGCTGACGCGCTTCTTCGCGCGACTCGGCATGGAAGTGATCGACGTCCAGCACATCGAGACCAAGGGCGGCTCGATCCGGGTGACGGTGCAGCGTGCCGGCGGCGCGAAGAAGCCGTCCGCGGAGGTCGCGCGCTTCATCGCCGAGGAAGACCGGCTCGGCGTCGACCGGCCGGCCTACTATGTGCCCTATGCGAAGAGAATCGCCGCCATCCGCGACGAGCTGGTCGCGATGGCCGATGCCGCCCATGCGCGCGGCCAGCTCGTGGCCGGCTACGGCGTCTCGGTCGGGACCACGACCCTGCTGCCGCAGTTCGGCCTGGAGAACAAGATCGACTTCCTGGTGGACGACGACCCCAAGAAGGGGAGCGTTATGGCCGGCCCGGGGTATGACATCCCGATCCTGCCGCCCGCCGCCCTTTACGAGCGCAAGCCGGCGTTCGTCGTCGTCTTCGCCTGGCGCTATGTGGATCCGATCCGGGCCAAGCATGCCGGCTATTTCGCCGAGGGCGGAAAGTTCGTCGTGCCGTTGCCGGGCATTTCGACGATCGATCGGGCCGACTGACCTTGAGGGGTCGCCAAAGAGGCTGCAGGTGAGGGGGACGGGCCCGGTGGTCTCGTTCTGCGAGGAACCGGCTGAGGCCCTGGGAAGGCGCTTTGCAGGCGGCGGATAAGCCCTTGATCGGCCTGATCTCTAGTCGGTCGCCCGCGGAGGTCGGTTTACTCGCGCGGGCCCTCTCTATCTTGACCTTTGGTCCCATCCGCAGTAGATACCGCGCACTCGCAGCCGGCCCGTTAGACGCGGATTTCCGGCGCGGCTTTGAAATCCCCGAACAATCGAGCCCGATTTCCGGCTCATCCTTCGACAGAGGGCTGGGCCAACGGCGGCTGTTCGGATCCCTGAAATTCATTCGCGTCTGTCGACGGACGTTGGACATCAAACGATGGCAGTCAGCCCGTTCAAGTTCTTGCAGGAAGTGCGCTCGGAGACCGCCAAGGTCACCTGGCCGACCCGCCGCGAGACCACGATCACCACCATCATGGTGTTCGTGATGGTCGCCGTGGCCTCGATCTTCTTCTTCGCCGCCGACCAGATCATCCGCGTCCTCATCACCTTCCTTCTGGGCATTCACTGATGGCAACAGCAACGGCTCAATTGTCTGACAAGCGCTGGTACATCGTCCACGCCTATTCGAACTTCGAGAAGAAGGTCGCCGAATCGATCCGCGAGCAGGCCAAGCAGCGCGGGCTCGAGGAGCTGTTCGAGCTGGTGCTGGTTCCGACCGAGAAGGTCACGGAAGTGCGCCGCGGCCGCAAGATCGACGCCGAGCGCAAGTTCTTCCCGGGCTACGTGCTGGTGAAGATGAAGCTGACCGACGAGGCGTTTCATCTGATCAAGAATACGCCGAAGGTGACCGGCTTCCTCGGCGCGGAAAACAAGCCGATGCCGATCTCGGAAGCCGAGGCCATGCGCATTCTGCACCAGGTGCAAGAGGGCGTGGAGCGGCCGAAGGCGTCGGTGTCGTTCGAAATCGGCGAGAACGTGCGCGTGGCCGACGGCCCGTTTGCCTCGTTCTCGGGTGTGGTCGAGGAAATCGACGAGGCGCGCTCGCGCGTGAAGGTCGCGGTGTCGATCTTCGGCCGCGCCACGCCGGTCGAACTGGAATTCGGTCAGGTCGAGAAGGTCTGATCGGGTAGGGGTGAGGCTTCGGTCTCGCGCAGCAAGAGGCCGTGGGAGGGAGAGGGCGGTTGCCAGCCGCATCCGACCCAGACCACGAACCTGAAACCGCCGGCCCAGGCCGGCCCAACAGGAGTGATACATGGCAAAGAAAGTGACCGGATACCTGAAGCTTCAGGTCCCGGCCGGTGCGGCGAATCCTTCGCCCCCGATCGGTCCCGCGCTCGGTCAGCGCGGTCTCAACATCATGGAGTTCTGCAAGGCGTTCAACGCCCAGACCCAGAAGGAAGAGAAGAATACCCCGATTCCCGTCGTGATCACGATCTACGCCGATCGTTCGTTCACGTTCGAGATGAAGACGCCGCCGATGTCCTTCTTCCTCAAGCAGGCTGCCAAGATCCAGTCCGGCTCCAAGGCGCCGGGCCGTGACAAGGCGGGTGCGGTGACCAAAGCGCAGGTGCGCGAGATCGCCGAGAAGAAGATGAAGGATCTCAATTGCGACTCGATCGAGTCGGCCATGAAGATGGTCGAGGGCTCTGCCCGTTCGATGGGTCTGGAAGTGGCGGGGTAAGGGCTCATGGCAATCGGAAAGCGTTTGAACAAAGCCCGCGAAGGTATTGATCGCGAAAAGCTTTACCCGCTCGCGGACGCCATCAAGATGGTCAAGGAACGCGCGAAAGCGAAGTTCGACGAGACCATCGAGGTCGCGATCAATCTCGGTGTCGATCCGCGTCACGCCGACCAGATGGTCCGCGGTGTCGTGACCCTGCCGAACGGCACCGGCCGTACGCTCCGCGTCGGCGTGTTCGCCCGCGGCGCCAAGGCCGACGAGGCCAAGGCTGCGGGTGCCGATGTCGTCGGCGCCGAGGACCTGGTCGAGAAGGTGCAGAACGGCACGATCGATTTCGACCGCTGTATCGCAACCCCCGACATGATGCCGCTGGTCGGCCGCCTTGGTAAGGTGCTCGGTCCGCGCGGCCTGATGCCGAACCCGAAGATCGGCACCGTGACCATGGACGTCACCGGCGCTGTGAAGGGCGCCAAGGGCGGCTCGGTCGAGTTCCGCGTCGAGAAGGCCGGCATCCTGCAGGCTGGCGTCGGCAAGGCCTCGTTCACCGAGGAAAAATTGGTCGAGAACATCAAGGCTCTGGCTGACGCTGTCTCCAAGGCCAAGCCGGCCGGTTCCAAGGGCACCTACATCCAGCGCGTTGCGGTGTCCTCGTCGATGGGTCCCGGCGTGAAGGTCGAGCCGGGCACCATTCTCGGCTAAGGGTTGGAAACGACATGAGGCGAGGGGCGGAATTGGGCAACCGATTCCGCCCCTCGTCGTTTGTGACGGCGTTCACCGGAAACAAGAACAATGACTGACAAGGTCCTGATCTACTCGCGCTTTCCCAAGACGATGATGGCGCGCTTCGCCGAGCGGTTCGAACTTCTCGACACCGGCGGCAAGCCGGCGCGGGAGATGTTTTCGGCCGACGCGCTCGGCGATATCCGCGCAGTGCTCACCGCCGGCGGCACGCCGCTGGGCGCGGAGGCGATGGACCTGTTTCCGAAGCTCGGTGCCATCGTCTGCTACGGCACTGGCTATGACGGCGTTGACCTGAAGGCCGCTGCTGCCCGCAACATCGCGGTCGGACATAGCCCGGGCGCCAATGCGGCCTCGGTCGCCGACATCGCGATGACGCTGATGCTCGCGACGACGCGGCGAATCCTGGTTGCCGACCAGTACGTCCGAAGCGGCGATTGGGCCGCGTCAAAGCCCTCGCCGATGATGCGCCCGCAGGCCGGGATGCCGGGTCGCCGCATCGGCGTCTACGGCATGGGCGAAATCGGCCGCAAGATCGCAGCGCGCTGCGCCGCCTTCGAGAGCGAAATCGGCTATTTCAGCCGCAGCAAATACGACCTGCCCTATCGATATTTCCCGACGCTGGAGGCGCTCGCCGACTGGTGCAGCGTGCTGATGATCGCGGTCCGGGCAGGGGCCGAGACCCAGCATGCCGTCGGCGCCGATATCCTCAGGCGCCTCGGGGCGGACGGCTATGTTGTCAACATCTCCCGCGGCTCGGTGATCGATGAGAAAGCCCTGGTGGTGGCGCTCACCGAAAAGACCATCGCCGGAGCCGGTCTCGACGTCTACGACAAGGAGCCGCACGCCCCGGACGCGCTGACGGCGCTGCCCAACGTCGTGTTCGCCCCCCATATCGGCGGCCACACCCTCGAATCGCACGTCGCCATGCAGAACTGCGTGCTGGCGAACCTGACCGCATTTTTCGAGGGCCAGCCGCTGCCTTACGCGGTCAAAGGAGCCTGAATCGGCCCTTGTCGGCCCGGGTCAAGCGCCAGCGGCAACGGATTGGAACTGGTGTGAATTTTGCTCTTGGCAAGCCGGCGCCGAGCGGTTAAAGAACCGCTTCCGGACGTGCCGGCCTCGGCTGGCGCGTTCGTGCACGCATTCCGAAAACAAGCGATGGAGATCATTCCTTTTCAGGGCGTCCGTGAGGATTTGCCGGAAAAGGAGGGAAACCCGTCGGGTGTGGGATGCGGGCAGAGGTCGGGCGGTTCGCCGGCTGACCTTGTCCTGTCCAAGACTGCAGGCGCCCGCGGGGAATTTCGATTTCTCAACGGCTTAATCGCATGGCCTGCATAGACGGGTGAAGACCGGATTTCACGTCGTGACCGCCTTAGGGTCGTTGCGGAATGAGTTTGGTTCGGACCTCGACACGCCGTGGGCTCCAACGAGCTCCCGGAGGGCAGGCTTTGAATTGTCGTCTTGCCCGGCGTGTCCGATGGGTTTGGCCCTGAGGTTCAGGTTTGGGCGGGACGATGGGTGCAACCCGGCGGTCCCGCTTTCGCGATGACCGCCAACCGGAAAGAGCTTGCTGTGGAACGAGCGGCAAAAAAGGAAGCGGTCGAACAGCTCAATGGGGTCTTCAAGACCACGAGCGTCGCGGTCGTTGCCCAATATTCCGGCCTGACCGTTGCCCAGATGCAGAAGCTGCGCTCGCAGATGAAGCAGGCTGGCGCCTCGGTGAAGGTCTCGAAGAACCGTCTCGCCAAAATTGCTCTTGAAGGCACAGACGTCGTTGCCATCGGCCCCATGCTGAAGGGACCGACCGTGATCGCCACTTCGGACGATCCGGTAGCGGCGCCAAAGGTCGCCGTCGAATTCGCCAAGGCGAACGAAAAGTTCGTCATCATTGGTGGCTCGATGGGAACGACCGTCCTGAATGTCGACGGCGTGAAGGCTCTTGCCTCGCTGCCGTCGCTTGACGAACTGCGCGCCAAGATCGTCGGCCTGCTTGTGGCCCCGGCGACCAAGATCGCTCAGCTCGCCAACGCGCCCGCGGGCAAGCTCGCGCGCGTCATCCAGGCTTATGCCTCAAAGGGCGAAGCGGCCTGACGCCCTTCGCAAAACTCAAACCCGAACCAGACTTACATTCAAGGAAACTGAACAATGGCTGACCTGCAGAAGATCGTTGACGACCTCTCGAGCCTCACCGTGCTCGAAGCTGCCGAACTCGCGAAGCTCCTCGAAGAGAAGTGGGGCGTTTCGGCTGCCGCGGCTGTCGCCGTGGCTGGCCCGGCTGGTGGTGGCGCCGCCGCCGCTCCGGCCGAAGAGAAGACCGAGTTCACGGTCGTTCTTGCCGCCGCCGGCGACAAGAAGATCGAGGTCATCAAGGAAGTCCGCGCCATCACCGGCCTGGGCCTGAAGGAAGCAAAGGACCTCGTCGAGGGCGCGCCGAAGCCTGTCAAGGAAGGCGTGAACAAGGACGAAGCCGAGAAGCTCAAGGCCCAGCTCGAGAAGGCTGGCGCGAAGGTCGAGCTCAAGTAAGCAGCGCTTACTGGCACGGGATCCCGGTCAGCATCATCGCAACCGGGATCTCGGTCCACTCCCTGAAAGGGTGGGCCAGATGCAAAAGGCGTGCGACGGAACGACCCGACGCAGGCCGAACACGAAAAAGTGTGGGGATTTGAGGGTTTACCCCTCGAATCTGCACTAATGTCGCCCCATATCGGGTCGGCAGCACGAAAGCGCGGTGGGCAGGGATGCCGGATTCCCTGTAAGCCGTTGGGAGAGCAAGCTATTTCGGGCTTTTGCAGTCCGTGAAGAGGTTGGTTGTGACGGGCGGGCGCGCTCCTGCGCCCCGCGCGTCGTTTTGCGTTTTGAAGGTCTGAAGAACAGATTCAGGACATTCCTGCCTGAAACTGAGTCTCCGGCCCCCAAGACGGGTTCGAAAAATTCAACCCGGGGAGCGGCGGTCGCCGCGTTCCGGAGGGCGCGCCCAAATCGGGCGACGAAAATGAGAGGCCACGATGGCGCAGCAGACATTCACCGGTCGCAAACGCGTTCGCAAGTTCTTCGGACACATCAAGGAAGTGGCCGAGATGCCGAACCTCATCGAGGTTCAAAAGGCGTCCTATGACCAGTTCCTGATGGTCGACGAGCCCCAGGGCGGGCGGTCGGACGAGGGCTTGCAGGCGGTGTTCCGCTCGGTGTTCCCGATCTCGGACTTCTCGGGCACCTCGATGCTGGAATTCGTCCGCTACGAGTTCGAGCCGCCGAAATACGACGTCGACGAGTGCCGCCAGCGCGGCATGACCTTCGCGGCCCCCCTCAAGGTGACGCTGCGCCTCATCGTGTTCGATATCGACGAGGAAACCGGCGCGAAGTCGGTCAAGGACATCAAGGAGCAGGACGTCTACATGGGCGACATCCCGCTCATGACGATGAACGGCACCTTCATCGTCAACGGCACCGAGCGCGTCATCGTCTCGCAGATGCACCGTTCGCCGGGCGTGTTCTTCGATCACGACAAGGGCAAGACCCATTCGTCGGGCAAGCTGCTGTTCGCGGCCCGCGTGATCCCGTATCGCGGTTCCTGGCTCGACATCGAGTTCGACGCCAAGGACATCGTCTATGCGCGTATCGACCGTCGCCGCAAGCTTCCGGTGACGTCGCTGATGTTCGCGCTCGGCCTCGACGGCGAGGCGATCCTCAGCACCTTCTACAAGAAGATCCAGTACAAGCGGATCAAGGAGGGCTGGCGTGTTCCGTTCGACGCCAATCGTTTCCGCGGCTACTCGACCATCAAAGACCTGATCGACGCCGATACCGGCAAGGTCGTGCTCGAAGCCGGCAAGAAGCTCACCGTGCGCGGTGCGCGTCAGATGCAGGAGAAGGGGCTGAAGGCGCTGCGCCTCTCGGATGCGGAGCTCGTCGGCAACTACATCGCCGAGGACCTCGTCAATCCCAAGACCGGCGAGATCCACGCGGAAGCCGGTGAAGAGATCACCGACAAGTCGATGAAGGCTCTCAACGAGCAGGGCTACAAGGAGCTGCCGCTGCTCGACATCGACCACGTCAATGTCGGCGCCTACATCCGCAACACGCTCTCGGCCGACAAGAACATGACGCGTGAGGACGCGCTGTTCGACATCTACCGCGTGATGCGTCCGGGCGAGCCGCCGACGCTGGATTCGGCGCAGGCGATGTTCCAGTCGCTGTTCTTCGACGCCGAGCGCTACGACCTCTCTGCGGTCGGCCGCGTCAAGATGAACATGCGCCTCGACCTCGATGCGCCCGACACCCAGCGCACGCTGCGCAAGGAAGACATCCTCTCCGTCATCAAGACGCTGGTGGATTTGCGCGACGGCAAGGGCGAGATCGACGACATCGACCATCTCGGCAACCGCCGTGTGCGTTCGGTCGGCGAGCTCATGGAGAACCAGTACCGCATCGGCTTGCTCCGCATGGAGCGCGCGATCAAGGAGCGCATGTCGTCGGTCGACATCGACACGGTCATGCCGCAGGACCTGATCAACGCCAAGCCGGCGGCCGCCGCCGTGCGCGAGTTCTTCGGCTCCTCGCAGCTCTCGCAGTTCATGGACCAGACCAACCCGCTGTCGGAGATCACCCACAAGCGCCGTCTCTCGGCGCTTGGACCGGGCGGTCTGACCCGCGAGCGCGCCGGCTTCGAGGTGCGCGACGTGCATCCGACGCATTACGGCCGCATCTGCCCGATCGAGACGCCGGAAGGTCCGAACATCGGCCTGATCAACTCGCTCGCGACCTTCGCGCGCGTGAACAAGTACGGCTTCGTCGAGACCCCTTACCGCAAGGTCAAGGACGGCCGCGTCACCGACGAGGTCGTGTACCTCTCGGCGATGGAAGAGGGCCGCTACACGGTCGCGCAGGCCAACGTGCCGCTCGACCCGAAGGGCCGCTTCACCGAAGATCTCGTGGTCTGCCGTCACGCCGGCGAAGTCTTGCCGGTGACCCCGGACAAGGTCGACTACATGGACGTGTCGCCGAAGCAGCTCGTTTCGGTCGCGGCCGCGCTGATCCCGTTCCTCGAGAACGACGACGCCAACCGCGCGCTGATGGGCTCGAACATGCAGCGCCAGGCGGTGCCGCTGGTTCGCGCCGAAGCGCCGTTCGTCGGCACCGGCATGGAAGGCGTGGTTGCGCGTGACTCGGGTGCTGCGATCGCAGCGCGCCGTTCGGGCGTGATCGACCAGATCGACGCAACCCGCGTCGTCATCCGCGCCACGGAAGATCTCGATCCGACCAAGTCGGGCGTCGATATCTACCGGCTGATGAAGTACCAGCGCTCCAACCAGTCCACCTGCATCAACCAGCGTCCGCTGGTGAAGGTCGGCGACATCGTCAAGAAGGGCGACATCATCGCCGACGGTCCGTCGACCGATCTCGGCGAGCTCGCGCTCGGCCGGAACGTGCTCGTCGCGTTCATGCCGTGGAATGGCTACAACTTCGAAGACTCGATCCTGCTCTCCGAACGGATCGTGAAGGAAGACGTGTTTACCTCAATTCATATCGAAGAATTCGAGGTGATGGCCCGCGACACCAAGCTCGGACCCGAGGAAATCACCCGCGACATTCCGAATGTCTCGGAAGAAGCGCTGAAGAACCTCGACGAAGCCGGCATCGTGTACATCGGCGCGGAAGTGCGCGCCGGCGACATCCTGGTCGGCAAGATCACGCCGAAGGGCGAAAGCCCGATGACGCCGGAAGAAAAGCTCCTGCGCGCCATCTTCGGCGAGAAGGCTTCCGACGTCCGCGATACCTCGCTGCGCGTTCCTCCGGGCGTGCAGGGCACCATCGTCGAAGTGCGCGTGTTCAACCGGCACGGCGTCGACAAGGACGAGCGTGCGCTGGCAATCGAGCGGGAAGAGATCGAGCGTCTGGCCAAGGACCGCGACGACGAGCAGGCGATCCTGGACCGCAACGTCTACAACCGTCTTGCCGAGCTGCTCGAAGGACGGCAGGGCATCGCCGGTCCGAAGGGCTTCAAGAAGGACACCAAGATCACCCGTGCGGTGCTCGAGGAGTACCCGAAGTCGCAGTGGTGGCTGTTCGCTTCGCCGAACGACAAGCTGATGGCCGAGATCGAGGCTATGCGGAAGCAGTACGACGAGTCGAAGAAGGGGCTGGAACAGCGCTTCCTCGACAAGGTCGAAAAGCTTCAGCGCGGTGACGAATTGCCGCCCGGGGTGATGAAGATGGTCAAGGTCTTCGTCGCGGTGAAGCGCAAGATCCAGCCCGGCGACAAGATGGCCGGCCGCCACGGCAACAAGGGCGTGGTGTCGAAGATCGTGCCGATCGAGGACATGCCGTTCCTCGAAGACGGTACGCATGCCGACATCGTGCTCAATCCGCTCGGCGTGCCCTCGCGCATGAACGTCGGACAGATCCTCGAGACCCATCTCGGCTGGGCCTGTGCCGGCCTCGGCAAGCGTATCGGCCAGACGGTCGATGCCTATTTGTCGAAGCAGGACATCAGGCCGCTGAAGGAAACCTTGAAGAAGGTCTACGGCGAGGACGAGACGATCAAGTCGCTCAACGACAACGAGTTGATCGAGCTCGGCCACAATCTGAGCCGCGGCGTTCCGATCGCGACGCCGGTGTTCGACGGCGCCAAGGAAGCCGACATCGAGGAGATGCTGAAGCTTGCCGGTCTGGACGCTTCGGGCCAGTCGACCGTCTATGACGGCCGCACCGGCGACGCCTTCGACCGCAAGGTGACGGTGGGCTACATCTACATGCTCAAGCTGCACCATCTCGTCGACGACAAGATCCACGCGCGTTCGATCGGTCCGTACTCGCTCGTTACCCAGCAGCCGCTGGGCGGCAAGGCGCAGTTCGGCGGCCAGCGCTTCGGTGAAATGGAAGTGTGGGCGCTCGAGGCTTACGGCGCGGCGTACACGCTCCAGGAGATGCTGACCGTGAAGTCGGACGACGTCGCCGGCCGTACCAAGGTGTACGAGGCGATCGTGCGTGGCGACGACACCTTCGAGGCCGGTATTCCCGAATCGTTCAACGTGCTGGTCAAGGAAATGCGCTCGCTCGGCCTCAACGTCGACTTGCACAATTCCAAGGTCGGACCGGGGACGGCGGAAGCGGCCGAGTAATACGACCCTCATGCCCGGCCTGAATGGCCGGGCATCGGCGCCCAGTCCTCGAATCGCGAGGGCAGGGCGCCCCGCATAGTGATTTTCGAATTTGCTGCCGGAGGCGACCGGCACGCGAGGAGAAGACGATGAACCAAGAAATTATGAATCTCTTTAATCCGACGACGCCGGCTCAGGTCTTCGACCAGATCCGGATCTCGATCGCGAGCCCCGAGAAGATTCTGTCCTGGTCGTACGGCGAGATCAAGAAGCCGGAAACCATCAACTACCGTACCTTCAAGCCCGAGCGCGATGGCCTGTTCTGCGCCCGCATCTTCGGGCCGATCAAGGACTACGAGTGCTTGTGCGGCAAGTACAAGCGCATGAAGTACAAGGGCATCATCTGCGAGAAGTGCTCGGTCGAGGTCACGCTGTCGCGCGTTCGGCGCGAGCGCATGGGCCATATCGAGCTCGCGGCCCCCGTCGCCCACATCTGGTTCCTGAAGTCGCTGCCCTCGCGCATCGGCCTCCTGCTCGACATGACGCTGAAGGATCTCGAGCGGATCCTCTACTTCGAATATTACGTCGTGCTCGAGCCGGGCCTCACCGCGCTGAAGGACCGTCAGCTCTTGTCGGAAGACGAGTATCTGAAGGCGCAGGACGAATACGGCCAGGATTCCTTCACCGCCATGATCGGCGCGGAAGCGATCCGCGAGCTGCTCAAGGGCATGGATCTCGAGAAGCTCGAGCTGACCTTGCGCGCGGAGATGCAGGAGACCGACTCCGACATCAAGCACAAGAAGCTCGCCAAGCGCCTGAAGATCGTGGAAGCGTTCCGCCACTCCGGCAACAAGCCGGAATGGATGATCATGACCGTGGTCCCGGTGATTCCGCCGGACCTGCGTCCGCTGGTGCCGCTGGACGGCGGCCGCTTCGCGACCTCGGACCTCAACGATCTCTACCGCCGCGTCATCAACCGCAACAACCGCTTGAAGCGGCTGATGGAGCTGCGCGCGCCGGACATCATCATCCGCAACGAGAAGCGCATGCTTCAGGAGGCCGTCGACGCGCTGTTCGACAACGGCCGCCGTGGCCGCGTCATCACCGGTGCCAACAAGCGTCCGCTGAAGTCGCTCGCCGACATGCTCAAGGGCAAGCAGGGCCGGTTCCGTCAGAACCTGCTCGGCAAGCGCGTCGACTATTCGGGCCGTTCCGTGATCGTGGTCGGTCCCGAGCTGCGCCTGCATCAGTGCGGCCTGCCGAAGAAGATGGCGCTCGAGCTGTTCAAGCCGTTCATCTACTCGCGGCTTGACGCCAAGGGCCTGTCCACCACCGTGAAGCAGGCGAAGAAGCTGGTCGAGAAGGAGCGGCCCGAGGTCTGGGACATCCTGGACGAGGTCATCCGCGAGCATCCCGTGCTGCTCAACCGCGCACCGACGCTGCATCGCCTCGGCATCCAGGCGTTCGAGCCCGTGCTGATCGAGGGCAAGGCGATCCAGCTCCACCCGCTGGTCTGCGCCGCGTTCAACGCCGACTTCGACGGCGACCAGATGGCCGTGCACGTCCCGCTGTCGCTGGAAGCGCAGCTGGAAGCGCGCGTCCTGATGATGTCGACCAACAACATCCTGCATCCGGCGAACGGCCAGCCGATCATCGTGCCGTCGCAGGACATCGTGCTCGGTCTCTACTACGTCTCCATCATGCGCGAAGGCCTGCCCGGCGAGGGCAAGATCTTCGGCGAGATGGCGGAGCTCGAGCACGCGCTGCACGCGAAGGTCATCCACCTCCACACCAAGATCAAGTACCGGTGGGAAGGCATCGACGATACCGGCAAGATCTCCAAGCGCTGGATCGAGACCACCGCTGGCCGCGTCATGCTGGGCAATTTGCTGCCGAAGAACCCGCGTGTTCCCTACGAGATCATCAACAAGCTGATGACCAAGCGCGAGATCTCCGGCGTCATCGACCAGGTCTACCGCCACTGCGGTCAGAAGGAGACGGTGATCTTCTGCGACCGCATCATGGCGCTCGGCTTCTACAACGCGTTCAAGGCCGGCATCTCGTTCGGCAAGGACGACATGGTCGTGCCGCACTCCAAGTGGAAGATCGTCGACGCCACCCGTACGCTGGCGAAGGATTTCGAGCAGCAGTACAACGACGGTCTGATCACCCATGGCGAGAAGTACAACAAGGTTGTCGACGCCTGGTCGAAGGCCACGGAAGAAATCGCCAAGGCGATGATGAAGGAGATCTCCTCGACCAAGAAGACGGCGAGCGGGGCGGATGCCGACATCAACTCGATCTACATGATGGCTCACTCCGGTGCCCGCGGTTCGCCGGCCCAGATGCGCCAGCTCGCCGGCATGCGCGGCCTGATGGCCAAGCCGTCTGGCGAGATCATCGAGACGCCGATCATCTCGAACTTCAAGGAAGGCCTTTCGGTGCTCGAGTACTTCAACTCGACCCACGGCGCCCGCAAGGGCCTCGCGGACACCGCATTGAAGACCGCGAACTCCGGCTACCTGACCCGTCGTCTCGTCGACGTCGCGCAGGATTGCATCATCACGCAGGACGATTGCGGCACCAAGCTCGGCATCAAGATGCGCGCCATCGTCGATGCCGGCACCGTGGTCGCTTCGCTCGGCTCGCGCATCCTCGGACGCACGGCCTGCGAAGACGTGCGTGACAGCACGGGCAAGGTGATCTTCAAGCGCGGTACGCTGATGGAAGAGAGCCATCTGGATGCCATCCATCAGGGCGGCGTCCAGGAGGTGAAGATCCGCTCGGCGCTGACCTGCGAGCTCGTCAACGGCATCTGCGGCAAGTGCTACGGCCGCGATCTCGCTCGCGGCACGCCGGTCAACCACGGCGAAGCGGTCGGCGTCATCGCGGCGCAGTCGATCGGCGAGCCTGGCACCCAGCTCACCATGCGCACCTTCCACATCGGCGGTGCGGCGCAGCTGAACGAGCAATCTTTCGTCGAATCCAACTTCGACGGCAAGATCGTGATCCGGAACAAGGCCATCGCTCGCAACAGCGACGGCCACCTGGTCGCGATGGTTCGCAACATGGTGATCGCGATCGTCGATGCCGACGGCACCGAGCGTGCGACGCACCGTATTCAGTACGGTTCGCGCCTGCACGTCGACGAAGGCGATACGGTCAAGCGCGGCCAGCGCATCGTAGAGTGGGATCCCTACTCCCGTCCGCTTCTCACCGAGGTCGAAGGCACCATCGGCTTCGAGGATCTGGTCGAGGGACAGTCGATCTCGGAAACACTGGACGAGGCCACCGGTATTGCCAAGCGCGTGGTCATCGACTGGCGCTCGATGCGCGGCGGCGGGGACCTGCGTCCCGCCATCGTGATCAAGGGCAAGGACGGCAAGGTGCTCAAGCTCGCCCGTGGCGGCGATGCCCGCTACATGCTGTCGGTCGATGCCATTCTGTCGGTCGATGTCGGCGCCAAGGTCCAGGCGGGCGACATTCTCGCCCGTGTCTCGACCGAAAGCGCCAAGACGCGCGACATCACCGGCGGTCTGCCGCGGGTCGCGGAACTGTTCGAGGCTCGGCGTCCGAAGGATGCGGCGATCATCGCCGAAATCGCGGGCACCATCCGGTTTGGGCGCGACTACAAGAACAAGCGTCGCATCTCGATCGAGCCGATGGACAAGACCGACGAGCCGCGTGAGTACCTGATCCCGAAGGGCAAGCACATCCACCTTCAGGACGGCGACATCGTCGAAAAGGGCGACTTCATCGTAGAAGGCAACCCGGCGCCGCACGACATTCTGGCGGTCAAGGGCATCGAGGAACTCGCAGCCTATCTGGTCAACGAGATCCAGGAGGTCTACCGGCTCCAGGGCGTGCTCATCAACGACAAGCATATCGAGGTGATCGTTCGTCAGATGCTCCAGAAGGTGGAAGTCACCGACCAGGGCGACACGGACATGATCTCGGGCGAGCAGATCGACAAGATCGAGTTCGACCAGATCAACGCGAAGGCCAAGGAAGAGGGCAAGAAAATCGCCACGGGGACGCCGGTTCTGCTCGGCATCACCAAGGCGAGCCTTCAGACCCGCTCCTTCTTCTCGGCGGCCTCGTTCCAGGAGACCACCCGCGTCCTTACGGAAGCGGCGGTCAACGGCAAGGTCGATCCGCTCGAAGGCCTCAAGGAGAACGTCATCGTCGGCCGGCTGATTCCGGCAGGCACCGGCGCCTCCATGGCGAAGATCCGCGAAGTCGCCGTGAAGCGCGACAAGATGATCCTCGACGAGCGCGAGAAGCAGGCGGCGGTCGTGCCGCCGGCGCCGGAAGTGGAGCCGATGGCGCTGCCACCTGCGGAATGATCGTTCATCCGTAGGAATACCGAGGACACTGAAAAGGCCGGCGAAAGCCGGCCTTTTTGCTGCTTTGTTTCCCTGTTGCGGTGCAGGATCAACCTTTGTTCATCTTTCCTTCAGGCGCAAAAGCGCTTCTGCTAGGAGAGCTTAGACCGGTGGTCCCGTGAAGGGGGCGGGCCGGAGACCACGGAATTCTCATGCTTGATCTCGCAATCGTAGGCGGCGGCCCCGGCGGGCTGATGAGCGCTTGGTATTTGAAGCGCAAGCTCGGCGATCTCTGCCGCGTCACCATCTACGAGGCATCCGACCGGCTCGGCGGCAAGATCGTCACGCGCAAATTCGATTCCGCGCCCGCGATGTACGAGGCCGGCGTTGCCGAGATCTACGACTACTCGATGACCGGGCCGGATCCGTTGCGCGAGTTGATCCAGCATTTCGGCCTGCAGACCATTCCGATGGATGCCGAGCAGGTGCAGTTCGGCGGCGAGCTCCTCAACGACGTCACTGGCATGCGCCGTAAATACGGCGCCAAGACCGCGGCCGCGATCGAGGCGTTCCGTAAGCGCTGCGCCGAGGCGATGACGCCGATCGAGTATTACGAGGGTGTCGGCGCTCACGACAACGAGAATCCCTGGGCCTACAAGACCGCCGAACAGGTGCTCGACGAGGAGGTCGAGGACGAGACCGCAAAGCGATTCTTCAAGGTGATGGCGCGCTCGGACCTCGCGACCGAGAGCCACAACACCAACGGGCTCAACGCGCTCAAGAACTACCTGATGGATGTCGACGGCTATATCGGCCTCTATTCCATCCAGAACGGCAACGAGCAGCTCATCGAGTGCCTCCAGTCCGAGGTCAATGCCGACATCCAGCTCAATCACCGCGTCCTCACCGTCGGCAAGGCGCCGACCGGCCGCTATCAGCTCAAGATGATGAACGGCAAGGGGCCGGAGACGCGCGACTTCGACCTTGTGCTGGTCTGCTTGCCGCATTCCTGGCTCGGGACCGTCGGCTGGGAGGGCGAACAGCTCCGCAAGTCGATGGTCAAGCACGTCTCGTACTTCGACCGTCCCGCGCACTATTTGCGCGTCTCGATCCTGTTCGACACGCCGTTCTGGGGCGACAAGATCGCCGGCGCCTGGTTCATGTCGGAAGCCTTTGGCGGTTGCTGTGTCTACAACGAGGGCGCGCGCCATGATGTAGGCAAGCACGGCGTACTGAACTGGCTGATTCCGGGCTCCGACGCGCTGGCCTTTGCGAATCTCTCCGACCAGGAGCTGATCGATGCCGCGCTGAAATCGCTGCCGGCATCGCTCGGCGATGCGCGCGCCCATTTCATGGAAGGCAAGATCCACCGCTGGCTGTCGTCGGTGAACGCGATTCCGGGCGGCTTGCCCGTGCGCGACGTCATGACCAATCACCGGCCGGAGCCGAAGGAACATCCCGGAATCGTGGTGGTCGGCGACTATCTGTTCGACTCGACGCTGAACGGCCTGCTCGATTCCTCGGACGCGGCGACGGACATCATCTTGACCGAGATGATGCGCCTGCGCCGCGAGCGTTCGCAGGACGACAAGCCGCTCTCGGACAAGATCGATCGCGACTATTTTGACAATTATCGCGGCCAGGGTCCCTACAGCGAAGTGTGGCAACACTTCACCGATCCCGACTATCTCACAAAACTGATCGGCATTGTCTGGGGCAAGGCCAAAGGCACGAAGCTCTTGATCGCGGGCTCGGCCAGCGGCGAGCTTGTCGGCGCGCTGCGCGATCGCGGCATCGATGCCTGGGGCATCGAGAACAATCGCACCATTCACGCCAGAACGCCGAAGGCGCTGAAGAAGTACAACAAGCTCGGTTCGATCACCGACATGCCGTTCAAGGACGGTGCGTTCGACTTCGTGTTCGAGACCAGCCTCTGCCACGTTTCCCCGAAGCAGGTGGTCCGTGCGATCAGGGAGCTGAACCGTGTGGTCAAGACCGGGCTCGTGTTCGGCTCGGTCACCTCGGACATGGCGCCGGCACTGATCGACCGCTACGACCTCCTGCGTGGGGTCAAGAAGCTCGGCACCTGGTGGGAATGGTCCGAACTGTTCTTCGGCAACGGCTTCGAGTTGTCGATGCACCGCAAGGACTGCACGGACGCGCTCTGGGAGACGACGCTCGCCGCCAACAAGGGGCCGGGCCAGTGGTACGCCGACGCCGATTCCCTGCGCTATTCCTTTTTCGACAAGGTCGAGGACGAGGAAGACGACTAGCCGCCTGAAACGGGCGCCTTCGCCAATTGTTTTGCCGAATTCATCCTGATCGCATAGAATCGATGCAATAGCGGTTTCCGCTATTTCCTGCTTTCTCCGCGGTCATGCCGGCCGTCAGCATCGGTTGGTTTCATGGCGTCCAAGCCCCTCCCGCCCGACAAACAGAAGCTCGCCGCGGAAGAGGCGGCCGAGCTCGACGAGAAGCTCGTCCCTACCGCCAAGCCGGACCTCGAAGACGACGAGGACGATGAGGACGAGGAGGATGACGGACTGGAGCTCGATGACGATGATGAGGACGAGGACCTCGTCGTCTTTACCGCGCGCGAGGCCGCCGGCGCGCTCGCGACCATCCTGGGCTTCGTCAAGCCGTTCCTGGTCAACTACAAGCAGATGCTGTCGTTCGTGGCGTTCGGCGTCTTCGTCGAGACGCTCTTCAACGTCATCATGCCGCTCAGCCTGAAGTACCTGATCGACGACGCGCTCGGCGAGGAGGATTTCCAGGCGCTGTACAAGATCCTCGGCGTGCTCGCGGTCGCGGGCATCTTCACCTCGATCGTCGCGGTCTGGTACGAGCGCTGGGATGCGAGGCTCGCGGCGTGCATCATCTCCGACGTCCGCAAACGGCTGTTCGAGCACGTCCAGGACCTGCCGGCGGCCTATTTCGGTCGCACCAAGCGCGGCGAGATCCTGTCGCGCTTCTCCGTCGACCTCGCGGCCTTCGAGGGCTCGGTCAAGACCTTCGCCAACAGCGCGGCGTTGCCGTTCCTGGAATTGATCGCGGGCATCATCCTGATGGTGTTCCTGAACTGGCAGCTCGCGGCGGTTGCGCTGCTGGTGTTCCCGATCACGCTGATCGGTCCCCGCATGCTCACACCGAAAGCTGTTCAGGCGAATTACGAGCAGAAGCTCAATGAGTCCGCGCTGCTCGGCATGGTGCAGGAGAACGTGGCGGCGCAGGCCGTGATCAAGGCGTTCAGCCTGCAACGCCGGATGTTCGGGTTCTTCAAATTCCGCAACGACGAGACGCGAAACAAGATGGCCTCGGCGGCGTTCCTGTCGACCATGGTGGAGCGGACGGTCACCATCTCGGTGCTGCTCCTGCATCTCGTCGTGCTCGCGATCGGCGCATATCTGGCGACCAAGGGGCAGATCACCATCGGCACCTTCGTCACCTTCGAGAGTGCGTTCTGGGAGGTGTCCTACAACATCGCCCATGTGATGCATTTCATCCCCGTGTCGATCTCCTCGGCAGCCGCGATTCGTCACATGCAGGAGCTGCTCGACGAGCCCACGCGCAGCGCCGATCGTGCCGGCGCGCCCGATCTGCCGCGCATCACCAACGACATCACATTCGACCATGTGACCTTCCAATACGAAGGCAGCCAGACGCCGGTGCTGGACAATCTCAGTCTCAAGCTCAGTGTCGGCAAGCGCATTGCCATCGTCGGTCCCTCGGGCTCCGGCAAGAGCACGCTGCTGAATCTGATCCTGCGGCTCTATGTGCCTGACGAGGGGCGCGTCACCATCGACGGCGTCGACGTCCGCAAGGTGACGCTGGATTCGCTGCGCCGGAGCATGGCGGTGGTGTTCCAGGAGAACATGCTGTTCAACATGTCGATCCGAGAGAACATCCGGCTCGGCAAAGAGGGCGCGACCGACGAGGAAGTGGAGGAGGCGGCCAAGAAGGCCGAGATCCACCGCTACATCATGAGCCTGCCGCAGCGATACGATACACCGGTGGGCGAGCGCGGCGATACCTTGTCGGGCGGCCAGCGCCAGCGCATCGCGATCGCGCGCGCGGTCATCCGTAATCCTTCCGTGCTGCTGCTGGACGAAGCCACGTCGGCGCTCGACCAGACCACGGAAGCTGCGATCAACCGCACGCTGCTGAAGGTTGCCAAGGGCCGCACCATGATCTGGTCGACCCACCGCCTGACCTCGGTGGTCGAGATGGACGAGATCATCGTGATTTCAGGAGGCAGGGCGATCGAGCGCGGCTCTCATGCGGAACTGCTCGCCAAGAACGGCACCTATCGCAAGCTGTGGAACGACCAGATCCACCAACCTCATGGCGCGCCGGCTCACGTCGACGAGGACAGCGACGATGACGACGAGGATGAAGACGATCTCGACGAGGACGATGAGGAGGAGTGACCGAGGAAGTTCGGCTCCAGATCGAAGGCTCCTCCAAGCGGCCGCAATAGCCCCTGAACCGACCAGGCAATGAAGCGTGCCCAGCGCTGCGCCGTCCAATAGGGGCTCGTCGCAATGGAGACTGAGCGGAAGTCGAACGCCTTCGCCGCCGACCAATCGTCGCACGCCCGCTTGACCGGATCTGCGTAGAAGGTGGCGATCTTGCTTGTATCCATCCCGTCGGAGGCCAGCCATCGCGGGATGTAGAGGTTGCAGAGCCGCTCGACGTCGGTGAAGACCTTGTCGCAGCCGGTGCCGGCGGCAGGGCAGGAGGTCGAGAAGGCATCGCCCACCAGCACGAGGCCGGGTAGGCCGCTGGCATCGTTCACATAGAGATCGACCGGGCGGATTTTCAGCTCACCGGGAATGTCGAACGGTCCAGTGATGCGCTTGAGCCGTGGCAGCGCGGCGTTCAACGTCTCGGCGGGCGCGCGGCGCAGCTTAAGCAACCAGGGATCGTCGAAGCTGCGGTAGACGAACAGATTGGCGCGCATCCGCGTCCCGATCGGAAAAAGCGTGAGGTAGGGGATGCGGTCGCTCGGCCGTTCCGAGAAATAGGTCAACGCCGGGAAGTCGAAGGAGTCCCGTCCCGCGGGCACCACGTCGAACCCGATCGAAATCGAATGGCAGGCACTGACGATCTTTCGGGCGATTCCCAGCTGGTGGCGCAGGCCGACATTGAGGCCGTTGGCGAGCACGACCAACCGGGCGGAGATCATCTCGTCGTTGGAGAGAGTGACC
The DNA here is from genome assembly GCF_023073095.1 of Bradyrhizobium sp. 44. Classification (NCBI taxonomy): domain Bacteria; kingdom Pseudomonadati; phylum Pseudomonadota; class Alphaproteobacteria; order Hyphomicrobiales; family Nitrobacteraceae; genus Bradyrhizobium; species Bradyrhizobium sp. 44. Next base: position 916,785 of record NZ_JADPIY010000029.1, read on the forward strand.
CTCTGCCGCTCCGCGCTTGTCTCGACCAAGATGGCCTTGGCGCAGATGCGCTCGACGCCGGCAGGAATTTCGTCGCGGACCGCGTTGACGAGGGCATCGTAGAGGATGTTGAACTGCCGGCTTGGCGCCTTGTCGAGAAGGCGGCCGAAGCGGGCGATCCAGTTCTCACCCACATAGGTCGCGCGGCGCAGCACCGATTCGGCGATTCCCGTCTGCAGGAATCGCCCGACCTGCACGTGACCGCTCAGTTTTTCGACCCGAAAGTCCGCCGAATAGTTCTCATGCGGATCGATCAGAATGGTCGAAATGCCGCTACGGCCGAGCATCGCGGCGGCGGTTGAGCCGGACAATCCCCCGCCGATAATGGCAATGTCGGTGTACCGCATGGTGCTAATCTCTGCCCAAGGCGGCACATTGGCGCTCCAACCGGAAAGAAAGCCTTAGCCAAAGGTTACAAAAGTATATTTAACCCGGGTATAAATTGGTTTGAGGTGGCGGAACGCGCTCTTCGTTTCCATCTCGCGAAGGTGCAGCGAGCGGCCCGTGAAGCGATTTCAGCAGGCGCGGGAAGCGCTTCTGACTGACGTTTCGCCTTGACTTGACCGACTCCCACTTATAGAACCCCCTCACTTAACGACAGGCGGTGAGCATCGCCAACGTCGGAACGGGCCACCTGTTTGATCCCCTGGGATCGCCAAGACAGGCACCAACCTCGACGAATGCCGCTCAAACGCTGTCGATCATAGCTAGGCAATGCCAGTGCGATTTTAGTTCTCTTGAGCATGTTCTCTCGAGATCGAATTCGGATGCATGACCTCGGTGCGCGGGCCGCAGCTTCAAGCTGACCGGTTCAACTACTGCGGTCCTCTGTGGCGTCGAAGCGCTTTCCGCCCGTTGAGGGGTGGTTGGCGCGATTTCGCTTTGTGCGGATTGTTCCGCGCAAGGCGGCCTCGTCGGGCGGGTAGCTCGAAAGAATTTGCGGACCCGGTGACGGGCCGCGGCAGAACACAAAGGGTAATGCCAGGATGCCGACGATCAACCAGCTGATCGCTCAACCGCGGGAAGTGCAGAAGTCGCGCAAGAAGGTGCCGGCACTGCAGCAGTCGCCGCAGAAGCGCGGTGTTTGCACGCGCGTTTACACCACGACCCCGAAGAAGCCGAACTCGGCGCTTCGTAAGGTTGCCAAGGTGCGCCTGACCAACGGCTTCGAGGTGATCGGCTACATCCCCGGTGAGGGCCATAACCTCCAGGAGCACTCGGTGGTCATGATCCGCGGCGGTCGCGTCAAGGACTTGCCCGGCGTGCGCTACCACATCCTCCGCGGCGTTCTGGATACCCAGGGCGTCAAGAACCGTAAGCAGCGCCGTTCGAAGTACGGCGCCAAGCGTCCGAAGTAAGCGGGAACCAGGTCCATGTCTCGTCGCCATTCTGCCGAAAAGCGCGAAGTCCTTCCCGATCCGAAGTTCGGGAACATCATTGTCACGAAGTTCATGAATTCGGTGATGTACGCCGGAAAGAAGTCTGTCGCCGAAGGCATCGTCTACGGCGCGTTCGGCCTCATCGAAAGCAAGACCAAGCAGAACCCGCTCGGCGTGTTCGAGCAGGCACTCGAGAACGTCATGCCGACGATCGAAGTGCGCTCCCGCCGCGTCGGTGGCGCGACCTATCAGGTTCCGGTCGAAGTTCGCTCGGTGCGCCGTCAGGCGCTGGGCATTCGCTGGCTGATCTCGGCTGCGCGCGATCGCAACGAGAAGACGATGACCGAGCGGCTCTCTGCGGAGCTCCTGGACGCGTCGAACAACCGGGGTAACGCCGTCAAGAAGCGCGAAGACGTGCACCGGATGGCGGAAGCCAACCGCGCCTTCTCGCACTATCGCTGGTAACGGCGACACACGGAATCTAAGGAACACTCCATGCCCCGCGTTCATGCCATAGAGAACTACCGTAACTTCGGTATCATGGCGCATATCGATGCCGGCAAGACCACGACCACCGAGCGCATCCTCTATTACACCGGCAAGAGCCACAAGATCGGCGAAGTGCACGAAGGTGCCGCGACGATGGACTGGATGGAGCAGGAGCAGGAGCGTGGCATTACGATTACGTCGGCCGCGACCACCGCGTTCTGGGAAGGCAAGCGTCTCAACATCATCGACACTCCCGGCCACGTTGACTTCACCATCGAAGTCGAGCGCAGCTTGCGCGTGCTCGACGGCGCCGTGTGCGTGCTCGACTCGAACCAGGGCGTCGAGCCCCAGACCGAGACGGTCTGGCGCCAGGGCGACAAGTACAAGGTTCCGCGCATCGTCTTCGCCAACAAGATGGATAAGACCGGCGCCGACTTCTACAAGTGCATGCAGGATATCGTCGACCGCCTCGGCGCGAAGCCGATCGCGATCCAGCTTCCGATCGGCTCCGAGAACAACTTCAAGGGCCTGGTCGATCTCGTTCGTATGAAGGGCGTTGTCTGGGAAGAAGAGAAGCTCGACGCCAAGTTCGTCGACATCGATATTCCCGAGGACATGGTCGAGAAGGCCAAGGAATACCGCGAGAAGCTGTTGGAAGCCGCCGTCGAGCTCGACGACGAAGTTCTCGCCGCTTACCTCGACGGCAAGGAGCCGGACGAGGCGACGTTGAAGCGCTTGATCCGCAAGGCCGTGCTGACTGGCGCGTTCTTCCCGGTATTGTGCGGCTCGGCGTTCAAGAACAAGGGCGTGCAGCCTTTGCTCGACGCGGTCGTGGATTATCTGCCGTCGCCGGTTGACGTGCCCGCCATCAAGGGCGTCGACGAAGACGGCAACGAGGTCGTTCGCCTGCCGGACGACAAGGAGCCGCTGGCTCTGTTGGCCTTCAAGATCATGGACGACCCATTCGTCGGCACCATCACCTTCTGCCGCATCTATTCCGGCACGCTGCTGTCGGGCACCGGCGTCATCAATTCGACTCGCGACCGCAAGGAGCGCATCGGCCGCATGTTGCTGATGCATGCGAACAACCGCGAAGACATCAAGGAAGCCTATGCCGGCGACATCGTCGCATTGGCTGGCCTAAAGGAAGCGCGCACCGGTGACACGCTGTGCGATCCCGACAAGGCGGTGATCCTCGAAAAGATGGAATTCCCCGAGCCGGTCATCGAGATCGCGATCGAACCCAAGTCCAAGGCCGACCAGGAAAAGCTCGGCGTGGCGCTGGCGAAGCTCGCTGCGGAGGATCCGTCCTTCCGCGTGTCGACCGACCAGGAGTCCGGCCAGACCATCCTCAAGGGAATGGGCGAACTCCATCTCGACATCAAGGTCGACATTCTCCGCCGCACCTACAAGGTCGATGCCAACATCGGCGCGCCGCAGGTGGCGTTCCGTGAGCGCGTCACCAAGAGGGCCGAGGTCAAGTACACCCACAAGAAGCAGACCGGCGGTACCGGTCAGTTCGCGGAAGTGTCGATCGTGGTCGAGCCGAACGAGCCCGGCAAGGGCTACGAGTTCGAGTCCAAGATCGTCGGCGGTGCGGTTCCGAAGGAATACATCCCCGGCGTCGAAAAGGGCCTCAACAGCGTGATGGGCTCTGGTGTCGTCGCGGGCTTCCCGGTGGTCGACGTCAAGGTTCAGCTCGTCGACGGCAAGTATCACGACGTCGACTCGTCGGCGCTCGCCTTCGAAATCGCATCGCGTGCTGCATTCCGCGAAGCCTTGCAGAAGGGCAAGTCCGTCCTGCTCGAGCCGATCATGAAGGTCGAAGTGGTGACCCCGGAAGATTACACCGGCTCCGTCATCGGCGACCTGAATTCCCGGCGCGGTCAGATCCAGGGTCAGGACATGCGCGGCAACGCCAACGTCATCAACGCGATGGTGCCGCTCATGAACATGTTCGGTTACGTGAATAACCTGCGCTCGATGAGCCAGGGTCGCGCAACCTTCACCATGCAGTTCGACCACTACGCAGAAGCGCCGGCCAACGTGTCGGCAGAAGTCCAGAAGAAGTTTGCCTGATTGTCGTCGGTCTCGAACTGACGATTGAACGGAGAGTCAAATGGCCAAAGCAAAGTTTGAACGTAACAAGCCGCACTGCAACATCGGCACCATCGGTCACGTCGACCATGGCAAGACGTCGCTGACCGCGGCGATCACCAAGGTCCTCGCCGAAGCCGGCGGCGCGACGTTCACGGCGTACGACCAGATCGACAAGGCGCCGGAAGAGAAGGCGCGCGGTATCACGATCTCGACGGCGCACGTCGAATACGAGACCAAGAACCGCCACTACGCGCACGTCGACTGCCCTGGCCACGCCGACTACGTGAAGAACATGATCACCGGCGCCGCCCAGATGGACGGTGCGATCCTGGTCGTGTCGGCCGCTGACGGTCCGATGCCGCAGACCCGCGAGCACATCCTGCTCGCCCGCCAGGTCGGCGTTCCCGCGCTCGTCGTGTTCCTCAACAAGTGCGACATGGTCGACGATCCGGAACTGCTCGAGCTCGTCGAGCTCGAGGTTCGCGAGCTGCTCTCGAAGTACGAATTCCCGGGCGACACCATCCCGATCATCAAGGGCTCGGCGCTCGCCGCCCTCGAAGATTCCGACAAGACGCTCGGCCATGACGCGATCCTCGAGCTGATGAAGCAGGTCGACGCTTACATTCCGCAGCCGGAGCGTCCGGTCGACCTTCCGTTCCTGATGCCGGTTGAAGACGTGTTCTCGATCTCGGGCCGCGGCACCGTCGTGACCGGCCGTGTCGAGCGCGGTATCGTCAAGGTCGGCGAGGAAATCGAGATCGTCGGTCTGCGCGCCACGCAGAAGACCACGGTCACTGGCGTCGAAATGTTCCGCAAGCTGCTCGATCAGGGCCAGGCCGGCGACAACATCGGTGCGCTGCTTCGCGGTACCAAGCGCGAGGACGTCGAACGCGGCCAGGTGCTGTGCAAGCCGGGTTCGGTCAAGCCGCACACCAAGTTCAAGGCTGAGGCTTACATCCTCACCAAGGAAGAGGGCGGCCGCCACACCCCGTTCTTCACCAACTACCGTCCGCAGTTCTACTTCCGCACCACCGACGTGACCGGTGTCGTGCATCTGCCGGAAGGCACCGAGATGGTGATGCCGGGCGACAACATCGCGATGGAAGTGCACCTGATCGTGCCGATCGCGATGGAAGAGAAGCTCCGCTTCGCGATCCGCGAAGGTGGCCGTACCGTCGGCGCCGGCGTCGTCGCCTCGATCATCGAGTAATTGCGAGAATAGGGATCGGCGAATAGCGAATGTGACATTCGCTATTCGCTATTCGCCACCCCACTGAAGAAAGACCACGGCAATGAACGGCCAAAACATTCGTATCCGTCTCAAGGCGTTCGACCATCGTATCCTCGATACGTCGACCCGCGAGATCGTGAACACGGCGAAGCGCACCGGCGCGCAGGTCCGCGGACCCATTCCGCTGCCCACCCGCATCGAGAAGTTCACCGTCAACCGTTCGCCGCACGTCGACAAGAAGAGCCGCGAGCAGTTCGAGATGCGCACTCACAAGCGCCTGCTCGACATCGTCGATCCGACCCCGCAGACCGTCGATGCTTTGATGAAGCTCGACTTGGCCGCCGGTGTCGACGTCGAGATCAAGCTCTAAGATTTTTGGATCACGTTCGCCACTAGCGGACAGAAAGAACAGGAAGCACGCCGATGCGCTCCGGAGTGATCGCACAAAAGGTCGGGATGACGCGGGTCTTTACAGAGGCCGGCGAACATATCCCCGTGACCGTGCTGAAGCTCGGCAATTGCCAGGTCGTAGGCCACCGCACCGAAGAGAAAAACGGTTATGTCGCGCTCCAGCTTGGTTCTGGCAGCCGCAAGACCGTGTACATGCCCAAGGCGGAGCGCGGCCAGTTCGCGGTCGCCAAGGTCGAGCCGAAGCGGCAGGTCGAGGAATTCCGCGTCTCCGCGGATCAGATGATCCCCGTCGGTGCCGAGATCCTGGCGGACCACTTTGTCGTCGGTCAGTTCGTCGACGTCACCGGTACTTCGGTCGGTAAGGGTTTTGCCGGCGGTATGAAGCGCTGGAATTTCGGCGGTCTGCGCGCCACCCACGGCGTCTCGGTCTCGCACCGTTCGATCGGTTCGACCGGTGGCCGTCAGGACCCGGGCAAGACCTGGAAGAACAAGAAGATGCCCGGTCACATGGGCGTCGATCGCATCACCACGCTCAACCTTCGGGTCGTTCAGCTCGATGTCGAGCGCGGCCTGATCCTCGTCGAAGGCGCCGTTCCCGGTTCCAAGGGCGGCTGGATCCGCGTGCGCGACGCCGTCAAGAAGCCGCTGCCTAAGGAAGCTCCGAAGCCCGGCAAGTTCAAGGTTGCTGGCGAAGCGGACGCTGCTCCGGCTGCGCAGGAGGCGTGAGATGGAATTGAAGGTCACCACCCTCGAAGGTAAGGAAGCCGGCTCGGTCCAGCTTTCCGACACCATTTTCGGCCTTGAGCCGCGCCAGGACATCATTGCACGTTGCGTGCAGTGGCAGCTCAACAAGCGCCAGGCCGGCACGCACAAGGCCAAGGGCCGCGCCGAGATCTGGCGCACCGGCAAGAAGATGTACAAGCAGAAGGGCACCGGTGGTGCTCGTCACGGCTCGGCTCGCGTGCCGCAGTTCCGCGGCGGTGGCCGTGCTTTCGGTCCGGTGGTGCGTTCGCACGCCACCGACCTGCCGAAGAAGGTCCGTGCGCTCGCGCTCAAGCATGCGCTCTCGGCCAAGGCCAAGGACGGCGATCTCATCGTGATCGACAAAGCCGCGCTGGAAGCCGCCAAGACCAAGGCGCTGCTTGGTCATTTCTCCGGTCTGGGTTTGACCAACGCGCTGATCATCGACGGCGCCGAGCTCAACAACGGCTTCGCCGCTGCAGCCCGCAACATCCCGAACATGGACGTGCTGCCGATCCAGGGCATCAACGTCTATGACATCCTGCGCCGTCGGAAACTCGTTCTGACCAAGGCCGCCATCGATGCGCTGGAGGCGCGCTTCAAATGACGAAGAACATCGAGCCTCGCCACTACGACGTGATCCTGTCGCCGGTCGTGACCGAAAAGGCCACGATCGCCTCGGAGCACAACAAGGTGCTGTTCAAGGTGGCCGCGAAGGCGACCAAGCCGCAGATCAAGGAAGCGATCGAGAAGCTGTTCGACGTCAAGGTCAAGAGTGTCAACACGCTGGTCCGCAAGGGCAAGACCAAGATCTTCCGCGGCAACCTCGGCTCGCAGTCGAACTCCAAGCGCGCGATCGTGACTCTCGAAGAGGGTCACCGGATCGACGTGACCACCGGTCTGTAAGGTCGTACGACGATGGCACTGAAGACATTCAATCCCACGACGCCGGGCCAGCGCCAGCTGGTCATGGTCGATCGTTCGGCCCTCTACAAGGGCAAGCCGGTCAAGGCGCTCACCGAAGGCAAGCACTCCTCTGGCGGCCGCAACAACACCGGTCGCATCACGGTGCGCTTCCGCGGCGGTGGCCACAAGCGGACGTTGCGTACCGTCGATTTCAAGCGCGACAAGGTCGATGCGCCCGCGACGGTCGAGCGGCTGGAATATGATCCGAACCGCACCGCGTTCATCGCGCTGGTCAAGTACGAAGACGGCACCCAGGCCTATATCCTGGCGCCGCAGCGCCTGGCCGTCGGTGATTCCGTCGTCGCCGGCAACTACGTCGACGTGAAGCCGGGCAATGTCATGCCGCTCGGCAACATGCCGGTCGGCACGATCATCCACAACATCGAGGTCAAGATCGGGAAGGGCGGCCAGCTCGCCCGTTCCGCGGGCACCTACGCCCAGCTCGTCGGTCGCGACCAGGACTACGTGATCGTCCGCCTGAACTCGGGCGAACAGCGCCTGGTGCACGGCCGTTGCCGCGCCACGATCGGCGCGGTGTCGAACCCGGATCACATGAACACGTCGATCGGCAAGGCCGGCCGCAACCGTTGGCTGGGCCGCAAGCCGCATAACCGCGGCGTCTCGATGAACCCGATCGACCATCCGCACGGCGGTGGTGAAGGTCGTACCTCGGGCGGTCGCCACCCGGTTACTCCGTGGGGCAAGCCGACCAAGGGCAAGAAGACCCGCTCCAACAAGTCGACCAACAAATTCATTCTCCTAAGCCGCCACAAGCGGAAGAAGTAAGGAACGCCGGACATGGTTCGTTCAGTCTGGAAAGGCCCGTTCGTCGAGGGTTCTCTGCTCAAGAAGGCAGATGCCGCGCGCTCGTCCGGCCGTCACGACGTCATCAAGATCTGGAGCCGTCGCTCGACGATCCTGCCGCAATTCGTCGGTCTGACCTTCGGCGTCTACAACGGTCAGAAGCACGTGCCGGTGGCCGTCAACGAGGAAATGGTCGGTCACAAGTTCGGCGAGTTCTCGCCGACCCGGACCTTCCATGGCCACTCCGGGGACAAGAAAGCCAAGAAGGCTTGAGGATTAAACGATGAGCAAACCTAAGCGCGAACGGAGCCTCGCCGAGAACGAGGCCAAGGCGGTCGCCCGGATGCTGCGGGTGAGCCCGCAGAAGCTCAACCTGGTCGCCCAGCTCATTCGCGGCCGGAAGGCGGCTGCTGCGCTCGCCGACCTGCAGTTTTCGCGCAAGCGGATCGCGGTTGACGTGAAGAAGTGCCTGGAATCGGCTATTGCCAACGCCGAGAACAACCACGACCTCGACGTCGATGATCTCGTCGTGGCGCAGGCCTTCGTCGGCAACGGCCTCGTGATGAAGCGCTTTGCCGCCCGCGGCCGTGGCCGTTCGGGCCGTGTCTACAAACCATTTTCACAGCTGACGATCATCGTTCGTCAGGTCGAAGCCGCAGCAGCGGCTTAAGGGACGCAGGAGAACACGATGGGTCAAAAGATCAATCCGATCGGTCTGCGTCTCGGCATCAACCGGACCTGGGATTCCCGCTGGTACGCGGGCAAGCAGGAATACGGCAAGCTGCTGCACGAGGACGTCAAGATCCGCGAGATCCTGCACAAGGAGCTCAAGCAGGCGGCCGTCGCCCGCATCGTGATCGAGCGTCCGCACAAGAAGTGCCGCGTCACCATCCACTCGGCTCGTCCGGGCGTGGTGATCGGCAAAAAGGGTGCCGACATCGACAAGCTGCGCAAGAAGGTCGCGGACATCACCGCGTCCGACGTCGTCATCAACATCGTCGAGATCCGCAAGCCGGAGCTCGATGCGACGCTGGTGGCTGAGTCGATCGCGCAGCAGCTGGAGCGCCGCGTGGCGTTCCGCCGCGCCATGAAGCGCGCCGTGCAGTCGGCGATGCGTCTCGGCGCGGAAGGCATCCGCATCAACTGCTCGGGACGTCTGGGCGGTGCGGAAATCGCGCGCATGGAGTGGTACCGCGAAGGTCGCGTGCCGCTGCACACGCTGCGCGCAGACATCGACTACGGCGTTGCGACCGCGTTCACGACCTTCGGCACCTGCGGTGTCAAGGTCTGGATCTTCAAGGGTGAGATCCTCGAGCACGATCCGATGGCCCAGGACAAGAGAATGGCCGAAGGTGAGACTGGTGGCGGCGGCGATCGCGGCGGCCGGCAGCGCCGGGACAACGCTGCAGCCTGACGCCAGCACAGAGAATTTGAGGGCTTGAAGCCATGATGCAACCTAAGAAAACGAAGTTCCGGAAGGCGCATAAGGGCCGTATCCACGGCGTTGCGTCTTCGGGCGCGACGTTGGCCTTCGGCCAGTTCGGTCTGAAGGCGACCGAGCCTGAGCGCGTCACTGCGCGCCAGATCGAAGCCGCTCGCCGCGCGCTGACCCGCCACATGAAGCGCGCCGGCCGCGTCTGGATCCGCATATTCCCCGACGTTCCCGTGTCGAAGAAGCCTGCCGAAGTCCGCATGGGTTCCGGCAAGGGCGCGCCGGAATTGTGGGTCGCGCGCGTCAAGCCGGGCCGGGTGCTGTTCGAGATCGACGGCGTCAACACCCAGACGGCGCGTGAAGCGCTGACCCTGGCGGCAGCCAAGCTGCCGATCAAGACGCGCTTCGTCGAGCGCATTGCGGAGTAATGGCCATGGCCCAGATGAAAATCGAAGATATCCGCGCGTTGAGCCCCGATCAGCAGGATGACGCCATCCTGAACTTGAAAAAGGAGCGCTTCAACCTGCGCTTCCAGCGCGCCACCGGGCAGCTCGAGAACACCTCGCGCCTGCGCGAGGCCCGCCGTGACATCGCCCGGATCAAGACCGTCGCCGCGCAGACGCGCGTGAAGAAGAAGTAAGAGGCTTACGAAGATGCCGAAACGTACTTTGCAGGGCGTGGTCGTCAGCGACAAGCAAGCCAAGACCATCGTGGTGCGCGTCGATCGCCGCTTCACGCACCCGATCTACAAGAAGACGATCCGCCGTTCGAAGAACTACCACGCGCACGACGAGAGCAACGAGTTCAAGCCGGGCGACATGGTGTGGATCGAGGAATCGAAGCCGATTTCGAAGTTGAAGCGCTGGGTCGTGATCCGGGGCGAACACAAGAAAAGCGCCTGATCTGTTGGCTTTAGCCGACTGACTTCAGGTAAATGTTGAGCGCCGGCTGGGCTGGCGCAAATAGAAGAGGACGAGGTGCATCAATGATTCAGATGCAGACCAACCTCGACGTGGCCGATAATTCTGGCGCACGCCGTGTCATGTGTATCAAGGTGCTCGGGGGCTCCAAGCGCCGCTACGCCACGATCGGCGACATCATCGTTGTCTCGATCAAGGAAGCGATTCCGCGTGGCAAGGTGAAGAAGGGCGACGTGATGAAGGCCGTCGTGGTGCGCGTCCGCAAGGACATCCGCCGCGCCGACGGTTCGGTCATCCGCTTCGACCGCAACGCCGCCGTTCTGATCAACAATCAGTCCGAGCCGGTCGGTACCCGTATCTTCGGGCCCGTGCCGCGCGAGCTGCGCGCCAAGAACCACATGAAGATCATCTCGCTCGCGCCGGAGGTGCTGTGATGGCTGCGAAGATCCGCAAGGGCGACAAGGTCGTCGTGCTGACCGGCCGCGACAAGGGCCGCACCGGCGAGGTGTTCGAAGTGCGTCCGGACGCCGGTACGGCGCTGGTGCGCGGCATCAACATGGTCAAGCGTCACCAGAAGCAGACGCAGGCCCAGGAGGGCGGCATCATCTCGAAAGAGTCGCCGATCCAACTGTCCAACATCGCGTATGTCGGCAAGGACGGGAAGCCGACCCGCGTCGGATTCAAGATTCTGGCGGACGGCAAGAAGGTCCGCATCGCCAAGAGCTCGGGAGCTGAGATCGATGGCTGAGGCCGCTTACACGCCGCGCCTGCGCGCGGAATACGACGCGAAGATCCGGACGGAAATGACCGAGAAGTTCGGTTATGAGAACGTCATGCAGGTTCCGCGCCTGGACAAGGTCGTGCTGAACATGGGCGTTGGCGATTCCGTCAACGACCGCAAGAAGGCCGAGAACGCCGCTGCGGAATTGACCCAGATCGCCGGCCAGAAGGCGATCGTGACCTATTCGCGGATCGCGATCGCGACCTTCAAGTTGCGTGAGAACCAGCCAATCGGCTGCAAGGTCACGCTGCGCAAGGCCCGCATGTACGAGTTCATCGATCGCCTGGTGACGGTCGCGCTGCCGCGCGTCCGCGACTTCCGCGGCTTGAACCCGAAGAGCTTCGACGGTCGCGGCAACTACTCGCTCGGCCTCAAGGAACACATCATTTTCCCCGAGATCGACTTCGACAAGGTCACGGAATCCCGCGGTATGGACATCACCGTCTGCACCACGGCCAAGACCGACGACGAGGCGAGGGCCTTGTTGACCGCTTTCAATTTCCCGTTCCGGCAGTGAGACGCTGACCTAAAGCCTCTCAAACGCGGATACCCAGGAGCCAAACATGGCAAAGAAGAGTTCAATCGAGAAGAACAACCGGCGCAAGCGGATGACGAAGAACGCCGCTCCGAAGCGCGAGCGGTTGAAGGCGATCATCGCCGACAAGACGTTGCCGATGGAGGAGCGGTTCGCCGCGACCCTGAAGCTGGCGGAAATGCCGCGCAACTCGTCGGCGACCCGCATCCGTCTGCGTTGCGAGCTGTCGGGCCGTTCGCGCTCGAACTATCGCTTGACCAAACTGTCCCGCATCGCAATGCGGGACCTTGGCTCCAAGGGCATGGTCCCGGGCCTCGTGAAGTCCAGCTGGTAAGGAGGGTCGTTTAGATGTCTACGCACGATCCAATCAGCGATCTGATCACCCGCATCCGCAACGCGCAGATGCGCTCCAAGAACAAGGTCTCCACGCCTGGCTCGAAGATGCGCGAGAACGTGCTCGAGGTGCTGAAGAGCGAAGGTTACATCCGCGGTTACGCCACGCTTGAGCACTCCTCGGGCCGCAGCGAGATCGAGATCGAGCTGAAGTATTTCGACGGCGAGCCCGTTATCCGCGAGATCGAGCGTGTCTCCAAGCCTGGGCGTCGCGTTTACGCCTCGGTGAAGAACCTGCCGCGGGTCAATAACGGACTCGGCATTTCAGTGTTGTCGACACCGAAGGGAATCATGGCTGACCACAGTGCGCGTGAAGCGAACGTGGGCGGCGAAGTTCTCTTCACGGTGTTCTGAGAAGGATTTTTGATCCATGTCACGTGTTGGCAAAAGGCCGGTAGCGGTGCCGTCGGGTGTGACCGCGACCGTCGACGGGCAGACCGTCAAGATGAAGGGGCCGAAGGGCCAGCTTCAGTTCGTCGTCCATAGCGACGTCGAGGTGAAGCTCGACAACGGCCAGGTCAAGGTGAACCCGCGGGTCGAGACCAACCGCGCGCGGGCCCTTTACGGGACCGCTCGCGCCCAGGTCGCGAATCTGGTCGAAGGCGTCACCAAGGGTTTCGAGAAGAAGCTCGAAATCACCGGCGTCGGTTACCGCGCCGCGCTGCAGGGCAAGAACCTGCAGCTCGCGCTTGGCTACAGCCACGATGTGGTTTACGCGATCCCGGAAGGGATCACGATCACCGTGCCGAAGCCGACCGAGATCACGGTGACCGGCAGCGACATTCAGCGCGTCGGCCAGGTCGCCGCCGAGATTCGCTCCTATCGTCCGCCGGAGCCCTACAAGGGCAAGGGCGTGAAGTATGTTGGCGAATTCATCTTCCGCAAGGAAGGCAAGAAGAAGTAACGGAGCCGGTCATGTCGAAAGCCAAGGTTACGAATGCCCGGCGCAAGCGCAGTGTACGTCTGAAGCTGCGCCGCTCGGGTGGCGGCCGTCCGCGCCTGTCGGTGTTCCGCTCGTCCAAGCACATCTACGCCCAGGTCATCGACGACCTGAAGGGCGAGACGCTGGCCTCTGCCTCGTCGCTCGAGAAGTCGATGCGCGACGGCGGCAAGACCGGCGCCGACATCGATGCGGCGAAGGCGGTCGGCAAGCTGCTGGCCGAGCGCGCCGCCGAGAAGGGCGTCAAGGAAGTCGTGTTCGATCGCGGCAGCTATCTCTACCACGGGCGCGTCAAGGCTCTTGCCGACGCGGCGCGTGAGAGCGGGCTGAGCTTCTAACAGAATTTGAGGATTGAGGCGTAAGCCTCTGAAGGACTGGAAAAACCATGGCAGAACGCGAACAACGTGGTGGACGCGATCAACGCGGCGGCGGACGTGAACGCAGGGAAGAGCGCGACAGCGAGTTCGTCGACAAGCTCGTCCACATCAATCGCGTCGCCAAGGTCGTCAAGGGCGGCAAGCGCTTCGGTTTCGCAGCGCTGGTCGTGATCGGCGACCAGAAGGGCCGCGCCGGCTTCGGTCACGGCAAGGCGCGCGAAGTGCCCGAGGCGATCCGCAAGGCAACCGAATCCGCCAAGCGCAACCTGACCCGCGTGTCGTTGCGCGAGGGCCGCACGCTGCATCACGATATCGCCGGCCGTCATGGCGCGGGCCGTGTTTACCTGCGCGCAGCTCCGGCCGGTACCGGGATCATCGCCGGCGGTCCGATGCGCGCCGTGTTCGAGACGCTCGGCGTCCAGGACGTGGTTGCGAAGTCGATCGGTTCGTCGAACCCGTACAACATGGTTCGCGCGACCTTCGATGCGCTGAAGCATCAGGATTCGCCGCGCTCGGTCGCTGCCCGCCGCAACATCAAGGTGTCCACCCTCCAGTCCCGCCGTATCGGTGGCGACGCCGAGGCGGTTGCCGAATAACGGAAGCTTTTCGGAGTAGACGCCCATGGCCAAGAGTGCCGTTACGACCGCAAAGACGATCAAGATCGAGCAGACCGGCAGCGCGATCCGCCGCCATCACTCGCAGCGCTCGACGCTGATCGGGCTCAAGCTCAACAAGATCGGCCGCACCAGCGAACTGCCGGACACCCCGGCGGTGCGCGGCATGATCTTGAAGGTTCACCATCTCGTTCGCATCGTCGACGAGAAGTAAGCAAAGGCGCACGATCCCGAAGCGGGGACCCGTTTTCGGTGAAGGTCATGCGCAAGAAACAAGGAGCAGGGCGATGAAGCTCAGCGATATCGCCGACAATGCCGGCTCGCGCAAGAAGCGTATGCGCGTCGGCCGCGGCATTGGTTCGGGCAAGGGCAAGCAGGCCGGCCGCGGTGGCAAGGGCCAGACCGCGCGTTCGGGCGTGCGCATCAAGGGTTTCGAAGGCGGTCAGATGCCCTTGCATCGCCGTCTGCCCAAGCGCGGCTTCAACAACATCTTCCGCATCGAGTTCGCCGAGATCAATCTCGACCGGCTCCAGGACGCCGTCGATGCCAAGAAGATCGACGCCGGCAGCGTCGTGAACGTCGAATCCCTGGTCAAGGCTGGCGTGCTGCGCCGCGCCAAGGGTGGCCTGCGGCTGCTCGGCCGCGGCGAGTTCAAGGCCAAGCTCAACATCGAAGTGCACGGCGCCTCGAAGACCGCGATCGCGGCAGTCGAGAAGGCCGGCGGCTCGGTGAAGATCCTCGCCCCTGCCAAGGAAGAAGGCGAGGCGGCGTAACAACTGCGTCATCGGCCCGCGGCTCGCGGGCCTTTACGCATGCGGGACGATGGACTTATCGAAGCCGTAGCCCCAGATAATGTCCGGTGTCCGGTATAATGTAGCCCGGCCGCGGGCATAACGGCGCAAAAGGCGGCGGGAGAAAGTCCAAGATGGCCTCTGCAGCGGAACAACTGGCAGCCAATCTCAATTTCGGTGCGTTTGCCAAGGCTGACGAACTGAAGAAGCGCATCTGGTTCACCCTGGGCGCGCTGCTCGTTTATCGGCTCGGGACCTACATCCCGCTGCCCGGCATCGATCCCAACATCTGGGAGCAGGTCTTCCGCTCCCAGGCGGGCGGCATCCTCGGCATGTTCAACATGTTCGCCGGCGGCGGCATTCACCGCATGGCGATCTTTGCGCTGAACATCATGCCGTACATCTCGGCCTCCATCATCATCCAGCTCCTGACCACCGTCTCGCCGCAGCTCGAGGCGCTGAAGAAGGAAGGCGAGTCCGGCCGCAAGCTGCTGAACCAGTACACCCGTTATCTCACGGTAATCCTGGCCGCGTTCCAGTCCTACGGCATCGCGGTGGGCCTCGAAGGCGCCGGCAACGTCGTCAGCGACCCCGGCATGTTCTTCCGTCTGTCCACCGCGATCACGCTGACCGGCGGCACCATGTTCCTGATGTGGCTGGGCGAGCAGATCACCTCGCGCGGCATCGGCAACGGCATTTCCCTGATCATTCTCTCCGGCATCGTCGCCGAGCTGCCCGCGGCGCTCGCCAACATGCTCGAGCTCGGCCGTCAGGGTGCGATGTCGACCGGCCTGATTCTGGTCGTCATCATCATGGCGGTGGCCGTGATCGCCTTCATCGTGTTCGTGGAGCGCGCCCAGCGCCGGCTCTTGATCCAGTATCCGAAGCGCCAGGTCGGCAACAAGATGTTCGAGGGGCAGTCCTCGCATCTGCCGCTCAAGCTCAACACTTCGGGCGTGATCCCGCCGATCTTCGCGTCCTCGTTGCTGCTGCTGCCGACCACGGTTGCGAACTTCAACGCGGGGAGCGGGCCGGAATGGTTCCAGTGGATCAACACCCAGCTCGGCCACGGCCGTCCGCTGTTCCTGATCATGTATCTGGCGCTGATCGTGTTCTTCGCATTCTTCTACACCGCGATCGTGTTCAATCCGACCGAGACCGCAGACAATCTGAAGAAGCACGGCGGCTTCATTCCGGGTATCCGTCCGGGCGAGCGTACCGCGGAATATATCGACTACGTGCTGTCGCGCATTACCGTGCTCGGCGCGGTCTACCTGGCGATCGTCTGCTTGATTCCGGAAATCCTGATCTCCTACGCCTCGGTGCCGTTCTACTTTGGCGGCACTTCGCTGCTGATCGTCGTCAGCGTCACCATGGACACGGTGGCACAGGTGCAGGGCTATCTCCTGGCGCATCAGTACGAAGGTCTGATCCGGAAATCGAAGCTGCGCGGCCGGCGCCGTTAAGCGCGGAGTCCTCTCAGGCGGCGCAATTGCGCCGCCGATTCGCCGCGCGAGTAACGCGCGGCGCCTGCGGGAGCGGCCAGCCAGCCATCCGGTGGCATCGGCAGAGCCACTCGCAATGAAGCGCAATCACTGATCTCAAAGGCTTCTTGGCGTCCGGCCATTTGCTCCCCTATGATATGGGTAGCGGTGCGGCGCTGATTATGATTTGCACTGTAACTGGACTTCAAAACACAGGTGCGCGACGTATCGCGCACCAATCGGGGGGGCGTACGCCGATGAGAATTATACTTCTGGGGCCGCCGGGATCGGGCAAGGGCACCCAGGCGCAGCTGCTGGTGCAGCGCTATGGCATCGTCCAACTCTCGACCGGCGAGATGTTGCGTGCCGCGGTGGCGGCCGGAACGCCGGTCGGTCTCAAGGCCAAGGAGATCATGGCCAGCGGCGGTCTTGTGCCCGACGATGTCGTGGTCGGAATCATCTCCGATCGAATCGATCAGCCGGATGCCAAAAACGGTTTCATCCTCGACGGTTTCCCGCGCACTGTGCCGCAGGCCGAGGCGCTGGATGAGCTGCTCAAGCACAAGCACCTCAAGCTCGACGCCGTGATCGAGCTCCGCGTCAACGAGAGTGCACTCCTGAACCGTGTCGAGACCCGCGTCGCCCAGATGCGCGAGCGCGGGGAGGAGGTCCGACTCGACGACACCCCGGAGGTCTTGACCAAGCGGTTAGCCAGCTACCGCAACCAGACGGAACCGCTGATTCACTACTATTCCGAGCGGCGGAAGCTCTCGACCATCGACGGCATGATGGCGATCGACGAGGTCACCCGCGCCATCCATCGCCTGCTCCTGGCGCTTGGGGCGGTCGAGCCCAAGACGCATGGCAAGACGCACGGCAAGGCCTCCGCCCGGCGCGCGGCCAAGGCGGCTCCGGCCAAAAAGGCCAAGGCGGCGAAAAAATCGGCCAAAAAGCCGGCGAAGGCGGCCAAAAAGGCCGCCAAATCCAGGAAAGCGGCCAAGAAGGCCGTGAAGGGTCCTAAGAAGGCGGCCAAGAAAGCCGTCAAGAAAACCGTGAAGAAAAAGGCAGCCAAAAAGACCGCCAGGAAGGCTGTCAAGAAAGGTGCCAAAAAGGCCGCAAAAAAGGTCACGAAAAGGCGAGCTAAGCGCTAGCAGCGGTTGACGAAAGCCCCCTGAATCCCCTAATAAGCCCCGCATCCAAGTCGGATAGTTTAAAACGATGCCGGGCCCCAGGAAGACTAGGGGTGGGCGTCGTGTTCGCGTTTGTGAACACCTGCCCGAGAAACCAAGCACTTAAAGCCCGATTCCTGACGAGGGATCGGCGACAGGAGAGAAGGCCGTGGCCCGTATTGCCGGCGTGAACATCCCGACCAACAAGCGCGTGCTGATCGCGCTCCAGTACATCCATGGCATCGGTCAGAAGATCGCCGGTGAGATCATGGAGAAGGTCAAAATCCCGGACGATCGTCGGGTCAATCAGCTCAGCGACGCCGAAGTGCTTCAGATCCGCGAAGTGATCGACCGCGACTATCTCGTCGAGGGCGATTTGCGTCGTGAGGTCGGCATCAACATCAAGCGACTGATGGATCTCGGCTGCTATCGCGGCCTGCGCCATCGTCGCGGTCTGCCGGTGCGTGGCCAGCGTACCCACACCAATGCGCGCACGCGCAAGGGTCCGGCCAAGGCCATCGCCGGCAAGAAGAAGTAAGTTTTCGCATCCAATTACGGCGTGTGGCGACCCGGGGATGACCCGTTCGCCACACGCCTTTCGTTCTACAGGTGTAGCCGCTGGCATTACGGCGGCGTTTGAGATCTTCAGGAAAGGTAGTCTATGGGCAAGGAAGCCACCCGCGTTCGTCGTCGTGAGCGCAAGAACATCGCCTCCGGCGTCGCGCACGTGAACTCGTCGTTCAACAACACGACCATCACCATCACCGATGCGCAGGGCAACACGATCGCCTGGTCCTCCGCCGGCACGATGGGCTTCAAGGGCTCGCGCAAGTCGACCCCGTATGCCGCACAGGTTGCCGCCGAGGACGTGTCGAAGAAGGCGCAGGAACACGGCATGCGCACGCTGGAAGTCGAAGTCGCCGGTCCCGGTTCGGGCCGCGAATCGGCGCTCCGGGCGCTCCAGGCCGCAGGCTTCACCGTCACCTCGATCCGCGACGTGACCACGATCCCGCACAACGGTTGCCGTCCCCGTAAGCGTCGGCGCGTTTGATACCAGATTGCGGGCGCATCGGCGCCCGCAATGACTTTTTGCAAAGCCGCGGAAATGATCTGCGGCCTTTCTCCAACGCCAGTGCCTGCAACAGCAGTCTGACTGGCCTGTATGGGTGAAACAGTGACGATCCAGAAAAATTGGCAAGAACTGATTCGGCCGAACAAGCTGCAGGTACAGCCCGGCAGCGATTCGAACCGTTTCGCGACCATCGTCGCCGAGCCGCTCGAGCGCGGCTTCGGCCAGACGCTCGGCAACGCGCTGCGCCGCATCCTGCTGTCGTCGCTCCAGGGCGCGGCTGTGCAGTCGGTGCACATCGACGGCGTGCTGCACGAGTTCTCCTCGATCGCGGGCGTCCGTGAGGACGTCACCGACATCGTGCTCAACATCAAGGACATCTCGATCAAGATGCAGGGCGAAGGCCCCAAGCGCATGGTCGTGAAGAAGTCCGGCCCGGGCGTCGTCACCGCCGGTGACATCCAGACCGTCGGCGACGTCGTCGTGCTCAATCCGGACCTGCAGATCTGCACGCTCGACGAGGGCGCGGAGATTCGCATGGAGTTCACGGTCGCCACCGGCAAGGGCTACGTGCCCGCCGAGCGCAATCGTCCCGAGGACGCGCCGATCGGCCTGATCCCGGTCGACAGCCTGTACTCGCCGGTCCGCAAGGTCTCCTACAAGGTCGAGAACACCCGCGAGGGCCAGATCCTCGACTACGATAAGCTGACCATGACGATCGAGACCAACGGCGCGCTGACGCCGGATGATTCCGTGGCCTACGCTGCGCGCATCCTGCAGGACCAGCTCAACGTGTTCGTCAACTTCGAAGAGCCGCGCAAGGAAGTCGCCCAGGAGATCATCCCGGACCTCGCCTTCAACCCGGCCTTCCTCAAGAAGGTGGACGAGCTCGAGCTGTCGGTGCGTTCGGCCAACTGCTTGAAGAACGACAATATCGTCTACATCGGCGACCTCGTGCAGAAGTCGGAAGCCGAAATGCTCCGCACTCCGAACTTCGGCCGCAAGTCGCTGAACGAGATCAAGGAAGTGCTGGCCCAGATGGGTCTGCACCTCGGCATGGAAGTGCCGGGCTGGCCGCCGGAGAACATCGACGAGCTCGCCAAGCGCTTCGAGGATCATTACTGATCCGAACGACGACAGGCTGAGGCGCGAATTCATCGCGCCTTAGCGGGCGAACGCAGGCAGCCCACCTGAGCAACTGGTCCGACGAACCGTCGCGACGAATGAAATTCAAGGAATAGATAAAATGCGTCACGGCAAGGTTCATCGCAAGCTCAACCGCACCGCCGAGCATCGCCGCGCGATGTTCGCCAACATGTGCGCCGCGCTGATCAAGCACGAGCAGATCGTCACCACGCTGCCGAAGGCGAAGGAATTGCGTCCGATCGTCGAGAAGCTGATTACCCTCGGCAAGAAGGGCGGGCTGGCCATGCGCCGCCAGGCCATCTCCGAGATGCGCGACAAGGATCAGGTCAGGAAGTTGTTCGACACGCTCGCGCCCCGCTACAAGGATCGCCAGGGTGGCTACACCCGCATCATCAAAGCGGGCTTCCGTTACGGCGACAATGCGCCGATGGCCGTGATCGAGTTCGTCGACCGCGACGTCGATGCCAAGGGCCAGGACTCCGGCCCGGTGCAGGAAAAGGAAGCCGAGGCGGCGTAAGCCGACCGGCGGAGAGTTTTCAGAAAGCGGCGCCTTCGGGCGCCGCTTTTTTGTATGGCGCGGCTGCATCTCATACTGCGCATCGTTGCGTTGAACGCGATTCCGGCCGGGGGCTCTCGATGAGGATTGTGTCAGGGATTGCGCTGGCGCTGCTGATGTCGCCGGCCTCTGGCGAGACGCTCGTCGAGCGCGGCGCCTATCTCGTCAACAGCGTGATGGTTTGCCACAACTGCCACACGCCGCGAGGGCCGCAAGGGCTCGATCTCTCTCGCGCGCTCTCCGGGGGCAGCCAGGTTTTTGACGAGCCCGCCTTCAAGGTCTCTGGCTCCAACATCACACCGGACAAGGACACCGGCATCGGCAACTGGACCGACGCCGAGCTGAAGCGGTTTCTCGTCAGCGGGGTCAGGCCGAACGGAACCAGGGTCGCGCCGATCATGCCGACCGCGTTCTACACCGTGCTCACGGCCCGCGATCTCGACGCACTCGCAGCTTATTTGCGCTCAGTGCCGGCCGTACGCCACGAGACGCCGCCGCCGGAATACAGAAGCGCGCCGAAGCCGGAGACGCCGATCTACGCCGGCAAGCAGGCGAACGAGGCTGAGCTTTCCGACAGGCTTGCGCGCGGCCGCTATCTCCTGACCATCGCCCATTGCCTGGAATGCCACACGCCGGACGGCCCGTCCGTCGTGCACGATTTCGCCGGAGCGAGCGGCAAGGGCGGCCGGACATTCAAGGGGCCGTGGGGCGAATCCGTCTCCGCCAACATCACCGCGGATATAGCCGCGGGCATCGGCGGGTGGAGCGACGACGAAATCAAACGTGCGATTGCGCAAGGCATCGCACGCGACGGCCACAAACTGAAGCCGCCGATGGCCTATGCTGCCTATGCCAGCATGACGGCCCAGGATCTCGATGCCATCGTCGCGCTTCTCCGGACGCTTCCGCCTCGCAACTAAATCCTCACGCGTCGGTGAGGGGCGATTGCACCCGCCCGCGCAGCGCACGATATCTCCGTCAGTTTCAATGGAGACATCGCATGAAGATCGACCTTTCCGGAAAGACCGCCCTCGTCACCGGCTCGACCGCCGGCATCGGCCACGCCATCGCCAAGGGCCTTGCCGGCTCCGGTGCGAGCGTCGTGATCAACGGACGCGGCCAGGGCAAGGTCGATGCGGCCGTGCGCAAGCTGGAAGGGGCGGGCGGAAAGGTCCGCGGCATCGCCGCCGACGTCTCGACCGCGGCGGGCTGCAAGGCGTTGGCGGCGGCGCTGCCAGACGTCGACATCCTTATCAACAATGCCGGCATCTTCGAGCCGAAAGACTTCTTCGACATTCCGGACGAAGACTGGAGTCGCTTTTTCGAGGTCAACGTGATGAGCGGCGTGCGTCTGTCACGCGCGTATATGAAGGGCATGCTCAAGCGCAACTGGGGCCGAATCGTCTTCATCTCCTCGGAATCAGGGCTCAACATTCCCGTCGAGATGATCCACTACGGCATGAGCAAGACGGCGCAGCTCTCGGTCGCGCGCGGCCTGGCGCAGCTCACACGCGGCACCGGCGTCACCGTCAATTCCGTGCTGCCGGGCCCGACCATGTCGGAAGGCGTCGAGACCTTCGTGAAGGATCTCGCCAAGCAGAACGGGCAGTCGGTCGATGAGGCCGCGGCCAATTTCGTCAAACAGCATCGGCCAAGCTCGCTGCTCCAACGCTTCGCCAGCGTCGACGAGATCGCCAACATGGTGGTGTATGCGGCTTCGAAGGAAGCCTCCGCGACCAACGGTGCGGCGCTGCGCGCGGAAGGCGGCATCGTCAACACGATTGCCTGAGGCCGTCTCATGCCGGCCTATGTGATCTCGGAGGTCGAGGCGCGTGATCAGGCCGCGATGGAGGCCTATCGTACGCTGGCTGCTGCTACCATCGCGCAATATGGCGGCCGCTATCTCGTCCGCGGCGGCGCCGCCGAATTGGTGGAGGGCGGCCCGCCGCCCAAGACCATCATCATCGTGGAGTTTACCTCGATGGAACGCGCGCGCGAATGGTACGCGTCGCCGGAATATGCGGAGGCGCTAAAGCTTCGGCAGACCGCGCTGGAGCGGCGGTTGATGTTCGTCGAGGGCATGGTTCCGGTCTAGCTGGTCTGCTCGCTTGCCTCTTCAATTCGCGGCGGGACCGGCTAAACTTCGGTTTTATGCTCTGGCCCCTCTCGACCCGCCATAAACGCCTGTTCAGGCTGACATCCGCGCGATGGCAGCGGCGGGCGATCTTCGTGCTCGGTGGAATCGGGGTTGGCGCCGCGGCGGTGGCGCTGGCGCAGCTTGCCGATCTCGCCCAGCACGCCTTTGCGCTGCTGCTAGCCAAATCGCGCTACGCCGTGCTCGCGGTGACACCTCTCGGCTTCATGCTCTCGGCCTATCTGACCACCCGGTTGTTCCCGAACGCACAGGGCAGCGGCATTCCTCAGGCGATCGCCGCACGGCATCTGACCGATCAGACGGCGCGCGAGAGCCTGGTCTCGATCCGAATCGCGATCGGAAAGGTGATCCTCACCTTGTTCGGTCTGCTGTGCGGTGGCTCCGTCGGCCGGGAAGGACCGAGCGTTCAAGTCGGCGCTTCCATCATGTTCGCGCTCGGCCGCGTCTCGCCACGCCGCCAGCCCGGATTGATCCTGGCCGGCGCGGCTGCTGGCGTCGCGGCCGCCTTCAACACGCCGCTGGCGGGGATCGTCTTCGGCATCGAGGAGATGAGCCGTGCTTTCGAGACGCGTACCAGCAGCCTGATCATCGCGGCGGTGATCGCGGCCGGCCTGACCTCGCTCGCGCTGATGGGCAACTACGCCTATTTCGGCAGCAGTGCGATGTCGCTGGCCCCCGGCGCCGACTGGCTCGCGGTTCCGGTGTGCGGCGTGGTTGGTGGCGTGGCCGGCGGCGTCTTCAGCCGCATCGTCATCACCATGGCGCGGGGCTCGGCCCATCCGTTCGGGCGTGCGGTCAAGGGCCACCCTTTGTGGTTCGCGCTCGCGTGCGGGTTGGCGGTCGCGATCTGCGGCATCGTCTCCGGCGATACGGTCTATGGCACAGGCTACCAGCAGGTAAAGACGGCCCTGGAGCAGGGCGCACCGCTGCCGCAGGACTTCGGCATCCTCAAGCTTCTCGCCACCACCTTCGCGGCGATCAGTGGCATACCCGGCGGAATTTTTTCGCCGTCACTCGCCGTTGGAGCCGGCCTCGGCAGCAATATCGCGTCCTTCTTCCACGACGCTCCGCTCGGTGCGATCATGTTGCTCGGCATGGTGTCGTATTTTGCAGGGGTGGTGCAGGCGCCGATCACCGCTTTCGTCATCGTGACCGAGATGACCGACAACCACGCCATGGTGGTGCCGTTAATGGCCGCTGCCCTGATCGCACACGCCACCTCACGGCTGATCTGCGAGGAAGGGATCTACCACGCGCTCGCCAAGGGCTTTATCGAGCGGGCGACGCGTCCGCCGGAGACGAAAGCGGCGCCCGCTTCGAGCTAAGACCTACCACCCCTCCAGCACGATCTTGCCGCGCGACTTGCCGCTCTCCAAAAGCGCGTGCGCGCGCTTGAGATTGGCAGCGTTGATCGTGCCGAAGGTCTGGTCGAGCGTGGTACGCAAGACGCCCTTGTCGATGAGGTCGGCGACGTCGTTCAGCAGATGATGTTGCGCGATCATATCGGCGGTCTGGAACGAGGAGCGCGTGAACATCGATTCCCAATGCACCGAGATTGCCTTGCCCTTGAACGCACTCATGGTGAATTCCGACGGATCGTCGATCAGGCCGAACTTGCCCTGCGGCGCCATCAAATCGGCGATGCTCTTGTAGTGCTGGTCGGTGAAGGTGAGGCTCGCCACCAGCGCGACTGGCGGCAGCTTGAGCTTCTCGATCTGCTCCTTCATCGGTTGGCCGTGGTCGATTACTGCATGCGCGCCGAGATCGAGGCACCATTTTTGCGATTCCGGCCGCGTTGCGGTTGCAACCACGGTCAGCCCGGTGAGGCGGCGAGCGAGCTGGATCAGGATCGAGCCGACGCCGCCGGCGCCGCCCGTGATCAGCAGCGTACGTGGATCGACACTCTTGCCGGGCACCGCACCCAGCCGGTCGAACAACAGCTCCCAGGCGGTGATGGAGGTGAGGGGAAGGGCGGCTGCCTGCGCGAACGACAGGCTCTTCGGTTTATTGCCGACGATGCGCTCGTCAACGAGATGGAATTCGGAATTGGTGCCCTGGCGCAGGATCGCGCCGGCGTAAAATACTTCGTCGCCCGGCTTGAACAAGGTGACGTCGGGACCGACGGCGTCGACCACGCCGGCCGCGTCATAGCCCAGAATCTTCGTCTCGCCCTCGGGCGGAGCGGCGCGCTTGCGCACCTTGTAATCGACCGGATTGGCCGAGATCGCCTTCACGGCGACGCGGATGTCGCGGCCGCCGGGCTCGGGCCTTGCGGTCTCGAAATCGATCAGCGCGTCCTGATCCTCGATCGGAAGCGATTTCTTGTAGCCGACGGCCTTCATGGCTTGTCTCCTTCAGATAGCGTTGCAGATGCTGGGTCCCGGGTTCGCGTTTTCGCGTACCCCGGGACGACAGGCGATACCTAGAACGCGAACTGCGTCCGCATGGCGACCGCATCGAACTTCGAGCCGACATCGGCGGTCGAGACCGGCGAGGCCTGCCTCGACACCGTGCCATGCAGATAGTCCAGCATGAAACGGACGTTGCCGTTGACATACCAGTTCAGCGCCGCCGTGTAGACGGTCTGCCGGCCGCCTGCGATGCCGGTGGCGGTCCCGAGCTGATCGTTGAGGTCGATCGTGGAGAAGCGTCCCGCGACTTCCCACGCGCCCCAGCCGCCGCCCTCGAGCGAGAACGGGTGCGCCGGCTTGACGCCGCCATAGGCCGCATTCGCCGCATTATAGCTGCGACCCTCGCCAGTCAGCACGTAGCCGGCCTGCGCGTAGCCGCCCTGGAATTTGAGGCTCGGCGCACCCAGCGGCGGCAGGCCGGTATTGGCGCTGCGATCGATGTTGTACCAGAAATACTCGCCTTGCAGGATCAGCGGTCCATAGGTGGCGGCGGCTTCGACGCTGTAGACC
Source organism: Bradyrhizobium sp. 44 (assembly GCF_023073095.1). Taxonomy (NCBI): domain Bacteria; kingdom Pseudomonadati; phylum Pseudomonadota; class Alphaproteobacteria; order Hyphomicrobiales; family Nitrobacteraceae; genus Bradyrhizobium; species Bradyrhizobium sp. 44. The sequence goes on from NZ_JADPIY010000029.1 coordinate 942,228, forward strand.
TGCGCGCCGGAGGCATTGGCGATCGCGCCGGTCGTAGCCAGCGCCGTGGGATCGATGCGCAGTTCCGGACGATCGGTCAGCGTCACCGTCTGTGCACCCGTCACCAGATTGCGCGTCGGCTGGATCAGCCATTCGGCATTGCCCCCGAGATGGACCGAGTAGTCTTTGCCGCTGACGACCTGGCCGGCGACACGCGCGACCGCGCCGTATTGTTCCGTGGCGCCGTTCGGCGCAACGCTCGACGCTGAGTGGATCGCACCGGTGGCGGGGCCGGTGACATAGGCGCCGACCCAGAACTCGTCGTTGTACCAGCGCGTGCCGACCGCCGAACGGAAGTCGCCCGCGGCGATGCTCGTGGCGACGATCCCCGCCGAGGCGCGCTCCATGAACATGATGTCGTTGGAGCTCGTGGCCTCATCGAGAGTGTAGGGCAGGTCCATGATGCCGCCTTCGATGGCCATCTTGCCGCCGAACGGTTTCAGGCCGGTATAGCTGAGATAGGCGTTCTCGACGCCAGAGACGCCGCCGCCGGGCAGCGAACCCGGAGCTGCGCCGCCAAACCCGTCGGAGGAGCCGCCGAAGTCGTAGACCAGCGCGAAATTCCAGTCGTGGAAGAACTTGCCGGCGACACCGATGCGCGCGCGGCGGACGTTCTCGCCGCTGTCGAGCTTTTGCGGCACGGTTGCCGCCGTGTTGGGCCGATAGTCATAGCCGCCGACATCCCAATGCACGCGGCTTGTGATCCCGACGCAGTTAGCCCCATCGGCAGTGCAGATGGTCGGTCGGTTGTTCGGCATTGTCACGACGACGCCGGATGCGGGCGCCGGTCCCTTGAGCGGGATCGCCGCGTTGGCGTTGGCGACGGCGGCCTTCGCTTCGGAACGCGCTTCGGCTTTTGCCTCCGCCTTCGCCTCAAGCCTGGCCTTCGCTGTGGCCGCAGTATTCGCGGCGGTCTGGCTCTGGAGCTTGTCGAGCTTCTGCTCCAGCATCTTCAGCTGCTGCTTCAGGAGCGCGATCTCCTGGTCGCTGCTGCTCGCCGATTGGGCCTGGGCCTGCGAGGCTGCCAGTGCGGCGGCGAGACCCATCGCCGTGGCTGCAATTCTTGTCCTACTCACGTCATGACTCCATCGTTTGACGAACTTCCCCAAGTCGCTGGCGGAGAGCCTAGGTGTGATCGATGACTACCCCGCGACGCTGCGGCCGGTTGCGCGGTTCCCACTGGTGTAAATTCGCCGCAACCGAATCCGCCTTGCGCCACCATGCAAGATGACGCACATCGTGCCAATCGGCAGCCCCGGCAAATTGCGATTTCGCACGCAGAGCTTGCAGGCCGGCCACACCGAAAAGGCCCCTGAATATGCCGCCGGGCGCCCTTCTAATGGGGGGCGAACGCGCCTATATTCCGGCGTCTTTTCCAAGAGGTAGGAATGTTTCGATCGACCTGGACCGCCGTCGTCACGGCACTGTGCATAGCCTTTTCGGCCAACTTCAATCCGGCCGCCGCGCAGGACCGCCGTGTGCCGTCCTCGCCCGCCGAACTGCGGCTGTCCTATGCGCCGATCGTGCAGCGGGTGCAGCCGGCGGTTGTCAACGTCTATGCCGCCAAGGTGGTGCAGAACCGCAACCCGCTGCTCGACGACCCCATATTCCGCCGCTTCTTCGGCGTGCCCGGCCAGCAGCAGGAGCAGGTGCAGCGCTCGCTCGGTTCGGGCGTGATCGTCGATGCGTCGGGGCTCGTTGTCACCAACGTCCACGTCATCGAAGGCGCCGACCAGGTCAAGGTGTCGCTGTCGGACAAGCGTGAGTTCGAGGCCGAGATCGTGCTGAAGGACTCTCGCAGCGATCTGGCCGTGCTGCGTTTGAAGGACACCAAGGAGAAGTTTCCGGCTCTCGAATTCACCAATTCGGACGAACTGCTGGTAGGCGACGTCGTGATGGCGATCGGCAATCCCTTCGGCGTCGGCCAGACCGTGACTCACGGCATCATCTCGGCCTTGGCACGCACGCAGGTCGGTATCACCGACTACCAGTTCTTCATCCAGACCGACGCGGCGATCAATCCTGGCAATTCCGGCGGCGCGTTGGTCGACATGAACGGCAGGCTCGCGGGCATCAACACCGCGATCTATTCGCGCTCCGGCGGCTCGCAGGGCATCGGCTTCGCGATCCCCGCCAACATGGTGCGCGTCGTCGTCGCCTCCGCCAAGGGTGGCGGCAAGGCGGTCAAGCGGCCCTGGTTAGGGGCGAAATTGCAGGCGGTGACGCCGGAGATCGCCGAGAGTCTCGGCCTGCGTTCGCCGACCGGTGCGCTGGTCGCAAGCGTCGTCCCGAACGGGCCGGCGGCCAAGGCCGGGCTGAAATCCTCCGACCTGATCGTCTCGATCGACGGCCAGACCGTGGATGATCCCAACGCTTTCGACTATCGCTTCGCCACACGGCCGCTCGGCGGCACGGCGCAGATCGACGTGCAGCGCGGCGGCAAGCCGGTCAAGCTGACGGTGGCGCTGGACGCCGCGCCCGATGCCGGCCGCAACGAGCTCGTCATCACCGCGCGCTCGCCTCTCCAGGGCGCGAAGGTCTCGACCATCACCCCGGCGCTTGCCGACGAGCTGCATCTGGACGCCGATACCGAAGGCGTCGTGGTCACCGATCTCGGCGGCGACAGCGCGGCCGCGAATGTCGGCTTCCAGAAGGGCGACGTCATCCTGGCGGTCAACAACCAGAAGATCAGCAAGACCAGCGATCTCGAAAAGGCGGCGGCCGAGCGCCAGCGCATCTGGCGCATCACGCTGGTGCGTGGCGGCCAGCAGATCAACGTCACGCTGGGCGGATGAGTCCGAAGCGACCACAGGAGACGCCAACCCTCTTCGCCGCGGCGGGGCTCGATCACGAGGCTCCGCATCCGCTGCCGGATCGGCTGCGGCCGCGCGCGCTCTCGGAGGTCGTCGGCCAGGATCACATCCTGGGTCCAGACGGCGCGCTGACGCGCATGCTGGAGACGCGCACGCTGGGCTCGCTGGTGTTCTGGGGCCCGCCCGGCACCGGCAAGACCACGGTGGCGCGGCTGCTCGCGGACGCCACCGATCTGCATTTCGAGCAGATCTCCGCGGTGTTCTCCGGCGTCGCCGATTTGAAGAAGGCCTTTGAGGCGGCGCGTGCACGCCGCGAGATGGGCAAGGGCACGCTGCTGTTCGTCGACGAGGTGCATCGCTTCAACCGCGCCCAGCAGGATTCGTTTCTGCCCGTCATGGAAGACGGCACGGTGGTGATGGTCGGCGCCACCACCGAAAATCCGTCCTTCGAGCTCAACGCGGCGCTTCTGTCCCGGGCGCGCGTGCTGGTGTTTCGCTCGCTCGACGCGGCCGCGATCGAAAAGCTGTTTGCGCATGCCGAGGAGGTCGAGGGCCGCAAGCTGCCGCTCGACGAGGAAGCGCGCGCCGTGCTGGTGCGCATGGCCGATGGCGACGGCCGCGCGTCGCTGACGCTCGTCGAGGAAGTCTGGCGCGCCGCGCGCAAGGACGAGATTTTCGACGCCGCGCAGTTGCAGGAAATATTGCAGCGTCGCGCGCCCATCTACGACAAGTCGGCCGACGGCCATTACAATTTGATCTCGGCGCTGCATAAGTCGGTGCGAGGCTCCGATCCCGATGCCGCGCTGTATTATCTCGCGCGCATGCTCGATGCCGGCGAGAACCCGCTCTTTTTGGCCCGCCGCGTCGTGCGCATGGCGGTCGAGGATATCGGGCTTGCCGATCCGCAGGCGCTGGTCATCGCCAACGCAGCCAAGGACACCTTCGACTTCCTCGGTCATCCCGAGGGCGAGCTCGCGATCGCGCAAGCCGTGGTCTATCTCGCCACCGCGCCGAAATCGAATGCCGTCTACACCGCCTTCGGCAAGGCGATGCAGGTCGCAAAGCAGGCCGGCTCGCTGCTGCCGCCGAAACATATCCTCAACTCGCCGACCAAGCTGATGAAGTCGGAAGGCTACGGCGCATCCTACGAATACGACCACGACGCCCCCGACGCCTTCTCCGGACAGGATTACTTCCCGGAAGCCCTGGGTCGCCAGACCTTCTACGACCCGCCCGACCGGGGGTTCGAGCGGGAGATCAGGAAGCGGCTGGATTATTGGGCGAAGTTGCGGAAGGAGCGGGGTGGGAAGTAGGTTCTGCAGCACCCAGAAGGCGCTTGCATTTACGTGCCAAAAATGACACACAAGCGCAGCCGAATGATCGATCGCACGAAGAAGCTTCCAGCGAGATTCTACGTTAGCTCGACAGGTCGGAATCCTGTTCGCGAGTGGATATTGGATTTGCCTTCTGAAGATCGACGAACTGTCGGGAAGGATATTCAGAAAGTCGAATTCGGTTGGCCGATCGGACGCCCGCATTGCGCCCCGCTAGGGGAGGGATTGTGGGAAGTTCGAAGCGATCTCGGCAGCAACCGGATTGCGCGAGTGATCTTCTGTCTGGAAGACGGTCAGATGATCCTGCTTCACGGCTTTATCAAGAAAACGCAGAAGGCGCCAAAGCAGGATATTGACCTTGCGCTAAAGCGCAGGCGAGAGGTGACGTGATGACGAAAAGCAAAGCGCACGTGAGCAAAGAAACGTTCGACGAGTTTCTTACCGAGCAAGGTATACTTGGGACTTGTGAGGAGCGTGCTCTCAAGGAGCTCATCGCTGAGCAATTGACGGAGGCGATGAAGACGCAGGGAATCACGAAGACGGCGATGGCCGAACGCATGAAGACCAGTCGTCGTCAGCTCGATCGGCTCCTTGATCCCGCGACCCCCTCGGTGACGCTGGATACACTGCAGCGCGCCGCAAGTGCGGTTGGCCGTACACTACGAGTCGAGTTGGTATGACTTCGCTCGTGCCAGGCGCCGTCTTGATGAACCTGCAACAGCGATATGACCTGCGGCTGGCGGAGAAGCAGATTGGCGCGGAAGTCGCGTCACTGCACCGGCGCGCCGATACACAGTCGACACGAACGTTTGGAAAAACCACATGAGCCGCCGCATCAAGAGAATGAACCCAAAACCTCGCGAGCGCGATGAGCGCAAGGAGGCGCGCCCGTTCAAGGCGCGCAGCGCGAAACATGCTGGGCTGCGACCGGGCGCGAAGCCTCCGCGCTTCGCGAGCGAGCGCGTCGAGCGGCGCGCGCCCAAAGCCGAACCGGAAAAGGCTGCGCCGGCAAAGCCCCCCGTCGAGGCATTGCTGCCGACCAAGGTGCAGACCGTCAAGGTGACGGCCGACGAGAACAACATGCGCGTCGATCGCTTCCTTGAAGCGCACTTTCCCGGCCTGTCGTTCTCCCACATCCAGCGCGTCGTTCGTAAAGGCGAGCTGCGCGTCGACGGCAAGCGCGTCGACAGCAAGGACCGCCTGGAGGAGGGCCAGAGCGTCCGCATTCCGCCGCTGAAGCTCGACACGCCGAAGGCACCCAACCCCGAGTCGGAGGCGGCGCAAAAGACGCTTGCCGCGCTGAAGGAGATGACGATTTACGAGGATGACGACGTTCTCGTGCTGAACAAGCCGGCCGGACTCGCCGTGCAGGGCGGCTCGGGCATGACGCGACACATCGACCAGATGCTGGAGGTGATGCGCGATTCCAAGGGCCAGAAGCCGCGCCTCGTGCACCGCATCGACAGGGAGACGTCGGGCTGTCTCCTGGTCGCCAAGACCCGCTTTGCCGCCTCGCATCTCACCGGCGCATTCCGTTCGCGGTCGGCGCGAAAAACCTATTGGGCGCTGGTGCCGGGCCTACCGAAGCCGAAGCAGGGCCGCATCTCGACCTTCCTCGCGAAAGAGGAGAGCGAGGACGACACCATCATGCGCATCGCCCAGCATGGCGACGAGGGCGCAAGCCACGCGGTGACCTACTATGCGGTGGTCGAGACCGCCGGCAACAAGCTGACCTGGGTGTCGCTGAAGCCGGTGACCGGGCGCACCCACCAGCTGCGCGCCCACATGGAACATATCGGCCACCCCATCGTCGGCGATCCCAAATATTTCAACATCGAGAACTGGCAATTGCCGGGCGGCCTGCAAGACCGGCTGCATCTGCTCGCGCGCCGTATCGTCATTCCGCATCCGCGCGGCGGCTTCATCGATGCCACCGCGCCGCTGCCGCAGCACATGCAGCAGTCGTGGAACCTGCTTGGACTCGATGCAAGCAGATTTGATCCGATCGAGAATGCGCCTGAAGAGTAGTTGGAAAGGGCGGCAGCGGAAGGGCAGGGACCGGAACGAGATGCGCGAATTGTTTGATGAAGCTGCGGGGCGATCCCCGCTTGATCCGCAGGAATTGGTCCGCCAGGCCGCGCGCGTGCCGTTGCGCAAGCGCTTCTACAAGGAGGTCGGGGTGGCCGAGGCTGAGGGCGGTTTTGCCATCATGCTCGACGGCAAGGCGATCCGCACGCCGTCCGGCCGCCAGGTGGTCATCCCTTCGCGCGCGCTGGCCGACGCAGTGGCTGCGGAATGGGCGGATCAGGACGAGACGATCAAGCCCATGACCATGCCGCTGACGCGGATCGCCAACAGCGTGGTCGAGGGTGTCGTCGACCGCGTTGATCTCGTCAGCGACGATCTCGCAAAGTATCTCCAGTCCGATCTGCTGTTCTATCGCGCCGGTCATCCGGAGGGGCTCGTCGCCCGCGAGGCCGCGCATTGGGATCCCGTGCTGTTCTGGGCCGCGGAGACGCTGGGGGCGCACTTCATCCTGTCCGAAGGCGTCATGCATGTGACGCAGCCGGATGAGGCGCTCCAGGCCGCGCGTGGGGCCTTGCCAGGGGACGCCTGGTCGGTCGCCGCGCTCCACGTGATCACCACCCTGACCGGCTCGGCGCTGCTGGCGCTGGCGCTTGCCCATGGCGTGCGCGACGCCGACCAGGTTTGGGCGGCAGCCTATGTTGATGAGGACTGGAACGCCGAGAAATGGGGCGTGGACGAAGAAGCGGCCGGCCGCCGCGCCGCCCGACTGCGGGATTTCGAGGCTGCCGTGGCGGTTTTGGCCGCTGTGAAGCCGCCTGCGGCCAAAGGTCCTTAACGAGAGGTTTACGAGGGCGGCCTTAGGGTGGGGGCCAGCGTTCCCTGGGCCCCACGATGCCGACGCCGATAAGCTCGATTCTTCCCGTCAGTGCCGCCAGCCCCATTGCTGACGCGGCGACGCCCGATCTTGTGCTGCAGGCCGGCAGCGTGGTCGACGCCCGAGTGGTCAGCGTGCTCGCCGATAATCTGGTGCGGATCGCGATCGCCAACCTCTCGATGGATGTGATGTCAGAGGTGGCGCTGACACCAGGCCAAAATCTCCAGCTTGCGGTGTCGCAGAACGGCGGCACCATCCGGCTCGCCGTCATGGGCGGGGCAGGCGAGGCGGCCGCCGATCAGGTCACATTGACGCCGGCTGCGGCCTCGCTGGTGGACAGCCCGCCGCTAGTGCCGTCGGTGGGCGCGGCCCGCAATGCCCTCACACCGACCGAGCAGGTCGCCGTCACAGAAGCCTCGGCCGAGGCCGTGACGAAGCAAGGCAGCCAGGCGCCGCTGTTCGCCAATCTGGCCGCGGTCGTCACCGGCAGCGATCTTCCGGCGGGGCTGAAGCAGGCGATGCTGGGCGTGCTGGCGCAGCAGACGCCGCTCAACACCGGACTCGAAGGCGGCGACATCGAGTCCGCTTTCCAGAAGTCCGGGCTGCTCCTCGAAGCCTCGCTCGCCGCAGGCGCGACTCCGTCCTCCGGAACGATGCCGGATTTGAAAGCCGCGCTGCTGGTGCTGCGCCAGACGCTGACGACGCTCGAGGCCACCGCGCCACAGGCGCAAGGTGCCGCCCTTCCAGCTGGCACCGTGGCGACACCGCAGGTCGCTGCCGCGCAGACGCAGGCTGCACAGGCCGCCACGCCGTCAACCGAACCCGGGATCGCCCAACCGCCGCGTAGCGCCAATCTCGCAGCCTCTGTGTTGGCGGACGCCGCTGGCGGCGCGCCGCAGGCCGCGATGCCGCGGACCATGACCGCAGGCCTTGCCGCGAGCCTCCTGCAAGAGATCACGCAAGATCTGCCGCGCATGACGGGTAACTTGCCGGGCTCGAACAAGGCCGTGCCCGACGGACATGTTTTTGAAGCCGCCGCGCGCGCAACGCCACCGCCGGTTCGCGGCGCATTGCCGTCGCCGCAATCGATTGCCTCGCCGTCACTCGCACCGGATACGCCGCTTGCCGCGACCGTGCATCGCCTGCTCGACGACACCGATGCCGCCCTCGCGCGGCAGACCTTGCTCCAGGTCGCTTCGCTCCCCGATCGCACCGACGCCAGCGGTCACAGGATCGATCCGACTGTGCCGCAGTGGAATTTCGAGATTCCGTTCGCAACGCCGCAGGGCACTGCAATGGCGCAGTTCGAGATCTCGCGCGACGGCGGCAATGAATCCGCCGATCCCGCCAGGCGCGCCTGGCGTGCGCGCTTTACACTCAATGTCGAGCCAGCCGGCCCCGTGCACGCTTTGATTACGCTGAACGGTGACAAGACCTTCGTGCGGATGTGGGCGGAGCGGCCGACGACCGCACAGCAGCTTCGCGCCGGAATCGGCGAGCTCAACCAGGCCCTGACCAGGGCCGAGCTCAAGCCCGGCGACATCCTGGTTCGCGATGGCACCCCGCCGCAGCCCACTCCGGCCCGCGCCGGCCACTTCCTGGATCGCGCCACATGAGCGATCCGTCGAAGCTTGCGATTGCGCTCCATTACGAGAAGGGCAGCAACGCGCCTGTCGTCGTCGCCAAGGGCAAGGGCACCATCGGCGAAAAGATCGTCGAGATCGCCAAGGCCAACGACATCCCGATCGAGGAGAACGAGATCCTGGCCGGCGCGCTGTCCAAGGTCGAACTCGGCGAGGAGATCCCACCCGACCTCTACAAGGCCGTCGCCGAAGTGCTGGTGTTCGTGCTGCGGCTGTCGGGCAAGCGGTAGCCGTCATCGTTTCACCACGATAGCGGCTGCATGGTCGCGGCCATCGTCATCGCGTAACGGACACCGCCAGTGCTCACCCGCCGTTCCACCCTCGGCCTTCTCGCCGCAGCTGCCGCTTTGCCAGCGCGTGCATTCGCCCATGTCGCGCCGCCGCGCAACGAGATCCGTGACAGCCTCGCAAAGCGCTTCACCGACCTCGGCACGGCCGGGACGTTTGTCGGCTACAAGGTCGAGGACTATCTGGTCGTCGCCAGCGACAAGGAGCGTTCGGGCGAGGCGAAGCTGCCGGCTTCGACCTTCAAGATTCCGAACTCGCTGATCGCGCTCGAAACTGGCGTCGTCACTGACCCCGACAAGGACGTATTTCCTTGGGACGGCGTGAAGCGTCCGATCGAGGCCTGGAACAAGGACCACACGCTGCGCAGCGCGATTCTCGTCAGCGCGGTGCCGGTCTATCAGGAGATCGCACGCCGGATCGGACAAGAGCGCATGCAGAAGTATGTCGATCTGTTCGACTACGGCAATCGCGACATCGGCGGCGGCATCGACCAGTTCTGGCTCACCGGCGCCTTGCGCATCGATCCGGTCGAGCAGGTCGATTTCGTCGACAGGCTGCGCCGCCGCGCGCTGCCGATTTCGAAGCGCAGTCAGGATCTTGTCGCTGACATCCTGCCGGTGACCAAGGTCGGCGATAGCGTCATTCGCGCCAAGTCCGGGCTGCTTGGCGCCGAGCGCGGCGAGCCGTCGCTGGGCTGGATGGTGGGCTGGGCCGAGAAGGGCGAAGCGCACACCGTGTTCGCGCTCAATATGGACTGCAAGGAGCCGCGTCTGGTCGGCGAGCGCATGCCCCTGACGCAAGCCTGCCTTGCCGAGATCGGCGCGATCTAGCGCTATCACGCTGGTGTTGCTCGACTAGCATCCCCCGGTCAAGAAAAACCGGGAGGACAACATGAACTCAACGCCACTCTGGCTGTCGTCGCTCACACTCGCCGCGGCGGGCGGCTGGCTCGCCGCCACGATGTTTGCAGCGCCCGCCACCAGCAAGGAGCCGCGCTTTCCGCAGCTCACCATGGACCAGCTCGACGCCAAGCAGAAACCGCTCGGCGAGCAGATCATGAAGGTCTCGAGCGTCGGCATCGGCGGTCCCTACAATCCGATGATCCGCAGCCCGGTGCTCGGCCAGCGCCTGTTCGACCTGTTCCACTATCTGCGCTGGGAGACCTCGGTCCCGACAAAACTCAACGAGTTCGCGATCCTGATCATCGGGCGGCAATGGCGTTCCCAGGTGGAGTGGTACGCCCATGCGCCGCTCGCGGCGAAGGCGGGTCTGTCGCCCGAGATCATCGCGGAGCTCAAGGCGAATAAGCGGCCTGCGAACATGGCCGAGGACGAGGCCGTCGTGTACGACTTCGTCACCGAGCTCACCACGACGAAGAAGATCGGCGACGAAACCTATGCGCGCGCGAAGAAGGTCTTCAACGACCAGCAGATTGTCGACCTCACCGCAGTCGCCGGCAATTACGTGATGGTCGCGATGCTGCTGGCAATGGCGGAGGAGACCGTGCCGCCGGACAAGCAGGAGCCGTTCAAGCCAGGCGAGCCGTAGCCTCCGTCATTGCGAGGAGCCCTTGCGACGACGCAATCCAGATTGCCTCCGCGGCGAGATTCTGGATTGCTTCGCTTCGCTCGCAATGAGGGAGTATGGGGCGCCGACGCCGGCTCCCAAGGCCGAGCTGCTTCCCGGCGCTAACCCAACTTGAACAGCGCCTGCAAAAACTCCACCACGGCCTTGCGCGACTCGGCAGCAGTCGTTGGATTGCCGCCGACATGCGGATTGAGCTCGACGCAAGCGTCCTGGTAGGTGAACGGCGCTTTCGTATCGCCATTCATCAAGACTCCGCCGTCGCCTTCGCGGATCTGGCAGTTGCGCACGGTCTGCGCACCTGTTGATACGGCAACCGTATTGACGCCGAGCAGCCCGCTGTCGAAGCCGTGCGCGCTGTCGGGGTATTCCGTCAGCACCACGTCGCGGCCAGCCGTCTTGAGTCGCTCGACGAAAGCCTTGCAGCTCTTCACGGGATTGTAGTCGTCGGGCGTGCCGTGGAAGATGCGGATCGGGCGCGCGGCGATGTCCGTGTCGTTCTGATAGGTCGTCGAGCAGTCGGGATAGAACGGAATGTAGGCGGCGAACTGGATGCCGGACTTGTTCCAGAGCTTGTGGAAGCGGTTGAGGCTCGCATAGAGCGTCGCCTGTCCGCCGCGTGAGAAGCCCATCAGCACGATGCGATCAGGATCGACGCGGGGATGTTTTGCGAGGATCTCCAGCGAGCGGTAGATGTCGATGACGAGGTTGAGCCGGCCGAGCAGGGCCTGGTTCGGCCCCACCACCGTCAGCCCGCGGCCGGTAAAGCCGTCGATCACGAAAGTCGAGATGCCCATGGCGTTGAACGCGTGCACCCAGGCCTCGGTCGTGGCGCCGACGCCGCTCGAGCCGTGCATCAGCACCACGACGGGGAGCTTTCCGCTGCCTTGCGCGACGCGCAGTTCGCCGGCGACCGTCACCGGCTTTCCGGCCGCGGCATCACCGCTGAGGAATTGCTGGTCGGAGAGGGTGAGCGAGGGGATCGGGTAGATCTCGGCGCGGGTGGCGACTTCCCTGGGAAGCGATTGTGCGTTGGCGCCCATGCCGACGAACAGCGTTGAAATGCAGAGCGCCATGGCGACGCGGAATGCCGTCGGCATCGGATCTTCCCCCATGATTTTCAGTGAGTAGAACAACAGGCCTGCGCGCTGTCAAATTGACGCAAGCCGGCGGTTCGCCTCAGGCGGGATCGGCCTTCTTCACCGTCAGCGCCTGGTCGATCGCAAAACCGCCAATCTCGCTCATCGCCTGCGAGATGACGTCGCCCTTGCGGGCAAAGCCGGCGGAGAGGAAATCGAACTGGGTGCGCGCCAGCCGCAGCACCTCGATCGGCACGGAGATTGCGGTCTCGTTGAAGCTGTCGACCGAGGCGTGCAGCGTCTCCAGCTCGCTTGTGAGCTGGCCGATATGGCTCTCGGCCTGCTGCATCAGGCCGAGCAGGTTGCCGCGCTCGGCATCGAATGTTGCGCGCTCGGCCGCCGCGGCCGCGGTGACCTCGGCAAGCTGGCTGCGCAGCGCGTCAATTTGCTTGACCACGGCGTCGGACGCCATCTCACCGGCCTCGCGCAGCTCGCGGTTGCGCGTGTTCTCTTCGTGCTCCCGGTGATAGAGGCGTTCCGCCGACATCGCCCGTTGCGTCAGCGACTCGATCAGCGCGGCCGCGCGCAACAGCATCTCGCCGTTCCGCCCCGACACCATGCTGGCCATGCGGCGCAGGAAGTCGGTGGTTTCGGACGATGGGTTCGGCGGCAGTGGAACGACCGTCGCGGACATGAGGTGATGCTTGCAGCCGGAAATGATGACCGCCGCCGTACCGACTGAGCTCACGCAACATTCGGCGCCTGATCGCAAGCCTGGAGCAAGCCTGAATCGCCGCGCCCGGTCAACCGGGCAGGGCCAGATTTGCAACTGCGTCAGGTATCCTTCTGCCGGCCGATCCGGCCGAGATGGGTGAAGCCGAACCCGGCCGAATATTTCAGGCCATAGCCCAGCGCCCGGTCGATGCCGATATGGGCGAGCCAGATCAAGGCGATGGACAGGGTGAGCGGCGAGGCGAGGCCGAAGCCGAGCGTCAGCAGCGCGACTGGCGCCATGTAGCTGTGGGCGGCGTTGTAGACCATCGCGCCGAGTTTGGCGTCCGACAGGTATGCCAGGAAGCTGAGATCGGGGACGAAGAACAGCAGTGCGAACACCAGCCATGAGCCGTCCCAGGCCCAGTAGAGCATCACCATCCCCACAAACAGGGTCAGGCCCTCCAGCCGCAGCAGGATGTTGACGCCGCCCGTCGCCGCGCCGGTCTCGGCCGCTCCTTCGGTCATGCTCGTCTCCCAGGCAAAACTTTGAAATTCCTTGCGCTTTCCCGCTGCGGCAAGGCAGCCCTGCGGGACCGAAAGCCGCTTCCCGGCCCGCAAAATGCCGTGTTAGAACCCCCGGCAATCGCATTTAGGCTAAGAACTGGCGGGAGCAAATGAAGAATATCCTGGACGCCCTTGAAGACCGTCGCGCCGGCGCAAAGCTCGGCGGCGGCGAGAAGCGCATCGAGGCGCAGCACGCCCGCGGCAAGCTGACCGCGCGCGAGCGCATCGAGCTCTTGCTCGACAAGGGATCGTTCGAGGAATTCGACATGTTCGTCGAGCACCGCTCCACCGAGTTCGGCATGGAGAAGAACAAGGTGCCCGGCGACGGCGTCGTCACCGGCTGGGGCACCGTCAACGGCCGCAAGACGTTTGTCTTCGCCAAGGACTTCACCGTGTTCGGCGGATCGCTGTCGGAAACGCACGCGCTGAAGATCACAAAGCTCCAGGACATGGCGATGAAGGCGCGGGCGCCCATCATCGGCCTTTATGACGCCGGTGGCGCCCGCATCCAGGAGGGCGTCGCGGCGCTCGCCGGCTATTCCTACGTGTTCCGTCGCAACGTGCTTGCCTCCGGCGTGATCCCGCAGATCTCCGTCATCATGGGCCCCTGCGCCGGCGGCGACGTCTATTCGCCGGCGATGACCGACTTCATCTTCATGGTGAAGAACACCAGCTACATGTTCGTCACCGGCCCGGACGTGGTGAAGACCGTCACCAACGAGGTCGTCACGGCGGAAGAGCTCGGCGGCGCCTCGGTGCACGCCACGCGCTCCTCGATCGCCGACGGCGCCTTCGAGAACGACGTCGAGACGCTGTTGCAGATGCGGCGCCTGATCGACTTCCTGCCATCCAACAACACGGACGGCGTGCCGGAATGGCCGAGTTTCGACGACATCGGCCGGGTCGACATGTCGCTCGACACGCTGATCCCCGACAATCCGAACAAGCCCTACGACATGAAGGAGCTGATCCTGAAGGTCGTGGACGAGGGCGACTTCTTCGAGATCGCGGACGCCTTTGCCAAGAACATCGTCACCGGCTTCGGCCGCATCGCCGGCCGCACCGTCGGCTTCGTCGCCAACCAGCCGATGGTGCTCGCCGGCGTGCTGGACAGCGACGCTTCTCGGAAGGCGGCGCGCTTCGTTCGTTTCTGCGATGCCTTCAATATCCCGATCGTCACCTTCGTCGACGTGCCGGGCTTCCTGCCGGGCACCGCGCAGGAATATGGCGGCCTGATCAAGCATGGCGCCAAGCTCTTGTTCGCGTACTCGCAGTGCACCGTGCCGCTGGTCACCATCATCACCCGCAAGGCCTATGGCGGCGCCTTCGACGTCATGGCCTCCAAGGAGATCGGTGCCGACATGAACTATGCCTGGCCGACCGCCCAGATCGCGGTGATGGGCGCCAAGGGCGCGGTCGAAATCATCTTCCGCGCCGACATCGGCGACCCCGACAAGATCGCCGCGCGTACCAAGGAATACGAAGACCGCTTCCTGTCGCCCTTCATCGCGGCCGAGCGCGGCTACATCGACGACGTCATCATGCCGCACTCGACGCGGAAGCGGATCGCGCGGGCGCTGTCGATGCTGAAGGACAAGAAGGTGGAAACGCCGGCGAAGAAGCACGACAATTTGCCGTTGTGAGCGCGAGGCGTAGCCCGGATGAGCGTAGCGACGTCCGGGTTTTCTATCCAAGTCCCGCATGTCGCTTCGCTCATGCGGGCTACCGATTCTGCTTCTGAGTTGGCATCCTCGATCCAAATCCAATGACCGACAGCGATCCGACCGACGAGATATCCGACATCGAAGCGCGTATCGAGGCTTTGGCCGAGATCGCCGAGCGATGCCGGAAGTACATCCTGGCATCAAAGCTCGCCATCGGCGGCGGCGCTGCGCTGTTGCTGATCACGATCCTCGGCTTGCTCGGGATGGGCCAGACCGCCGCGCTCGGCTCGATCGCTCTGGTGCTCGGCGGAATTGTCTCGCTTGGCTCGAACGTCAGCACGTTGCGGCAGACGGAGAGCGCGATCGGTGATGCGGAGGCGCTTCGGTCTCAACTGATCAGCCGCATCGACCTTCGCGTGGTCGCCGATACGCCGATGAAGCTCGTGTAACCGAGCAGCCTTACGCCGCAGCCCTGCGCGACAGCACCTGCAACTCCTCGCGGCATTCGGCTGCGAACGCCTGAAGCTGCTCCGCGGTTTGGCGGTCGAGGATCGCCTTTGCCAGCCGTTCGGCGCGGGCAAGCTGGTCTCTGAGATATGCGATGCGGGCCATGTGTCACCTTCCGCAGGGTTGATTTGATGGCCGTGACCCTACGGCCATCGCCGGATTCATTATGTGAGGCACGTCACACCTCACGCCGGCGCGGCGTCAGCGGGTCGCGTCCGCCGCAGCGAAATGCGCCATCTGGTCGGCGTGGGCCTTGGCGAAAGCCGGGCGGGCGGTGGCGCGCGCGACGTAGGCGCGGCTGGCGGGACTGTCCGCGAGCCCCTCGAACTGATCGACGACGCGCAGCACGTCTGACATCAGGATGTCGGCGACGGAGAACGTGCCTGCCAGCCATTCGCGGTTGGCCAGCACCGCCTCCATGTGCTTGAGGCGGAGTTTTAGGAAGTCGTCGACGAATTTCCACGCGGCCGTATCGCTCGGATGGCCCATGAACTTCGACATCGTCCAGGGCAGGCTCGCCATCTCCACCGAATTGAGTGCGGCGAACAGCCATTCCGTGGCCTCGTTGCGGCCGCGCGGATCTGATGGCATCAGCTTTGCGCTGAGGCCGCCGAGATGCAGCAGGATCGCGCCGCTCTCGAAGATCGAGAGATCGCCGTCGGTCAGCCACGGCACCTGCCCGAACGGCTGGTGCGCAAGATGCTCGGCGCCGCGCCGGTCGAACGGCGCGCTCGCGACGCGATAGGGCAATGCGGCCTCTTCGAGCGCCCAGCGCACCCGAAGGTCGCGCACGAAACCGCGCGGGGGCGGGGGAACCCAGTCGAAGGTGGTGAGCGTGAGGTCGGGCATGTGGTGTCTCCGTCTGCTGTTCGGGCATAGGACGGGCGAGCGATGCGCGTTCCGACACCGGTGCCGTCCTTTTTTTGTCGTCGCCGACGTCATCGGCTAGTCTCACCCCAAACAACAGGAGGAAAATCCGATGCCGTCAGCCTTCTTCGTCGTCCGCGCCACCGTCACCGATGCCGGCAAGCGCGCCGCCTTCGACAGATGGTACGAGACGGAACATCTGCCCGACGCGGTGAAGGTGTTCGGTGTGGCTAAGGCCTGGCGGTTCTGGAGCCTCGACGATCCCTCCCTGCATCAGGCGTTGTATCAGTTCGAGAGCGAGGCTGCGCTGCAGGCCATGCTGAAGGGCGGTGCGCTGACGCAGCTGGTGGCTGATTTCAACCGCGATTGGCCCGACGTGACGCGCACGCGCGAGTTGCTGGTGCTGGCGCAGGAGTTCGGGAAATAGAGCACCGGGCTACGGCGCTGCGAATTCTCCTGTCACCTGCGCAACGAAGCTGAACGCGCGATTCAGCTTCGGTTCATGTCATCACCGCGACACTTCCTCTGCATCACTGGCACGACCATCCAAGAGGAAAGAAGTCATGGAGCGCCGGAACTTTTTGAAATTTGCAATCGGTATCGCGGCCGGAGCTGCCGCGTTCACGACCGCCGCACAGGCCGCGCCGCTGGCGCCGCAGCCGCTCGGTGATCCCAGCAAGCCGCAAGGCAATCCCGACGCTCATCCCGCAGTCACGAGCAGCGATGAAGCCTCGCAGTTGAAACCGGAGCAGGTGCACTGGCACGGCCACCACCGTCATTGGGGTTGGCGCCGCCGTCACTGGGGCTGGCATCGCCGGCGCTGGCACCGCCGCCATTGGTAAGCGTCGCGCTAAGCGAGGCTTGAACGGGGACCGCGATCGCGGTCCCCGTTCTGATTCGAAACATCCCGGTGCGACGTCAGCGCTCAAAAAGAAAATGGCCGCGCAGGCTTTCGCCGCGCGGCCATTTCGCAATGCGAAAAACGAGATCAGAACGGACGGCAGCGGCCGGCGTACCAGCGGAAGCCGTAGGGGCACACGCGCGCGCGCGGCACGACCACGACAGGGGCTGGCGCAACCACGATCGGACCCGGGCGGACAACGACCGGACCGCGCATCGGGCGGCAGCCGCCATAGGCGCCGCGATACCAGCCGGGGCCGCAACCGCCGGCGGCGCTGGCCGCCTCGCTGAAACCAGCGACCGCGCTGGCGAGCATCACGGCGGCAAACAGGTATTTCATTTGATCTTCCTTCTCGTCCTTGGGGTAGGTTTTGGGGGCAGGATTGGGGCAGGTAGGAGGGCTTGGCGCTTTCGGCGCACCATGAATCAAAAGACACGATTCGACACGTTAAAATCGCAACATGCCGACACGATGCCAGCCAAATCTGCCAATCATGACCTGAATGCGGCATGAACATTCCCCGCACGCGGCTCCGGACGACAGCAATGACGCTACCGGCCGAGAAAACCCAGCACCAGCTCCTTGTACTTCTCAGGCGCCTCCAGGAAGACGAGATGGCCGGTGTCCGGGATCACCTCGGCTCGCGCATTCGGCATCTTCGCGGCGAGTGCCTTCGCCAGCTCGGCGTTCTCTCCCATTTTCGCGCGCAGCGCCTCGGGCGCGTTCGGTCGGCCCGGTGCGTTGTGGTCGTCGGCACCCATGATGAACAGCGTCGGCTCGGTGATCAGTGCGATCTCGTGCGCCACCGGCTCGCGATAGATCATCTGGCCGGAACTGACGAAGGCGCGCAGCCAGCGCGAATAATCAGGGCTGCCCTTGATGTTGAAGCGGGCGTCGATGAACGGCGTGATCGCGTCCGGCGGCAGCTTGATCGCATAATTGGTCTGAAGCTGCTTGCGATAGCCTTCGGCCGTGAGCTTGTCCTGGGTCTCGATCATCTTCTCGGTCGGCGTCGGCGGCACATAGAGGCGGTAATCTTCCAGCCCGATCGGGGCCGTCAGAACAAGGTGGGCGACGCGGTCGGGAAAGGCGCGGGCGATGCGGACGCCCAGCATGCCGCCGAGCGAATGGGCGACGATCTCGGCCCTGTCGATCTTGAGGTGATCGAGCAGTGCGATGGTGTTGCGCGCCAGATTGTCGAAATGCAATTCGCCCGCCGGCTTGGAGGATTTGCCGAAGCCGATCTGGTCCGGCACCACGACGCGGAAGCCGGCCTCGCTCAGCATCTTGATAACAGGCGCCCAGTAGCTCGACGGGAAATTGCGCCCGTGCAGCAGCACCACGGTGCGGCCGTTTGGCTGCGCAGGCGGCACATCCATATAGGCCATGCTGAGCTGCTCGCCGTCATTGACAACAGGCAGCAGGTGCACGGGGTAAGGATAGGCAAAGCCTTCGAGCGCGATGCCGTAAGGTTCGCGCGGGACGGTGTCGGCGGCGTGGGTGGAGGTGAGCGGAGAGACGATGAGGACGGCGACGAGCGCGGCCGAAGCGAAGCGGATCATGGGGGATCTCTGTGTGTGACAACCGTGGCCATAAACACGTGGATGGCCGGGTCAAGCCAGAGACGTCGTTCACACGGAGTTGTGTTTAGTCCCGCCCGTCACCGAACAACGCGGCAAACTGCTTCTCGCCGGTGCGCGTAAAATTCACCACGCGGCTGCCGGGCGTGGCGTCGCGGGCGGCCCATTTCAGCTCGGCGAAACGCTGCATCATGGCGGCGCCCAGCGTGCCGGCGAGATGGTGGCGCCGCTCGCTCCAGTCGAGGCAGGCCTTGCACACGGGGCGGCGCGGATGGGCGAGCATGTCGGGCGAGATCTGCAAATGCTTCGCCAGGAAGCGCTCGCCCTCGGTGGTCAGCTCGATCTCCTGCTTCTTCTGCCTGACAAGGTTTTGCGCGCGCAGGGTGTCGAGCATCTGCACGCCGAGATCGCCGGCGAGATGATCGTAGCAGATCCGCGCGCGCCGCAGCGCCGGATCCTTCGGCCCGGTGCGCACGCGCATATGGCCGGTCCGTGCGGCGAGGCCCGCAAGGCCTTCCAGCACGCCGGCGACGTCGTCGTCAGTGAGGCGGTAGTAGCGGTGGCGGCCTTGCTTCTCCGGCTCGATCAGGCCGCCGGCCTCGAGCTTGGAAAGATGCGAGCTCGCGGTCTGCGGCGTGATGCCGGCCTCCTGCGCCAGCTCGCTCGCGGTGAGCGCGCGGCCGTTCATCAGCGCCGTGAGCATGTTGGCGCGTGCGGGATCGCCGACGAGCGCGGCGATCATGGCGATGTCAGGACCTGATTTCATGCTTCGATGGTAGCCGAAGCATTGCGGTGGGGCAAGCGCGTAGCGTGAGTTTGCTCGTCATTGCGAGGAGCCCCTGACAAAATTGCGAAGCAATTTTGCACTGGCGACGAAACAATCCAGGCTCCCTCTGCAGAGGGATTCCTGGATCGCTTCGCTGCGCTCGCAATGACGGTCTGGAACCAGAGGAGCCCATCATGTCCATCACCGTCTTCATCCGCTACCAGCTCGATCCGTTCAAGCGCGCGCAGTTCGAGGAGTATTCGAAGCGCTGGCTCACCATCATCCCGAAATGCGGCGGCGATCTGATCGGCTATTTCATGCCGCACGAGGGCACCAACAATATCGCGTTTGCGCTGATCACCTTCGAGAGTCTGGCTGCGTATGAGGCCTATCGCGCCCGGCTGCGTCAGGATACGGAAGGCATGGCGAACTTCCACTTCGCCGAGGAGCACAAATTCATCCTCGCGGAAGAGCGCACGTTTCTGCGCCAAGTGGTTTTGTAAGTGGTAGCGTAGGCCATCAACTCAAGGAGAGACGCCCATGATCGCCGTGATCTTCGAGGTCTGGCCGAAGCCGGAACACCGCCAGGATTATTTCGACCTCGCGGCCGACCTCAAGCCGATCCTGCAAACCATCGACGGCTTCATCTCGGTCGAGCGTTTCGAGAGCCTGACCGACAAGGGCAAGATCTTGTCGGTGTCGTTCTGGCGGGACGAGGCGGCCGTGCAGGCCTGGCGCAACACGATGGAGCACCGCCGCACCCAGGCCAAGGGCCGCGCAAAAATCTTCGCCGATTATCACTTGCGTATCGCCAGCGTCATCCGCGACTACAGCATGAATGATCGCGAGCAGGCGCCAAAGGACAGCCGCGCGGTGCACGACGCGCACTAGCGCGCGCGGCGGCACGTCCCCATCTCTGCGCGGCCAACAAGGGAGAGAAACATGCACGTGACAACTGCTGACAAGCGCGCGACCTTCAGGAAGCTGCACGAGAGCGGCTGCTTCATCCTGCCCAATCCGGTCGACGTCGGCAGCGCGAAAGCGTTGCAGCATCTCGGTTTCAAGGCACTCGCGTCGTCGAGTGCGGGCTTTGCCTGGACCATCGGCAAGGCCGACAACCACGTCTCCGTCGAGGACGTCTGTCAGCATCTGGCGGCATTGAGCTCGTCCGTCGATATCCCGGTGAACGCGGATTTCGAGGGCGGCTTTGCGGTCGAGCCGGACAAGGTCGCGGACAATGTCGAGCGCTGTGTGCGCACCGGCGTTGCCGGCCTGTCGATCGAGGATTCCACCGGCGACAAGGACAAGCCGATCTACGAGCGCGCGCTCGCAGTCGAGCGCATCAAGGCGTCGCGCAAGGCGATCGGCGATAGCGGCGTGCTCCTGGTCGGCCGCTGCGAGGCCTATCTGTGGGGCGTGACCGACCTCAAGCTCGTCATCGACCGGCTCACCGCTTACGCCGATGCCGGCGCCGATTGCCTTTACGCGCCGGGCCTCAAGAGCCGCGAGGACATCGCCGCGGTGGTGAAGGCTGTCGCACCCAAACCGTTCAACCTGTTGATCGGCGGCTCCGGGCTGTCATTGCAGGAAGCTGCCGATCTTGGCGTGCGCCGGATCAGCGTCGGCGGTTCACTCGCTCGCGCCGCCTGGGGCGGCTTCATGCGGGCCGCGAAGGAAATGGCGGAGAAGGGGACCTTTACCGAGCTCGGCAGCGGCTATCCCGGCGGCGAGCTCAACAAGATGTTCGGCTAAAGACAAACGAAAGCGGCGGGATCTGAATCCCGCCGCTGTCGCATATTGTTGCAATTCGTTACTTCGCGCCGTCAGCCGGTGCCGGCGTATCCGGGGCCGGCTTGCTCGGTGCGGCGCCCGTGGTCACGCCCGGCCCGGTGTTGGTGCGCGGCGTCACGTCGCGCATGCCGGGAGGTGCGGCCGGATTGGTGGCCGGTGCCTGCTGAGCGGTCTGCGTCGCCGGCGTGGTGCTGGCCTGGTTGCTGGTGCCGGTGTTGTTCAGGCCGTAGAATACGGCACCCAGCACCAAGGCGATTGCCACTGCGAACAGGGCTACTTTGCCGCTGGAGGCGGGGCCTTCGCCAAGCTCCGGGTCGACCTGAAGCTGGGCATCCCGTCGCGCCGCATTGCGATACTCATCATCGGCGAGATTCGGGCGGTACGGATCGTTGATAAAACGGTCGTCAGCCATCGATTGGTTCTCCTCGATTATTGCGGCGGGACAACCCGTGGATGCGAGATTCTGTTCCGCCCCTCTTAATGCTTTCGTCGCATGTTGCGCCCGCGGCGGGAATCGGGAACCTGTTCGCTGGGGAACCTGAAGCGTAAGCTCCGCTGACGGAAGGGAACAAAGATGTGGAGCTTGCCGCCGAGCGATAGCGTGCTGCATCTGTTGTCGCTGGTTGCGGTCGCGGCGCAAGGCATGACCGCTGCGCTCGCAGCCGGCCGCCGCAGCATGGATTGGCTCGGCGTCTGCTTTCTCGGCTGCATCACGGCGCTCGGCGGCGGCACTTTGCGCGATCTCTTCCTGGGGCATTATCCGCTGGCCTGGGTGCAGAACCCCATCTACCTCGCACTGGCCGGAGGCGCTGCCTTCCTCACCATCCTGATGGCGCGGCTGGTGCACCGGCTGAAACTGGCCTTCATCGTGCTCGATGCCATCGGCCTCGTCGTCTTCACCATGACCGGCTGCGACATCGCCTGGCAGATGGACGCCACGCTGCCGATCGTCATCGTCTCCGGCATGGTGACCGGTTGCGCCGGCGGCGTGTTGCGCGACGTGCTCTGCAACGACGTGCCGCTGCTGTTCCGCTCCGAACTCTATGCCAGCGTCTCGGTGGTGACGGGATTGTTCTATGCCACCGCGTTCGGTCTCAAGCTGAACGCCGAGCTCTGGACCATTTTGACGTTCGTCCTCGGCATCAGCTTCCGCCTGCTGGCGGTGCGCTACAAATGGGAGATGCCGAAATTCGTGTTCACGGAGGAGGAGGAGCGGGAGCCTTGAGCTACGGCTCCTGCTTCCGCGCCCTCGCCACCTGCGCCGGCGTCACCAGCGGCGCGGCATTGCCCCAGGAATTGCGGATGTAGTTCGTCACTGCTGCGACCTCTTCGTCGGAGAGCCGGTTGGAATAGGCCGGCATCTCCCCGGTGTTAGGCGCGCGCGGGGTCGTCACGGTGTGGGCGCCGTCGAGGATGATGCGCAAGGTCGAGGACGGATTGACCGATTGCAGCAGCGCGTTGGCGGGCAGCGGCGGATAGATGCGCGGTGCGCCTGTGCCGTCGGCCTCATGGCAGGCGATGCAGAGCTTGGCGTAGACGGCCTGGCCGGCCTTCATCTCGGCATCGTCAGGCGGCGTCACAATCGTCTCACGCCGCGCTGGCGGCAGGTTCTTCAAGTAAACCGCGATTGCGCGCACGTCGGCATCGCTCATCTTCGAGGTCGAGTTGACGACCACCTCCGCCATCAGCCCGCTGGCATGGCTCCTGGCGTTGCGCCCGCTCTGAAGATATTCGGTGACGTCCTCGACGCTCCACGATTTCAGCCCCGTGCGGGCGGCGCCATCGAGCCGTGGCGCGTACCAGCCGCCGACCTCGTTGCCCGCGAGGGCCTGCGCCTGCTTGTCCGCGCCAAAATAGTTCTTCGGTGTATGGCAGGCGCCGCAATGACCGAGCCCGGTGACGAGATAGCCGCCCCGATTCCACGCCGCGCTCTGGCTCTGGTCCGGCTCGAACAGCCCGGGCTTGAAATACACAATGTTCCAGATCCGCATCAGGCCGCGATAGCTAAACGGCCAGCGCAGTTCCGGCGGCTTGTTGCGGCTCGTGACGGCCGCGAGCGTTCCGAGATAGGCGCGGATCGCCAGCGTGTCGTCCTTCGTCATTCGCGTGAAATAGGGGTAGGGGAACGCCGGGTAATAGTTGGAGCCATCTGGCGCGACACCGGTGCGCACGGCGCGGGTGAAGTCGGCATCGGTCCAGGCGCCGATGCCGGTGTCGCGGTCCGGCGTCAGGTTCGGCGCGTAGATCGCGCCGAACGGCGTGTCGATGCGCTTTCCGCCCGCGAACGGTTGGGCGGGATCGGCGGTGTGGCAGCCGGCACAGTCGCCGGCTTCCACCAGCGCCTTGCCAGTGGCGATCAGCTCCGGTGACGGCTCGGCAGCGACGGCCGCGTTCGCAACCGCACTGCACAACGCCAGAACCACGAGAGCCAGGCCAGCCAGAATCGTCCGCATCGAAAGCCTCTCCTGCGACCCATCGACGCCGTCCCGGATGACCAGGCGTCAATTCGTTGCGCGACGGCGGGGGTATGGTGACACAAAATGAAAATCGCGGATGCCAATGCAGCCACGAAATTGCGATTTTTACCCGGCGCTGCCTTTGGTCCAGAATTGTGATGCGGAGCGTGAAATATCCGACATAGAGTGGCGGAAATGGTCGGCGCGCCCTAGCTAAAAACAACGGGCAGGCAACGGCTTAAGCAGCCAAGCGCTCAAAAGGGCGGAAGAGGACATAATGGGCATCAACCAGGGTCCGATCAGTCTCGATCAGAAATACACCCAGGACACCGGACATATTTTCACGACGGGCATTCAGGCCCTGGTCCGGCTGCCGATGGCCCAGATCCGGCGCGACCGTGCCGCGGGATTGAACACCGCGGGCTTCATCTCCGGCTATCGCGGCTCGCCCCTCGGCGGCTATGACCAGCAGCTGTTCGCCGCGCGAAAACATCTCGAGCAGTACAATATCAAGTTCCAGCCCGGCGTGAACGAGGACCTGGCCGCGACCGCGGTCTGGGGCTCGCAGCAGCTCAACCTCTCGCCCGGCGCCAAGTATGACGGCGTGGTCGGCATCTGGTACGGCAAGGGGCCCGGCGTCGATCGCTGCGGCGACGTCTTCCGCCACGGCAATGCCGCGGGCTCCGCCAAAAACGGCGGCGTCTTGTGTCTCGCTGGCGACGACCACGGCGCAAAATCCTCGACGGTCCCGCATCAGTCCGACCACGCCTTCATGTCGGCGCTGATGCCCTATCTCTACCCCTCGAGCGTCCACGAGATGATCGAGATGGGTCTTCTCGGTATCGCGATGTCGCGCTACTCGGGCTGCTGGGTCGGCATGAAGGTGATCACGGAGACCGTGGAGACTACTGCCGAGATCGATCTCACCGACGAGATGACGCCGTTCGTGATCCCGACCGATTTCGAGATGCCCGAAGGCGGCCTCAATCTGCGCTGGCCCGACGACCGCTTCGCCCAGGACCGCCGCCTGCAGGACTACAAGGGCTTTGCCGCGATCGCCTTTGCGCGCGCCAACAAGGTCAATCGCATCACCATGGACTCGCCGAACGCGCGCTACGGCATCATGGCGTCCGGCAAGAGTTACGAGGATATCCGGCAGGCGCTGCGCGAGCTCGGTATCACACCCGAGGTCGCCGCCAAGATCGGACTTCGATTGTACAAGATCGGTATGCCGTGGCCTCTGGAGCCGGAAGGCGTCCGGCAATTCGCCGTGGGCCTCGAGGAAATCTTCATCATCGAAGAGCGCCGCGAGATCGTCGAAAATCAAGTGAAGCAGGAGCTGTTCAACTGGCGGGACGACGTCCGTCCCCGCATCATCGGCAAGATGGACGACCACGACAAGCGCTTCCTCCCCTTTGCCGAAGAACTCAGCGTCGCCTCGCTGGCCAGCTCGCTCACCGAGCGGCTGCTTCGACTTGATCTCAATCCCGAAATTGCAACGATGCTGCGCGCGAAGGCCGATTGGTTCAACGGCCGCCAGGCGTCGCAAATGCAGGCGACCGCGCCTGTCGCCCGCACCCCCTATTTCTGCTCGGGCTGCCCGCACAACACATCGACCAAGGTGCCCGAAGGCAGTCGCGCCTTTGCCGGCATCGGTTGCCACTTCATGGCGCTGTGGATGGACCGCTCCACCGAGACCTTCACACACATGGGCGGCGAGGGTGTGCCGTGGGTCGGCGTTGCTCCCTTCACCAAGGAAGAGCACGTGTTCGCCAATCTCGGCGACGGCACGTATTTCCACTCCGGCAGCCTCGCGATCCGCCAGGCGATCGCCTCAGGCGCCAACATCACCTACAAGATCCTCTATAACGACGCGACCGCGATGACCGGCGGCCAGCATGTCGACGGCGAATTGTCGCCGCAGCAGATCACCTTCCAGCTTCACAGCGAAGGCATCCGCGAGATCTATCTGGTCTCCGAAAATCCCGACGCCTATCCGGCGAACGAGATCGCGCCCGGCGTCAAGACAGCGCATCGTGACGAGCTCGACGCGGTCCAGAAAACGCTGCGCAAGGTCAAGGGTGCGTCCGCGATCGTCTTCGTGCAGACTTGCGCCGCCGAGAAGCGCCGCCGCCGCAAGCGTGGCACGATGGAAGATCCGGCGCGCCGTGTGCTCATCAATCCTTCGGTGTGTGAAGGCTGCGGCGATTGCTCGGTGCAATCGAACTGCATTTCGGTCGAGCCGCTGGAGACCGAGTTCGGCCGCAAGCGCGCCATCAACCAGTCGACCTGCAACAAGGATTATTCCTGCGTCAAAGGCTTTTGCCCGTCCTTCGTCACCGTCGACGGCGGCAAGATGCGCAAGCGTGCGCCGGCGGGCGTCGGCGATATCGGCGCGCTGCCTGAGCCGGCATCGCGCCCGAACCTGGACAGGCCCTACAATATCGCGGTCGGCGGCGTCGGCGGGACCGGCGTGCTGACCATCGGCGCGCTGCTGGGCATGGCCGCCCATATCGAGGGCAAGGCCTCGATGATCCTCGACATGTCGGGCCTGGCGCAAAAGGGTGGGGCGGTGCTGAGCCACGTCCGCCTGTCCGACCATCCAGCCGAAGTGACCTGCTCGCGCATCGTTACCGGCACGGCCGATGTGGTGCTCGCAGCCGATGAGGTGGTCGCGGTTGCCAAGGACACCATCTCGCTCTGCGACAGCAGCCGCACCCGCGGCATCATCAACAGCCACGTCATTCCCACGGCCGACTTCGTTCTCAACCGCGATTTCAACTTCCAGACCCGCAAGCTGAACGGGTTGCTGGAAACCGCGCTGCACAAGGATTCGGTGTTCTTCGACTTCACCAAGCCGGCCGAGCAGCTGCTCGGCGACAGCATCGCAACCAACATGATGATGATGGGCTACGCCTATCAGAAGGGCCTCTTGCCGTTGTCGGCGGAAGCGATCGAGCAGGCGATCGAGGTCAACGGCGTCTCGATCAAGATGAACAAGGAAGCCTTCCGCCTCGGCCGGCTCGCGGTCGCCGACCCCCAGCGCCTGGTAGACATGCTGAAGGGGACTGACGACGTCGTCGCACCGAAGACGCTGGAGGCGATGACGCTCGACGAACTCATCGGGCACCGCGCCAAGCATCTTACGGCCTATCAGAACGGCCGGCTGGCCAAGCGCTACCGGAAGCTGGTGGACCAGGTCAGCGACGCCGCCAGGCAGGGCGGCTATGACGAGGCGCTGACACGCACCGTTGCGGTCAACTACGCAAAACTGCTGGCCTACAAGGACGAATACGAAGTCGCACGCCTTTACACCGACGGCGCGTTCGAAAAACAGCTCCGCGACCAGTTCGAGGGCGACTTCAAGTTCAACTTCAACCTGGCCCCGCCTATTCTCAGCAGGGGCGTCGATGCGCTCGGCCGCCCGAAGAAGCGCGCGTTCGGCCCGTGGATGCTTCCGGTGTTTCGCGTGCTGGCGAAGTTCAAGGTCCTGCGCGGCACGCCGCTCGACATCTTCGGTCGCAGCGCCGACCGCAAGCTCGAACGCGATCTGATCGCCGGCTACGAGAAGGACGTCGCCACCGTGCTCGGCCTGCTGTCGCCGCTCACGATCGACACCGCGGTGGAGCTGCTGTCGTTGCCCGACCGCATCCGCGGCTATGGCCCGGTGAAGGAGAAGGCGGTCGCGGACGCCAAGGCCCGCTACGCCCAGCTCGCCGCCGACCTCGCGAACCCGCCGCCGGCTCCGCGGCAGATCGCGGCGGAGTAGAATTTGTGGGGTGGGGGGCGCTGATCCACCCACCAAATTCCTGTTTGAAATCAACCACAGGTCTACTGTGCATGGGGTTGTTTTCGCAGAAAAGGGTGTTCCGATAAAACGAAACCGCTTGTGCCGTCGGGCAAAACACCTTTAGGGTTCTGCCCGTCGCCCCCATCATTGCGAGCGCAGCGAAGCAATCCAGAAATGCGTCCGCGGAGAGATTCCTGGATTGCTTCGCTGCGCTCGCAATGACGTTTCCGGAAGCAGAGGCGTTCCGACCGCACCTCGGCGATTTGCGCGAACCCGCTGCCCTCTCGCCCGGCGGAATATTTCCGCGCTTGCCAACAGGGCGGCAGCGGTTCAGAAAAAAACGGAAGCGAGAAACGCCAGCGGAGACCTTATTTGACCATCAAGGGCAAGGCCTACATTGCCGGGATCTACGAACACCCGACCCGGCACGCGCCGGACAAATCCACCGCGCAGCTCCATGCCGAGGTCGCCAAGGGCGCGATCGAGGATGCCGGGCTCAGCAAGGACGATGTCGACGGCTATTTCTGCGCGGGCGATGCCCCGGGCGGCGCCTGGCCGATGGTCGATTATCTCGGCCTCAACACCAAGAAACTCCGCCATGTCGATTCAACCGAGACCGGCGGCTGCTCCTACATCATCCATCTCGGCCACGCCGCTGAAGCCATCGCCGCGGGCAAGTGCTCGATCGCGCTGATCACGCTGGCCGGCAAGCCGCGCACCGGGGCGATGCCGCCGCGCGCGGCCGGCGCCGAGGCCGATTTCGAGACGGCTTACGGCGCGACCACGCACAATGCCTACGGCATGTGTGCCATGCGCCACATGCACGACTATGGCACCACCAGCGAGCAGCTCGCCTGGATCAAGGTCGCGGCCTCGCACCACGCGCAATACAATCCGCATGCGATGCTCAAGGACGTCGTCACCGTCGAGGACGTCCTGAACTCGCCGATGATCTCCGATCCCTTGCATCGCATGGATTGCTGCGTCGTCTCCGACGGTGGCGGCGCGCTGATCGTGACGACACCCGAGATCGCAAAAAGCCTGAAGAAGCCGCTGGTCAAGCTGATCGGCCACGGCGAGGCCATGAAAGGCCCGCGCGGCGGCAAGGATCTCGACCTCACATACTCCGCCGGCATCTGGTCCGGCCCGCGTGCGTTCGAGGAAGCCGGCATCACGCCGAAGGACATCAAATACGCCTCGATCTACGACAGCTTCACCATCACCGTCTTGATGCAGCTCGAAGACCTCGGCTTCTGCAAGAAAGGCGACGGCGGCAAGTTCGTCGCTGACGGCAATCTGATCTCGGGCGTCGGCAAGCTGCCGTTCAACACCGATGGCGGTGGCCTCTGCAGCAACCATCCCGTCAACCGCGGCGGCATGACCAAGATCCTCGAGGCCGTGCGGCAGCTGCGCGGCGAGGCGCATCCGAAGGTGCAGGTTAAGAATTGCGATCTCGCCATCGCCCACGGCACCGGCGGGCTTTTGGGTGTTCGCCACGCCGCCTCGACTGCGATTCTGGAGCGCGTGTGATGAGCGAAGCCAAGAAATATCCGGCCCCGGTGACCAACCCCGAGACAGCCGCGTTCTGGGACGCGGCCAAGCAGGGCAAGTTCATGATCAAGCGCTGCACCGCCTGCGGCGAAGCGCATTACTTCCCGCGCGCGATCTGCCCGTTCTGCTACTCCGACAAGACGGTGTGGGAGGAGTCTTCGGGCGAAGGCACGATCTACACTTACAGCTTGATGCGGAAGTCGCCGACAGGCCCTTACGCGATCGGCTACGTCACGCTGAAGGAAGGGCCGTCGCTCCAGACCAATTTCGTCGATTGCGATTTGACGACGTTGAAGATCGGCCAGAAGGTGAAAGTGGTGTTCAAGCCGACCGATGGCGCACCGCTGCCGTTCTTCACGCCGGCTTAGGGCGGTCCTCATCCTGAGGAGCTTGCGAAGCAAGCGTCTCGAAGGATGGCCACAATAAAGAAAGCGTTTCGGGCATCCTCATGGTTCGAGACGGCGCAAGAGCGCCTCCTCACCATGAGGATGAACACCACGGGGAGGAAACAACAAAAATGTCAGCCAGATACGACGAACTCAAAGGCCTCAAAAACCTCGGCCAGAAATATTCCTACACCGACCGCGAAGCGATGCTCTATGCCTACGGTATCGGCCTCGGCGCCGATCCGATGGACGAGAACGAGCTTGCCTTTGTCAACGAGGGCACGTTGACGCCGCGGCCGCTCAAGGTGGTGCCGACCTTCGCGTCCGTTGCGGCGTGGGGCGCGGGTCCGGGCGAGATGAATCTCAACCGCGTGATGGTGGTCGACGGCGAGCGCGACATCACCTTCCACCAGCTGCTGCCGGTCGCCGCGCACATCACCGCCGATTCCTCCGTCGTTGAAGTCTACGACAAGGGCAAGGACAAGGGCGTCGTCATCAGCCACCAGACCGTGCTCAAGAACGAGAAGGGCGAGAAGCTGGCAACTCTGGTCGCCTCACGCTTCGCCCGCGGCGACGGCGGCTTTGGCGGGCCGAACCTGACCCAGCCGGATCCGCACAAGATCCCGTCCCGCGCCCCCGACACGACCATCGACATCGTCACGCGCCCCGACCAGGCGCTGGTCTATCGCCTCTGCGGCGACCGCAACCCGCTGCACTCCGACCCTGAGTTCGCGAAGAAGGCCGGGTTTCCGCGTCCGATCCTGCACGGCATGTGCACCTACGGCATCACCTGCCGTGGCGTGCTGCAGACCTATGCCGACTACGACGCCTCCGCCTTCCGCCAGCACGTCGCGCGGTTCTCCTCGCCGGTCTATCCCGGCGAGACCGTGACCATGGACCTCTGGAAGGACGGCAGCGTGATCTCGTTCGAAGCCAAGGTGAAGTCGCGCGGCGTCACCGTGATCAAGAACGGCAAGACGGTGCTGGGGTGATGATGCCGCTCGACGCGCTCTGAGTTATCTCGTCATGCCCGGGCTTGTCCCGGGCATCCACGTTCTTCGCGCGGTTGGCGATCAAGTTCGTGGATGGCCGGGACAAGCCCGGCCATGACGGAGCAAAAGAACAAAACAGGGAGACGCCACCATGGGACTACTCGATGGCAAGGTTGCGCTGATCACCGGCGCGGGCGGCGGGCTTGGTGAGGCCTACGCAAAGCTGTTCGCGCGGGAAGGGGCCTCCGTCGTCGTCAACGACCTCGGCGGCCCCCGCGACGGCTCCGGCGCCGACACATCGATGGCGCAGCTGGTGGTGGATGCGATCAAGGCCGAGGGCGGCAAGGCGGTCGCCAACGGCGCCGACATCTCCACCATGGAAGGCGGCCAGTCGGTGTTCGACGACGCCATCAAGCACTTCGGCCGTGCCGACATCCTCGTCAACAATGCCGGCATCCTGCGCGACCAGACCTTCGCCAAGGCTAGCGAGTCCGACTGGGACAAGGTCATCAAGGTGCATCTGAAGGGCACCTTTTGTTGCACCATGCCGGTGTTTCGCTGGATGCGGGAAAATGGCGGTGGCGTCATCGTCAACACCTCCTCGACCTCGGGCCTGATCGGCAACTTTGGCCAGAGCAATTACGGCGCGGCCAAGGGCGGCATCTGGGGCCTGTCCAACGTGCTGGCGATCGAGGGCCGCAAATACAACATCCGGATCTGGACGCTTGCGCCGGGCGCGCTGACCCGCATGACCGCAGACCTGCCCCGCTATAAGGAGAACCCAGGCGCGGCGCTGGGGCCGGACGGCATCGCGCCGGCCGTGCTATACATGGTCAGCGACTTGTCCGGCGACCAGACCGGCAAGGTGCTGGGCGTGTCCGGGCCCCGCGGCGTGCGCGAAATGCGGATGATGGAAATGGACGGCTGGAAGCCGCCGCACATGGGCTGGAAGGCCCAGGACATCGCCGATCATGCCAAGGAGATCTTCTTCTCCGAAGAGCAGATCAAGATGGGGGCGCGGCGGTTTTAGCCATCGACAGAGAGAAACAAGGACAACGATGAAACTTACCGCCGACGCCAAGGGCACCTTCGCAATCGCGCCGACGCCGTTCCACGATGACGGCCGGATCGACGAGCGCTCGATCGACCGCCTGACCGATTTCTACGAGGAGGTCGGCTGCGACGGCGTCACGGTGCTGGGCATTCTTGGCGAGGCGCCGAAGCTCGATGCCGCCGAGGCCGAGCAGGTGGCGGTACGCTTCGTCAAGCGCGCCAAGACAATGCAGGTGATCGTCGGCGTTTCCGCGCCGGGCTTTGCCACCATGCGCTCGCTGGCGAAGGCCTCCATGGAGGCCGGTGCGGCCGGTGTGATGATCGCACCGCCGCCGTCGTTGCGGACCGACGACCAGATCATCGGCTATTACAAGCAGGCGGCCGAGGCGATCGGCCCCGACGTGCCCTGGGTGCTCCAGGACTATCCACTGACCTTGTCGGTGGTGTTCACTCCCGCCGTGATCCGCAAGATCGTCACCGACAATCCCAATTGCGTGATGCTCAAGCACGAGGACTGGCCGGGGCTGGAAAAGATCTCGACGCTGCGCAATTTCCAGAAGGACGGCTCGCTGCGGCCGCTGTCGATCCTCTGCGGCAATGGCGGACTCTTTCTGGACTTCGAGATGGAGCGCGGCGCCGACGGCGCCATGACCGGCTATGCCTTCCCCGAACTCCTGATCGACGTCGTGCGGCTTTCGAAGGAAGGCAAGCGCGACGCCGCCCATGATCTGTTCGACGCGCATCTGCCGCTGATCCGCTACGAGCAGCAGCCCGGCGCTGGGCTTGCCGTGCGCAAATACGTGCTGCAGAAGCGCGGCATCATCGCCTCCAGCGCCCAGCGCAAGCCCGGCGCCACCATCACGCCGGCGGCGAAGGCCGAGGTCGAGTACCTGCTGTCGCGCGTCGCCCGCGTCGACAAGCGCGCCAATCTCGGCCCGCAATCCAGCGCGGCAGGTTAGTCGAATGGCCGAGGCATCAGCATCGCGCCCTGCGTCGACCATCCTTCTGCTGCGCGACCGCACGAAGGTCGACGGCAAAAGCCGCGACGAAATTGAAGTCTTCATGATGGTCCGCCATCATCAGATCGAGTTCAATTCGGGCGCGCTGGTGTTTCCCGGCGGCAGCGTCGATGCCGGCGATCAGGAGATCGTCAAGCGCTCCGACCTGTATTCGGGCGGCGAGGACTTGAGCGAAGCGGACCGCGGTTTTCGGATCGCCGCGATCCGCGAGACCTTTGAGGAAAGCGGCATCCTGCTGGCGCGGTCGAAAGGATCGGGCACGCCGGTCGATGCCAGGCGCGCCGGCGAGATCGCCGATGCGCATCGCGTCGCGCTCAACGAGCACAAGGTCAGCTTCCTGAGCATTCTGGCCGACAACGGCCTCCAGCTCGCGCTCGATACGCTGGTGCCTTACGCGCACTGGATCACGCCCGAGGGGATGCCAAAACGTTTCGACACCTGGTTCTTCCTTGCGGCAGCACCTCCCGACCAACTCGGCGCACATGACGGCCGGGAGTCCACCGACTCGATCTGGGTCTCGCCGCGCGAGGCGGTGGAGGGCGGCGAGAGCGGCCGCTTCAAGCTGCCGTTCCCGACCACGCGCAATCTGATCCGGCTCGCCAAGCAGTCGAGCGTCAGCGCCGCACTCGAGCACGCCCGCGGCATGTCTGTCGTCACGGTGATGCCTGTCATGACCAAGACCGAAACCGGCCGTCAGCTCCGCATTCCCCGCGAGGCCGGCTATGACGGCGAAGTGTTCGAGGTCGGGGCCATCGGCTAGGACACTTCGACAGAAAGCGAAGTATCGGCGAGGGCAGGCGCGCTAGGTTCCGTCCCTGACAATGGGACGGAGCGCGCGACATGGACAACCGGCAGGACAATAACATTGTCGTCGAGCTGGCGCTGCTGCTCGCGCTGGCGACGCTCTGGGGCGGCTCCTACACCTTCATCAAGCTCGGCGTCGCCACCATTCCGCCGATCACGCTGATCGCGGCGCGCACCACGATTGCGGGCCTGCTGCTGCTCGCGATCATGTGGGCGCGGGGCATCAGGCTGCCGAATGATGCCGCGACCTGGCAACGCTTCGCCTTCCAGGCCGTGCTCAACAGCGTGATCCCCTGGACATTGATCGCCTGGGGCGAGCGCCACGTCGATGCCGCGCTTGCGACCATCCTCAACTCGGCAGGCCCGATCTTCACCTTCCTGCTCACGGCGGTCGTGACGCGTCACGAGGCGACGACACCGCGCAAGCTGGCCGGCGTCGTCGCCGGCATGGCCGGCATCCTGCTGATCGTCGGCGTCGATGTCTTCCATGATGTCGGAAGCGGCCTCCTCGCGGAGGCCGCCATCGTTGCCGCCACCATCTGCTACGCCTGCGCCGCCATCTTCGGTCGCGGCTTCAAGGGCCTCGATCCCATGGCGCCCGCGGCCGGCTCGCTGCTGGCCGGGGCGGCGGCGCTGATCCCGGCCTCGCTCATCCTCGAGCAGCCCTGGACGCTCTCGCCCTCGCTGAGTTCCGTGCTGGCGCTGCTCGCGCTGGCGACCTTCTCGACCGCCGCGGCCTTCGTGATCTATTTCCGCCTGATCCAGACCCTGGGCTCGGTCGGCACCACCGCGCAGGCCTATCTGCGCGTGCCGATCGGGGTTGCCATCAGCGTCGCCTTCCTCGGCGAGAGCCTGAGCCGGACCGCCTGGATCGGCCTTGCCTGCGTCGTCCTCGGCGTCGCCGCCATGACCATCCCGGCCCGCCGGCCGGCCGACGTCAAAACGTCATAAAGCCGGGGCGGAGGGGGTCCGGCACGGCTGCAATATTAAGGATATTCGGCGGCTAGACGCATGTTCCCCCGGGACCGCAATACGTCGTATATTGGAGCTCCAATAGCCGGGTCCTCACATCACCAATGTCCGCCGAATTGACGCCGACCCCTGAGAAAAAGCGAACATTCTCGCTCTCCATCGGCCAGCTCACCTTCGGCAGCTTCCTTCTGGTGCTGGCGGTGATCATCGTCACCTCGACCGCGAGCGTGATCGCGATCCGGCACATCGACACGACTTTTGCCGAGCTGCAGCGGCTCCAGAGCGTCGGCGACCTCGCCGAGGACATCGACCGCCGCATGAACGAGCTGCGGCTCGCCGCGCGCGACTTCGTCACCGATCCCGGCGCCGGCATCCAGTTCAAGCAGGTGGGCGAGGCGGCCTCGACGCTCAGTGACATCCTGAAGAAGACCCGGATCGAGCTCGTGCCCGAGCAGCAGGACATGATCGACGGGGTCAGCGAGCGGCTTGCGACCTATCGCAGCGGCCTGGAGCGGATCTCGACCTTGATCGACCGCCGCGCCCAGCTGCTCGCCGGCCTGCCGCCGCTCCGCGACCAGTTCGACGCGGCTGTCTCTGGCACGGGGGACCGAGAGCTGGCGTCCCGCCTGTCGGAAGCGCAGAGCCGGATCGCGCTCGGTTTGCTTGCGCGCAACCCGTCCGCGGCCGAGCAGGCGGCGCAGAGCATGCGGGCGATGGGAGTCGCTGATCCCAAGCTCAGATCGGCCGTCAACGACTACGCCGAGGCGATCATCGCGGTCGCTGTCCGTGAACGGCAGATCGCCGACATCGATCGCGAGGTGCTGGGAACGGAGGGCCGGCTGATCGGCCGCGTCACCGAATTGCTGCGCGAGGTCAGCGCCCGGCGCGGCCACGTGCTGTCGCGCGACTTCGCCCGCACGCTGACGGAGGCGCGCTGGCAGAGCATCGTGCTCGGTACCATCGGCGTGCTGATCGGCATTCTCGCGGCCGGCTTCGTGGTGCGGCGGACAGTCCGTCCGCTCGCCCAGATCGCGCGGTCGATCCGCGCGCTCGCAGCCGGCGAGAAGAACACCTCGATCCCGTCCGCGGACCTCGACAACGAGATCGGCGATATCGCACGCGCGGCCGAAGTGTTCCGCCGCGCGCTGGAGGAGGCCGACACGGCGCGCGAGGCGGCGGTGCGCGCACTGACCGAGCAGCGCCTCGCCGAAGAGAGCTACCGGAAACTGTTCGAGGGCTCGGTCGATGGCATCTATGTCACGACGCCTGCCGGCGACCTCCTCAACGCCAATCCGGCGTTGGCGCGGATGATGGGTTATGACAGTCCGCAGCAGCTGATCGACAGCATTAACGACATCGCCCACACCATCTATCTCAATCCCGAGGCGCGCGTCGAATATCAGCGGCTGATGGCCCGCGACGGCATGGTGCGCGAGTTCGAATACCAGGTGCGCCAGCGCGGCGGCGACATCCTGTGGCTGTCCGACAGTGCCACCGGCGTCCGCGACGAGGCGGGCAACATCGTTCGCTACGAGGGCACGCTGCGCGACATCACCGACCAGAAGCGCGCGGAAGACGCCATCGCCGAAGGCCGGCGCCTGCTCCAGCAGGTCATCGACACCGTGCCCGCGGTCATCAACGTCAAGGACCGCGACCTGCGCTACGTGCTGATGAACCGTTACATGGCCGGTATCTTCGGCATCGAGCCCGGCGATGCGCTCGGCCGCACCACGGCCGATCTGATGTCGCGCTACGGCGCGGCCAAGTCCGACGAGAGCGACAAGCGCGTGCTGACGCTGCGAAAAGGTCTCGGCTTCTACGAAGAGGAGTACATTGATTCGTCCGGCCACATGCGGCAATGGCTCGTCAACAAGCTGCCGCTGCTCGATGCCGAAGGCGAGATCGAGCGGATCGTCACCGTGGCGCTCGACATCGGCGAGCGCAAGCGCGGCGAGCAGGAGATGCGGAAAGCCAAGGAATCCGCCGAGACCGCGCTGCGCAATCTGCGCGAGACCCAGGCCTCGCTGATCGAGGCGGAGAAGCTGGCGGCGCTCGGACGCCTCGTCGCCGGCGTCGCGCACGAAGTCAACAATCCCGTCGGCATCAGCCTCACGGTCGCCTCCGCGCTGGAGCGCAAGACCGCGATGTTCACCGCCGAGGTCGAGCGCGGCGAGCTGCGCCGCTCTGCGCTAAACGACTTTCTCCACACCAGCCGCGATGCGTCCTCGCAGCTCGTCTCCAATCTCAATCGCGCCGCCGAGCTGATCCAGTCGTTCAAGCAGGTCGCCGCCGACCGCAACTATTCGGACCAGCGCAGCTTCGATCTGGGTGACCTCACCGAGCAGGTGGTGATGAGTCTGCGGCCGGGCCTTCGCAAGCACAATCTGACGCTCAATGTCGAGTGCCAGCCCGATCTGACCATGAACAGCTATCCCGGACCGTACGGCCAGGTGCTGACCAATCTGTTTCTCAACGCGGTGGCGCACGCCTTCCCGGACGGCCGGCCGGGGACCATCGACATCCAGGTGCGCGAGTCCGGCAAGGACAATGTCGAGATCATCTTCTCCGACAATGGCTGCGGCATGTCGCTCGATGTCCGCCGCCGTGCCTTCGATCCGTTCTTCACGACGCGGCGCGACCAGGGCGGCACCGGTCTCGGGCTGCACATCGTCTACAGCATCGTCACGAACAGGCTCGGCGGACGGCTCGATCTGGATTCCGAACCGGGCAACGGCACACGTATCCAGATCATCCTGCCGCGCGTGGCGCCGCTCGAGCAGGCCGCGGAATAGCTCACGCGTTTTCGAGCGAAGTGGATGCCGGCTTCGCGTGAAGAAAACGCGTCGAAACAACAATTGAGAGCTTCAGTTCTGATTCAATCAGAACCGAAGCTCTAGTCTGCCTCTGCAAGCTTGTGCAACGTCGCGCCGAAAATCTGGCTGGCCTTTCCGACCAACGCGGTGCCCGTCATGTCCCCGCGCGTCTCCGTGAACGTGCCGCTGACGCCGATGCCAACCGCGGCAGGTCCGCCGAACAGCGGATTGTCGTCACCCCGCGGCGAGGTGTGACGCTGGACCAGCACCTCGCCCTTGAAGGTGTTGTCCTTCACCGTGTAGCTGCCGGTGTAATAGAGGTAGGCATCGCCGCCAAGAATCTTGCCGTCGCGAAACAGAATCACGCCGCTGCCCTTGCCGACCCGACCATCGAGCAGGTTCACGTGAATCGAATAGAGGCCGTTCTTCATAAAGTCCCAAGGCCGGCCGCCATCGCCCATGGCGTAACCGGTAGTGCATTTATGCCAAAGGGCATGCAGCCACGCAACGCGGCAGTTTGGCTGCCGACCTTGCGAGCTTGCCCGTGAGCCGTAATTGTCCCGGCTTGTCTATGACACAGTCATGACGGTCTGATCATGAAGCGAGGCCAGTCGTTGCGAATCAAGTTGGCCCGCGAAATGCATAACCATTGTTGCACTGGCCGCGGGGTGCTGGAGCAAGACAAACGTGAGCAACTGGATCGATTCCGGCGGCGAGAAGCCGCGTCTGTACAGTGTGCGTCCCACGATTTGCGAAACACGACAACGGCGGATCGGCGGCGCGGCACGCGGGCGAACCGTGGCGAGCCTAGCATGCGTCCTGGCTCTGATCGCACTCGCGGCCCCCTTCAGCCACGCGCGCGACCGCGGCCAGTTCGTCAACACCAATGCCGAATTGAAGGCCTGGTTCGACGGACTGCGAAGCGGCAAGGGGCCTTGTTGCT
Organism: Bradyrhizobium sp. 44; assembly: GCF_023073095.1. NCBI lineage: Bacteria > Pseudomonadati > Pseudomonadota > Alphaproteobacteria > Hyphomicrobiales > Nitrobacteraceae > Bradyrhizobium > Bradyrhizobium sp. 44. The sequence continues at coordinate 980,043 of NZ_JADPIY010000029.1, forward strand.
CCGATGCCGACGGCTCGGCGCTCTCGGACACCGACTGGGACAGCAAGGACGGGCACTATCGGGTCCGCGTCCCGCGCTATGGCTACGTGATCGACGGCCGACCGCAGGAACTCGTCTGGGTCGAGGTGCCCGAGGAGGCCGTGATCTCGGAGCCGAACCGGGTGGGGCGCACCATGGTCTGGCCGATCTACGGCTACATGGGCGTCGCCGTCCGCTGCTTCATGCCCGGCAGCATGACTTGAGGCACGCCGGGCGGCAACGTCGCCCGGTGAGCCGATGCGGCGCGCGCCGTGTCAGGTATATTTCTTGTCGCGCTCGAGCAGCTCGATGGAGATGCCTTCGGGGCCGCGGATGAAGCAGATGCGCACGCCGGGGCGGATCGTGGTCGGTTCGCGCGTGAAAGTGACGCCCTTGGCCTTGAGCTCGGCGGCGACGGCGTCGATGTCCTTCACCGTGAGACCGAAATGGTCGAGGCCTTGATGCGGGTGCGGCGGCGGCGGGTTGACCGCATTGTCGCCCTCGAGCGGCGCAATGAAGATCCTTGCGCCGCCGAGATTCACGTCGATCCGTCCGGGCGCTTGCACGATCTCGCCACCGAGGATATCCCGCAGCCAGGCCGCCGTGGCCTCCGGATCGGGGCTGCGCAGATGGACGTGGTCCCAAGTGACGACTGGCATTTCGTGTTCTCCCGACGGATCTTGATGTTGCAGCGCATGTTAGCGGCCTCGGCCCGTGACCGCCACCGCTCTTGCCGACTCGGCAGCTGCTCGGGAACCTTAGTTCGCCTTCCCGATTAAGGTAAGCAGTGGCCGAATCCGTTGTCGAACGTGCTTCCGCCGCGATCGGTGAGGCGACCATGAACGCCGGGTTTGACCGCATCGGGTTAGGGCGTTTCGCCGGGACCGGCGAACGACTGGCGCGGGCGGTGACGATCGCGAGCGTTTCATTTGGGCGAGGCTTGCTGTGGCTGTTGGCGGCAATCATCGTCGGTTGCGGCATCTGGATGCTGCTCCCCCTCTCCAGAGGCAACAGTGCAGAGCCGGTGACGTCTGAGATGGCAGCGGTCGCGACGGCGCCTTCGGGCGATTCGGCCGCCGCGTCGCCGCCTTCCGAAGCTCCGATTCCGACAATGGCAGAACTCGGCCGGATCAGGATTTCATCTCAGACCTGGCGCCGCGGCGGCCTTGGCTCGAAGGCGCTGGTGACGCTCACGCTGCGCAACGACAACGACTATGCCGTAAAGGATGTCGAGATCGTCTGCGCTTTTGCGCGGCGCGATGGCAGTCATCTCACCGACCGCACCCGCGTTCTGGCGGATCCGGTCAGCATGAAGAGCCGCAAGACTTTTGCGCGCATTCCTGTCGGCTTCGTCAACGTGAATGCCGATCAGGCGAAGTGTTCGCTTGTGGCAGCACGCCGGACATAAGGCCGGCAGTGCCGGGTAGCGGAAAAGTTACAGTCCCGGGGGCTTGGCCGAAAAACTTGGCGTCGCCATTTGAACCGAACGGCTGGGCCAGGAACCAATTAAATGATCGCCTGTTAAGGCGGAGAGCCCACGCGGGGATGCGGCGGGCGGAGCGTGGCCAATGCCCATCTTTCGGTATTTCTTCTTTGTCGGTGGAGCCTTGCTCGCACTGCTGTTCGCGGCGAACTACGTTCTGCCGACTTCGCCTGTGACGCAGGCTATCGCAACCGCAAGCAACGAACAGCCGTTGATTCGGATCCGGTCCGATCGCCACCTCCCGGAGCGTGTCGTACTCGACACCAGTCAGCCGACGCTTGCCGCCCCTGCGGTGAAGATCGCCGCCGTCGCGGCTCCCCAGCCGCCCGTGGAGAGCATGTCACCCGCTTTGGCCGAGATATCAGCCAAGGCGCGGGTCCGCGAGACGTTCGCCCAATTCACGCCGGCCGCGAAGGCCGATACCGCTGCGGTCAAGAAGACCGAAGCCAGGACGCAAATTCAGCCGCAAGTTCAGGCGCAGGCCCAGCCCCCTCAGACCCCGGCGCAGCAGCCCAAGCGCAAGGTCGCCAGAACGCATCCGGTGCCGCAGCAAGGGCGGCCGATGATGGTGATGGCGCAGCAGCCGCATTTCGGCTTCTTCAACAGCACCTGGTGAGGGCGGGTCCGACCCGTCTCAAATCGGGGCGGGAAGGGCTTTTTATTGGCCGGCCTCTCTGCTAATTCGAACCCATCCGAATGTCGTCCGGCCTGCTGGCCCGCCAGCAGCGATCTGGGGCATCTCGGTTACGGCCCAATGTCGAGGCCGAGGCGCTCGTAGCTCAGCTGGATAGAGCATCGGATTTCGATTCCGAGGGTCGGGAGTTCGAATCTCTCCGAGCGCGCCAATTGTCAGGCCACAGTATTCGGATAGGGCGCGAGGCCGTGAGCCGCCTCTATTTGCCTTGGATCTTCAGCCCGTTGGGACCGACATTGATTTGTAGGCCATCGGGCTGCTTCGTCTGGTAGAGATTGTAGCCGAGCACGGCCGCCGTGATGACCAGAGCACCGATGATCAGAAACAATACGTTGCGGCTAATAGACATTTTCTTCCTGAACCACTTGGTTGACGGCGAGAAAAACCCCGCACGTAGGGCGCGCGGGGTGCTTCAGTGCGCTGCCAGCGCACCTCTCGGATAATGCAGTTCGAGGGAACTGGTTCCCTTGAGGCGCGCGCCGCACTGGAAAGACTGGAGCCGGGCCTGGTCAACCAGCCGTCGGACCGGCTTGCCGGCCCCGGGCCAGCGTGTCGGACGGCGCTTCGTGGAAGGTCGCACGGTAAGCTGCGGCAAACTCCCCCAAATGGTGAAAGCCTTGGGCGCGCGCGCATGTGGCGACGTTGGCGCCCCCGCCTTTGAGAAGGCGAGACCGCGTCGCCCACAATTTTTTCAAGCGAATGTATTGATGCAGGCTCATGCCGCGCACTTTGCTGACGGCGCCGCCGAGCGTCCGGATCGAGACGCCGAACTCGCCGGCGAGATCGGCGGTATAGATCGGAGCAGTCGGATGTGCCGCGACGTAATCGTCGATCCGCTGCACGAGTTTGATCGACCGCTCGCCCTGGACGGAGGCACTCCGGTCCGAGAGCGAATCGATGCGAAACAGATCGTCGAGCGCGAGCAGCAGGCCTTCCTGGAGATGGGCGGCGACCTCGGTCGTTTCGAACAGGGCCGGCTGCACCGACGCGGTTCGCAGAATGTCGAGCAGGAGCTGCCGTATGTGGAGCAAAGCGGGGCGGTTCGCGACATAGGCCCGCAAATCGTCCGCCTGATCGAACCAGCCCCGGTCGCTCAAGCCGGGTGAGAAGATGATCATCGCATGATGATTGGTCCGGCGCTCGACGAAATGGCATTCATCGCTGCCGCGGAGCGCGATGAAGAAACGCGCGTCCAGATGCATGCCCTTGGAATTGACCTGAAGGTCGTCCGTCATGGGCAGGATCACCATCCCCCCGGGCATCCGATAGGCGGCGTCGAGGATGCGCGCGAACGAGCGCATCATGACGATGCGGCAGCCGGGCAGGGAGACGACAGCGCGAGCCGCCGCGAAATTCCGGACGTCGAGCGGAATGCTTCTCGCATCCTCCATCGCCTCGATCGGCCGAAATGCATCGACGTCGGCAAAGCCGATCAATTGAAGCGCCGAGGATGGGGCGAGGGCGTCGAACAACATGCGTGCGGCCGGCTGCTGCAATATGACAATCAAATGAACGTCGGAACATCGCCATCAATGGCGAAACATCGCGCTTCAGTAAACCGGATTCCGGGCCGTAGTATTGCGGACATCATGGCATGAAGCCGGCGGATCGATGTCGTCGTCAGCGGTCTCGAGTCATCGGCTGGCCGGAGGCGAGGTCGATGAAATGCAGCCGCGTGCAGGCGGGACAGGCGAAGGAGGCAAAGCTCTGCGCCTCCTGTCTCTGTTGCTTCTCAAGATGTGTCTGCACGTTCATGCCCGTCTGGGGACATCGAAAAACGATCAAATCGACCATCGTCGGAGAATGACGGCGTAGCGGATTTCGTCTTTGATCTAGATCAGTTTTGGAATGACTCCAGACCAACATCCTTGATCTCGCAAAAGCGAAGGGGCCCCGGAGGGCCCCTTTAGAATTACCAGCGGCGATAGCGTGGTCCGTAATAGCGAGGCCCACCGTAAAAGCGCGGTGCATATCGGGGCCCGTAGTAGGGCCGCGGCGCGTAGTATCCATAGTAGTTCGGGCGCCAGAAACAGCGTCCCCAGGCGTCACAGACCATGCGGACCTGCTCGACGTCGGAAACCTGCGGCGTCGCAGGAGCGATGGGCATGGCGGACGCCGCCGATGATGCGACCAACGCACCCAGCAGGGTCGCAGCGACGAGGCCAATTCTAAGCTTCATGATGTCTTTCTCCGCTTACGCAATACAGGGATATCGAAGTTTGTTCTGATCAAATTGTGGCGGGGGCGAAATGTAATGCTGATGAACAGGTCTTCAGCCAGCCCGCCGCAGGCCTGACCTTTAGCTCCGCCAGACTATCCCAGGTTCGCGCTCTTGACCAATGCTGCGCTTGTGTTTGCGCCCCGCAGGACATCGCCGTCATCCTTGATCCCGCGCAATTCTCCGATGCGGCTTCGTCCCTAAGCTTGGCCTCGTGGCCAGCCTTTCGAGCAATTCGAAGAGCAAGCTCGCGAGGTCGCTTTGGAGCTGTGCAATGGACAAAATGAGAATCGACAAGGGTGACTGGCTGGTCGTGTGCGACGGGCGCAAGGCGCTCATTCTGGAAAACCTCGGCGACGAGATGTTTCCGAACCTCCACACCAGGGAGGTGCACGAGCAGCCCAATTCCTCGACCCGCGCGCAAGGGACCGACGCGTCGGGCAGGCTCCATGGCGCGGCCGGCAGCGCGCGCAGCTCGGTGGAGCAGACTGATTGGCACGACGAGGCCGAGCGCACCTTCCTGCGCAGCCTGGCCGGACGGCTCGATGCCGCCGTGAGCTCAGGCGAGACCTCGGCCTTGACCATGGTGGCCTCGCCGCGTGCGCTTGGGATGATCCGCGCCGACTATTCGGATGTGGTGCGCAAGGCACTCCAGGGCGAGGTCGGCAAGGACCTCGTCAAACTGCCGGTCTACGAAATCGAGAAGCAATTGCTGCTGTCGGGCGCCGCCAAATAGCGGCCCCCGCGACGCGCCTGCGCCCCTCAGTAGCAGGGGTGCCGGCGGCGGTCCTGGCCGACATAGGCGGCTGCGCTCTGGTAGCAATGGTTGGTCGACGGGCCGTCGTAAAAGGCGAACGTCCCGGGCGTGATGCCGGGCCCGTAATTGTGGAGATAGCTGATCGGGTAGGGCAGCGGGTTCGTGGTATAGCGGTGGTACCGGTGATGTCCCCGTGCCTCTGCGAGGCCAGGGGCAAGGATTGCGGCCGACAGGGCAGCAATCGCGGCTACAAGCTTCAACTTGCTCATCTCGAATCTCCGGAACCCGCACGAATAGGTCAGCCGTTTATAGCCAGTTCGGGCGGCCGGAACACCCGTCTGCAGCCCGGAAATCGGGGCCAATCCCGCAGATTCCCGGGTGGGTGTGACAGAATTGCCGGTTCTGTGGTCCGGACTTGCCCATTTTTGGCCTTTTCGAGATGCTTAACGAATTCCCCACACAAGTATGACCAAAGAGAATTCGGTTAAATATCCTGTTGCCGGCCCGAGGATCATCTTGGGGGTCCTTCGAGGCCGGTCCATTCCTGAAGGCTTTCGCCGTCACCTCGCCATGCGCATCACGCTTCTGAGCCTGCTGTTGCTCTCGGTCGTCGCCGCCACGCCGGCGCGGGCCGAGCTGCACATTACCCGCGACCACGGCGGCTATGTCGAGGAGTACAAGGCCAAGTACAAGCGCGTCCGCGAAAAGGGCGAGCGCGTCATTATCGACGGCATCTGCAATTCGGCCTGCACCCTGGTGCTCGGGATCGTGCCGATGAACAAGATCTGCGTGACGCCGCGCGCCAGCCTCGGCTTCCACCAAGCCTACTACGACAAGGCCTTCACCTTCGGCATCAAGGTCACCAGCGCGGAGGGGACGTCCGACCTGATGGCCTATTACCCCGACACGGTGAAGGACTGGATCCGCCGCAATGGCGGGCTCACCACCGACATGAAAAAGATCAAGAACGGCGTCGAGCTCTGGAAGATCATCGATCCCTGTCCGGACGAATGGTGAGCGGCTGAGCCGTCCGGTCCGTCGCAGCGCAGCATCGTCCGGACGAAATTGGCCGAAATTCGCATTGCCGCATTGGCCCCCGGTGGGGCAATGAGGCGGCAATGAATCATAATCAAGAAGCCCTGACCGCCCGCGCCGCGCCGATCCTGTTCGTCCTGCTCTGGAGCACGGGCTTCATCGGCACCAAATACGTCGTCAACAATGCCGATCCCTTGACCTACCTCGCCATCCGCATGGCGTTCGTGGTCGGTCTGATGGCGATCATCGTCGCGATTGCGCGACCGAAATGGCCGGACCGTATCGGTATCGCGCACAGCGCCGTCGCGGGCATTCTCGTCCATGGCTTCTATCTCGGCGGCACCGCAATCGCGATCGCGCACTCGATTCCGGCCGGGCTCTCCGCGCTCATTCCGGGCCTTCAGCCGATCCTGACCTCGACCATCGCCAACCGCTGGCTCGGGGAGAAGGTGACGCCGGTGCAATGGGCGGGGCTCGTCCTTGGCCTCGGCGGCGTCGTGCTGATCCTGCACGGCCGTCCCATGACCGGCGAAGCCGGGCTCGGCTGGCTCGCCTCCGTCGTTTCGCTGATCAGCATCACGCTCGGCACGCTCTATCAGCGCCGCTATTGCAACCACATCGACTGGCGCGCCGGCAATCTCGTGCAGTACGTCTCCGTCACGATCTTCTTCGCGATCGGTGCCTTCCTGTTCGAGGACCGCGTGGTGCACTGGACGCGCGAGTTCATGCTGGCGCTGGCCTGGCTCGCCGTGGCGCTCTCGATCGGGTCGATCGGGCTGCTGTACTGGCTGATCCGCCATGCCGCCGCCACTTCTGTTGCAAGCCTGTTCTATCTGGTGCCCGCCGTGACGGCGCTGATGGCTTATCTGCTGTTTGGAGAAAAGCTCGATGCGCTGGCGATCGCCGGCATGGTGATGTGCGCGGCTGCGGTGTTCGTGGTCAACCGACGCTTCTAGGACCGGCGGGCCGGGCCGCCGGAATACATCCCTGACGTGCGCGGCAAGATCGTGCTAGGGTCGGCGCATTTCAGTGGCCCTTTCACAGGTGATTTCCATGAAGAAGGCGAGACGCGCGTTGCTTGGCAGGTCCCTGAAGCCGGTCCGGATTGCCTGCATCAACTACGCGGAGCCGACGATCAGCGGCCGCAAGATGGCCAGGCTCACAGCGGCGCTCCAGAAATGCTACGACAAGCACTTCCTGCCGGTGTGGGGCTATCCGGTCGACCTCTATGTCAGCGAAAAGCCGAAGCCGGGCGAGTGGCAGCTGGTCTATTTTGACGAGGCCTCCCACAAGAACATGCTCGGCCGCCATGAGCTGACGCATCGCCGCCAGCCGATCTCAAAGATCTTCGTCAAGGCGCTGGGCGACGAGCCGGTCAGCGTGGCGGCCTCGCACGAGCTGTTCGAGATGGTGCTCGATCCCATGGCCAATCTCTGGGCCGACAAAAACCCGAACACCCAATACGCCTATGAGGTCTGTGACGCCGTGGAAGAGGACACCTTCTTCGTCGCCGGCTTCGAGATGTCGAACTTCGTCTATCCGTCCTGGTTCGAACCGTTCAAGCATCCCCGGGGCACCAAGTTCGACCACAAGGGAACGCTGAAAGAGCCGTTCTCGATGACCGAGGGCGGCTACGTCATCAAGAAGGTCAACGGCAGGAAGGTGATCAAGGCGTTCGGCTCGCCCGAGAAACGGCGGCGCTTCAACGCCGAGGACCGGCGCGGTCATCGCAGCGAATTCCGCGATCCGCAGGGCGAGCATCACCCGGGCCGGCGTGCAGCCAAGCGGCGAGGGTAGGGCATCGCTGGAGCCGTCTCCGGGCGCGTCCGCCCCCGGAGACCTCGGCGTTGGGATCAGCGCTTGGCCTTCTTGGCCTTCTTTTTCGACTTGGTCGCCTTCTTGGCAGTCTTCTTTGCCGTTTTCTTGGCGGCCTTCTTCGACGACTTCTTTGCAGCTTTCTTCGAAGCCTTCTTGGTGGCCTTCTTCGAAGTTTTCTTCGCAGCCTTCTTGGCTTTCTTCTTGGAAGCCTTCTTCGGCGCTACTTTCTTCGCAGCCTTCTTGGCGGCCTTCCTGACCTTCTTCACCGCAGTGACAGCTGCGTCCTTGGTCGCTTCCACGGCGGCGGTGATCGTGTCCATCGCAAGTTCGGTGATCGGCTTGTCGTCGTCCATAGTGTCCCCCACGGTTTGCATGGAGCGATGACGATAGCGCGTTTCATAATTGTGTCAAAGCAACGCTCAACCTTTGCGGATCTTGGCGTAGGCGGCGAGCGCGCGCTCTCGTCCCTTGGCATGATCGACGATCGGCTGCGGATAGGTCTTGCCGAGCGTGACGCCGGCGCTCGCAAGCTCGATCGGCGTGGCCTCCCAGGGCTTGTGGATCAACTTGGCCGGCACGTCCTTTAGCTCGGACACCCAGCGCCGGACATAGGCTCCATCCGGGTCGAATTTCTCGCCCTGGAGCACCGGATTGAACACGCGGAAATAGGGCGCCGCGTCGGCGCCGCAGCCGGCGACCCACTGCCAGTTGGCGGGATTGCTGCCGGCATCCGCATCGACCAGCGTGTCCCAGAACCAGCTTTCGCCGTCGCGCCAGTCGATCAGGAGGTGCTTGACCAGAAATGAGGCGACCACCATTCGCACCCGGTTGTGCATCACGCCGGTGTGCCAGAGCTCGCGTAGGCCGGCGTCAACGATGGGATAGCCGGTGCGTCCGCGCTGCCAGGCGGCGAGCGCCTTGGCGTCGGGCTTCCATGGGAAGCCGTCGAAATTCGCTTGCAGGTTTTTGGTGGCAAGGTTGGGGTGGTCGTGGAGCAGGTGCCGGCAGAACTCACGCCAGCCAAGCTCGCTCAGGAACTTGTCGACACCGGGTCCGATCGCAGGGTTCTCCGCCGCGGCGAACCGCGCGGCGTGCCAGACCTGGCGCGGGCTGAGTTCGCCGAACCTCAAATGCGGTGACAGATGTGAGGTGCCCTCGCGGTCCGGGCGGTCGCGATCGCCGACATAGCCTTGTGCAGTATGCTTGAGGAAATTGCGCAGGCGGGCGCGGGCGGAGGCTTCGCCGGGGGTCCATGTCTCGCGCAGGCCGCCGGCCCAATCGGGCTTGCGCGGCTCGAGCTTCCAGGCCTCCAGCGCGTCGCTGGCGATCGTCGGCGCAGGACGCAGCTCCTTCGGTGCCGGCAGGGGCTTCGGCGGATCGCCGAGCGCCAGCACGCGCCGCCAGAATGGTGTGAACACGCGCAGGGCGCGGCCTTCCTTGTTGCGGATCGCCGCGGGCGGAACGAGCAAGTCGCCCGGGAAACTTTGCGAGTCCACGCCGATCTTTGCCAGTGCCGCTTCGTGCTGCCGCTCGATCGCCTGATGCGGCGCCTGTGCGATCCCGTTCCAGTAGACTGAACGCGCTCCGCTCTCACGCGCCACCTCCGCGATCACCCTGGCCGCCGGCCCTTTGCGCAGGATCAACGATCCGCCGCGGGAGGCAATGTCGGCGCCGAGCGCCCGCAGCGACTGCGCCAGCCACCAGCGCGCCGCGGCGCCCGGCGCTCGCCCGGCCGCGTCGTCCAGCACATAGAGGCAGATCACCGGCGCCCCGGTCGTCGCAGCGGCCTTGGCGGCAGCGTGGAGGGCGGGGTGGTCGGACAGGCGGAGGTCGTCTCGAAACCAGACGATGATGGGCGGAGCACTTGGCGTGATCCTTGGCGCAGTTCTGGGCGTGGTCAGGGTGTCCTCGTTAACGATTTGGAAAGCATGTCGCGGGGTGGCGATTGGAACCGCCGTTAATGTGACCGTAAGCCGATTGCACGAATATGCAGGAATTACGGAGGTAATTTCATTCATGTACGGACGAGCAACGGCGAAGTTTCTGCCGCAATTCAAGCTTGGCACCAAGGCGCTCCTGTGCGCCGTGCTGCTGATCGCTATGAATACGGCGCTCGTGGTCGGCGCCGGCTATTGGTCGCTCAGCTCCGCTTTCAATGATCGCGCGCTCCGCGACATCGAGGTGAGTTTGCGCACGTTGGCTCTGGCCTTTGCCGAAATCGTTCCCGATGCGAAGATCACGATGCGGGATGGCGCGGTCGCGCGCGCCGAGATTCCCAAGATGCCGGACTTCAAGGATCACGCCATCGTCGATCGCGCGGTGTCCTATGTCGGCGGCAACGCGACCCTGTTCGTGTTCGACGATGCGAGCGGGCAGTTCGTGCGGCGCTCGACCAACGTGAAGAAGGAAAATGGCGACCGTGCCGTCGGGACCCAGCTTGCCGCCGATCACCCGGCGCAGGCGCTGCTGCGTCGTGGCGAGGCCTACAAGGGCCCGGCCACCCTGTTCGGCAAGTCCTTCATGACCGCCTATTTCCCGGTCGCCGACGCCAGCGGCAAGGTCGCCGGCATCCTCTATGTCGGCATCCCGATGGCCCAGTTCGAGAGCATGCTGGCCCAGACGATCGAAAGCATGGCGGCTGCCGCCGGCCTCGCCGCGTTGCTGGTGCTGGTCCTGACCTTGCTGGTCGTCCGCCGTGTCACCAAGCCGCTCACCTCGGTCACCCGCTCGCTGACGGCGCTCGCCGAAGGCCAGAGCGACGTCGAGATCGATTGCGAAAATCGCGCCGACGAGATCGGCGAGATCGCCCGCACGGTCGCGGTGTTCAGGAGCAATTCGCAGGAGCGGGCGCGGATGCGCAGCGAGCAGGCGGCGGCTTCGGCCGCAGCCGCCGAGCAGCGCAAATCCGAGTTGCGCAATTTCGTCGAGGAGTTCCGTGGCGGTGTCGGCGGCATTCTCGACAAGGTGCTGACATCGTCAGGGGAATTCGAGCGGACGGCGCGGCAGCTTACCGACACCGCGCGCTCCACCGCCGATCTGTCGGCGCGCTCGGCCGGAGCTTCCGAAAACGCCTCCGAGCACGTGCGTTCGGCGGCCTCGGCCTCGGACGAGCTGTCTCAATCGATCTCTGAAATCACCCGGCGGGTGCAGGAATCGAACGTCATTTCCGCCGAGGCCGTGCGGCAGGCCGAGGCGACCGATCAGCGCATCGCGCAGCTCTCCGAGGCAGGCGCGCGCATCGGCGATGTCGTCAAACTGATCACCTCGATCGCCGAGCAGACCAATCTGCTGGCGCTGAACGCGACCATCGAGGCCGCGCGCGCGGGCGATGCCGGCCGCGGCTTTGCGGTGGTGGCCCAGGAGGTCAAGACGCTCGCCGGCCAAACCGCCAAGGCGACCGACGAGATCTCGAACCAGATCGCCAGCATGCAGCTTGCGACCGAGGAATCGGTTGTCGCCATCAAGGCGATCAGCCAGACCATCGAGCGCATCAGCGGCATCGCGGGCTCGATCTCGGCGGCGGTCGAGCAGCAGAAGAGCGCGACCCAAAACATCGTCGCCAGCGTTCGCGCGGCGGTATCGGGCACGGCCGATGTCGCCGTCAACGTCCGTCAGGCCGCCGAGGGTGCGAACGAGACCGGTGAGACGTCCAGCCGGATGTTTGCCTCCGCCCAAGCGTTGTCGGGCGAGAGCCTGCATCTGAAGGCCGAGGTCGAGGGCTTTCTCGAACGCGTGCGCGCGGCGTAAGAGCTGACATCGTCATCCCGGGTGATGCTGACGCATCGCCCGGAATGACAGTTGGGTTATTTCGGCTGCGGCACGATCCGGATGTAGGGCTTCGGCTCCTTCCAGCCCTGCGGGTAGATCGTCTTGGCCTCGTCATTGGAGACCGAGCCCGCGATGATGACGTCGTCGCCCTGCGACCAGTCGGCCGGGGTCGCGACGCGATGCTTGGCGGTGAGCTGGAGCGAGTCGATGACGCGGAGGATCTCCTGGAAGTTCCGGCCCGTCGTCATCGGATAGACCAGCACCAGCTTGATCTTCTTGTCCGGCCCGATGATGAAGACGTTGCGGACGGTCTGGTTGTCAGCGGCGGTGCGGGTGAGGGGATCGCCCGAGATCGCGGCCGGCAGCATGCCGTACAGCTTGGAGACGTTGTAATCGGTGTCGCCGATCATCGGATAGTTCGGAGCCGCGCCTTGCGTCTCCTTGATGTCCTCCGACCATTTGGCGTGGCGATCGACCGGATCCACCGAGAGGCCCATCAGCTTGACGCCGCGCTTGTCGAATTCCGGCTTCAGCTTGGCGAGCGCGCCGAGTTCGGTTGTGCAAACCGGCGTGAAGTCCTTCGGGTGCGAGAACAGCAGCGCCCAGCTATTGCCGATCCAGTCGTGGAACTTGATCTTCCCTTCGGTGGTCTCGGCTTCGAAATCGGGGGCGGTGGCGCCGATCGGAAGTGTCATGGTTCTACCTCATGCTATTGAATTTACTTGAGAATTCATCTTTGACCGTCATGACCATTATAAGGTCTTCGCGATCCCAAGTGAACGCTAACTGAACCGCTTCAAGTAAAATGTGAATTCCTTCTTTGAAGGCCTGATTTCCTAGCACCTTTTTGTTACAGCGGCGCCTGCGGCGAAACATCTCCACCGGGGCTATACGGGCGTGATTGCCCCGAGAAAGCCTTTTATGACTTCCATCACCCTCGCCCGTCGCTTCCCAGAACCAAAATGGTCCTGACAGCGACCAATTGGCAACTATCTCGAAAAGTCGCGATCCCCGTACCGAATCATTAACCACCCCTTTACGCCGGCATGAAAATGCTGGCCGATCAGAAGAAATCTGGAAGTGAACTATGTCTGCCGCTGCGCATAAGTCTGTTGAGTCGCCGTCCCTCGAACCGTCCTGCCGCGATACCTCGGCCCATGCACTGACTATCGTGCGCGACGGCGTGATCACGGGCGAAGGCCCGACCACCAAGGGAAGGGTGCACTTCTCCCGCTCGCTCGATGCCGATGACACTGCCTGGTGCGTCCGCATTCTCACCGCCTCGGCCGTCAACGACCAGCCGGTCAGCCGTGCTGAAGCCGAAGCGCTGTTCGAGATCAACGAAGCTGCGACCGAGCGCACCGATGGCGGCCGGTTCGACGATTTGCTGGCCAAGGCGGTCGCCCATTATGCGGCGAGCGCCTCCGGCTTGAAGGTGCCGCCGCGTAGCCTCGCGCTGTCGGCCGAGTCCGATATCGAGGGGTGGGCGCCGTCCTATGCCTCCAAGGTCAACAGCGAAATGCTCGAGTGGATCGCCGGCCAGATGCGCGGCAAGCGCCAGAACAACCGTCGCCTGATGGCGATGGTGGCGACCTTCCTGGGCGCCACCGCGCTGCCTCTGGCGGGCCAATTGCCGAACGTGTTCGACATCGGCATGTAAAATTCTGCGCCTCTCACGAGGACGCATTTGAACGGCGGGGTTATTTCCCCGCCGTTTTTTGTTTGCCGGTGTCCAACTCGAGGCCGAGCGTGCGGCCCGGGAAACCGGCAGTGTCGAAATAGCGCTGGCTACCGACGCGCTGGAAGTTCAGCACGGTCTGAAGGCCGTTCTCTGACTTCTTCGACTTCTCGACCCCCTTGTACGCCTTCGGCACGATGCCGTTGGGCATGGCCTCCGATATCACGCGGCCGACGAGGCCGCCGTTCTGCGATGCGCGCAGGCCGAGGAGCTGGGCGGCCGTCATGCCGACGTCGGCATTGCTGACCGGGATATCGCTGACATAGCCGGTTTTGAAGTCCGGACCGATCGCGGCCATGAAGTTCATGGTGTCGCCGCGGCTGAAGCTGCCATGCATGCCCTGGCCCTGGCGCAGCACGGTGTCGGCGACGTGCACCGAGCAGTTGGTCGGCGCCTCGCCGCAATCGCTGGCATAGGAGCGGAAGTTGACGACGATCGCCGGCGTCGGCGTCGCCGCCTTGCCGCGCAGGTTGACGCTCGACAGCGGCAGCGTGCCGGGGAAGCGGCCGAGCGAGTCGTCGACGAACAGGCCGGAGACGTAATCCTGCTCGAGCAGCACCTTGACGGTCTTGGCCGCCAGCTTCTTGTCCTTGTTCGGCAAATAGATCAGGTCGGAGCCGCCATTGGTGGCGACGATGAGATCGGGCTTTTCCGGATCCTTGCCGAGCACGCCGTTGCCGGCCTTGGGGTGCTTGTTGCCCTCGACCTTGGCGTTCTTGTCGTTGGGATCGAACAGCGGCAGGTCGAGCGCCTTGGCAAGGTCGAGCGCCAGAAAGCCCATCGGCAAAAAGTCCTTCGGCGTGTCGTCATAGCTGACCTTGGCCGAGGGGCTGGTCTTGCTTTCCTTGGAGATGGTCGAGAAGCCGTGGTCGGCTTGGACCATGATGTTGGTGTTTGCGGCAAGGCCGAGCTCGTCCAGCGCCTTGCGGAGCTGGGCGAGATTGTTGTCGGCATTCTTGATGCCGGCCATCGAGGTCGGCCCGTTGATGCCGGGCATGATCTGGTTGAGGCTGTCGCCGGTGTTGTGCTGACTGCCGTCGGGGTCGCGCGACCAGAACACCAGCACGAACGGCTTGTTGCGCGCCTTGAACATCGGCAGCACGACCTTGGCCGCGACGTCGGCGAAATAGGCCTGCTGCGCAACGTTGGCCGCCGTGGTGCCGGGCGTCTTGGCATCGCCCGCCTTGGAGTTGTCGCCGCGCGGCGGCGTGGCGAGGGGCAGGCCTGCCTTGGTGAGAGCGGCCTTGATCTCGTCCGACAGCGCCACGCCGTTCTTGCCGCCTGTGGCGTCGTCGAACACGACCGAATGCAGGCCGGCCTTTTCGGGCTTGTCGGTGTGGTCGAACTGATAGGTCGGACCATGCTTGCCGAGCGCGGCGGTGCTGTAGCCCTTGTCGCGGGCCAGCTTCAGGATCGTGTCTTCGTTGAGATAGTCGCCCTTGAAATGCTCGTCGATGTCGCCGAGCACGGCGTCGTTCTCGATGAAGGGGACGACGGTGTCGCCGGCGGGCACCGAGGTGTAGTTGGTCCAGATCGTGTTGGAGAACACGCCGGTGTCGCCGAGATAATGGCCGGTCGACATCGCCGAGCCGTTGGCCATGGTGAAGGTCGGGAATAGCGAGTGCGAATTCTTGAAATTGACGCCCTTGTCGCGGATTTCGGCCATTGCCGGGGCGGTCTCGGGTGTTACCTTCAGCGCCCGCAGACCGTCCGGAATGAACAGGATCAGGTTGCGGGGCGTGTTGTTCTCTGCGGAGGCAGGTCCGGTCGAAAGTCCGGCGGACAACACTGTCAGTCCGGCTGACAGCAACACCAATGAACGGCGCATCAAAATCTCTCCCTGCGAGGCGGCTTGGCCGCCAACCGCGGCCCCCGGCTTCGTTTAGTTTCGCTGCATGACGGTTTTGTTACAAGAGCGGAGCGGCATGTAAAGAAGGGCAGGGACGGTCCCCGTGTCCCGGACGCGCTGCAGCGCACGGCCAAGAGGCGTTGCGCAGCGTCCGGGGCACGAGATAGGAATTTTGGCGGGCAGCTGCTTCAGCATTGTCATTGCGAGCGTAGCGAAGCAATCCAGAATCTTTCCGCGGCGGCAGACTGGATTGCTTCGCTGCGCTCGCAATGACGGAGTGAGTGGCTGGCAGCGTCGCGCTTCGATTCGCATCCGAGTGGCAGACACACCTTCGCCCTCTCGCGGCTTGTTTTGCCCGAGCTTTGCCTCGATGCCTCACCCTCAATTGAAAGAGGGCGCAGGGAAGACCGGGTGCCGGCTGGCACCCGCGGTCCACTGTGCGAGATTGTCGTAAAGATTGCACAGCGGCATACAGGTGAAGCCAAAACATCCGACCTTTCCCTGCGCAGTGGTTTTACGACTTATGTCGTGCTCTCCCCGGGGAGCGATGCACTATTGCCCCCGTCGCCTTGCGGATGGCTGATGCGCGGGCCCGGTTGAGCCACCACATCACCGCAACGCTTGGCGCACAGACCCCGGGCGCCAGGACCACACGATTTTGCCGTACGCCGATCACACCGGTCGTGTGCGCGAGGCCTTCACTCACGGTTACCCGCCCTGCGAAGCCGTTCGCGCCGATGTGACTAACGTCCACCGCCGTCCGGCCCGCGTTCGTGACGATCGCGATACGCCCCTCTTCCTTGGGCCGGAGTGAGAAATGTCTAACAAAAATCCGAATTCTAATAAAGAGAAATATTTTGCCACCGTTCCGTTGACCCCGGACTTGGGTGTTTCGTCTGAAACGACGCAAGGAATTGTGGCCGGAGCGTTCAATCCGGCGCCGTCGGCACCGGCGTATTCTGCGCGACCGCCTTGGTCGGCGCTGCCGTCGCCGAATTGCGGCCGCCATTGGCCAGGTTGCGGCGAAGCGATGGCGGCGCCGCCTGCAGGGCGAAGATGATCGCGATCTGGGTCCGGTTCTGGAGGCGGTATTTGCGCATGATGTTGCCGATATGCGCCCGCACCGTGTTCTCCGAGATCTTGAGCTCGTACGCGATGTTCTTGTTCTGCATCCCGCGTGCGATCAGCATCATCAGGTCCCGCTCGCGCGGTGTCGGCGTGATCGAATGTTTCGGATCCGGACTCATGACTGCTCCTCCGTGGCCTTTGGTCGATGCGAACACCCCAGCATGTTCTCACTCCGTCTTGAGTGCCTCGATCGGGCTGAGCTTGGATGCCTTGTGGGCGGGATAAAAACCGAAGATCAGGCCGGTCGCGATCGAGAAGGCGAGGGCAAGGCCGATCGCCTGGCCGTCGATCGAGGTGATCCATCCCGCCATGCGAGCGACCGTCATCGAGAGCGTGACGCCGGCACCGACGCCGATCGCGCCGCCGAGCAGGCAGAGCACGAGGGCCTCGCAGAGAAACTGAAGACGGATGTCCCGCATCCGCCCGCCAAGCGCGCGGCGGATTCCGATCTCACGCGTGCGCTCGGTAACCGACACGATCATGACGTTCATGATGCTGATGCCGCCAACGAGCAGCGAGACCGAGGCGATGGCGACGAGCAGGAGCGCAACGGTGCGGATCGCTCCCTGCTGCGCTTCCATGGCGGCGGCCGGATCCTGGACCTTGAAGTCGTCCTCCTGGCCGGCGGGAATACGGTGGCGCTGCCGCAGCAGGTTTTCGATCTCCGTTCGCGCGCCCGCCATCTTTCCGTCGGCGGCCACCTTGGCGATGATGTAGGCGACCGAATCCCGGTTGATGTTGCTTGCGCTGCCGAGGAAGCGCAACTTGGCCGTGGTGAGCGGCACGAAGGCGACGTCGTCCTGCGCTGGTCCCTTGCGATCGAGAACACCGACCACTTCGAGCGGCACCTTCATGATCCTGATCTGGGCGCCGATCGGGTCCTCGCCGGGCGCGAACAGCTCATGCGCCACCGTGCTGCCGAGGATCACGACCTTGCCGGCGCCTGCCTCCTCGCTTCCGGAAAAATAGCGCCCGGTCGCAAGCTGCCAGTCGCGCACCATGAAGTGCCCGGTCGTCGTCCCGTTGATGGTCGTGTTCCAGTTCTTGCTCTCGTGAATGATTTGGGCCGTTCCTGCAATCGAGCCGGCCGCAGCCTGGATCTCGGGGATCTGCTCGAGGATCGCCTGCACGTCACTCTCGGTCATGGTGAGCTTGCTGCCATCCTTGAGACGTACGCCGCCCTGGTAGACCGCGCCGGGGTTGATCATCAGCACGTTGGCGCCGATCGAGCGGATCTGCTCCTGGAGCCGAAGCTGCGCGCCGGACCCGATCGCAAACACGGTCACGATGGAGGCGACGCCGATCACGATGCCCAGCATGGTGAGGATGCTGCGCAACGGATTGAGGCGCAAGGCGTGCAACGCGATCTGGAAGCCCTGGAGCATCGTCATGGCGCAGCGCTTCGTTTCGGCAGGATCGGGACCAGCGTTTCGTCAGCGACGAGCTCGCCGTCATGCAGGCGGATCGTGCGCCGGCACTGGGTCGCGATGCCGGGATCATGCGTGATCATCACGATGGTCTGACCGGTGCGGTTGAGCGCGGCGAACAGGGCCAGTATCTCGGCGCCGGTACGGCTGTCGAGCGCGCCGGTCGGCTCGTCGGCGAGCACGATCAGCGGAGAGGCGATCAGGGCGCGCGCGATCGCGACGCGCTGCTGCTCGCCGCCCGAGAGCTGCCGCGGGAAGTGGTGGGCCCGGTGCACCATGCCGACGGCCTCCAGGCTCTGCTCGGCGCGGGCCAGACGTTCCTTGCGGCCGATGCCGCAATAGACCAGCGGCAGCGCGACGTTCTCGATCGCATTGTGGCGCGCGAGCAGATTGTAGGACTGGAATACGAAGCCGATGCTGCGGGCGCGCAGGGACGACCGGTGGTCTTCCGAGAGATCGGCAACGTCGGTTCCCTCGAGATAGAGCGCGCCCTCGCTCGGCAGGTCGAGCAGCCCTAGCATGTTCATCAGCGTCGATTTTCCCGAGCCGGACGGTCCCATCACCGCGACGATCTCGCCTCGCTCGATGTCGAAGCTGACGTTGCGCACCGCAGCCACCGCCACTCCGTCGGCGCGATAGGTCCTGGAGACCGACTGCAGGCTGATGAGGGGCGGGTGGGCCGTCATGATCCGAACCTGATGCCGAGAAACTCCATGCCGGCCGGCCGGATGGCCTGACCCACAGCGACCTGGCTGCCCTCGACGAGGTCTCCGCTCCTGAGCGCGACCTGTTCGGTGCCGGCCGCGCCGACGGTGACGGGAATGCGCCGGAGCGAGCCGCTTGCGGTGCGTGCCCACACCCCGCTGCGCGCCGCGGCATCCGGCTGCGTGCCGGAGGGCTGGAAGCGCAACGCGGCAAGCGGCACTTTCAGCACGTCGTCCTGCCGCTCGATCACGATCTTCACCAGGGCCGTCATGCCGGGCAGCAACGCGCCGTCGAGATTGGAGGTCGCCAGGACGACGGTGTAGGTCACGACGTGCTGCTGGTTCTGCGGTGCCTTGCGCACCTGCCGCACCACCGCCTCGAAGCGGCGGTCCGGGTAGGCATCCACCGTGAAATGGGCGCGCTGATCGGGCGCGACGCGCCCGATATCGGCTTCGTCGACCTGCGCGTGGATTTCCATGTCCTCCAGCCGGTGCGCGACCACGAACGTGGTCCGCGATTCCAGTCCGACCGCGAGCGTCTGGCCCTCGTTGACGAACCTGCCGACGACGACGCCATCGATCGGCGAGCGGATCACGGTGCGGTCGAGATCGGCCTGGGCCGCAGCGAGAACGGCCGCCTTCTCCGGCACGGCCATTCGTGCCTGCTGCAATTCCGCCTCGATCCGGCGGATATCGGCCTGCGCGCCGTCGACTGAGTAGGCGTTCAGGGACATGAGGACTTCGGCTTCGCGCTCTTGGGCAAGCCTCGCGGTGAACTCCGTCTGGGCGTCATCCACCGCCGTTATCGCCACGACGTTTTGTGACTGTAGAGCCAGCTTGCGCTGCAAGGTCTTCTGCGCCGACGCCTTGACCGCCTGCGCGCTGTCGAGCTTAGCCACGAGGACGTCTCTGCTGCCTCTGGCATTTTGCAGATCGATCCTGGCGCGGTCGAGCTTGGCCCGCTCGATGTCGACGAAGGAGTTCGCCACCGCCACCGCCGCCCTGGCTTCATCGACCTTGGCCGCAAAGCTGCGCGGATCGATCAGGGCGAGCGGTTGATCCTTGCTGACAGTGTCGTTGAAATCGACATAGACCCGGGCGAGCTGCCCGGATAACTGGGAACCCACCTCGATCGTCTTGACCGGCTGCAGGGCGCCGGTGACGGTGATGGTCTGCTCGATGCTGCCGCGCTGGATTGAGGCATAGCGGAACACGGGGGCGTCCGATCCGAAGCTTCGTGCTTCGGGCCCGACAGGTTTGAGCAGCCGTTGGGTCGATTCGTAGGCGCGGGCCGCTTTCTCCGTCGCGGCCCCGGCCACGTCGCCGATGACGGCCGGCCCCGCGGCGTAGACCGTGACGAGGCCACATGCAGTTCCGAGCAAGGCAATAACTGGCACAAATCGCATATCAAAACCCCGCCTCTTGAAATGGCATCGTTGGCGGCACGGACAAAGATCGCGCTATGGTTGTAAATCTCAGAAAACGCAGTCGATCGTCAGTGTGTCGCCGCTGCCGGGGCGACGGTCGGGCGCGCTTGATGATCCAGAAGTAAAGTCTGCGGGGTGCTATCTTTCGTGACTTGCCGGAAATGCATACGGAGCGTATCGATATGACGCGCGCGGTATCGAACTCGACAAGCTGACTGAACGTCCCGTCTGCTCTGGCCGAAGCGGCCAGCGCCCGGCGTTCAAGTCGGCACGTGGGTGGCGACGCCATGACGCAGTCGGCGATACCGAAGTTCCGACGCCAGATCGTCGCATTGTCGATATCGCGCATCGCCATGATGCCGCAGGTCGCCAGGGCGAATCCCCCCAATCACGAAACCCGATATGTGAACGCCTTCACTCGTCTTGAACGGGTGTTGGCCCTAAGACGTCGAAGCGGCGGACCGGAGCGACTCGCTCGATCCCCGCGAATTCATCCAAGCACCTTGATCTCGCTTGCAAGAAGAATGGATGGCTCGTTGCTTGTTCATCGAGTCCCAAGCCGGGGAGCCCGTTGCCATGAGTTCAGGTCAAGCTACAGTTTATGTCATTGACGACGAGATCCAGATTCGAACCGCGATAGGAAGTCTCTGCGAGGAGACCGGGCATCAGGTAAAATTGTTTGCATCGACCGACGAGTTTCTCGGGGAGATTATTTCCGGCGGGCCTTCATGCCTCGTGCTCGACGTCCGCTTTCCCGGCACCGCGCCGACCGGCCTCGAGCTTCAGCGCCGGCTCGCCGAGACGGGCGTGCTGATCCCGATCGTCTTCATCAGTGGCCATTCCGACGTCCGCGTCTCGGTCGAGGCGATGAAGCGCGGCGCAGTCGAGTTTCTTCCAAAACCCTTTCGCGAGCAGGAGATCCTCGACGCGATCAGGCACGGCATCGAGCGCGACCGCAGGCGGCTCGAACGCGAAGATAGCGTGCGCGAAGCGCGCCAGCGCGTCGAGACGCTGACGGCGAGGGAGCGCGAGATCATGCTGTTGATGGCCGAAGGTCTCGTTGCCAAGCAGATCGCCGCGAGACTCGGCGTGAGCGAAGTGACGGCCAAGGTCCATCGCACCAGGATGATGCGAAAGCTGGAGCTTCGTTCGCCGATCGAGGTGGTGCGGTTGGTCGACAGCATGGGACGCGAAGACGAGACAACACGAACCGGCACGGGACAACCGTACAGCTAGTGCGCGGACACCTAAGGCGCCGCGCAACGTCTAGTCCGTACCGATTAGCATGAACTGCAGTCTGTCGCACGCAGCACGATCGGTTCAAAGTCTGTCCTGCGATGTCGGCCTCCTCCAAGACGGCATCCGAACCCAGTCAGAGATCTTAGCCAGAAAGGATATTCCATGCGCAAATTGTTTTTTGCTTCCGTTGCCGTGCTCGCCCTGTCCTCCGCCGCGCAGGCCGCCAACACCTCGACCACCGTGCAAGTGGGCGTCGTGAACGGTTCCAGCGTCTCGCAGCAGGGCCTCACCAACGACAGTTCGTCGACCAGCCAGCTCGGCATCATCAACAGCGCGACCACGATGCAGGGCACCAGCGCGGCCTCGCTCAACAACGGCAGCACGGTCAACCAGATCGGCGTGCAGAACTCGGCGACGACCGGCCAGGTGGCGTTCGGCAACAACGGCAGCGCGATCACTCAGAACTCGTTCGGGCCTGCCCCGCTCCAGAACAACGCCGCCGCCGTCGGACAGCTCAGCGTGTTCGGCGTCAACGGAAGCACCGTCTCGCAGACGGCGCACTAAGCCAGCCCCGTTTGGCCGGACGCGTCAACTGCGGCGCGTCCGCGCCATCCTTGAAAGCACCGCCTCGGGCCGGACGACTCGGTGAGAGCTTGTCCGCCGACTTTCGCGGAGGAAATGTCATGCATCAAAAATATCTCGTTGCCACGATCGTCGCGTTCAGCTTGCTGACCGCCCTCGATGCCCAGGCCGGCAACTCGGCCAGCGTGCTGCAATTCGGCACCACCAACAGCTCCTTCATCTCGCAGAGTGGCGGCACCAACAACAGCGCCACCACGATGCAATTCGGCGCCACCAATACTGCGACCACGTTGCAGACGGGTTCGCTCCTTACCGTCAACACTTCGGTGATCGGGCAGGGCGGCACCACCGCGACGGCGTCCAACACCGCGTTACTCGGCCAGGCCGGTGGCTTTAATTCGAGCCTGATCGGCCAGATCGGCGCGAACAACGCGGCGGCCGTCGGACAGCTCGGAATCCTGAACGGCTCGACAATTTTGCAGCAGACTCCTTGATCGCAAATCAATTTTCAGTCGCGAGGCATGTCATGAGGCATTTTTCAGGCGCCGCCTGTGGCGCATTTCTCACCTTGTGTTGCGTGGGCGCCGGATCGGCCGGTGCGCAGACCGCCGACATCAAGACCATCGTATCGCTCGGCGGCCCGCCGGTCGTGCTGAACCAGAACAGCCAGCTCAACATGGCGGGCGTGTTCATGATCGGCGGCAGCACCAGCGCGACCGTCACTCAAAACGGCACGAACAACGCGACCGGAATCCTGCAATTCGGCGGGACGACATCGGCATCGGTCGGGCAGGCGGGCGTGAACAATGTCGCGTTTGTCGGCCAGGCCGGCCAGTCCACCAGCAGTTTCCTGTCCCAGTTCGGTGCGTTCAACTCGGCGACTGTTGTCCAGAATAGCCATTGAGCCGGTCGCGACCTCAGCGTCCGTCGGAAATCTAATGGGGGCAGGGCGATGAAATGCGGTAGAGTGCTCCTGGTAGTGGCGGCATTGCTCGCCGCCGTCAGCGTCGCGTCCGAGGTATCCGCCGGATCCGTCCAGCGCGGCGTAACGAACCGAAACGTGAGCATCGAAACGATCGTGCAGTTCGGCAACAATGTCCAGCCGGTCACGATCGAAGAGAACAGCCGCATCAATATCGCGCGTGTCATCCAGATCGGTGGCACGGGAACGGTCGATGCGACGATCATCCAGAACGGCACGCGAAATTATGTCGACGTGATCCAGGTGGGTGGCACGACCAATTTGGCGATCGGTCAGTCGGGCGTGAGCAACATTGCCGATGTCACCCAGGTCGGCAATTCCACCAACGCCCTTCTGCTCCAGATCGGAGACATGAACACGGGAACGGTGCGACAATTCGGGCGCTTCAACTGGCTGTCGATATTTCAGTTCAGCCGGTGATCGAGAAGGCGAGGTGCAATATGAGGTTCATCGCTCTTGCAGCAGGAATGAGCATCATGACGGCAATGGCAGCGGGGCCGGCCGGAGCCGGCGAGTCAGGTGACGGCCACACGACCGTAGTTCAGGACGAGAACGGCACGTCCGTCATCACCCAAAGCGGCGATCCGGCGCAGGCCGAGGTCAAGATCGAGAAGGAGCCTGGGCGCACCACGGTCTATCGCCGCAGCGGTGGCAACACCGCCATCGTGACGCAGGGCACCGGAAATGCGCAGGATATGCTGGACTGGCTGCGCAAGCAGCAGGGCCGCTGACGCACGAAGGCCCACCGTCCGCGATGGACGATGGGCCAGATCGTGAGCGGGCGTTACCAGCTGCGATAGACGCCGGTCAGTGTACCGTTGTTATTGCCCTCCGGGCCGACATCGCCCTGCGTCGAGCTCGGCGCCGGATGATTGGTGCCGTTGAGCGCACCGTATGGTCCAGCGACATCCGGATAGTAGGCGCGGGGCTGAACCGGCTGATAGGCCGGGGCGGTGCGGTCCCATCCCGCGCGCGATCCGTTCCAATCATAGCCCTGAGCCGAGGCGGCCGACGTGCCCGCGACGAGTGAAGCCGTGATCAGGCAGAGGAGTTTCGACTTATTCTGCATTGGAGATGCTCCTTGCTTGTGTAGGGAGCCAACGACCGCAGTGCGGGAGCGTTCCGGGTGTCGTCGATCGAACCGATCAACTCCGATCAACTGGTTATGAAGTCCGTTTCCGGAACACGTGCGACATCAGCCGGAATCCCGGGCGTCTTGCCGCAATCTGTTCCCCGTTAATTCCGTGCCTTAACCAATAATTAATTATACGTTTGCGGGTGGGCGACAGCCCGGCCTAGCGTGTCGTGGGGAGCCGCTATCCGCGAAGCCAAACGAGTTGGTGCGTATCATGATGTCCAGATCATTTGGGGCGTTGCTCGCCTCGCTCAGCGCAGCCGCGCTGCTCCTTGCCCCCAGCGACAGCTTTGCCCGACCCGGCGGCACCGTCGGACATGCCGCCACGCCTTCCGGTCCGGCGGCGCGTCCGCCGATTGCGCCGGGCGCCAGGTTCCGTGGCCGCAACACGCCTTGGGTCTACTGGCCAGGCGGCGGCGGGTTCTACTATGACAATGCAGGTTACGGTCAGCCTTTTGCCGAGACCGCCCAACCCGTTTCCAGCGACGTGCGCTATACCTATACGTACGACGTTCCCTGGGATTGGACACATCGCTTCCCGCCGAACGTGGTGCCGTCCGACCGGCCCTACGTGCCGAGCTGTCCGACGGAGCAGGTGACTGTGCCCGGCCGCGGCGGCGGCGAGCACACCGTGAACATCATGCGCTGCTACTGAGCTAGCCCAGCTCGAAACTGGTCACGCCGAAGACGCGGTCGATCCGCAGCGGCGCGATAGGTCCCGTGTACATCCGCGCCGTCTCGAACACCGGCTTCAACCCGAGCGATTCCGCGAGCGCAATCGCCTCGCGATTGACGGCGGGGACGTCGAGGAATATCTCGCCGCCGTTCGCGCTCGCCAGCAAGGCCTGCACGATCGCCTCCGCCGCCGCGCGGTCGTCGGCGACGAGCGGGCCGATCTTGCGGCCGGTCCGGCACGGCCGGATCACACCCCATGCCGCGAGCTTGCCATCGCGCAGCAATGCGCGACCGACATGTCCTGACGTGCCGATCCAGGCCCGCAGGAAGGCACTGCGCGGAGCCGGAAACACCGTTGCATCGTTGGCTTCAACGAGCGCGAACGGGATCGTGTCGAGCGCAACGACATCGGCGGGCGGCCTCGATGGTGCGGCGGCGATGCCGCCATAGCGGATATTGGCGTAAGCAAGCTGGAAGCCGGACTTTCGGTAATTGTCCTGCTGCGCCACGACGCCGTCGAGACCGATCACGCGAGCGCCCGCATGCGCAATCGCAGCGTTCCAGATGCGCAGGCCGTGGCCTCTGTCGCGATGATCCGATCGCACGATGTAGAAGCCGAGAAATGCGAAGCGATCGTCGTAGTTGACGCAGGAGACGGTCGCGACCGGCTCGCCGTCGATCTCGCCGACAAAGAAGCCACGCGCGTCCGGGATCGCGAAACAGGCGGCGTCGGAGAAGCCCGGATTCCAGCCCTCCGCCGCGGCCCAGTCGACAGCGATGGCGATCTCCTCGGGGCGCAAATTGCGGATCTGCAAATCGCTCATCTTTCAAGTCGCTTTCGACGGTGGACCTTCCGCCTGGTCCGGCGGTAGAAGGCCTCATGATAGGCCGGGCATGCGGCTCGCCTCCACGATATCATAGAGGATGATCGGTCATGGCAGCAGAGATGGCAGCAGAGAAGGTCGCACTCGTGACCGCCGGCGGCAGCGGCATGGGGGCAGGGGCTGCGCGCCGGCTCGCAGCCGACGGCTTTCGCGTCGCGATCCTGTCCTCCTCCGGCAAGGGCGAGGCGCTGGCAGCCGAGCTCGGCGGATTGGGGGTCACCGGTTCCAACAAGTCGAACGACGATCTGAAGCGGCTTGTCGACGGCGCTATGGCCAAATGGGGACGCATCGACGTGCTCGTCAACAGCGCGGGCCACGGGCCCCGGGCGCCGATCACGGAGATCACCGATGAGCAATGGCACACCGGCCTTGACACCTATCTGCTCAACGTGATCCGTCCGACCCGGCTGGTGATGCCAATCATGCAAACGCAAAAGGGCGGCGCCATCATCAACATCTCGACCGCCTGGGCATTCGAGCCGAGCGCGATGTTTCCGACCTCTGCAGTGTTCCGCGCCGGCCTTGCCGCCTTCACCAAGATCTTCACCGACACCCATGCCGCCGAGAACATCCGCATGAACAATGTGCTGCCGGGCTGGATCGACAGCCTGCCAGAGCTAGATGCACGCCGCGACAGCGTGCCGATGCGGCGCTACGGCAAGGTCGAGGAGATCGCCGCGACGATCTCGTTCCTGGCGTCCGACGGCGCGGCCTACATCACGGGACAGAACATCCGCGTTGACGGCGGACTGACGCGTTCGGTCTGAGAGGCGGGGATTCGAATCGCGTCGCGCGGGGTGTCGCGATGCGACAGTGGTGTGCGTGGCCCGCCGCTGCCGCAGGGTGATGCGTGGCTCTCGAGTCACACCCGTCACGCGTTCGCGCGCCGCACGGCTCACACTACGTCACAGTCTCTATGAACTTCGCCGCAGCCCAAGACGGCGAGGGACCGGCAGCCTATGCCCGAACTGCGCCGGACAACTTCCGCCCGCGCGCGTTCGAAACGCGAGATCAATCGCGTGGGGTAAGGAGACCGGAATGAAGAAGTTTTTGCTGGCGGTTGCCGCGGTTGTCTTGGGCTCCGCATCCGTGCAGGCGGCCGACCTCGCAGCGCACTACACCAAGGCGCCGATGATGGCGACGGCCTACAACTGGACCGGCTTTTACGTCGGCGGCAATGTCGGCGGGCAGTGGGGCAGTGCCGATCCGGCCACCTCGACCGCGTTCGCTCCCGCCGGCTATTTCGCGGACACCAGTGTTACTGCGATCGCGGCAGTCGGCGCCCAGCGGGTCAACAGCTCCAGCGTCACCGGCGGTTTTACCGCCGGCCACAACTGGCAGGTCAACAACGCCGTGTTGGGCCTCGAAGGTGACATCAACTATTTCGGCTTCAAGGGCAGTGCGACGGGTTCGGCGCTCTATCCCTGCTGCGCGCCGACCGGCTTCACCGTGTCGTCGTCGGTCTCGGCCGATTGGCTCGCCACCATCCGCGGCCGCATCGGTTTCCTCGCGGCTCCGACCTGGCTGCTCTACGCCACCGGCGGCGCGGCCATCGCCGAGGTGAAGGGCAATTTCAGCTTCACCGACACGTTCGCCGCCGCGACCGAGTCGGCCGCGATCCGCGACACGCGGGTCGGCTGGACCGCAGGTGTGGGCACCGAATATGCCGTCGGCGGCGGCTGGTCGCTCAAGGCAGAATATCTCTACGTCGATCTCGGACGCAGCACCGTGACCAGCACCAATCTGCTTGGCGGCGCGTTTCCGGCCAACGTCTTCACCCATTCGGTCGATCTCAAATCGAACATCGCGCGCGTCGGCGTGAACTACAAGTTTGGCGGACCCGTCGTCGCCAGGTACTGAGCTTCATCCCGTTCCTGATCTGGCGTGGAAAGCCCCGGCTCAGCCGGGGCTTTCTGTTTTAAGGGATGTGTTCAGTGCGGGCCCATGAGCTTCGCCAGCGCGGGCAGGATCTTGTAGCGGGCGATCTCGTGCGGGTATTCGCCGCGATTGGCCAGCAACACGATGCCGATCCGCTGTGCGGGCACGAGGCCGATATAGCCGGAGGCGTTGTTGAGCCCACCCGGTTTGTCGACGACGGTGACGCCCGGAAGATGCACCGTCTCCCAGGCCATTCCCTGTCCGAACTTCTCGTCGACGCGGAAAATCTCGTGCTGTGTCATCCGCAATGCCTCGCGCAAATGCGGATCGATCGATCGGCCGTCGACGCAGGCGGCAACGAAGATCGAGAGATCCCGCGGCGAGGAAAACATCTGGCCCGTGCCGGGGAAATCAAAATAGCTCTGCTGGTTGCCGATGGGGCCGATCGCCATACCCTGATCCGAATAGCCCTGGACCGCGCGCTGCATCCAGGCCTCGTCCATGACGGCACGGCTGTCTTCGCCGCGTTCGGGCACGGAGGTCGCATTCATGCCGATCGGCCTGAGGATGCGTTGTTCGAGCAGGGTCGATATCGGAGCGCCGCAACAGCGCTCGAGCACGAGCTGAAGCAGGACGTAGCCGGCGTGGCTGTAGATGCGCTGCTTGCCGGGCGCTTCGCCGGCTTGCGGTCTCCAGCTGTTGAACATCTCGATGAGCTGCGCGCGGGAAAAAGTGTCGCTCGGCCAGGGCGGATGGTCGGTCGGCAGCAGCATGCCTGAGGTGTGCGTGACGAGCTCGCCGACGGTGACGCGGCGGATATAGTCGCCGGTGAGCTCCGGGAGATATTTCACCAGACGATCGTCGAGCCGCAGCTCGCCGCGGAGGGTGCCGAGCGCGACCAGTGTCGCCTCAAACGGCTTGCGCAGGGAACCGAGGTTGAACAGCGTGTCCGGCGTGACCGGCCTTCGCGTGGCGTCGTCGGCAAAGCCGTAGTTGAAGAACTCGACATGGTTGCCGGCATAAAGCGCGGCGGCCAGACCGCCCGGCTGGTCCGGCGTTGCGGTCGGCGCCAGCTCGTTCGCGACGATGTCGCGCATCTGCGCGATCATGTCGGAATCCGCGGCGGCGCCGCGCGGCCAGGCAAGCGCGAGCGGAACGAGCGCAGCCCGGGCCAGCGCCCGTCGGGTGAGGTACGATGAGGTGACAACAGACGGCACGGCTCTGGCGCAGGATTCGATGCGCCCCCGGTCTCTTGTAGCGGGAAGGACCGTGCCCCCCTATTCACGATCGCGCGTGGTGGGTTCCGTCTGCGGAGCCTTGCGACAGTCCGTAGCCTGGATGGAGCGAAGCGCAATCCGGGAAAGTGCCGCAGCCGAGCGAGCGGTCCTCGATTACGCTTCGCTTCATCCAGGCTACCAGTCGGCAAAATTAACTTAGCTAATTGGCTAACAATGTTGACGCCGGATGGCGACAGTGCTATAGTTAGCCTCATGGCTAACCAATTATCCCAACTCGATCAGGTTTTCGCGGCCCTTGCCGATCCCACCCGGCGGGCGATCGTGATGCGGCTCTGCGCAGGTGAGGCGTCGGTCGGCGAGCTTGCCGGTCCCTTCGAGATGGCGCTGCCGAGCTTCATGAAACACATCCACGTGCTGGAGATGAGCGGTCTCATCCTGTCGGAGAAATCGGGGCGCGTGCGCTCTTGCCGCCTCAGTCCTGACGCGCTCCTCACTGCGGAGGACTGGTTCCAGCATCAGCGCGCGATCTGGGAGGCGCGGCTTGATCGCTTCGAAGCCTATGTGATGAAGCTGAAGAAAGACAGGGCCGCTGCCAAGCGGCCGTCCAAGACAAGTAACAAGACGACCGGCAAGACAACCAAACGGAAAGGTTCCTGACGATGACGAATTCTGCCAATCCCGCCCTGTCGCAATGGTCGCTCGACCGCGAGATCGTGATGTCGCGCGTGATCGACGCGCCGCGCGATCTGGTGTTCGAAGCGTGGTCCGACCCAAAGCACCTGCCACAATGGTTCGGGCCGAAGGGTTTCAAGCTCGATACCTTCGAGATCGACGTGCGGGTTGGCGGCGTCTGGCGCTTCAACATGATCGGCCCCGACGGCACGGTCTACCCGAACCGCATGCGCTTCCGCCGCATCGAGCGACCGTCGCTGTTGGAGATGGATCACGGCGACGACCAGGACGAGGATCCCGGAATGTTCCGTTTCACCGTCACCTTCGCCGAACAGAGCAACGGCAAGACGGTTCTGATGATGCGGCAGCTGGCGTCGAGCACGGCGCAGCGCGACGGCATGATCAGCTTCGGTGCCGTCGAATACGGCTACCAGACGCTCGACAAGCTCGCGGCCTATGTGGGCGGGATGAAGAGATAGGGCGAGCAGCCACCTTCCTCCTTCATGCCGAGGAGGCCGCGGAGCGGCCGCCTCGAAGCACGAGGACCATCGGTGAGGCCTTCATTCTTCAAGGCGCGCGCCCCTCAGGATGAGGGGCGCTTCATTCCTTCGCCTCGTCCGTGACGATGTCGCCGAGTTTCTGCCAGCGCTGGCCGTCGAACTGCACCATCTGGAACTGTTTGTTGACGCGGTAGTCGGTCGGCGTCGTCGTCACCGAGATGCCCGGCAGCGTCAGGTCGAGTGTGATGTTGTTCAGACTGGCGGCCTGGCGCATCACGTTCTCGCGCGTGAGATCGTCGCCGCATTGCTTCAGCACCTGCACCAGCAGCTGCGCGGTGATATAGCCGTATACGTTCAGGTTCGAATCCCTGTCGCCCTCCGGGTAGTATTTGGCCATGAAGGCGAGATATCGCTTCATGCCGGGATCGTCCTTCCATTCGGGGTCGGCCGAATCCTTGACATAACCGACGCTGACGACGCCCTTGGCGTTGTCGAGTCCGGCGGGTTTCAGCACCGCGCTGACCGAGGAGGCGTTGATGTCGATGATGTGCAGCGGCTTCCAGCCGATCTCGGCAACCTTCTTGATCGCCTGCGCGGCCTGTTTCGGCGTCGTGGCGCTGAACAGCACGTCGGCACCTGCATCCTTCAACCGCAGGATCTGCGAATCGATGGTCGGCTCGGTGATCTCGTAGGACGTCTCGGCGACGATCATCTTCGACTTGTCACCGAGACCTGCTTTGAAGCCGGCGAGGTAGTCCTTGCCGAGATCGTCGTTCTGATAGAGCACGCCGACCTTGGCGTTCGGATGGTTCTTCAGAATATATTGCGCGTAGATCCGGCCTTCGACGAGGTAGGAGGGGTTGAAGCCCATGGTCCAGGGGAAGTTCTTCGGATCGGTGAAACGCGCCGCGCCCGTTGCCGCGAAGAGCTGCGGGACCTTCTTGGCGTTAAGATATTTTTGCACGGCGACATTCGGCGCCGTGCCGATGATCTGGAAGGTCAGCAGCACCTCGTCGCTTTCGACCAGCTTGCGGGTCTGCTCAACCGTCTTCGGAGGCGAATAGGCATCGTCATACTGGATCAGATTGATCTTGCGGCCGTTGACGCCGCCCTGGTCGTTGATCATCTTCATGTAGGCGGCCTGGGTCTTGCCGATGACGGCATAGGCCGAGGCCGGCCCGCTGAGCGGGACGGTCTGGCCGACCTTGATCTCGGTGTCGGAAGCGCCGGGATCGTATTTCTTCTGCGCCTGTGCTCCCGGGATCGATAGCGCGAGAGCGATCGCGGCTGCCGCGACATGTTTGAGAAGTAGTTTTTTCATTCCCATTCCCCGTTCGTGACTGTCACTCGCCCTTGAGGCCGGCCTCGCGGATCAGCCGGGTCCACTTTTTTGTTTCGTTGTCGATGAACTGGCCGAATTCGGCCGCGGTGCCGGCGCGCACTTCGAGGCCCTGGGCAGTCAGCTTGTCCTTGATCGCCGGCTCGGCCAGCGCGCGCAGCACTTCGGCCTGCAGCTTGTCGATGATGGCGCGCGGCGTCGTCGAAGGCGCCATGAAGCCGTACCAGCCGGCCGCAGCCACGTTGGGAAAACCCTGCTCGCGCAAGGTCGGCGCCTGCGGATAGAGCGCGCTGCGTTCGGCCGATGCAACGCCGAGCACAATGAACTTGCCGCTCTGGATGTAAGGCAGTGCGGTCGGCAGCGCCGTCAGCGTGGCATCGACGCGGCCGGCGAGCAGCTCGGTGTAGGACGCGGCATCGCCACGGAAGGGGATGTTGAGCCCCTTGACACCGGCATCCCTGAACAGGAGTTCGCCGGCAAGATGTGGCTGCGAGCCGGCACCGGGCGAGGCGAAGGTCAGGCCATCCGGCTTCGATTTGCCGTAGGCGATCAATTCGGGAAGCGTCTTGAACGGCGCGTCCGCGCTGATGATCAGGAACAGCGGCGCGATCACCGCCATCGCGACCGGCTGCAGATCCTTACGCTCATAGGTCAGCTTGCCGAACAGCGCTTCGGCGGTGGCGTAGGGGGCCGCGACATAGAGAAGTGTGTAGCCATCGCCCGGCGCATGCGCGACCGTGTCGTTGGCGATGCGCGTGCCGGCGCCCGGCTTGTTTTCGACGATAAACTGCTGGTGCAGGTTGCGGCCGAACTCTTCGGCCAGCAGCCGCAGCGAGATGTCGTTGGAGCCGCCGGGCCCGTAAGGCGAGATCAGCCGCACCATACGCGACGGCCAGGCGTCCTCAGCGCGTGCAGTAAATGGAAGTCCGGATAGCGAAAGGGCGAGGGTGCCCAAAAATGTTCGCCGTGTGACGGTCATGGTGGCCTCCCGGTGGCGGAGCGCCGATTGCCTTGTTCATCGCTTGGCGCTCTTCTTGTTTTGCTTTTGTGTTTCGGTGGGCGGCGCCGCCCCAATCATGGTGCGGATGCTGTCGGCAAGGGCGGCAATGCGCGGGCCGATCTCGCCCTCCAGCTGGCCGGGCTGGAGCCGGAATGCGGGAATGCCGCAATTGATCGAAAAGGCCTGCTTCGCCTCACGCGCATGAAACAGCGGCGCCGCGACCGCATGGATCGAGGCGATGTACTCGCCGAAGCAGGTGCAGAAGCCGCGGCTGGCGCATTGTGCGAGGCCGGCGCGGTATGTCTCGCGGAAGGCCGACCACAGCTCGGTATCCTCGCTTGCAATGCGCTCTTCGAGCAACGCGGCATCGGCCTGCGGCAAGGTCGCCGCCGCGGCACGGCCCATCGCCGTCATCACCACGGAAATGGGCATGCCGATGTCGGGGACGTGCGGGCCGACGTCGCCGGAGCGCGCGGTCTCGACATAGATCATGGAGGTCGCATCGAGCAGGCCGATCGAGACCGTGCCGCGCACGCTTTGTGCCAGCTCCTGCATCATCGGACGCGCGACCTGGCGGAACTGCATGTCGGCGAGCAGCGGATGCGCCATGCGAAGTGCACGCGCGCCGACGCGATATTTGGCGCGTTCGGCATCGTAGCGGAGGTAGCCGAGCTCGGCGAGCGTATGAGTCAGTCGCGGCACCGTCGGGCGCGGAATCCCGGTCAGCGTCGACAGCTCCATGTTGCCGAGCTGCGTCGCCCCCGCCTTGAACGCTTCGAGCACCACGAGACCTTTTGCCAGCGTCGTCGCGAACGCAGCGTCATCGACGCTGTCCGCCAGCACGGCGGCGGCGGACGAGGAGGCGCGGATCGGTTTGGACGCGGTTCTGGTCATGCGGGCTTAATGAACCCGGTCTCGCCCGTTGTCCAATAGATTCAGAAAATATGCGGTTATGTCCACTATCCGGACGCGGAGCGGCTTTGCCGGCGGGGATAAAATGTGCGCGAAGGGCTCCGCCGCGCACAGATTTTCGTCGCGATTCCGTGGCTTGTTGTGACAGGTTTATTACGACTGAATGTCATATCGATTACATCGGAGCGATTCATGTTGCAGTGGCAGGCGCGGACGAATCCCCTCGCGTGGTGGTGGGGGTCCCTGACGCTGGTCAGTGCTGCCAACATTCTCGTCTGGTTCATGCTGTACCGCGCGTTCTCGCCGACGCCCTCCGGCAGCCTCAGTAGTGGCTCCGACATCGGGCTGATGTTCCTGCTCTGCGCCGGCTATGTCTTCGGCTGCGCCTTCCGTTCCTTCCTGCCGCGCGCCGACGTGCAGCGCATCTGCCTGTTCGACACCTGGCTCTCCAGCGTCTTCGTCGGCCGCACGGTCGCGACCGTGGCCGAACTGTGCTTCGCCGCGCAATGGGCGGTCATCCTGCATCAACTCGGGACCATGACGGGCGCCGAGACGGTCGTGAACATCGCGTGGGTGATCGTGCCGATCATCATCATCGCGGAGTGCTTCTCCTGGTATGCGGTGGTGACGACCAACTTCCTCTTCAACGCGATCGAGAACTCGCTTTGGGCCGTGACATTCTTCCTCGCGGGCATCGCGCTGTGCCGGCTGATGCCGGAATTCCAGGGGCCGGTGCGGTGGGCGCTGATTGCCGGCATCGTCGGCATCGCCTGCTTCCTGGCCTTCCTCGTCACCGTCGACGTGCCGATGTATCTCAGCCGCTGGCGGGCAGGGCATGAAGAGGGCAACAGGTTGCTCGGCTTCCTCGAAGGCTTGCATGACGTTTCGACCCGCTGGGTCGTGACCCACGACATCGCGCACTGGAAGGGCGAGCTGACCTGGATGTTCCTGTATTTCACCGTCGCCGTGTGGTCGAGCCTCGCGCTCTGTGCGCTCTACGCGATGGAAGGCTATCTCACGCGCTATCTGGCCTGAGCGATCAGGCCTCGCCGAGATCGACCTCCGTCAAGATGCCCTGGCGCAGCGCCAGCCGGACCAGCTCGATGTCGGAGCCGACACCGAGCTTGTCCTTGATCAGAGAATGCAGGTTCGCCACCGTCTTGGGGCTGACATGGAGTGTCTCCGCGATCTCCTCTGTCGTGTTCTCGGCGAGCAGCAGCCGCAGCACCTCGAACTCACGCGGCGTGAGGACGTCGGCGGCAGAACTTTCCCCGGCCAGCCGGCTCAGCGCGAGCTCATGGTCGATGTCGGGGCTGATCGCGATCTTGCCGGCGAGCACGTCCATCACGGCGCGCACCAGCGTCTCTGGTGGACTGGTCTTGGTGACGTAGCCTCTGGCGCCGGCGCGGATCGCCTGCACGGCAAAGCCGGCGTTTTCATGCATGGTGAAGACGAGGATTCTCGCGCCCTTGTCCCACTGCCTGATGCGCCGGACCGCCTCGATGCCGCCGATGCCGGGCATGCTCAGATCCATGATGACGAGGTCGGGCGCCTCCGATTTGTAGAGACGGTAGGCCTCCGCGCCGTCGGCGGCTTCGGCGATGACGCGTAGTCCCGGCTGCTTCTGGAGCACGGAGCGGTAGCCCTCGCGGACGACGGAATGGTCGTCGACCAGCAGAATGGTGGCGTCGGCCGCGCTCATGCGGCGTGCTCCAGCGGCGGCCGATCGGCGGCGAGCGGAATGACCACGCGCAGTGCGGAGCCGCCGTTCGGCGAGGCCTCGAAGCTCAATTGGCCGCGCAAAGCCGCGACGCGCTCGCGCATGCCGAGCAGGCCCATTCCCGATTTCGCGACGGAATCGGTCGCGCGTCCGTCATCGTCGATCGCAAGCGCGATCTCGCTCGCCCCCATCGTCAATTCCAGGCTGACTCGTGTGGCGACGGCATGCTTGGCGGCATTGGTGAGCGCCTCCTGCACGATCCGGTAGAGGCTGGCGCTGATCGTGGCCGGCAGGGTCTCGAATGCGCCGTCGAACCGGATCGAGAAGCGCGTCTCGCCGCGGCTGCGCCCGTTCCAGCCCGCGACGAGGCCTTCGAGGCTGGCAACGAGCCCGAGCTCCTCGACATCGGGTGGCCGCAGCCGGAACAGTGTGCCGCGCAACGTCTCCATCATGCCGGTTGCGGTCCGCGCGATGCCGTCGCATTCGCCAAGCAGGGAGGGACACTCTTGTGCGGCGGTCTGGCGGGCGGAGGAGGCGAGCGCGCGGATGGCGGCGAGCGATTGGCCGAACTCGTCATGCAGCTCGCGCGCGAGATGGCGGCGCTCCTCGTCCTGGAGCGCAATCAGCTTCCGCGTCAGCTCGCTGCGTTCGGCAAGCGCGGTCTCGAGGCTTTCGGCGAGATGGTTGAAGCCGTCGCGGATCGCGGAGAGCTCGGCGAGGTCGAACGGCGGCAGCCGCGTGGTGAGGTCGTTGGCGGCAATCCGCTCGAGGCCGGTGCGGATCATGCGGGTGGGGCGCAGCGCGCGTGCCAGCGCGGCGTAGACCAGCGCGCAGAGCAGCGGCAGCGCGATCGCGAGCGCGAGCATCAGGCGGCCGGCCTCGTGCCAAGCCTCCGCGGTCTGCACGGCCGGCTCGACCGAGACCACGGCCTCGCCGAGCTTCGTCCCGCGCACGATCACAGGCCGTGCCGCTTCTCGGCCGGGATCGAACAAGCCGCGATAGAAGGCCGCGAAGGCTTGCGGCGGCGGGTTCGCCGGAACGGGCGCGCCGCTGCAGAAGCGCTGGAGGACGTCGCCGCTGGTGCCGCGGAACGCCAGGCACAGGCCGGGCGTCATCACATAAGCCGAAACGGGGTCGAGGTTGGGAAAGTCCGAGCGCGGGCTCGCGACCCACTGGATCTTGCCCTGCTGCAGCTCCAGCGTCTTGGCCACGATGGCGGCGATATCGTCGAGGCGCGCATGCGCCGCGCGGTCGGCCGTAATCAGGAAATAAGCGGAGATGGCGGCGAAGCAGGCGGCCGATATCGCGGCCACGCGCAACGTCAGACGGACTTTGAGATCGAACCTCGGGCGGTTCCACATCGGCAGGCACCTGGTGCGAACGGGTTTGTCGCGTCCGCATTAAACGGCAGAACGCATCCGGCGCAAAGCCGCCAGGCGCCAGTGCGGTGCACCGTCGTGAAATTTTCCCGGCCATCGCCGGGACCGGCACCGCTGCATGTCCTGATTGCGCCGTCCAGATTGGCGCGCCGCTCCGTCATACGAGGCACATTATGCACCTGCGCCGGTTGATCCTCTCAGTCTGTCTCCTCGTCGTCCTTCCGGTGTCTTATGCGCTGGCCGGCGCCGAGACCGCCATCGGCATCGCCATGGACGATTTCAGTTATACCGATACGTCAGCAGAGCCCGCCAACCAGACCGCCGCCCACGAGCGACGGCTGGCGGCCTTCATGGCCGCGCTCCGGCAAGATATCGGCGGAGATCGGCGCTACCGGCTCGTGCCGTCGGCCCAGGACGGCGCGGCGTTCAAGGTGATCGGCGGCATCCAGAAGACGAGCACGCTGGTGCAATGGGCCAAGATCGCCGTGATCGACGTCGGCGGCAGGAAGGTCGTGATGGACAAGCTCTACACCTTCCGGGGCGACAATGATGAATCATGGGAGCGCGCCGAGATCTTCGTGTCGCGCGAGATCATGGCCGCGCTCGCCACGCCTGCGCCGATTGCCATGGCCGTCTTCGATTTCGAGCTAGAGGATACGACCGCCGCTTCGGCTGGCGCGCCGGCCACATCGGATGCGTCATATCTGGCCGAGGTCACCGGCAGCGTGCGCGAGGCGCTGGGTCAATCCGGCCGTTACCGCATCGTCGATGTCGGCGGCGAGGCGCTGAAGGCGCGTGCGTTGCGCGACTGCGACGGCTGCGAGGCGGCGATTGCGCAGAAGCTCGGCGCGGACCAATCGCTGATCGGCGTGGTGCGGCGGGTCAGCCGCACCGAATACACGCTGGGCTTCCAGGTGCGCGACGCCAGGACCGGCGCGGTGCTCGCACGCGGCGACAGCGGCCTGCGCCTGGGCGCGGACTATTCGTGGAAACGAGGCGCGGTGCGGCTGGTCAGCGACCGGTTGATCGAGATCCAATAGCAGCGGTCCTCGCTCAGAACGTCAGCTGCACCTTCATCGACTGCGAGCGGTCGCTGGCGAGCTCGAACGCTGCGACCGCGTTCTCGAACGGCATGGTCGCCGTGATCAGCGGCTTCACGTCGATCAGGCCGTCACCCATCAGCCGCACCGCCAGCTCGAACTCGGGATCGAAGCGGAAGGTGCCGCGCAGCTGCAATTCCTTGGCGACGATGGAGTTGATCGGCAGCGTCATCTCGCCGCCGAGGCCGAGCTGCACCAGTATGGCACCGGGCCTCAGCACGTCGAGTGCGGTGCGCAGTGCGGCCTGGTTGCCCGAGGCTTCGAACAGAGTATCGAACACACCTTTACCGGTCCGCCAGGGATCGAGCGCCATGGCATCGGCCGCGACATTGATGGCGTGAGTGGCGCCAAGCTTCCTGGCGACGGCAAGCGGCGCGTCGGCAACATCTGTCACGACGATCTCGGCGGCGCCGCCGAAGCGTGAGACCAAAATCATCAGCGCGCCGATCGGGCCGCAGCCGGTGATCAGCACGCGCTTGCCGAGCAGGGGCCCGGCCTGCTTGCCGGCATGCAGGCACACCGCGAGCGGTTCGGCGACCGCGGCTTCCGCCAGCGACAGCTTGTCGGCGATCGGAATGGCCTGCGCCGCATCGACCGTGATGAATTCGCGAAAGCCGCCCTGCACATGGGGAAAGCGCATCGCGCTGCCGAGGAAGCGCATGTCGAGGCACTGGTTGCGCATACCCTCCTGGCAATGCAGGCACTGGCCGCACGGCTTGCTGGGATTGACCGCGACGCGGGTGCCCGGCTTCACGTTCGCGACGCCGTCACCGATGGCTGCGACCACGCCGGCGATCTCGTGCCCCAGCGCCATCGGCTGCTGGATGCGCACGACACCAAAGCCGCCGTGATGATAGTAGTGCAGATCGGACCCGCAGATGCCGCCGTTCGCGATCTTGACGCGGACTTCACCCCGACCGGGCGCTGCATCCGGATAGCTATCGATCCGCAGATCTTTCGGTGCGTGGATGACGACGGCGCGCATGGTTGGCTCCCTCAGCGTTTCGCGGCTCACATCGCAGCGATCATGCCGCCATCGACATAGATGATCTGGCCGTTGACATAGGTCGAGGCATCCGACGCCAGGAAGATCGCTGCGCCCACCAGCTCGTCCGGTCGGCCCCAGCGCTTGGAGGGGACGCGGCCCATCAGCCAATTGTTGAAATCGGTATTGTTGACCAGCGCCTCGTTCATGTCGGTCAGCATGTAGCCGGGGCCGATCGCGTTGGCCTGGATGCCGTGCTGGGCCCATTCCACCGCCATCGAGCGGGTCAGGTTCTTGATGCCGCCCTTGGCAGCGGTGTAGGGCGCAATCGTGGGACGCGCGAGCTCGCTGCCGAGCGAGCCGATATTGATGATCTTGCCGTGCTTGCGCGGGATCATGCGCTTGGCCGCCTCGCGGCCGATCACGAAGGCGCTGGTGAGGTTGGTCTCGATCACCTTGCGCCACTCGTCGGTGGTGAACTCCACCAGCGGCTTGCGGTGCTGGATGCCGGCATTGTTGACGAGGATGTCGACGGCGATGCCCTTGTTGTCGAAGTCGTTGAAAGCGGCGACGATCGCGGGCTCGTCGGTGACGTTGAAGGCGGCGCCTTCGGCCTGGTGGCCGGCGGCGCGAAACTCGGCGACGGCCTGCTCGACGCGCTTGGGATCGACGCCGTTGATGATCAGCCTGGCGCCGGCCTTGGCCATGCCTTCGGCGATGGCGCGGCCGAGGCCGCGGGAGGAGCCGGTCACGAGCGCGGTGCGGCCGGAAAGGTCGAAGAGGGCGGTGCTCATCTCAAAAGATCCTCAGACGTTGGAACGGCGCACGGTCAGATCGGAGCGGTCGAATACGGCGGGCAGAAGGTCGACGCCCAGCCCGGGGCCT
Source organism: Bradyrhizobium sp. 44 (assembly GCF_023073095.1). Taxonomy (NCBI): domain Bacteria; kingdom Pseudomonadati; phylum Pseudomonadota; class Alphaproteobacteria; order Hyphomicrobiales; family Nitrobacteraceae; genus Bradyrhizobium; species Bradyrhizobium sp. 44. Next base: position 1,019,212 of record NZ_JADPIY010000029.1, read on the forward strand.
TCCATCGGATAGACAAAACCGTCCTTGATCGTGGGCATGGTGGTCACGAGCTCATTGTACCAGCCCTTGTAGAAGGCGCGCACCGATTCCTGGATCAGCGTGTTGGGCTGGCTGAACGACATGTGGATGGCGGCGATGAAGCCGATCGGGCCGATGCAGTCGTGCGGCGCGAAGGGCCGGTGATAGGTCTCGGCCATCGCCGCGATCTTGCGGCCTTCGGTGAGGCCGCCGGTCCAGCACAGATCCGCCATCACCACGTGCATGGCGTCGCGGTCGAGCATGTCCTTGTAGGGAAAGCGCGAGCCGAGCGTCTCGCTGGCGCAGACCCAAACGTCGGTGCAGCGGGCGTATTCGGCCAGCGCCTGCGGCGAGTTCATCCGGATCGGGTCTTCGTACCAGGTTGGCTTGTAGGGCTCGAGCGCGCGCGCGATCTGTTTGGCGGTCGGCAGGTTCCAGAGCGAGTGAAGCTCGACCATGATCTCCATCTTGTCGCCGACCGCTTTTCGGATCTTCTCGAACGGCTCGATCGCCTGCTTCATCTGCGCGGCGGAGATGTAGAGACCCTTGTTCTCCTGCGCCGCGGGATCGAACGGCCAGATCTTCATGGCGGAGATGCCGCTCTCCAGCAGGTTTTCGGCGAGCGCATCGGCGTTGTTCATGAAGCCGTCGAGGTCTTCGTAGGGCCCCTTGGAGCCACCGAGATTCCAATTCGCGACCGGGCTGATATTGGTGGAGCGGACATATTGGGTGCCGGCGCAGGTGTTGTAGATGCGCTGCTTGTCGCGGCAGAGGCCGCCGAGCATCTGGTGTACCGGCTGATTGCAGACCTTGCCGAACAGGTCCCAAAGCGCGATGTCGATTGCCGAAGCCGCGCGATATTCGACGCCGGTGGACGACTGCGCCATCGGCAGGTTCAGCATGTCGCGATGGATCGCTTCGATGTGCAGCGGATTGCGGCCGAGCAGGCGGCCGGCAAAGGTGTCGTGGATCTGGGCTTCAACTGCGCCGGCGCCGTAGAAGGTTTCGCCGAGACCGATCATGCCCGTGTCGGTGTGGACGCGCACCCAGATGACGTTGGAGAATTCTTCGGTGCGCAGCGTCTCGATCGACGTGATCTTCACGGCAATACTCCTCCCATCGCAGGCGCGCGCAGCGCCGTCTTGTTGTCATTCTGCACCGCAGCATGGTGCGGGCACGCGCGGAGTCTTACGCTCGCTTGTAATATATCACAACATGTTTTAGGGATATCACCAACTAGGCGCCGCTCTGCAACGACGGCGCGGGCCGAGGGGAGAGACGACATGGCAACGCGCAAGCGCGCGCTCGAGGTGGTGAGGAACGACGACGGCGAGGGCAAGCCCTCCCGGCGCAACCGTCTCAACTTCTTCGAGCTCGCTTATCAGAGGATCGAAGAGCTGCTCGTCCATTGCGAGCTCAAGCCCGGCCAGTTCATGACGATGCTGGAATTGCAGCACATCACCGGGTTCGGCCGTACGCCGGTGCATCACGCCGTCAATCGTCTCTCCGCCGATACATTGATCATCATCCGTCCGCGCCACGGTCTGCGCATTGCGCCGATCGATCTGGCACGCGAACGCATGCTGCTGGCCTTGCGCCGCGACATGGAGCGCTTCGTGATCCGGCTTGCGGCCGATCGCGCCAGCCTCTCGCACCGCAATCAGGCGCTGCACATCGAGCGACTTTTGCGCGAGCGCCGCGCCAGTCTGACCCTCGACGAGTTCAATCATATCGACCGCCGCATCGACGCGCTGGTGCTGGAGGCGGCAGGCGAACCGTTTCTGGTGCACACGCTGCGCCCGTTGCACACGCTGTACCGGCGCATCGGCTACATCCACCACCGGTTCATGCCGGGACAGGCCGAGCTGTCAGGAACAATCGATCATCATCTGGCTATTCTTAATGCGGTTGCCAATCGTCGTGTCGAGGACGCGGTGAAGGCGAGCGATGCACTGATCGACTACATGGGCGAGATGTTCACCGGCATGGAGGTCGGGATCGACCCGCGCCTGCTCGATTGCAGCATCGAGCCGCTGCTTGGCACGTAAGAGAGTTTTGAAGAGAGGACCAAAGATGTCGACGATGGCGATGCCACAACCGACCGCGAGCGAAGCCGCGGTCCGCTATCTCATCACGAACTACAGTCCCAAGGGCAACAAGGTCGGCTGGCTGATGATGGCCTCGATCCTGGTCGAAGCCTGGGACCTCTATTCGATCGCCTTCGTGCTGATCTTCATCAAGGAGCAGTTCAATCCCGATCCGCTGATGCTGGGCCTGGCCGCGGCCGGTACGCAAGGCGGCGCCATGATCGGCGCACTGCTCGGCGGCTGGCTCTCCGACAAGATCGGCCGCCGCGTCATGTTCCTGGTGACGATGGTATTGTTCATCGTGCTGGCGCTGGCGCAGGCCTTCGTGCCCAGCGTCGGCTGGCTCGTCGTGATCCGCTTCCTGCTCGGCATTCCGCTCGGTTCGGACATCTCGACCGGCTACACCTACATCATGGAATCCATGGCCAAGGGTGAGCGCGAAGTCATGGGCAACCGCTGGCAGTTCATGTTCGCGGTCGGCGAAGTCCTGACGATCGGCGTCATCGTGATCTTCCTGCTGCTCGACATTCACCACGAGACGCTGTGGCGGGTGACGCTCGGCCTCGGCGCGCTGCCGGCGCTGATCATCCTGATCATGCGGCACGACGTGCCCGAGACGGCGGTGTGGCTGGTGCAGAAGGGACGCTACCGCGAGGCCAAGCAGGTGGCGCGCGAGATGTTCAACGACGATCTCGCCATGCTGCCGGACCATGACGTGGAGGTGCCCAAGGTCTCCACCCGCGCATTCCTCGCCGACCTCAAGAAGGATCCGATCCGCTGGCGCGCCACGATCTACGGCTGGATCGCCTGCTTCGCGCAAGCTAGCGAGTTCTCGACCTTCGCGTTCTATCTGCCGGTGCTCTTTGTGATGGTCGGCGTGTCGAGCGTGCTCGGCATCAATCTGGTGACGATGGCGCTGTTCTCCTTCGCCGCCGTATCGGGCTGGGTCGGTCCGCTGCTGACGCCGAAGATCGGCCATCGCGGTATCTCGATCGCGGGCTTCTCGATCGTGCTGGTCTCGCTGCTGGTCGCCGCCTTCGCGCTCTACACCGACAACAAGATCCTGCTGCCGTTCGCGGCTGCCGCGATGCTGTGGGGCCATTATTGGGATGCGTCGAACTGCATGACGATCCCGACTATGGTCGCCAAGCCGAAATATCGCGGCACCGCCAGCGGCTTCGCCTACATGTTCGTGAAGCTGCCGTCGTTCCTGGCGATCTTCCTGTTCCCGACGGTGTTCGCTGCGATCGGGCAGGCGAATGCGACGCTGATGGTCGCGATCTTCCCGCTGATCGGATTGCTCGCCGCGATCTTCATCCTGCCGGAAGTCTACGGCTACGAGAACGACTGATCTCGCAACTACCTGATCGCGGCAGCCAATGCCGCGATCAGAGCGGGCGGCGTCACCAGCAGTCCGAGCTTCAGGAACGGCCAGGCGCCGACTTCGATCTTCTCCCGCCGCAGCGCCACCAGCCACAGGATGGTCGCGAGCGAACCGGTCACCGACAAATTAGGCCCGAGATCGACGCCGATCAGGATGGCGCTCACGACCGGCGCGGGCAAATGATCGCTGGCGGCGACTGAGCCTGCAACGAGGCCGACGGGAAGATTGTTGGCGATGTTGTCGGCGATCGCGCTGGCGATGCCGACGCTCCAGGCCGCCTTCGTCACGGATTGACCGACGGCTTCGTGCAGCAGCGCGCTGAGCTGCCCGATCACGCCGGTCTTGATCAGCGCTTCCACCATCACGAACAGCCCGCCGACCAGCGGTAGTACGCTCCAGGAGACGCCGCGCAGCACGGGTAGCGGCGATTGCCGGCTGAGCAGCAGCACGATGGCGGCCGTCGCCACGCCGCAGACGAAGGTCGGCAGGCCCAATTGCTTGTCCAGCGCGGAGGCGGTGACCAGCACGATGCCGATCGCCACGATGCCGATGGCCGTCAGCTTGCCGCCGCGGCCGAGCTTTGGATGCGGCACGCTGCGCGCGATCGTCTCTTCCTTCAGGGCGCGGTGCTGGGTCAGCCGCAGCACGACATAGGTCAGCAGGATCGAGGCCGCCGAGGGCAGGGCGAACAGGCGCAGCCATTCGGTGAGCTCGGGCATATGCGCCCCGAACACGACGAGATTGGCCGGGTTGGAGATCGGCAACACGAAGCTTGCGGCGTTGGCGATGAAGGCGCAGACGAACAGATAAGGCAGCGGCTTGGCGCCGGCCGCGCGCGTCGCGGCATAGACGGCGGGCGTCAGCACGATCGCGGTGGCGTCGTTCGAGAGCAGCACGGTGACGAGCGTGCCGACGATGTAGATCAGCAGGAACAGCCGCTGCGGCGAGCCGCCTGCATATTCCACGGCGAGCGCTGCGAGATAGTCGAACAGGCCTTCGAGCCGCGCCAGCTCGGCGATCAGCATCATGCCGATCAGGAAAAGATAGACATCGACGCCTTTCTCGATGCCCGTGAGCGCATCCCGCCACGGCAGCAAGCCGAGCAGCACCAGTGCGCCGGCGCCGATAACGGCCCAGATCGCCTCCGGCAGGCGAAAGGGCCGTATGATGACGCCTGCGGTCGCGGCGACGATGATGCTCCAGGCCAGGATGGCGTCAGACGGCACGGTCGATCCTTGAGATGTGTCGGTTCATTCGGCAGCGATAGCCGAAGCCACCGCCGCTGTCTTCCCCCGGGGGCGCGGACCGCCATCTGCGATTTGCCGCGTCTCGGGTAGCGCGACAAAACAGACGGCGGCGCCGATTGCGGCCACCGCGCCAAGCGTGATGAAGGCCGCACTGTAGCCCGCGCCAACCACGACAAAGCCGGCGAGCGTCTTCGACAGCGCCGCCCCGATGCTCTGGGCGGTGATGATGGCGCCTTGCGCGACGTTGAACCGGCCGGTGTTGCGCATGAGGTCGGCGACGATGACGGGAAAGATCGCGCCAAAAATGCCGGCGCCGAAGCCGTCGAGAAGCTGCACGCCGACCAGCCAGAACGGATTGTCCGAAAGCGTGTAGAGCGCTCCCCGGAGCGGCAGGATCAGGAGCGCGGCTAGGAAGAAGCGCTTGTGGCCCCAGCGGTCGGCCTTCGCGCCCACCAGCATCGCGAACGGCACCATCACCAATTGCGCCGCGACGATGCAGGCCGACATCAGGCTGGTGCCCATGTTCTTGTCTTGCAAGGCGAGCTTTTGGCCGACCAGCGGCAGCATCGCGGCGTTGGAGAGATGAAAGAGCAGGACGCAGATCGCAAACACCAGCAGAGGACGGCATGTCAGGAGTACGCTGAGAGCGCAGGCACGTTCAGGCTGCTCGTCCGCATCGGCGTCGTCGAGCCCGCGGGCAAGATCGTCATCGATGGCGCGGGCGGGGATTGCGAGGATGCTGACGAGGCTCGCGATCGCCATGGCGCCGAGAAGGTAGAACACGACAGTCGGTCCGAACCAATAGGCGGAGAGACCTGCGAGCCCGGCCGCGACAGCATTGCCGGCGTGATTGAGCGTCTCGTTGCGGCCGATCCGCCGGGTGAAGGCGGCATGGCCGAAGATGCCGAGCGAGACCGCGGCGATCGCCGGCGGAAACACCACGGCGGCGGCCTGCGCGATGCCTTGGGAGATCGCGACCGGCATGAAGCCGGGAAACAACGGCAGCGACAGCGAGGCGATCGTGACCATAATCGCGGCGATCACCATCACCAGCCGCTTGGACCGCGTCGCATCGACCGGCGCGCCGGCCGGCGTCTGCGCCACGATGCCCGCGATCGTCGCAATCGACATGACGAGGCCGATGCGCGCCTCGTCCCACCGCTACATAGACGGCGAGATAAGGCCCGAGCCCGTCGCGGACGTCGGCGAGAAAAAATTCGCTGCATCCAACGCGCGGCCGGCACGCCTCGCCTGATCGGGGCCTTGATCGCGATTCTGGCTCGACATCGGTCCCTCGATCAAGGCTCAAATTCACCCCGGCAGCAACCGTTGTGATGCCGCCCTGGTTCCGCGCATCGGAGGGCTCCTCAAAAGTCGATTGCCGGCAGCACCGCGCCGGCGCCAGCGTGGTGGGGCCGAGTTTCAGCCGATGAATATCCGATGGGATGCCATTCAGCGGTCGTTATGCGGGCAACCGCACCCTAACATCCCGCCGTCGTCCCGGCCTGCGCCGGGATGACGTAGCGTTCTTGGATTTACACTCACCGCGTCACCGATGGCTTTGCCGTGATCGCCTTGCGCAGGATGCGCGACAGCAATTCCACCGAATACGGCTTCTGGATCAGCTCGAATCCGCGATCGGCGTTCTCGGCGAGAACGTTGCTGTAACCAGAGGTGAGCACGACGGGCAGGCCTGGATAGCGTTCGCGGATGATGCCGGCGAGCTCGACGCCGTTCATGCCGGGCATGATGACGTCCGAGAAGACGAGGTCGACGGCGAACTCGTTCTCGCCGAGGATGGCGAGCGCCGCATTGGCGTTGGCGGCGCGGCGGACGACATAGCCGAGGTCTTCCAGCAGCTCCGTGGAGAAGCGGCCGACCTCGTCGTCGTCTTCCACCACGAGCACGCGATAGCCGCGGCCGGTGGCCGCGGCCTCATAGGTCAGCGCCGCGGCTTCCTGAGCTGTCGCGGGGCTTTGCGCCCGCGGCAGATAGATGGTGAAGGTAGCGCCTTCACCATGCGTGCTCGTCACGGCGATGTCGCCCTCGGACTGCTTTGCGAAACCGAAGGCCTGGCTCAGGCCGAGGCCGGTGCCCTTGCCGACCTCCTTGGTGGTGAAGAACGGCTCGAAGATCGCCTCGATGTTTTCGGGCGCGATACCGCTGCCAGTGTCGGCGACCGAGATCGCGACATAGTCGCCGCCGCGCGCCGATTGCGCGCGCAGGTTAGGGATGCCCTGGACTTTGCGGACCGCAATGGTGAGACGGCCTTCGCCGTCCATCGCGTCGCGGGCGTTGATGGCGAGGTTGATCAGCGCGGTCTCGAATTGCGCGATATCGGCGACCGTGAAGCAGTCGCCATCGTGAACCTCCACCGCGATTTCAATGCGGCCACCGACCAGCGGCCGGACCAGTTGCGCGACGCCTTCAACCTGGCTGCCGACGTTGAAGATCTGCGGTTTCAGCGGCTGCCGGCGCGCAAACGCCAGCAACTGGGCGGTCAGCTTGGAGGCACGTTCGACGGTGTCGGAGATGGCATCGACATAGCGGCGGCGGCGCTCCTCCGGCAGCTCGCGGCGGCGCAGGAAATCGGTGGCCGAGCGGATGATGGTGAGCAGATTGTTGAAGTCGTGCGCGACGCCGCCGGTGAGCTGGCCGATCGCCTCCATCTTTTGCGATTGCCGCAACGCTTCCTCGCCGCGGCGGCGCTCGGTGATGTCGACTGCCTCGGGCACTGCGCCGGTGATGTTGCCGTGGCGGTCGAGCACCGGGCGCATGCCGAACTCGAAATCGCGCTCGCCGATGGGAAGGCGCAGGCGCATCTCCAGCCGCACGGCTTCGCCCTTGAGCACGGTGTCGAAGGCCTCGCGCACCCGCGCATTCATGCCCTCCGTCGTGCTGAACCAGGGCGTCTGCCACAACGGCTTTCCAATCACGTCCGCAGGGCTCGCCTTGATGGCGTCGAGCACGGTCGTGTTGGCGTAAAGCAGCTCGCCCCTGAGATTGACGAGGCCCTGGTATTGGTTGCTGGTCTCCAGGATCGCGCGCAGCCGCGCCTCGTTGGATTCGAGCTCGGCGGTGCGCTCGACGATGCGCTCTTCCAGCGTCTCGTTGAGCTGCCGCAGCTCGATTTCGGCCTGCTTGGCCACCGTGATGTCATGGGCCACGCCGATGAAGCCGATATGCCTGCCGGTCGGGTCCCAGCGCGGCTGCGATTCCGAACGCAGCCAGCGCCATTCGCCGTCGGCGTTCTTGTAGCGGGCTTCCAGCACGAACGGCTTGAGCGATGCTTCACCCTGGACGGACTGCTGCAGCACATGCGGCAGGTCGTCCGGATGCAGCACCTTGCGCCAGTCGAAGGAGATGGCCTGGTCATAGGGCAGGCCGACGAAATCGACATAGGCCTGGTTGGCGAAGGACCGCGTGCGGTCGAGCTTGGTGACCCAGATCGGCACCGGCGCGCTGTCGGCGATCAGCCGGAAGCGCTCCTCGCTCTCGCGCAGGGTCTCGCGCACCAGCATCTGGTCGGTGACGTCGATATGGGCGCCGACGAGGCGGAGGGCACGGCCGCCACCGTCGCGCTCGATCTTGGCGACGACTCGGATCCAGCGGGTCTCGCTGTCGCTGGGACGGATGATGCGGTATTCGGCGGTGTAGTCCTCGCTGCTGCCGGACAGCGCATCGATGAAGTGCTTCACCGTAGCGTCCCGGTCGTCCGGATGAATGCGATTGATCCAGTCCTCGTGCGACTCGTCGGCGGCTTCCGGCGGCAGGCCGTGGAGCATCAGATATTCCGGCGAACGGCGGTTCTTGAAGCCTTCGCGGAAGTCGACTTCGAGACCGCCGACCTTGCCGATGCGCTGGATGCGCGCAAGCTCAGCTTCGCGTTCCTGGAGCGCGCGATAGGCGTTGTCGCGCTCGCGCGCGACGTCTTCCAGGTGCTGGCGCAGCCTTTCGGCGGCGATGGTCTCGGGCAAAGGATCGTTCAAGGCGTTGGCCGGGGTGATGCGAGAGCGCACGTGGCGGACGGATATTCACACAGACGAAGCGTGATGGCCATTGCCCAAAGGGTATATGGAAGGAAAGACGTCGCCGAATGCAGTGTGGTGGGCATGAAAGAACGCCGGGTCTGGCTATTTGTTCCGAACCTTGGAACGATGAGCCCTCCGCGCGCGTATCCGCGAGGCGCCGCAACTTTCATTCATAAAAACTTGCTTTCCGAAGAGGCTAAATCTTGAAGCTTTTTGTCTGCCAGGCCTGCGGCAACGTCATCTATTTCGAGAACCGCGCCTGCGAGCGCTGCGGCCACCGCGTCGCGTTCCTGCCGGAGAAGGAGACGATGTCGGCGATCGAGCCCGACGGAGAGGCCTGGAAGACGCTGGCGACCAAGGGCGAAAGCCGCATGCTGTGCAGCAATGCCGAGCATGATGCCTGCAACTGGCTGACGGACGCGGGTGATACCACCGGCTATTGCCGCGCCTGCCGCCATAACGGCGTCGTGCCGGACTTGTCGGATCCGGCGCAACTCGCCGGCTGGCGCGAGCTGGAGATGGCGAAGCACCGGCTGTTCTATTCCCTGATCCGCTGGAAGCTGCCGCTCCAGACCCGGCAGGACAATCCCGAACATGGCCTGATCTTCAATTTCCTCGCCGACGATCCGCAGAGCGGGCAGAAGGTCCTGACCGGTCACGACAACGGCCTGATCACGATCGCCCTGACCGAGGCCGACGACATCGAGCGCGAGCGGCGCAGGCTGGAGATGGGCGAGCCCTACCGGACGCTGCTCGGGCATTTCCGCCACGAGGTCGGGCACTATTTCTGGGACGTGCTGGTGCGCGACGGCGGCAAGCTGGACGAATGCCGTGCCGTGTTCGGCGACGATTCCGCCGATTACGGCCAGGCCTTGCAGCGCCACTATGCCGAAGGCGCCCCGCCGGACTGGCAGCAGAACTACGTTTCTGCCTACGCGACGACGCATCCGTGGGAGGATTTCGCCGAGACCTGGGCGCACTATCTTCACATCGTCGACACCCTGGAGATGGCCAGCGAGTTTGGCATGGAGGTGCGCCCCAAGGTCGATCGCGACGGGGAGTTGACGACGCGCATCCGCTTCAACCCTTACGAAGCAAGGGAAGTCGAGGCGATCGTCAACGCATGGCTGCCCTTCACCTTCGCCATGAACAGCGTCAACCGCGCCATGGGCATGCGCGACCTCTATCCGTTCATCCTCTCGCCGGTCGTCGTCGAGAAGCTCGGCTTCATTCACGGCCTGGTCCGGAATGTGGGCAAGGCCGGGAAGCCGTAGGCCGCCCAGGGGCCCGCCAGGCCCGTTTCGGTCTAGCTTTGGTCTCGCGCTGGTACGCCAGAGGACCCGGATTTTGACCGTTGCCTCCGGCCTATTTTGATGTACCACGGGAGCCACACGGCCCGTCCCATAGGCTCCAACGGCCAGGGAAGGGTCCCGCCCAAGGTCGAGACTCAAGAAAAGCATGTTCAAACGCATTCTGATCGCCAATCGCGGCGAAATCGCCTGCCGGGTCATCAAGACCGCTCGCCGCATGGGAGTTCAGACGGTCGCGGTCTATTCCGAGGCCGACCGCGACGCCCTCCATGTCGAGATGGCCGACGAGGCCGTGCTGATCGGCCCGCCGGCTGCGGCCGAGAGCTATCTGGTGATCGAGAAGATCGTAGAGGCCTGCCGCAAGACCGGCGCCGAGGCCGTGCATCCCGGTTACGGCTTCCTGTCCGAGCGTGAGGCGTTTCCGCGCGCGCTGGAGGCGGCCGGCATCGTCTTCATCGGCCCCAACCCGGGCGCGATCGCGGCGATGGGCGACAAGATCGAATCCAAGAAGGCCGCCGCGAAGGCGAAAGTCTCGACCGTGCCCGGCTATCTCGGCGTCATCGAGGACGCCACGCACGCGGTCAAGATCGCCGACGAGATCGGTTATCCCGTGATGATCAAGGCCTCCGCCGGCGGCGGCGGCAAGGGCATGCGCATCGCGCATTCGACCTCCGAGGTCGCAGAGGGTTTCAACCTCGCCAAGGCCGAGGCCAAGGCCTCGTTCGGCGACGACCGGGTCTTCATTGAAAAGTTCATCGTCGACCCCCGCCATATCGAGATCCAGCTGCTGGGCGACAAGCACGGCAACGTGATCTATCTCGGCGAGCGCGAATGCTCGATCCAGCGCCGCAACCAGAAGGTCATCGAGGAAGCGCCGTCGCCGCTGCTCGACGAAGCCACCCGCCGCAAGATGGGCGAGCAGGCGGTCGCGCTCGCCAAGGCCGTGAATTACGATTCTGCCGGCACCGTCGAATTCGTCGCGGGTCAGGACAAGAGCTTCTACTTCCTGGAGATGAACACGCGCCTGCAGGTCGAGCATCCCGTCACCGAGCTCGTCACCGGCGTCGACCTCGTCGAGCAGATGCTCCGCGTCGCCGCCGGCGAGAAGCTCGCGATCACGCAGAAGGACGTCACGCTGACGGGCTGGGCAGTGGAGTCGCGCCTCTACGCCGAAGACCCGTTCCGCAACTTCCTGCCCTCGATCGGGCGCCTGGTGAAATACCGACCGCCGGCGGAAGCGAGCCAGGACGGCATCACCGTGCGCAACGACACCGGCGTGCAGGAGGGCGGCGAAATCTCGATCCATTACGATCCGATGATCGCCAAGCTCGTCACCCACGCGCCGTCGCGCGCTGCCGCGATCGAGGCGCAGGCCACCGCGCTGGACTCGTTCTATGTGGACGGTATCCGCCACAACATCCCGTTCCTGTCGGCACTGATGCATCATCCGCGCTGGCGCGAAGGCCGGCTTTCGACCGGCTTCATCGCCGAGGAATTCCCCAAGGGCTTTGCCGTGCGCGTGCCGGAGGGCGAGGTCGCACGGCGGCTTGCCGCGGTTGGCGCCGCCATCGATCACGTGCTGGGCGAGCGCAAGCGGCAGATCTCGGGTCAGATGGGCGGCCGCATCGTGCAACGCGAGCGTCGCCGTGCGGTCTGGCTCGACCGCCAGGAGATCCTGCTGGAGGTCGCGCGCGAGGGCGAGGCGGTCGCGGTGCGTTTCGTCGATGCCGACGGCAAGGCCGGCAATCCGCATCTGTTGCAGTCGGCGTGGAAGCCGGGCGATCCGGTCTGGCAGGGCAGCATCGACGGCCACGTCGTGGCGGTGCAGGTGCGCCCGATCGCGAACGGCATCCGCCTTGCGCATCAGGGCGTCGAGGTGCCGGTCTATGTCTGGACCGAAGCGGAAGCTGCCTCGGCGCGGCTGATGCCGGTGACCACGGCTGCCGACACCGGCAAGAAGCTGCTTTGTCCGATGCCCGGCCTCGTGGTCTCGATCGCGGTGACCGAAGGGCAGGAAGTCAAGGCCGGCGAGACGCTCGCGGTGGTTGAAGCCATGAAGATGCAGAACGTTCTGCGCGCCGAGCAGGACGGCACGGTGAAGAAGATCCACGCCAGCGCCGGCGCGACGCTCGCGGTGGACGCGCTGATTTTGGAATTTGCGTAACGTCATTGCGAGGAGCCACCGGGTCCGCCCGAAGCGCGGCCCTATGACAGGCTCCGCGACGAAGCAATCCAGTCTGTCTCTGCGGATGCATTTCTGGATTGCTTCGCTTCGCTCGCAATGACGGAGTATGCTGCGGCCTCCGTGACCTAACAGAGACATCACCATGGCCTTTCGTTCCCGCCGCGAAAAACTGCGCTCGATCCTGTCGGGCGGGATTTGCGTCCATCCCGGCTCGGTCTACGACGCCATCTCGATCCGCATCGCAGAGGATCTCGGTTTTCCGCTCGGCATGTTCGGCGGCTCGGTGGCTTCGCTCGCGGTGCTCGGCGACCCCGACATCACGCTGATCACGCTCACCGAGCTTGCCGAGCAGATGCGGCGGATGTCGCGTGCGGCGGGACTTCCGGTGCTGGTCGATGCCGATCACGGCTATGGCAACGCGCTCAACGTGCGCCGCACGGTGCAGGAGCTGGAGACGGCGGGTGCCGCCGGCCTCACCATCGAGGACACGCTGCTGCCGGCTGGCTTCGGCGAAGCGAAGACGCAGCTGATCTCGCTGGAGGAGGGCGTCGGCAAGATGAAGGCGGCACTCGACGGCCGCGGTGATCCCTCGCTCGTCATCATGGGCCGCACCGGTGCGGCCTCGATCACCTCGATCGAGGATGCGATCCGCCGCGCCAGGGCCTATGAAGCTGCCGGCGTCGACGCTCTGTTCTTCACCGGCATCAAGTCGCGCGCCGAGCTCGAGGCCATCGCATCCGCCACGCGCCTGCCGATCGTGCTCGGCGGCGCGCCGGAGGAGTTGAACGTGCTCGAATACCTCGCTGGCCAGCGCGTGCGCATCGCACTTCAGGGCCATGCGCCGATCGCGGCCGCAACGCAGGCGGTCTACGAGACGCAGAAGGCGCTGCGCGACGGCACTGCGCCCAAGAATCTCAAAGGCCTTCCGTCGTCGGACTTGACCAGCCGGCTCACGCGCGAGGCCGACGTCAAGGCGCGCAGCGCCCTTGTCCTCGGACTGACAAAATGAGCCAGGCGATCCTCCAGGTCATGATCCGCGGCCGCGTGCAGGGCGTCGGCTATCGTGCCTGGCTCGAGCATCAGGCGACGACCTGCGGTCTCGAAGGCTGGGTCCGCAACCGCCGCGACGGCAGTGTCGAAGCGCTGTTCGCAGGGCCGCCGAAGCACGTCGCCGACATGGTGGCGCTGTGCCGCCACGGCCCGCCGTCCTCGCGCGTCGACAGCGTCACCAGCGAGACGGCCGACGTCGATGAGCTGAACTTGCGCCGGGCAGGCGAGGCGTTCTCGGTGTTGCCGACGGTGTAGCTAAGGAATCACCGCGGCAGCTTGGCGATCGCTTCGCTCAATTCGTGGATCTCGTACGGCTTGCGCAGGATCGGGAAATCGCCGCGCACGCCTGCGGCGACTTCGCTGTAGCCGGTGGCGAGCAGGATCGGCAGGCCGGGACGGATCTGGCGGAGGTGATGGGCGAGGCTGAGCCCGTCCATCTTGCCGGGCATGACGATATCCGAGAACACGAAGTCGACGCCGTTCTTCTCGATCTCGCTCAAGGCGGCTTCGGCGTCCGCGACGCGACGCACCTGATAGCCGAGCTGCTCCAGAAGACCGATGCTGACGGCGGCGACGTCCGGATTGTCCTCGACCAGCAGCACCGTGCCGCTGCCTTGGAACGCCGGTTCTCCCGCCGCCTCGCGCGATGGCTCGTCTTCTCCGCGCGGCAGGAGGATGGTGAAGGTCGTGCCCTTGCCGAGCGCGCTCGCGACCCGGATCGTGCCGCCGGCCTGATGGGCGAAGCCGTGCACCTGGGAGAGACCGAGGCCGGTGCCCTTTCCGATCGGCTTGGTCGTGAAGAACGGCTCGAAGATCTTGTCGAGAACGTCGGAGGGAATGCCAAGGCCGGTATCGCTGACGTCGATCGCGATGAATTCGCCCACGAGGGGGTCCTCGTCGAGCACGAGATTGCGCGCTGCGATCGTCACCGTGCCGCCGTCGGGCATCGCGTCGCGGGCATTGATGACGAGGTTGAGCAGCGCGGTCTCGAGCTCGGAAACGTCGGTCCTGATCGGCCAGACGTCGCCGCTGACGTCGAAAGCCAGGCGCACGGAGCTGCCGACGCCGGCATCGAGCACCTCGCGAATCGCCGCGATGCGATCGGCGAAGTCGATCGCCTGCGGATTGACGCTCTGCCGCCGTGCGAAGGTGAGGAGCTGGTTGGTTAGCGCCGCGCCGCGCCTGGTGGCGGTCTCGATGGCCGAGATCGCGCGCTGAAGCTTGGCTTCGTCGTCGGCCCCTCGCTTCAGCATGTGGAGGCTGCCGCTGATGATCATCAGGAGATTGTTGAAGTCGTGGGCGACCCCGCCGGTGAGTTGGCCGAGCGCATCGAATTTCTGGGATTCGGCGAGCTGCTTCTGCATCGCCTCGATCTTGATCTGGGTATTGCGGCGCTCGGTGATGTCGCGTGTGATCTTGGCGAAGCCCACCAGCTTGCCGTCCTCGTAGATGGGATCGATCACGACGCTCGCCCAGAAGAAGGTGCCGTCCTTGCGGACGCGCCAGCCTTCCTCCTCGTAGCGGCCCTTGTCCCGCGCGATGCCGAGCGCACGGGCGGGCTTGCCGTTGGCGCGGTCCGTCTCGGTGTAAAAACGGGAAAAGTGCTGGCCGAGGATCTCCCCGGGCGAATAGCCCTTGATGCGCTCGCCGCCGATGTTCCAACTGGTGATGATCCCGGTGGGATCCAGCATGTAGAGGGCGTAGTCCGCGACCCCTTCAACCAACAGGCGGAAACTGCGTTCACTCTCGAACAAGTCTCTCTGCTGACTGAACTTCTCGACCATTCCCGGACCCTGCCTTAACGGGAGCAAACGCCGCAGATGGCGGATTGTTCCCCGAGTTTGGAACCTTTTTAGGCAATATTGCGAGCCCGTATGCAGCACGCAAGCCAGCGGATGCTCTTGACAGCCGATCCTATCCGTCAGATATTTCGGTTATGACAGAAACAACCGGAAGAAAGAAACTCCCAGCCGCCGTCGAGCGCTTCATCCTGCATTGGGGTGACATGGGAGACGAGTGGGGCGTCAATCGCTCGGTCAGCCAGATCCACGGGCTGCTCTATCTGGCCGAGGCACCGATGACGGCCGAGGACATCGCCGACACCCTCGGCATGGCCCGCTCCAACGTCTCCAACTCGCTCAAGGAGCTGCTTGCCTGGAACTTGATCCGGCGCGTCCCGATTCTCGGCGATCGCCGCGACCATTACGAGGCCGAGACCGACATTTGGGAGGTTGCGGCCAGGATCGCGGCGCGGCGCAAGGAGCGGGAGCTTGATCCGGCGATCACAGCGCTCAGAGCCTGCGTGTCCGATGCCGCCGACGATCCGACCATCAATCCGGTCGCGAGCAAACGGCTGAAGGAGATGCTCGCCTTCACCGAGCTCGCCGACCACTGGTTCATGCAGATGCTGAAGGTGCCGCGGCCGCGGCTGGCCGCCCTGATGCGGCTTGGTGAGAAGATCGCCAATCTGCTGCCGCTGGGCAAGGCCAAATAGGTTTGAGGAGGGTGCGATGACGTCGGCGAGATTATCAGGCTCCAACGCGTCGACCTTCGCTCACACGAAACTGCTCGACGATCGCCGTTTCCGTGCGCTGCTGTCGGATGAGGATTGGGGCCGGCTGCCGCTGGCGACCTGGCGACGTTTTTCGAAGCGCGTCGCCGACGGCGACAGCGTCGTCTATGTCGGTGTGGTCGATGAGGTCGGCTTCAGCGACATCGGCTGGTGGTTCGCCCAAGCCGTGCGCCTGATCGGCGGTCCGCTGCCGACCGGGCGCGACACCGGCGTCCCCATCATCGTCACGGTGACCGAAGACGCCGGAGGCGGCGGCCAGACCTGGACCCGCATCTGCGCGCGCAAGCGCGGCTTTCCGCAAGTGATCCATTCCGCCAAACGTTTTGCCGGCCCGACCGGGCTGGAAGAATATGTCGGCTTCGGCGTCTCGATGGCGCTCCGCATCGCGGTCGAGGACCAAGCGCTGACGTTTCGCAGCGCCGGCTACGGGCTCCAGTTTGGGCGCCTGTGGATTCCCCTGCCGCGATGGCTGACGCCGGGCGAACTCACGGTGACACACAGCGATCTCGGCGAGGGCGCCTTCCGCTTTACCCTCGATGTCATTCATCCGCGTTACGGCGCGCTGATCCACCAGTCCGCAATGTTCAGGGAGGCCGTGTCATGACACAGCTCATGTGGACGCTCATCGCCATCCAGATCGTGATGGGCGTGTTCGACACCTTCTATCACCACGAATTCACCGAGCGCCTGGCCTGGCGTCCGTCGCAGCGTTTCGAATTGAAGCTGCACGGCATTCGCAACATGCTTTATGCGCTGCTGTTCCTCGTGCTCGGCTGGCTCGAAGTCCATGGCGCGCTGGCGCTGCTGATCGTCGCGGTGCTGGTCGCCGAGATCGTCATCACGCTGATGGATTTCGTCGAGGAGGATCTCAGCCGAAAACTGCCGCCGAGCGAGCGGGTCAATCACACGCTGCTCGCGATCAATTACGGCGCCATCCTGGTGTTGCTGTTGCCGGTGCTGATCGATTGGGCCACGCAGCCCCTCGGCGTGATGGTCGTGTATCAGGGCCTGCTCAGCATTGCCGCGACGGCGTGTGCGGTCGGCGCCGCGCTGTGCGGTGTCAGGGATTTTGCGGCGATGCGCCGGCTCGGCCGCATGAGAAGCGCTCCCGCGCACGGGCTCGTCGAAAAGCTGTCCGACCGCAAGACGGTGCTGATATCAGGCGCCACCGGCTTCATCGGCAGCCGCCTCGCCGCGAGCCTCAGCGGAGCAGGGCATCACGTCATTGCGCTGATCCGCAATCCCGCCAAGGCCGAGATGCTGCCGCCGCCGGTCACTTTGATCACGAGCCTCGATCAGATCGCCTCGGACGCGCCTGTCGACGCTGTCGTCAATCTCGCCGGCGAGCCGATCGGCAACGGCCTGTGGACCGAGGCGAAGCGCGCAAAGATTCTCGGCTCGCGCATCGACATGACCGGCGAGATCGTCAAGCTGATCGCGCGGCTCGAACGCAAGCCCGAGGTGCTCGTCAGCGGCTCTGCGATCGGCTGGTATGGCCTGTGGGCCGACCAGGTGCTGACGGAATCGGCGAAGTCGCACGCCTGCTTCAGCCACGAGCTGTGTGCGGCCTGGGAGGCGGCGGCGCGGCCGGCGGAGGATCTCGGCGTCCGCGTGGTCAATTTGCGCATCGGCCTCGTGCTCGGCACCGAAGGCGGCTTCGTCACGCGCTTGCTGACGCCGTTCGAGTTCGGGCTCGGCGGTCCCATCGGCAACGGGCGGCAGTGGATGTCCTGGATCGAGCGCGACGATCTGATCCGGCTGATCGCCTATGTGATGGCGACGCCCGATCTCGCCGGCCCCGTCAACGCCACCGCGCCGATCCCCGTCACCAACGCAAAGTTCAGCGAGGAGCTAGGCCGCCGTCTGCATCGGCCCGCGGTGTTCCGGATTCCTGGCGGCCTGCTGCGCCGGATCGGCGGCGGTTTCGCCGACGAGCTCCTGCTCGGCGGTCAGCGCGTGCTGCCCAACAAGGCGCTAAGCCGCGGTTTTGTGTTCCGGCACGAGACGCTGCGCAGTGCGTTCGAAGCAATCTTGTAAAGCCGTGCGGCGTCAGATCGCCGCCACGCTCCGGAACGTTGCCGCGACTGCGCGCAGCGCCGCCAGCTTGGCGGGATCGCTGACCTTCGAATGTAACATCACCTTCGAGCTGCCGAGTTTCGGCAGCTTGTGGGTCGGCCCGATGTCGACCAGCCCGGGGGGCGCGATCCGTCGCGCCAGCGGCGCGATTGCAAGCCCGGCGAGCGCGGCTGCAACCACGGCGGTGACGCCGCCGCCGACGAAGCGCTCACGCCATTTCAGGCCAGCCTTATCGAGCGCGCGCACGGCGATGGCGCGGACCCCACAGGGCGGGGCGAGCGTCGCGAGCGGCAAGGGCTGCCCCTTTGGCACCGTGAAGCGTCGTGACGCGAACCAGCCGAACTCGTCCTCGGCCAGCTTCTCGCCGCCGCGCCGGCTGCCTTCCTGGCGCACGATCACCGCATCCAGTTGGCCCGAATCATAGGCCTCCTGCATCTCGCGGGAGAAGCCGATGGTGACGGCGAGCGTGAGGTTCGAGGACATCGCATGCAGCCGTTCGAGCAGCGGTACCAACTCCGGGCCCGCGGCATGGTCGGAGATGCCGAGCGAGAGCGACTGCGTGACTGACCCCTCGCCCGACAGCGCGCAATCATGCGCCGCGATGAGCGCGCGGGCGCGCTCGAGGAACGCTGCGCCATCCGCGGTAAGACGGACCGCGCGCGGCGAGCGCTCGACGAGACGTTTTCCCAGCAGCGTCTCCAGCCGTTGCAGCTTGAGGCTGACGGCCGCCTGGGTCGTGCCGAGCGCTTCGGCGGTCCGCGTAAAGCTCTGGAGGTCGGCAACCAGCAGGAAGGCCTGGACGGTGGCGATGTCGAGCGTTGCTGTCATTATTATCTCTTATCACTGGTATCAACAGAGATAAGATACCAAAATGTCGAGGGCGGGTCTAGCTTCTCACCAACGCCGCGCAACACCTGCGCGACATCCGAGGAGAACGACCATGCCGCTGATCACCGTGTCCTACACCACCTCCCGCCAGTCGCCCTCGCTGAAGGCCGACATCGCGAGCGCCGTGTCCGAGCTCACCGCAAAAATCCTGCACAAGGATCCTGAGGTCACGGCCATCATCGTGAAGTCGGTGGAGGCGGCCGACTGGTTCGCCGGCGGCAAGTCGCTCGCAGAGCAAAAGCTCGCGAGCTACTGGATCGACATCCACGTCAGCGAAGGCACCAACACCAAGGACGAGAAGGCCGCCTATCTCGCCGCGATGTTCCAGCGCATGGCCGGGATCCTGGGCCCGCTGCATCACGAGACCTATCTGCATGTCGACGAGGTCAAGGGCGATGCCTACGGCTTTGGCGGCCTGACCCAGGAGCGGCGCTACGTCGCCGGCAAGCTCGAGGTTTCGCCGGAGAAGGCGTGAAACCGCGGACCGCGGGTGAACGATCTCACCCGCGGCCTGAACCGGTTGAGCCTCCTGATCGTCAGCTCGCTATGCGAAACTGAACTTCGTCCTTGTTCAGGAAACAGGTCTTGTCGAACAGCTTCAGGTCGAGCGGGTTCGGCAGCCTGACATCGTCCAGGTCAGGGCAGGGCTTGAGCGAGGGATCATAGGAACGGTCGATCTGCGAGATGAAGACGACAATCAATCCCTTGTCGCGCGCGAATGATTTCAACGCGCGCACCTGAACGGAAAGGTCGGGATTTTCCCGCCGCTGGTCGAGCAGTTGCAGATAGTCGATCACCACGACGGTGCCGCGCGGTGCTGCGGCCATCTGCTTGACGACGTGGTCGGCACTGATGGCGTCGGAGCAATCGACCTCGAAGAGTTTTTCGAATTGCGCCAGGTCCACGCCGATCGCCCGAAAGCGATCGAAGACGTCTTTCTCGGTGTATTCCAGCGAGAAGAACGCGGCGCGATGGCCTGACCGCATCGCCTCCACGGCAAGCTCCAGGCTCATCAGGGTTTTGCCCTGGCCGGGACGCGCGCCAACCAGCACCAGGTCCCCCGGTTGGAATTGCGGGAAAAGCCGGTTGGCCGGCGTCGCTGCGGCAGCTTTCGCCGCGAGCATGCTCCATGCGGAAAAGCCTTCCGTCGCGGCGATGCGGTCGAGCGCATCGTGCAGCGGAATGCCTTCCTCGCGGGACAGGCGCTTCGCTCTTCGCTTCAGATGATAAATGGGTGCAGACAGTCTCATCGCAAAAACCTCCCATTGCGAGCTGAAACGCAACCCCTCCTTATGCCTGGCGCTCGAACAGTCGGTCCGATGATCAATTCGCCCGGTATGAAATGTACTTTCCCGGCGGAGGGGGGAGGCGTGGGCGACACCGAGATCAAGCGTAGCTGATTCCGGGTTTGCGGAGAATGAGGAAGACCGGAAGTTAGGCCGCCGCTTCCGGCATCAGCGCCTGGGTCGGCCCGAACAGCTCCTCGAAGGCTTGCCGAAGCGCCACGTCGACATCGCTCATCGTCACGAGCTGGCCGAGGTCGACCAGCGAGGTGACGCCGTAGCGGGGATCGGCGACGCCGCAGGGCACGATGCCGTCGAAATGCGACAGCTCCGGCTCGACATTGATGGCGATGCCATGGAACGAGACCCAGCGCTTCAGCCGGACGCCAATCGCGGCGATCTTGTCCTCATGCTCGGGTCCCTTGTCGGGCCGCTTGACCCAGACGCCGACCCGGTCCTCGCGCCGCTCGCCACGGATGTTGAACGCGGCGAGCGTTCGCAGAATCAACTCTTCCAGGCTCGCGACATAGGCCCGGACATCCGGCCGGCGGCGCTTCAGGTCGAGCATGACATAGGCCACGCGCTGGCCGGGCCCGTGATAGGTGAGCTGGCCGCCCCGCCCGGTGGCAAAGGTCGGGAATCGGGCATCGAGCAGGTCAGATTCCTTGCCCGAGGTGCCGGACGTGTAGAGCGGGGGGTGCTCCAGCAGCCAGACCAGCTCCGGAGCTTCACCCGCCGCAATCGCCGCGACGCGCGCTTCCATTTCGGCCACGGCCTCCGGATAGGGCACGGGCGCGTCCGAAATCCGCCACTCCACGGGCTCGCCGGAGGAGGCGGAAAACGCCGTCAAATCGAGCTCTTGGCGGGGGTTTTGGGGTGAATTAACCATTGGCTAACCATAACCGGGTGATGATCCCAGGCGCAAATACCAAGTCCCTAGTCCTAGTCCCAAGTTGCGGTGGTGCTGAAGTGCCTACTCTCGACAAAGTCACCGTGGATCTCATGGTCGTCCTCGGGACGACAACCATGCCGATCCATCAAGTATTACGTCTTTCCCGCGGCGCCATCATCGAGCTGGACGCAACCGAGGCCGACGAGGTCAAGGTTTTGGCCAATAATTTGCCCGTCGCCTCCGGCGTCGTGCTGGTCGACCGCAACCGGATCGCGGTCGAGGTCAAGCAGATGCTGCCCCGTATCCCGGGCACGCGGTAGCGGCCTGGGCACACGTAGCGGCTTGGGCAGGCGGAAAAGGCTGATCCCGGCGCAAGGAGCCGGAACTTTCCTGCCAAGCTTGTGGAATTCAGGGTCTTTGGAGGCTTGTACCCCTCTGATGGATTTGTTAGATCGGCGCCGTTGATCCGGTTGGCCTTCAAGCCTCAAGCCGGCATCCCCAAAAGCGCTCGTGGCGGAATTGGTAGACGCGCTGCCTTGAGGTGGCAGTGAGTAAAATCGTGGGGGTTCGAGTCCCTCCGAGCGCACCAAGCAAACAGACACGCGAAAGATTGTTTCGCGATTTGCGGTGCCCGCCGTGTTCGCGCTGCGAATCCTGGAACGGGGCCTCCCCCAGTCTTCGATGTTCGATCTCGCGGCCGAGAGTCGGCGCGATCGTCGTCCGCGCCTCGCAATCACTTCGGCAAGGTCAGCAGGAGCCACGCGCCCGCGGCCACACAGGCAATGCCGGCAGCGCGCGCGATCCAGCGTCCCACCGGCGTGACTTTCTCCAAAAGTACAAGCAACGACAAAAGCGCAATCCAGAGCACGTTCATCACGCCGCCCACGAACAACAGCGCCATCAATACCCAGCAGCAGCCGACACAATAACCTCCATGCCGAAAGCCCAGCAGCACGCAACCCCGCAGGTCGCTGCGAAAGCCGCCGTGGCGCATCAGGAACAGAAACGGCGACTGGCATTGGGCGAGGCAGATGTCTTTGAGCCGTGTCCATTGATAGGCGCCCGCCGCGATCAGCACGATGCCGCCGAGCAGGTTGCTCGCGATCGCCATCCGGGAATCCAGCAGGGCAGCCCGCTCGATCGCCCATTGGAGCAGGGTGGCTGCCAGCGAAAAGCCGCACCAGGCCAGGAGATAGCCGGCGGCAAACCAGCCGGTCGCTGCGAATAGTTTGCCTTGCGCTTTGCCCTGTCGACCTACGCGGGCGTACATCAGGATCATGGGCGCGGCCGAGGGGGCCATCATTCCGACCATCATCACCGCCCACATCAGGAACACATAGGCGAACTCGATTGTTCGCCACGGCTGTTCGGCTGGCAGCATGATTCCGATCCCAGCCGGGATCATGCGGAACTCGGTCATGTCCATTCCGCCCATGTCCATGTCGTTGGCGAGCCAGAGCACATAGCTCCACGCCAGCGCGACCATGAGGACGATCGCGCCGCCGACGATCCAGCGATCGCGCCGCAGCACGGCTTCCAAGGGGCTGTCCGTCATTTGCGATTGAAGTTGTGCGATCGATGTTGCCGGCCACCGATGCAGGCCGGTATCTGGAGTTTACATCACGCCTGGTTCGACCAGCGGATCGGCGCATAGAGGCCGTTCCTGCCGGAATTATCCCAGCGCATGCCATGATCGCTGAAGGTATTGCCGGCAGCGCCGACTGCCATCACCATGGCGTCGGGGCTGACCGGATGGCCGATGTTCGTCCATATCTCGCCGCTCGGATGCATGGTCGGCAGGGGATTGACGGACATGTGCAGGATGCCGGGGATTTCCGCGGACCGCGCCTTGCCGTCGATCCGGAACGTGATCGGGACCTTGCGTACCCCCAGGTTCTTGCTGATCAGAGGCGCGAACGCGGCCATGGGACCGCCGGCACCGCCGGTGAAGATTGCAGCCAGGGCCTCGGTCTGGTCATCGTTGGCGCGCTGATCGATATAGGCGGCCACCGACCAGTCTCCGTCTGCCATGATCCCAGGTGCGTGGAGGATGACGAGCACATTCAGCTCATCGAGCGCGATATCGCCATAGCGGCCGGTCTCGATGTGGAAGATCAGCGGTACGTTGCAGAAGCCCTCGGTCGGTCGCGCGGTCAACGGCGGCGCCGCCGACATCAGGCAGGGGCACACGATGCTGCAATTGCAATTCTCGAAATAGTCACCGGAAAGGTGCCATGGGACATCCGCCATTGCTGTCTCCCGCTTGGCCGAACCCGATAGATGCTTTCGAATGAGCTACGTAGAGTTGAAAATTACGCTTCGTGAGGAAGCACCGCAAGCCGATTCCACCATCGACATATGTCGAGCAAGGTGAGCGCGACGAAGTTCGCTATCCCTCATGCCCGGGTTCCCTTAGTTTGCCTGCGGTCGAAACTCCGGCTCGATCTGGGTGGCCGCGGGCATGAACACCCGCGCCGGATGGCTGAAGATCTCGAATTCGTCGCCCCGTGCGATCCCGACAAGCGTAATGCCACTGGCCTCCGCCGTTCGGACCGCAAGCGCAGTCGGTGCAGACATGGCGACGACGATGCCGGCGCCCATCGCGGCGGTTTTTTGCACCATCTCGACCGATAGCCGGCTGGTGAGGATGACGGCGCCGGCGCCGCCGGATGCACCTTCGATGGCGAGAGCGCCGGCAAGCTTGTCGAGGGCGTTGTGGCGCCCCACGTCCTCGCGCACCATCATGGTCTTGCTGCCTGGCCGGAAAAAACCCGCGGCGTGAGCGGCGCGTGTCTTGTGGTTGAGGATCTGTGACTCGGTGAGGGCCGCGATGGCCGTGCTGATCTGCTCCGGCGTGAGGCCCGCCGGTTGCTCGACGCACTGAGCGATACGGCCGGCTTCGCGCAGGCTGTCGATGCCGCACAGGCCGCAACCCGTCGGCCCGACCAGATGTCGCCGTCGCTCCTTCAGCCGTCGCCCGGCATTCGGTCGCAGCCATAGCCGCAGTTCGATCCCGTCGGGACCGGGAACGACCGTGAGCTCCTCGATCTCGCCGATGTCGCCGATGATCCCTTCGGTCAGACTGAATCCCACAGCAAGGTCGGTCAGATCGGCGGGAGTTGCCATCACGACGGCGACGGTCGTTCCGTCGTAGACGAGTGCCACGGGACATTCCTCGGCCAGCATCCGCTCATCGTGCGTCCCGCTCGACGTGAGCCGGGGCATTCTCACGGATGGCGTGGGCATGGATGCGCGATCGTGTGCGCCGGATCGAGAGCCGTGCATGGGTGTTCGTCCTACGTCAATTCATCGACGCACGAACCGGAGCAAGGTTCCGAACGGTTGGAACTTGCCATCCCATCTCGGGTTCTGCGTGCAGGGCTTGCGATTGAAGGAAACGCCATGCGGCAAAAGGCAAAGGTCGAGAACAATGATGCGCCGGCAGGCGGCTGGGGCTCACTTAAAGCCGTTGCAAGCATCCTGACGCAGGAAGAGGTCGCCATTCTCGGCAGCGAGATCCTGCTCAAGCAGAACAAGCCCGACGGATTCATGTGCGTGAGCTGCTCCTGGGCCAAGCCGGCCAAGCCACGTCCATTCGAGTTCTGCGAGAACGGTGCCAAGGCGACCGCCTGGGAGATTACTAGCAAGACCGCGAGACCGGAGTTCTTTGCGCAACATACGCTGACTGCACTACGAACCTGGTCCGATCATCAACTGGAGGAGCAGGGGCGCCTGACGACGCCGATGCGTTACGACCTGGCAAGCGACAAATATCTAGCGGTCGACTGGGACGAGGCCTTTGCGGATATCGGCGCCGAGCTGAACCGGCTCGATCCCCGTTCCGTCGTGATGTACACGTCCGGACGTGCCTCGCTCGAAACCAGCTACATGTACCAATTGTTCGGCCGCATGTACGGCACCAACAATTTCCCCGACAGCTCGAACATGTGCCACGAGACGACGTCGGTGGCGCTGCCGGAGGTGATCGGAGTTCCGGTCGGCACGGTGCTGCTGGAGGATTTCGAGATCACCGATTGCATCTTCTTCTTCGGCCATAACACCACCACCAATGCGCCGCGCATGCTGCATCCGCTCCAGGAGGCGGCGCAGCGCGGCGTGCCGATCATAACGTTCAATCCGCTGCGCGAGCGCGGCCTGGAGCGTTTCGTCAATCCGCAAAATCCCGTCCAGATGATCGCAGGCGGCACGCGCATCAGCTCGCAATATTATCAGGTGCGTGTCGGCGGCGACGCGGCGGCGATCGTCGGGATTTGCAAATGGGTGATCGAGGCGGACGACCTCGCTCGGGAAAATGAAACTGCGCGCGTGGTGGATGCCGAATTCATCCGGCAGCACACGGTCGGCTTCGAGGAGTTCGCCGAATTCTGCCGTGCACAGGATTGGGAGGAGATCGAACGGGCCTCCGGGCTTTCGCGCGGTGCCCTGCGCGAGGCCGCGAACACTTATATGGAGGCCAAGGCCGTGATCGCCAATTACGGCATGGGCATCACCCAGCACAAGCACGGCGTCGAGACGAACAAGATGATCGTCAACCTGCTGCTGCTCCGCGGCAATATCGGCAAGCCCGGCGCGGGCATTTCCCCGATCCGGGGCCACTCCAACGTGCAGGGCCAGCGCACGGTCGGGATCTCCGAGAAGACCAAGCTGGTGCCGCTGGACAAGCTTGCGGAGCTCTACGGCTTCGAGCCGCCGCGGTGGGAGGGACTGTCCACCGTCGACGCCTGCCAGGGCATTCTGAAAGGCGACGTTCGCGGCTTCGTCAGCCTCGGCGGCAATTTCCTGCGCGCCGTTCCCGAGCGGTCCCTGATGGAGCCCGCCTGGTCCGGCCTGCGCCTATCGGTGCAGATCGCGACCAAGCTCAACCGGACCCACCTCGTGCCGGGCGAGGTCACTTATCTGCTGCCGTGCCTCGGCCGGATCGAGATCGACCGGCAGGCCAGCGGCGCACAAGCGGTGTCGATGGAGGATTCCACCACCTGCATTCACGGATCGCGCGGCCAGCGCAAGCCGGTGGCCGACCATCTCCTGTCGGAGCCGGCGATCGTCGCCGCCCTGGCGAAGGCGACGTTGAAGCCCAATCCCAAGATCGATTGGGACGCCTGGGTCGCCGACTATTCGCGGGTTCGGGACGCCATCGAGCGCACCTATCCCGACCAGTTCAAGGACTTCAACGCGCGCCTGTTCGAACCCGGCGGTTTTGCGCGGCCGCTCGCGGCGCGCGAGCGGAAGTGGAAGACCCCGAACGGCAAGGCCAACTTCACCGTTCCGAGGTCGGCCTTCGCGCCGCCCCGGGAGACCGACGGCGTCTACGAGCTGATGACACTGCGCGCGGACGGGCAGTTCAATACGACGATCTACGCCGAAGGCGATCGCTTTCGCGGCATCGAGGGCGGCCGCTACGTCGTGTTCATGAATCCCGCTGACATGGAGGAAGACGGGCTAAAATCGGGAGATACCGTCACGCTGGTGACGGAGGCGGGCGATGGCGTCACGCGCAGCTTGAGCGAGCTCCAAATCGTCCCCTATGGCATCCCGCGCAGGAGCATTGCGGCCTATTATCCCGAGTGCAACGTGCTCATTCCGCTCTGGCATCAGGCGGAGGGCAGCAAGGTCCCTGCTGCGAAATCCATTCCGGTGCGTTTGTCCAAGGACGTCCTTCCGGAGATCGTCGAGGGCGGAGAGGCTCCGATCTCGGCGTCGTGAACGCCGTCGATCGCGCCCACAGGAGTGAAGGACGATGAGAGACAGCGCGTCGGAAGTGACCGGCATCAGCGACGCCGTTCACTTGTGCATCGACATGCAGAACATCTTCGCTCCCGGCGGTCTCTGGGCGACGCCATGGATGGCGAGAGTATTGCCGACGATCGCCTCGATCGTTTCGCGCCATCAGGCCAGAACGATCTTCACGCGATTCATCACGCCCGAGAACCCGGAGGATCGGCCCGGACAGTGGCAGAGCTATTTTCGTCGCTGGCGCGAAGCGACCCGCAAGCATCTTCCGCCATCTGGTCTCGAACTCGTGCCGGCCCTGAGCCGCTTCGTTCCTCCGGCGGCCGTCATCGACAAGCCGGCCTATTCGGCGTTCAGCAATCCCGGCCTCGCCAGCCTGCTGATCGACAAGAACGTCGGCACAGTCGTGATCACGGGCGCAGAGACTGACGTCTGCGTGCTCTCGACGGTCCTGAGCGCCGTCGATCTCGGCTTCAGGGTCGTCATCGTCGAGGATGCGCTGTGCAGCTCGTCCGATGTCGGCCACGATGCGCTCATGACGATGTACCGCACCCGCTTTCATGGACAGGTCGATCTGATGACCGCCGAGGAATTGGCGGAGTTCTGGCGCGAGTAGGGTGCAATCTACTCAATTGACGTTGTCGCCGAGCATGTTGCGGAACGCCGTGGTGACGGCAGCAATGCCGCTCGCGCGGTGCATGAGCGCGATCTCCCCCTGCTGCTCGTGGCGGATGGCGTGGGCCATAACACGCAGGCGCAGATCGCCGCCGCTATGCCACATCTGGTCGGCCATCCTGACCGCGCCGGCGTGATGCTTGCTCATCGTCTCGACGAACACCGTGTCGAATTGGTACGCCGGCGCGGTCTTGACCTGTCGCATCTCGGCCTGTGTCAGGAAGCCCGGCATCGCGGCACGTTCGTCCGTGCTGCAATCGGGCATCTCGGTGTCGAACCAGCTCAGCCACCAGGTCTCGAAAATCTGGTTCTCGCCGGTCTGGCTCGCGACCATCAGCATCGCCAGCTTTCGCAGGTGCGGGTCCTGCGCGCGCTCCGCGGCGATCCGCGCCAGCGCGATGCCCTGGGCGTGATGCGCGGTCATGTGACGGATGTAAGTCTGGTCCGCATCTCTGTCGTGGCCCATCCACGGCGGCTCGTAACCGTGGCTGCCGAACAACGCGGTCGCGCCGAGCAGCGCGATCAAGGCCAGCGCGCCGGTGATCCAGGCATTGGTGAAGCGAACATCGCGCGCGGGTGCAGCTCCCCCCGTCCAGCGCAGCCTGGCGAACAGGGGGTACATCACGGCCGAGGAGCTGTGGACGAGCAGGCCGATCCAGTACGGCTGCTGCAGCGTGAACAGCGGCTGCCAGAACGGAAACAGCGGCACCAGCACGAACCATTCCATGCTTGACGAGAACACGGCCCATGGCAGGGCGAGCAGGAGGATCGTGAGCGGCCGCAGGTCGGCGGTCAAGCGTCCGAGCACACCGAAGAACACCAGCGCCCACGAGAAGTCCGCCCATTGGTGGAATGCGATCCCGGCAAGGATCGCGCTCCACGACGGCTCTGCGCTGATCGCCCAATCGCGCGCGGGAATGGCGGCGACCGTCATCCAGTCGACGGCGGCATCGCGTCCGATGCGCGCGGCGAAGAGCTGGCTGACGATGGTCGAGAAGGTGCTGCTGATCAGGCCGAGTTGGGCAGCGGCGATCCAGCGGGAGCGCCGCCGTGAGGCGGCTTCATCACCGGGGCGAATTGAACTGGAAATGGCGGACGGCGCGGCGGCGTTCACGTCAGCTGATTGAGTTTCTTCAACGGATTGAGCTCGCTCGGCTTGCTCTGTTCGTCCCGGCCGCGCCCCGCTTGCTCCTTGCCTTCCTCATGGAGATCCTGATCGCCGACGATCTCGCCGACGGCCTGTTTCGCCTTGCCAGCGATCCGCTGACCGAGGCCCTTGGTCTTGCTCATGGTCTGCCTCCAGGCTCACGCCGTGACCCCGGCGCTTGAAGGGGGATGAGCGCCGGGGCCGCGGTTTCGTCTATTCAGCCTCCGGCAGGGGGGACGTCGGAAGCGTTGAATGAGACTCGCTGACGCGTGGATGGTTCCTCGGGCGTCATCTTGGCTCGAGTTCGATGATCACGCCTTCATTGCCGCGGAGCAGGATGGTGGCGCCCGGCAACCGCTCGGACGGCAGGTCGAGATGCGTCGACATCAACAGGCGGCCGCGACCTTGCCAATGCAATTTCCGCGGCTCGGCGGCAATGTTGAGCGCGACCAGAATGTCGTTGCCGCCGTCCGTCCGCCTGTAGGCAAGAACATCGTTCTGCGAGCGCAGCGGCTCGTAGCCGCCGTGACGCAGGCGCGCCTGCTCGTGCCGCAGCGTCATCAGCGCGCGAAACAGCGCCAGGATCGAACGCGCATCGCGCTGCTGCGCGGCCACGTTGGCCGCGCCGTCGGGCGGCTCCAGCGGCAGCCATGGGTCGCCGGTGGTAAAGCCACCGTTGGTGCTGTCGTCCCATCGCATCGGCGCGCGTTCGGGATCGCGGCAAAGGCCAAACCCCGGCACGAGCTTCTCGAAGGGATCGCGGACGCGGTCGGGCGGAACGGGAACGCGCTTGCGACCGATCTCGTCGCCCATGAAGAAGAACGGCGTTCCCCGCAGCGTCATCAGCAGCATCGCCAGCACCCGCATCTGCGCGTCGCCGATTTTGCTCGCAATCCGC
The DNA here is from genome assembly GCF_023073095.1 of Bradyrhizobium sp. 44. Lineage (NCBI taxonomy): Bacteria > Pseudomonadati > Pseudomonadota > Alphaproteobacteria > Hyphomicrobiales > Nitrobacteraceae > Bradyrhizobium > Bradyrhizobium sp. 44. Next base: position 1,048,706 of record NZ_JADPIY010000029.1, read on the forward strand.
TGCTTGTCGTGACCACCGACAACCCAGACCGGCCATGCATGATCCGGGATGGCGTTGAAATACGCGTCGATCGTCGCTTGCAGCGACAGTGCGTCCCAGGGGGCGTCGAGCAGCGCGAAATTGAGCGGCAGATGCAGGCGCGGCCGGTCGTTGCCGTAGAAGTGCCCGATGCGGTCGGTCTTGCCCTGGACCTCGCCGCACAACATCCGCCCCGGATAGCCATCGATCACCTCGCGGATGAATTCGATGCAATCCATCGTCTCCGGCCGATCGTCGGTAAAGACCGGCGTCTGGCGCTGCGGCGGCGGCTTGCCTTTGGCTTGCGGGTTATGCGGATTGTCGCGCAGCAGCGCGTCCTTGATCAGGACCGCGCTGGCATCGACGCGAAAGCCGTCGACGCCGCGATCAAGCCAGAAGCGCATGACATCGGCGATCGCGGCGCGCAGCTGCGGGTTGCGCCAGTTCAGATCGGGCTGCTCGACCAGGAACGAATGGTAGTAATATTGCCGCCGCGCCTCGCACCATTCCCAGCCGCTGCCGCCGAAGCGGCTCAGCCAGTTGTTGGGCGGGCCGCCGTTCTCGGCCCCGTCGGCCCAGATGTACCAATCGGCCTTCGCGCTGTTCCGCGAGCTGCTGCTCTCGACGAACCATGCGTGATCATTCGCAGTATGGTTGGGCACGAGATCGAGGATCACGCGGATCCCCGCCGTGTGCAGGGCCTTGAGCAGGCGGTCGAACGCATCGAGGCTACCGAACGCCGGGTCGATGGAGCAGTAGTCGGAGATGTCGTAGCCGAGGTCGCGGAAGGGGCTCTTGTAGATCGGCGTCAGCCACACCGCGTCGACGCCGAGCCATTTCAGATAGTCGATCCGTGATGTCAGGCCGGCGAGGTCGCCCTTGCCGTCACGGTCCGAGTCCTGGAACGAGATCAGTGCGATTTCGTAGATGACGGCGGATTTCCACCAGGCACCTTCATCACGGGACTCGTCGCTCATTGCCTTGCATCACCTCGTCGTGCGTCTTCAGGTCCGTCCCGCCGTGGCGTGCGCCGCGATCTGTTTGGCCGCGGTCCGGGCGCTCTCGATGCCCTTGGGAAAGCCGCTGCGGTTCGGATACAGCTTGCGCCGGGCGTCGCGCGGCGGCCGCCGCGGCTTGGTGTCCTGCGCGGCGCGGTAGTCGAGCATCGCGATTCCGCCGACCATCAGCAGCGCCAGCGCGATATTGCCCTTTTTGGGATTATCCGCGGTCAACCCGGAAAGCAGCGCGGCGGCATCGAGGCCGTCGCCGCCGACGCGGGCCCACAGGCCGGCGTTCTTCTCGACCGAGAGCGTCGTGACCCCGGCCAGGATCTCGCGCACGCCGAAGGCGCGGACCAGCGTCTCATGGCCTTCCATGCCCAGCGTTTCCGTGACGCGCCGTGGCGCGAAGAATTCGACGACGCCGAGGCCGATGCTGAACCAGCCGAGCGCGCGGGCGAGCTGGTCTTCGGGGCGCTTCAGGCTCGGGCCGCCCGCGACGATCTTCGGATCGCCCTTGGTGCGAACGATGTTGGAGAAATGAAACATGTATCTGGCTCCTCAGGGCTTCAGCACGACCTTGACGCAGGAGTCGCGCTTGTCGCGAAACACCTGATACATCTCGGGACCTTGGCTGAGCGGGACGGTGTGGGTGATGACAAAGGACGGATCAATCTGGCCTTCCTCGATGCGATGGAGCAGGTCGTCGGTCCAGCGGTTGACGTGGGTCTGGCCGGTGCGCATTGTCAGGCCCTTGTTCATGAAGGCGCCCATCGGAAGCATGTCGGAGAATCCGCTGTACACGCCCGCCACCGAAAGGATGCCGCCGGGACGGCAGACATAGATCATCTCGCGCAGCACATGCGGCCGGTCGCTCTCCACCATCACCATCTGCTTGGCGCGGTCGAGCAGCGTGTCGGGCAGGGAGGCCATCACATGCGACTCCATCCCGACGCAATCGATGCATTTCTCGGGGCCTCTGCCGTCGGTGAGCTCCTCGAGCCGCTCCAGGACGCTTTCGTTCTCGAAATTGATGGTGGTGGCGCCGCCGGCTTCGGCCATGCTGAGCCGTTCAGGCAGGCAGTCGATCGCGATAACCTGGTTGGCGCCGAGCAGGATGGCGCTGCGGATCGCCATCTGCCCCACGGGCCCGCAGCCCCAGATCGCGACCGTATCGATCGGCTCGATGTCGCATTGCACGGCGGCCTGCCAGCCGGTCGGGAAGATGTCGCTAAGGAACAGCAATTGCTCGTCGGGAATTCCGGCGGGCACCTTGATGTGGGTGGCGTCGGCAAAGGGCACGCGCAGATATTCGGCCTGGCCGCCGGGATAGCCGCCGGTCAGATGCGTGTAGCCGAACAGGCCGGCGCCGGAATGACCGAACACCTTTTCAGCGAGATGGCGCTTGCGGTTGGTGGTCTCGCAGACGGAGAAATTGCCGCGCTTGCACTGGTCGCATTCGCCGCAAATGATCGTGAAGGGCACGACGATGCGGTCGCCCTTCTTCAGCTTGCCATCAACCCCCGAGCCGACCTCGACCACTTCGCCCATGGTCTCGTGGCCCATGATGTCGCCGGGCAGCATGCCCGGTATGTAGTTGTGAAAGAGGTGCAGGTCCGAACCGCAGATGGCACAGCTCGTGACTTTAATGATCGCGTCGCGCGGATCCTGAATCTCGGGATCGGTGACGGTGTCGCAGCGAATGTCTTCCTTGCCGTGCCAAACCAGCGCCTTCATCTCTGTCCTCCCGCGAGCTACGAGGCATCCAAGTCGAACAGCGAACGATGGTTGCTATCGCACGGTGCAGAATCTTTGCGCCGCACCAGAGTGCGTCCCCGATAGGAACGAGCGGCCACCGCGGTGATTGGAGCGTCATCAATCCCACTCAAGGACTAGCGAAGGATACGCTCATGGCCGCGAACCAACTTGCAGTCGTTACCGGCGCCTCCACCGGCATCGGCCTGGAACTCGCCAGATGTTGTGCCCAAGGAGGCTTCAACCTTGTCATCGCTGCCGATGAGCCCGAGATCGAGAGGGTGGCCGTGGATCTCCGCAGGCTCGGCACCAGCGTCGAGGCGGTCGAGGCCGATCTCGCCACCACCGAAGGCGTCGACAAGCTCTGCGCCGCGGTCGGCGACCGGCCGATCGACGCGCTGCTGGCCAATGCCGGTGTCGGCCTCGGTAAGGCCTTCCTTGACCAGGATTTTGCCAGGATCAGGCACCTTGTCGACACCAACATCACCGGCACGCTGTATCTGATCCATCGCGCCGGCAACGAGATGCTTCGCCGCAATTCGGGCCGTATCCTGATCACGGGCTCGATCGCTGGATTCACGCCGGGCAGCTTCCAGGCGGTCTACAACGCCAGCAAGGCATTCCTCGATTCATTCTCGTTCGCGCTCCGCGAGGAGCTGCGCGACAGCGGCGTCACCGTCACCTGCCTGATGCCGGGCGCCACGGAAACCGAGTTCTTTCGCCGCGCCGACATGATGGACACGAAGGTCGGCACCGAGCCGAAGGACAGCGCCTACGACGTGGCGAAGGCCGGCTTCGACGCCATGTTGCGCGGCGAGTCCGACATCGTGACCGGAATGAAGAACAAGATCCAGACCACAATCGCCAACGTCACGCCCAACGAGATGTTGGCCAAGCAGCATCGCAAGATGGCGGAGCCGGGCACGGCGAAGTCGTAGAACGATGCCGTCGCAATCTATGCTGAGGGCCCCGCCGCTCCCGCGGATCGACAAAGGAGGAATCCGATTCACATAGCCTAATGCGCGTGGCTTCCCAGTCCGCCAGATTGGTTCGGCTGGAGAAGGGGGCTGTGATGCCGATGGATCGCGTCGAACAGGCCTTTATCGCAACGGCAATCACGGGTTTTCTGGTGATGATGGCGGCGATCGTCTGGATGATGATGGGTTAATGGCGGGGAGGGCTGCTGATTTGCGGATCGCGTTGCCCTATGCTGCGGTGCTCCTGTGCCTGGCGGTGACCGCTTGGCTCGCTTTCGCGCATCTGTTCTGATCGCCGTTCGGCTCACCCCTGCGGGTCGGCGATCAGTGCGGCCAGCCTGTGGGCCATCGCCGGCAGATCGATCGGTTTCTCCAGGATCAACACGTCGTGGAATTCCGGACTGATCGTGACCTTGTCGTATCCGGTCGTGAAGAGGAACGGTATGTTCCGTGCCTTCAGTTCGCGCGCGACAGGAAAGATCATCTCGCTGCGGATGTTCACGTCGAGCACGGCGGCATCCAGGATGCTGCCGTCGTGCAGGATCCTGAGTGCGTCCGCGAGATCGCCGACGGGGCCCGCGACGTCTGCGCCGAGCGCGCGACATGCCTTGCCAATGTCATCGGCGAGAAAATATTCGTCCTCGACAACGAAGATCCGCCGCCCGCTGAGCGGCGGCAGCGGATCTGACGACGTGGGCGATATCACCATGACGCCTCCCATGCCTTCCTTTCCGGTCCGTAGGAACATAGGGCGGTGACCCGCCTTGGTACAAACGTTACAACCGAAAGTGGGTTCCATGAGCAACCGCGACATCATCGTCATAGGTGGCTCGGCCGGCGCGACCGCACCGCTGAAGCAGATCCTGGGCCGCCTGCCGCCGGATCTGCCCGCGGCGGTGTTCATCGTGCTGCACATCCCGGCGCAAGGCATCGGCATTCTCTCGACGGTCGCCAGCAGCGCCGGCCCGCTCCCGGTCCGGCAGGCCGAAAACGGCATGAAGATCGAGCCGGGCCAGGTTTATCTGGCCGCACCCGACCATCATCTGCTGCTGTCAGAGGATCGCGTGTTCCTCGGGCGGGGTCCGCGCGAGAACATGGTGCGGCCGGCCATCGACGCCTTGTTTCGCTCGGCCGCCATCAATTACGGCCCGCGCGTGATCGGCGTGCTGCTCAGCGGCCTGTTGTCCGACGGTGCGGCCGGTCTCAACGCGATCAAGCGTTGCGGCGGGATATCCGTGGTTCAGGACCCCTCGGACGCCATCGCCGATGAGATGCCAAGGAGCGCCCTGGAGGCCTCCATCATCGATCTTTGCGTCCCAGGCGCCGGAATGGGTGATGTCCTGTCCGATCTCACCAGGGAAGTTGCCGGCGCCGCGCTGCCGATCCCGCCGGAGATCCGGCTCGAGGTCGAGATCGCGGCCGGCGAGCGGATCGGCAGTGACAAGCTCATCTCGGTGGCTGATCCGGTTGCGCTGACCTGTCCGGCCTGCGGGGGGGTGCTGTCCGAGATTAAGGAAGCGCACCCGATGCGCTTCCGTTGCCAGGTCGGTCACGCCTACACCGCCGACATCCTCGCCAAGGAGCAGGAAGGGCAAGTGGATGAAGCCCTGCGGGTCGCGCTGCGTATCATCGAGGAGCGGGCGGAGCTAGTGCAGCGCATGGCCGCCGACGGCCGGCGCAGTGGCCGGCCCGCGGTTGCCGAGATGTACCAGGCGCGGGCTGCCGAATATCGCGAATATGCCGACATGATCCGGCGGGTTGTGCTAAAGTCGCTCGATCCTCCGGTTCGCAACCGGGAGGCTTGAGGGTCGCCATGAACATTTCCCTCGCCGAATGGACCGAGCAGCTCGATACCGAGCGCCGCCATCTGATCAAGGCCGATCGTGATATCGATGAGGGTTGGCAGCGCATCCGAGACCAGGAGGATCGGATTCGTGCACTCAGTGCCGGCAGCCATGAGGCGGCCCTGGCGGAGCGGTTGGCGGAGGCCCTGAAGCAGACCCTGACCGAATGGCTGCGCCATCGTGTCCTGATCGAGCAGCGGATCGCCTACCTTCGGCAGCAAGTCGGTCCGGAGTGATCCGGGCGGCAGGCCGCCCGAAATCTGCGCCGAGTTCATACATGAAGTCGAGTTGCCGCTCGACGTTGCGGCGCAAACGGTCGTTCTCGCGGAGCAGCCGGCGGGCGGTCGCGGTGGCATCCTCGGCCCGCCTGATCAGGGCCGCGAGTTCGTCGGACGTTTGCATCCTAGGGCTCCTGCCGCACGCAACTATGGGCCCGTGGTCGGGAATTGACAACGACGCTCGCTGTATGGAACGCAGCGTGGCATTTCCGCCTTTCACCTGTTGAGATAACGTCAATTCTGCTATTGCGGCGAGCGGGCATCCGGTCCCGGCACTGAATGAGAGCCACCGAAGACCATGCATGAAGTCGGCGACCAGTCGGTCGAAAGAGAGCGCCAGATCAACTCCCCGCTGATCATCGGGGTGGGTGCCCCGCCGACCGCTCTGGGCAGCATCGAACGCTTCTTTGGCAAGTTGACCCTTGGGGCCGACCAGGCCGTCGTGCTGGCGCTTCAACATCATGAGGCGCTCGATGAACCCCGGCTGCGCCGGATCGTGCAGAATTCCAGCGGCGGCAAGATCGCCGACATCAGCGACGGCCAGACCATCGAGGGCGGCACGATCTACCTATGCCCGCCGGCGATGATCACCACCATCCGTGGCGGGCGCTTCGCAGTCCGAGAGGCCGAGCAGGCGCCGGGCGAGCGGGCCACCATCGACAGCTTCCTGGTGTCGCTGGCTGAAGAACGCGCCGAGCAATCGATCGGTGTGATCCTGTCAGGCATCGGCGGCGATGGCACGCTGGGTACTGCGACGCTGAAGGATCACGGTGGTCTCGCGATCGCCGAAAAAGGCGCGAGCGACGAGGCGGATCATCTGAAGGACGCCGATACGCCGGCCGCGATCGCCGACTACGTGCTGACCGCCGAAGACATCGCCGAGCACATCCAGGTCTATGCCCGTCATCTGCGGCGGCTGGAAGAGAAGCAGGGGTTCGACGAGGTCTTGGCCGCTGCGGCGACCTCGCTGTCGCGCATTGCCGACGTCCTGCGCAGCAAGACCGGCAATGATTTCCACGGCTACAAGCAGAATACCTTTCTGCGCCGCGTGCAGCGACGCATGCAGGTGGTTCAGATCGCCGATATTTCCGCCTATGTCGATTTCCTGCGCAACGACCAGGACGAGGTGCAGCACCTCTTCAACGATCTCTTGATCGGCGTCACCGAATTCTTCCGCGACAAGCGCGAATTCGAGGTGCTGGAGAGCCAGATCGTCCCGAAGATCTTCGAAGGCAAGACCGCGGGCCAGCAGGTTCGCGTCTGGGTGCTCGGCTGCGCCACTGGAGAGGAGGCCTATTCGATCGGTATCCTCCTGCGCGAGCACATGGCAAAAATGGACTCCGCGCCGCAGGTTCAGATCTTCGCTACCGATATCGACGGGCGGGCGCTGGCGACCGCGCGCGTCGGCCGCTACCGCACCAAGATCGAGGCGGACATGACCAGCGAGCGGCTGGCGCGCTGGTTCGTGCGCGAGGGTGACACCTATTGCGTGGTCAAGGAGCTGCGCGAAATGTGCATCTTCTCGCAGCATAACGTGATCAAGGACGCACCGTTCTCCAAGCTCGATCTCGTCTCCTGCCGCAACCTGCTGATCTATCTCAATGCCGAACTGCAGAACCGGGTGATCCCGCTATTCCATTTCGCACTTCTGCCGGATCGCTACCTGTTCCTCGGCAATTCCGAGAACGTGACGCGGCATCCAAAACTGTTCGTGCCGATCGACCGCCGCGCCCGCATCTTCAAGAAGCTCGAGACCGGAACGCGGCTGCCGCCGGAATTTCCAATCACGACCGCTGCGGGGAGGGCAACCCTCGAGGTGGTGCCGGCGCGCTCGTTCCGCCCCGACGTCGGGCTGGAGCGCCGCGCGCAGCGGGTCGCGGAACGCTACTCGCCGGCCTATGTCATCATCGACGGCAACTTTCAGGTCCTGCATTTTTCCGGGCGCACCGGCCGCTTCATCGAACCGACGGCAGGGGTCGCTACGCTAGACCTGCTCCAACTCGTCCACCGCGATCTCCGCCTGGAACTGCGCGCGGTGCTCAGTCGCGCGACGGAGACCAACGAGGCCGCCCATGTCGTGCAGGTGCAACTCGGCGCCAACGGCCATCGCATTCTCGTCGACATCACGGTGGAGCCGATTCAGGATGGCGGCAGCGGCCACCGCAATTTCGTCGTCCTGTTCAAGGAAGGCCCGGTCCGCGCCATTGATCCCGAAGAGGGCCAGCCCAATGCGCTGGTGCAGACCGAGCATGTGGAGCGTATCGAAGGCGAGCTGCGGGCGACGCGGGAGCGCCTTCAGGCGACCATCGAAGAACTCGAAAGCACCAACGAGGAGCTGAAGTCCTCGAACGAGGAATACCAGTCGCTCAACGAAGAGCTTCAGTCCGCAAACGAAGAGCTCGAAACCTCGCGCGAGGAACTGCAGTCTGTCAACGAGGAGCTGACCACCGTGAACGGCGAGCTGGCCCACCGCGTCCAGGAATTGACGCGCGCCACCAGCGACCTCGAGAATTTCCTGGAGAGCACCCAGATCGCGACCGTGTTCCTCGACAACGATTTGCGGGTGATGAACTTCACGCCGGCGATCACGCAAATTCTGCATCTCGTCGAAACCGACACGGGCCGTCCCATCGCGCATATCAAGGCGCGCATCCCGATCGAGGAGCTCTATGACGACATTCGCGGCGTGCTGCGCACGCTCGCCATCGCCGAGCGCGAGCTGAGGGACCCCGACGGCGGCACGCGCTACATCGTGCGCATCCTGCCCTATCGCAGTATCGACAATTTCATCGCCGGGGTCGTCATCACTTTCGTCGACATCACCGCCATTACCCGCGCCGAGGAGCGGCAGCGCCTGCTGCTGGCCGAGCTCCAGCACCGCGTCCGCAACACGCTCGGCGTGGTGCGCTCGATCGCGCGTCGCACGGCCGATACGAGCTCGACGGTCGAGGAGTTTGCTTCCCACCTCGACGGCCGGCTCAACGCATTCGCCCGTACCCAGGCGCTGGTGACCCGCGACCCCGAGGGCGGCGTTGATCTCGAATACCTCGCGGTCGAGGAGCTGCTGGCCTATAATGCGAGAGAAGGCGAGCAGGTGCGTGTCAGCGGGCCCACGGTGCGTTTTCACTCGAAGGCCGCGGAAACCTTCGCGCTTGCCATTCACGAGCTCGCGACCAACGCGCTGAAATATGGCGCCCTGAGCCGGCCGACGGGTCGCATCGAGATTTCCTGGCGCATTGAGCAGGGCACCGAGCCGGCGGAGCTGGTATTCGAGTGGCGGGAGCGCGGTGGGCCGCCGGTTGCGCCGCCGCCGCACAAGGGATTTGGGACCGAGCTCCTGGAGCGCACACTCGCGTTCGAGTTCAAGGGGCAGACCACGATGGCATTCAATCCGAGGGGACTGGAATGCACGATCGCCATTCCCCTCAGCAAGCGCGCGTTTCATACACCGGCGGTAGCCAACTGATGCCCTTGTCGACGCTAGATCGCAGCCTGCTGGATCCGGTCATTCGCCGGCTGAACGTGCTGAGATCGTTGTCGGCCGAGGCCCGCACCTCGCTCGAATACGCAATGCTCGAGGGAATCCAGCGCGCAGGGGCGGGCGAGGATCTGATCTCGGAGGGCGATCCGGTCGACAGCGTGCGCCTGGTGCTGTCGGGCTGGCTCTGCCGCTACAAGACGCTCGAGGATGGCAGGCGCCAGATCGTCAATTTTCTCTTTCCGGGCGAGAGTTGCGACGCGCACGCGTTCCTGCTGTCGGTGATGGATCATTCCATCGCGGCGATGACGCCGGTCGTCTATACCGAAATCAAGCGCGCGCGGTTCGAGGGTCTGGTGGCGGGCGACCGTGGGCTCGCGGAAGCGTTCTGGTGCGAGACCCTCGTCAACAACGCCATCCAGCGCGAATGGGCCATCAATCTCGGCCGCCGGGTGGCCTTCGAACGCGTGGCCCATCTGTTCTGCGAGATCATCGAGCGGCTGCGGCCCGTCGGCATGGTCGAGGGCAATTCCTGCGTGATGCCGGTGACGCAAATGGATCTTGCGGACGCCACCGGCCTGTCGGTGGTCCACCTCAACCGCACGGTTCAGGAGCTGCGTGCCTCCGGCCTGATCGTGCTGCGCGATCGCACGCTGACCATCACCGATCTCGATGCTCTCAAGGACGCGGCGCTGTTCTCGCCGAGCTATCTGCAACTCTATCGACGGGCCTAAGCGCTTTCTCGCCTGGGAACGGTCGTTGGTCCGGTATCCGATCGGGTGTTCCGAGGTACTTGATCCAGGTTAGTGTTCGCGGCTGTTTTTGAGCGGACGGCTGGTTTTGAGCAACTTACGTAACTTACGTAAAGGCGCCTTCGTCGCGAAGCTTTTATACTCTCGCTCCATGAACGACGTCCTCCTTTCCCGCGCTGAGCGCGCGATCGAAGCAAGCCGCGTCCTTCGGGCGCAGCACAGAGCGGTCGCGGATCAGCTTGAAAATGCGAAGCGCGAGGTGCGCCGCGTGGTGATGGAAAGTGCGATGTTGCGTGCGGAGCTCAAGGCTCTTCGCGACGATCGCGAAGAGCAGCCCGCCCAACACCTTGTGCCGCCGGAATAGGAGCCGACGAAGTGAACGTGCAGCACGCGCCCCATGGCGCCCCGCTGCGGGCGTCCGGCGCTGCTCGGCCGCTGTCCTTCGCACCGCAAAATCACGCACCGTTAACTTACTGAAATGCAGGAACCTGCGGTTGCGGCCGAAGCTCTGAACGCTGCCGGTCTGGGCCGCCCCAACCGGCACGAAACTCCGGCCCCGGCGCCGACCTCCCGCCGGGGCCAATTTCCTTCCATCCAAAGGGTTTTGTGAAAGTACAATGACCGCCAAACGCAACCGCAGGAAACAAACCCAATCGCTCCAGGAGCGATTAGCGGCATTCGCCGAAACCGCCCGCGAGCGCGCGCGCAGCCTGCCGCCCGGCAAGGAGCGCGACATGCTGCTTCGGCGCGCCATGCAGAACGAAGTGACCTCGAACCTGACGGACTGGTTGAGCGAACCCGTCTACCCGAGACGAGGATGATGATGATGCGGAGCATCAAGCACTACCGTGCTTTCCAGATCGATCCGGACGGGCATGTGTTTGGATGCATCAACCTGGTCTGCGACGATGACGAACAGGCCAAGCGCGAGGCCGCCTCGCTCGTGCTGGTGCACCGCATCGAACTGTGGCGGCTGGACCAGCGCATCGCGCAGTTCGATGTGCCGCTGGAAGTTGTCCGCCAGTAGAGCGACGAGAGGAGAGCGACGAGGAACCGCGCGCTGCGCCCCGGGTTGGTCGGACTGTACCGACCTCGCGAGGAGCCAGCATGACGGAAGCCGACGTTCGCAAGGGGATGCCGCCCGTCAAGCTCTCGCGCGAGGCGTTCGAGCGTCGCTACCGGAGCCGGTTCGTCGATCCCGCCTTTGCACCGCTCCAGCGCGAGCTCGACGCGATCGTCGGCGCGGCCTGGGATGCCTACAGCGGTTCACGCAAGGCCCCGCTGACGCGAAAGGCGGGCGCGGGATTCGCCGATCCCGGTTACGACATCGCCGTCGACTGGCTTGATGCGCGCGCGAAGATCCTGGCGGCGCAGCGACGCCATGACGATGCGGACGAGACGCCGCGCATCCTCATCATCAACGGCTCGGCCCGCAGCGAGCACACCTGTCCCGGCGAGATGTCCAAGACCTGGCGTCTGGTCGAGCTCGCCGAGCCGGTCTTTGCCGAGCTTGGCTTTGCCGTCGACATCCTCGATCTGTCGCGCCTGGCTTCGGAGTTCGGCAAGACGATCCATCCCTGCAAATCCTGCGTCGGAACCGCGATGCCGCTCTGCCACTGGCCGTGCAGCTGCTATCCGAACTATTCGCTGGGGCAGACCGACGACTGGATGAACGATATCTATCCGCTGTGGGTCGCCGCCCACGGCATCCTGATCGTGACGCCGGTGAACTGGTATCACGTGCCCGCCGGACTGAAGGCGATGATGGATCGCATGGTCTGCGCCGACGGCGGCAATCCCGATCCGACCTCGACCCACGGCAAGAAGGCGGACGAAGCCAAGGCGCTGGAGCTGAAGGGCTGGTCTTATCCGCGCCATCTCGCCGGCCGTCATTTTGGTCTCGTCGTTCACGGCGATGCGGTCGGTGCCGAGGGTGTGCGCCGGGCCTTGTCGGATTGGCTGACCGACATGCAGCTGATCTCGGCGGGCCGCTTCGCCGAGCTCGATGGCTATGTCGGCTACATGGAGCCATACGCCACCTCGCACGGCGACCTCGACGACGACAGGGCATTCCAGACAGAGGTGCAGAACGTCGCGCGCGCACTCGGCAATGCGGTCCGGCTGGCGCGGAGTGGACAGCTTCGCGAGCCGGGTGCGGGCCTGTCCGATCCAAACCCAAAATGACGGAGTATGATCAGCCGTATGATTGCCTGATCGTCGGCGGGGGCCCCGCCGGGCTGATGGCTGCGATCTACCTCGCGCGATTTCGGCGCCGCGTCTGTGTCGTGGACGCAGGCGCGAGCCGGGCGGCGCTGATCCCGCGCAGTCACAATGTGCCGGGCTTCGTCCACGGCCTGTCCGGCACCGACCTGCTCGCGCGCATGTCCGCGCAACTCAGCGAGCTCGCGGTCACGCGCGTTGATGCCGAGGTCACCGGCTTGCGACGACACGATCACGGTTTTCAGGCGATCTGGAACGGCGGCGCGCATACGGCCGCCACCGTCATCCTTGCCAGCGGCATCGTCGACGTCCATCCGCCGTTCGACGAATGGCGCGCGGCGGTCGCGGACGGGCTGTTGCGCTACTGTCCCGTTTGCGACGCCTTCGAGGCGATCGGCCGTCGTATCGGCATCGTCGGTCCGCTTGACCGCGCCGCCGGCAAGGCGCTCTTCATGCGCGGCTACTCGCGCGACGTGACGCTGCTGGCAACGGGCGAGGATGACGGGAAGACCGCCGCACAGGAGCTGAATGAAGCGGGTGTCGAGATCGTCGTCGCGCCCGGCCTGCGCCTGAGGCGGAGAGACGACAGCATCGAAGCCGTCTTCGCAGGAGGCCACACTGCGCAATTCGAGATGGTCTACCCCGCGATGGGTGCGGAGGTGCGCTCGCATCTCGCGATGAAGCTGGGGGCCGAGCATACCGGGGAGGGTTACCTGAAAGTCGACGACCATCAGCGCAGCTCAGTCGATGGGCTCTACGGGATCGGCGACGTCGTTACCGACCTGCACCAGATCTCGGTCGCGTTCGGCCACGCCGCGGTCGCCGCCTGCACCATCCATCACAGCTTGCCGCGGCGGCTGGCATGAGGAGCGGGGTATCGGACATTGGCAACAGAATCATCCTCGAAGACCGCGGTCTATGCGGCGCTCTTCGGCAATGTCCTGGTCGCGGTCACGAAGATTGGCGCCGCCGCCTGGACGGGAAGTTCGGCCATGACGAGCGAAGCGGTGCATTCGCTCGTCGACACGACCAACGAGATCCTGCTGCTCTACGGCTACCGGCGCGCAAGCCGTTCGCCCGACGAATCCCATCCGCTCGGTTATGGGCGCGAGCTGTATTTCTGGAGCTTCATCGTTGCGCTGCTGATCTTCGCCCTGGGCGCCGGTGTCTCGCTGTATCAGGGCATTCTGCATGTCGCCGCACCCGAGCCGATCGAAAGTCCGATCGTCAGCTTCGTGGTGCTCGGGCTGTCGTTCCTGTTTGAAGGCGGCTCCTGGTTGGTTGCCCTGCGGCGCTTCGGCCCGGACGGCCGGCGGTTCGGTTATTACCAGGCTTTCGTTCGCAGCAAGGATCCTCCGGCATTCATGGTGCTGCTCGAGGACAGCGCGGCGCTGGTCGGCATCGCCATTGCCGCGGCGGCCACCGCGGCGGCCGTATGGCTGCGCCAGCCGGTCTGGGACGGGATCGGTTCGATCCTGATCGGGATCTTGCTGGCGATCGTGTCGATCGGTCTCGCGCGCGAGAGCAAGAGCCTGCTGATCGGCGAGCCTGCCGATCCGGAACTTGCGCGATCGGTCCTCGACATCGCAAGACGTTCGCCCGGCGTGCTCAGGGCCAACGGTCTTCTGACGGTGCAGCTGTCGCCGGTCGAGATCGTTGCGGCCCTCAGCATCGAATTTGCGGATGACAAGCGCGCCGACGACATCGAGCGATGCGTCGTTTCGATCGAGGCCGAGATACGCAAACGCCATCCAAGCGTGGCGGCGCTGTTCATCAAGCCGCAGACCGATGCTCGCTACCGGGCGGTGCGCGCGAGGCGTTACGGCTAGCTTCGCGAAGTTCCCCGGTGTCACAATCGGCAGGACGGCAGGAACGATCGCAACATCCCACTGGTTGACCCATGCAGGGGGCGAGCATTGGAGACACCGGATGGCTCAATCCGAAGACATGACGCGCTGCATCGCGCTCTGCATGAGCTGCTACCAGACCTGCCTCGGCACCGCGATGAACCATTGCCTCGAGACCGGCGGCAAGCACGTCGAGCCCAAGCATTTCCGCCTGATGATGGCGTGCGCCGAAATGTGCCGGACGGCGGCGCATTTCATGCTGATCAACACGCCGCATCACCGGCACACATGCGGCGAATGCGCCGAAATCTGCAGCGAATGCGCCGAGGATTGCGAGCGGGTCGGCGGCATGGAGGAGTGCGTCGCAATGTGCCGCTCCTGCGCACAATCCTGCCGTGCGATGGCGGCCTGAGGACAAGCCCATGCTGGAAGAGAAACTCACGGAAGCCATCGTCGAGGAGCTGAAGCGGCAGGCGGCCAACCGGCCGCAATCGCTGAAGGTCGAACGGGCGGACGACGCGAAAGCCTCGGAGGAGCTGATCGTCAACGGCAAGATCGACTTGGCCGCGTTGGTCATGGTGATCGCCGGATCTGTCGCCGGCGGACCTTAGGTCCGGCCGGTCAACGGCGCTCTCAGCCATACTCTTCGCCGATGCCGTATTCCCGGTAGATCTCCAGCGGATCGAGGTCGGGAAACAGCCGGCATTTGGCCTGTGCGAGATGCAGGCTCACCGCCGCCGGCTCCTTGCCGTTCGAGAGCATCTTGCGGATGTCGTCCATATGCGCGCTCGGCTGGTGCTTGGTGTCGAGCTGTTCCAGCGCGACTAAGGCAGTCGCCAGCGCCTCGGTCAGAACCCAGTCGTCGTGGCCGGTGATTCCCTTCTTCGGCATCGGCAGACCCCACATGTGGCGGCCCCAGTCTATCGGGACTTCCGCCAAATCTCCAAGGAGCCGTTGCATCCAACAGGCGCGCGGAAGGCACCGGCGGCCTTGCTCCGGCTTGCATTATGGCCGGGCGTGGCTAAAAGGCGGCATTGCAGGGGCAATAGTATCTTTGTTGAAACAAAGTTGGCGTAGACGGGCCTGCATGGCATTCAGGCCGGCTGTTCCGGTCTGGGCTCCTGATCCCCGCATTTGCAACACGGTCCGGTTGCGCCACCCTCCAAGGCTTGAGCCCGCATGGTCTTTTTAAGCTTCGTCTATCGCTTCGTGACCAACTTCGCATTCATGGCGATGGTCTATTTCAGCCTGAATTTCATGGAGAAGTACCAGAACCGGGCGATCATCGCGATCCTGGTGCTGGTCTATACCGGCATGCGCGCAGCTTCGACGCTGCGGGCGTTCTACTTCTACCAGAAGATCGAGCGGCTGGAGGCTGAGACCAAGCGGCTGCAAGGGCCGATCAATGACGGCGCGGGCGGAACGAACGCGCGCAGGCAGGTCGTGATTGACGTCGCCCGGCTGCGGCGCGACGGCGAGGTCAAGTCCTATATGGACCTGTTCTTCCTGGCGCTGATCGTCTTGCTCTGCGTCGCCAACATCATGCGACAGTAAGCTCTACTGCGCGCGCTTCTTCAGGCTCGCCACGCGGGTCGGGCGCGGCGCGGCGCTCTTGGGCGCAGTGCTCTTGGGGGTAGTGCCCTCGGCCTCTGCGGCATGCTTCGGTGTGCCATGAACAGCGTGCGCGGTGCGGGGAGCGCGCGCCTTGCCGGCTTTGCTCTTGGCCGCGCGGGGCGTCTCGGCTGCCATCGCCAGGCGCGTCGCGGCGCGCCGCGACAAGGTCGTCGACAGCAGCACCTCGACCGAGCCTTCCGGGATCGCAAAGAGATCGCGGCCAGGCACGGGCAGGGTGGCCGCGACATTGGCGAGCGCCATGGTCTTGTGCGGCAGCAGCGGTTGGTGCGCGGCCTGTGCGTTGAGGTCGGCCAGCGAGGGTGCCGGAAGCATCTTGGTCTGCGCGAACACGAAGTTCGGCACGGCCGGCCAGCGCGCGATCGGTGTGGTCTCGGTCGGCGGATGCAGCAGCCATTCGACCGGCGTTGTCGGCGTCGCCGGCTGCTCGGGGGTCGCGGGCACCACGTGCACGATGCGATAGCCGCGTGCCTTGAGATCGCGGATGATCTTCGGCAGCGCCGCCACGGTGCGGGCCTGGATGTCGTGCAGCAGCAGGATGCCCTTGCCCTTGGCCTCAAGCCGCTGGATCGCGAGCTGATAGACGCGGTCGGACGACACATGGCGCCAGTCATCGGCCGGGAAATCGGCGCTCCAGACCTGGATCCCGCGCGAGATCAGAACGTTCTCGACGCCGTCGGCGCGCATCAGGCCGGGAATGCGGAAGAACGGCGCGAGCTTGGACGGATCGGTCATTGCGGCCGATGTCCACTCGATGCCGCCATTGATCTGCGCCTCGGCCTTGTCGAGCGGCATCCGGTCCATTGTGAGCGGATGGTTCATGCTGTGCGTGCCGACGGTATGGCCCGCTGCGA
Organism: Bradyrhizobium sp. 44; assembly: GCF_023073095.1. Taxonomy (NCBI): domain Bacteria; kingdom Pseudomonadati; phylum Pseudomonadota; class Alphaproteobacteria; order Hyphomicrobiales; family Nitrobacteraceae; genus Bradyrhizobium; species Bradyrhizobium sp. 44. Next base: position 1,065,359 of record NZ_JADPIY010000029.1, read on the forward strand.
CCAGCTTGCGCACGCCTTCCGGGTTCGCCTTGGCCTGTTCGCCAATGATGAAGAAGGTCGCCTTGATGCACTCGTCGGCGAGGATCTGCAGCACCTGGTTGGAATATTTCGGCAAGGGGCCGTCGTCGAAGGTCAGGACGACTTCATGGTCCTTCAGCGGCAGCGTCTCGCGGTACTGCATGGTGCCGATGCGGGGATGCTCGTGCGGATCGACCACGAGCGTGCGGGAGGTCCCGAGCGCGTCCGGATGGCCGGGGCACTCGGCCGCAATGGCCGCCTGCGCGCCGATGGTCAGGACACCAAGCAATCCGCCAAGGAATCCGCCAAGGCAAAGGACGATCCACGATCGCGTCCGGGCAACAACGCTGCTTCCGATCATGAACCCCGTCTGCCCTCTTGCGCGATTGCCGCCATAGTAGGTCGGAGACATCAGCAAACGGTTCAGGCGCAAGAACCGTTGCCGTTGCAAGTCCCTTCAATACTTGCATGGCGTAGCATGAACAGACTGTTAATAGGGCCCAAATCACCCCATTTTGCGCCGGCGTGACATTCCGGCATCAATGCGCGTCGGCACTCTTCTGCGATGCGCCCGCCGGCACGACGTGAACCACCCGATAGCCGTTCTCCCTCAGATACCGCAGGAAGGCCGGCATGATCGCGGCCGTGCGCGCCTTGGGATCGTGGAACAGGATGATCCCCTTGCCGGCGGCGGCGAGCCGCTCGGTGACGAGCTTCAATTCCTGCTCCGGCGTCATCTCGTTCCAGTCGCTGGCCCACAGGTCAGCCCCGAACACGACGATGCCGCGGGACTGGAGCAGGTCGAGCTCGGCTTGCGTCGCTTCGAAATAGGGAAACCGGAAGAACGGCGTCGAGGGTATCGTCGTCGGCGTGCCGTGCAGCGCCATCTCGTCGGCGGCAATGCCGCGGTCGATCTCGGTCTTCGCTTTTTCGAGCGGGATCCGCGCCATGAACGGATGCGAGAAGGTGTGGTGGCCGATGCTGTGGCCCTCGCGCGCGATGCGCTTGACCATCTCAGGGTGTTCGGAGGCGTGCAGGCCGATCAGGAAGAAGGTCGCGCGCACGCATTCCTGCGCCAGCGCCGCCAATACCTTCGACGTCGTCGGCGGATGCGGTCCGTCGTCGAAGGTTAGCACGACCTCGTGATCGGCGAGGGCCAACGTCTGCGGAAAGCTCTTCAGGCCCACGCGCGGCGTGGTCTTGGCGTCGACGCTCAGAATGCGGGAGGTGCCGAGCGCGTCCTTGCGCGGGCACTCGGCGGCTTTAGTCGAGGCGATGCCGGTGAGGGCCGCGAGGGCTGCGCCTGCCGCCATCGAGGTCCGCCTCAGTCGAAGCATCTTTGTCATTGCGCTCGGAGTTGCCTTGTGGGTATTGCCTGAACCAACAGCTCAGACCACTCGTTCCAACCTGTCGGACGGCGAGGCGCGCCATGGATGAACATCTGGACGGTGCCGCGTCTGCCGCGGAATCGGTACTCGACCACGTGCCGATGCGCAATGAAGACGGCGAAATTCGTCACGAATTCGTCGCGGAAATTGCCCATGCGATCGAGGCCGGCGACAGCGCCGCGCTGCGGGCCTGCGTTGCCGAGCTGCACGAGGCCGATCTCGGCGATCTCATCGGGGCTCTCGAGCCCGACGATCGGGTCCGCCTGGTCGAGCTGACGGGACGCGATTTCGACTTCTCCGCGCTGAACGAGCTCGACGAGGGCGTGCGCGAGGAGATCCTCGAGGAATTGCCGCCGCAGACGGTCGCGGAAGGTGTGCGCGAGCTCGAATCCGACGACGCGGTCGAGCTGCTGGAAACGCTCGATCAGGCCGATCAGGAGGAGATCCTCGAGAAGCTGCCGCTCAAGGAGCGCGTCGTGCTCGAGCGCAGCCTGCTTTATCCGGAAAATTCCGCCGGTCGCCGGATGCAGACCGAGTTCATCGCGGTGCCGCAGGATTTCACGGTGGGACAGGCGATCGACTACATGCGCGAGACGCCGGATCTGCCCGACCGCTTCTACGAGATCTATGTGGTCGACAAGGAGCAGCACTGGCAGGGCGCGGTCTCGCTCGACGTGCTGCTGCGTGCCCGCCGCCCGGTGGCGCTTGCCGAGCTGACTGACGAGGATCGCCGCCGCGTCTCCGTCCTGGAGGACCAGGAGGAGGTGGCCCGCATGTTCGGCAAGTACAACCTCGTCGCGGCCCCCGTGCTCGACACCCAGGACCGCCTCGTCGGCGTCATCACCGTCGACGACGTTGTCGACGTCATCGAGGAAGAGGCGGACGAGGACCTCAAGGCGCTCGGCGGCGTCAACAGCGACGAAGAGCTGTCCGACACGGTGTTCACCATTGCACGCGCGCGGTTCAACTGGCTGCTGGTCAATCTCGCCACCGCCTTTCTGGCGTCCTCCGTGCTCGGCCTGTTCGAGGGCCAGCTCGAGAAGATGGTGGCGCTCGCCGTGCTGGCGCCGATCGTCGCAAGCCAGGGCGGCAATGCCGCGACCCAGACCATGACGGTCGCGGTGCGGGCGCTGGCGACGCGCGAGCTCGGCTCCTCCAATGCATGGCGCGTCGTGGTGCGCGAGGGTCTGGTCGGCCTCGTCAACGGTCTCGCCTTTGCCGTGATCACGGGCGTCGCTGCGGTGGCCTGGTTCAGGATCCCGGGCCTTGGCATCGTCATCGGACTCGCGATCATCGTGAACCTCTTCGCCGGCGCGCTCGGCGGCATCCTGATCCCGATGGCACTCGAACGCGTGCGAGCCGATCCGGCGGTGGCGTCAGGCACGTTCGTGACAACGGTCACCGACGTCGTCGGCTTCTTCTCCTTCCTGGGAATTGCGACCTTGTGGTTCGGGCTCAGGTAGGAGCTGTTGAAATCCGTAGCCTGGATGGAGCGAAGCGTCATCCGGGCCGCCGGGTCGGCTCCAGAGACGCCCCGGATTGCGCTGCGCTCCATCCGGGCTACTGGCCTTCATCTTTAATTCGAACTTAAGCGGCCTGCCGCATCATCGCCTTGCTTGGGGGAATGAGCATGCGTGTGCGGCTGAAGGCGGACGGACGGATCGTCGAGTTGCGGGATGGGCAGGAGTTTCCGGTCCAGCCATTTCCAATCCAGCCGGTACCCAACGCAGCGCCGGCCGAAGCCAGCTCGCTCGCCGTGCGCGATTTACGCCGCCGCGCCTGCCTGACGCAGATGGAGTTTGCGGCGAAGCTCGGCGTTCCCGTCGAGACCATCCGCAACTGGGAGCAGGGCAAGCGGGCCCCGCGGGGACCCGCCCGCGCGCTGCTCGCCGTGATCGCGCATGCGCCCGACACCGTGTTCCAGGCGCTCGCCAAAGCCTGAGCTCAAAGCCTGACGTCATGGCTTGAGTCAGGGCTTGGCGCGAACCTCCCGTTAGCATTGCGCCGAAGATCCGGCTCGGCCGCCGACGTCGCCCGTTGGCAGTGTCGCCAGCCGGGTTCATAATGACGCCTGGATGATGATTTGGGGCGACCGCGACAGAGAGGATTCCTCATGCTGTTCGTCGAGACCAATGGCGCAAGGATACCGGCGATCGGGCTGGGAACCTGGGAGCTGAGCGGGCGCATGTGCGCGCGTGTGGTCGAGCAGGCACTGCGGCTCGGCTATCGCCACATCGATACCGCACAGGTCTACGAGAATGAGCGCGAGGTCGGCGACGGCCTGCGCGCCTCCGGCGTGCGCCGCGACGACATCTTCCTGACGACGAAGGTCTGGACCAATCATTTCGCGCCCCACGATCTCGAACGCTCGGTCAAGGAGAGTCTGGTGCGCATGCGGCTTCCCTCCGTCGATCTCTTGCTGCTGCACTGGCCCAATTCGCACGTGCCGCTGGAGGAGACGTTGGGCGCGCTGTCGCATGCCAAGCGCACGGGCCTGACCCGCCACATCGGCGTCTCCAATTTCACCGTGGCGCTGATCAAACAGGCGGTGGCGTTGTCGCCGGAGCCGCTGGCCTGCAACCAGGTCGAATACCACCCTTATCTCGACCAGACGAAGGTGAGGGCGGCCTGCGATCAGCACGGGCTCGCTCTGGTCGCCTACAGCCCGATCGCCAGGGGGCGGATCAAGAGCGACCAGACGCTCGCCGAGATCGGGCGTCTGCATCACAAGACGCCGGCGCAGATCTGCCTGCGCTGGCTGCTGCAACAGAATGTCGCTGCGATCCCGCGCACCTCGCGCGTCGAACGCCTGTCGGAAAACATCGAGATCTTCGATTTCGAGCTTTCGGACGACGAGATGGCCCAAATCGCCGCGCTGGCCAGTCCCAAGGGCCGCCTGACCGATTTCGGCTTCGCGCCAAAATGGGATTGAGAGGGGGCTGCCGTATGCTAGGACCAGCTTGGCAACCTGAAGTCAGGCGATGGAACTGCGGAAGATCATACGGACGGACATTGCAGCGTCGGCGATCGCCCATCTGACGCTGGTCGCGCTGATCATCGTGATCAGCGAAGTCCATCCGTTTCACGCCAGCCCGCCCGAATCGGTTTCCGTCAGCATCGTGACGCCGGAGCAGGTGAAGCAGGAGGAGGCCAAGGCCGAGGAGAAGGCCGAGGAAAAACTCAAGGCGAAGCCGCCGGAGCCGACCCCTGACCTGAAACTGCCGAAGCTGGATTTCACCGACAAGGACAAGGCGGCCGCCGCGCCGAAGCCCGAGGCGAAGCAGCAGGCCGCAGCACCGTCCTCGAAGCAGCAGGCCTCGCCCGAACAGCCGCAGCAAAAACAGCCGCAGCCACAGCCTTCACAGACGCCTCAGCAGCAGCGCGAGGCAAACACGCAGACGCAACCGCAGCCTCAACAGCCACAGCCTCAGCCATCGCAGTCGCCGCCGCCTCAGGCCATGCCGCAGCCCCCCACGCCGCAACTCCTGCCGCAAGCGATGCCGCAGCCAGAGGCCGCGCCGCCCCCGTCCTATCAGGCGCCGGAGCCCGACGTCACCGTCAAGTACGGTGTCATGCTGGGCCTGCCGCCGGAATTGCCGACGGAGCTGCCGAAGGACGCCCCCAAGGACGATGGCGGCGATGCCAAGGATTCAATCGCGGCCAAGCTGCCGGCCGAAATCATCGCCGAGCTGCGCCGTCACTTGCGAAGCTGCGCCAAGCTGCCGGCGGGGGTCGCGCCGACCGACAACGTCAACATAAAGCTGCGCACGGTGCTCGCCACCGACGGCACGCTGGCGCGCGAGCCGATCCTGATCGAAGCCCCGCCGTCCGCGAAGGGCGTGGCGCTTGTGAAGTCCGCCATGAGCGCGCTTCAGGCCTGCCAGCCCTACAAGATGCTGCCGGCCGACAAATACGGGGAATGGAAGGTGATGGACCTGCCGTTCAGCCCACGGGATTTCGGCGGATAGCAGGTCATCATGTAGCCCGGATGGCTTGTCCGCCGTAGCTCTAAGAGCGAAGGCGGAAGCGAAGCGTAATCCGGGGCCGCTCGCCCGGCATTCGGCACCTTCCCGGATTACGCCGCTGCGCTCCATCCGGACTTGCTGCTCAGCGCATAGAATGACCGTACGTCCAACTTTGCGTCTGGCGACGGACAAGCCCGAGATCGCCGCTAGTCCTTACAAGCCAGCCGGAGCACACGCTGGGGACACCACCATCTCAACCCAACACCTTGTGCACCGCGCGCTAGTGCCCAGGATCTCGCATGCTGGGTCAGCCGACACAATGTCGCGGCAGCACTTCGGGCACGTATATCCCGCGATGCTTGGTGCGAAGTCATACTCCGGACCAACGTAGGCGCAGATCATGTGGTGGAATACTGGAAACGAGATCAGAGCGGATGAGCCGCAAGCCGGGCAATTCGTTTGAGTCCCTTCGATCTGCATGCTGCACCTCGCTCCCTCTCACAGCTCGTCGAGCCCGAATAGTCCCACCAGCACGGAAGCGATCCGCGCGCTGAGTTGCGTATAGTGCATGTGGACGTCGACGGCCGAGTTCAGCGCCGGGAGATGCGCGCCTGGGCTGAACCTAATTCGCGCGATTTGCGAGGCGGTACGCTCGCGCGCCACTGACGAGCCCGGTCCCGGGTACACATCTGACACCGGCAGGATTTCAATGATCTCGCCCAGAATTCGCCGGTTGCCGAACAGGACAAACACTTCGTTGCCGACTTTTGGATCGGACAGGCGTTCGTTAGGAACGTACCAGTCGACGAAGACATCAGTGGGGTCGAGAATTTCTGCAATCGGAGTGCCCGCCACCAGCGATTGGCCGGCGCGCGCAGGATTGTTCGCGACTATGCCAGCTATGGGCGCGAAGACTCTCCCATCTGCAAAGCTGCTTTCAACCTTTTCGAGGCGATCACCGAGTTGCCGGCTGAATTCGTCGAGAGCGGCCAATTGAGTGCTGGCTTCGGCGGCTTCCGCCTCCTGCGAGACCACGGCTTTGTTCGCCAAGGCGCGCTCCCGGGACATGTCTATACGGTAATTCAGGCTCGCGGCTGATGAGTTTGCGATAAGTTCGACGGCTTCCTCAGCAAGCCGCAGATGTGAGCGCGCCGCGTCGAGAGATTCGCGCGCAACCCGGGCCTTGACACGCAGTTCCGCTCTGCGGCCGGCGATGTCCGCGAGCGAGCGCATATAGGTGGCGACAATTTCATCGTGCTGCGGAGACCGAACCCTTCCGATTTCTTCGCCGGCCTTGACCGATGCACCTCTCAGCACCGTGATGCTGTTGATCTGCACGATGTAAGGCAGTGAAATCAAATATCTTGGTGAGGACACGCTGCCCGGCCCGCCGAGATAGAGAATTGGCCTCCCGAAATAGACGACAAAGAATGCGAGTATGCCGAATACGATTGTCGCATAGGCGGCGCGGACAGCCCGTCCCGCCGCGCGCCGACGGCTCTCGATGGGGTCGGGGATATGGGGATCGAGTCGTGTTAGCGTGATGGTCATTTGGCCACTTCCTTCGTCCGATCGCCGAATAGTGCACGGCGAACGCGCGGCGGCACGAAATCATCGTTCCGCGACGAGGCAAAGATGATTTCCGAAGAGTAGGAAAAGAACCGCGCGCACTTCAGATAGACGCCTTGGTAAAGCGGAAAGATCAGCGCCATCTTCCAGCCGAAGGTTCCGACGGATCGATGGAATAGGGCGAACACAAGTGCCATATTGAAGACCGAGATCCAGAGCAGCAGCACGTATATCGCCGAAAGAAACAACACGGCATCCGAGCCGAACAACAGCACAATGTAGGCCAAGTAGAATGGCAGGCTGAGCGTCGGAACGAGATCGAAGACGATGAAGTCCAGCCGTTGGATTGTGTCCGGTAAACGCTCTAGCGGGTGGCGAAAACTCAGCTCGCCATACATCATGAAACGGATGCGCAGAGCATCGCGATCCCAGCGCGCGCGCTGGCGCAGCAGACTTATGCCGCTTGCGGGGGCGGCTGTTTCCGCCCAGGCGTCGGACACGAAGCGAATGACATAGCCGAGCCTGCGGAGCCGCAAGGTGTATTCCATATCCTCTCCCGGGCCGACGTCGAGCCCGCCCTGCTGCGCGAAAATATCCCGGCGATACATGGAACAGGCGCCGGACAGACACGCGATCGCATCCACCACGTCTAGGATCGACCGCCCCGCGGTGATCGACATCAGGTATTCGACGCTTTGAAGTCCTGTCCATATCGAGTCGCGCTCGTTGCTGATCGCGATGCTGCAACTTGCGCCGGCGACGAGCGGATCGCTGAACGCAGCCGCGAGGCGCTCAACCGCGTTCGGTTCGAAGACAGTGTCGGCATCTACGGTCAAGAGAAGATCGCCGCGGGCAAACCGTGCTGCAGCGTTGATGGCGGCGCTGCGGCCGCAGCGCGTCCCATGGCAGATGACCATGTCAACCTGCCCCTGCGCTCTCGCCCGCTCCGCGACCGCACGTGTTTCGTCGGTGGAGCCGTCGTCGACGACGATGATTTCGACAGGTCGGAGGGTTTGCCGGCGCAGCGAACTGATCGAAGGAGCAAGCCCGGAGCCGCCGTTGAACGTCGGGATAATCACGCTTACCCTCGCTTGGCAAACCGTCCCACTGGCGCTTCGCCGCTTCGAGTTGAACAGAGCAAGAGACACCAACGATAAGGTGTAGCGGGGGATGTCGAATATCAGCAGCGAGAAGGCGAGTAGAAATAAACTCGTTCCGGCGAGCACTTCGACCATTTCGGACATGCCGCCACCTCCACTACGACAGGACCACTCCGAGCATCCGACCAAACAAGGTGCGCAAGGCAATTATCAGACCAGAAAATGAAGACCATCGCGTTGATGGTCGAGTGGTAAATTGCGTAAACATTTGCTTTTTGTGTTTGCGCTATTCACCTGCAGCGTCGGCTTCGTCAGTTGACGATGACCGGCTCTCGAAGGCTGATTGTTGGCGTGCCGGCATCAGCGTTGCAGGGAGTTGTTTCCCGCGTCGATAAATCCCACAAGGTGACCAGGTCCGTCCAACCTTTCAGGCGCAAGACGGCCTCAGTCTGGAAAGACTGAGGCCGGTGGGGGCGTCGATGTACCGTTGGGGTCGGTACTCCAGAACTCTAATCGCGACGCACCAATCTGCGTATTGTCCTTGAGGACAACCAATCAGCACGTCGTCCCTCTCACACATCTGCGAACCGCCCGACGGGTATGCCGGACGGCGGTCCGTGCCACGCACACGCCGTTGATACGTGTCCTACCGACGCCGCAGGCAGCAGCGACTTCCGTAATCAGGCTTTCGGGCTGTGAAATCGGGGCAGGTGTCATCGCCTGAGCCGATACTGCGAAGAAGAAGGCGGACGTGGCAATTCCGAGCGACTTGATCATATCGAGCTCCCTGGAAGCGCCCAACCGCCCGGCCGGCGCGGCGAAGCGATGGACGCGACTCCCTCAAGCTGATGCCCGCTCAAGTCAGAAAATTGAGATAGATCAAAGCGACTTCAGGAGTTCCCATGAGGCAATCGCTGCACAGGCCGAGACGCCGGCTTAGGATTATGATCGCAGGCTTCCCTGTGCCCTTGGATAAGAGGGGGAGGTGACCAGGCAAAGATACGGGCGAAATGCGCCGCGAGAGTGCGAAGCTATGTCTGCAATTCAAAATGCGAGCTGGAAAAGTGGCGCTGCCGCCTCATACTGCGTCAATGCGAGCGCAGCGACTTGTCCGCCACACTCCGCCCTCGTACCCCGGACGCAGCGCAAGAGCGCTGCAGCGCGTCCGGGACACAAGCGCGTCAACGACCGCGCCTCGTCTCCTCGCCATCCACCACCTCCGGCGCCATGGCCTCCCACGCGCTCGAGGCGAATTGCCGCCGCCAGGTCACGATCACCACGGCGGCCGTGGTCACGAACAACAGCCAGGGGCTGACGAACCAGCCGAGATAGCCGAGTGCGAAGAAGAAGGCGCGCTGGCCGCGGTTGAAGTGGCGGCCGGCGGATTCGAACAGGCGCGAGGTGCGGATCACATGGGCTTCGGCCTCCGGCGTGTCACGCTGCGAGGCCGCCGGCATGCCGCCGAACAGGATCGCGACATAGTTGAACAGGCGGTACGACCAGGCGAATTTGAAGAAGGCGTAGACGCAGATCAGGACAAGGCCGACGCATTTCAGCTCCCACATCGCCGGCGAGGTGCTGAGATCGATCGGCAGCTTGCTCAAGATCGTGATCGCGTCGTTGGTCGCGTGCAGCAGCGCCAGCGCGCCGCCGAGCGCGATCAGGCTGGTGGAGGCGAAGAAGGCGGTGCCGTTCTGCAGCGAGGCCATGATCTGCATGTCGACCATGCGCGCGTCGCGGTCGAGCAGCCGGCGCACCCACACTTCGCGGTAGCGGTTCATGCGCGCCGACAGGCTGTCCCGGCCATAGGCCGAATGCTCCAGCGTCAGCGCGTAGACCAGCCACTCGATGATGAAGAAGCCGACGGCGGTGATGTCGACCCAATGCCTGCTCATGTCTGTCTCCTGGCGAGGATCGCAACGCTTGCCACGCATGGCGAGGTGCAGCAACGATTGATTGGCGGCAGGCGATGGCGTTAAAAGCGGCTCGCTTCAAGCGTATCGGGAAGGACTGATGACATGGCTGCGCTGAAACTCGCAATCGGCAACAAGAATTACTCGTCATGGTCGATGCGGCCCTGGCTCGCGCTCCGCGCCAACGACATCCCGTTCGTTGAGACCCTCATCCCGCTCTACACCGACAATCCCGCGGACAAGGAGCAGATCATCTCGTTCAGCCGCGCCGGCAAGGTGCCGGTGCTGGTCGACGGCGACATCACGGTGTGGGATTCGCTCAGCATCATCGAATACCTTGCCGAGCGCTACCCGGAAGTGAAGTTGTGGCCGGACGCCGCCGCCGCCCGCGCCCATGCCCGTTCGGTGTGCGCCGAGATGCATTCCGGCTTCATGGCCCTTCGCAACGAATGCGGCATGAACCTGCACCGCCCGGTGCGCCCCATGACGCTGTCGGCGGACGCCGAGGCCAATATCGCGCGCGTGCAGGAGATCTGGCGCGAATGCCGGACCCGGTATGGCGCCAATGGACCGTTCCTGTTCGGGCGCTTCGGCGCAGCGGATGCAATGTATGCCCCGGTCGTGCACCGCTTCCGCACCTACGCAATCGAGGTCACGCCGGAGACCCGGGCCTACATGGACACGATGCTGGCGCTGCCGGCGTTCCAGGAATGGACCCGGGACGCGCTCGCCGAAACGCTCATCATCGAAAAGTTCGAGAACGTGTAGTCGCGAATGTGATTGAGCGCGGCTTGACGGCATGGTGCATGGCGGCGCTCAATCGTGGAGCTAGGGGCAAGGAGAGGGGACATCATGGGAATCCTAGACTCGCTGGAGAACAATCCGGCGCTGCGTAGCGCGCTCGGCCAGCTCGGCGCAGCCGTGTTGCCCGACGTGCTGAGCGAGGTGCTCGGCAGCAACAATCAAGGCGGTCTCGGCGCGATCGTCGCAAAGCTCCAGCAGGCGGGGTTCGGTGACCAGGTCAAATCCTGGCTCGGCAAAGGCCAGAACCTGCCGATCTCGGCCGACCAGCTCCGCGGCGTTCTCGGCAGCGATATCGTCCGCCAATTGGCTGCCCGCTACAACATCCCGGTCGACCAGCTGGGCCAGATTCTGGCCCAGGAACTGCCCAAGGCGGTGGATCACGCCAGCCCCGACGGCCGTTTGCCCCATACCGCCTGAAAAACCGGTTCCAGCGGTATCATCGGCTGGCGGCATCACTCTGAAATAACTGCAAAATTCGCACGTTTGCCATGTTGCATACTGCTGGCCAAAAACGCCCGCCGCATGCTATACCACGGCCGGGTTTCCGGCCGGCCGACGCAGTGGGACCATGGGCGTGGCAGGCGTTGTTTGAGTGATGGAGAGGGTGTTGAAGCACAAATTCCCTATTGGCGCGCGCGTATTGTTCACCGCCAGCAATGTCGCACGCCCCGCTGCCAGCGGCTCGTATGAGGTCATCCGCCTCCTGCCGACCGATGGTGACGACTGTCAGTACCGGATCAAGAGCTCGACCGAAGCCTTCGAACGCGTCGCCAAGGAAAGCCAGCTCGCGCTGTCCTGAAGGCCGCCGCTATCCGCGCATTGGCGCGTCCCGGGGAATTGTATTCTGCCGCCGTCAAAAGGCCCGCTTCACCTTCAAAAGGTGGGCCGGGGGCAGCAGCCGACTCTCGGTGCTCGCTTTGACCATTCGCTCTCTGCTCGCGTGAGGGGACGTCGCGCATGAACTGGGCATGGGCCTCGTCGCTCGACCAAATCTGGCGCTTGCCGGCGTTTCCAATGTGGATGATGCTGGCGGCTGCCGGCTTCTTCGGACTGATCCTCCTGGTCACGCTGCTGCGCGCCGAGCGATCGGTCGCCAACGGTGCGCTGACCGTTGTTGCACTACTCGCCATTGCCATCGCCTTGGCTGCCGTGGTGCGCGTCGATGGACCGGCGGGGCAGACCACGCCGACCGAGGCGCGCGCGCAGGCCGCGATGACTGCGAGCCTGCCGGCGCTGTCCTGTCTCGACGATCTTGCCGGCGAAGCCGTGGCCATTGGCTGCGAGAAGGCGCTGTTCGGCGCGCCTGACGCGGCGGCTGCGGCCGTCTCCACGACCGGGGCCAGGATCGACCGGCTGACGGCGCTCGGCGATGCCGCGACCGCGGAGAGGAGCCTGACGCCCGACATCAAGGTGCTGCGCAAATCGTTGGAGCGTGATCGCTACGGCCTAGTCGCGCAGGTGCTGGTCGCGCGCGACGGCTGCACGCAGTTCGACTGCGCCGCGTTCCGCTCGCTGACCGACCAGCAGCAGGTCGCCGCCAACATGGATTCCCATCTCTACGACACGCTGGTCGCGCGCTACGCGCCGACCTGGAATGCGCCTGCAGCAGCGCAATCGTTGCCGGCCACTGCCGCGCTTGCGGGACTGCCGCCGTCGATGCCGACGGGCAAGCCGACCAATGCGGAGTTCCCGAGTGCCTCGTCGACGCCGCCGGTCAGCATCATGAACCCGGAGCCGCCGACGCGCCAGGCGTCCCCCACCGCGAACGCAGCGGCCGCGGCTCCGCGCGCCCCGGCGGCGGCCTCGGCACAGGCCGCAGCTCCCGCCGCGAAGAAGCCGCCTGCGCCGAAGGCTGCGCGGGCGCCGGCGGCAGCACCGGTTCCGCTCACGCCGCCGGCGGCAGCTCCCCCGGCTGCGGATAACGAGTAGATCGGCATTCCAAATGCGTGGCTGCCCGGCTAATGCTTGGGCATGCCACTACATCTGATCAAGCTCGCTGTCGGCTGCGAATCCGTCAAGGAATTGAAGGAGTGGACCGCCGAACGGATGCAGACCGCCAAGAAGAAGGGTCTGCCGCAACATCACATCCACATCACCCGCATGGTGCCCAAGCGCGACGCCGAGATCCTGTCGGGCGGGTCGCTCTATTGGGTGATCAAGGGCGAGGTTGCCGCGCGCGAAAAGATCATCGGCATCGAGCCGTTCCGCGACAAGGACGGCATCGGGCGCTGCCGGATCGTGATGCAGCCGAAGGTGATCGCGGTGTCGCCGCGGCCGATGCGCCCGTTCCAGGGCTGGCGCTATCTCGCCGACGATTCGGTGCCGCCCGATCTCGGCAAGTCCGCGGCCGGCTCGATCGCGGCGATGCCGGAGCCGATGCGGCGCGAGCTGCGCGATCTCGGGTTGTTGTAGTCCGATACTCCCAAGGCGTCACTGCGACGGCGTCACGATGTGCAGCCGCGCCCAGTCGGACGGCGGTATGACGACGGGGCGCCCGCCTTCGCCGATGCCATCGACGATGTCGACGAGATCGGGCGCAATGCCCATCTCGTTCAGATATTTCCGGTGTTGCTCGCCAAAATACTCCGTGAGGCTCTCGCGCTGCTCAGCCGGGATGTTGGGCGCGAGCCGGTTACGGACGGAGCGGCTGCCCAGCACAACCTTCGTGCCCGGCGGCAGGCTGCGATGCACGCCGCCCGCCAGCGCGAGCACGCAGGCAAAATCGCAAATCAGATTCGACGCCGACAATCTTGCATCGAGCGGTCCGCCCGGACGCTTCAGCGTAAAGCATTCGGCGTCCGGCTTCCCGGCGCAGGCTGTGACCTCGGTCGTCCCGGCGGTGGCGTCGAGGCCGCGGTCGCGCAGGATGCGGCCGAGGCTGCTTGCGACCTTGAGATTGGATACGCCCAGCTATGGATCACGACAGGCAGCTTGCGCCCGGCCTGACGGTCGAGGATCGCGATCAGCCGCTTGTAGCTATCCCACTGCACAGCCCCTTCCGCGGCAATCCAGTCGGAACACCCGGGCCCGCAGGCATCGGCCGGGCCATGGGCGACGTAGAAGATCATGGCGTCGGGCGGCGAGCCGAAGGCGCCGATCGGCGGACGCTGCTGGGCCTGTACGGCGCCTGCTGCAACGAGCGCCAGCACGCAGCTCACGATCCTCGCGCTGATGGATGACATGCCCCGCCAGTCGGCTCGCTTCCTCGTGCCGATCATCCCTCCGGGCGAGCAAAGGTGCAAGATCAACCTTGGCGGTTACACCGCCATATTGTCGATCAGCCGGGTCGTGCCGAGCTTGGCCGCGACCAGGATGCGCAAGGGGCCGTCCTTGCGCGAGATGACAGGCGCCAGGGTCGCTGCATGGCGCACCTCGAAATAGTCGAGCTCAAAGCCGGCCGCCGTGATCATCGTGGCACCGCGTGCCATTGCGGCTGCGACCGCTTCGCCGGCGCGGATGCGCCCGGCGCTGTCCTTCATGGCGCGGTACAGCGTGGTCGCGGTCTGCCGCTCCTGTGGTGACAGGTAGACGTTGCGCGAGGACATCGCGAGCCCGTCGCGCTCGCGCACGGTGCGGGAACCGATCACCTTGACGCCGAGGTCGAGGTCGCGGGCCATCTGCGCCACCACCCGCAACTGCTGAAAATCCTTCTCGCCGAAGATCGCGACATCCGGCCGGCACTGCGTGAACAGCTTGCCGACGACGGTGGCGACGCCGCCGAAGAAATGCGGGCGGAAGCGGTCCTCGAGGCCGGCCAGCGCTGGTCCCTCCGGTACGATGCGGGTGGCAAAGCCCTCCGGATACATGGCCTCGGCGCCGGGATGCCAGACGATATCGACGTCCTCGGCGGCGAGCTTGGCGAGATCGGCCTTCCAGGTTCGCGGATAGGCGCCAAAATCCTCGGTCGGAGCGAACTGGGTCGGGTTGACGAAGATCGACACCACGACGCGGCTCGCGCGCCGCCTGGCCAGGCGCACCAGCGACACATGGCCGTCATGGAGCGCTCCCATGGTCGGGACCAGCGCGATCGTGGCCTTTCGCTTGCGAAGATTGTCGACGGCGCGTCGCAAGGTGGGGACCGTGCGGGCGATCAAGGGGCTGCGTGACATCAGAACTCGACGGAGTTGGGGAATCGGCGGGCGCGTCCCGGCGCCGGCAGGCTAACCTTAACAAGCGGCGACCATGGACGCCACGCATCCGGATGCGGCACAGCATCCCGCGCAAAGCCGCGTAAGAGGTCGCGACATTGTGGGTTGGATCACAGACGCGAAGCGGCGCGGCGATTCATGATGAAGGTCGGCGCGCCGCGATTTGTATTGCCTGTCACGCATTTCACTTGACCGCAGACGCGGCCAACTCGAAGATATTCGTTAGGGGTGTTGAGGATCGCGATGCTTGTGCAAGCTAGCCAAGGCCAGTCCGGCTCGGCGCATGTGGTCGTGCTCGGCAACGAGAAGGGCGGCTCCGGCAAGTCGACGACCGCCCTGCACATCGCAGTCGCGCTTCTGAAAGCCGGCCAGCGCGTCGCCACCATCGACCTCGACTGCCGTCAGCAGAGCTTTACTCACTACATCAACAACCGTTCCGCCTGGGCGCGCCGCACCAAGCTCGACCTCGAACTGCCGCTGCATCGCTGCATCAAGCTCGGCGAGACCATGCAGGTCGCCGAGAACGAGAATTCGGAGTTCCTTCAGTTCATGGAGGCGGTCTCGGCGGTCGAGAGCAGCTTCGACTTCATCGTCATCGATACGCCCGGCACCGACAGCTACCTGATGCGGCTTGCGCACTCGATGGCCGACACGCTGGTGACCCCGATCAACGACAGCTTCCTCGATTTCGATGTGCTCGGCACCGTCGACCCCGCCAATTACGCTGTGACGGGCGAGAGCCACTACGCCGAGATGGTGCGGGATGTCAGGCGCAAGCGCCGCCAACTCGACGGCGCGACCACCGACTGGATCGTCGTGCGCAACCGCCTGTCGATGCTCGGCTCCCGCAACAAGCAGCTGGTTGCCGAGGGGTTGAAGGATTTGTCGATGCGGCTGGGCTTCCGCTACGTCGACGGCTTCGCCGAACGCGTCGTCTATCGCGAGTTCTTCCCGCGCGGCCTAACCGCGCTGGACGAGATCGACGAGGCCACCCTCGGCATGCGACCCAATCTCGGCCATCTCACCGCGCGGGAGGAGGTGACGAGCCTGCTCCGCCAGCTCAAGCTTCCGCTCGATGAGCGCGGACGCCGCCGCGCCGCCAACCGTGCCGAGTGGTTCAACCAGGTAGACAAGCCGCTCGAGGTCCACGACATCCTCGGCGCCTGAGGCGGCGGTATATCGCTACTTCCGGTCGATCAAAGCGGCCGGTCTCCCGTGGGAACCCAGCCCGTGCTCAACAGTTTTCACCCCGCGTTTACTGCAAAATTGAACCCGATCGAGACAGGTTGCGTCGGAAGGTGACGTGCACCCTGACGTAGCCGTATGAGAGCGAGGTGCCCAACAAACGTGTGCGCCGCACAATGAAAGGGCTGCCAGTTCACAATATTTAGCCTTCCTGTCACGCGGCTGTGACATATATTAGGGAATAGGCGACCAGGGGCCGAAGAGCTCCGGAAGAACACGATTTTCAACAGGGATTCAGGCCGCAAGAGCCTGAGGCTGAGGACGAAAATGAAGCGTGGAATTGCCGTTCTGGTTTCGGTCAGTGCCCTCTGCGGCGTCGCCTATTTCACGGCGAGCAAGTGGGCAATCAGGCACGAGACCATCACCTTCTACGATGCCTCGCGCGACAACCGTGCGGTGCCCGTCGATATCGCGATCCGTCGTGACAAGGAAATGCAGGCCAATGCCGGCATGATCACGATGCCGGTCGCCGTGATCAACCACGGCAACACCGTCAAGAACACCGAGTACGGCTTCCTCGCCAACATTTTCGCTGCGCGCGGCTATCTCGTCGTCAGCCCGCAGCATGATTTGCCGACCGATCCTCCGATGGTGACCAAGCCCGGTGAGATCTATGTCGGCCGGCTGCCGCAGATCCTGCGCGGCGTCGCCAACATCCATCTCGCCATGCAGGAGATGAAGAAGGTTCAGCCCAACGCCGACTACGAAAAGGTGACGATGGTCGGCCACTCCATGGGCGGCGACATCACGATGTATTTCGCCAAGCAGTATCCGGATGAGGTCAAGAAGGTCGTCACGCTCGACAATCTTCGCGTGCCCTTCGTCACCGCCGGCAAGTTCAAGATCCTGTCGTTCCGCTCCACCGATCCGCAGTTCAAGGCCGATGCGGGCGTGATCCCGACCGACGAGGAATGCGAGAAGGCCGGTATCCAGGTCGTGAAGACCGAATTCCAGCACAACGATATGCGCGACACCGGTCCGGACGCGGCCAAGAATTCGATCCAGGGCATGCTCGACAAGTTCCTGAGCGCGACCGACAGTGAAGTGGCGCCGGTCGATACGCAATCGTCCCCGCCCAAGATTCTCGAGCCCGGGCCGGTCGCTTTGATGGCGCCTGCCAAGAGCTGACGCCTTCCTCGTCGTCGATACCGATTTTCAAAGCCTCCGCCGGCTTCCGCCTGCGGGGGCTTTGCACATTGACCGGGCGTCATGCGCTGACCACATTAGCCGTTCACGCCAAGGTCAAGAAATGTCCGGCGAACCCATCAAACCGCGCGGCCGCGATGCCGTCTCGACGCAACCAGGCGGCGCTGTGCCGCAGGCGGGGACCTCGACCCCGGAGGACATCGCCGCCTTCGTCGCAAACGCGCGCGCGCTGTCACCGCATGCGCCCGGTGCGAAAGGGCGGCTGATCTTCGCGCTGGATGCGACGATGAGCCGGCAGCCGACCTGGGACATGGCCTGTGCGCTTCAGGCTGACATGTTCCGTGAGACCGCCGCGCTCGGCAGTCTCGACATCCGACTCGTCTACTATCGCGGCTTCAACGAGTGCCGCGCCACGGGATGGATCTCCGACAGCGCCAGGCTGGCGGCGCTGATGAGCAAGATCGATTGCCGTGGCGGCGACACCCAGATCGGCAAGGTGCTGAGCGAGGCGCGGCGCGAGGCAGTCGCATCCGGCGTGCGCGCCGTCGTCTTCGTCGGCGACGCCATGGAGGAGAACGTCGACGAGCTCTGCGCCAAGGCCGGCGAGCTCGGCATGCTCAAGGTACCTGTGTTCGTATTTCAGGAAGGCTATGACGCGGTGGCCGAGCAGGCCTTTCGCGAGATCGCGCGCCTGACCGGCGGCGCCTGGTGCCGGTTCGATCCGGGTGCGGCGGCGCAGTTGCGCGAGCTGTTGCGCGCAGCCGCCGCCTACGCGGCCGGCGGACGCGAGGCGCTGTTGCAATTGGCGAAGACCGCCAGTGGCGCGGCCAGGCTGATCGGCCAGATGAAGTAGCGCTGCAGCGGTCTGCGGGGCCAAGGACTCGATGCTTTTTGGCGATAGGCCGACTATATTCCGGCCATGACCCTGATTGCCGGTGCTATCGCTGTTATCACCCTTTATCTGCTGCTCCAGATGTTCCGTTCGGCCAATCCGGCCGCGCTTGCGCGCGCGATCAGGTTCGGTGGCGGCGTGGTCGCGCTGGCTGTCGCAGCGTTCACGGGATTGAAGGGCGAACTGGTGGTGGCGATCCCGCTCGGGATATTCGGCGCCGGGCTCCTGGGCTGGACACCGATGGCAAACGCCGGCTTCGGCAATATCGGCGGGCTGTTCGGCGCCGGCGCGACGCGCCCGGCTGGTCAGGCGTCGCGCGTGCGCTCGCAATTCCTGGATATGCGGCTCGATCACGATTCCGGCCAACTCGGAGGCCGGATCGTCGCCGGCCCTCACGCCGGCCGCGATCTCGATGAGTTCGATCTCGCGGCCCTGCTGGCAATGGTCCCGGCGTTCGACGCCGAGAGCGTGGCCCTACTTGAAAGCTATCTGGACCGCCGGTTTCCCGCTTGGCGTCAGAACGCGCAGGGCGACGCGGCAGGGGGGCAGCGCCGCACGGTGGCGACCGGCAAAATGACGACGGAGGAGGCCTATCAGATCCTTGGCCTGCAGCCGGGGGCGGGCCGTGACGACATCAGCCGGGCTCACAAGTCCCTGATGAAGAAACTGCATCCCGACCAGGGGGGCTCGACGTATCTCGCTGCCCGGGTAAACGAGGCCAAGGATACTCTGCTTCGCACGCATAACGGCTGACTCCGGCACCACGCTACAAACGCTCGTCCCGTGTGTGCCCCGCTCGCTCTGTTTGCCGTCGCCCCGATGCCCGCCATTGTCGGCGTGGTCGATCCCTTGCGTAAAGTTTTAACCGTAAATCCTTGACGAGAGGTTGTCGTGGAACAGCCTCGTCGGCCACCGCATCCCGAAAATGAAAATGCCCGCGCAAGGCGCGGGCATTTTGATTGGAACGGTGCGAAAAGATCAGTTGCGGACGGTCATGCAGGAGATATCGGCACGCTTCAGGGTGCGGCAGACGGCTTCCGCCTGGTCGCGGTCGAGCCCGGCGAAGCGGGCGCGGTAGAGCTTGCGATTGTCTTTCGCGACGACCGGCTCGGTGAACGGATCGGCCTTGCTGAGCAGGCCGCGAGCCGAGCTGCGCGCCGCGTCGATGCGCTGCTGGGCTTCGTTCTCGCTCTCGAGCGCGCCGACCTGGACGATCCAGCCGCTGTGGGTGACGATCGGCTTCGTGGTGGCGCTCATCTGGACCGGCTGCAGCGCCGGGTCGGCTGACGCAAGCTTCGTAGCAGCCGGGGCGGGTGCGGCGGCGGCGGCCGGCAATACGCCGAGGATGCCATTGCCGGTGCCGAAGCCCGCCGGCTGACGCGGCAGCTCGGTACGGGCGATCTCGGCCTTCGGCGCCTCCGGTTGGCTGGCGACCTCGGGCTTGTTGATGAGGTCTGCCCGGGCCACGACGGCGCCGGAGGTTTCGGCGACGTCGGAACGGGACGCGATCGTGCTCGTGACCTGCGGTGCGATCTGAGCCGGGGCGGCGGAGGCGACCTTCACGGTGCCGGCCTTGACCTGCACGGTCTTGACCCGGACCGGCTTCATCGGCTCGGACGAGCCGGGGATGATCGAGAGGGGCTGGCTCGAGATCACGCCATTGGTGAGCGGCGCAGGCTCGATCTTGGATTCAGTCGACCGACCTTCAGGCTTGTTGGCTTCAGATCTGGGCTGAGACGGCGGCACCGCGGCAGTCGCAGCCGCGAGCGTCGACAGGCGCGCGGCGAGACGCGACGGGGCTGCTTCGGGAGCAGGGGCAGCCTGAACCTGCGGAGCGGAGCGTGCCGGGGTATCCGACGCATCAGCGACTTCGGCAGCGGCGTCGGAGCCGTTGCGCTCGGTGACCGCGGCGACGGTGTGGGTGGTCGCGGCCTTGTCGAGGTTCTCCGCGAGCAGGTTGCGCATGATGGCGTCGCGCGAGCCGCCGCTCCGGCCGCCCAGCACCACGCCGATCAGGTGGCGGTTGCCGCGGCGCATCGAGGTCACGAGATTGAAGCCGGAGGCGCGGGTGTAGCCGGTCTTGATGCCGTCCACGCCCTCGACATTCCCGAGCAGATGATTGTGGTTCCGGATCGACTGTCCGCGCCAGTTGAACGTCGAGGTCGCGAAATAGCGATAATAGCGCGGGAAGCGCTCCTGGATGGCGCGGCCGAGCGTGGCCTGGTCGCGCGCGGTCGTGACCTGCTCGTCGTTGGGAAGACCGTTGGCGTTGCGGTAAACCGTCCTGGACATACCGAGCGAACGCGCCTTGCGCGTCATCATCTGGGCGAAGTCGTCCTCGTCGCCGCCAATCGCTTCAGCGATCACAACGGCTGCGTCATTGGCGGAGCGGGTGACGAGACCCTTGATTGCGTCCTCGACGCGAATGGTCTGGCCGGCACGCAGGTTCAACTTGGTTGGATCCTGATCGGCGGCGTGCTGCGACACCGGCATCTCGGTGTCGAGCTTCAACTTCCCGGACTCGAGGCGCTCGAACAGCAGATAGAGCGTCATGATCTTGGTCAGCGAGGCCGGGTGGCGGATCCCGTCGGGACTCGTTGCCTGAAGCACGGACCCGGAATTGCCGTCGACGATGATCGACGCGAATTTCGGGCTGGAACTCTCGGACACATCGCGCTGCACGCGGTGGTGCGCGTAGTGACGACGGTGGCGCCGCGCCTCGGCAGCATCTGTGGTGAAGATGACCGCACTGGTGACCGCAAGTAGCCCAAAAACGCCAACCCGCGCCAAGCGCGAGGAAGACAAGTTTTTACGAAGCATGAAACCCCGTCCCCGTTTCTGACTTGATCACCGGCTCGTGAGGCGAAATTGTGCCCATGGGACCCGGGATCATTACCTGCTCAGGCTGTCCTTCCGCAGGTGTTCTCTGCGGGGGGACGTTGGGCCTGAGCCGCTATTCTGGCTAAGGTGATGTTCTCCAACGGCTTTTGGCCGTTTGTGGAAGCTGAACACGTCCAGGGAATCAAAGTAGGGCGCTGCGGTTTCCAAAAGCTTAAGGAACCCTTGCGGGAAAACCCGGGAATTGGTGCGAACTTGTCCTTATTTTTGTGCGTCGCACAAAATTCTTGACTTTTTTGTGCGCTGCACTAATTGTAAGCAGGGTCAGGGAGCCGGGGCTTCCCGACGAGAGCTAGGGAAAAGGATTCCGAATGTTCAAGGTTGAAGACTTTCAAGGCTACGGGAAAGAGCACTTCGAGCAGTACGTCGCCTCCGCGACCTCGATGCAGCACGGCCTTCAGGCGATCGCCAGCGCCTATGGCGACTACACCAAGAAGTCGTTCGAAGACACCAAGTCCTTCGTCGAGAAGCTTTCCGGCGTGAAGTCGCTGGACAAGGCCGTCGAAGCGCAGACCGAATTCGCCCGTTCCGCCTACGAGTCCTTCGTCGCGGAATCGCAGAAGATCGCCAGCCTTTACAGCGACCTCGCCAAGCAGGCCTTCAAGCCGGTCGAGACCATCGTGTCGAAGTTCACTCCGGCCGCCAGCTAACGTTTCCTGACGTCCTGGAATCAAAAGCCCGGCTGAAGCAGCCGGGCTTTTTTGTTTGTCGTGGCGTGTCGATCTCAGCGCGCTACGCGCAGCTTGGATAACGACGTGCCGATGTCCTTGAACACCGAGACGGTCTGATCTGCCTTCGTCACCAGATAGAACTTGTCGGTGCCGCTCGCGCAATATTGCAGCACGCTGGACGTCGGATCGCTGCCGGTGTTCACCTGCACCGTATAGATCGTGATGTTCGCCGCCTTGGCGTTGTCGCACAGCTTCTTCTGCCGCGCGTCGATTTGCCAGGCGTTGCTGTACCAGCGGTTCTGCGTATTGAGACCGTCGGAGAGCAGCACGATCGCATCCTTGTAGGTGTAGTTGGGGTCCTTGGCCGGCGCGGTCATGGGATCGCCAGCCGACAGCGTCATCCAGCCCCAGGCGAGGCCAATGCCCTGGTTGGTGTTGCCGGTGGGCTTCATGGCGTCGATCCGACTCTTGAGTAAGCTCCAGTCGTAGCTCAGCGGCATGATTGGCTGCAGATAGGACGAACTGCCGGGGTCGCAGTAGGAGTACTGTTCGGCCGGGAACTGCGTTCCCGCGTTGCCGCTCGTGGGCGTCGTGTTCTTCGTGTCGTAGTCCTGGTCGCGGTCGACCACGCATCCCGTCCATGTGTTGTGGTTGGCGAACCTGGTGCCGCGGGCCGCGTCCCAATCGCTGAAATCGACCCAGTACTTGCTGTAGTTGCTGGCGCCGACGTTGACGTCCTTGGCAAACGGAACAATCGAGATGTAGACGTCGCCATCGGTCTTGGCGAGCGGGCTGAGCTGGTCGACCAGGCTCTTCGCGGCGGTCTGCATCGCCGCCATCTTGCCGTCGTCGGCCATCGACCCCGTGTTGTCGAGCACCAAGGCCACGCGCATGCGCACCAGGCCCCAGGCGCTGGTGGAATTGGCGCCGACGTCAAGTGTCGGGAAGCCTGCGACCTTCATGAAGGTGGTCGTGTAGGTGCCGGTGCCGGTGACCTGGATGGTGGAGCCCATGCTGGTGCTTGCGGTGTAAGTGGCCGCGATGCTGACCGACGGCAGGGCGTTGGTTGCGGTGAACAGGGCGTTGAAATAAGCCTGCGCCTTGATGCTGATCTGCGAAGTCGTGATGGTGCCGGACGACAGATCCTTGGAGACCATCAGCGAGGTCGAATCGAGGGCTGCCTGCATTGCGGAACGAGCCTGGGCCGCGCGGCTGTAATCGATTGCAGCTCCGACGAAGCCTAAAACCGGGAGCAGCGCGATGGCGAAGATCACGGCGATATTGCCTTGTTCGGCCGCTGCAAACCGGGCGAGGTGTCGACCAATACGGCTGACGAATGGCAGGCGAGACATGACGATTCCCGGAAATCTGTGACTTTGCCCGTTTTCGCGCCACGCCGTTGAACGCAGGGTAAATCGGTCCGTAGAAAACCGGAGATAGCCCGCGCGAAACAGCCGCAGCCACGCTGCCGGCCGGGTTCCTGGTCAACATCTTCTAAACGGGCGGGGCGGAAGCTTTTGTCAAATCAGTCCGGATTGATTAACCTTGGCAAGGATCGCCCGGACCGGGAATCGGGACCGCCATGGCCGCATCGGCCGAGCTGTCGTACGCTTGCGGCGAGCCGGGGGCAGGCCCATATTCGGTGAGGCCGATCCGGCTTGGACCGGACCGGCTGGAAGCGGCGATCCAACAAGGCGGTGCGCCTGTGCGAAGCTCCAAAAGCCGGGGCTGCGCGGCAAACCGTCATACGCTTCCGTGGGGAATTTGAACGCCTGAGCCATGCCGCAACTGTCTTCCAGACCAGATCCGTCCGCGGCCGCCGCCGCCCACGCTGCCCTGATGAGCAACGACGAGAACCGTTCCGGCGGTCCCTCCGCGCCAAACACGTCCGTCATCACCAAGGTCAAGCCGAAGACCAAACGGCCGAACCTGTACCGTGTGCTGATCCTGAACGACGACTACACGCCGATGGAATTCGTCGTTCATGTGCTGGAGAAATTCTTCCAGAAGGACGCCGAGGCTGCAACCAAGATCATG
This sequence comes from Bradyrhizobium sp. 44, assembly GCF_023073095.1. Classification (NCBI taxonomy): domain Bacteria; kingdom Pseudomonadati; phylum Pseudomonadota; class Alphaproteobacteria; order Hyphomicrobiales; family Nitrobacteraceae; genus Bradyrhizobium; species Bradyrhizobium sp. 44. The sequence goes on from NZ_JADPIY010000029.1 coordinate 1,089,153, forward strand.
CTGCACGTTCATCATCACGGGATCGGGGAGTGCGGCGTGTTCACCTACGAGATCGCCGAGACCAAGGTGACGCAGGTGATGGATTTCGCTCGCAAGCACCAGCATCCGCTGCAATGCGTGATGGAAAAGAAGTAAGACTCGACACGTTACGGCGCGTTCGAAGCCGGCTTGTGCATGCCGCAGTGTGATTGCCGCGTGATGTCTGCGCGCGATGTTCGTTGCAGACGGCAAAACTACGGAATTTCGGACCGGTGCCGAGCGTGCCCAAACCGGAACGGGTTTTGCATCGAAAAATACCTCAGCTGTGCAGCCGCCTGAGTCGCGGAACCGGTCTTTCGCCGCGATCTTGTATAACTATATGTGACAAAGGTTGTTGTTGCCTGACCGGGCGATGGCGATCATGATGGTGGGGGCCATAGAGGACGCGAATGCCGACTTTTTCCCAAAGCCTTGAACAATCCCTGCATCGTGCACTGGCGATCGCAAACGAGCGTCATCACCAATACGCGACGCTCGAGCATCTTTTGCTCTCCCTGATCGACGACTCCGATGCAGCCGCCGTCATGCGCGCCTGTAGCGTCGATCTCGACAAGCTCCGTACGAGCCTCGTCAATTATCTTGAGACCGAATTCGAGAACCTGGTGACTGACGGCGCCGACGACGCCAAGCCGACCGCAGGCTTCCAGCGCGTGATCCAGCGCGCGGTGATCCACGTGCAGTCGTCCGGTCGCGAAGAGGTGACCGGCGCCAACGTGCTGATCGCGATCTTTGCCGAGCGCGAGAGTCATGCCGCGTATTTCCTGCAGGAGCAGGACATGACGCGCTACGACGCCGTCAACTACATCAGCCACGGCATCGCCAAGCGGCCGGGCGTCTCCGAGGCGCGGCCGGTGCGAGGCGTCGACGAGGAGACGGAGACCAAGGGCAGCGAGGACGCCAAGAAGAAGGGCGAGGCGCTCGAGACCTATTGCGTCAACCTCAACAAGAAGGCGCGGGATGGCAAGATCGATCCGGTGATCGGACGCAATTCCGAGATCAACCGCGCGATCCAGGTGCTGTGCCGCCGGCAGAAGAACAATCCGCTGTTCGTGGGCGAGGCCGGCGTCGGCAAGACCGCGATCGCGGAGGGCCTGGCCAAGCGCATCGTCGACAGCGAGGTGCCGGAGGTGCTGGCGGCTGCGACCGTGTTCTCGCTCGACATGGGCACGCTGCTCGCCGGTACGCGCTATCGCGGCGACTTCGAGGAACGCCTGAAGCAGGTGCTGAAGGAGCTCGAGGCGCATCCCAATGCCATCCTGTTCATCGACGAGATCCACACCGTGATCGGTGCGGGCGCGACGTCGGGCGGGGCGATGGATGCCTCGAACCTGCTCAAGCCCGCGCTCGCTTCCGGCACCATCCGCTGCATGGGCTCGACCACCTACAAGGAATACCGCCAGCACTTCGAGAAGGACCGCGCGCTGGTGCGGCGCTTCCAGAAGATCGACGTCAACGAGCCGACGGTCGAGGACGCGATCGCGATCCTCAAGGGCCTCAAGCCGTACTTCGAAGACTACCACCGGCTGAAATACACCAATGAGGCGATCGAGGCTGCGGTGCAGCTCTCTTCGCGCTACATCCACGACCGCAAGCTGCCGGACAAGGCGATCGACGTGATCGACGAATCCGGCGCGGCGCAGATGCTGGTCGCCGAGAACAAGCGCAAGAAGACCATCGGCATCAAGGAGATCGAGACGACGATCGCCTCGATGGCGCGGATCCCGCCGAAGAGCGTGTCGAAGGACGATGCCGAGGTGCTCAAGCATCTCGAGCAGACCCTGAAGCGCACCGTGTTCGGTCAGGACAAGGCGATCGAGTCGCTCGCCGCTTCGATCAAGCTGGCGCGTGCCGGCCTGCGCGAGCCGGAGAAGCCGATCGGCTGCTATCTGTTCTCTGGTCCGACCGGCGTCGGCAAGACCGAGGTCGCGAAACAGCTCGCGGCGTCGCTCGGCGTCGAGCTGTTGCGCTTCGACATGTCCGAATACATGGAGCGGCACACGGTGTCGCGCCTGATCGGCGCGCCTCCCGGCTATGTCGGCTTCGATCAGGGCGGCTTGCTCACTGACGGCGTCGACCAGCATCCGCATTGCGTGGTGCTGCTGGACGAGATCGAGAAGGCGCATCCCGATCTCTACAACGTGCTGCTCCAGATCATGGATCACGGCCGGCTCACCGACCACAACGGCAAGCAGGTCAACTTCCGCAACGTGATCCTGATCATGACCACGAATGCGGGCGCGTCCGATCTCGCCAAGCAGGCGTTCGGCTTCACGCGCTCGAAGCGGGAAGGCGACGACCACGAGGCGATCAACCGGCAGTTCGCGCCGGAATTCCGCAACCGTCTCGATGCCGTCGTGTCGTTCGGCCATCTCAGTGTCGAGGTGATCGGTACGGTGGTCGAGAAGTTCGTGCTTCAGCTCGAAGCGCAACTCGGCGATCGCGATGTCACCATCGAACTGTCCGACCCTGCCAAGACCTGGCTGGTGAAGCATGGTTACGACGAGCAGATGGGCGCACGTCCGATGGCTCGCGTGATCCAGGAGCACATCAAGAAGCCGTTGGCCGACGAGGTGCTGTTCGGCAAACTCAAGGGTGGCGGCCATGTCCGCGTCGTCCTGGTCAAGGACGAGGCCGACGAGACCAAGGACAAGATCGGCTTCGAGTTCGTCGAGGGGCCGGTCACGCCGAAGCAGGAGAAGCTCCCGGGAGCCCGCAAGCGCCCGCCGGGCAAGTCCAAGCCAGGTGGCCCCGGCGGCTCGAAGGGGCCGACCAAGAGCCCGCTGGTCAAGGCTTGATCCGCACGCGATGAATTGAAAAGGCCGGCTGAGAAGCCGGCCTTTCTTATTGGCAGTCAAATATAAGCAAGAAGATCCGACATGACCGACACGCCTTCTGCAAACTCGCCGTCAGCTTCCTCGATCCCCGCCGACGATCCCGCGCGCGCCCTGACGGTCGCCAATCCCGACGGCGCTGACGTGCCGCATATCTCTGTGGCCGGCGGCACCTACACGGTCCTGGTGTCGGGCGCGCAGACCGCAGGACGCTATTGCCTGGTCGACATGCTGGTGCCCGCCGGCGGCGGGCCCCCGCCGCACCGCCACGACTTCGAGGAAATGTTCACGCTGCTCGAAGGCGAACTTGAATTCACCTTTCGCGGTAAGTCCCACACGGTAAGTGCGGGGTCGACCGTCAACGTTCCGGCCAACGCGCCGCACGCGTTCAAGAACGTGTCCGGCAAGACGGCCCGTATGCTCTGCATGTGCACGCCAGCGGGACAGGACGAATTCTTCCTGGCGGTTGGCTTTCCCGTCGAAGGCCGCACGTCGCCACCGCCGAAGCCGACCCCGGAAGAGATGGCCGAGAAAGGCAAGCTGATCGCAGCACTGCTGCCGAAATATCGCACCGAGATGGTGAAGATGTGAAGAGGGGCGGACCTAGCCGAAATCGGCCTTCCCAAATGGTCACGCGCTATTCGCCGCGCAGGCGCTGGTCGTCTTGCACCCGAACATGCTCGGCGCCGCGCGCACCCGCGGACGACAGCCGCAACATGCTCAGGGCCGCGCCGCAGAGCGCAAAGCCGACGCCTGTCAGCAACGCGATCCTGGTTCCCTCGATCGGATAGCGGCCGAGGAACAGCGCGACCAGCGCTGCCCCGGTGGTCTGCCCAAGCAGCCGCGCCGTGCCCAGCATGCCGCTGGCGCCGCCGGCACGCTCGCGCGGGGCGGCTGCGATCATGGTGCGGTTGTTGGGGGTCTGGAACAGGCCGAAGCCGGCGCCGGCCAGCGCCATTCGCCAGATCACGTCGAGCGGCGTGGGCGCCGCCGGCAGCAAAGCGAGCGCAGCGAGGCCGCAGGCGAACAGCGTGAGGCCGATGCCGCCGAGCAGGCCGGCCGGATAATGCTCGACCAGGCGGCCGGCGAGGGGGGCTGCGAACGCCACCGCGATCGGCCATGGCGTGATCAAGAGGCCCATATGGACCGCCGAATAGCCGAAGCGGCTCTGGAGGTAGAAGGGGATCGCAACGAAGGCCAGCATTTGCCCGCAGAACGAGGCGATCGAGGTTGCAATCGACAGCGCGAACACCGGGATACGCAATAGGTCGATCGGCAGCAGCGGCGAGGCCATGTGGGTCTCGCGGTAAATCAGCAATGCGCCGGCGACGAGCGCTACGGCGAACTGCACGAGGCAGGTGATCGCCGCTTCGCCATGACCGACGCTATCGACGGCCGCGATGCCGACACCGAAGGTGATCGCGGACAGCCCCGCGCTCTGCCAGTCGAAGGAATGGCTCGCAGGCCTGGTGTGCGGCAGGCTGCGCAGGCCCAGCACCAATGTCACCACGCCGAGCGGGACGTTGATGGCGAACAGCCAGGGCCAGCTGCCGAACGCGAGGATGCCGGCGGCCAGCGTCGGGCCGACCGCGGCCGAGAAGGCGACGACGAGGGCGTTGAGCCCGATGCCACGGCCGAGCTGGCTGCGGGGGTAAGTGAAACGCACCAGCGCTGCGTTGACGCTCATGATTCCGGCCGCGCCGAAGCCCTGCACGATGCGTGCGATCGTGAGCAGCGGCAGCGTGTGCGCCAGCGCGCAGAATGCGGAGGCAAGCGTGAACAGCACCAGCCCGACCAGATAGACGCGGCGATAACCGACGATCTCGCCGAGCGAAGCCAGCGGCAGCAGCGAGATCGTGATCGCGAGCTGGTAGCCGTTGACGATCCAGATCGAGAACGCCGGGCTCGCGTCGAGGTCGGCCGCGATCGTCGGGAGCGCGACGTTGGCGATGGCGCTGTCGACCACTGCCATGATGATGCCGAGCGCAATGGTCAGGACCGCCTGGCCCCGCTGCGGCTGCGGCAGGCCGTCGGCGTGCTCCATGGGGGCTGGCGACATGAGGGCGGCGTGCTTGATTCGAGCCGTGGTTCGTCTCCGGATTAGGAAATTGCGAGATGCATCGCAACCCGGCAGGATACGGGCGGTTCCTGCGTCGGGAGCGGGTCTCCCGGCACCGCGGGCATGGGTCGGAACGGCCTTCGCGGACTCACCAGCGCGAGGTCGACTTCCCGAACACATAGAGCGCGACGAGCCCAACCGTCACCGCGGTCGAGACGATCCGGATGGTGCGGTCCCAATCGATTCCGCTCCGCTCGGCGCGGTTGAGATTGAGAGCGGTGAACAGGGCCTTCATGGCAAATCGGCGCATCGGGCTGCCTCGCGGGTGCGCACGATGCCACTGTCGGCGCGGACCGGCTTGATGCAGCTCAAGCCGGACTGCGCCCGGCGCCCCGGCCGCTACACCGCCGGTGGATTGCGGTCGGTGAAAGTCGTGCGCTGGTGCCAGTAGGGATAGGGCAGCGTCACCTTGCTCGCCGCATCGAGCTTTGCGATCTGGTCCTTGGTCAATGACCAGCCGACCGCGCCGAGATTTTCGCGCAGCTGCGTCTCGTTGCGCGCGCCGATGATCAGCGTCGAGACGGTCGGACGCTGCAGCAGCCAGTTCAGCGCGATCTGCGAGACGCTCTTGCCCGTTTCCTTGGCGACCTCGTCGATTGCCTCGACGACGCGATAGACGTGCTCGTCCGGCACGGGCGGGCCAAACTCAGCCGTCTTGGGCAAGCGGCTTACGTCAGGCTTTGGCTGGCCGCGGCGGATCTTTCCGGTGAGGCGCCCCCATCCGAGCGGCGACCAGACCACTGCGCCGAGGCCCTGGTCGAGGCCGAGCGGCATCAGCTCCCATTCGTAGTCGCGTCCGATCAGCGAATAATAGGTCTGGTTGGCGACGTAGCGCGGGAAGCCATGTTTGTCGGCAACGCCAAGCGATTTCATCAGGTGCCAGCCCGAAAAATTCGACACGCCGACGTAGCGGATCTTGCCGGCACGCACGAGCACATCGAGAGTGCTAAGCACCTCTTCAGGCGGGGTGAAGGCATCGAAGCCGTGAAGCTGGAACAGGTCGATGTAGTCGGTACCGAGCCGGCTCAGCGAAGCATCGATGGCCGAGAGCAGATGCTGGCGCGACGACCCGATCTCGTTGGGGCCGTCGCCGAAGCGGAACGTCGCCTTGGTCGAGACCAAAACCTTGTCGCGGCGGCCCTTGATGGCCTCACCAAGAACGCGCTCGGACTCGCCGAGCGAATAGACGTTCGCGGTGTCGAACATCGACACGCCGGCATCGAGGCAGATATCCAGAAGGCGCCGCGCTTCGGTCGCGTCAGTCGCGCCCCACGCAGCGAGGCGGCCAACGCCGCCGAAGGTGCCGGTCCCAAGACTCAAGGCGGGCACCATGAGGCCCGAGCGGCCCAAGCGTCGGTATTCCATCGATTTGCTCCTCGGCTGGCCGCTGATTGATCCCCGCGACCTCTGTGCCGGATGGTAGTGCAAGCACGCGCCGTGTCCTACACCGCGCTCACATACCGGCCTTGCTTGGGAGAAGCCTAGTCGTGCAGACGCATGTCATCGAATGCTGCGTCAATCACGCGCGGACCGACCGTCGTCGCGGGAAGCCGAGCCGCGCTCCTCGCTAGTGGCGATTGAAGGCAGGCGACCTCGCTCTCGCGCGCCTGCTGCGGCAGGAGCGTCAGGCTCCAGCCCACCACGACCAGGAACGCGAGCCGGATCGCGATCACGCCGAGCAAGACTTCCGATCCGCTTATCGTCGCATTGTTTCTCATGTGCAGAGCCTGATCCCGGCAGCTGCACCTGACAATCTGGAATTCACGAGCACCGCCTTCGCCTGAAGCGAAGGCTCGGGCCAGTGGCTAACCGGACCTCAATGCCGCGACTGGCTCTGCCGGAAGTCACGCGGTGACATCCCGAAATGCTCGCGGAAGACGCGGCCGAAATGCGAGAGGTCGTTGAAGCCCCAAGCGAAGGCGATCTCGCTGATGTGGCGGTGAGCGAGCACGGGGGAGGCGAGGTCGCGCCTGCATTGGGCGAGGCGCTCACCGAGGACGTAGCGCTGGAACGAGGTATCCTCGTCGGCGAGGAGATCGTTGACGTAGCGGGACGAGATGCCGAGCGCCGCTGCGGTCTCGGAGAGCGAGAGATCGGGATCGGCAAGATGAGCCCGGATATGCGCCTTCAGCCGGTAGAGCAGGGCGGAGCGATGGGTCGAGGACGGCAGCGGCGTCTTGCCCAGCCGCTCGCCAAGTGCCATCGCCAGGACATCGACGGCCTGTTCCGACAGAGCGGCGGCGTGGTGCGGATCGATCTGATCCGCACTCTCGCAGAGCCGGTAGATGAAATCGTAGGCGATCCGCTGCAGCGGCGAGTCTGGTCCGAAAGCGCTGGCAGTAAGGGTTTCGGTCGCGCCGAGCCGGCGCTGCAGCATCTCGCGCGGCACCTTGAAGATGGTCTGCGTGAAGATGCCGTCGAATTTCAGCTCGTAGGGACGGGTGGTGTCATAGAGCGCAAATTCTCCCGGATGCACCACGGCCTCGCGGCCGTCCTGCACCACAGCGCCGGCGCCGCGATTGCCGAGCGCGATCAGGATGAAATCCTGATCCGAGCGCGCGATGCGCGAGGGCGTGCGCAACACGTGCTGACGGTCGGAGCAGACCTCGGAGCATTCCGCCTTGCCCAGTGGCGCCCGGGTGACCGAGCCGCGAAAGGCGCTGCCAAGATCGGACTTGCAGTCGAGTCCGACGAAAACGTCGCAGACGATATCCTGCCAGAGCGCAAGGCGGCGGTGGCCTGGGCTGTCGTCCGTGGTGAACTGGATTGGCATCTGCAGAGCCTCCCTTTCACATCCCGCAAAATTGCGTGTCGGCGCAGGTCCCCACTGACGGAGGCAAATCCCGTACCGGGCCGACGATTCCGTCCGGTCGAGTTTTTGTTCCGCCGTGGTCGAGCGCCCGCCGCCCGGCTTGGTCAAATAGACTGCATCGGACCTGGCTTCCGATCAACCGGCAAGGGAGGTGGGAATGGGCATCGAACATCCGAAATACAAGGTCGCGGTGGTGCAGGCGGCGCCCGCCTGGCTAGATCTCGATGCCTCGATCGACAAGTCGATCGCCCTGATCAGGGACGCCGCCGAGAAGGGCGCCAAGCTGATCGCCTTTCCGGAAGCCTTCATTCCCGGCTACCCCTGGCACATCTGGATGGATTCGCCGGCCTGGGCGATCGGCCGCGGCTTCGTGCAGCGCTATTTCGACAATTCGCTGTCCTACGACAGTCCGCAGGCCGAGCGGCTGCGTGATGCCGTGCGCAAGGCGAAGCTCACTGCCGTGCTCGGTCTGTCCGAGCGCGACGGCGGCAGTCTCTATCTGGCGCAATGGCTGATCGGGCCTGACGGCGAGACCATCGCGAAGCGCCGCAAGCTGCGGCCGACCCATGCCGAGCGCACTGTCTATGGCGAGGGCGACGGCAGCGATCTCGCCGTGCACGCGCGGTCCGACATCGGCCGCATCGGCGCATTGTGCTGCTGGGAGCATCTGCAGCCGCTGTCGAAATACGCGATGTATGCCCAGAACGAGCAGGTCCATGTCGCGGCCTGGCCGAGCTTTTCGCTCTACGATCCCTTCGCGCCGGCGCTCGGCGCCGAGGTGAATAACGCCGCCTCGCGCGTCTATGCCGTGGAGGGCTCCTGCTTCGTGCTCGCGCCTTGCGCAACGGTCTCGCAAGCGATGATCGACGAGCTGTGCGACCGGCCGGACAAGCACGCGCTGTTGCATGCGGGCGGTGGCTTCGCCGCGATCTACGGCCCCGATGGCAGCCAGATCGGCGACAAGCTCGCGCCGGACCAGGAGGGCCTCTTGATCGTCGAGATCGATCTTGGCGCCATCGGTGTCGCCAAGAACGCTGCTGATCCAGCCGGGCACTATTCGCGCCCTGATGTGACGCGGCTCCTGCTCAATAAGAAGCGATACCAGCGCGTCGAGCAGTTTGCGCTGCCGGTCGACACCGTCGAGCCCACGGACATTGCCGCGGCGGCGAGCTGATCGCCGGAATCAAGGGGAGGCACGATCATGGAATCCGCAATTCCTCTGCATCTCGACACCCCACGCACGCGCCACAAGCGCGTGCCGGACGATTACCAGCCGCCATACCCGTCCTTCGTGGCGCGCTATAAACCTGGAGTGAACCGGGTCGTGATGGCCTATTTCGGCCTTCAGTATCGCGGCACGGCGTCGGCGGCTGCAACGGACGCGCTCGCCGACATCGCGGCGCGGTTTGCCGCGGAAGGCGGTCCTTCGCATTGGGACCGCGCGCAATATGTTGATCAGGCCGGCTACGAGAACGTCGTCTCGGTGGCTTATTGGGACGACATTGCGCGGTTCGACAGATGGTTTGCACCGGCGCGCGAGGCCTGGACCGGAACGCAGCGCGAGGGCATCGGCACTTTCATCGAGGTGCTGCGCCCCACGGTGGCGCGGCACGAGACGCTATTTTCCTCGCTCGGCCGGCCGGAGGGCGTCGCCGCTATTGCGGGCGGCATGAGCGGCGAGGTGCAGGAGCACGCCTATTGGGGCGGCATGCGCGACCGCATCCCGCTGTCGCAGACCGATCCAATGTTGCCGGGCGGCAATCCCGAATTGATCCGCGACGGCGCGCGGCTGCGCGTGCAGGCGCACGACAATCTGTGCCTGATCCGATCAGGCCAGGATTGGAGCGATACCGAGACCTCGGAGCGAAAGCTCTATCTCGACGACGTCGAACCGGTGTTGCGCGAGGGCATGGATTTCCTGCGCGATGACGGCCTCGGCATCGGCTGCTACGCCAACCGTTACATGCGCGTGCTGGCAGCCGGCGGGGACGCGAGTGAAAAGTCCTATGGTCAAAGCTGGTGGAAGAGCCTGGCTGCGCTGGAGCGGTGGGCGGAATCGCATCCGACCCACGTCAGGATATTCGGCGCAGCGATGAAGTACCTGTCGACGCTCGGCGCCTCGGCAAAACTGCGGCTCTACCACGAGGTCACCGTGGCGGCTGCCGACGAGCAGTTCTTCGAATATCTGAACTGTCACCCCAGGACCGGCATGCTGGCGGCGGTGGAGACCGTCAGCGCTTGATCGATTAGATCACGCAGTGACCGAGCAACTCGGGATGCGCGGCGCAGATGTGATGCGCGCCGGCGTCCCGCAGCTCGGCCTCGCTGCCGTAGCCATAGAGCACGCCGATCGCGGTCATGCCGTTGGTGCGGGCGCCGACCACGTCATGGCTGCGGTCGCCGATCATGATCGCGTTGGCAGGATCGACCTTGGCTTCGTCGAGCGCGTAACGCAGCAGGTCACGCTTGTCGACGCGCGTGCCGTCGAGCTCGGAGCCGAACACGCGCTCGAAATACGGTTTCAGGCCGAAATGCTCGACGATACGGGTGGCGTAGACCGCGGGCTTGCTGGTCGCCACGAACATGCGCGGTGTTGTCGCGGCAAGCGTTGTCAACGTGTCCACGATGCCGGCATAGGCTTCGTTCTCGAACAGGCCGACATCGCTGAAGCGCTCGCGATAGAGCAGCAGCGCCCGGTCCGCGAGTTCCGCGCTTCCCGTGAGCTTTTGCAGGCTGGCATGCAGCGGCGGGCCGATGCACCAGGTCAGCTCGTCCTCGCTCGGCACCGCGACGTTCAGTCGCTCCAGGGCGTACTGGATCGAGCGCGTGATCCCGGGCTTCGGGTCGGTCAGCGTGCCGTCGAGATCGAAATAGATTGTCACCATATTGCCGCGCCTGTGTTGATACCGCCGTCTATGCCAGACCTAAACGAGGCCGCGGACCAAGGCAAACGCCCAACCATTGTCACGCCGAAATTCGCCTTCCCGATACCGTGTATCCCTTAAAGCTCGCTATTCACGGGAGGGAAGCGTAGAGTCGCGCCATCACCGCCTTCCATTGGCATCGACCGGTGACTGAGGGTCACCAGCGCTCCCGCCGACTAAGCAGGAGCGTGCATGACTCGTTTTCGTCTGGTTTACCGGATCCGCCGGAGAGCGCTTCTTGTCGCGTCGATGCTTGGCACATTGATACTTGCGACACTGCCGCAAGGCGCTGTCGCGGCAGGACCGGACTGCCGCGCGATCGAAAGCACGAGCGGACGTCTCGCCTGCTACGATGCTGCGTTTCCTCCGAAGGAAAAAAAGCCCGCTGCTGCGGAGAACGATGGATCGCGTGCTGCCTACAAGGACCCGTTCGTGGCGGAAGAAGCCAGAACCGCAGCGAAGCTGAAGAACATCTGTCGCGGCTGTTGAGAGGTGCTCGTTCGCCGCGTTCTCGTTGATCGGCGAACCCGGACGAGAGATCGAGACAATTTTCCAGGAGAGGCCGGATGAGCGAGCGACTTGAAACCCTGAAGAAGGCCCGTGATCGCATGATCGAGGACAGGGACGCGCATGCGAAAGTGCTGGCCGCTCCCTTTGTGCGCGACACGGCCGAGCGCGCGCGCAACAAGTTCATCGAGATCCAGGCGCTGATCGATGCCCTCGACCGCGCCATCCGGGGCGAAATCCCGGTTCCGGTCAAAGACTAAGGCAGTAGGCAGCGACACCAGCGGAGCGTTCATTGCTGATGCCGCTAGCGCTCCCTCATTGCTGTCTCGCCCATTCGACGATGGCGGTCGCCTCCGCGCCTGCCCGGGTTTCCCAGGCGGCGATGGCGTTCGTTGCTGCCTTCCGAAGCTCCGTGACAAGGAACGCAGGCGCCGGCTCGGCGATATGGACGCCATTGTCGCGCATGCGCGCATAGTTCTCGATGGTGCGGTGGGTCAGTAGCGCGAGCTGGCTCTGTTCTGTCTCGGCCGCCGCGGCCAGCACCTCGCGCTGCATCGGCTCGGAGAGTTCGGCAAAGGCGTCGCTGCGGACGAAGGCAATCGAGATTGGCATCGCGTAGTTGATGGCCGTGAAATGCGGCAGGAAGTCCCACAATTTGCGCCCCGCGCCGCCGTCGCCGGAGGTGAGGAAGGCATTCAGCCGGTGTTCCCTCAGTCCGGCGAGCGCCGCGTCCATCGGCAGGAATTGCGCGTTCGCGCCGGCCGCGCGCATGACCTCGGTGGAGTTGGCATCGTAGGTTCGCAAGTTCAGTTTCGGCAAATCGTCGGCGCCTTCGAGCGGCCGCTCCGACCAGAGGCCCGTGGCCGGCCAAATCGTCACATACAGCAGCTTGAGGCCGCGCGCCGCGAGCGCCTTCTCATAGAGCGGGCGCGCCCGCAGATTGGTGGCGCGGGCAAGATCCACCGATTGCACCAGGAAGGGCAGGGTGGACAATCCGAGCACGGGATCGAGGCCCGAGAGCGCGCCCGCGAAGGCATCGCCGCCCGCGATCCGGCCGTCCAGCGCCGCGCGCGGCATCTCGCCCGAGTTGATCTTGAGCTGGTTGTCGAAGGCGTTGGTCACGGTCACGAAACCGTGGGTACGGTCGGAGACGCGGCTGGCGAAAGTCGAGAGTCCAATCCCGGAGATGTTATTCTCGGGGTATTCCGTGGTCATCCGCCAATTGACTTGAGACGCGTCCTGAGACGCCAGCTGCGCGGCGGCTGGCGCGACGCTCAGGATGAGCGCGGCGAGGACAAGGATCGTGCGGATCCGTTTGGCGGGGTAACGCATTGGGAGAAGGAGGTCAGGCAACATATATTGGCAACTCGTCGAACCATGGCACGATGCCACAACATGGCAGATCACATTGTCGCATGCCGCGCCGAGGCGCGCCACCGCCATGCCTGCACAGGATGGGTGCAGACGGCGATGTGCATTATCCCCGCGCTGCTCGTCTCGGCGACCCAGGCCGCGGCGTGGGACAGTTCGCCCGCCAAGACCGATGTCGCTGTCCCCAGCGTCGAAGAGCTCGCGACGCCGCCGGCGAAGCCCGCGGAAGCGCGCGAGAGCGACACGCGGGAATCGATCTGCCTGATCGTCGAGGCGGCAGCGCGCGATGCCAATCTGCCGCTGGAGTTCTTCGCCCGCGTGATCTGGCAGGAGAGCCGCTTCCAGGCCGATGCAGTGGGGCCCATGACGCGCAGCGGCGAACACGCGCAGGGGATCGCGCAGTTCATGCCGGGCACCGCGAGCGAGCGCGGGCTGCTCAATCCCTTCAATCCGGTGCAGGCGCTGCCGAAGTCGGCGGAATTCCTGAACGAGCTGCGCAACCAGTTTGGCAATCTCGGGCTGGCCGCCGCCGCCTACAATGCCGGACCGCGCCGAGTGCAGGAATGGCTCGCCGGCACCGGCGGCATGCCGGAGCAGACCCGCAATTACGTTCTTGCCATCACTGGCACGAGCGTCGATGCCTGGGCTAAGGCAGGCGCGACCGGCAAGGGGCCGCCGAGCGCGCCGCCGACAAGCTGCCGCGATCTGATGGCGCTGTTGAAGCGCGCGCCGAATGCCTTCGTCGCCGAGCTCGAGCAGCATGTGGAGCTTGCGGCTGCAAAGATCTGGGGCGTGCAGCTCGCCGCGGGCTTTCACCGCAACCGGGCGTTGGCGATGTATTCCCGCGCGGTCACGCGGCTGGGCGCCGTGATCGGCGAACGTGATCCGAGCCTGCTGAGCTCAGTGATGCGCAGCCGTGGCACGCGCGCCTTCTACCAGGTGCGCATCGGCGCCGATACGCGGAGCGAGGCGGATGAACTCTGCGGTCGCATCCGCAAGGCTGGCGGGGCATGCTTCGTTCTGAAGAATCGCGGTGTGAGCGGATAGGGCATCTGTCCCAGCGTGCATGCCAGACCCGCCGCGCGCTTCCTTGACGCGAGGCGCCGCATTGCCCGTTATGCAGGCACGATTCCTCACCCGGCCAAGACTCCCGTGGCGCTTCCTCCGCTCGATTCACCTCAATGGCAAAGTCCCTGGCGCGCCTTTGCGTGGGGACTGCGCTCGATCACGCAGACGATCCTCACCCTCGTCCTGTTCGCGACCTATCTCGGCATTGGCGCGCTCGCCCACGACACCCATTTTAGCCTGCTATGGGCGCTCTGCTCGACACTGTTCGTCTGGGCGGGGCCGGCGCAGATCATCCTGATCACCACGCTCGGCTCAGGCGCGACGATCATCCAGTCGGCGATCGCAGTCACGGTCAGCGCCGTCCGCCTGTTTCCGATGGTGGTCTCGGTGCTGCCGCTGATGCGCACGCCGACGACGAAGCGGCGCGAGCTGTTTTTCGCGGCGCATCTCACCGCGGTGACACTGTGGGTCGAATGCCATCGCTTCCTGCCGCAGGTGCCGCGTGAACGCCGGATCGCATTCGTCAACGGACTTGGCTTCGGGCTTGTCTCGGTGTGTCTCACCGCCAACACGGTCGGCTATTTCCTTGCCGCGAATCTGACCCAGACGCTTGGGGCGGCGATCCTTTTGCTGACGCCGCTGTCCTTCCTGTTCTCGACCGCGCGCAACAGCCGCGAGGTCGCCGATGTCGTCGCGCTCGCGATGGGGGTTCTGCTCTATCCATTGGCCGCGAAGATGAATTCCGGCCTCGACATCCTCGTCAGCGGCCTCGTGGCGGGCACCATCGCCTATGGCGTGCATTGGTGGCGGGAGGTGCGCGCATGAGCTTTGCGCAGCTCATTGGCGACTGGCACGCGCTGGCGGTGCTGTTCGTGGCCGGCGTCGTTCCCAACCAGATATGGCGCATGCTGGGCCTGTGGTTCGGCGGCGGCATCGACGAGGGCTCCGAGCTTCTGGTCTGGGTACGGGCGGTCGCCACCGCGATCCTGGCCGGCGTCATCGCCCAGATCGTGGTCGAGCCGCCCGGGGCGCTTGCGAGCGTGCCGGATGCCTTGCGCTACGGTGCGGTCGGCGCCGGCCTCGTCGTCTTCCTATTGACCCGCCGCTCGATCTTCGCGGGCGTGGTCGCGGGCGAAGTCTTCATGCTGGCCGGCAAGTGGTGGTTGGGCTAAAACCACCGGCGAACAGCAGGGAATTGGAAATATGGTTCGCGAAAACGAGCTCCGCGAGGGTGAAGTCTCCATCGAGCTGCCGCCGACGCAGGATGCCGGCCTCGTCTTCATCGGCCGCATCCGCACGCCCTGGAGCTCGCGGCTGGAGACCCCGCGACAGGGCCGGCATGACGGCCCGATATGCCGCCTCGAGATCTTCGAGCCGTTCGTGCCGGCGATCAAGGGCGTCGATTTCTACGGCAATCTCGAAGTGCTCTACTGGCTCGACAAGTCGCGCCGCGACATTGTCCTGCAAAGCCCGAAGAACAACGAGAAGACCCGCGGCACGTTTTCGCTGCGCTCGCCGGTGCGCCCCAATCCGATCGGCACGTCGATAGTGAAGCTCGTCGGTATCGAGGGCAACGCGATTCTGGTGCGCGGGCTCGATTGCCTCGACAACACGCCACTGATCGACATCAAGCCGGATCGTTGCGAGTTCACGCCGCTGGTCGCGCCGCAGCCGGGGGATTTCCAGACGGAGTGAAGTCTCTCCTCCGTCATTGCGAGGAGCTCTTGCGACGAAGCAATCCAGACCGCCACCACGGACACAGTCTGGATTGCTTCGCTGCGCTCGCAATGACGCGTGGAGAGCGTCAGCCCGCTTTCAACGCCGCGATCAACTTGGTCGCGTTCTCTTCCAGCACCTTGACGTCTTCCTTGCGGCTGGCGGGCGGAAGCATCGCCACGCCGTCGTGGCGCGGCATCACGTGCATGTGGAGATGAAACACCACCTGTCCGCCGGCCGCCTCGTTGAACTGCTGCACGGTGATGCCGTCGGCCCTGAATGCCGTCATCGCCGCGGCTGCGATCTTGTGCGCGCCGCGGGCGACATGCGCGTAGTCGTCCGGCTTGATGTCGAGGATGTTGCGGGCAGGGGCTTTTGGAATCACCAGGGTGTGGCCAGGTACCCGCGGCATGATATCGAGGAAGGCGAGCACGTGCTCATCCTCGTAAACCTTGTGGCAGGAGAATTCACCGCGCATGATCTTTGCGAAGATATTGTTGGGGTCGTAGGCGGTCATGGCGGCGGCTCCCTAGAATTTTGCGATTACTGTCACCAGCCGCAGCGAACCGTCAAGGCACCTCGTCGGCGCCTTTGCGGAACGGGCCGAGCTCGGCCAGCTCACGTCCGGCTTCCGCGACATAGGCGCGCTCGCGCTTGAGGTAATCGTCGATGGCGCGGCGCAAGCCCGGATCGGCGATGAAGTGAGCGGAGTGGGTGGTCCGTGGCAGGTAGCCGCGTGCGATCTTGTGCTCGCCCTGCGCGCCCGCCTCGACATTCGTGAGGCTGCGTTTGATGGCGAAGTCGATCGCCTGATAGTAGCAGACCTCGAAATGCAGGAAGGGATGATGCTCTACCGCACCCCAGTTGCGGCCGAACAGCGTGTCCGATCCGATGAAGTTGATCGCGCCCGCGATCCAGCGATCGTTGCGGCGCGCCATCACCAGCAGCACGTCATCGCTCATGGTCTCGCCGATCTGCAAAAAGAATTCCCGCGTCAGATAAGGCCGGCCCCATTTGCGTGAGCCGGTCTCCATGTAGAATTGAAAGAAGGCGTCCCAGGCATCTTCGGTGATGTCCTTGCCCGTGAGGCAGTGGATGGTGATCCCGGCAGCCAGTGCATCGCGCCGCTCGCGCTTGATCGATTTGCGGTGACGGGAGTTCAGCGTCGCCAGGAAATCGTCGAAACTCGCAAAACCCTCGTTGTGCCAATGGAACTGCTGGTCGGTGCGCTGGAGGAAGCCGTGCTCGGCCAGCAGCTTCCACTCCGCCTCGCGGGCGAAGGTGACGTGGACCGAGGAAGCCTTGCTGACGCCGCACAGCGCCACCAGCCCGCTCGCCAGTGCCTCCGTGATACGCGCGTGGTCGACGCCGTCGCGGACCAGCAGCCGCGGTCCCGTGGCCGGCGTGAAGGGAACCGAAACCTGCAGCTTCGGATAGTAGCGCCCGCCGGCGCGCTCATAGGCATCGGCCCAGCCGCGGTCGAAGACATATTCGCCTTGCGAGTGCGATTTCAGGTAGCAGGGCACGACACCGGCGACGCGGCCGTCGATCTTAGCCACGAGATGCCGCGGTCCCCAGCCGGTGCGGATCGTGGCCGAACCCGATTTCTCAACGGCCGATAAAAACGCGTGGGAGATGAAGGGGTTATAGGCAGGCTTTGAGAGGCCGAGAGAATCGCCTGGAAGCCCGGATGAGGTTCCCTTGTCATGCCCGTTGCAAGACTTGCCGGGATTGGCGCAGGCATCCCAGTCGTCCGGCGATACTTCGCCAATGGAAGGTACGGCCTCAAGGGTGATTTCGGATGGTGCCATCGTGCCCAAGATCGTGCATTGCAGCAGCGACTTCAAGAGTGGGAAACATCAAGCCTACGGCACGAAGCCCTCGAAGATCATCTGGTCCGCATGTTGCGCGACCCGCGTCCGCTGCTCGGTCGTACGCACGGTCCACCCGAGCAGAGCGCAGCCGAACAAATTGCGGGCCATCCAGGGGGCCGGGGCGGGCAGGTCGTCGACCCTGAAGGCGACGAAGTGCGGCTGGGTCTGGAAGCCGTGGCGCAGGTACAGCATGCTATCGCGCTGCTCCTGGGTCAGGTAGGCCCAGTATTCGTCCTGATAGCTCCGCTGCGCGACGATGCCGCGGGGACGGGAGGGCAGCAGCTCGCGCAGCGCCAGCACCTGGTCCGGGTCGAAGGACATTCCGACGGCGGGGCCGTCATAGGAAGCCAGCACCTCCGCCATCCGCGTCACCAGCTTGCGGTCGCCGTCGAAATGACTCTTGACCTCGATCACCAACGGCACGCGGCCGGCGACCAAGCCGCAGAGGTCGCTGAGCGACATCATCCGCTCGGCCGTGTCCTTGAACGTGAGCGCCTTCAGTTCAGTGGCGGTTTTCTCGACCAGCGGGCCGGTGGCCTCGGTAAGGCGGCCGAGCGCATGGTCGTGATGCACCATGGCCTCGCCGTCGGCGGAGAGCTGGATGTCGACCTCGATCGAGAAATTGCCCGCAATCGCAGCCTGCACCGCGCCCGGCATGTTCTCGACGATGCCGCGGGAAATGTCGTGCAGGCCGCGATGGGCGACCGGGCGGGCTGTTAGCCAATCAGGAGCGCGCATTCGCCTCAGGCGACCTCGAACACGCCTTCGACCTCGACCGCCGCATCCGCGGGCAGGGAGGCGACGCCGACGGTGGTGCGGGCATGACGGCCCTTGTCACCGAAGGCGGCGACCATCAGGTCGGAGGCGCCATTGAGGACCTTCGGCCCGTCCAGAAAGTCCGGCGCCGAGTTGATGAAGCCGCCGAGGCGCACCACGCGCACGACCTTGTCGAGGTCGCCGAGCGCCGCCTTGACCTGGGCCAGCAGGTTGACGGCGCAGCCGCGGGCGGCGGCGGCGCCGTCTTCGATTGTCACGCCGGCGCCGAGCTTGCCCTTGGCGATCAGCTTGCCGGCGGGATCGAAGCAGACCTGGCCCGAGACGAACAGCAGATTACCGGTGCGCACGAACGGCACGTAATTGGCCACGGGGGTGGGGGCCTCGTGCAGCTTGATGCCTTGTTCCGCCAGCTTCTGCTCGACCGTTCCCGCCATGTCCGACCTCGTTGTCCAAAAATCCATCAGCCCCGGCGCATCCGATGCAGCCCGGGGCGGGACCTGTTTCGCCCATCGTGCCGCCACATGCAAGCAACCCTCGGGGTGGGATTTTGTTAAGGCAGGGCAGGAGGTTCAACGCGGGGGCCGCAACTTTACGTGAAACGGCCTCAGTTGCGACGCAATGGAACGTTCATTAAAATGTCCAATCTGCGCTTTCCCCAAGGGACCAGACATGCTGCACCTTTTCCGGACTTCGCTCGGCGTGACGGCGCTCGCGGCGGCCGCTCTCGGCCCCGGAGGCGGGGCGCTGGCCGCGAACGGTCCGTTCCTCGCGCATCAGGCGCTCTATGATTTGAGCCTGGTGAAATCGCGCTCCAATTCGATCAACAGTGCGCGCGGCCGCATCCTCTACAATTTCACGGGAAGTTCGTGCGAGGGCTACACCTCCGAATTCCGCCAGGTCTCCGAGCTCGACAGCGGCGAGGGTAAGGTCACGCTCAGCGACCTCCGCTCCAATTCCTGGGAGGACGCTGGCGGTAAAAGCTACCGCTTCAAAATCGAGACGCGGATGAACGAGGCTGACGCCGGCCGGGTCGACGGTTCGGCGGAGCGCGACGGCGACCACATCAATGTCAAGCTGAAGCTGCCGGCACCGAAGAGCTTTACGCTCGACGGCAAGATCGTATTCCCGACCGAACAGATCCAGCGCATCATTGCCGCCGCGAAGGACGGCAAGTCGCTGCTCGAGCTCTCGGTCTATGACGGCTCCGACGATGGCCAGAAGGTCTACAACACGCTGACCGTGATCGGCCAGCCGATCCCGGCCGAACGCGAAGGTTCGCCCGATCCGTCGACGTCAGACGAGCACATGAAGTCGCTCAAGCGCTGGCCCGTCACCGTCAGCTATTTCGACCGCGAGGCCCAGCAGAAGGAAGGCGAGCAGACGCCGGTCTACGCGATGGCGTTCGAGCTCTACGAGAACGGCGTCTCGCGCCAGCTTGTGCTCGATTACAACGATTTTGTGATTTCGGGCGCGATGGGCAAGTTCGACGCGAAGGACAGCAAGCCCTGCAATTGAGGGCTGGCCTGCAACGCGGTCTCTGGCTACGCTCCTCCCAACCACAAACATCCGGGAGGCTCACCATGCCCAAGCTCGATCATCTCCGCCCCAGCGGCCTGCATCACAATCCTGCCTATTCGCATGTCGTCACCGCCACGGGGGCGCGGACGATCTACATCTCCGGCCAGGTGTCGGTGGACGAGGAGGGGCGGATCGTCGGCGAGGGCGACATCGCCGCGCAGACAACACAGGTGATGCAGAATCTCGGGCACGCGCTGAAAGCGGCCGGCGCGGGCTACGCCAACATCGTGAAGATCACGACCTTCGTCGTGAACTACAAGCCGGAGCTGCGCCCGATCATCGGCAAGGCCCGCTCGGCCTTCTTCGAAGGCATGGAGCCGCCGGCCAGCACCCTCGTCGGCGTCTCGGCGCTCGCCGCGCCGGAATGGATGATCGAGATCGAGGCGGTGGCGGTCGCGGATTGAGATCTGTCCCGTAGCCCGGATGGAGCGAAGCGTAGTCCGGGCTACGAGCGCGTAGCCTTGGACATCTCTTGCAGAAGAACGATCGCGTCGTCCGCCCTGTCAGCCGGCACAAACAGATGATCGTGGTGGAACGCCGAAACGGCGTTCACGCTGATGCCGGCTGTGGCGAGGCGTGCCGTGATTGCGGCCAGAAAGCCCACCGCATCGAGTGCGGAGTGAACCGTCAGGGTGATCAGGCACGATGCAAACGCGTAGCGTAGTCCCGCCGCTTCGGCCTGTTCGCGAGTGATCACGAGCGTCGTTCCTTCCTGCTCGCGGAACGTCAGCAAAGGGCTGAGCGCCGCGGGGATCGACTGGTCTGTCGGGATCGTGCAGAACACGAAAATGCCCGGCCGCATCTCCGGCTTCATGTGTTTCAGCAGCGCGTCGAGATCGCGTTCGCCTGTCATCACTCCTGCGCCTTTTCCGGCCCCTCGTAGGCGATGCCGCGGATCACTGCGGCGCTGCCGAATTTCTTGCGCAAGCTGTCCACCGCGCGCTCGGCGTGGGCGGCACGGCGGTCGAGCATGTCGGTGTCGTCGGCAACCGAGCCGTCGCGCAGGGCGCTGACGCCGGCGCCCATCAGGCGAAAGGCGGTGCCGTCGATCTCTTTCGCCAGCATCTCGCGGCAGATCGAGAAGATCTTTGCGGCAAGCTGCGTCGGGGCCGTGATCGACTGCGAGCGGGTGCGCTGGCGGAAATCGGCGGTCTTCAGCTTCAGCGTGACGGTCAGGCCGGCGAGTTCGCTGCTCTTGAGGCGAGACGACGTCTTCTCGCACAGCCGCCACAGGATCTTCTCCAGCGTCGCGAAGTCGCGGATGTCGGTCTCGAACGTCGTTTCGCTCGAAATCGTCTTGGCGCCCCGATCAGGCTCGACGCGGCGGTCGTCGATGCCGCGCGCGAGCCGCCACAGCCTGCGGCCGTCGCTCGGAAACTGCCGCATCATCTCGATCTCGTCGGCCTTCTGCAGGTCGGCGATGATGCGGAAGCCGCGCTGCACCAGACGCTCCTGCGTTGCGGGTCCAACGCCGAAAATGAAACCGACCGGCTTGTCGGCCAGCATCTCGCGCGCTTCCTCCTGGTCGAGCGCGGCAAACCCGCGCGGCTTGTCGAGGTCGGAGGCGATCTTCGCCAGGAACTTGTTGCAGGAGAGGCCGACCGAGACGCTGATGCCGATGTCGCGCTCGATGTTGCGTGCGAACCGCGCCAGCACCTTGGCCGGGATCATGCCGTGCACCCGCTCGGTGCCGGAGAGGTCGAGGAAAGCCTCGTCGATCGAGAGCGGCTCGACCAGCGGCGTCAGCGCCTGCATGGCCTGGCGCACCTCGCGCCCAACCCGGACATATTTCGCCATGTCCGGCGGGATCACGGCCGCATGCGGGCAGGCTTCCAGCGCCTTGTACATCGGCATGGCCGAGCGCACCCCGTAGGTGCGAGCGATGTAGCAGGCGGCCGACACCACGCCGCGCTTGCCCCCGCCGATGATGACGGGCTTGTCGGCGATGTCGGGATTGTCGCGCTTCTCGACGGTCGCGTAGAAGGCGTCGCAGTCGATATGGGCGATGGTCAGGCTTGCGAGCGCGCGGTGGCGGGCGAGGCGGGGGGAACCGCAGGCGGAACAGCGCCGCACCCCCATATCCAGATCGGCCGAACAATCCCGGCAGAAGCAGCGGGGTCCGGCCGTCTCCAGGGAGGTCACGGCACGTCGCGCTCCCAATTGAAGTCGCCGAGCGCATCGCCGAGAACCTGCCGCGCTGCGGCAACGTTGGTCGGATGCAGTTCCGCAGTGCTGGCAAAGGCCTTCACGGTGGCGTCGTCGCGCATCACGAAATCGAGCACGCTGAGCAGGAAATTGGGGTCCGAGGCCGCATTGCGCAGCATCTCCGGGCCGACCCCTGTCTCGGCCAGGAACAGGCCCAGCCGCTCCGGCTCGCCCGCGACGAAAGACAGCGCCTGAAGCGCAACGATTTCAGCGACTTCGCGCGGGTTGTGAACAGGCTTTTTCACGTGGCCGGTTTGCCTTTCCGTTAACTTTCGGTGTCTACTTTGGGGTCACCATGCCCGAGTCTCGTTCCCAAGTCTCTTGCCCAAGTCTTGCGACCCCCGACAAGCAACTGGAAACCACATCGCAGAAAGTCGGCCCTCGGGTTTAACGAAACTCAAGCGAATTCGAGGCTAGTTTGAATCCAGTTTTCGAAGCGCCGGCGACCGGCGCCTGAGGCGTCACATGCATCGGTCTGCGGACCAATCAGGAGGGCGGGATGGCTAAGACCGTCCTGATCGTGGAAGACAACGAGCTCAACATGAAGCTCTTCCGCGACCTGTTGGAGGCGCACGGCTACCAGACCACCGGCACCAGCAACGGCTACGAGGCGCTCGACCTCGTTCGCAAGATGCGGCCCGACCTCGTGCTGATGGATATCCAATTGCCGCAGGTCTCGGGCCTGGAGGTGACGCGCTGGATCAAGGACGATCCGGAGCTGCGCAGCATTCCCGTCGTCGCCGTCACGGCGTTCGCGATGAAGGGCGACGAAGAGCGCATCCGCGAGGGCGGCTGCGAGGCCTATTTGTCCAAGCCGATCTCGGTCGGCAAATTCATTGAGACGGTCCGACGTTTCATCGGATAGGAAGTGAGTTCACAGTGTCCGCGCGTATTCTCGTCGTCGACGACGTCCCTGCCAACGTCAAGCTGCTCGAAGCCCGCCTGTCCGCCGAATATTTCGACGTGATGACCGCCGCCAACGGCACCGAGGCGCTGGCGATCTGCGCCCGCGCCGAATGCGACATCATCCTGCTCGACGTCATGATGCCGGACATCGACGGTTTCGAGGTCTGCCGCCGCCTCAAGACCGATCCGGCCACGCATCACATTCCCGTCGTGATGGTCACCGCGCTCGACAGCCCGGCCGACCGCAACCGCGGGCTGGAGGCCGGCGCCGACGATTTCCTGACAAAACCCGTCTCCGATGTCGTGCTGATCGCGCGCGTGCGCTCGCTGACGCGGCTGAAGATGATGACGGACGAGCTGCGCATGCGCGCCATCACCTCGCTCGAGATCGGCATGCAGGCACCCGAGCGCAGTGCAATCTCCGACACCGGCAAGGGCGGCCGCATTCTGCTGGTCGACGACCGCCAGTCTTCCTATGAGCGGCTGGCGACGATCCTCGCCGCCGAGCACACCATCGATGTCGAGCCGAACCCGACGGAGGCGCTGTTCCACGCCGCCGAGGGCAATTACGATCTGCTGATCGTCTCGCTCGACCTCAACAATTTCGACGGGCTTCGGCTGTGCAGCCAGGCGCGCTCGCTGGAGCGCACGCGGCATGTGCCGATCCTGGCGATCGCCGACCCCGAGAACTCGACGCGGCTGCTGCGTGGGCTCGAGATCGGCGTCAACGACTACCTGCTGCGTCCCATCGACAAGATCGAGCTGCTGGCGCGTGCCCGCACCCAGATCCGGCGGCGCCGCTACACCGACCATTTGCGCGACAACGTACAGAACTCGATCGAGATGGCGATCACGGACGCGCTCACCGGCCTGCACAATCGCCGCTACATGGAGAGCCATCTCACGACGCTGGCCGAGCAGGCCGCAACGCGCGGCAAGCCGCTGGCGCTGATGATCCTGGACATCGACTACTTCAAGTCGATCAACGACAATTACGGCCACGACGCCGGCGACGACGTGCTGCGCGAATTCGCGGTGCGGGTCCGCAAGTCGATCCGCGGCATCGACCTTGCCTGCCGCTACGGCGGCGAGGAATTCGTCATCGTGATGCCCGAGACCGATCTCCACGTCGCCGGCATGGTCGCCGAGCGCCTGCGCCGCTCGATCGCCGGCGAGCCCTTTGCGATCCACAAGGGCACCAAGCGCATCGAGGTCACGATCTCGATCGGCCTGACCACGCTGGAGCAGAAGGGCGAGGCGGTTGGCGACGTGCTCAAGCGCGCCGACACCGCGCTCTACCGCGCCAAGCACGACGGCCGCAATCGCGTGGTGTCGCACGCGGCGTGAGGCCGCTCGCACAGGCGGCGTAAAAAAAAACGCGAAAACAACCCCATGCACAGTAGCCGACGCCAGTCGGATCAATGGCTTACGTCAGCTGCAAAACGGGTTGTTGCAGCCGCCAACGCCGTTTGACTCGTCGGGCAAAACAGGAGCATCCTGCTAGCATCCCGAACGCCCCACGAACTCAGCCGTCATTCCCCGCCACCGGGTCTCGCCTTCGGCGAGCCCGATGACAGGCTCCGGCGGGGAATTCGGCACGCCGCGTCCGGACAAGCGGGCGTCCACCCTTCAAGTCAGGGAGGATACGGCTCCGACCATTCTGCCTTGGCCAGAGCCGCGCCCGTGCTGGACTTTGCGATGATCTCGTAAGTGTACAGGCCGGAATTGCAGGGGCCCCAGGTTCGTAAGCTCTCCGGCTTCACGATGTTATCTGAGGGGAATGGGATCTCCTGGCCGCCCATCTCGTAGTTCTTCTCTCTGCGAAACCTGACGACGATCGTGCGCGTTCCGGGGGGAACACTTTTCATCTTGATTTCGGGATTTGGAAAGACGGTGGTGCAGGGCCGGGGAGGTGCAAACGCGAATTGGATCTTCATCTCGTCAGCCGCGGCCGGACTACAGATGATCAGAAGTGAAAATGGCAGCAACGACGAAAATCTAATCATGGGCGCGCCCCAAAAAGAAACCAGTGTATCGGCAGGGGTGCTTGATGCCAAGTTTACCCCATGTCTCGCTCCCGCAGCCCTAGGCCTTCCACTCCCTTCGGGACGTCACAGAAAAGGCCCACCGTAGCGGGCCCTGTGGAGATGGAGAAAGTCCGGGTTACTTCTGATCGACGTTGCTGGTCCCCGACCCGGGCGTGCCGATCGGCAAGCCGTTCGCCGCATGACCGACGCCAACGCCCGGCGCACTGACGGCTCCTGGAGTTTGATCCTGTGGAAGCGTCTTGATCCCCGTCCTTGCTTGCTCCGCGGGGCTGATCTGAGCCTTGTTGTCGCTATTGGCACCGTTGGTTGCCGTGATGCCGGACCTGTCGGTCCCGTTTGGCGTGCCCGTCTGTGTCGACCCGGACGCGGTGTTGCCCGCGCCCGAGCTGCTCGGTGCGGCCGGTGTACTCGCGGAATTGCCGTTCGGCGTGGGGGGCTGAACGTTCGGGTTGGTTGGAGAGTTGTTGGTGTGAGCGCCGGTGGAAGTTCCGTTTGTGCCCATGCCGGATGGCGCCGAGGGGCCTCCGTTGGCGGCCCCAGACGTGCCAGTACCTGCGCCTGAGCTCGCGGATGATCCGGAGGCGCCGCCGCTCGCGGCCGCGCCACCCGCGCCACCCGCGCCTCCGCCACCACCACCTCCGCCTCCGCCGCCGCCTTGGGCGAAGACGGGAGCGGCAACAGCGAAGGACAGCGCGGCTGTAAGAAGAAGCGATTTTCGGTTCATGACCTTCTCCGGTGTAAAGAAGGTCAACGACGCCGAAATGACGATGGTTCCTTTCAGTTCGGTCATGCAGGTGACCGCTCCCGGTTTTCCGAGAGCGGCTGTTTCGTATGGCTTGTCAGGCAGCCTTTTCCTTGAGTTCGAAGTCCATGGTCCAGGTCGATTTTCCCGGCTGCGTGCGGAATATCCATATCGTCACGCTCGAACCGGGCGGGATGACGATGCTGTCCCCTTCATGCATCGTGAACTGCCGGATGTTGCTTTCGGTCGCCCAAATTGAATGAGAATAAACGTCCTTGTCACTGGTCTTTGTGCAGGCCAGAACTCCTCCGTTCATAACGGCGCGGGTGGCGGTCTGGCTGACGGAGGAGTCCATGTGGATGGTCGTCATCGTGGCAATCTCCAAAGGAATGAATAAAACGCCAGATGCTTCCTTAGGTTGTGGCAGGGTGTCAAGCCTCACCTGAGGCCCTGTCCCCTCTCTCAGGGATACTGCTCGCTCTCTTCAGGGGCGTGGAAGTCAGCTAAGGGCCAATTGCCGAAGTGATCGCCTCAGATGGGGTAGCGCCACTTCAATGCGCGGCGCACAAAAAGGAGCGCTGTGATCACGGTGATTAGGGCCACGAGATACACGACGACTGCCCACTGTTCGTGCGGCAAATAAGCCGGGGCAAACATGAGCATCAATAGAGCGCAAAGGAGCGCAGTCTGGGCGTAGAATAGCGGCGAACGCAGCATGCCCGTTGGCTTCAATTCCGCAAGCCGGTCGCCAGCACGCGTCGTGCGACGGTAAAGAAACAATAAAATTAGGAGCGCGAAAATCCATTCCATGCAACAGAGCTACCACCTCAGCATTTAGGAGGGCTCAACGTGCTATTGAAAAAGCAATGTATGTCTGGCTTGGGTCACAGGCTGACTTCGGCACCTGCTTGACCTCGGCTCGGCTTATCTCCTGAAGGCAGACATGGCGGGCCTGTAAGCGAAGGTCAGCAACGGGCCAAATGCAGACTTATTGGAGCCATGGGAAACGCGCTTTCGCTTCTCGTTCAGCGACGGCTGGCGTTTGGAGAGCAGTAGAAGTGCGCACAAGGGAGTACCACACTCTGAAGCTTAATCGGTGATCTTTAGCCGGATCTGGGCTCCGTCGGGAAGATCATTGATCTGTTTCGCAACGTGGCCCGAGAATGAGATCAGTTCTGCTCTATCGATAGTTCCAATATTGGCGAGCGCGTAAGCACCGCCCAGGGGGGCGGGGATTTTCAGGCAGTAGCATCGCTGAGCATCTGGCATCCCCAACGTTGTGCGAACTTGTTCAACGAGTTCGCGCATAGTCCAATCTTTCAAGAATTCGTCCGTATCTTGCAGCCTTGCAAAGTTCTCTCCGTTGATCGCGACAACCTCGCAAGTCAATTCCTCTGGGCAGATGCGCCAATATTGCCCGTCTTCATCAGTGAAGATCACATTGCCAAATTCATTCTGCATGACAAATGCACGTGGCCGTACCCCCCGCCAACCCCAAGCATCAACTATCTCATTATCGATGTGCATCGCATCATGCTATAGGTGTGAAGGTCACCTGCCAATGTCTCGTTCGGGTCTTGGTCGTGTAAAAACGCTGTTGCATGACGCGGACCAGCGCGGTTGAGCTCAGGCTATCGCGGTCCGATCAATTTGGGCAAGTTTTACGGCCGCTCGACCAGAACTCATCCTGAGGCAATGTCGGGGCTCTTTTACGCGCCCCATGAACCGCAACGGCCGCGCGGCAACGCCCGTATC
>NZ_JADPIY010000034.1:0-2529 GCF_023073095.1 Bradyrhizobium sp. 44
GCCAACCAGTCGATCCGCGTCAACGTGGATACGCTGGAGCATCTGATGACCATGGTCTCCGAGCTGGTGCTGACCCGCAACCAGCTGTTGGAGATCTCCCGCCGCAACGAGGACACCGAGTTCAAGGTGCCGTTGCAGCGGCTGTCCAACGTCACCGCCGAGCTGCAGGAAGGCGTCATGAAGACGCGCATGCAGCCGATCGGCAATGCCTGGCAGAA
This sequence comes from Bradyrhizobium sp. 44, assembly GCF_023073095.1. Classification (NCBI taxonomy): domain Bacteria; kingdom Pseudomonadati; phylum Pseudomonadota; class Alphaproteobacteria; order Hyphomicrobiales; family Nitrobacteraceae; genus Bradyrhizobium; species Bradyrhizobium sp. 44. The sequence goes on from NZ_JADPIY010000034.1 coordinate 219, forward strand.
GCTGCCCCGCATCGTTCGCGACCTCTCGAGCGAACTCGGCAAGCAGATCGAGCTGGAGATGCACGGCGCCGACACCGAGCTCGACCGCCAGGTGCTCGACCTGATCAAGGACCCGCTCACCCACATGGTGCGCAACTCCGCCGACCATGGCCTGGAGACCCCGGCCGAGCGTCTCGCCGGCGGCAAGGGCGAGCAGGGCACCATCCGCCTGTCCGCCTATCACGAGGGCGGCCACATCATCATCTGCATCGCCGACAACGGCCGCGGCCTGAACACCGACAGGATCAAGGCCAAGGCGATCTCCTCAGGTCTGGTCACCGAGGCCGAGCTCGAGAAGATGAGCGAAGCCCAGATCCACAAGTTCATCTTCGCGCCGGGCTTCTCGACCGCGGCCGCCATCACCTCGGTGTCGGGGCGCGGCGTCGGCATGGACGTGGTGCGCACCAATATCGACCAGATCGGCGGCACCATCGACATCAAGTCGGTGGCCGGTGAAGGCTCCTCCGTCACCATCAAGATCCCGCTGACGCTGGCCATCGTCTCCGCGCTGATCGTGGAAGCCGCCGGCGACCGCTTTGCGATCCCGCAGCTCTCCGTGGTCGAGCTGGTGCGGGCCCGCGCCAACTCGGAGCACCGCATCGAGCGCATCAAGGACACCGCGGTGCTCAGGCTGCGCAACAAGCTGCTGCCGCTGATCCATCTCAAGAAGCTGCTCAAGATCGACGACGGCGCCGTCTCCGATCCCGAGAACGGCTTCATCGTGGTGACCCAGGTCGGCAGCCAGACCTTCGGCATCGTCGTCGACGGCGTGTTCCACACCGAAGAAATCGTGGTCAAGCCGATGTCGACGAAACTGCGTCACATCGACATGTTCTCGGGCAATACCATCCTGGGCGACGGCGCGGTCATCATGATCATCGACCCCAACGGCATTGCCAAGGCGCTCGGCGCCGCCGGCTCCTCGGCCCATGACATGAACAACGAGAACGGGACGCACAGCATCGGATCGGGCGAGCAGACCACCTCGCTGCTGGTGTTCCGCGCCGGCTCGTCCCAGCCCAAGGCGGTCCCGCTCGGGCTCGTCACGCGCCTGGAAGAGCTCCCGGCCGACAAGATCGAGTTCTCGAACGGCCGCTACATGGTGCAGTACCGCGAGCAGCTGATGCCGCTCGTCGCCATGGAGAGCGTCACCATCGCGAGCCAGGGCGCCCAGCCGATCCTGGTGTTCTCCGATGACGGCCGCTCCATGGGCCTCGTCGTCGACGAGATCATCGACATCGTCGAGGAACGGCTCAACATCGAGGTCGGCGGATCCTCCTCCGGCATTCTCGGCTCGGCCGTGATCAAGGGCCAGGCCACCGAAGTGATCGACGTCGGCCACTTCCTGCCGATGGCGTTCTCCGACTGGTTCACCCGCAAGGAGATGAAGCCGTCGCTGCACTCGCAATCGGTGCTGCTGGTCGACGACTCGGCGTTCTTCCGCAACATGCTGGCCCCGGTGCTCAAGGCCGCCGGCTACCGCGTCCGCACCGCGCCGACCGCGCAGGAGGGCCTGGCCGCGTTGCGCGCGCAGACCTTCGACGTGGTCCTGACCGACATCGAGATGCCCGACATGAACGGGTTCGAGTTTGCCGAGACCATCCGCTCCGACAGCAATCTGGGCGCGATGCCGATCATCGGGCTCTCCGCGCTGGTGTCGCCGGCGGCGATCGAGCGCGGCCGTCAGGCCGGCTTCCACGACTATGTCGCCAAGTTCGACCGTCCCGGTCTGATCGCGGCGCTGAAGGAACAGACCGCGGGCGCCGCCGGTGCCTCCGAGCTGAGCCGCGCAGCAGCGTAACCAGCGGGATCAGGAGATACGCACATGACCAAGAAGACCCAGTCCGGCGAAGGCGCCATGGTCGAATACGTCACCGCGATGATCGGCGGCCAGCTGTTCGGCCTGCCGATCTCCCGCGTCCAGGACGTGTTCATGCCCGAGCGCGTCACCCGCGTGCCGCTGTCCTCGCGCGAGATCGCGGGCGTGCTGAACCTGCGCGGCCGCATCGTCACCGTGGTCGACATGCGCGCCCGGCTCGGCCTGCCCAAGCCCGAGGACGGCAAGGTCCCGATGGCGGTCGGTGTCGACCTGCGCGGTGAATCCTATGGCCTGTTGATCGACCAGATCGGCGAAGTGCTGCGGCTCGCCGAGGACGGCATGGAAGAAAACCCCGTCAATCTCGACCCCCGCATGGCCAAGCTCGCCGGCGGTGTCCACCGTCTCGACGGCCAGCTCATGGTCGTCCTCGACGTCGATCGCGTCCTCGAGCTC
>NZ_JADPIY010000019.1:0-2513 GCF_023073095.1 Bradyrhizobium sp. 44
GTATCCGTCCGGTGAAGGCCGCCTTGCCGAATAAGGCGTGTTGTTGAGAACTGTCCTTATGGACAGTGATAGGCGCAGTGCCCAAGTCGAACGGCTTGAGGTGGTGGACACGGGCCGGCGGCGGCGCTGGTCCGAGGACGAGAAGCTCAAGATCGTCCTGGAGAGCTTACAGGCGCCGCGCCAAGTCGCGGCAACAGCGCGGCGGTATGGCGTTTCGCGCTCATTGCTACTGCGGTGGCGACGGTCGTTTCGACCTGAGCCGAAGGATGCCGCCCATCAACCTGGCTTCGTACCGGCAATGGTGGTCGCGGAATCAGGTCCGGCGCCCTGTCCAGTCGCGCCGGCCAGCAGCGGCGGGACGATCGAGATCGAGTTTGCTGCCGGGGCTCGGATGCGGATCACGGGTACAGTCGACGCGGCCACGCTGAAGGCCGCGGTGGCGGCGCTGGCAGATGGACGCATACGGTGATTCCTATTTCGTCAGGCGTGCGGGTGTGGATTGCGACCGGCCACACCGATATGCGTCGGGGCATGAACTCGCTGGCCTTGCTGGTGCAGGAAGCGTTCACGCGAGACCCGCACGGCGGCGACCTCTATGTGTTCCGTGGCAGAAGCGGCAAGCTGATCAAGATCCTTTGGCACGACGGACTGGGCATGTCGCTTTATGCCAAGCGGCTGGAGCGCGGCCGCTTCCTGTGGCCATCGCCGGCTGATGGCGTCGTGACAATTACCCCAGCCCAGCTTGGCTACCTGCTGGAGGGCATCGACTGGCGGATGCCGCAACATACCTGGCGACCGCAGGCGGCCGGGTGATCGCTGGGATTTGAATCGGTGACGCGATCAGCGGTTCGGACAGAGATCGCGTCTTGTGATTCTCTAGTCGGCGATGGGCACTGATGATTCTCTTCCCAACGATGTGACCACGCTGCAGGCGATGCTGCGCGCCGAGCGAGCGGCCCGTTTGGCCGCGGAAGCCGAGGCCCAGGCGGGGACTTTGCTAATCGAGAAGCTCAAACTCACGATCAAGAAGCTGCGGCATGAGCAGTTCGGACAGTCCTCCGAGCGAGGCGCATTGCTGGACCAGCTCGAGCTACAGCTCGCCGACCTGGAGGAGAACGCGGCGCAAGCTGAGACCGCGACGCAGATGGCAGCCGACAAGATTACGGTGCCATCGTTCGAGCGCCGCAAGCCGGCCCGCCGTCCGCTGCCGGCGCATTTGCCGCGGGAGCGCATTGTCTATCCGGTGCCTGCCACCTGCCCATGCTGCGGCGACTGCCGATTGCGCAAAATTGGCGAGGACGTGACCGAGACGCTGGAGCTCGTTCCGCGCCGGTGGATGGTGATCCAGCATGTGCGCGAGAAGCTCGTCTGCCGGGCCTGCGAAGCGATCACCCAGCCGCCGGCTCCTTCGCACCCGATTGCGCGCGGGCGTGCAGGGCCCAAGCTGCTGGCCCATGTCCTGTTCGCCAAGTATGGCCTGCACCTGCCGCTTCATCGTCAGAGCGACGTCTACCAGCGTGAACGTATCGACCTCGAGGTATCGACGCTCGCGGACTGGGTAGGTGCCTCCGCAGCAAGCCTGATGCCTCTGGTCGATGCGATCCGGAGCCATGTCTTCGCAGCCGAGCGCATCCACGCCGATGACACCACGGTGCCAGTCCTGGCGAAGGGCAAGACCCGGACCGGGCGGCTCTGGACTTACGTGCGCGACGACCGGCCGTTTGCCGGCCCAGATCCGCCGGCGGCCGTGTTCTTCTACTCGCCCGATCGTGGCGGTGCGCATCCGGAGCAGCATCTGGCGGGCTATGCCGGACTGATGCAGGCTGACGCCTACGCCGGCTTTGGCAGGCTCTACGAGGCCAATCGGAAGGGCGGCCCGATCATCGAGGCCGCATGCTGGGCTCACGGCAGGCGCAAGTTCTTCGATCTCGCACGGCTCAGCAAGGCGCCGATCGCGGCCGAGGCGGTCAAGCGCATCGATGTCCTGTTCGCCATCGAGCGCGAGATCAACAGACTTCCTGCGCAGGAGCGTTTGCGTGTGCGCCAGGAACGTAGCCGCCCTTTGATGATCGAGCTGGAGGTGTGGTTGCGCGAGCAGCGCGCCAAGCTCTCCAGGAACAACGACACGACCAAGGCGATCAATTACTGCCTCAGCCGCTGGGATGCATTTAGCCGCTTCCTTGATGACGGGCGGCTTTGCATGTCGAACAATGCTGCTGAACGTGAGCTACGGGCGGTCGCCATCGGGCGAAAAAATTGGACCTTCGCCGGCTCCGATGACGGCGGCCGGCGTGCTGCTGCCATCTACAGCCTTATCGCCACCGCAAAGCTTAACGACGTCGACCCGCAGGCTTGGCTTGCCGACGTGCTGGCGCGCCTACCTGATCACTCTGCCAAGCGCATTGACGAACTGCTGCCTTGGAATTGGCAGCCCCAAAGCGTCGCTCACGCAGCTTGAGCGCGTTCAGCCTTCCCGAAAGCGGCCTAGCCGGGGGCCTTCGCCGGATGCGTAC
>NZ_JADPIY010000005.1:0-2410 GCF_023073095.1 Bradyrhizobium sp. 44
TGTCTAAGCTTGACCATATGCTTGAGCCCAGGACCTCGGTTCGCCGGGTCGAGGTCATCACGGAGAGCGGCCGACGCCGGCAGTTCTCGGCCGACGACAAGGCGCGGTTCGTCGAGGAGACGCTGGCCCCGGGAGCCGTGGTATCGGAGGTCGCGCGGCGGCACGGATTGTCGCCGCAACAGCTGTTTACGTGGCGCCGGCAAATGCGACAGCCGGTTGCGATCCCTGTGGCTCCCGAGCCGCAGACGTTCGTGCCCGCTGTCGTTACCCCATCATGCACGCCGCCGGAGCGCTCACCGCGGCAGTGCCGACGCCTCCGGAAGGCGCCCGAGGGGGCCGAGAACACCGGCATCATCGAGATCGAGATCAACGGCGTCGCGCTCCGGGTCGGCCGCGGCGCGGATGCCGCGACGATTGCGGCCGTGATCCATGCGCTGAAGACCTGCACGTGATCGGTCCGACGGGCGCGGTGCGGGTGATGGTGGCGACCAGGCCGGTCGACTTCCGCAAGGGTGCCGAAGGGCTCGCGGCCCTGGTGCGTGAGAGCATGCAGGCCGATCCGTTCTCCGGCGCCGTGTATGTGTTCCGCGCCAAGCGCGCCGACCGGGTGAAGCTGATCTATTGGGACGGCACGGGTGTGTGCCTGTTCGCCAAGCGGCTTGAGACCGGTTCGTTCTGCTGGCCCAACGTGCAGGACGGCGTCATTCGCCTGACCGCGGCGCAGCTGTCAGCCTTGCTCGAAGGACTGGACTGGAAGCGCGTCCACACCGCGCGCGAGACACCGTCGCCGATCCAGGCGAGTTGAACTGCGGCACAGTGAATCAGTATGCATGTCGCGCTCGCGAGATGCCGCGACGCATGGTGTAATCGCATCATGGCGACGACGGCCGACACGCTTCCGGACGATCCCGGCACGCTCAAGACGATGCTGCTGGCCGAACGGGCGCGCGCCGCGCGGCTCGAGCAGATCATCAAGGAGTTGCAGCGTCATCGCTTCGGCCGCCGGGCCGAGACGCTGCCGGAGGACCAGTTGCTGCTCGGCCTGGAGGAGGTCGAGCAGGTCGAGGCGAGCAGTGATGCCGCGACCGATGCAGCCAATGCTGCCGAGCGATCTAGCCGAGCCGCACGGCGCCGCAGGAACAGAGGAGCGCTGCCGGCGCATCTGCCGCGGGTCGAGATGCTGATTGACCTCGACGATGACGCCTGCCCGTGCTGTCAGCAGGCGCTGCACCGGATCGGCGAGGATGTGAGCGAACGATTGGATATCGTGCCGGCCCAGTTCCGGGTCCTAGTCGTAAGGCGGCCGAAGTATGCCTGCCGGGCCTGCGAGACCATGGTGCAGGCACCGGCGCCAGCGCGGCTGATCGAGGGCGGGCTACCGACCGAAGCCACCGTGGCGCAGGTACTCGTCGCCAAATATGCCGACCATCTGCCGCTGTATCGGCAGGCTCAAATTTACGCCCGCCAGGGCCTCGAACTGGATCGCTCGACCTTGGCCGATTGGGTCGGGCGGGCAGCCTTCCTGTTGCGGCCGGTGCATGAGCGACTGCTCGCGAAGCTGAAGCAGTCGACAAAACTGTTTGCCGACGAGACCACCGCCCCCGTGCTCGATCCCGGACGCGGCCGCACCAAGACCGGCCAGCTCTGGGCTTATGCCCGCGACGACCGGCCCTGGGGCGGCACGGACCCGCCCGCCGTCGCCTATGTCTACGCTCCCGATCGCAAGGCCGAACGGCCGATCGTCCACCTCGCGGGTTTTGCCGGCATCCTCCAGGTCGACGGCTATGCCGGCTATCGGGTCCTGGCCGAGCGCGGTGACGTAGAACTGGCGTTCTGCTGGTCACATGTGCGCCGGCGCTTCTACGAACTCGCCGCGGCCGGTCCCGCACCGATCGCCAGCGAGGCGCTCGAACGTATCGCCGGGCTCTACGTCATCGAAGCCCAGATCCGCGGCCGCACCGCCGACGAGCGTCGCGCCGTCCGCCAAGAGAAGAGCCGGCCGATCGCCGACGAGTTCGAACCCTGGCTGCGCGCCAAGCTTGGTCTGATTAGCCAAAAGACCAAACTCGCGGAGGCCATCCGATATGCGCTGTCGCGTTGGGACGGGCTGACGCGCTTCATTGCCGACGGCCGCATTGAGATCGATTCCAACGTCGTCGAGCGCGCTATCCGCCCAATCGCGCTCAACCGCAAGAACGCCCTGTTCGCAGGCTCGGACGGCGGCGGCGAACACTGGGCCGTCATCGCCTCACTGATCGAAACCTGCAAGCTCATCGGCGTCGAACCCCACGCCTATCTCGCCGACGTCATCACCCGCATCGTCAACGATCACCCGAATAGCCAGATCGACGAACTGCTACCCTGGGCCTATCTCGCTACCCCAGAACGCTGGCGCGTGGCCTGAGAACAT
>NZ_JADPIY010000020.1:0-502189 GCF_023073095.1 Bradyrhizobium sp. 44
CAACGAAGGCGTCGATCACGCGAACCGGATTGTCATCTGCAACCCAGTCGTCCAGGCATTCCGGCAACAAAGTAGATTGCCCGCGATCAGCTCCTTGAACGAAACGAGCCATGCCAGCCCCCGCCGATTCAGTGCGGGAATCATAGCAGGCACGGCGTTTTCACACAGCCAGGGTCAAAAGCGGACTAACAGTTCGCTCTCTTCAAGGGATCGAAGGTGAAGCACGGCAAACGGACGTTGGGGTACGTGCTTGCCTGATCAGACTTCTTGCGGCGAGCGAACCGGGTTATGATCTTGCAGCTGCTTCAGGGATGCCGAACCGGCCGCCTGCCTGGCTTCACAGCAGCCTCATCTCCCACATCCACCCCGGCATTCCGCAGCAACACTGTCGCCGCTTCCTTCGCGGCACGCGCCATTGCGGGGTCGTCGCGGACGAGGTCCTGCGCGATGGAGCCGTCGACCAGCAGCACGAGCTGCGTTGCGAGTGCTTCCGCGTTCGCAACGCCGAGCTCGTTGAGGCGGTCGCGAAACCAGACGCGACGGCTTTCCTTGAAGGCGATGGCGATCTTCTTCACGGCGCGGTCCGCCGGGCCAAGCTCGGCGACCGCATTCACGAACGGGCAGCCGCGAAAGTCTTTTGCGGCGAAGCGGCGCTCCAGCGAATCAAAGGTGGCGAGGATCTGCTCGGCCGGGGGCTTGTCCGAGGCGCGGGGCTGCACGAAGCGGCGCTCCAGATAGGCCGCGATCAGCGCGTCCTTGGAGGGGAAGTGGTTGTAGAGCGTGCGTTTGGAGATGCCGATCTCGGCCGCGATGGTGTCGACCCCGATGGCGCGAATGCCTTGCAGATAGAACAGCTTGTCGGCGGTCTCGAGGATCCGCTCTTTCATCGTCTGTGGGGCCGGCGGGGGAGCCATGCGGCGGTGAATGTCCTGTTGGCTTGACAGCGCCTGCTATCCATAGCCTAAGTACACAGGTCTGTGTAACCAAAATCAACCGATATTGCAGACCACGGCGTTCGCGCCGCGCCGGTGAGGGAGAAGAAAATGCCGCTGCTGCAGGTCCTGCGTCCGACATTGCCCATCCTGATCGGCGCCTCGATCATGCTGACGCTGAGCATGGGGCTGCGCCAGAGCCTCGGCATCTTCATGCAGCCGCTGACCCACGACATCCATCTGTCGATCTCCGACTTCACGCTGGCGCTGGCCGTGCAAAACCTCGCCTGGGGCTTTCTCCAGCCGCTCGCCGGCGCGATGACCACGCGCTACGGCTTCCGTCCCATCATGATTGCAGGCTCATTCATGTACATCGCGGGCCTGGTGCTGATGGCAACCGCGAACGGTCTCGTCGCCATCATGATCGGCGCCGGCGTGCTGATCGGCACTTCGCTCGCCTGCACCGCGGCGGCGATCGCGATGTCGGTGGCGGCGCGCGCGGTACCCGCGACGGTGCGTTCCACCGTGCTTGGCATCGTCTCCGGCGCGGGCTCGCTCGGCGCGTTGCTGTCGGCGCCGCTCGGGCAGATGCTCAACGAGGGCTTTGGCTGGCGCGTCGGGCTCGCCGGCTTCGTCGTGATGTCGGTGCTGATGATCCCGGCGGCCTGGTATGCCGGGCGCGTTGACGCGGTCCCGCTGCCGAAGCCCGCGACTGACGAGATCGTCGATGCCACGGCCATGATCGCGGCGAAGACCGCCTTCGGCAATGCGTCGTTCGTGGTGATGACCTGCGCCTATCTCGTCTGCGGCATGCAGCTCGTGTTCCTCACCACGCACCTGCCGTCCTATCTCGCGATCTGCGGCCTCGATCCGATGCTGAGCGCGCAGACGCTCGGCATGATCGGCGGCTTCAACGTGCTCGGCTCGCTGTTCTTCGGCTGGGCTGGCCAGCGCTGGAACAAGCTCGCGCTTCTCGGCGGCATCTACGTCCTGCGCTCGCTGGCGCTGGCCTGGTATTTCATGCTGCCGGCAACGCCTGCCTCGACGCTGCTGTTCGGCGCGATCATGGGCTTCTTGTGGATGGGCGTGGGACCGCTGGTCGCGGGCGCGGTGGCCGAGATGTTCGGCCTGCGCTGGCAGGCGATGATCCAGGGCCTCGCCTTCATGAGCCACCAGATCGGCAGCTTCCTCGGCGCGTACGGAGGAGGGCTGCTCTACGACGCGCTCGGCTCCTACACCATGGCCTGGCGCATCGGTGTCGCGCTGGGGTTGGCCGGCGGCATCGTGCAGGTGGCGTTCGCGCTGATCCGGCCGTCGCAGCCGCCGGCGACGGTGTTGCGGACGGCGTAGGCTGGGCGTGTCCTCATGGGCGTCCGCTTTGAAGTTTACAGCGGACGCCGCGCTGCTTGGCCGCGATCGCCGGGCGGCCGCGTGCATCGATGGGCGCGCGTCTCTCAGGGACGAATGTGGATAATCGTATTCCCCTTGCGTCGCTTGGTCGGATTTAATGCGGCGACGGCATCGTCGAGGGTCGAGACGTTGCCGATGTTCGTCCGCAGTCGTCCGTCCCGCACCCGCCGTACGATCTCACTCAGTTGGGCCCGATCGGACTCGACGACGAAGTCGACCGCCAGGCCATCGGAGGGCCGCGTCTCGGCCGGCCCCACGATCGTCACCAGTGTTCCTCCGGCCCGGATCAGTGCTGCGGATCGCTTCTGGATGTCACCGCCGATGACATCGAACACCAGATCGACTTTGCCCACGTCCTTCAGGGTGTCGTTGTCGAGGTCGACGAACTCCTTCGCGCCGAAGTCGAGCACTGTCTGACGGTCGGCGGCGCGTCCAGAGCCGATGACGTAGGCGCCGGCCTCTCGTGCGAGTTGCGTCACCATCGACCCGACTGCGCCGGCCGCGCCGTGTGCGAGGACGCTTTGCCCCGCCTGAAGACGGCCGTGTTGGAACAGCCCTTGCCAGGCCGTCAGGCCCGAGATCGGCAGACTCGCACCCAGGGTAAAGTCGACGTCGCCCGGCAGCGGTGCAAGGTTGCGTGCCTCGATCGCCACATACTCGGCCAGTGTGCCGTCTCGATACCAGTCCGCGAGGCCGAACACCCGCTGTCCGACTGACAGCCCCGTCGTGCCATATCCGAGGGCGGAGACCACTCCGGCCAGCTCGTGCCCAAGGATCGATGGTGTTCGGTCACGTTCGAGGCGATCGGTCCAGGTCGACGGCCACGCCAGCTCAGTCGGTACGAATCCCGACGCATGAACCTGAACGACGACGTCGTTTATCGCTGCCTGCGGCTCGGGTCTGTCCATGAGCTTCATCCCGGCCGTTCCTGCGGCCTGGTCCGTTACGACGATCGCCTTCATGGGAATTATCTCCTCTGTCATTTGTCTCTTGGTCGAATAATGCAGAGAGCGTGGACGCACCGGCTATCCACAGAATGCCAGGCCGTGTGGAACTCCTGTCTCCGTGTCCGCAATCTCCGCTGTCCGCAGTGACCGGGGCTCCCACTCAGCCTGATGGATCGGGATCGCTCCGATCGCTGGTGTCAGCGAATAGATGCGTTGCGCCCGGCTATAAAACAGTACCAAGAATGTCGATTTTGGCTGTATCAAGCGCGACGGCCGCCTCCCGATGCAACTCGATTGTGCCAAACGGGCTCCATTGGCTGCCGAGATTTGCTCGGTGATCGAGAGCGCCTTGAGAGGGCGAGCAGGAATCCAGGTTGCGGACGGTTCAGTCTTTCGCGCGCAGCCCCGCTTCGATGCGCTGGATCAGTTGCTCCCGCAGCGCAGGCACCACGTTTCCGAGGACGACGAAGGTGCGGACGATAGGCAAATACGGCTCCATTGCCGCCGTCAGCTCCGCCAGAGACATGCCGGCCAGCCGCGCATATTCGGATTGCGCCGCCGCATTGGTCGCGCGCGGCCGCTCCGGATTGTCGGCTAGTTCCGGTGCGAGCTCGGACAGGATGACATGCAAGAACCCAAGATCGAGGGCGGCGGGCCCGCGCATCGCGAAGGTCCAGTCGACAAGCTTTGGGCCTTCCGCCGTCATGATCACGTTGCCGGGGCTAAGGTCGCAATGGCAAAGCCCGTCGCCGGTCGGCAGGCGATCGATCAGGGCGAGGATATCGGCGGCGATGTGCTTCGGGACCTTGCCGTCGTCGTGCCGCAACTCGCTCTCCATATACGCGCGCATGGAGAGGAGCTCCGGCGGCGCGGACGTCTTGTGAAGAGTCATGGCCAGAGCCGCGACGATCGCGCCCGCCTGTTCGAAAGTCACCGCGCCGGTCCGCGAGAGATGCCACAGGGTCGGTCCGTCGAGGCGCTCCAGCACGATGCCGAAGCGCCCGTCCAGCGTCACCTCGCCGAACACCGCCGGCACCGGGACGCCGGCGGCCCGCACGGCGCGGATCATGCGTACCTCATGCCGGCCGAGCAGATGAGAGACGCCGGCCTTGAATAGCTTCACGACCTGACCGGGCGCCCAGGCGTAGGCTTCGGAGAAGGCGCCTTCACCGATCTTTTCCCCCAGCGATCCCTGCATGCCCGTTCTCCACCGTGCAGATGAAACACCGGCGGCGAGAAAAAAGGAACCATCCTGTCGCGAGGGCAGCCGGACATTATGATCGCGTTTCGACCTGCAGAGACCTTCGATCGCGTTCGCGCCGATCCGGCCGTTGCAGCCGCCGGCGCCAATGTTGCGGACGGCGTAGGGAAGCGGGTGCTCACGAGCGTCCGCGGCGCTTCAGACCCATAGCGGTCAGACGAAGTCGGGGATAAAACAGCGTTCAGGAAACGGGACATAAACCCATGGCGTTTTGGACAGCGGGCGCGGTTGGGTTGTTGATCGCCTATCTGCTCGGCTCGATCCCCACGGGGTATCTGGCGGGGAAACTGCTCAGGGAAATCGACATCCGAAGGCATGGCTCCAAGTCCACCGGGGCAACGAATGTCTTGCGCACTCTCGGCAAATGGCCTGCCTTGTTCGTGCTCGTCGGCGATGTGCTGAAGGGCGTGGGTGCCATCATTGTTGCGCGCTCGTTCTGTCCCTGGCTCTATGCAGAATTATCCCCGTCGCCGACAGCTTCTGATCTGCAGCTGTGGGTGCCGTGGGCTGTTTGTCTGGCTGGAATTGCCGTGCTGTTGGGACATAGCCGATCGATCTGGCTGAACTTCACGGGCGGCAAGTCGGCTGCCGCCGGACTCGGTGTGTTGCTGGCGATGTCCTGGCCCGTTGGATTGGGGGCTGCAGCCGCCTTTGGCTTCGTGCTGGCTATCACGCGGATCGTTTCCTTGAGCTCGATGCTCGCGGCGTTGACGGCGATCGTTCTTGTCTGCGCGGTCGAGCACCCGTTGCCGTACCGGTTGCTGGTGATCGGAGGCGGCCTCTACGTGATCATCCGCCATCGTGCGAACATCCAAAGACTTTTGGCGGGAACGGAGCCGCGCCTGATTCGAAATGGCCAGAGTGCGAAAGCGGAGGCGCAAGTTTAGCACGGGACTGGGCCACCCATTGAGGTGCCGCAACACTCGGTTGTCGAACAGACCTGAGCGATTTCAATTCACAATAGTGAACCCAACGGAGGGAACATGGCCTTCAGATCAGCGAGTTTTATCCTCTGCCTGCTGTTCGCCATTCCGCGCATGACGATTGCGGGAGAGACGCTTGACGCTGCCGCCATGGACGAGATGCACAAGCATTTTTCAGAAGCGTATAATCGCGGTGACCTCAACAGTATGGCCGCAACATTTACGGAGAACGCTGTGCGGGTGACACCCAGCGGTATCTTTCAGGGCAGGGATGCCATTCGCCGGAGTTTCAGCGACGCCCTCAAGCTCGGACTGCATGACTATTCGGTTCAACGAACCGTCTCTCGCCCCGAGGGCGCCTACGTCTTCAACGCCGGGACATGGGAGGCCAAGATGGGAGACCGTCCGTTTCACGGTTATTACTCATCCATACTCACCAGCGAAAATGGACAACTGAGGATCATCGAAGAAACGGTGGCGGTCGCAGCGCCCTGATCGCGGGTCGTGCTGTGTTGCTGTCTGCGTCCCAACTCTGCGCAGCAGCGTTTCACGCTGCAGCGCGTCCGTTATACGAGAGGGAACGTGCGGGACGCAGGCGCAGCCCTCGAGCGAATGCCGGGCGCCTCGACGTCGGCTGTCTTTCCGGCAGCTTTCCGAAATGGGAAAGGGTTTGCATCAGCGCGGATCTGACGGCGGGCTCGATCTTCGCGCAAATGAACCAGCAGACCAGAACAAGCAGGCCCAGCGCGATCCAGACGGCCGAGGTGGCATCCCAGCCGGCATCGACCAGGGCACGAATGATCGCGGTGCCGATGACGTTATGCGTGAGATAGAGCGGATAGGTGATCAGTCCGAGCGTTCTCAAATAGGCTGGTGTTTCAGGAGAAGCGTTGCCCGCAGAGCGCCTGCTCCGCTTCGCGGCGATGGCAATGAGGAGCACTGCAGCAGCCCAGACCATGATCGGCACGAGAGCCGATTGATCCGAGATGGCGGGGATGGACGTCAAGAAGAACGAGGCGAAGAAGTAGATTTCCGCCGCGCCTGATAGACACGTGATGGCAATTGCGACCTGTTCGAGCGCCGTCAATTGTCTGTTCGCGGAGATGAACAGCCAGATCCCCAGCGCAAAGAAGCAGCCATGCGTCAGCAGGAATGCCGCGCACGGCACCCGAAACATCAGAATGACGAGATAAGGCAGATCGGATGGCGTCGTGCATGACAGCACGAGTAGCGCGACGGCATTGAAGATTGCGCTGTAGATGGTGAGACCCCAGGCGAGGTGCCGCAGGGTGACCTTCTTGGTGAGCATCGCGCAGAACACGAGACCATAAAATGCCGTCTCGGCTGCCAGTGTCCAATAGACTTCGTCGAGCCACTGACCGGTGACTCCCTTGGGCACCATCAGCATGGCGTGGGCGTAGGGCAGAATGAGTTCGGATGCCGGTCCGCTCCCGAAGAGAAGCAGAACGAGGAACGTCGCGGTGGCGCAGACCCAGACCGCAGGATAAATCCTGAGTGCGCGACCAAGAAGAAAGGCGCCCGGCGAAGACGTGCTTGCGGAATTCGCGATGACAAAGCCGGAAATGACGAAGAAGATTTCGACGCCGACCCAGCCGAACCACGTGTAGGGCGCGGCGGACGGGTAGAGAACATCGGCGGCGACAGTGCGCTCGAAACCGGGGACGCCGATCGAGGTCCAGGCCCAGGACCAGAACATCTGGTGAAACATGGCGACGCCGAGGGCGGCGGCGAAGCGCAGCGGATCCAGCAACGGCAAATGGCTCTTCACGGGAATGGACCAGGTTCATGCAACGATCCCGCTGGAGATATCGGAGGTGGTGAAGGCGCTCTGCGAGGTGCGTCACACTTGGTCCGTCGTGGTCGAAATGCGCAGGATCTTTGGGTTAGTCACGTAACCCTGCTCTCATGCCCGGACGCAACGCCACGCGCTGCGTCCGGGTCTGGACACGAGTGAGCTGAGCTCGATCGCAACAGAAGGGCTGCGGAGAGGATGGACTAACGCGTGCGTGCTGATCGCTTGAGATCGGCGACCTTAAACCTGTTGCCGGCGGCCAGGCTGCTGCACAACCAGTGGGCCTTGTTTCGGTTGTCGCCCAGGAACGTCCTGGTGTCGACGCAATCCAGGTAGGATTTGTGGGTGATGGTGTCGCGGCAGGTTGGCGAGAAAGGACCGTAGTCTATGTTGCCGCCTGACTCGCTGCATCCAACCCACGGATCCTTGCCGCTTGGGAAGCTCGATGCACAGCCTCCGTTGCAGCTGCTGGCGACTTTCTCTAGGCCGGCAATCCTCCCCATCACAGAACCCGGCGCATACGTAGGCGTGCGCGCGGCTGACGTTTGAGCTGTTGAGGTAGTCCGACGAGGGGCAATTGTGTTTGCTCCTCGCTCCGACACGTGTGGCCTTGCCACCTGTTTCGGCGCGTCGACCGTGACGGGGGGAATCGTGGCGGCGGAGCCGGTTGGGATTTGCGACGCTGCCGGCGCGCACAGTAAGATTGTTGACAAGGCAGCGATGGTTGAAGGCACGACAAGGCTTGATGAGAATCTCATGACCATGTCCTTCCAAAGCCGGGACGGACATTCCCGCCCGGCAAGTGCACGCTAACATACATTCGGGAGCGAGCAACCGAGGGTTGAACAAAATCTGGCGACGACTCGCTGTGCCGAGCTCAGCCCTCGTGCCCCGGACGCAGCGCAGCGTCACGTCCACGGGGCGCTGCTGCGCATCCGGGACACGCGAGAGGGGCCAAAATAAAACGGGGCCCGCAAGGGCCCCGCAAAAGTCTTCAGCGTCCCGCGATCTTACTTGATCTTGGCTTCGCGGAATTCGACGTGCTTGCGCGCCACGGGATCGTACTTCTTCTTGACCAGCTTGTCGGTCATGGTGCGCGAATTCTTCTTGGCGACGTAGTAGAAGCCAGTGTCGGCCGAGGACACGAGCTTGACCTTGATGGTGACCGCTTTGGCCATGTTCAGAACCTCAGGAACGAAGGGAATCTGGAGCCGGCCAAATGGCCCGCGTTGGCCGGCAACCTAGCCAGAAACGGCCTGATGTCAAGATTTTAGGGGTCGAAAACCGCCCAAATCGGCCCGATTACGCCTCGAAGAACCGGTTTTTGGGCCGCGGCAGGCCCAGATTCTCTCTCAAAGTGGGCCCTTCATACTCTTTCCGGAAAATCCCGCGGCGCTGCAGCTCCGGGACCACCTTGTCGACGAAATCGTCTAGGCCGGCGGGCAAGAACGGGAACATGATGTTGAAGCCGTCGGAGCCGCGCCCGACCAGCCATTCCTCCATCTGATCGGCAATGGTTTTGGCCGTGCCGACGAAGGATAGCCCGCCATAGCCGCCAACGCGTTGAGCGAGCTGGCGCACCGTGAGCTTGTCGCGGGCGGCGAGGTCGACCATGCGCTGACGGCCGCTCTTGCTGGCATTGGTCTCGGGGATTTCGGGGAGAGGGCCATCCGGGTCGAAGCCTGAGGCATCCGTGCCTAGGATGACCGAGAGCGAGGCGATGGCGCTGTCGTAATGCACGCGGCTGTCGAGCAGGGCGCGCTTCTCCCTGGCCTCGTCGACGCTGTCGCCGACCACGACAAAGGCGCCGGGGAGGATCTTGAGGTGTTCGGGATCGCGGCCGACCTTCTCCATGCGGCCCTTGATGTCGGCATAGAGTTTCTGGCTGTCGGCAAGACTGCCGCCGCCGGTGAAGACGGCTTCGGCGGTCTCTGCCGCAAGCTGCCTGCCGTCGTCGGAGGCGCCGGCCTGCACGATCACCGGCCAGCCCTGGACCGGGCGGGCGATGTTGAGGGGACCGCGCACCTTCAGATATTTGCCCTGATGGTCGAGCACATGCATCTTGGCGGGATCGACGAACACGCCGCTTTCGACATCGCGCACGAAGGCGTCATCGGCAAAGGAATCCCACAGGCCCGTGACGACGTCGTAGAACTCGCGGGCGCGCTTGTAGCGCTCGCCGTGCTCCATGTGGTCGTCGAGGCCGAAATTCAGCGCTGCATCCGGGTTCGAGGTGGTGACGATGTTCCAGCCCGCACGGCCGCCGCTGAGATGGTCGAGCGAAGCGAAGCGCCGCGCGACGTGATAGGGCTCGTCGAACGTGGTCGAGCCCGTCGCGATCAGGCCGATCCGCTCGGTGACGGCCGAGAGCGCCGACAACAGCGTGAATGGCTCGAACGAGGTGACCGTGTGGCTGCGCTTGAGCGCATTGACCGGCATGTTCAGCACGGCGAGGTGATCGGCCATGAAGAAGGCGTCGAACTTGCCGGCCTCGAGCTTCTGGATCAGCGTCTTGATGTGGCTGAAGTTGAAATTGGCGTCGGGCCAGGCCCCGGGATAGCGCCAGGCGCCGGTGTGGATGCTGATCGGGCGCATGAACGCGCCAAGCTTGAGTTGCCGTTGTGCCATCGCCCGGTATCCGTTTTTGGTGTCGTTCCGAAAGACATAGGCATGCCGCGGAACTCCGCCATCGGGGGAGGCGGGAAGATTATTTTGTTTTTCGATGTCAGCTCAGCACATTCGCGTCATCCCGGGCAACGCCCGGAACGACGGAGGAGTCCCATCGAACCGATCCACGGCTCACTCCGACCAAGCCATGACTTTCGCTCCCGATGAGACTTTCGATGGCAGGTGCAATGACCGTGGACGGGCGCATCGTCCGCATCGACCGGCCCATGCCCTGGGTCGGGCGGCTGCTGTCATTGCCGCTGCTGGCGGCGAGCTTCTATCTGCTGTGGAATGTCGCGCTCGGCCTGCGGCAGGATTTCTCCGGTTTTGGCCGGCTCGCCGATGATCTCATGCCGGTGCTGGTGTTCACGGGACTCGGGTTGCTCGTCGGCATCCCCGGAATCATCCTGCTCATCTTCCGCACCTTCGTCGTGCTGAACGAGACGCTGCGCCAGATCGTCATCACCAGGCAGTTCGGCCCGCTGAATTTTCGCAACCATCGCGATCTCGCCGATTATCATTTCATCAGCATTACCGACGAGGACGATCCGGCGCTGACGACATACGATGTCAATCTCTGCGGCAACAAAGGGACCGAGCCGATCACGCTGATGAGCTTCACCAAGCGCGAGGAAGCCAGTCGGTTCGCCAGCGAGCTCGGGCGAGTGCTGAACGTTCCCGCGCGCGACTATGTCGGCACCGAGCCTGATGCGGACGATGCGGACGTCACAAACTGATCAGCTCAAAATGTCCTTCTGCATCTTGCCGCCGTAGAAATGGAAGAACGGCACCGGTGCATCATGGCGGAGCGGGCCGGTGGCGAGGCGCGCGTCGAGCTCGTTGAGCACGTTGCGCGTCATGGGATGGAGATCGGCGAGCGGCTTCGAGCCGAGCTCGACCCAGACCAGCTCGACAAGCTCGGCATCGGCATGGATCACGCCGTCGACGCGATGGGTAATAGCGGAGGCGTCCGCCGTGAAGAAGCGCGTGTCGAACCGCTTGACGCGGCCGGGCGGGGTGATCGCGCGCGCGATCAGGAACAGGCTGGAGGGGTCGGGCAACAGGCCCGCATCGGCGAACGGTTTCCAGGCGCCTTCGAGTTTGGCCTTGCCTTCGGCCTTGCGTCCCAAGCAGAGACCGGTTTCCTCGCAGGCCTCGCGGATCGCGGCAATCGCCAGCGACTTCGCGCGCGAGGCCGGCGTCTTCGGACTGCCCTTGGCGAGATTGGCCTCCAACTCGGCGGTTACAGGCGCCGCGCACGGCACGCGATAATCGTCCTTGTCGACGCGTCCGCCGGGGAAGACGAACTTTCCGGGCATGAACACCACGTTGTCGTGGCGCTTGCCGACCAGGACTTTTGGAGTTGTGCCGCTGCGATCGACCAGGATCAGGGTTGCCGCATCCTTCGGGCGGAAATAGGGATGATGGTCGGCTTCCTTGCCCTCGTGGATCTTGGCCTTGTCGGCTGCCTGCGACGTATCCGTCATGTCCTCACCCAAACTGCTTCTTGTTTATTTTGCCTACACCGGCGGAATACCATCCGTCGGGTTCTCGTCAAACCCGTGCATGCGCAGAGCCCATTGCAATCCGACCACGGCTCCCTTCACCGGCTGGAGCAGTGCCAGCGAGGCGACGAAGGTAAAGGGCAGATAGGCCGCGAAGCTGATCCAGACCGGCGTGGTGTAATTGGTCTCGATCCAGAGGACGGTGGGCACCACGATATGGCCGACGATGACAATGACGAGATAGGCGGGTAGATCGTCGGCCCGATGCGGGGTGAAATCGAGGCCGCAGACCGAGCAATTGTCCGCGGTCTTCAGGAAGGCGCGGAACAGTCTTCCGTCGCCGCAGCGGGGGCAGCGGCCGCGAAAGCCGCGCTTCATGGCAGCAAAGACGTCGCGCTTCTCGACGAGGCCGGTCTCGCGGGTCCAGATCTTCGGGGTTGTGCTCACCATGCCTTACCCTTCTGACCCTTGCCTTTGCTTTTTCCCTTCGCCTTTTTGCCCTTGCCGGGCTTCGGCTTGTCCGGCTTGCGCTTCTTGTCGGGACTGCGCCCGGGATGCGCCTTGAACGAGGGGCGGCGTTGCGGACCCGATCCCCTGCGGCTCCGCGGCGCGGACTCACCGGACGATGACAGCAGCTCGAATCGTAGCGCGCCCGCGATGGGAGCTGCCTCGATCAGGCGGACGTCGACGACATCACCGAGCTGATGCATGGTGCCGCTGCGCGTGCCGACCAGGGCGTGCCGGCCCTCGTCATAGTTGAAATATTCCGTGCCGAGGGATCGGATCGGGATCAAGCCGTCGGCGCCGGTCTCAGCGAGCTTGACGAACAGGCCGGCGCGCGTGACGCCGGAGACGCGGCCCTGGAAGTTCGAACCGATGCGGTCGGCGAGGTGATGGGCGATCAGGCGGTCGACGG
This sequence comes from Bradyrhizobium sp. 44, assembly GCF_023073095.1. Taxonomy (NCBI): domain Bacteria; kingdom Pseudomonadati; phylum Pseudomonadota; class Alphaproteobacteria; order Hyphomicrobiales; family Nitrobacteraceae; genus Bradyrhizobium; species Bradyrhizobium sp. 44. Next base: position 12,375 of record NZ_JADPIY010000020.1, read on the forward strand.
TCTCGCGCTCCGCCTTCATCGCCCGCCGCTCGGTGACCGAGATGTGGGCTGCGACTTCGCTCAACGTTTCCGGCGTCTCGGTGTCGGGCAGCGCGCCTTCGCCAAGCCCGAGCGCGCGAACCAGCGCGCGGTGCACGACGAGGTCGGCATAGCGGCGGATCGGCGAGGTGAAATGCGCGTAGCGGCGCAGGTTCAGGCCGAAATGACCGTAATTCTCCGAGGAATATTCGGCCTGCGCCTGGGCGCGCAGCACGACCTCGCTCACCAGCGGAAAGTGGTCGTGGCCTTCGAGCTGCGCCAGCACGCGGTTGAACAGAGCGGGGCGCAGCGCGCCGCCTTTCGCGAACGGAACGTCCAGCGTCGCCAGGAATTCCGCGAGCGCGTGGACCTTTTCCAGGGTCGGCTCGTCATGCACGCGGTAGATCAGCGGCAGCGACTTCTTCTCGAGCATCTCGGCTGCCGCGACATTGGCGAGGATCATGAACTCCTCGATCAGCTTGTGCGCGTCGAGCCTGTCGGGCACGACGACGCGGTCGACCGTGCCGTCGGGCTTGAGCAGGATCTTTCGCTCGGGCAGATCGAGATTGAGCGGATCGCGCTCGTCTCGCGCGCGCTTGACGCAGGCATAGGCCGCATAGAGCGGCCGCAGAATCGGATCGAGCAGGGGGCCGGTGGTGTCGTCCGGCCTTCCGTCGATCGCGGCCTGCGCCTGGGCGTAGTTCAGCTTGGCTGCGGAGCGCATCAGGATGCGATGGAAGCTGTGCGAGCGTTTGCGCCCATCGGGGGCGATGATCATCCGCACCGCGAGCGCGCCGCGCGGCTCGCCCGGCACCAGCGAGCACAGATCGTTGGAGATGCGCTCGGGCAGCATCGGCACGACGCGGTCGGGGAAATAGACCGAGTTGCCGCGGTCGAGCGCGTCGCGGTCGAGCGCGGTGCCAGGCCGCACGTAGAAGCTCACGTCGGCGATGGCGACATCGACGATGAAGCCGCCTCTGTTGTTGGGATCAGGATCCGGCTGCGCGTGCACCGCGTCGTCGTGATCCTTGGCATCCGGCGGATCGATGGTGACCAGCGGGACGTCGCGCCAGTCCTCGCGCCCCTTCAGATTGGCCGGCTCCGCCGCTTCGGCTTCGCGCTCCGCCGCGGGACGGAATTGCAGCGGGATGTCGTGCGCGTAGATCGCGATCAGGCTGATCGCCTTCTCCGACTTGACCGAGCCGAGCTTCTCCTTGACCCGGCCTGACGCCAGCCCAAAGCCGCGCGAGCGGATGATGTCGACGCTGACGAGATCGCCGTCCTGCGCGCCGTGCGTCTCGGTCGGGGCGATGTTCAGCTCGCGGTCGGCGGACTTCTTGTCGACGGGGATGATCCGTCCGCCGCCTTCGGGCAGGCTGCGGAAGACGCCGAGGATGCGGCTCTTGGTCTTGTCGAAGACCTTGATGATGTGGCCGCGATAGGCCGGGCCTTCGGTCTCGTCGGAGCGCTCGACCCGCAGCAGCGCGCGATCGCCAACGCCGGCCGCGGTGCCGGGTTTTGGCCGGCGCGGCATCGTGATGAGGATCTTTGGCGGTTCGCCGCTTTCGACCTCGTCCCATTCGGTGGGGGAGGCCATCAGCTCGCCGTCGGTGTCGCGGCCGGTGATGTCGGCGACCAGCGTCGGCGGCAGGCTGTCCGGCTCTGAAATCGTATGGCGCTTTTTCTTGACGAGCCCGTCGTCGGCGAGCTCGCGCAGCATGCGCTTGAGCTCGATGCGGTCGGCGTTCTTCAGGCCGAACTCGCGCGCAATTTCGCGGGTTCCGACCTTTCCGGGATTTGCCTTGATGAAGGCGACGATGGCTGCCCGGTCGGGAAAGCCACGGTCATTCTTGCGTTTCACTTAGCCTCTATTTGGTGCCGGCACTTTTCTTGGCCGGAGCTTTGGCGCCGGATGCCTTGGTCGGCGACGTCTTGATGGCCGAAGTCTTGGCCGTCGACGACACGGCGGCGCGCGCCTTGCTGGTGGATTCGGATTTGGGTTTGGCCGCCTTCTTCGCGGCCGGCTTTTTGGTTTTTGGCGCGGCGTCGTCGCCGTCGGCGGCCTTGGCAGCAGCCTTCTTGGCCTTGGCCGGCTTCGCCGCCTTCTTCGATTTCTTGCCGCCGCCCTTGGCCGCGCGCTCGTCGATCAGCGCGATCGCCTGCGGCAGCGTGATGGCGTCTTTCTCGATGTCGCTCGGGATCGTCGCGTTGACGCCGCCGGCTGTGACGTAGGCGCCGTAGCGACCGCCCTTCACCGTGACGGTGCCGAGGGTAGGATGATCGCCAATCGCCTTGCCGGGATCGGCGCCGAAGCGGCGGCTCGGGCCCTTGGCGATTTTCTCCGCGATCAGCGTCACCGCCCGGTTGATGCCGATGTCGAACACTTCGTCGCCGGCCTCGAGGCTGGCATAGGTCTTCTCGTGCTTTACGAACGGCCCGAAGCGGCCGAGACCCGCGGTGATCGGCTCGCCGGTTTCCGGGTGCTTGCCGATCTCGCGCGGCAGCGACAGCAGCTTGAGCGCAAGCTCGAGCTCGACATCTCCAGGAGAAGTCCCCTTCGGAATGCCCGCGCGCTTCGGCTTCTCGCCCTCCGCATAATCCTTCTGCTCGCCGAGCTGGATGTAGGGGCCGAACCGGCCGGCCTTGACCCAGACATCACGACCCGTATCAGGGTCCTGGCCGAGCGAACGATCGGCCGTGGCCTCGCCGTCGGCGGCAAGCTGACGGGTGTAGCGGCATTCCGGATAGTTCGAGCAGCCGACGAAGGCGCCGAATTTGCCGGCCTTCAGATTGAGCCGTCCGTTGCCGCAGCTCGGGCACTGCCTGATGTCGCCGCCATCGGTGCGGGGAGGATAGATGTGCTGCCCCAGCATGTCGTCGAGCACGTCGAGCACCTGGGCTACACGCAGATCCTTGATCTCGTCGACCGCGCCGATGAAGCCGGTCCAGAAATCCTTCAGCACCTGCTGCCAGGAGATCTCGTTGTTGGAGATGCGGTCGAGCTGCTCTTCCAGATTGGCGGTGAAATCGTATTCGACGTATCGGGCAAAGAAGCTTTCGAGGAACGCGACCACGACCCGGCCCTTGTCCTCGCCGTGCAGGCGCTTCTTTTCGAGCTTGACGTAGCCGCGGTCTTTGAGGACCTGGAGGATCGAGGCATAGGTCGAGGGCCGGCCGATGCCAAGCTCTTCCATGCGCTTGACCAGCGAGGCTTCGGAGAAGCGCGGCGGCGGCTCGGTGAAATGCTGGGTGACGGCGAGCGACTGCCGCTTCAGCGCGTCATTCGGGCTCATCGCGGGCAGGCGGCGGGAGTCCTCGTCCTCCTCGTCGTCGCGGCCTTCCTGATAAAGTGCGAGGAAGCCGTCGAACTTGACGACCTGGCCGGTGGCGCGCAGGTCCAGCGTGCGGCCGCCAACCTTCGCCGTGATGTCGACCGTGGTGCGTTCCAGTTCGGCCGATTCCATCTGGCTCGCGATGGTGCGCTTCCAGATCAGCTCATAGAGCCTCGCCTGATCGGACTCGAGCTTGCGGCTCATGCTATCGGGGCGGCGCGACATGTCGGTCGGCCGGATCGCTTCGTGGGCTTCCTGGGCGTTCTTGGCCTTGGCCTGGTACTGGCGCGGCGCGTCCGGAACGTAAGCGTTGCCGTAATCCTCGCCGATCACCTTGCGGGCCTGGGTGATCGCGGACGGGTCGATCTGCACGCCGTCGGTACGCATATAAGTAATGAGTCCGGTGGTCTCGCCGCCGATATCGATGCCTTCATAGAGCCGCTGCGCGATGCGCATGGTGTGCGCCGGCGCAAAGCCGTATTTGCGACTGGCTTCCTGCTGCAGCGTCGAGGTGGTGAAGGGGGCCTGCGGATTACGCCGGGCCGGCTTGGCATCGACCGTGGTCACCGCGTAGGCGGCTGCTTCCAGCGCCTTCTTGAAGTCTTCGGCTTCCGCGCCGGTGCCGATGTCAAGGCGCTGGATCTTCTTGCCGTCGGCGCCGACGAGACGGGCTTCGAAGGCGTCGCCGCGCGGCGTCAGCAGGGTCGCGATCAGCGACCAGTATTCGCGCGCAACGAACTTTTCGATCTCGAGCTCGCGGTCGCAGACCAGCCGCAGCGCCACCGACTGCACGCGGCCCGCCGAGCGGGCGCCCGGCAGCTTGCGCCACAGCACGGGGGAGAGGGTGAAGCCGACCAGATAGTCCAGCGCGCGGCGCGCCATATAGGCGTCGACCAGCGCACCGTCGATCTGGCGCGGATGCTTCATGGCGTCCGTGACCGCCTGCTTGGTGATGGCGTTGAACACTACGCGCTCGATCTTGTGGTCCTTGAGCGCACGCTTCTCTTTAAGAACCTCCAGCACGTGCCAGGAGATGGCCTCGCCCTCGCGATCAGGGTCGGTGGCGAGAATCAGGCGGTCAGCGTTCTTGAGGGACTTGGCAATGTCGTTGAGCCGGCCGGCCGCCTTGGGGTCGATCTCCCAGATCATCTTGAAATTGGCGTCGGGATCGACGGAGCCGTTCTTCGCCGGCAAGTCGCGGACATGGCCAAACGAGGCCAGAACCTCGTAGGACGAGCCCAAATACTTGTTGATCGTCTTGGCTTTCGCCGGCGACTCCACAATGACGATATTCATGTAGTTCCAGTAACTTATGGGGAAATTTGGGGCCGAATTCGATGAGATTCGGGTCGGCCCTTTCGTCCCGAACATGGGTGGTGAGGCCGTCGCTGTCAAATCGAGGGGTGTTGAAAGCCATCCCGATGGGAAAAGTTTCATATCGAGAAAGTTGCAAAATACCACCTTTGAGTTGCGGCCGATGTCGGCGTAATGTTTCCGCGGGCATGGATTCGGGTGGGGGCTGGTGACTAAGCCAGGAAAGAAACGGGCGGGCGCCGCATCGCGCGCGGCGGGAGGCTCGCGTCACGAGGAACCGGGGGAGGGCGGCGTCGAGGAGGCGGTCGCTTTCATCGCCGAGCAGGTCGGGGCACTGCGCAAGCTCGCCGAGCGGCACAAGCTCGACGTGCTGCATTATCTCCTGGGAATGACCAAGCTGGAGGCCGACGAGCACCTGCGGCTGCGGAGCAAGCGCAGGCTGTCGTGAGGGCACCCGGCGAGTATCAGACCCGTCATCCCCGCGCGAGCGCGTAGCGCTCGTCGCTGGAGGCGCGAGTGGCGCGATGCAAAGCATCGCGCCGGGAGCCTCGAAGGATGAGCGGCCGGGATGCAGCCGGGCTGTCGTCCTTCGAGGCTCGCCCTGCTTTGCAGGACGAGCACCTCAGGATGACGGCGAGAGATTGGAGCACGCTGCACCAAAGTCGTCATTGCGAGCGCAGCGAAGCAATCCAGAATCCCACCGCGGAAAGACTCTGGATTGCTTCGCTTCGCTCGCAATGACGGGTGAGGTTAGCCGTTGCGGCTTGCCATTCTGGACAATCGCTGGCCGAGATATTCGGCCGTGCCGAGGTCGCTCTGAGGCAACGAGCCGTCAATCAAGTGTGTTGCCAAGCCAAGCTGGCTGCCTAAACGATTCCGACCGCTCGGGTCCTCGCCACCCGGAATATCCAGTCCGCACCAGAGCATGCCGTGTTGCGCGGCCAGAATGGAAAAGTAGGACAGTGTGTGGAGTTGGTCGCCGCCAGCGCAGGCGCCCGTCGTGAATCCTGCTGCGATCTTGTTGGCCCAGGCTTGCTTGCTCCATCTGTCGCTCGAAGCGTCTGCAAAAGCTTTGAATTGGGCGGCGGGTCCGCCCATGTAGGTGGGGCTGCCAAACGCAACGGCGCTAGCGCCGTCAATCGTCTCCAGTAAGCTCTCATTCTTAAACCGGCCTGATACGATGTCGCCGCCGGTGATGCGACAGAGCGTGACATCCGCCACGCCATCCGCACCGCGCGCGACCGCGTGCGCCAGCTTCTCGGTGGTGCCTGAGATGGAAAAATAGACGATGGCGAGGAGGGGCATCGTGGTGCCACTTGCTGTGTCTAGCCATCTTTGACGCCGTCGATGTTTTGTACAAGTCCCCCACGCAGTCATTGCGAGCGCGGCGAAGCAATCCAGAGTCTTTCCACGGTGGCAGTCTGGATTGCTTCGCTGCGCTCGCAATGACGGGGTGGTGGCAGTTCGACGTTACTAGGCCGACCGCCGTCGCGGCGCTGGCCGCGGCTTCAGCATGGTATCGGCTTGCGTCAGCAGCCGCCCGTCTTCGGCGCGTAGCTCGAGCTTCTTCACCGGGCGGCCTTTCTCGCGATCGACCAGGATGGTCGAGATCTCCGACGGCCGATCGTCGAATTCCTCGCTCCATTGCCGCAGGGCTACCAGGATCGGGAAAGTGCCGCGGCCCTTTTCCGTCAACACATATTCCTGGTAGGCGCTGCCGTCGGAGGCGGGGGCCGTGGTCAGGATGCCGTGGTCAACCAGCGCGCGCAGCCGGGCCGACAAGATGTTCTTGGCCATGCCGAGCTTGTTCTGAAACTCGCCGAAGCGGCGCAGGCCGAACAGCGCCTCACGGATGATCAGCAGCGACCACCAGTCGCCGATCGCTTCCAGCGAGCGCGCGATCGGACAGGCATCGCCCTCGAAGCTCGTTCGTTTCACCATGGTCCAGTCCTTTCGCGATCGCACGGTCCAGTCGCCGTTCACGCGCTCGTGTGGTTGCATCTTAAAACCAGATAGCCTAGATGGCAATCATAGTTTTATGATGCAACCACTGGAGACGAACGTGAGACTGAAGAACAAGACGGCCCTGATCACCGGCGGCAATAGCGGCATTGGGCTGGCAACGGCAAAGCTGTTCGTGGCCGAGGGCGCCAAGGTGGTGATCACCGGGCGCAACAAGGAGACGCTCGAGGCGGCCGCGAAGGAGCTCGGGCCGAACGCGCTCGCGCTCGCCGCGGACGCCACCGACATTGCGGCGACCGAAGCTGCGATCAAGAAGGGCGCCGAAAAGTTCGGCAAGTTCGACATCGTGTTCGCCAATGCCGGCATCGCCGGCGGCACGCCGCTGGGATCGGCCACGCTGGAGGTCTTCGCGAAGGTCATCAGCACCAATCTGACCGGCGTGTTCTTCACCGTGCAGTCCGCGCTGCCTTATCTCAACGACAACGCCTCGATCATCCTCAGCGGCTCGGTGATCTCCGTGCTCGGCATTCCCGGCTATTCGGCGTATGGCGCCGCCAAGGCCGGCGTGCGGGCGATGGCGCGGATCATGGCATCAGAACTGTCGCCGCGCGGCATTCGCGTCAACGTGGTCGCGCCCGGTGCGATCCGCACGCCGATCTGGGGACCTGCGACCGCGACGCCCGAAGCCGAGAAGGCGTTCGAGAAGCGGATCGCGCTGACGACGCCGCTGGGGCGCATTGGTGAAACAGATCACGTCGCGAAGACGGTGCTGTTCCTCGCCTCCGACGATTCCGCGCATGTGCAGGGCCAGGAAATCTTCGTCGACGGCGGCGCGGTCGCCTCGCCGAGCGGCGCGCCGATTTATCGCGGCTGATCAATTGAAGTGAAAATTGAATCGGTCGGCGCACGCAAAAGCGGTTGCGCCGACCGGTTCCCACGTCTCGCGAGCTGTATTTTCTGAACCTTGCGTGAGGCGTTGAACCTTCGCTTGCGCTGCCAAGACACTTTTCGGGCAGGGGGTCACGAAGACTCATTTTCAAGGGAGCCCGATATGCCAAAGGCAGCTCGTATTATTTCCCCGATTTCAGCACCGCGTATTTACACCGAAAACTCCACCATTCCCGCCAAGCGTTCCGACACCTCCGAATTCATCGGGGTCGCTCTTTTCTCCGGCATCGGCCTGTTCGTTTCGCTCGTCGCCGTCATCCTCGGCATTCAGGGCGCCTGGTTTTAGCTTCGCCGACCGCGCACCGGTCGATCAGCCGCCGCAAGCGATGTTGCGGCGGCTGACGATGTGCGCGTTGCGTCAGGCCGCGCGGAGGCTGGTTGCCGCCTCAAGCGCGCTTGCGAGCGACTTCTCGCGATGCTCCGGCCCGACCTGGATGCCATCGGCGCTGATGAATTCGGGATGATGGATGCCCATGAAGCCGAACACGCCACGCAGATAGCTTTCGAGGTGCTCCAGCGACGCGGCGGGCGTGCCCGCGCCGTAATAGCCCCCGCGCGAGATCGCGAAGATCACGCGCTTGCCGCCGGCAAGGCCCTGCGGTCCGTTCGCGCCGTAGCTGAACGTCTTCCCCGCGACGAGGACCCGGTCGATCCAGGCCTTGAGCTGGCTCGGAATGGTGAAATTGTACATGGGCGCGCCGATCACGACGATGTCAGCGGCAAGGAATTCGTCCAGCGCGGCCTTGCTGGCGGCGAGGTCGGGGCCGAGTTCCGCCGGCGCAGGCGCGCCTTGCGCGGCCGCGAGATGCGAACCGGAGAGATGGGCGAGCGGGCTCTGCGTCAGGTCGCGGTAGACGATGTCGAGCGACGGTGTCGCCTGCCTGAGACGGTCGACGATGGCGGCGGAGACCTGCCGGGAAACGGAGTGGGAGCCGAGCACGCTGGAGTCGATGTGGAGGAGTTTCATTCGGGATCACCCTGGTATATGTTTGTAACCAGAGCTACATGAGTGACTATCGAAATCCCCGCAAGAACGCACCTTTTTGAGCCATGGGCACATCCTTGAAACCTGCGCACATCGATTTGACTGCCCCGCCGATGCCGGATCGCGACCACGCGGACTGCCGCGGCGTCGCCTCGATCCTCGCGCGCGTCGGCGACAAATGGAGCGTGTTCGTGATCATGATGCTGAGTGACGGGCCCAAGCGCTTCAACGAGCTCAAGCGCATGATCAACGGCATCTCGCAGCGGATGTTGACCCTGACGTTGCGCGGGCTCGAGCGCGACGGGCTGGTCACACGCACGATCTTCCCGACCATTCCGCCGCGCGTGGATTACGAGCTGACCGATCTCGGCCGCGGACTGCAGCAGCCGGTGAGGGCACTCGGCGAATGGGCGATCACGCATCAGGAGCAGATCGCCTCGGCGCGCACGCACTTCGACGAGCGGAACACTCCTTAAAGCAGCGAGACCAACCCACCGCCGTGGCGTTCGAGCCGGCCGGCGAGCTCGAGCTCCAAGAGCACGGTGCGCACGATGGCCGGCGAGGCGCCGGACATCCGCACGAGATCGTCGATCGTGACAGGGGCGGGGCCGAGCAGGCCGGTGATCTGATCGCGGTCGTGTCCTTGCGGATCGCTTGCGAACGGCTCGCTGTCGGGCTCGTTCGCGGTGCGCATCAGCGGCCGCTCCATGATCGGTGCGACCGCGTTGACGACGTCGGCGGCTTCGGTGACGAGCGTCGCGCCCTGCTTGATCAGATCGTTGGTGCCGGCGGCGCGCGGATCGAGCGGCGAGCCCGGCACCGCGAACACCTCGCGGCCCTGTTCGGCGGCCATGCGCGCGGTGATCAACGAGCCCGAGCGATGCGCCGCCTCCACCACGACCACGCCGAGCGCGGCGCCCGAGATCAGCCGGTTGCGGCGGGGGAAGTCGCGGGCGCGCGGCTCGTGGCCGAGCGGCATCTCGGAGATCGCAGCACCCTTGCGATCGAGGATCGAGGCCAGCAGATCGCCATGCTCGGGCGGATAGATGCAGTCATGTCCGCCGGCGAGCACGGCGATGGTGCCGCTCTCGACGCTGGCGCGGTGCGCGGCCTGGTCCACGCCGCGGGCGAGGCCGGAGATGACGACGAAGCCGGCTTCGCCAAGCTCGCGGGCGAGCTGACCGGCGAATTTCAAGCCTGCACCGGAGGCGTTGCGCGAGCCTACAATCGCGATCATCGGCCGCATCAGCGTTGTATTGTCGCCGCGCACGGCGAGCAGCGGCGGCGCATCGTCGAGCGTTGCCAGCCGCGCCGGATAACCGTCCTCGCCGGGCGCGAGCCAGGCAATTCCGAACTTGCGGCTCGCGGCAAGCTCGGCTTTCGCCTCGTCAGCGCTGCAGATGCGCGCCGATCGCTGCGCACCGCCGCGACGTGCCAGATCCGGCAGCCGCTCCAGCGCCGCGCGCGCCGTGCCGAAATGATCGACCAGCGACCGGAACGTGCGTGGCCCGACATTGTCCGACCGGATCAGCCGCAGGCGGTCGATCCTGTCGGCCTCGGTCAGCTCTACACTTGGATTGATGGCGTCCACGGCAGCTCCTTGCAGGCACAGCATGGAACAACCTGAGGGCGTGGGCAACAGCGGCGTGCGCTTGCGCGGCTTCGTCGCGATGCTAAAAGCGATCCCAATAAGAAGGGTATTGCCATGATCTCACTCGCCGACCTCCAGCGCCGCATCGAAGCGGGCGAGCTTTCGCCCGAGTCCGCCATAGCGCAATCGCATGCGGCGATCGAGGCGCGGGAGAAGGACGTCCACGCCTTCGTCCGTCACGACACCTCCGCGAAGGCGCAAGGCGCCGGGCCGCTCCGCGGCATCGCGGTCGGGATCAAGGACATCATCGACACTGCCAATATGCCGACCGAGATGGGCTCGGAGATCTATCGCGGCTGGCAGCCGCGCGCGGACGCGCCTGTCGTGATGATGCTGAAGCGGGCGGGCGCCACCATCATCGGCAAGACCACGACCACGGCGTTCGCCTCACGCGATCCAACCCCGACGCTCAATCCGCATAACCTTGGCCATACGCCGGGCGGCTCGTCCTCGGGCTCGGCCGCGGCCGTCGGTGCCGGCATGATCCCGCTGGCTCTGGGCACCCAGACCGGCGGCTCGGTGATCCGCCCCGCTGCCTATTGCGGCACCGCCGCGATCAAGCCGTCGTTCCGGATGCTGCCGACGGTCGGCGTCAAATGCTATTCGTGGGCGCTCGACACGGTCGGCCTGTTCGGCGCGCGCGCGGAAGATCTCGCGCGCGGATTGCTCGCGATGACCGGCCGCACCGAATTCGCCGGCATCGTCCCGGCGAAGGCGCCGCGCATCGGCGTGGTCAGGCAGGAGTTTGCCGGTGCCGTGGAGCCGGCCGCCGAAGAGGGGCTGCAAGCCGCGATCAAGGCCGCCGAGAAGGCTGGCGCCAGCGTGAAGACTATCGATCTGCCGGAGGCGGTGCAGGAGGCCTGGCGTATCCACCCGATCATTCAGGACTTCGAGGCGCATCGCGCGCTCGCCTGGGAATTTTCCGAACGCCACGATGAGATCGCGCCGATGCTGCGCGCCAGTCTCGATGCGACGGTCGGTCTCACACCTAAGGACTATGACGACGCGCGGCGGATCAGCCGCCGCGGACGCCGCGAGATCGGCGAATTGTTCGAGGGGTTCGACGTGCTGCTGACCTATTCGGCACCGGGCGCGCCGCCGGCCAAGGAACTCGCGAGCACCGGCGACCCCCGCTACAACAGGCTCTGGACACTGATGGGCAATCCTTGCGTCAACGTGCCGGTGCTCAAGGCTAATGGCCTGCCGATCGGAGTGCAGGTGATCGCGCGCTTCGGCAACGACGCGCATGCGCTGGCGACGGCGTGGTTCCTGGAGCAGGCGCTGGCGAAATCAAGCTAGCGCAGGTTCGAGAGCGACGATGCGCTGGCCAGATGCGGCCGGCGCTGCGCTGTGATCGGTGCCTTGCTTGAGCCAGCGCCCGACGGCCTCGCGGCCGCTGCGGTGAAGCGCGCGAATGAAGCCGCGGCCGAGATCGGTGGACGAGCGCTGCGCCAGGCCGTCGACGAAATCTTCCGCGGCGATCCTGGAGAGCCGCAGCGACGATGCGGCCTGCGATTGCGCCCATTCGATCGCCGCGATCTCGGCATTGAGGGCGGCGTTGGCCGCGATCTGATCCAGCCTGCGGTCGATCGCGGCGAGCGTGATCGGCACGTAGCTGTCGCGCGCCGGCGTGACCTGGACCAGCAGGATTTCGGTGCTCGTCGTGTCCTGCACGAGCCGCAGCAGGGGCGGGTTGCCGCCGAGGCCGCCGTCCCAATAAGCCTCGCCGTCGATCTCCACCGCGCAATGAATCAGCGGTGGGCAGGTCGAGGCCAGCGCGACGTCGGCGGTGATCACGTCGTTGCGGAAGATCTGCTGCTGCCCGTCGCGGATCCGGGTCGCGGCGATCAGCAGCTTCGGGCAGCGCGGGTCGCGCAAGGCGGAAAAGTTGATGTCGCGCGACAGCGCCTGCCGCAGCGGATCGAGATCGAACGGATCGAACTGGCCGGAGCGCAGCGTCGGACCGAACGCGACCGAGCTTCCCGCCGGCGAGAAGCCGCCGATCAGCATCAGCGATCGGAACGAGGCCTCGTGCATCAGCCGGATCCAGAACCGGTTCAGCCGCGCGCGGGCGCCTTCGCGGCCACCCTCGGCGAAACCGGAGGCGAGCAGAAGCGCGTTGATGGCGCCAGCGCTGGCGCCGCTGATGGTGTCGATCGCGATGGATGGCTCTTCCAGCAGCCGCTCCAGCACGCCCCAGGTGAACGCGGCGAAGGTGCCGCCGCCCTGAAGCGCCAGCGACAATCTTTGCGGCGGCCATTGGTTGGCTTCGGGTTGCGCGGGTGCGACTGGTGCCGCAGCGATCACGGCCTCAACTGTCACAGGAGCTTGCGCGATGCGAGCAGGCTGCGGCGCTGGTGGCGAAACGGGCACAGGCTTGGGAGCAGGAAGCGGCGAGGGCGCACCGGACCAGATATCCGTGGTCGAGAGCATCCGGCTTGCCGCAGTGCCCTGCAAGCCACCTTCAACATGCGCGCTGACAATCTTCTCGCTCATTCTGAGCAACCGCGTAGAGCCATGCCCATGATCAGGGCCAAGGCCTGGAACCCATTCGTCCATACAGCCGTGATTCGGCTGCAAGTTGCGAACACCATTTGCGATATAATGCAGAAGGGGTGCCGCGGTATCCGTGGATTCCCGGCTTATGCCTTCTCGCCGATCCGGCTTTCCTTGCCCGATTGCAGCCGCTTGATGTTCTCGCGATGAGCGTAGAACAACAGCAGCGTCAGCACCGCCGCCAGCGTCGCGAGTGCGGGCTGGCCGAACCACAACAGGAACAGCGGGGTGATGAACGAGGCCACCAGGGCCGAGAGCGAGGAATAGCGGGCGGTGAAGGCGGTCGCCAACCAGAGCAGGCAGAACACCACCGCCGCCGGCCAGAACAGCCCGAGCATGATGCCGATATAGACGGCGACACCCTTGCCGCCTTTGAATTTGAGCCAGACCGGGAAGAGATGGCCGAGGAAGGCGCCAAGCCCGGCCAGCATCGCGGCATTGGGACCGGCGATGTAGCCCGCGATCACCACCGCCACGGTGCCCTTGAGCGCGTCGAACAGCAGGGTTGCGGCGGCAAGGCCCTTGCGCCCCGTGCGCAGCACATTGGTGGCGCCGATGCTGCCGGAGCCGATCGAGCGGATGTCCTGCGTGCCGCCGAGTTTCGTCAGGATCAGTCCGAACGGAATCGAACCGAGCAGGTAGCCGATAACAAAAGCCACCGGCAGGAACAATTCAAGCGCCATGTCTGCAAATTCCCTGGCTGCAGCTCCGCACGTCAGACATGCTCGTACACCGTCCGTCCGCCGACAATGGTGCGCACCACGCGACCTGTAAAGCGGGCCTCGTCGAACGGCGTGTTCTTGCACGGCGATTTGAGGTCGGCGGGATCGACCACCCAGGGGACATCGGGGTCGATCACGATGACGTCGGCGGGGCTGCCTGTGCGCAGGGTTCCGCCAGGCAATCCCAAAATCTCGGCCGGCCGGGTCGACATCGCCCGGATCAGCGTCTTGAGATCCAGCTCGTCATTGTGCACGAGGCGAAGGCCCGCCGGGAGCATGGTCTCCAGCCCGATGGCGCCGGGGGCCGCTTCCGCGAAAGGCAGGCGCTTGACCTCGACGTCCTGCGGATTGTGGTCGGACATGATGACGTCGATCAGGCCGGAGGCCACGGCTGCGACCAGCGCGCGGCGGTCGTCCTCGGTGCGCAGCGGCGGCGACAGCTTCAGGAACGAACGGTAAGGGCCGATGTCGTTCTCGTTCAGCGCAAGGTGGTTGATCGAGGCCGAGGCGGTCACGGCAAGGCCGGCGTCGCGGGCGCGCTTGAGCACGTCGAGCGACTCGATGCAGGTCAGCGAGGCCGCGTGATAGCGCCCGCCTGTCAGCGCGACCAGGCGCATGTCGCGCTCCAGCATCACGGCCTCCGCCGCGTTCGGGATGCCCATCAGGCCGAGCCGCGAGGCGAATTCGCCCTCGTTCATCACGCCTTCGCCGACGAGATCGCGATCCTCGGTGTAGTGCACGATCAGCGCGTCGAAATCGCGCGCGTAGGTCAAGGCGCGGCGCATCACCTGCGCGTTGATCACGCTTTTGTCGCAGTCGCTGAAGGCGATCGCGCCGGCCGCCTTGAGCAGGCCGAACTCGGTCATCTCCTCGCCGTGCATGCCCTTGGTCAGCGCCGCCATCGGCTGGATGTTGACGATCGCAGTGTCGCGGGCGCGACGCATCACGAAGTCGACGGTCGCCGAGTTGTCGATCACTGGCAAGGTATCGGGCTGGCAGATGATGGTAGTGATGCCGCCGGTCGCAGCCGCCTGGCTCGCGGACGCAAAGGTCTCGCGATGGCTGAAGCCGGGCTCGCCGACAAAGGCGCGCATGTCGATCAGCCCGGGTGCGACGATCTTGCCGGCGCAGTTGACGACGTCGGTGCCCTCGGGAACGCCGGCAGCGCCAATGCCGCGGCGGGTCTCCCGGATGATGCCGTCGGCAATCAGGACGTCGCCGGGGCCATCGAAGTCCCGGGAGGGGTCGACGACGCGGGCGTTGGCAAGCAGGATGGGTCGGCGGTCGGTCAACATGAGCATCACGCGTTCGGCAGGTTGCGGGCGAGCGCTTCCAGCACCGCCATGCGCACGGCCACGCCCATTTCCACCTGTTCGCGGATCAGGGACTGCGCGCCGTCAGCGACCGCAGTGTCGATCTCGACGCCGCGGTTCATGGGGCCGGGATGCATGACGAGGGCGTCTGGCTTGGCGTAGGCGAGCTTCTTCTGGTCCAGCCCGAAATAATGGAAATACTCGGAGGTCGACGGCACGAAGGAGCCGTTCATGCGCTCGCGCTGGAGCCGCAGCATCATGACGATGTCGGCGCCGTTGAGCCCCTCGCGCATGTCGCGCGCGACCTCGACGCCCATCCGCTCGATGCCGGGCGGCAGCAGCGTGGAGGGGCCGACGACCCGGACACGGGCGCCCATCGCGTTGAGCAGGATGATGTTGGAGCGGGCGACGCGCGAATGCAGCACGTCGCCGCAGATCGCGACCACGAGGCCCTCGAGCCGGCCCTTGTTGCGGCGGATGGTCAGCGCGTCGAGCAGGGCTTGAGTGGGATGCTCATGCGCGCCGTCGCCGGCATTGATCACGGAACCGTCGACCTTGCGGGCCAGCAGTTCCACCGCGCCGGAGGCGTGATGGCGCACCACCAGGATATCCGGGTGCATGGCGTTGAGCGTCATGGCGGTGTCGACCAGCGTCTCGCCCTTTTTGATGGACGATGAGGACACCGACATGTTCATGACGTCGGCGCCCAGCCGTTTGCCGGCGAGCTCGAACGAGGATTGGGTCCGGGTGGAAGCCTCGAAGAAGAGGTTTACCTGCGTCCGTCCACGCAGGACGGTGCGCTTCTTGTCAACCTGGCGGTTGAGCTCGACATATTCTTCGGACAGGTCGAGGAGGCCGGTGATGTCGGCCGCGGAAAGGCCCTCGATGCCCAGCAAATGCCGGTGGCCGAGGACGAAGGTCGATTTCGATGTCATTAAAGCGAGAGCTATAGGCGGGGATGGCCGGGGGGGCAAGGGCCAAAGCCCGGGCGGGGAGTTATCCCCCGATCTGTCGGTCTTATCGCTGTGGCGTGAGCTGTCCCCGTCTTCTCCGTCATGCCCGGGCTTGTCCCGGGCATCCACGTTCTTAAGGTGCTGTCGCAGAAAAGGCGAGGATGGCCGGGACAAGCCCGGCCATGACGACTGGGATGCATTTCGTGAAATCAATTCTGGCAGCGTTCCTGGCGCTCATGACGATCAGCACCGCCCACACCCAATCGCTTCCCGGCGGTTTCGTCTATTTGCGCGACATCGACCCCAGCATCATCCAGGACATCCGCTACGCCACCTCGAACAATTTCGTCGGCCGTCCGCTCGCCGGCTACGGCGTCGGCGAATGCGTGGTGAAGCGGGAGATTGGGCTGCGGTTGAAGGCGGTGCAGCAGGAACTGGTGGCGCAAAATCTCTCGCTGAAAATGTTCGACTGCTACCGGCCGGCGCGGGCCTCGCTCGACATGGTCAGGTGGTCGCAGAACGGCCAGGAGACGGTTGCCGAGCGGCGCTACAATCCCAAAATTCCCAAGACCGAGCTGTTCCGCCTCGGCTACATCGCAAGCCGCTCGCAGCATTCGACGGGCGCCGCGCTCGATCTCACGCTGGTCGATCTCAAGGCGGACAATTCAGGCAAATACGACCCGTCAAAGGCCTACGCCGACTGTACCGCGCCGGTCGAGGCGCGCCCGCCCGAGGGCAGTGTAGACATGGGCACAGGTTACGACTGTACCGACGTGAAAGGGCACACCGCCGCGCCAACGGTCAGTCCGGACCAGCGCGCCTGGCGCAAGCGGCTCGTGGCTGCGATGGCGAGGCAAGGCTTTGTGAACTATGCAAAGGAGTGGTGGCACTTTTCACTGCCGGGGGCGGGCGGGGCGGCCTATGATTTTCCGATTCCGCCGCGGATGAAGTAGATCGCAACCGACGCGCCCGGAATGCCTCCCAATGAAAGCGCTTTGATGGATTCGCTCAATCCCGATCATCCGCCGCCGACCGTGACGCCTGCGCACGAGGCGCCGCGCGTCTGGAAATTCTGGGGCACGGCGCTGTGGGGGATCGTTATCTTCGCTGCAATGTTCGTCGGGCAGATCGGCGCCATCGTTCTGCTGGCGGTGCAGCGTGGCCTGCCGATGGACCTCGCCTCGCTTCAGCTCGTCGGCGGCGAGCCGCAGGCGCTCGCGCTGTCGGTGATACTGGGCTTGCCGGCGACACTGGCTGCGGTGTGGCTTGCCATCCGCATCAAGAAGGCCTCCTTCGTCGACTATCTCGCGCTACGCTGGCCGTCCTGGAAGCAACTCCTGTTCGGCGCGGTCGGGCTTGTCCTGATCGTCGTGGCCTGGGAGACGATGTCGCGGAGCCTCGGCCGCGAGGCCACGCCGGGCTTCATGACCGATCTGTTGAAATCTGGTCGCGACAAGGGCGCAGCCTTCTTCCTGCTGTTCGCCTTCAGCGTGGCAGCGCCGATGTCGGAAGAGGTTTTGGCGCGCGGCTTCCTCTATCGCGGCTGGTCGGCGAGCTTCCTGCGCGTGCCCGGCGCGATCATCCTGTCGTCGCTGCTGTGGACGGTCGTGCACCTGCAATACGACCTGTACTTCCTCGCCGAGGTCTTCTCCATCGGCCTGTGGTTTGGCTATATGCGCTATCGCAGCAGCTCGCTCTGGCTCACGATCGTGCTGCACGCGCTGAACAATCTGACGGCGGTGGTGCTGACGATGTGGCTGGGGAGCTAGCCCGACGGTCGCCCAAGTTCCGTCATTGCGAGCGAAGCGAAGCAATCCAGAATCTGTCCGCGGAGAGACTCTGGATTGCTTCGTCGCAAGGGTTCCTCGCAATGACGAGAAGGAGAGCTGCGCTCGCAATGACGAATTCTAGGCCACCAGCGCGATCACGATCGGCATCGTGATCGCCGCCAGGATCGTCTGCAGCGTGATGATCTGCGCCAGTAGCGGGGCATCGCCGCCCACCTGTCGGGCCAGCACATAGGCGCTGGTGGAAGTCGGCACGGCGGCGCAGATCGCGACGATGGCGAGGCTGTCGCCGGACAGTCCGAACCAGACGGCGAGCACCAGGGCGACCACGGGCATCAGCACCAGCTTGAACACCACGCCGATAGCGGCGCCTGCGCTGGGGCGGAGCAGGCCTTCAAGATGCAGGCCGGCGCCGGTGACGAGCAGGCCGATGGCGAGGGAGGAGCGGCCGAGTGCGTCTGCCACCTCATGCCAGATCCTGGGCAGCGGCAGGTGGATGACATTGATGACGAGACCGATCACGCAGGCCCAGATCAGGGGATTGCGGACAACCGTCATGACGATCGCGCGCGCGGATTGCTTCTCCGGAGCGGCGTAGTGCGCGAGCACCGCCACGCTGAGGACGTTGACCAGCGGAATGATCGCCACCATCGCGACGGAGGCGAGCGCCAGCCCGACCTCGCCGAACATATTGGCGGAGACGGACAGCGCCACATAGGTCTGCCAGCGGATCGCGCCCTGGAAGATCGAGGTGAAGGCGGGGCCGTCGATATCGAGACGCGACAGGGCCGGGCGGAGCGCGAGGCAGAGCAGCGACATCGCGAGCGCGGAGAGCAGCAGCGCGCCGCCGACGCCGGCGACCGGCACCCTGGACAGGTCGGCCTTCACCAGCGTCTGGATCAGCAGCATCGGAAACAGCACGAAATAGGTCAGCCGCTCCAGCCCGTTCCATTGCGTGTCGAGCCGCATCAGGGTGCGCTTCAGCACCACGCCGAGCACGATGAGGATAAAGACGGGAAGGAGCGCCGCGATCACGACGGCCATGGATCAGCCGGGCCCCGGGGCTGCGCGCAGATTGGCGAGGCGGTCGAGCGCGCCTTGCAGGATGAAGATCGCGGCGTGCTCGTCGATCACTTCGGCGCGCTTGGCGCGGCTGACGTCCATGCCGATCAGCTCGCGCTCGACCGCGGCGGTCGACAGACGCTCGTCCCAGAGGCCGATGGGCAGCGCGGTCAGGCCGGCGAGGTTGCGGGCAAACGCCCGGGTCGATTGCGCGCGCGGGCCTTCGCTGCCGTCCATGTTGATGGGCAGGCCGAGCACGAAGCCGACGGCCTTACGTTCACTGGCAATCGCGAGCAGCCGGGCGGCATCCTGCTTGAACGCCTTGCGCTGGATCGTCTCGACGCCGGTCGCTAACCGACGGTCCGGATTGGAGACGGCAACGCCGATGGTCTTGGTACCGAGATCAAGGCCGACCAACCCGCCGCGTTCGGGCCAGTGGGTTGCAGCATCGACGAGAGGCAGGATAAGAGCCGGCATGGGATCAGCGCATATCACGCGTCAGGCTGCGGAGTGAACCTGTAACTATGGATGCGCTGACATTATTCGGCTTGGTCGCCGTGACAGCGATGCTGGTCACTTACGCCCTGGAAGACCGCAGCCACTGGTTCGTGCTGCTGTTCGCTATGTCCTGCGTGCTCGGTTCGGCTTACGGCTTCCTGCAAGGGGCCTGGCCGTTCGGCGTGGTCGAGGCGATCTGGGCTTTGGTTGCGTTGCGGCGCTGCCATCTCAGGCCGCGATGACATCATCGTCTTGCTTCAGGCAAGCGGCAAATCCGTTCAGCGCACTGGTTTGATGTCCGGCACGACGCTGGATGAAGAGCGTCTCGACCTGCGCGTGCGAATGGCTCAGCGCGTGGATCGAGACGCTGCCGTTGATCGCACTGCGTTCGACCACGGCGCGCGGCAGCAGCGTCACGCCCATGTCGGCGGCGACACAGCCGATCATGCCGTCGAGCGTGCCGAGCTCGAAGCGTGCGGCCGACGGCCAGCCGAACTCGACAAAGATCTGTTCCAGCCGCTGCCGGTAGGTGCAGCCGGTGCGGAACGTCAGCGCGGTCGGGCCGGATTCCGGCGTCCCGGCGCGCAGCTCGGCGAGCGTGGCCCAGCGCCGCGCGCTCACCAGCACCAGCTCTTCGCGGAACGCGCTTGTCGCGGTGAGATCTGCATGCGCGATCGGACCTGCGACGAAGGCGCCGTCGAGCGTGCCTTCGAGCACGCAAGCGACGAGGTCGGCTGTGGGCGCGGTGCGCAGGCTCAGCCGCACGGCGGGAAAGCGGCGATGAAAATCAGCCAGCAGCGGCGGCAGCCGCACGGCCGCGGTCGTTTCCATCGAGCCGATCGCGAGCGGTCCCTTGGGCTCGCCGTCGTCGCAGGCAGCGAGCACGGCCTCGCGCGCTAATGCGGACATCCGTTGCGCGTAGGGCAAAAGGCGCTTGCCCGCGCCGGTCAGGGTCATGCCGCGGCTATGCCGTTCGAACAGCGGCGTACCGATCTCCGCCTCCAGCGCCTTCACGCGCTGGGTGACGTTCGACTGCACCGTGTTGAGCTCTTCGGCCGCGCGGGTGATGCCCCCGGTGCGGGCGACGGCGGCGAAGGTCTGGATGTCGCTGAGTTCCATGGCATCGTTTCGCTTTTGAGATGGTAGCGTTCGTTAGAATTCAATTTTAGAGAATGGTATTCTGGACTAATGTTCGTGTCGAGAGCGGAGGAGCCATGCCGATCACCACGCCGCTGACCCAGCTCCTGGGGATCAAGCATCCGATCCTGCTGGCTCCGATGGACACGATCGCCGGCAGCCGGCTGACGCGGGCTGTCAGCGAGGCCGGCGGCTTCGGGATCCTGGGTGGTGGCTACGGCGATCAGGAACGGCTCGAGGCCGAGACCAGCCAACTGAGCGGCCTTGCGTCGTTCGGTATCGGCTTCATCACCTGGAGCCTGGCAAAACAACCAAAACTGCTCGACATCGCGCTCGCTGCCAATCCGCAAGCGATCATGCTGTCATTCGGCGACCCCGCGCCATTTGCAGCGCGCATCAAGGCGTCCGGGGCGCGCTTGATCTGCCAGGTGCAGAGCGAGGACATGGCGAAGCAGGCGCTCGACGCCGGTGCGGACATCCTGATCGCGCAGGGGACCGAAGCCGGGGGCCATGGCGCATCGCGCACCACGGTCGACATCGTACCTTCTATCGTTGATCTCGCCGCCGGGCGCGTGCCGGTGGTTGCCGCCGGCGGAATTGCCGATGGTCGCGGGCTGGCGGCGATGATGATGCTGGGCGCCTCCGGCGTGCTGATCGGCACGCGCTTCTATGCGAGCGTGGAGGCCAATGGCGCGGAGGAGGCCAAGCAGCGCATTCGCGACGCTGATCCCAATGACACGGCGCGCGGCGTCATCGTCGACTGGTCGCGCAGCCTGTTCTGGCCGGCCCCGTTCACCTCGCGAACGCTGGTCAACGATCATATCAGGCGCTGGACCGGCCGCGAGGTCGAGCTGCTGCAGCGCGCCGCCGAGGTGACCGTCGACTATGCCGCGGCAAGGGCAGCGGGCAATTTTGAGGTCGCCGCGGTCTTTGCCGGTGAGGCTGTCGGCCTGATCCATGATATTCCGTCCGCCGCTGAAATCGTCGAACGGATTGCGACCGAGGCCGAGCAACTGCTAGCCGGCCGGCGTAATTCCAGCCTGTCCGCCTAAACTGCGAGAGAACAACCATGTGGCCGAACCGTCGACTGATCGATCTCTTCAAGACCGAATTCCCGATCGTGCTGGCGCCGATGGCTGGCGTGATGGACGCGGAGCTGGTGATCGCCGTTGCGCAAGGCGGGGGGCTCGGCTCTCTGCCGAGCGCGATGCTGTCGCCGGACAAGGCGCGCGAGCAGGTCAACATCATCCGGCAGCGGGTCTCCGCGCCGGTGAACATGAATTTCTTCTGCCACACACCGGTCGAGCTCTCGGCCGAGGCGGAGGCGCGCTGGAAGCAGCGCCTCGCGGGCTACTACAATGAGCATGGCCTCGATCCCGCCGCACCCATCAATGCCGCAAACCGCGCGCCGTTCGACGCCGGCTTCTGCGAGGTCGTGGAGGAGCTGAAGCCGGAGATCGTCAGCTTCCATTTCGGCCTGCCCGAGGCCGCGCTGCTCAAGCGGGTCAAGGCGGCAGGATGTCTCGTCATCTCGTCGGCGACCACCGTGAGGGAAGCGGTCTGGCTCGAGCAGCACGGCGCTGACGCGGTGATCGCACAAGGCGCGGAGGCCGGCGGCCATCGCGGCATGTTCCTGACCGACAAGATCTCTGAACAGCCCGGCACCTTTGCGCTGGTGCCGCAGGTGGTCGACGCGGTGAAGGTCCCGGTGATTGCGGCCGGCGGTGTTGCGGATGGCCGCGGTATCGCGGCGGCGTTTGCGCTCGGTGCTGCCGGCGTGCAGATCGGGAGTGCCTATCTGCGCTGTCCGGAATCCAAGATCAGTGCGGCGGCCCGCGCGGCGCTCGCCGAGGGGCGGGATGATTCCACCGTCATCACCAATGTCATGACCGGGCGGCCGGCGCGCGGCGTCCAGAACCGCCTGATGCGCGAGGCCGGCCCGATTTCGCCGGACGCACCGCCATTTCCTCATGCCGCAACGGCGCTGGGACCGCTGAAGGCGGCTGCCGAAAAGCAGGGCAGGGTGGATTTCACCAATCTCTGGGCCGGGCAGGCCATCGCCCTGGGCCGCGAGGTCCCGGCGGCTGAACTGACCCGCGATCTCGCCAAATCGGCCCTGGCCCGCCTGAAAGCTCTCGCCGGATAGATCCCGCCGCCGGTTGCGGCGCAAAAGCGGCCTCTGCTATACGGCACATAGGTTTTGCCGTGAGAGGCCTTATATAATGTCCGTCGACGCCGCTACCGTCCGCCGCATCGCGCATCTGGCGCGCATTGCGGTTTCCGAGGGCGAGGTTCCGCATCTGCAGGGCGAGCTCAACGCCATGCTCGCCTTTGTCGAGCAGCTCTCGGAGGTCGATGTCGAGGGCGTGGAGCCGATGACCTCGGTCACCCCGATGCAGATGAAGAAGCGGCGGGATTTGGTCAATGACGGCGAGATCGCCGACGATATCGTTGCCAACGCGCCCGCGACCGAAGGTCATTTCTTTCTTGTACCCAAGGTCGTCGAGTAACTTTTAGGACTTGGTACGATGTGCATGCTTTGCGACGACGAGAAGGCCTATCAGGCCTACATGAACTATCTCGACAAGATGGAGCGGCAGGGCAAGGCTGCCGACCCCAACGTCGCCGTCAACGCCGTGCTCGACGAGATCGAGGCGGCTGCGAAAGCGGCCGTCAAGAAAGACGACCCGGCCAACGACAAGTCCCTGTCTCCGTTCTTTTGCAGCCCGATCAATAAATGACCGATTTGACATCGCTGACGCTCGCCGAAGCCCGCAAGGGCCTCGCGGCCAAGACTTTCACGTCACTCGAGCTGACCGACGCGCATCTGAACGCGATCGAAGCCGCGCGCGTGCTCAATGCTTTCGTCATGGAAACGCCCGATCGCGCGCGTGACATGGCAAAGGCCGTGGACGAGAAGATCGCCAAAGGCGACGCCGGTCCGCTCGCCGGCATTCCGCTCGGCATCAAGGACCTGTTCGCGACCAAGGGCGTGCGCACCACGGCGTGCTCGAAAATCCTCGGCAATTTCGTGCCGACTTACGAGTCCACCATCACCTCGCAGCTCTGGCGCGACGGCGCGGTGATGCTGGGCAAGCTCAACAATGACGAGTTCGCGATGGGCTCGTCGAACGAGACCTCGTGCTTCGGCCCGGTCGGCAATCCCTGGCGGCGCGACGGGAGCAACACGACGCTGGTGCCGGGCGGCTCGTCCGGCGGCTCGGCCTCCGCCGTGGCGGCGCTGCTCTGCATGGGCGCAACCGCGACCGACACCGGCGGCTCGATCCGCCAGCCGGCGGCGTTCACCGCAACCGTCGGCATCAAGCCGACCTATGGCCGCTGCTCGCGTTGGGGCATCGTCGCCTTTGCCTCCTCGCTCGACCAGGCCGGTCCGATCGCGCGCAGCACGCGCGATGCCGCGATGCTGCTGCGCTCGATGGCCGGCCACGATCCGAAGGACACGACCTCGGTCGACATGGCCGTGCCGGACTACGAGGCTGCGATCGGCAAGTCCGTGAAGGGCATGAAGATCGGCATTCCCAGGGAATACCGTCTCGACGGCATGCCGGCCGAGATCGAAAAGCTTTGGGAAGCGGGTGCGGCCTGGCTGAAAGCGGCCGGCGCCGAACTCGTTGAAGTGTCACTGCCGCACACCAAATACGCGCTGCCGGCCTATTACATCGTGGCGCCGGCGGAGGCGTCCTCCAACCTCGCGCGCTACGACGGGGTGCGCTTCGGCCTGCGCGAGCAGGGCCGGAACGTCAACGAACTCTACGAGAACACCCGCGCCGAAGGTTTTGGCGCGGAGGTGAAGCGCCGCGTCATGATCGGCACCTACGTGCTCTCGGCCGGCTATTACGACGCCTATTATTTGCGCGCCCAGAAGGTGCGTACGCTGATCAAGAAGGACTTTGAGGACTGCTTCGCCAAGGGCGTGGACGCGATCCTGACGCCGGCGACGCCGTCGGCGGCCTTCGGCATCGGCGAAAAGGGTGGGGCGGACCCCGTCGAGATGTACCTCAACGACATCTTCACGGTGACCGTGAACATGGCGGGCCTGCCGGGCATCGCCGTGCCGGCCGGCAAGGACGCGCAGGGCCTGCCGCTCGGCCTGCAGCTGATCGGCCGGCCTTTCGACGAGGAGACGCTGTTCTCGCTCGGCGAGGTGATCGAGCAGGCCGCCGGCCGCTTCACGCCGGCGAAATGGTGGTGAACATGGCGGCGTATATCGGCAGCCTCGACGGCGCCGCGCCGCCCCCGGATCTCAGCGCGCCGCTCGCCGGCTTGTGGTGGGCCGCCAAGGGCGACTGGGACCAGGCGCACAGAATCGTCCAGGACGAGAGCAGCCGCGAGGCCGCCTGGGTGCACGCCTATCTGCACCGGGTCGAGGGCGACCTCGGCAATGCCGGCTATTGGTACCGCCAGGCCGGCCAGCCCGTGGCAACGGATTCGCTTGAAGCAGAATGGCAGCGCATCGTCGATGCGCTGGGTGGGAGTGCATCCACATGAGCGAGCCTGGTTTCACGAGTCCGAAAGCGAAGCCGGAGGATTTATTCGGCCGCTTTCGCGAGATCGTTTCCGATCCGCTCAACCTCCTGATCGAACGCGTCCCGATGGCAGGCCTCGTCGAAGGCGACCAAGTCTATCTGCATAACGGCCTGAAGGTTCCGGGCATCGGGCCCGGAGCGTATTACGGCCCGTTCATCGTCAAGGCCTTCGTCGGCAAGGGCAAATTCGAGGTCGATGCCTTCTTCAGGGACAGGAAGATCAAGCATCTCGACATATTGCAGGCCGATATCCAGGCGTTCGAGGTCGAGATGCTGCAGGGCGCGGAGAGCGTGCTCGCCAAGCGCCGCGTCGATTATCTCTTCATCGCAACCCATTCGCAGGCCCTCCATTACGAAGTCGTCGATCGTCTCAAGGCGCACGGCTACCGCGTCGAGATCTCCAGCGATTTCGAGGAGCAGAGCACGTCGTTCGACGGCTTCGTGTTCGCCTCCTCGCCGGAAGTCGACGCGCTGTTCGGAGCGATCGAGGTGATGGGCCGCCGCGAGATCGCGCTGCGCCAGCCGGCCGAGGTGCTTCGGTCGCTCAACGGACTTCTCGAAGCCGGTGAAGCGCGCGCGGCCAAGGGACCAATGAAGGAACCAGTGAAGCCATGAACGCACCTGCCGCACCCCACAAGCTTCTCAAGGGCTCAACCGGTGACTGGGAGATGGTCATCGGCCTGGAGGTCCATGCTCAGGTGACGTCGAACGCGAAGCTGTTCTCCGGCGCCTCCACCGCGTTCGGCGGCGAACCGAATTCGCATGTGTCGCTGGTCGACGCGGCGATGCCGGGCATGCTGCCGGTCATCAACGAGGAATGCGTCAGACAGGCTGTCCGGACCGGGCTCGGGCTGAACGCGCAGATCAATCTGCGCTCGGTGTTCGACCGCAAGAACTATTTCTATCCGGACTCGCCGCAGGGCTACCAGATCAGCCAGTACAAGTCGCCGATCGTCGGCGAAGGCGAGGTCGTGGTCGAACTCGATGGCGGCAAGACCGCCACCATCGGCATCGAGCGGCTGCATCTGGAACAGGATGCCGGCAAGTTGCTGCACGATCAGTCGCCGACCATGTCCTATGTCGACCTCAACCGATGCGGCGTGGCGCTGATGGAGATCGTCTCCAAACCCGACATCCGCGATGCCGAGCAGGCCAAGGCCTATGTGACCAAGCTGCGCTCGATCCTGCGCTATCTCGGCACCTGCGACGGCGACATGGAGAAGGGATCCCTGCGCGCCGACGTCAACGTCTCCGTGCGCAAGCCCGGCGCGCCGCTCGGCACCCGCTGCGAGATCAAGAACATGAACTCGATCAATTTCATCGGCCAGGCGATCGAGTACGAGGCCAGGCGCCAGATCGAAATCCTCGAGGACGGCGGCGCGATCGACCAGGAGACCCGGCTCTATGACCCCAACAAGGGCGAGACGCGGTCGATGCGGTCCAAGGAGGAGGCGCACGACTACCGCTACTTCCCCGATCCCGACCTGCTGCCGCTGGAGTTCTCGCAAAGCTTCGTCGACGAACTGAAGGCTGAGCTGCCCGAGTTGCCGGACCAGAAGAAGATGCGCTTCGTCGCGGACCTCGGCCTGTCGTCCTACGACGCCAGCGTGCTGGTCGCCGAGCGCGAGAGCGCGGTGTTCTACGAGACCGTGCTGGAAAAGCTCGCCAACCGCGCGCGCGACGGCAAGGTCGCCGCCAACTGGGTGATCAACGAGCTGTTCGGTCGTCTCAACAAGGAAGGCCGGGATATTACGGACTCTCCGGTCGATGCCGCACAGCTCTCAGGGATCATCGACCTGATCGGCGAGGGTACGATCTCCGGCAAGATCGCCAAGGATCTGTTCGAGATCGTCTGGCAGGAGGGCGGCGATCCCCGCGCGCTGGTCGAAAGCCGCGGCATGAAGCAGGTCACGGATCTTTCGGCGATCGAAAAGGTTGTCGACGACATCATCGCGGCCAATCCCGACAAGGCGGCGCAGGTCAAGGACAAGCCGCAGTCGCTCGGCTGGTTCGTCGGCCAGGTGATGAAGGCATCCGGCGGCAAGGCCAACCCGCAGAGCGTCAACGAGCTGCTCAAGTCCAAGCTCGGCATCTGACCTCGCACGTTCGAACGAGGTGACGGACAGGCGTCGTCACCTCGCTTTCGGTTCGCGATGCGACGCTCGCGCGCATCCTCGGCGACGAACTTCATCCCGATCGAACGCGATACGCCGACCGAATCGCCGCCACGCGATTCGCGCAAAACGGCGACTTGCACACGCTCCGACGAGCGCTCGCGCCGTTAATCATGAAAATATTTTCGTTGCCAAAAGCCGCGACTCAGAGTCCGCGAAGCGCCCTCGCGAGGCGCTCGCGCGATTGACGCGACAGGTCACTACCTCGATCGTGCGCGATGCGCGCGTGCAGAAAAATACTTGCTGCATAGTGTTTTTCTGCAGTCGCATCTTTTGCGAACGTCGATGCCGCGGGGACTCTCTGCGCTCGCATGCACACATCGTGCAGTCCGTTTGCATCGTGTTCGCCAGCGCAGGCGCGTTTCGCCGTCAACACTTCTTTAAGCGAGACGCTGTTTTTTTCGTTGTGTTGGTGTATTCGGGATGAGTGTGCACTCGATCCCCGACTGCATGCAGCGATTAAGCCATCTCACACATCGGAGGGCAACATGGCCAAGAAAGCTAAGAAGGCGAAGAAGGCGAAGAAGGCGAAGAGCGCAGTGAAGAAGACTGCGAAGAAGACCCGCAAGGTCGCCAAGAAGAAGTAACTTCGCTTTTTGAAGTTGCCGGCTCCTAGAGAGCCGGCACGTCATCAGCGCCTTCTCGAAGGTTCTGGTCGACGATAGAGGGTGTCGGCGAGACATCAGGTCAACGGTCGGATCGTTCTCTTTCGCGGGTTCGCTCGCCAAAGGCCGGTCCGGCAGAAGAAACAAGTTTTCTTCGTTCGTGCGGTTCTCCGTAAGGGGCTCCGCAATTTCACAAGTGGCCTTCGGGCCAACGTGGAAGCTGGTCCTGACGTGTTCGCCGACGCCCTCGTTCTCATGAGGCCGGGTATTGCCGGCATTCCCATATCCCCACATTGTTGATCTGATCGCGGCGTGGCTGTGCTGCCCTTGAGCAGGCAGGGCTATCGCAGATGAAGTCTCAGCGATGCCTTGAGCGAGCGCCTCGTCCTTCGAGACGACTGGTTCGCGGCCTCCTCGGGATGAGGCTCAGCTGCATCCATCTGCGTTGATGTTGCCGCATACTCGTCCCTCTCCTGAGGGCCGCCGCAGGCGGGCGTCTCGAAAGATGGCCGCAGTCGAGCTTCCCGCCATATGTTTCTTCATAGGCGCGCCCTGCTTGAACAGGGAGGCTGCGGCGCAATTGCACGCTGTTCGCGCGCCGCTTCTCATTCGCGGTGTCATCGCCCGGCTCCGACCGGGATCCAGTACGCCGCAGCTTCTCGTGGGACCATTCCTGTCTCTGGAATACCGGTGACGAGAGCGGAGGGGACACCACCGCACGCCCGTCACCGTGCGCGATGGTTATCGTTCTCCCAAAATCCCAAGGTAAACCGAATCTGACGAATTGCAGAAGTGCCTGCAAAACCGGGACTTCTTGCATTTGTCGTGCGCGCCTGGGGCGGGCGCGTTTACGTCTGCTTCATCGCGATACTTAAACTGCCATTCAAATTTGCCCGCCATCATTACCTCCAACAAGCCGGCAAACGGCACGGGCAACAAGCCTCGGGGATGAGTTGAACAGTTGATTGGACGGGAGCCGCGCTCGGGGGACGAGGCGGCATAAGAAAAAAGGGGATGCGTTATGTTTCAGGGTACTTTCGATCTGGAGACCGCGACGCCGATCGACGCAGGCGCGCTGTCGGACGTGCTGTTCGAGCGCGGCCTGTATTGGGCGAGCGGACGCTCCGGTCTCGTCGATCTCGTCGCCGCACATAAATGGTTCAACCTCGCCGCGCTCAAGGGCCGCAAGGACGCCGTGACGCTGCGCCAGGAAGTCGCCGGACAGATGTCGGACGCCGACATCTCGGCCGCGCAACGCGAGGCGAGGGCCTGGGTCTCCGCCCACTGAGCGGAGAATCTCGTTCTCGTTGCACAGGTGAAGCTGATTTGTGCTGAATCAGGTTCCCTCGTGGTCCGCCAACCGGATTCGGAGCGGCATGAGGCCACCGTCGCGTGTCAGGTGAAGGAACGCACCGATCTCGGATTCCGCGGCGGGGTGGCGGAGAGGGAGGGATTCGAACCCTCGATACAGCTTGAGACCGTATGACGCTTTAGCAAAGCGTTGCCTTCAGCCACTCGGCCACCTCTCCGGTGCGAGCCTTATGCATCTAATTACTTGGGCTGGTCAATTTGGAAGCGTGTGTTTTTGCTCGAATATTCCCAGCGAATTCCGAAACCATGCGGTTTGCTCCCGGGGCGAGAACGTAATGCCGCGACAACGGACGCAAAGCCGGAGGGTCTGGCGCGTTTATTATGAGTGATCTTGCCGCGGATAAAAGCTAGCTTCATCTATATAAATATTTGATTTTGCTATCAAATGTGACTTTGGGCTTGCCTTGGGGGCTGCCTTAGTCGCCGTGTATCAAGCGATTGACTTGCAAGTGATTGATCTTGTTGTCGCTTTCCGCAAGTCGCCAGAAGCCATGAGCGTGGTAGTCGCCCTCAGATCGGCCGACAGGGTCCCGTGTCAGGTCGCGCGACAGCCACCCTTATCAATCGGGATAACGCGCTCGCCGCCGAGGGGCTGCCCCATCGCGCCCGGCGTCGCCGCAATCAGGAAAGGCTGCCGGGCTGGAACGCTCGCTAGTCCCTCGCCGGCCGGGATGCGCCGCTACGGTCTCATCTTGCAATGTCGGGGCCGATGGTATGATTGACCGACGTCCCGAGGGAGGAATGGACTTGGCGGGTGAACTGCAGACCTAAATTTCGACGTGCTGTCGAAGCCTTTCACGCCCATGATTTGGTCAAAGCGGAAAGAATACTGCAGCAGATCGCAAAATCCTCCAGGAACATCTTCGAAGTCGAACATCTGCTGGGCGTGGTGAAGCTCGTACAAGGTCGATTTGGCGGAGGCCGAGATGCATCTCAGGGCGGCCGTGGCCCTGAACGGAAGCAGCGACGAGGCCCTCAGCAATTATGGATATGCGCTCAAAGCGCTGAATCGGCCTCAGGAAGCCCTGGCCTATTTCACGCGCGCATTGGCGGTGAATCCGCGCAATCCCCTTTCATATCACAACATAGGTACGATCCTTGCCGAGTTCGCGAGAAGCTATGGCGAAGCGATTGAGCAATTCGACAAGGCGACATTCTACAATCCGAACTTTGCCGATGCGTACGCAAGCAAGGGCGGCTGCCTGGAAAAGCTCAGGCATTACGAGGATGCCCTCGTGGCCTACGACAAAGCGTTGTCGATCAGGCCTGACCTGGAGGCTGCATGGCTTGGTCGAGGCAATGCACTCCGGAATCTCAGGCGGTACGACGACGCATTTGCCACGTACGACCAGGCGCTGTTGGCCAGGCCGGATGTCCCGAGTGCATGGGTTGGCCGAGGTGAAGTTCTCACCGATCTCAAGCGCCACGACGAGGCGCTGGCTGCGTACGACAAGGCGATCTCGATCAAGCCCGACCTCGAGAGCGCGTGGGTTGCCCGGGGGCATGTTTTCTGGAGCCTTAAGCGCTACGACGAAGCCTCGGCAGCCTATGACAGGGCGCTCTCGATCAAGTCCGACCTGGAGAACGCGTGGCTTGGTCGGGGCAACGTGTCCTTCGATCTCAAGCGCCTTGACGAGGCGTTGGCTGCCTATGACAGGGCGTTGTCGATCCGCCCTGATCTGGCGGAAGCCTGGCTTGGCCGCGGCAATGTTCTCACCGAGCTCAAGCGCCGTGACGATGCACTCGCTGCGTACGACCGGGCGCTGTCGATCAAGCCTGATCTCGCCGAGGCGTGGCTTGGTCGCGGCAACGTGGGGTGGGGGCTGAAGCGCTACGAGGAGGCTCTTGCCGCGTATGACAGGGCGCTCGCGATCAAGGCCGACATCGAGGGGGCCTGGATTGGCCGTGGCAATGTCTTTACCGAGCTCGGGCGCTATGACGAAGCCTTCGTCGCCTCGACAAGGCGGTGTCGATCAGGCCTGACCTCGAGGGTATCGAGGGTTTGCGTCTTCTTGCGAAGATGAACCTGTGCAATTGGGACAATCTGGACGAAGAGATCGGCCAGTTGACGGCAGCAATACGACTCGGAAGGCCAATAGTTCTCCTTTTGCTTTGCTGTCCCTGACGGATTCTCCCGATGATCAGCTCAGCTGCGCCAGGACCTGGGTGAGGGCAAAGCTCCCGCATGTCTCCAGAACGAGGTCAGGTGGTGAATCCGTCGCCACGACAAGATCCGGGTCGGATATGTTTCACCCGACTTTCGCAAGCATCCGGTCGGGTACCTCACTGCCGAGATCTTCGAGAGTCACGATCCCGACCGCTTCGAGACGTACTCGTTTTCTATGGTCCTGACGACAACCGCGATCTGCGCAAGCGGCTCGAAAAGTCATTTCATCGCTTTGTCGATTGCGAGCACAAGCTCGACGGTGAAGTCCTGAAAGCTGTCGACGATGCGCAGATCGATATTCTTGTCGATCTTGCTGGCCACACGCACAATGCCAGGCTGTCGTTGTTCGCGGCCAGTCCGGCTCCGATCGTCGTCAACTATCTTGGGTTCGCGGGGACGTTGGGGAGCGGGGAGCTAGCCGACTACATCATTGCCGATCCGATCGTGCTGCCAGATCAAAACAGCGAATTCTTCGACGAGAAGGTCGTTCGTTTGCCCGGCAGCTTCATGCCGCGTGATAATCGCGTCGGGACAATCGACGATGCTGCGCCCGATCGGGCCGACCACGATTTGCGGCAGGAATGGACTGTGTTTTGCTGCTTCAACAACGCCTAAAGATCAATCCGGCTGTCTTTGGCTCCTGGATGAATATCTTGAAGAGCGTGGACCAGTCGGTCTTGTGGCTGTCCGACGTCGGCGAGATCGCAAAATCGAATCTGCGGAAGGAAGCCAAGGGCAGGGGCGTCGACCCGGATCGCCTGGTGTTTGCAAGGCGCGTTGCGTCTTCATCCGAACATTTGGGGCGCCATCGCCTCGCCGACCTCTTCCTGGATACGCTGCCCTACAACGCACATACGACGGCCAGCGACGCGCTGTGGGCTGATCTGCCGGTGGTGACCCACATCGGGAATAGTTTCGCCGGCCGCGTGGCGGCAAGCTTGCTGAGCGCTGTCGGCCTGCCTGAGCTGATCACGCGAACGCGTGCGGAGTATGAAGCACTCGCGATCGAGCTGGCGCTTGATAAACAGAAGCTGGCGGATATTCGCGGACGGCTGCAAGGGAACCACCTGACCGCATCACTGTTTGATGCGGCGCTCTACGCAAGCCGGCTGGAGACAGCTTACGAGGCTATGTATCAACGACATCAGGCAGGCTTGCCGCCGGATCATATCGATGTTCAAGCGCGGGGATGATGAGGACGACGGTCGCAGCCACTTGATGGTTGGGCGAGCCAATTCCTAAGGAGTGGCGCGCGCCGAGTCCCTGGTTGATTCCACGATTCGGACGCCTCAGACCGACAGCAGAGCGTCTCCACGGGTGTGAGGGGCCGGTGCCGGAACTTTTGACGGCAACTGAAACCCGTCGAAAAAACCCAACAAACTCAAAGCGTTACAAAGTCGCCCTGATCACATCTGCGTGTTATTTGTGCAACACCCGCCGGAAAACACGCTCCACCGGCTCGTTCTGAAGCGTTCTGTTGTTGTGTGTGCAAGGGCGTTCGGTAATTGTGACTGAGCGACGGAGGGGGGCATCCCGAGGTCGTCCCGTCTTAGGTGGTTCGCTTAAGTCCCTCGCGTTCAGCGGGTGTGTCCGAAGGCGCGAAGCGACTAAGCGGTGGATTTAAGGGACAAGGGAACCAACCTTAGGGTGTCTTCACCCAGCGGATCCGGAACCTTCCCTATGGCAAACTTGGAGGTTTAACATGAAGTTGGTTAAGAGCCTTTTGCTCGGTTCCGCAGCGGGTCTGATCGCTGTCGGCGGAGCGCAGGCAGCCGATCTCCCCGTGAAGGCCAAAGCGGTCGAATACGTGAAGATCTGCTCCCTGTACGGTGCGGGTTTCTACTACATCCCCGGCACGGACACCTGCATCAAGCTGGGTGGTTATCTGCGCGCTGAAGTCGCGCTGAACACCAACTCGGACTACAGCGGTCAGTTCACCGGCAATAACGGTTCCCGCAACCGTCTGACGAACTACTACACCATGCGCGCTCGTGAAGATCTCAACATCGACACGCGCACCGCGACCGAGTACGGCGTTGTCCGTACCTTCTTCGACGGCGTGTTCTCCTGGACGACCGGCAACTACAACGGTACCGGCAGCGCGACTGGCACGACCGCCTACAGCAGCACGCTGGCCCTCAACACCTCGGGTGCGGCCCCGGCTCTCGTCGGTTCCTCGATCAACGGAAACGACGGCGGCACCTCGGGCGGCTCGCTCGGCGTGTACTACGCCTTCATCCAGTTCGCTGGCTTCACGATGGGTAAGGCCGTGTCGCAGTTCGACGCGCCCTGGACCAACTACCCGGGCAACAACTACGACGGTCTCGTCGGCGGCAGCGGCACGGTCACTGGTGTCAACCAGTTCTCCTACACCGCTGACTTCGGTCAGGGCGTGACGGCAGCGTTCTCGGCTGAAGATAGGGCGGCCTACTATGACGCCGGCAACCTGAACATGACCGGCGCGTCTGCGGCTGGCATTCTTGGTGGCTCGTATGGCTCCAACGCCATCGGCGGCACGCGTTCGCCGAACCTCGTTGGTATGGTCCGCGTCGACCAGGCCTGGGGTCTCTTCCAGGCGTCGGTGGCTGCACATGACAACCACGTTGCCTACTACGGCGCGACCGAACCCACCGGTCATCCCGATGACAAGTGGGGTTGGGCGGTTCAGCTCGCTCTGTCGATCAAGAACATCCCGACCGGTGCGGGTGACGTGATCAACATCCAGGGCGTCTACACCGACGGTGCGACCCGCTACAACTTCCAGAACCTCGCGGGCAGCAGCTACTCGATGTTTGGCAGCTCCGGCGTTGCCTACCAGAGCGTCGGCTTCGCCAATGCTCCGGACACCGTGTTCGTCACGGGCAGCCAGCAGGAAACGGTCAAGACCTGGGGCTTCCGCGGTGCGTACACCCACAACTGGGACCCCTACTGGAACACCGCGATCTACGGTGCTTACGCCCAGGCCCAGTTCGGTTCCTTGGCCAAGACCACGATCTGCGGCGCCGGTGGTGCTGGTGGCGTGTTCGGCGGCATTGCCGGTGTGACGGGTTGTAACCCGGACTTCGCCGTCGGCTCGGTGGGTCTCATCACCCGCTGGACCCCGGTCAAGAACTTGACGTTCTCGGCTGACGTTGCCTGGACCCGTATCGACCAGAAGTATTCTGGTGTCATTGGCACCGTTACTCCGTCCGGTACGACGGGCAAGCCGCTTGCAGCCTACGAGCTGAAGGATCAGGACACCGTTACCCTGCTCCTCCGCGCTCAGCGCAACTGGTAAGTTCGGTCTAACGACCTGATAGAAAGCCCCGGCGGGAAACCGCCGGGGCTTTTCGTTTGCCGGTGATGCTTGTTTTTGCCTCCGCCCCATGGCGACCGCGTTGGAGCGTCGCTGTCCATTGCTCGATCGTTCGTCGTGACCTGATCGAAGCTGCGTCGGGGAGAGGGGATCTCTGCGCTGCACGCCAGCCCCGACCGAGGCGCGCGGTTCTGGCCGTCGTTGAACCATCGCGGACTTGCGAACCCCCGCTTATCAGGTGTTCAGCCGGAAGGGATCGATGCCTTCTTGGAGCCGCAGGGCAACGGAGAGCTCACCGATCTGACCGCGACCCTGCAGGCCGAAGAGCTTGGCAGCTCCACAAGGTTCTGACAGTTCCAAGGGCTCTGGCAATCTCGAAGATACTGGCACTCACGAGGCGCGTGTCGAGAAAGCCCCGCTGACGATTGCACGCCAGTTCTTCTTCGGTGGCTCAAGTCCCGGCGACGTTGGCGGTCGCCACCAAAAGGCTTCCCGGCAGCGAGTCGAGGGAAGATGCCTCTATTCCACGCTACCGGCGCCGCGGCGCAAATCGGCTTCGATCTGCAACCGCGTGCCACCACCGAAGCGGGCGCGGTAGACCTGAAGGTTCTCCATGATCCGCTGCACGTAGTTGCGTGTCTCGGAGAACGGAATCAGCTCGACCCAGTCGACCGCGTCGACCTTGGGATCGCGCGGATCGCCGTAACGATCGACCCACTTCTTCACACTGCCGCGGCCGGCATTGTAGGCGGCGAAGGTCATGATGTAGGAGCCGCGATAGTCCTCGAGCAGCCCACCGAGCTCGGCCGAGCCGAGCGTGGCGTTGTAGGCCGAATCGTTCTTCAGACGTCCCAGATCGTAGGTCCCGCCGTGCCGCTTGCAGACATAGCGCGCGGCGTCCGGCGTCACCTGCATCAGCCCATAGGCCTGGGCCGGCGAGACGACCGAGGGATTGAAGGCGCTCTCCTGCCGCGCGATGGCGTAGATGATGCTGCGCTCGACCTCGGGGCCGATCGGCGTGAACTGCGGAATGCCGTTGACGGGATAGGCATAGAAATCGAACGGCAGCCCGCGATTGAGCGCGGCCTTGCCTAGCAGCAGCATGCCGCGCGCGTCGCTGTGGCGCTGGGTGAGCTCGCCAAGGCCGGCTAGCGCTTCGGGATCGCCGTTCTCGCCCATGTCGGCGAGAACAGGTATCGCCATCTCGCGCTCGTCGAGCTCGTAGAGCAGCTGCGCGGCGCGCACGATCTCCAGCCGTTCGGCACCGCGGCTGCGCGGCTGAGCGTTGAGCTCGATCTGCGGCAGGCCGAGCTTGGCGCGTGCGAGCTGGCCGTAATAGCTGGTCGATTGCTCGGCGGCCCGCGTGTAGGCGTTGCGCGCCTCCTGCTGGCGGCCTGCAGCTTCCGCGGCGCGGCCCTGCCAATAGCCGGCGCGCGCCAGCGTGGTCGGATTGACGCTGCCGATCCCGATTCGGGCAAAATGCTGGGTGGCAGCCGCGGGATCGTTGAGGAAGCGCAGCGCGATCCAGCCGGCTGTGAACTCCTGCTCGGTCTTGTAGATGTCGCGCGAGGGCAGGGCGGCATCGCGCGCGATCAGATAGGCGCTGCGGAATTCCTCGGTGTCGATCATCTTGCGCGCCAGGAGGCGCCGCTCGATCCACCATTCGTCGAGATTGTAGAGCCGGCCCGGATCCTTCGGTGCCGACAGCATGAGCTGGGCGGCTTCCGCAAATTTCTCCTCGCGGCGCAGCAGCTGGATCTTGCTGAAGATGAAGCCGGGATCGCCGTGCAGCTCGCGCGGCACGGCTTCGAGCAGCGCACGCGCGTTCGGCGCTTTCTTGAGCGAGGCGATGCGGGCCTTGGCGAGTGCGACATAGCCGGCGCCGAGGCGCTTCGCAGCACGCAGTGCGGCCTCGTTCTCGCTGCCGTAGAGCAGCGTGTCCATCCGCGCCTTCTGATCGCCGGGCGTCAGCAGCGCGCCGAACTGGTCGAGTGCGTTGTTCTCGGTCTCTTCCGACATCGGGTCGCTGCGCCAGGCATCGCGCACCAGACGTTCGGCGTTGGCGCGGTCGCCGCGCGCCAGCATCGCCTTCGCAAGCGTGAAGCGGCCCTTGGCGGACACGGGCGATTCGTTCTCGAACCACGACCACGCGACCTGGTCGTCGCGCCTGTCGTCCCACATCGCGGCCTCGAGGCGCCGGCGTAGGAAGGTCTGCGACGGCCAGCTCGGATTGGCGGAGAGGAAGGCGCGGTAGCGCTCCACCGTCGCGCCATTGTCCTCGCTGCGAAGGATGATCCATTCCGCGAGTTTTCGCGCGACGGGATCCGAGATCGCGGCCGCGGCATTGGTCGCGTCGCCCGACTTGCGCTTGCGCACGAGCTCGATCACGGTTTCCAGCGTGTCCTTGTCGGCTTGCGAGGTCGAGGAGGTCGCGGCAACCGCAGCCGGTGTGACCGGCTTGCGCGGGGCGGCATGCTGGCGGGTCGCAGGAGCCAGGACAGGAGCCGCGACGGGCTTGGCGGGGGCCGGGGCGGTCGGTCTGACGATGGCCGTCGCAGCCGGCGCGGGGGCGGTCTTCGGGACCGAGCCGCCAACGGTCGGCGTTGACTTTGGCGCGGCAGCCGTAGGCTTCAGCTTGTCCTTCGCAGGTTCCTTGTCTGCGTTCTTGCCAGCATCCTTGCCCGCATCCTTGGCAGGCTTCTTCGCGGCATCCTTGGCGGGGGCACTGGTCGCGCCCTTGCTTGCCCCCTTGGCGGCGTCCTTCGGAGTTTCCTTGCCGGCTCCCTTGGACGCACCTTTCGCAGTGTCCTTGGCGGCTGGCTTGCCTGCGGGTTTCGCGGTTTCCTTCGCGGTTTCCTTGGCCGTTTCCGCGGTTGTCTCATTGGATTTGGCCCAGGCGGCGCAGCCGGCCGACAGCCCTGCCATCAGGCACACGATCAGGCCGGTGGATCGCCATGCGGCGCGCGGAAATGAGATCACGGCGTTTCGTCGCCCCGAATCAGTCAATTGGCTCAAGACCTAGCTGTACAAGATCTGGCTGTATTTGATTGAATATGCGGACAAATTACCAACAGCCGCTTACCTTCGCCCGGTTTGCACCACCACCGCGGCAAAATCGCGGCCTAAACGGTGCGTCAGACGGGAGCGGGTCTTTTACCGGCGGGATAGACCCGATATGAATGCGGCCTGCGCTCAAGATTGCCGCGTACGGAGGAAGTCCATGGCAGCCAAGACAAAATTCCGGGGATCGTTCACCGCCTTGGTCACGCCGTTCAAGAACGGCTCGCTGGACGAGGCGGCGTTTCGCTCCCTGGTCAACTGGCAGATTTCAGAGGGCACCAACGGCCTGGTTCCCGTCGGCACCACCGGAGAGAGCCCGACGCTGAGCCATGACGAGCACAAGAAGGTCGTCGAATGGTGCATCGAGGAAGCGAAAGGCCGCGTGCCTGTCGTCGCCGGCGCCGGCTCCAACTCGACCAAGGAGGCGATCGAGCTCGCCCAGCACGCCGAGAAGGCGGGCGCCAATGCGGTTCTGGTCGTGACGCCCTACTACAACAAGCCGACCCAGGAAGGCATGTACCAGCACTTCAAGGCGATCAACGACGCGATCGGGATTCCGATCATCATCTACAACATCCCGCCGCGCTCGGTGATCGACATGTCGGTCGACACCATGGCGCGGCTCTGGGAGCTCAAGAACATCGCCGGCGTCAAGGACGCCACGGCCAGCATGGTCCGCGTCTCGCAGCAGCGCGCGGCAATGGGCGAGGACTTCAACCAGCTCTCGGGCGAGGATGCGACCATCCTCGGTTACATGGCGCATGGCGGCCATGGTTGTATCTCGGTGACCTCGAACGTCGCGCCGCGGCTGTGCTCCGAGTTCCAGGCCGCCTGGGCGAAGGGCGACCATGCCACCGCGTTGAAGCTGCATGACAAGCTGATGCCGCTCCACAACAACCTCTTCATCGAGAGCAATCCGGCGCCGATCAAGTACGCGCTGTCGCTGCTCGGCAAGCTCGACGAGACGCTGCGGCTGCCGATGGTGCCGGTCACCGAACCGACCCGCGTTGCCGTGCGCAGCGCGATGGTTCATGCTGGCCTCATCAACTGACGCGCTAGCCGATTGGGGAATTTTTCATGGCGATCGAGGAAAGAGGCACGCGGATGCTCACGGAGTTCCGCGAGTTCGCCATGAAGGGCAACGTCGTCGACCTCGCGGTCGGCGTCATCATCGGCGCGGCCTTCGGCGCCATCGTGACGTCGCTGGTCGGCGACGTGATCATGCCGATCATCGGTGCGGCCACCGGCGGTCTCGACTTCTCGAACTACTTCACGCCGCTTTCGGGCAAGGTCACCGCGGCAAATCTCGCGGACGCGAAAAAGCAGGGCGCCGTCTTGGCTTGGGGCAACTTCCTCACGCTGACGATCAACTTCATCATCATTGCCTTCGTGCTGTTCCTGGTGATCCGTGCCATGAACAAGCTGAAGCGCAAGGACGAGGCAGAGCCTGCCGCTCCGCCAAAGCCGTCGGCCGAGGTCGAGCTGCTGACCGAGATTCGCGATCTCCTCAAGAAGTCTTGACGCGCGCGCTTCATCCAAACTGTTAGCGTCCTCGCGCATCTCGATCAGGTTTGTCTTCCATGGCCGACAAGAACGAACGTCCGATCAAGGTCATGGCGGAAAATCGCAAGGCCCGCTTCAACTATGCGATCGAGGATACGATCGAGGTCGGCATTGCGTTGACCGGCACCGAGGTCAAGTCGATCCGCAGCGGCAAAAGCACGATCGCGGAATCCTACGCCGATTCCAAGAACGGCGAGATCTGGCTGATCAACGCCACCATTCCGGAATATCTCCAGGGCAATCGCTTCAATCACGAGCCCAAGCGGCCGCGAAAACTGCTGCTGCATCGCAAGCAGATCAACAAGCTGATGGGGGCGGTCGACCGCGAAGGCATGACGCTGATCCCGCTCAAGCTTTACTTCAACGAGCGTGGCCGCGCGAAATTGCAGCTAGCGGTTGCAAGAGGCAAGAAGCTGCACGACAAGCGCGAGTCCGAGAAGAAGCGCGACTGGAGCCGGGAGAAGGGCCGCCTGATGCGTGCGAGGGGATAGCGGGATGACTCAGAGAAACCTGCTCGAGGTCGATTGGAGCCGGATTCCCGCACCCGCGGACGACGGTGGTGCCGCGCACCTGCAAGGCATGACATTGCCGCCGGTCAGCCTGCTCGCGACTGACGACACGTCGGTCGCGCTGTCGGCGCTGCGTGGCCGAACCGTGGTGTTCGCCTATCCGCGCACCGGCGAGCCCGGCAAGATCGCGCTGGTCGACGATTGGGACATGATCCCGGGCGCGCGCGGCTGCACGCCGCAGACTTGCGCATTTCGCGATCTGTTCGCCGAACTGAAGGCCGCCGGCGCCGCGCAGGTGTTCGGCCTCTCGACCCAGAGCAACGCGTACCAGACCGAGATGGCCTCGCGGCTGCATCTGCCGTTCCCGGTGCTCTCGGACGAGAAGCTGGCGCTGACGCGCGCCCTGAATTTGCCGACCATGGAGGTCGCGGGCCTGACGCTGATCAAGCGCCTCGCGCTGATCGTTGACGACGCCAGGATCACGCGTGTGTTCTATCCGGTGTTTCCGCCCGACCGGAACGCCGGCGATGTCCTGGACTGGCTGAAGGGCAATCCCGCCACGGGCTCGTCTAAGGACTAGTCGAGGTCGGCCTTCACCTTCGCGAACACGGAGCGGAACATGTCCGGCGTCAGCACGCGGGTGTTCGTGTTGTAGCGGGAGCAGTGATAGCTGTCGTAGAGCCTGAATGCGCCGGCCTGATGCACGGCGCCGTGGCCGAAGGGGGCCTGTGATCCCTTCAGGTTCAGCGGCTTGAGCACGGTGTCGTGCGCAATACGCCCGAGGGCGACGATCGCGCGCAGGTTCGGCATCGTTGCGAGATTCGCCGCGAGGAACTGCCGGCAGGTGTTGATCTCGACCGGCAGCGGCTTGTTCTGCGGCGGCACGCAATGCACCGCATTGGCGATCCGACAGTCGACCAGCTTCAGGCCGTCGTCGGGACGCGCCTGATATTTGCCCTTGGCGAAGCCGTATTCGAGCAGCGTCGCGTAGAGCAGGTCGCCGGCATAATCGCCGGTGAAGGGACGGCCGGTACGGTTGGCGCCCTGCATCCCCGGCGCGAGGCCGACGATCAGCAGGCGCGCCTTGATGTCGCCGAAAGGCGCAACCGGTGCATTGTGCCACAATGGCTCGCGCGCGCGGTTCGCCTCGCGAAAGGCGACCAGGCGCGGACAGAGCGGACAGTCACGGTCGGGGACGAGGCTGAGAGGCTGGCGGCTTGACCGGGCCGCCTCACTCCTCAAAGTCGTCATCGCCCCTCGCCGGCGCCATCGTGGTCGCGCGCTGGAGGAACTGCGGAGCGTGGTGGCGCGCCTCGCGGTCGCCGCGGTCACGCGGGGCGGGGCGCTCGGACGGGTCGCGGCCGAGCTTGGACTGCAGCTCGACGAGGTCGGTGAAGACGTCGGCCTGCCGGCGCAGCTCGTCGGCGATCATCGGCGGCTGGCTCGCGATCGTGGAAATCACGGTGACCCGCACGCCGCGGCGCTGAACGGCCTCGACCAGGGAGCGGAAGTCGCCGTCACCGGAGAACAGCACCATCTGGTCGATGTGCTCGGCGAGCTCCATGGCGTTCACGGCGAGCTCGATGTCCATGTTGCCCTTGACCTTGCGGCGGCCGGAGGCGTCGATGAACTCCTTGGTCGCCTTGGTGACGACGGTGTAGCCGTTGTAGTCGAGCCAGTCGATCAGCGGCCGGATCGAGGAGTACTCCTGATCCTCGATGATGGCGGTGTAGTAGAACGCCCTCAGCAGCGTCCCGCGACTCTGAAACTCCTTCAGCAGGCGCTTGTAATCGATGTCGAAGCCCAGAGTTTTCGCCGTCGCGTAGAGATTGGCTCCATCGATGAAGAGCGCGATCTTGTCGGAAGAGGAAGGTGACATTCAGTTTGCTCGCGTA
The DNA here is from genome assembly GCF_023073095.1 of Bradyrhizobium sp. 44. NCBI lineage: Bacteria > Pseudomonadati > Pseudomonadota > Alphaproteobacteria > Hyphomicrobiales > Nitrobacteraceae > Bradyrhizobium > Bradyrhizobium sp. 44. Next base: position 53,799 of record NZ_JADPIY010000020.1, read on the forward strand.
GAGTTCGTGATTGATCGTTTATTGTTGGCGCGGCGACAGCAAGCCGCGCACTTCTAAAGTCCCGCCGAAACCCGTCGAAACCGCAAATCCGGAGAAGTCGGGGCAATCAAGGTATAGTTATGGCCAACTTGCACACTCCCGGCGCCGCCGTCGCCGGCAGCCCGGGAAACCACCCATCCCAGCCCCAATGTGGGGGTAGCAGAGCCGTTTGGCGAGGCCAAATCACAAATTGGCCTTGCGAAACCCTGCCGGCCCCTATAACTACCGCCATTCATCCACATATTTCGTCCCACCCACAACGGAGCGACAGTCGATGGCTCGCGTCACCGTAGAAGATTGTATCGACAAGGTCGACAACCGGTTTGACCTGGTCCTGCTGGCCGCCCACCGCGCCCGCATGATTTCGTCTGGTTCACAACTAACGGTTGACCGCGATAACGACAAGAACCCTGTTGTGTCTTTGCGCGAAATTGCTGAGACCACCATTTCGCCGGAGGACCTCCGCGAGGAGCTGGTGCACTCGCTGCAGAAGTTCGTCGAGGTCGACGAGCCCGAGCCGGACACCGTGCCGCTGATCGGTTCCGCCGGTGCAAGCGTGGATGCAGACGATACCGAAGTCGCCGTTGAGCGCATGACGGAAGAAGAGCTCCTGAAGGGTCTCGAAGGCCTGGCGCCGCCCGAGGAGCAGCCCGAGGAGGACGAGTAAATCGTCCCATCGCGCTCATCGACTTCTTTGTGATCTTATCAAAGGCCCGAACCGTTGTTCGGGCCTTTGCTTTTGTTGGCGTTTTCGTGGTTACCATAGCGTGGTCGGTTCGCGCCTGTTCCTGTCACTGAATTGATCGGACACGCGCGCGATCGGAGCTAAGATGTATACAACGGGCTGTGTCGTGGTCCGTTTGAAGGCAGGACGGCATGGTATATCGACGCCGCACACCAACGCAGATGCAGGCCGCAACCGAATCGGTTGCCGTGGCCCCGACTGCGCCGGTGGCGCGCCCTGCGAAGCCTCGCGCACGCATGATGCGTCAATATGACCTCGTCGAGCGCGTCAGGTCCTACAATCCCAACACCGACGAAGATTTGCTGAACCGCGCCTATGTCTACGCCATGAAGGCGCACGGCTCGCAGACCCGCGCCTCGGGTGACCCGTACTTCTCCCATCCGCTCGAAGTGGCGGCGATTCTGACCGACCTGAAGCTCGACGACGCCACCATCGTGGCTGCGCTGCTCCACGACACGATCGAGGACACCGAAGCGACGCGGGCCGAGATCGACCAGATCTTCGGGCCCGAGATCGGCGCGCTGGTCGAGGGCCTGACCAAGCTGAAGCGGCTGGAGCTGGTGTCGCGGGAGGCCAAGCAGGCCGAGAATCTGCGCAAATTGTTGCTGGCCATTGCCGACGACGTCCGCGTGCTCCTGGTGAAGCTCGCCGACCGCCTGCACAACATGCGCACGCTGGACTTCGTGCCGACGGAATCGCGACGGCGCATTGCCGAGGAGACGCTCGACATCTATGCGCCGCTGGCAGGGCGCATGGGCATGCAGGAAATGCGCGAGGAGCTGGAGGACCTGTCGTTCCGGACCCTCGACCCGGAAGCCTATTCGGTGGTGATGCAGCGGCTCGATGCGCTGGCCGAGCGCAACCGCAATCTGATCGGCGAAATCGAGGACCAGCTCTCCAACAATCTGCGGCACCGGGGCTTGGGGGCGCGGGTCTATGGCCGCCGCAAGAAGCCATTCTCGATCTGGACCAAGATGGAGCGCAAGTCGGTCGGCTTCGAGCAATTGTCCGACATCTTCGGTTTCCGCGTCGTCGTCAACGACATCGAGGCCTGCTACCGCGCGCTCGGCATCGTCCACACGAACTGGCCGGTCGTGCCCGGGCGGTTCAAGGACTACATCTCGACGCCGAAGCAGAACGACTACCGCTCGATCCACACCACCGTGATCGGCCCCGGCAATCAGCGCGTCGAGTTGCAGATCCGCACCGAGGCGATGGACCAGATCGCCGAGCGCGGCATCGCCGCGCACGTGTTCTACAAGGAAGGCGTGGGCTCGCCGACCGAATTTCTCAAGCGCGAGTCCAATGCGTTCGCCTGGTTGCGCCACACCATCGGCATCCTCTCGGAGAGCGCCAACCCCGAGGAATTCCTCGAGCACACCAAGCTCGAGCTGTTCCACGACCAGGTGTTCTGCTTCACTCCGAAAGGCAAGCTGATCGCGCTGCCGCGCCATGCCAACGTGATCGACTTCGCCTATGCCGTACACACCGACGTCGGCAACAGCGCGGTAGGCTGCAAGATCAACGGCCAGTTCGCGCCGCTGTCTTCGGAGCTTCAGAACGGCGACGAGGTCGAAGTGTTGACCTCGGAAGCGCAAGCGGCGCCGCCGTCGGCCTGGGAAACGCTCGCGGTCACCGGCAAGGCGCGCGCCGCGATCCGTCGCGCCACCAGGACCGCGGTGCGAGATCAATATGTCGGTCTCGGCCGGCGCATCGTCGAGCGCCTGTTCGAGCGCGCCAAGATCGAATACGCCGACGACAAGCTCAAGGGCGCGCTGCCGCGACTGGCGCGGACCTCGATCGAGGACGTCATGGCGGCTGTGGGACGCGGCGAGATCAAGGCCTCCCACGTCGCGCGTGCGATGTATCCCGACTACAAGGAGGAGCGCATCGCGCGCTACGGCGTCAAGAAGGGGCTTGCCGGCAAGCTCAAGGAGAAGTCGTCCGAACCGCCGCGCAGCCCGGTCGCGATCCCGATCCGCGGCATCAATTCCGACCTGCCAGTGAAGTTCGCGCCGAACGGCGGCGCAGTGCCTGGTGACCGCATCATCGGCATTGTCACGCCGGGCGAGGGCATCACCATCTACCCGATCCAGGCCCCGGCCCTGAAGGATTTCGAGGAGGAGCCGGAGCGCTGGCTCGATGTGCGCTGGGACATCGAGGACTCCACGCCACAGCGCTTCCCGGCCCGCATCAAGGTCGAGAATGTCAACGAGCCTGGCGCGCTGGCGCAGATCGCGACCGTGATCGCCGAGCACGACGGCAACATCGACAACATCAGCATGCAGCGCCGCTCACCGGATTTCACGGAGACGACGATCGATCTCGAAGTCTACGATCTCAAGCATTTGAGCGCGATCCTGGCCCAGCTGCGCGCGAAGGCGGTCGTCGCCCGCGCCGAACGTGTTAATGGATAGACCCCTTCCGTCCTGGTCTATCCCTATGATTCCGTGAGTCCCGAAATGCCTGCACCTCCGCTCCGCCTCGGCGTTAATGTTGACCATGTCGCGACCCTGCGTAACGCGCGCGGCGGCCGCAATCCCGATCCGGTGCGCGCGGCGCTGCTGGCGATCGAGGCCGGTGCCGACGGCATCACCGCCCATTTGCGCGAGGATCGCCGGCACATCCGCGACGAGGACATGGCGCGGCTGAAAGCCGAGATCTCCAAGCCGCTCAATTTCGAGATGGCGGCGACCGACGACATGATGCGCATTTCGCTCGCCACCAGGCCGCACGCGGTGTGCCTCGTGCCGGAGCGGCGCCAGGAGGTGACGACCGAAGGCGGGCTCGACGTCGTCGGCCAGCACAATGCGCTGGCGCCCTATATCGCGCGGCTGAACGATGCCGGCATCCGGGTGTCGCTGTTCATCGCGGCAGATCCCGCCCAGATCGAGATGGCGGCGCGGCTGCGCGCCCCCGTGATCGAGATCCACACCGGCGCCTGGTGCGACGCCGTCGTCGACGGTCACACTGATAAGGCCGAGGCCGAATGGCGGCGGATCGTGGCGGGGGCGAAGCTCGCGAAGGAAGCGGGGCTGGAGGTTCACGCCGGACACGGGCTGGACTATGCGACGGCGGAGACGATCGCAGGCTTGCCGGACATCATGGAGCTCAACATCGGCTATTACATGATCGGCGAAGCCCTGTTCGTGGGTCTCGCCGAGACGGTTCGCAGCATGCGCGCAGCGATGGACCGCGGCCGGAGCCGGGCATGATCATCGGCATCGGCTCCGATCTGATCGATATCACCCGTGTCGGCAAGGTGATCGACCGCCATGGCGAGCGCTTCCTCGATCGCATCTTCACCGCGGCCGAGCGGGCCAAGGCGGAGCGGCGCGCCAAGAACGAGAAGATGGTGGTCGCGACCTACGCCAAGCGCTTCGCCGCTAAAGAGGCCTGCTCCAAGGCGCTCGGCACCGGCATCAGGCGCGGCGTGTGGTGGCGCGACATGGGTGTGGTCAACCTGCCGGGAGGGCGGCCAACCATGCAATTGACGGGCGGGGCGCTGGCCCGGCTCCAGGCCCTGACGCCCGAGGGGTTCGCGGCGCAGATCGACCTGTCGATCACCGATGACTGGCCGTTGGCACAGGCCTTCGTCATCATTTCCGCCGTGCCGCTGGCCAAACCCTGACGGTACTCCGATCATTTTATAATTCACATTCAAAATCAAATGCTTATGCAGTTTTGATGCGATCCTTGATTGCGTGGCCTCCGACAACCGTCTAAAAGTCCGCGGACGCAAATCAGGCTGGGCGAATTCGGCTTTACGCCGGAATTGGCCCTCATTATCAGAATCAGGACAATCTCCTTGGCCGCGAGCGATGGGCTGCTCGCGCGAGGAGGGCGCTCTGTGACCGCCGGCCGAATTGAGAGAGCAATGAGCGTGACTTCAGGAACGAAAACTGAGAGCGGCGTCGGCGAAACGATCCGGGTCGTGATCCACGCTCTCCTGATCGCGCTGGTGATCCGCACCTTCCTGTTCCAGCCGTTCAACATCCCATCCGGCTCGATGAAGGCGACACTGCTGGTCGGCGACTATCTGTTCGTCTCGAAATATTCCTACGGCTACAGCCACTATTCGATCCCGTTCTCGCCGCCGCTGTTCTCGGGGCGGATCTGGGGCTCGGACCCGAACCGAGGCGACATCGTCGTATTCCGCCTGCCGAAGGACGATTCCACCGACTACATCAAGCGCGTGATCGGCCTGCCCGGCGACCGCATCCAGATGCGGGACGGGCTGCTCTACATCAACGACACGCCGGTCGAGCGGCAGCGCATGAGCGAATTTGTCGGCGAGGACCCCTGCGGCGCTGAAGGCAGCGGCGTCTCCCGGGTGAAGCGCTGGAAGGAAACGCTGCCGAATGGGGTGTCCTACGAGACGCTGGACTGCGCCGACAACGGCTACGTCGACAACACCAATGTCTACACCGTGCCGACCGGCCACTTCTTCATGATGGGCGACAACCGCGACAATTCCACCGACAGCCGCTTCCTCGGCCAGGTCGGCTACGTCCCACAGGAGAATTTGATCGGGCGCGCCCAGATGATCTTCTTCTCGATCGCCGAGGGCGAGCATGCCTGGATGTTCTGGCGCTGGCCGTGGGCGGTGCGCTGGAATCGCTTCTTCAAAATCGTCCGATGAAAGACGAAGCCAAGGACATCGCGACCCTACCGACCGAGGCGCAAGCGGGCCCCGACGGCGAAGCTGCGACCAAGACTCTTGAGAGCAAGACTCTTGAGAGCAAGGCGCTCGAGATCAAGGCGCCTGCAAAGAAGAAGCGGGTGCGGAGCAGCAAGGCCAGGAGCTCGGATGCGAATGCGGGGCTCGAGGCACGCATCGGCTACAGCTTTGCCGATCCGAATCTCTTGATGCAAGGCATCACGCATGTCTCCGCGCTGAAGTCCGGGCGCAAGCGCGGCGACAGCTATCAGCGGCTGGAATTCCTCGGCGACCACGTGCTCGGGCTCGTCGTCTCCGATATGCTCTATCATGCCTTCCCGAACGCCGATGAAGGCGAGATGTCCAAGCGACTTGCCGAACTGGTGCGCAAGGAGAGCTGCGCCGATGTCGCCAAGTCGCTCGGTCTGCTCGACGACATCAAGCTCGGCTCGGTCGGCCCCAGCGCCGACGCGCGCCTGCGCAAGAGCGTGCTCGGCGACATCTGCGAGGCCGTGATCGGCGCCGTCTTCCTCGACGGCGGCTACGCGGCGGCGGCCGACTTCGTCAAGCGCAACTGGACCGAGCGCATGCACAAGCCGCGGCGTCCGTTGCGCGATCCCAAGACAGTTCTTCAGGAATGGGCGCAGGGCAAGGGATTGCCGACGCCCGTTTATCGCGAGGTCGAGCGCACCGGCCCGCATCATGATCCGCAATTCCGCGTCGCGGTCGATCTTCCGGGACTAGCTCCGGCGGAAGGCATCGGCGGCAGCAAGCGCGCGGCAGAGAAGGTAGCAGCTTCAGTGATGATCGAACGTGAAGGCGTTGGCGGCGGCAATGACGGTTGAAGCAAGCGGCGAGGCGCCCACTGCCACGCGCTGCGGCTTCGTCGCGCTGATCGGCGCGCCGAACGTCGGCAAATCCACGCTGGTCAATGCGCTGGTCGGGGCCAAGGTCACGATCGTCTCGCGCAAGGTGCAGACCACGCGCGCGCTGATCCGCGGCATCGTGATCGAGAACAACGCGCAGATCATCCTGGTCGATACGCCGGGCATCTTCCTGCCCAAGCGCCGGCTCGACCGCGCCATGGTCTCGACCGCCTGGAGCGGCGCGCATGACGCCGACCTCGTCTGCGTGCTGCTGGATGCCAAGGCCGGCATCGACGAGGAAGCCGAGGCGATCCTCACCAAGGTCGCCAGCGTCAAGCACGAGAAGATTTTGGTCATCAACAAGGTCGACCTGGTCCAGCGCGAGAAGCTGCTGGCGCTGGCGCAGGCCGCCAACGAGCGCATGGCCTTCGCAAAGACCTTCATGATCGCGGCGATCTCCGGCGACGGCGTCGACGACCTCAGGCATACACTGGCCGAGATCGTGCCGCCGGGGCCGTTCCTCTATCCCGAAGACCAGATGTCGGACGCGCCGATGCGGCAGCTTGCGGCCGAGATCACGCGCGAGAAGATCTTTCGCAAGCTGCACCAGGAATTGCCCTACCAGTCCACGGTCGAGACCGACAAGTGGGAGGAGCGCAAGGACAAATCGGTGCGCATTGAGCAGACGATTTTCGTCGAGCGCGAAAGCCAGCGCAAGATCGTGCTCGGCGCGGGCGGCGCCACCATCAAGTCGATCGGCGCGGACTCGCGCAAGGAGATCGGCGAGATCCTGGGCGTGCCGGTGCACCTGTTCCTGTTCGTCAAGGTGCGCGAGAACTGGAGCGACGATCCCGATCGCTACCGCGAGATGGGCCTGGAATTTCCCAAAGAATAACCAAGAAAAAGATCGGTCAGCGATGAGCGTACCCAGCAACGTACGGCGCTTCGAAGCGTTGCTCTATGCATCGTTGATGCTGGATGCCTTGTCGGTGGCGGTGCAGGACCGCACGCCCAATGCCGAGATGACCGAGCAGATGATCACGACGTCGACGCTGCTTGCCGGCGGCATGATCCTGCTGCTGGTGTATTTCGTCAGGCTGGCCGCGCACGGGCGCAAGAACTGGCCGCGCTGGGTGCTGGCGGCGGCGCTCGTACTGTCGGTGATCTCGCTCGGCCAGATCATCGGCGAGAAAGGCATGGAACTCGACAGCGCCATCGAGATCGTCTCCTGCGTGCTGACGGCAATGGGATTGTATTTCTCGTTCCGCGGCGACGCGCAGGGCTGGTTCAACGCGTAAGGCGTCAGGTGGATTGGCGGCGCGCAATCCCGCCAATCCGCCCTACGATTGAAGACCGGAATCCGCTAGACTTCACCCATGGAATGGACCGACGAAGGCATCGTGCTGGGGGTGCGGCGGCATGGCGAGAGCAGCGCCATCGTCGAGCTGCTGACCCGTGCGCACGGCCGCCATCTCGGTCTCGTCCGCGGCGGCGCCGGCTCGCGGATGCGGCCCTTGCTGCAGCCCGGCAACAGCCTCAGCGTGGTATGGCGGGCGCGGCTCGACGAGCATCTCGGCACCTATGCCATCGAGGGCCTCAAGCTGCGGGCGGCGACGCTGCTGGGATCATCCCACGGCGTCTACGGCATCACCCATCTCGCCTCGATCGCGCGGTTGCTGCCGGAACGCGATCCGCACGAAAACCTCCTGGCGCTGCTCGAACATGCGCTGGACGATTTCGACGACATCGGCAGCGCCGCCGTCCACGTGATCCATTTCGAGCTGGCGATGCTCACCGAGCTCGGCTTCGGGCTGGCGCTGGAAAACTGCGCGGTGACCGGAGAAACCAACGACCTGATCTATGTCTCGCCCAAATCCGGCGGCGCAGTGTCACGCGGGGCGGGCGAACCGTGGCGCGACCGCCTGTTGCGACTGCCGCCGTTCCTGCGCCAAGGCGAGGTGCAGGGCGACCTCACCGACGAGGATCTCCAGGATGGCTTTCGACTGACCGGCCTTTTCCTGTTGCGGCACGTGCTGGAGCCGCGCGGGCAGGGCCATTCCGACGCGCGGGCAGGCTTCATCAACGCGCTGGCGCGACAGCAGGCAAAGGGCGCGATTCCCGCGCCATGAACCTGGCGCGGCTCTGCATTGCCCTGGTGGGACAACCCTTGCTGGAACAAAACGGGGTTCCCCGGACTTGCCGTTTTGGGTTCCAACCGGGGATAGCCTCATGCTGATCAAGGGACTTGTGATATCGGCAGCGCTGATCGCGCTGGCGCCGGACGCCCACGCGGGTGAGCAGCCGGACGTGTTTCGCCGTGCCTCCTGTACCGTCGTCAGATTCTATGTGGCCAAATATTCCGCTGCGGCCGCAGAGGCATGGGCGAGGTCCAAGGGCGCGACGGAGGCCGAGATCGAGACGGCGCGGCGGTGCCTGCCCAATGCCCCGGCCACCACGCAGGCCAAAAACACCCAACCCACCCAGACCTTCACCGCAGGCTGGGCCGGCCAGTAGGCCGCCCACAGGGAACCAATCGATCCTTGCCCGATTCGCTTCCACGGTTTAACCGGGCGGCATGGGAAAACGATTGATTCCGCCGGAGGAACCGGCCGAAATTCACGAGGTGCCGCTGCGTGAGGCGCTGGAAGAGCGCTATCTCGCGTACGCGCTCTCCACCATCATGCACCGCGCGCTGCCGGATGCCCGCGACGGCCTGAAGCCGGTACACCGGCGCATCCTCTATGGCATGCGCCTGCTACGGCTTGATCCGGGCACGGCTTTCAAGAAGTCCGCCAAAATCGTCGGCGACGTGATGGGCTCGTTCCATCCGCATGGCGACCAGGCGATCTACGACGCCATGGTGCGTCTGGCGCAGGATTTCTCCTCGCGCTACCCGCTGGTCGACGGCCAGGGCAATTTCGGCAATATCGACGGCGATAATCCGGCCGCCTATCGCTACACCGAAGCGCGCATGACCGACGTCGCGCGGCTTCTGCTCGACGGCATCGACGAGGACGGGGTCGAATTCCGCCCCAATTACGATGGCCAGTCGAAAGAGCCGATCGTGCTGCCCGGCGGCTTCCCGAACCTGCTCGCCAACGGTGCGCAGGGTATCGCGGTCGGCATGGCGACCTCGATCCCGCCGCACAACGCCGCCGAGCTCTGCGACGCCGCGCTGCATCTGATCGAGAAGCCCGACGCGAAATCCAGGGCGCTGCTGAAATGGGTCAAGGGTCCGGATTTCCCCACCGGCGGCATCTGCGTCGATTCCAAGCAGGCGATCGCTGAAGCCTACACCACCGGCCGCGGTTCGTTTCGCGTCCGCTCCCGATGGGAGCAGGAAGAGGGCGCGCGCGGCACCTGGGTCGTCGTCGTCACCGAGATTCCCTTTCTGGTGCAGAAGTCGCGGCTGATCGAGAAGATCGCCGAGCTGCTGGACCAGAAGAAGCTGCCGCTGGTCGGCGATATCAGGGACGAATCGGCCGAAGACGTTCGCATCGTGATCGAGCCGAAGTCGAAGAACGTCGATCCCGCGCTGATGATGGAATCGCTGTTCCGGCTGACCGAGCTCGAAAACAAGATTCCGCTGAACCTCAACGTGCTGATCAAGGGCCGCGTCCCCAAAGTCGTGGGGCTCGCGGAATGCTTGCGCGAATGGCTCGACCATCTGCGTGACGTGCTGATCCGTCGCACCAACCATCGCAAGGCCGAGATCGAGCGCCGGCTGGAGATTCTCGGCGGCTTGCTGATTGCCTATCTGAACATCGACGAGGTGATCAGGATCATCCGTAATGAGGACGAGCCGAAGCCGGCGCTGATCAAGGCGTTCAAGCTCACCGAGGTGCAGGCCGAAGCCATCCTCAACATGCGGCTGCGAAGCCTGCGCAAGCTCGAGGAGATGGAGATCCGCAGCGAGGACAAGGATCTTCGCAAGGAGCTGAAGGGCATCGAGGGGCTGCTGGCGTCAGAACCCGAGCAGTGGAAGAAGGTCGCCGAGCAGGTCGGCAAGGTCCGCGACATGTTCGGACCCAAGACCCCGCTCGGCAAGCGCCGCACCACCTTTGCGGACGCGCCCGAGCACGATCTGGCCGCGATCGAGGAAGCCCTGGTCGAGCGCGAGCCGGTGACGGTTGTCGTCTCCGACAAGGGCTGGATCCGCACCCTCAAGGGCCATGTCGAGGATCTCTCGGGGCTGGCTTTCAAGCAGGACGACAAGCTCGGGTTCGCGTTCTTCGCGGAAACGACCTCGAAGCTGCTGCTGTTCGCCACCAACGGAAAATTCTACTCGCTCGATGTCGCAAAACTTCCGGGCGGCCGCGGTCATGGCGAGCCGATCCGCCAATTCATCGATCTCGAGCCGGAGGCCGCGCCGGTCACGCTGTTCGTCAACAAGGGCGGACGCAAATTCCTGGTCGCGAGCCACGAGGGCCAGGGCTTCGTCGTCAACGAGGACGATTGCGTCGGCACCACCAAGAAGGGCAAGCAGGTCCTCAACGTCGATATGCCGAACGAGGCGCGCACGGTCACCGAGGTGCTCGGCGACACCGTCGCGGTCATCGGCGAGAACCGCAAGATGCTGATCTTCCCGCTCGACCAGGTGCCGGAGATGGCCCGCGGCCGCGGTGTGCGTCTGCAGAAGTACAAGGACGGCGGCCTCTCCGACATTGCCGTGTTCGACGCCAAGGCTGGCCTGACCTGGAAAGACTCCGCGGGCCGCGAATTCTCCGCGACCATGAAGGAGCTCGCCGAGTGGAAAGGCTCCCGCGCCGACGCCGGTCGTCTCCCGCCGAAGGGATTCCCGAAGTCGAACAAGTTCGGCAGGGTGATCGGGTAGTCCGCGGGCCGTCGCCATATCGACGGTGTCATGCCCCGCGTAGGCGGGGCATCCAGTACGCCGCGACCTCTCGGCTCAATCATAGCTTTCTCTGGAATACTGGATCGCCCGGTCAAGCCGGGCGACGACAGCGAGGGTGTGGCGCGCAAACGCGCGGCAGATAGCCGTGAGCGCATGAGTGCTTCGGCCCTCCGGGCATGAACATTGCTTTTTGTCTGGCGACTTTAACGTCTCCGTTAAAAGGCAAATCCATTCCATGTCCAAACTGAAGGCTTTCATTCCGGCGCTGTTCGCCTTGGCGCTGACCGCGCCGCCCGCGCATGCCGCAGGCAACCTCGTCGCGGTGCTCGAGGCCGAGATCGTCACGCTCGATCCGCATTTCTCCACAGCCTATATTACGCGCACGTTCGGCTACATGGTGTTCGACACGCTGTTTGCGAAGGATTCCAAAGGCGAGATCAAGCCGCAGATGGTGCAGGACTGGAAGGTCTCGGCCGATGGCCTGATCTACAGTTTCACGCTGCGCGAGGGCCTGAGATGGCATGACGGCCAGCCGGTCACGGCCGCCGATTGCGTCGCCTCGCTGCGCCGCTGGGGCACCCGCAGTGCGCTCGGCCGCCGCATCTTCGCGATCACGGCCTCGCTCGAACCGACCGACGTAAAAACCTTCGTGCTGACGCTGAAGGAGCCGTCTGGTCTCGTCATCGACGCGCTCGGCAATCCCGTCAGTCCGGTCGCTTTCATGATGCCCGAGCGCATTGCCAAAACGCCCGGCGACCAGCGCATCACCGAGATCGTCGGCTCCGGCCCGTTCGTCTACAGCAAGGCCGATCACCGCACCGGCGATCGCATGATCCTGAAGAAGTTCGCCGACTATGTGCCGCGTCCCGAGCCCGCCGATTTCCTCGCCGGCGGCAAGCGCGTCAACATCGACACGCTCGAGGTCCGTGTCATCCCGGATGGCGCGACCGCAGCCTCCGCGCTGCAGGCCGGCGAGGTCGATTTCATGCAATACGCGCCGTTCGATCTGCTGCCGACCATGGAAAAGAACTCACGGGTCAAACTCGTCAATTTCACCGGCGGCAACATGTTCGCGGGCGCCTATCGCCTCAACGCCGCATCAAAGCCGTTCGACGATCCCGCCATCAGGCGCGTGCTGTGGAAGCTGGTCGATCAGCGCGAGGTACTGGACGCACTCGGCCTGGACGCCAAATACGCCGCTCCTTGCGCGACATACTTCACTTGCGGCACCACCTATGACAGCAAGGCTGGGACCGAAGCCGCCGCCAAGCCGTCGATCGAAGCGGTGAAGGCCGCACTGAAGGCGACGAAATATGCCGGCGAGCCGGTCGTCGTCATGGAGGCCAATGACCTCGAAGCCCCGCGCGTCTCGGCGCAGGTGCTGGCCGAGCGGCTGAAGCAGGCCGGCTTCAACGTCGACCTCCAGGTGATGGACTGGGCGAGCGTGCTGGCGCGTCGCGCCAAGAAGGAGGGCTGGAGCGTCTATGGCGTCCACGCCGGCGGTTTTGACCTCGGCTCGCCCTTGACCAACGTCATGGTCGCCTTCAACTGCGCCGATTTCACCGGCTGGCAATGCGATGCGCGCATCACACCGCTGATGGAGGCCTTTGCCAAGGCGCCCGCCGAGGAGGATCGCAAGAAGATCGCAGGCGAGATCCAGACCGTCATGTACGATCAGGCACCCGCGATACCGTGGGGCCAGTTCGCCCAGCCCGCCGCCTCTCGCGCCACCTTGCGCGGTCTGATACCGTCCGCCATCCCGGTTTTCTGGAACGTCGAGAAGTAGCGCGATGTACGATGTCATTGTTGTCGGCGGCGGCTCAGCCGGCGCCGCTGTTGCGGCACGGCTCTCGGAAGATCCCGCGCGGCGCGTCCTGCTGCTCGAGGCGGGCCTCGATTGGCGCGCCGACGAGGCGCCTTGGGAAGTGATGACGCCAAATCCCATCCCGATCATCCACAAGCGCGAGTACCAGGAGAAATGGCAATGGCCGGATCTTCTGACGCGCCGTGTGGCCGGCCAGGAGCCGCGCTTCTACTGGCGCGGCAAGGGGCTCGGCGGCTCCTCGATGATGAACGGTCAGATCGCGATCCGGGGCGTTGCGGACGCGTTCGACGAATGGGCCGCCAATGGCTGCACCGGCTGGTCGGCCAAGGACGTGATGCCGCTGTTCTCTGTGATCGAGGACGATCTGGAATTCGGCGACGAGGCCTGCCACGGACGCGGCGGACCGCTGCCGGTCTATCGCGCGCCGCCGGACAAATGGGGACCGATCGATCGCGGCTTGCGCGATGCGGCGCTGGCGAGCGGCTATCCCTGGTGCGCCGACGTCAACGGCCCGGACGGCGAGGGGGTCGCCTGCTATCCCATCAACAGCCGCAACAGCCGCCGCATCACCACCAACGAGGGTTATCTGGAGCCCGCGCGGGGCCGCGCCAATCTGGAAATTCGCGGGCATGCGCTGGTCGACCGCGTGCTGATCAGTAATGGACGGGCGACCGGCCTTCGCGTTCACATCGAGGGGCAGGGCACCAGCGAGATCAGCGCGCGCCAGATCGTGCTGTGTGCCGGCGCCATCCACAGTCCGGCAATCCTGCTGCGCTCGGGCATTGGACCTGCGGATGAGCTGAAGGCGATGGGGATCGCGGTCGAGCGCGACCTGCCGGTCGGCGAGCACTTCTTCGACCACCCGCTGTTTCGCGCCACGATCCAGCTCCAGGAAAATCTGCGGCCCACAGATCCCGACACCCGCCACACCAATTGCTGCGTGACCTATTCGTCAGGCCTCGCCGACGGCGGCAAGCGCGACATGATCCTGATCGCCTTCAACCACCGCGGCATCGGCGTGCCGGGCGCGATCGGCGCCGGGCTGTTCAACGCGTATTCGCGTGGCACGCTCAAGCTGGCCTCGACCGACCCCGCGATCGATCCTGTTGTCGAGGAGAACATGCTGGCCGATCCCCGCGACATGCTACGCATGATGGATGCGGTGAGGCGGCTGGCCGTGATCACCGCCCAGCCGGCGCTATCGGGCATCACGGACTGGATCCGGCTCGCCGATACGGATCTGACGCTGCCGCAGGCTGCGGCCTTGCCCGATCACGAGCTCGACGCGCTGCTGCGCCGTGAGACCGGCGATATCCAGCACGCCGCCGGCAGTTGCCGGATGACTGGTGTCAACGACGCCGACGGTGTGGTCAACCCTGACGGCATAGTGAAGGGTATCGCGGGCCTGCGCGTCGCCGACGCCTCGATCATGCCGTCGGATTGCCGTGCCAACACCCACTTTACGACGGTGGTGATCGGCGAGGCGATCGCGCGGTTGATGATGCGTTAGAGGGCAGCATCGAGCGCCGGCGTGCGGACGAAGACCTACCGCTCGACGGCCAGGCCGAACAGCGGTCGGAGCTGTGTTCCCAGAATGTTGCCAACGAAAGCCGCGACCAGCCAGCACCAGCCATGCAGGCTGCCCGATGCGATCCCGCTGAAATAAGCGCCGATATTGCAGCCATAGGCGAGCCGGGCGCCATAGCCGAGAAGCAGGCCGCCGATGATGGCCGCGACCAGCGAGGATGCGGAGATGCGCCATGTCGGATGGAATTTGCCGGCGAGGCCTGCGGCCAGCAAGGCTCCCAGGATGATGCCGAAATCCATGACGGAGGTGATGTCGGCGAAGATGCTTTGGTGCAGCGAGGCGGCGCGAGCACCCTGCCAATAGGGCCAAGACGCGACGTCGACGCCGAGGCTCATCAGGATCTTCGATCCCCAGAGCGCGAAAGCGGAGGTGATGCCCCAGGGACGTCCCGCGAGATACAGCGTGGCGAAATTTCCGATCGCGAGCAGGACCGCGCCCCACAGGAGCGGCCACGGCCCCTGCATGAAGCGGCGCGCGCCGCGCAGCTTCGTGCGCGCTCCCGGCTCAAGTTGGCCGTGCCGGCCGATCTCGGCCCTGACGGTGATGAGGTAGATCGCAGCCATGACGGCCCAGCAGAGCACGAGCGCCGGCAGCCAGCCGAGCCGTTCGATCAACGAGACCGCGCCGATGTTCGGCAGCGCGCTCCACCACGGCAGGTGCAATGCACCGAGCGTCGATCCGGCGATGAAGGCCGCCAGTGTCACCAGCATGCGGGTGTTGCCGCCGCCGGCGGTATAAAGCGTTCCCGACGCGCAGCCGCCGCCAAGCTGCATTCCAAGGCCGAACAGAAACGCCCCGGTCAGCATGCCCACGCCCACCGCGCCGAGCTCGCCATGCACGGCAACGCCGAACAGCGTGCCTTGCGCCAAGGCCGGAAAGAAGAGGGCGGTTGCCAGCGCCAGCATGACCATTTGCGCACGGAGGCCGGCGCCTCGTCGCGCGACAATGAAGACGCGCCAGGCCGAGGTGAACCCGAACAGCGCATGGTAAAGCGTCAGGCCAAGTGCACCTCCGAGAAGAAACAACAATCCCTGCTGCCAGGAGATCGTGCCCGACAAGGCCGCTGCGCCCGCCAGAAGAATTGCCGCCGCGACAGCGACGACCGTGAGATTGGCGCCGTGCCGGTCATTGTCAGGGGCAAGCAGTCGCGCATCAATGGATAGATCGGTCATGGCTCATCCAAAAAGCGGAGTGTTCGGCAGTGAGAGCTAACCGGGGCGAATTCTCCCCGTTCCAATCTTTCCACCTTGGAACTGATGCGATAGCGCTAGGAAACGGCTGTCATGCCCCGGCTCGACCGGGGCATCCAGTAAGCCGCGGCTTCTCTTCTCAGTCACGATCGTCTCGGAGTACTGGGTCGCCCGGTCAAGCCGGGCGAGGACATCGAGAGTGGGCAGGATTAGTCGTCGCGCCGATGCACGGTTCAAACAACGGACGAGAGTTCGCGATCTCGCGGCGCGTTCGGCCCGAGTTTTGATTCGTCGCATGGTCCTCGTAGAGACAAGGGCGCAGCGAAGGCCGGGCGCCGGCTGGCACCCGCAGATCCGTGGGCGATAGAAATGCACACGGGCAATGCCTGTCATGCCCGACGCCGTCGCGTCCATCGCTGCCCAGCCCGCGGTCGTGACGATCGCGATCCGCCCCTTGTCTCGGGCCGGGGTGTGTCGTTGGTACGTCGAATCCGAATTTCGGTAAAGCAGAATGTTTTGCGAGGGCTTGAGAGGCGGTGTGGCGTAGGCTTTTCAGCGCAACTTCGGCGACCCGGCACCTGATAGGACAAAGTTATGACCGAAAGCGAAAAGAAGCTCCTGATCCACTCGGCATGGATCGCGCGGCTCGTCTGACGTCGGCTTACGCCAGTTGACGCACTAGCTTCAACCGAACTGGAACAATCTCGAAGCGATCTGATTGAAGTTTGTTACGGCTTAGCTGGGATAGACACGGAGTATTCCTGGAGAAGCGTGTTGTTTATCAGGGAAGGTGCTTCACATGGATGACAAACGAAAATCATCAAAAGCTGGGGAACGGGCCGCTGAAGGCTTGCGCGAGGCGACTGCTAAGGAAGAAGCGAAAAACGAGAGCAAGACGGGACACGATTTAGCTAAGGGCGCTGATCGCTTCGAAGAACGTTCTGAAAGCTCCGATGGAAGAAGCGCAAAAGAGAAGCAAAAAGGGTGAATGTATGCGGCAGATCCGGCGCTGCGTTTCCGTGGATGACCTCAAGCGGGCGAACCGGGACCCCATAGCTAGCTGAGATGACCAACTGGCCCACTGGCTCGGGCGAGGATGTCTGAGGTTCGCCATGCAACCCTGACGGCTTAGTGACGCCTTCCATTGGCAAACCGGACGTGACGAACCAATTAGTCCATGTTCTAAATCACCCCCGCCAACCTTAGCGCCACGCCCGCCGCGCAACTGCCCGCGAGCACCGTGAGCATGCCGAGCTTGAACCGGAAGATCGCGGTTGCTGCCGCGATCGACAGCATGAGCGCGGGGATATCGACGCTCGTCAGGACCGGCATGTCGAAGTTCAGCGGAAACGCGTGCACCGGCACGGTGTCGCGGAACAGCGTGTGCAGCGCGAACCAGATCGAGAGGTTGAGGATCACGCCGACGACGGCAGCCGTGATCGCACTGAGCGCACCGCCGAGACCCTTGTTGCCGCGCAGCCGTTCGACGTAGGGGGCACCGACGAAAATCCAGAGGAAGCAGGGCGTGAAGGTGACCCAGGTCGCGAGCAGCCCGCCGAGCGTGGCCGCGAGCATCGGCGACAGCCCGCTGGCGTCGCGGTAGGCGGCCATGAAGCCCACGAACTGGAGCACCATGATCAAAGGGCCGGGCGTGGTCTCGGCCATACCGAGACCGTCGAGCATCTCGTGCGGCTTGAGCCAGTGATAGTGCTCGACCGCCTGCTGGGCGACATAGGCCAGCACCGCATAGGCGCCGCCGAAGGTGACCATCGCCATTTTCGAGAAGAACAGCGCGATGTGACTGAAGACATTGTCTTGTCCAACAGCGAGCAACAGCGCGATCACCGGCACCAGCCACAGCGCAAGCCACAACACGCCCACGCGAATCGTGCGGACGGTGTTGGGGCGGACATGCTCGGGCACGGCGTCGCCGAGCATGCTGTCGATCACGGCGCTGCTGCCGGCAGGGCCGTGACCGGCCGGCGCGAATTCCGGACGGCCCTGTTTGGCGCCGATATATCCGATGATTCCGGCGGCGATGATGATGACCGGGAAGGGGATCGCGAAGAAGAAAATCGCGACGAAGGCGATCGCGGCAAGCGCGATCATGATGCGGTTCTTCAATGCGCGCTTGCCGACGCGCACCACGGCCTCGACGACGATGGCGAGCACGGCGGCCTTCAAGCCGAAGAACAGAGCCTCGACGAAGCTGACATTGCCGTAGGCGGCGTAGACGTAACTCAGGCCCATGATGGCAATGATGCCGGGCAGAATGAACAGCCCGCCCGCCATCAGCCCGCCGGCGGTGCGATGCATCAGCCAGCCGACATAAGTCGCGAGCTGCTGCGCCTCCGGGCCCGGCAGCAGCATGCAGTAATTGAGCGCGTGGAGGAAACGGGCTTCCGAGATCCAGTTCTTCTCCTCGACCAGGATGCGGTGCATGACCGCGATCTGGCCCGCGGGCCCGCCAAAACTCAGGCAGGCGACGCGGAGCCAGACGCGAAAGGCTTCGCTGAAGCTGACGCCGTGACCGGCATCAGCTCCTGCTTCGATCGTACGGGTATCCATCAAGCCTTCGCCTTGTTGGTCGGCCAGTTGTGGGTCTCGGACGTGGCGTCACGGCACCAGCGATAGAAGGCGTCGTAGAGCAGCATGCCGGCCTCGAGCTGTTCGAGGTCGTCATCATACATCCGCGACAGCCCGAGCGAAGCTGCGAGCAGGCCGGGCGCCTCCGGCGCGAGGTCGGGCCGCCCGGTGTCGGCGCCGCGCACCAGCGTTGCGAGCCGGAGCAGCGCTGGCGCGGCAATCCCGAACTCCTCGATCATCACGTCGAAGGTGCAGAGCTCACCACGGTGGCTCCAGAACACGTTCTCGATGTCGAAGGGGGCTGCGTTGAAGCGTTGCCCGACCGCCACCACTTCCGAAGGCGCCACGAACAGGAACACCGCATTGGGATCGACGAAGCGGCGGATCAGCCAGGGGCAGGCAATGCGGTCGACCTTGGGCCGCGCCCGCGTCACCCAGACGGTGCGTCCCTTGGCGTCGCGCGGCGGCAGCTTGCGGGTATCGAGCAGCGGCAGCTTTGCGTCCTTCCAGCCCTCGAATCCGCCTTCCAGCGTCTCGGCCTGGACCCCAAGCTGCCTGAGCCAGGCCGCCGTGCCCTGCGCCAGCTTTGCGCCGCGCAGGCAGGAGACGATGGCGGTGCGGCCGGCGAATTCGGCACCCCATTCCGGAACATTGTCGTGGCTGAGCTTGATCGAACCTGGGATCAGCCGCCGGTCGGCGGCAAAATCCTCGTCGGTGCGCACGTCGATCAGGGCAGGGGCGTTTGCCGTGCCGATCAACCGTGCCAGTTTGTCAGATGATATCGTCGTGTAGGAAGACATGATGCGCCCTCGTGAAAAACAACGGGACGCGATACTTGGGCATGTCGCCTCGTGGGGAGATCGCTCAAATCCCCATGACCTTCATTACACCGAAACGGCACCTACCTGTCAATCGGCTCATTCCGGGGATTTTGCCCAGAAGACTCGCAGGTCTATATTAGGGGTTAACGGCCCGGGCCTTTCGGAGAGTTCGCGATGCATTCCCATTCCATCGAACAATGGACCCATGACCACGCCTTTCTGGGCGACAAGCACGACGAGAACGAGCGGCGCACCTGGCTCGTCGTCATCCTGACGCTGGTCATGATGGTCGGCGAGATCGTCGCGGGCACGCTGTTCGGCTCGATGGCGCTGCTCGCCGACGGCTGGCACATGGGAACGCATGCGGCGGCGCTGGGGATTGCCGCGTTCGCGTATCGCTTTGCGCGACGACATCTGGGGAGCTCGCATTTCAGCTTCGGGACCGGCAAGTTCGGCGATCTTGCCGCCTTCGCCAGCGCGATCATCCTCGGCCTGATCGCGGTCGAGATCGCCTATGAGAGCGTGCTGCGGCTGATCAATCCGGTGCCGATCGTCTATGGCGAGGCCATCGTAGTCGCTGCTCTCGGCCTGTGCGTCAATCTCGCCAGTGCCTGGCTGCTCCGCGATAACCATGGTCATCACCATCACGGCCATGCGCATGATGATCACGACGATCATGACCATGATCACCACCACCATCATCACGACAACAATCTCCGCGCGGCCTATGTCCACGTCATGGCGGACGCGGCGACCTCGGTGCTGGCGATCGCCGCGCTCGTGGTCGCCATGTATTCGGGATGGGCCTGGGCCGATCCGGCGGTCGGCCTGATCGGCAGTGCCGTGATCGCAAGCTGGGCGTTCGGCCTGATAAAGACATCAGGCGCGGTGCTGCTCGACGTCCGCGCCGACGAGAAGCTGGAGCGCGTGATCCGGGCGCGCATGGAGATCGGCGATGACCGCGTCACCGATCTGCATCTGTGGCAGGTCGGCCCCGGCCATTGCGCCGTGCTGGTCTCGGTGGTGTCGGACAAGCCGAAGCAGCCGGCGGTCTACAAAAAGCGGCTCGCCGGGTTGAAGGGGCTGAGCCACGTCACCGTCGAGGTCGAGACTTGCCCGCATTAAAGTGGTCTGCGGGAATTCTGCGAATTGGCCGGGGTTGACCCTCGGTCACAGCCGACAATGGCTGCAAGGGAGGAACGAATGACGTCAAGGATCACGCTCGCTCTCGCCGTCGCTGCGCTTGCTCTGTGCGGCCATGCGGCGCTGGCGCAATCGGAAAAGACCGGTGTCGAAAAGCTCTACGTCCTCAATTGCGGCGAGGGCACCGCCGGCGACATCTCGCGCTGGACGCCCGGCCTCAACGAAGGCAAGACGATGGACTTCGTCGACAGCTGCTATCTCATCAAGCACGCCAAGGGCTGGTTCCTGTGGGACACCGGCATCGCCGACGCAGTTGCCGCGATGCCGAACGGCCTTACGCCCGCCGATCCCAAGGCCGTGACCTGGCGCCGGCCGAAGACGCTTGCCGCCCAGCTCGAACAGCTCGGCCTCAAGCCCGGTGACGTCAAGATGATGGCCGTCTCGCACACGCATCCCGACCACACCGGCAATGTCGAGCTATTCCCGCAGGCCACGCTCTACGTGCAGAAGGCCGAGTATGACTGGCCCGGCGCCAACAACGAGCCGCGATTCAAGCCCTCGCACCCGGTCGAGCTGCTTGCGGGCGACAAGGATGTGTTCGGCGACGGCAGCGTGACCATCCTGTCGACGCCCGGCCATACGCCGGGACATCAATCGCTGGTGGTGAAGCTGCCGAAGACCGGCGCCGTCGTACTGTCGGGCGACGCCGTGCATTTCAAGGACAATTGGGACAACCGCCGCGTGCCCAGCATGAACGCCAACAAGGACCAGAGCGCGGCCTCGATGCAGAAGATCGCCGACACGCTCAGTAAGGAGAAGGCGCAGCTCTGGATCAACCACGACAAGGTCCAGCGCGACAGCCAGAAGATGGCGCCTGAGTTTTACGACTAGCTTCCCGCGACGCCCCTGTTGCCACTACGGTGGCAGCAGGGGCGTGCTAGCGCCCTCAACAAGCTCCGCAACGGGAGACGATTGTGGGTGAGTGGGCCGCGGTTGCGATCGCGCTGGCGTCGAGCAGCCTTGGCGGCACTGCCGCGGCGATCACCCGCTATCTGGTCGGCGGCGCCGATCCGATCCTGCTCGCGATCCTGCGCTGGGGGATCGGCTTTCTCTGCCTCCTGCCGTGCGCGGTTCTGTTCGGCGTGCGCTGGCCGCAGCGGTCCGATTGGCCGGCCGTGGCGCTGCTCGGCATCTGCTTTTTCGGCCTTTTCTTCATCCTCTACAACATCGCGGTCTCCTACACGACCGCCGCGCGCGCCAGTCTCGCGCTTGCGACGCTGCCGCTCCACACCATGGTGGTCGGCGCCATGCTCGGCGTCGAGCGGCTGACGGCGCGCAAGATCATTGGTGTCGGCATCGCCGTGCTCGGCGTGGCGGCGGCGCTGGCGGCGGGCCTGGCGCAAAGCCCGCCGGGCGCCTGGCGCGGCGAGCTGATCATGAGCGGTGCCGTGTTCTGCATGGCGTTCTACAACGTGCTGTCGCGGCCGCTGATGCAGCGCTCCAGCCCGCTCGGTTTTCTCACGGTCGGCATGGGTGCGGGCGCCGCCGTGCTGGTGCTCGCGGGTTTCGTGAAGGGCAGCTTTGCAGCGCTTGATCATTTCACGATGGGGCAGTGGATTGCCGGCGTCTATCTCGGCATCGGCGGCGGTGCGCTCGCCTTCATCCTCTGGGTCATGGCGCTGGCGCGGGCAACGCCGACCCGGGTCGCCAATACGATGACGGTCAACCCGATCGCCGCCACCTTGCTGGCCGCGCTGCTGATCGGCGAGCCGATCACGCCCAACCTTCTGATCGGGCTGGTCGCCGTGTTCGCCGGCATCTGGATCGCGACCGGCGAAACGAAGCCGGCCTAGTTGCGCGGTGCGGTCACGGCGGGCGGGCTCGCTTCCGGCGCCTTCTTCGGCTTCAGCGAGCCGGCGTAGAAGGAGATCAGCCAGACCAGGATGATGGCGAGGAGATAGACACCCCAGGCCTGTGGCGGCGTGGTCGCCCAGCGCAGGAGGCCTTTGAATGTGCGGGGCGGGCGCGTGTCTTCGGTCATGCTTCGCTTGTGCGCGAAAGCTCCGGCCCGGTCAATCCGGCCGTGGTTGCGCGCGGATCATGAACAGCGCGGCCAGCGCCGAGAGGCTGAGCGCGGATGAGACGATCAGCACCTTGGCGCCCATGACGTCGATGAGCAGGCCAAAGGCCAGCGGCGCCACGGCTTGCGCCATCCGTGCCGGCGCGCCGATGATGCCGAGGCGATAGCCGAAATCCTTGGGGCCGAAGATCGACAGCGGCAGCGTGCCGCGCGCGATGGTCAGGATGCCGTTGCCGGAGCCGTGGAACAGCGCAAACGCACTGGCCGCGGCGCCGCCGAAGATCGCAACGACCACGGCGCCGATCGGGTGGGTGAGGCAGGCGAGCCGCGTCGACCACAGCGGATGAAAGCGGCTGAGGAAGCCTGCCTCCAGAACCCGCGCGGCGACTTGTGCGGGGCCGATCAGCGCACCGGCCGCGATCGCCTCGACCGGCGTCGCGCCTGTGGTCTCCAGGATGCGCGGGAAATGCGCGGCCATCGCGCCGGTGACGGTCCAGACTGCCGCAAAGATGAAGGCGAGCAGCACCATGGTGCGGTCGACCGGCAGATGCGGCTTCACCGCTGTCGCCGCAGCCTGCCTGGCGCCCTTGATCGTCGGCAGCAAGAAGAAGTTGAGCGGCAGGCCGATCAGGATATTGGCAGCGGCCCAGGCAAAGCAGGTGTCGCGCCAGCCGATATGGGCGAGGCCCCAGGCGGTGAGCGGCCAGCCGACGGTTGATGCAAAGCCCGCCATCAGCGTGATGCCGGTGATCGGCTTGCGGGCCTCGGTGCCGTAGATGCGGCCGAGCGCGGCGAAGGCGGCGTCGTAAAGCCCCATCGCCATGCCGACGCCGAGCACGAGCCAGGCGATTGCCATCACCGCCACCGATTGCGAGAGGCCGAGCAGAACGAGGCCGGCGGCGATCGTCAGGTTCGACACCGAGAGGACCTGCCGGCCGCCGACCAGATCGATCTGTCGCCCGATGCGCGGCCCGAGCAGCGCCGAGATCACCAGCGAGGCCGAGAACGCGCCAAACACCCAGTTGGAGGAGATGCCGAGATCGCGCGCCATGGGATCGGCCAGCAGCGCCGGCAGATAGTAGCTCGAGGCCCAGGCCAGGGTCTGCGTGGTACCGAGCGCCAGAATGATCGGAAGCTGGCGCTGGCTCATATCCCCGTATTTCTGATCGGCGGCGTCATCATTCGCATTTGCGGCCCGAGGCGGCAGCGCGTCAACAGCGTCCGCGACATATGCGACCTGCCGCGGGCGGGAGCCTGGCCGTGAGCGGGAGCCTTGGCGACGCAAGGTCCGCGCGCCGCCTTTCGCTCGTCACGAATGCACGGCATAATGGCGCATGCAATTGACCTCGCGCGTTGCGCTGATGAACTGGTTGGCCGGCCAGGGGCTCACCGGCCTGCCCGAACCCGAACTGCTGCGCGGCTTCTGCGAGCGCTGCCGCGCCGAGGGGCTGGAACTCTCGCGTGGGCTTGTCGTGATCGATACGCTGCACCCGATCTACGAGGGGCGCGCCTTCCGCTGGAGCGATACGCCGACCAACGAGAGCGACGTCGTCGAATACGGCTCGACGGCCGAGGGCGACGCGGCCAACAATTGGCGCCGGTCGGTGTTCTATCATTTGCTCGAGCATGGTCACGACGAGATGGTGATCGATCTCGCCGACGCGCCCACGCTCGATTTCTCGCAAATCGGCGAGCTCGCTGAAACGGGTCACCGCCATTTCCTGGCCTTTGTGCACCGCTTCGGGGAGACTGGAGCGCTCGGGCAGATGGACTGCCTCTACTCCTCCTGGACAACGCGACGCGACAGCGGCTTCGCCGAAGGCGAGCTCGCGGCGCTGCGCGATCTCGTGCCGGTGCTGGGGCTCGCGATCAAGTCGGCGCAGCAGGTCGACATCGCGCGCACGCTCGGCCGCGTCTATCTCGGACGCGATGCGTCAGAGCAGGTCTTGAGCGGACGTATCTCGCGCGGCGTCACCGAGCGCATCAACGCCGTGCTGTGGTATTCGGATCTGCGCGGCTCGACCGGAATCAGCGAGAGCATCGGCCCCGACGAGATCATCCCGTTCCTCAACGACTATGCGCAGGCCGTGATCGATGCGATCCACGACGCCGGTGGCGACGTCTTGAAGCTGATCGGCGACGGTGTGCTCGCGATGTTCACCGGTGAAGACATGGCGCATGCCCGGCGCGCCGCACTTCGCGCCGAGCATTTGTTCCGCAAGAACGTCGCGGCGCTGAACCTGAGGCGGGGCGCCGAGGGCCGTCCCACCACGTCCGCCTATATCGGCCTGCATGTCGGCGAGGTCTTCTACGGCAATATCGGCAGCGAGGACCGGCTCGACTTCACCGTGGTCGGTCCGACCGTGAACGAGGTCAGTCGCATCGCCTCGATGAGCCGTTCGGTCGATCGCGAGCTGCTGGCCTCGGCGGAATTCTACAAGGGCCTCGACGCCACCGGCCGCCGCTACCTCGTCTCCACCGGCCGCTATGCGCTGCGTGGCATTGGCCGCGCGCAGGATCTCTACACGCTCGATCCGGAGGTGGACGCGAGCGAGCCGGTGACGGGGAGCTACGAGCGGTATCTGGCGGGCTAGGCTGGCTGCTTCAACATACTCCGTCATTGCGAGGAGCTCTTGCAACGAAGCAATCCAGACTGTCTCCGCGGACGGATTCTGGATTGCTTCGCTTCGCTCGCAATGACGGTGCAGCTAACACCGCGCCGCCACCTCATCGCCCACCATGTCCGGCTGCCGGTCCAGCGCCACGGCGGGCGAGAGCCAGATCACCAGCGCCTGCACGCCGAATACGGCGGCGGCGAGATAGAGGCACGCTTCCGCGCTCCAGAGGCCGCCGACGACCGCACCCAGCGCCGAGCCGACCGGGCGGGCGCCGTAGCTCATGATGTTGATGGCGGAGACGCGGCCGAGCAGGCGCGGCGGCGTTACCGATTGACGCAACGTCGTGGTCGAGATCACCCACAGGATCGGCCCGACGCCGAGCAGGAAGAAGCTCAAGGCCGCAAGCCAGGGCGAGGGGACCAGCACCGTCAGCGCCATCACCACCGCCGCGACGAAGCCGGTGACGGGGCCGAGGCCGACGACCGTGCCGAACGCGATGCGCTTCATCACACGCGTGGCCAACAGCGCGCCGATCACCATGCCGACACCGTACATCGTCAGCACGGTGCCGATGCCAGCAGCGGTCAGGCCGAGGTGACGTACGGCGTAGGGCACGAACACCGCGATCTGCAGAAACCATCCGGTGTTGAAGATGAACTGGGTGATGAACACCGGCCGGAGCAGCGGATGATGAAACACGAAGGCCGCGCCCTCGCGGATGTCCTGGAACGGATGCCGCCGTGGGGCCGGCGTGCGGTCGGGCTCGTAGATGCCGGAGAGCAGCACGACGGCGATCGCGGACAGCGCGGCCGCGAAGCCGAAGGCTGGGCTCGCGCCCCACCACCCGACCAGCACGCCGCCGAGCGCAGGGCCGCTGGCGAAGGCGATGGTGCGTGCGAGCTCGATCCGCGCATTGGCTGCCGGCAACAGGTCCGAACTCACCAGGGAGGGCACCAGCGCCGGCGCGGCCACGCTGTAGACGACGGTGCCGCACACGGCGGCAAAGCCGAGCAGCGCCAGCAGCGGCAGATTGAGCGCGCCGAGCGCGAGCAGCAGCACGATCGCTGCAAGGGCCGCGGCCCGCAGCGCCTCGGCGCCCGCCATCAGCGAACGGCGGGAGATGCGGTCGGCCAGCAGGCCGGCCGGTATCGCGAAGAGGACGAAGGGCAGCGTCAGCGCGGTCTGGAGCAGCCCCGTCTGGCCCTCGGCGACGCCGAGCGTCAGCACCGCGACGATGGGGGCCGCAGCCAGCGCGATCTGTTCGGCCGACTGTGCCGCCAGGTTCGACCAGGCGAGGCGGTTGAATGTCTCGGGGAGGCGCGGGGGATTTGACATGGCTCATTTCCTGCAAAGTCGAGGCGCCACTATCCGCCTCGGAGGACGTCCAAACCCACCCGCTTCCCGACTGGGGCGACGAAATAGCGACCGCCCAGAGACCGATGCGGCTAGATGCAGTTGCAAATGAGTTGCAATAAGGCTCGACTTCGGTATTCTCGCTCCATGGATGCTCGCTCTCCCGATCTGACCCGAGATGCCGCCGGCTGGCGCAATGACGCGCCGATGACCAAGAGCCTTGCCGAGGTGAATGCCTCGGTCGCCCTCCCCATCGCGGGGGTGTGGTGGCGGCGCCTGCTCGCCTTCGTCGGCCCGGGCTATCTGGTCTCGGTCGGCTACATGGACCCCGGCAATTGGGCGACCGACCTCGCCGGCGGGTCCAAGTTCGGCTACACGCTGCTTTCGGTCATCCTGCTCTCGAATTTGATGGCGATCCTGCTGCAATCACTGGCGGCACGGCTCGGCATCGTCACCGACCGCGACCTCGCGCAGGCCTGCCGCGGGACCTATTCGCCGGCCGTGAACTTTCTGCTCTGGCTTGCCTGCGAGGCGGCGATCATCGCCTGCGATCTCGCCGAGGTCATCGGCACCGCGATCGCGCTCAAGCTGCTGTTCGGCATTCCCCTGATTGGCGGCGCGCTGATCGCCGCGCTGGATGCCTTTTTGCTGCTCATCTTGATGAATCGTGGCTTCCGTTTCCTCGAAGCCTTCGTCATCGCGCTGCTCGTCGTGATCGCAGTCTGTTTCACCGTCCAGCTTGCCGCGGCAGCACCGCCGGTGGCCGAGATGCTGAGGGGATTTGTGCCGAAGACCGAGATCTTCACCAACCCCGAGATGCTCTACATCGCGATCGGCATCATCGGTGCGACCGTCATGCCGCATAATCTCTATCTGCACTCCTCGATCGTGCAGACGCGCGCCTATGAGCGCAACGACGAAGGCCGGCGCGAGGCGATCAAATGGGCGACGACGGATTCGACCATCGCCCTGATGCTGGCGCTGTTCATCAACGCCGCGATCCTGGTCGTGGCTGCCGCAACCTTCCACAAGAGCGGCCATTCTGACGTTGCCGAGATCGGCCAGGCCTTCGAGCTGCTGTCTCCGCTGCTCGGGCTCGGCATCGCCTCGACACTGTTCGCAGTGGCGCTGCTTGCCTCGGGCCTGAATTCAACGGTGACGGCGACGCTTGCCGGCCAGATCGTGATGGAAGGCTTTCTCGATTTGCGCCTGCCGAGCTGGGCGCGCCGGTTGCTGACGCGCGGCATCGCGATCATTCCCGTGATCGTCGTCACCGCGATCTATGGCGAACGCGGCACGGCTGATCTGCTGGTATTCAGCCAGGTCGTGTTGTCGATGCAGCTGCCTTTCGCCGTGATCCCGCTGGTGCGGTTCGTCTCGGACCGCCGCAAGATGGGCAAGTTCGTAATCCCGGCGTGGGTCGCGGCGATCGCTTGGATCGTTGCCGGCATCATCGTGGTTTTGAACCTGAAGCTGCTCGCGGATACGCTGTTCGGGTGATGAATCAGGGCCGTGACGGCGTTTCGGCTTGTATGGGCTGAGCGGATTGACGTCGAGGTCGACCTCTTTCACGCATTGCTGACTTTCGCGATGACTCGAGCCGGCGTGCCACTTGCCTGAACGAAGCTCGACCTTCCTCATCTCGGCGATCTTTAGGCACTTCCAGTCGCCTGCGCGAGGAAGTCCTTTGCTGGAGCCGCCAGAGAATTGGAAGGCAAGTGTGTATTCCTCGCCGTTCGTATGGCCAAGCAACGCGGGACAAATGGCGCGCGGGTGACCCTGATACGAGCAGTGCACCTGAAGTCGTTCGATAATGGCCTGTGCGATTAAATCGTAAGTCCGGGACAAGGATGCCTCCGTAGTCTCTTCTGCTTACGGCCCTTGCATATTGGTCGCCCGCAGGCGAACGGCTATGCCGATCAATCCTGCGGCTCGGACGTCGCATCGCCTTGCGCGTCAATGCGCAGCCAGCCTGACGGCGCGAGGCGCTGCTGGGGCAGGAAGCGGGCCTTGTAGTCCATCTTCTTGGAGCCCTCGATCCAGTAGCCGAGATAGACGTAAGGCAATCCCTGCCGGCGGGCGCGGGCGATGTGGTCGAGGATCATGAAGGTGCCCATCGAGCGGCTGACTTCGCCGGGCTCGAAGAACGAATAGACCATCGACAGGCCGTCGCTGAGCACGTCGGTCAGCGCGACCGCAATCAGCTCTTCGCCCCGGCCGGTGATGCCGCTGTCGGGACCGCGCTTGCGGTACTCGATGATACGGGTCTCGACGTGGCTGTCCTCGACCATCATGGCGTAGTCGAGCACGGTCATGTCGGCCATGCCGCCATGGCGGTGACGGGAATCGAGATAGGCGCGGAACACCGAATATTGCTCGGAGGTCGGCACCGCGCTGCGCTGCTCGCCGATGATGTCGGCGTTGCGCGCGATCACTTTGCGGAAGTTGCGGGAGGGGCGGAACTCGTTGGCGATCACTCGGACCGAGACGCAGGCGCGACACTGGTCGCAGGCGGGACGGTAGGCGATCGACTGGCTGCGGCGGAAGCCGCCGTGGGTCAGGAGGTCGTTGAGGTCACCGGCGCGCTCACCTACGAGGTGCGTAAACACCTTGCGCTCGTGCCGGCCCGGCAGATAGGGGCAGGGGGAGGGCGCCGTGAGGTAAAATTGTGGGGTGTCGCGCGAGTGCTGGGTCAAGGGACGTCGTGGGCCTCCAAAATGTGCATCAGCATCGCGCTACGAAAGCCCCCGGTCAATCGGTCTACTCGGCAGGTCAGATCGGACAGCATAGCGGGTCCAGGTTGATAGGTTCTTGATCCAGGTTGGTTGATCAGTAGGTCCTTGATCGAAAGGTCGCTGATCAGTAGGTCCTGGCGCCTTGAGGCACCGGCGCACGAACGGAATTGTTGATCACGATCGTTCCCAACACGAAATCCTGCAGCAAGCGCCTGCGGCCGTTGAAGAGGCCGACCAGGACGACGAAAGGCGACAGGAACGAGACGGTCACCCAGAACAGCACGGCGTGGGTGGCCCCGAGCACGAAATAGCCGGGCGCGCCGTACCAGGTGCGCAATTCAAGATCCATCACGCGCATGCCGATGGTCGCGGACGACGGACCGCCGATGCAGGCGCCGTAATAGACGATGGCCCAGATCACGGAGGCCGGCCAAGCCAGCCAGAACAGCGCCCAGCCGATGCCGAGCGTGACCACGCCGAACACCGCGATGAAGAGGTAGCCGAGGATCACCGGCACCGAGATCACGACCATGTCGATCAAGAAGGCGAACACCCGCCGCGTCGCAACGCCGCGGAACAGTTCCGGGTGCAGATAGAGATCGTAGGCGTGCGGCTGCGCCCCACCGTCATTGCGCCAGGCATTGCCCGAGTCCGAATACGACATGACCATTCTCCCGAGGGAAACTCCCGTGGCAGGACTCCCGTGGCAGGACATGGGAACAGGCCGTCCGCGTGCCAAGGGCGCCGGGATTAACAAGCCGAAATATTCCGGCGATTCGGGGGCGGCGGAGGTGGTGGTGGCACACCCTCGGTGTCGTCCTGGCGAAAGCCAGGACCCATTACCCCAAGGAGAAGTTTCGCGAAGATTGATCGTCGGTACTGCGACCGATCGGAATCGAGAGATCACGCGGTATGGGTCCTGGCTTTCGCCAGGACGACGATGAAGAGACACATGTGCCGGCCTTCGCCGGGACGACCTTGGGGTCTACCCCTGTGCCCGCAGCTTCTCCGCCGCCTTCGGTGCGAAATAACTCAGCACACCGTCGGCGCCGGCGCGCTTGAAGGCGAGCAGGCTCTCCATCATGGCGCGGTCGCCGTCGAGCCAGCCGTTGTTGGCGGCGGCCGCGATCATCGCGTATTCGCCGGACACCTGGTAGGCGAAGGTCGGCATTGCGAACGTGTCCTTCACGCGGCGGACGACGTCGAGATAGGGCATGCCGGGCTTGACCATCACCATGTCGGCGCCCTCGGCGATGTCGAGCTCGACCTCGCGCAACGCCTCGTCGGTGTTGGCGCTGTCCATCTGATAGGTGCGCTTGTCTCCGGTGAGCGTCTTGGCCGAGCCGATCGCGTCGCGGAACGGGCCGTAGAAGGCGGAGGCGTATTTTGCGGCATAGGCCATGATCTGCACGTCAAGCAGGCCGGTGCGATCCAGACCCTCGCGGATCGCGGCGACGCGGCCGTCCATCATGTCGGAGGGCGCGATGATGTCGCAGCCGGCTTCGGCCTGCACCAGCGCCTGACGCACCAGCACGGCGACTGTCTCGTCGTTCAGGATCTTGCCGTCGGAGATCAGGCCGTCATGGCCGTGACTGGTGAAGGGATCGAGCGCGACGTCGCAGAGAATGCCAATCTCCGGAAACTCCTTCTTGATCGCGCGCACCGCCTGGCAGACCAGATTGTTCGGGTTGGTGGCTTCCGAGCCCTCCTCGTCGCGCAGGGACGGGTCGGTGTAGGGAAACAGCGCGAGACAGGGAATGGTGAGCTTCATCGCGCGTTCGGCGTCGCGCACGGCCTGGTCGACGCTGAGACGCTCGACGCCCGGCATCGAGGCGATCTGCTCGCGCTTGTTGTTGCCGTCGATCAGAAACAGCGGCCAGATCAGATCGTCCGTCGTGAGCACGTTCTCGCGCACCATGCGCCGTGCCCATTCGGCCTTGCGGTTGCGGCGCGGGCGCACGGTCAGATCGAGGGCAGGGGAGGCCCCAGTGCCATCCCGGCGCGAGACTTCGCGCAATTCGATCGGACGCCCGTATTTGATCGCCATCACTCTTCCTCCGGCTGGAATTATTCTTATACCAGCTCGCATGGTTCCCGTCACCGCGGGTTGACCTGTCGCAAAAGATGGCAGCCGATTGATTTTGCGGGGCAAAGCAGCCAGAAGGGGGCATGTCCGAGATCTCCACCCGCGATGTGGCCCGCGACAGTGCCAGGGACGCCGTCCGAGACAATGCCAGAGACAGCGCAATGTCGGTGGCGGCGATCTCGTCGGAGCGAGCTGAGTCCGACGACAATGTCTGGACGCGCCGGCTCGTGCTGTTCCTGCGGGTGATGGCGCTGCTCTCGATCCTCAAGGGCCTCTACCATTGGGCGCAGGTGACGGGCTTCGTCGGCGGTGAGGACGAGGCGTTCGAGAACCAGTCGATGGCCTGGCAGGCCTCGACCATCTACTTCGCCGTGATCGAACTCGTTGCCGCGGTCGGGCTGTGGCTGGCGACGCCCTGGGGCGCCGTGGTGTGGCTGACGACCGTGGTGTCGATGGCGGTGATCGAACTGATGTTCCCGGGCATCTACGGCGGCAGCCTGATTGTGGTCGGGGTCGAAGCCTTCATGCTGGCGGCCTATCTCGCACTCGCCTGGATGGCCGCACGCGAACGGCCGCCATAGCAAACTCTCGTGTCCCGGCTCTGCGCTCCGCTTCACTGTGCTGGTCCGGGACAGGAGATTGTCGCGCTTGGTTGACGGTTGGTTGCGTAAAATTCGACGTAAGTTTTCGCTAACCAGCGTGTTCCGCCACAGCTCTTACGCGGCCGTTTCGAAACGGGGCGGGGCTGTTCTGGAATGCGACAATCGGGGCGGACGGAGGGTGAACAGGACCTTGCGAGAGTCAACAGAGAGTTGCGAAAAGTGCTTGTGGCACAGGCTTAATCCGCAATTCACTGTCTTAGATTCATGATCTCTTTATTCTCTTATTTAAGCCGATCTTCAAACGAGCCCCTTAAGTTGCACCTATCAGACGGGACACAAGTTTCGTCGAATGAGTGTCGATAAAAACGACAACAGGGGAAGTGTCATGATGAAAGCCGTCGCAACTGCGGCAGATACCGCAGAGCGCGTCTCCGGCCAGCAGGGTTCGGTGCAGACGCTCTATCTGGAAGCTTTGACCCTGGTGGAGCGGCTGCATCGCCGGCTGCTCGACGTGATCAAGGACGAGTTTGATCGCCGCGGCCGTGCGGACATCAACTCGGTGCAGGCGCTGCTGCTCTACAACATCGGCGACAAGGAACTGACCGCGGGCGAACTGCGCACGCGCGGTTATTATCTCGGCTCCAACGTCTCCTACAATCTGAAGAAGCTCGTCGAGCTCGGCTTCCTCGATCATCAGCGCTCGCGCGTCGATCGCCGCTCGGTGCGCATCCGCCTGACGCCGCAGGGCCAGGAAGTCCGCCGCATCGTCGACTCGCTCTACCAGAAGCACGTCAAGACGGTGGAGCAGGTCGGTGGCATCTCGGGCGAGGAGTTCTCGACCCTCAACAAGTCGCTGCACCGCCTCGAACGGTTCTGGACCGACCAGATCCTGTATCGTCTCTGAGTTCTTTTCGACGGGACAAGGCCAAGCCGGCCCACAACAAGACCGGCAAGCCTCCCAACGTGCCTGAGCTTCCCCAAGCGCGCCGGCCCGGCTGTGTCCGGACCGGTGCGTTTTTCCATTTCGCGGTTGCGAAAAAAATCCCCGATTCCAGGGAACGAGTTCCCGGTTCGGCACTTAACTCCTCCGGATCGGAGGCTGACGATGCTAGTCGAGCGTGGCGTGGGGGTGATGAACGTGGAACTCGTGAGCGAGGCCTATGCCATCGCCGCGAACTATCTTCGCCGCTCCGGCGCGATCCGGGACACCCTCGTCACTGACGAACGCCTGCTGGAGATCCTCATCAAGCTGCTCCAGCACGGCGAATTCAACAAGATCAGGCTGGCCAACAAGGCCATCGTCAGGTTCGAGGCGCAGTCCGAGGCCAAAGCAGTTGCCTGATCTCAACTCCCAAACGCGGCAAGAACCAGAGGGTGCCATGGAAGCTGCCATCGACCGGATCATGCATACCTACGATTTGCTCGCCAACCGCACGTCTGCGGCGAGCGCGGAGGCGCGGGAAAAGGTGACTAACTACCTCAACACGTTGATGGAAGCCGGCGAGAAGGACACCCACAGGTTGACGGTTTGCGGCCTCACCTATCTGCGGCAGCTCGACGGCAGCGTGGATCCCGTGAAGGCGGGGTATACCGGGCTGTAGAGGCTGGCTCGCACCCGCGCGGCCTTTCAAGCCCAAAGCAGCCTTTCAGGACACGGACGACCGGATACCGCCCCGTCGTCCAAATCCTCCAATCCCACCATATCTTGCATAAATCACCGGTCCGACCCGCAACTACTTGGCCTGTTGCGGGCGATGTGGTAGATCGCGCTCGCCGCTTCCGATCGCCACACCAGACCCGCCCGTAGCCCGCCAAAAGGCTGCGGCGGTGGAGATATTCGCAAGATGACCTTCGCCAAAACCGCCTCCGCGCCCGATTCGTTTTTCACCGCCTCGCTCGAGCAGGCCGACCCGGAAATCGCAGCCGCCATCAAGGGCGAGCTCGGCCGCCAGCGTCACGAGGTCGAGCTGATCGCCTCCGAGAACATCGTCAGCCGTGCCGTGCTGGAAGCGCAGGGTTCGGTGATGACCAACAAATATGCGGAAGGCTATCCGGGCGCGCGCTACTACGGCGGTTGTGAGTGGGTCGACGTCGCCGAGAACCTCGCGATCGATCGCGCCAAGAAGCTGTTCGGCGCCAACTTCGCCAACGTGCAGCCGAACTCCGGCAGCCAGATGAACCAGGCGGTGTTTCTGGCGCTGCTTCAGCCCGGCGACACCTTCATGGGCCTCGATCTCGCGGCCGGCGGCCATCTCACCCACGGCTCCCCCGTCAACATGAGCGGCAAGTGGTTCAAGGCCGCGCACTACACCGTGCGCCGCGAGGACCAGATCATCGACATGGACGCCGTCGCCAAGCAGGCCGAGGAGGTCAAGCCGAAGCTGATCGTGGCCGGCGGCTCGGCCTATTCGCGCGCCTGGGACTTCAAGCGCTTCCGCGAGATCGCGGACAGCGTCGGCGCGTATCTCCTGGTCGACATGGCGCACTTCGCCGGTCTCGTCGCCGGCGGCGTGCATGCCTCGCCGGTACCGCATGCTCACATCACCACCACCACGACCCACAAATCGCTGCGCGGTCCGCGCGGCGGCCTGATGCTGTGGAATGACGAGGCGCTGACCAAGAAATTCAACTCGGCGATCTTCCCGGGCCTGCAGGGCGGCCCCCTGATGCATGTGATCGCGGCGAAGGCAGTCGCATTTGCCGAGGCACTGCGGCCGGACTTCAAGGTCTATGCCAAGAACGTCGTCGAGAACGCCAAGGCGCTGGCCGAGGCGATGAAGGGCCACGGGTTCGATATTGTCTCCGGTGGCACCGATAACCATCTGATGCTGGTTGACCTCCGGCCGAAGGGCCTGAAGGGCAACGCCTCGGAGAAGGCGCTGGTTCGCGCTGCCATCACCTGCAACAAGAACGGTATTCCTTTCGACCCCGAGTCGCCGTTTGTCACCTCCGGTATTCGGCTGGGCACGCCTGCGGCAACCACCCGCGGCTTCGGAGTCGCTGAATTCCAGCAGGTCGCCGGTATGATCGCCGAGGTCCTCAACGCGATCGCGCAGTCCTCCGACGGCAAGGCGCCGCTGGTGGAAGCCGCGATCAAGGAACGGGTCAAGGCGCTCACCGACCGTTTCCCGATCTATCAGTAAGGTCCAAGAAAACCGGTCAAGGTCAACGGATGCGCTGCCCGAACTGCAACAGTCTCGATACGCAGGTGAAGGACTCGCGTCCGACCGAGGACTCTTCCGTGATCCGCAGGCGACGCGTGTGCGTCGCCTGCAATTTCCGCTTCACCACCTTCGAGCGCGTGCAGCTGCGCGAGCTCACGGTGATCAAGCGCAACGGCCGCCGCGTGCCGTTCGACCGCGACAAGCTGATGCGCTCGGTGTCGATCAGCTTGCGCAAGCGGCAGGTCGAGCCGGAGCGGGTGGAGAAGATGGTCTCCACCATCGTGCGCGAGCTCGAGACCGGGGGCGAGGCTGAAATCTCCTCCGAAGTGATCGGCGAGACCGTGATGGAGCATCTGCGCACGCTCGACGATGTCGCCTATGTCCGCTTTGCCTCGGTCTACCGCAATTTCCGCGAGGCCAAGGATTTCGCCGATGTACTTGGCGAGCTCTCCGGTGAGGAGGAAGCGCGGCTCGCCGCGATCCGCAAATGATCTTCCGCATCCTGGAGGATCAATTCGCGCAGAAGGCGCGCGAGTCCAGGGATGCCGACCGGCGCTTCATGGAGCTTGCGCTGGCGCTCGGCAGGCGCGGGCAGGGACGTACCTGGCCCAATCCCGCCGTCGGTGCCGTCATCGTCAAGGACGGCGTGATCGTCGGCCGCGGCTGGACCCAACCAAGCGGGCGGCCGCATGGCGAGCCGGAAGCGCTGCGGCGTGCCGGCGAGGCCGCGCGCGGCGCCACGCTCTATGTCACGCTGGAGCCATGCTCGCATTTCGGCAAATCGCCACCGTGCGCCGACGCCGTGATCGCCGCCGGCATCAAGCGTGTGGTGGCCGCGATCGAGGATCCCAATCCGGAAGTCGCCGGTAAAGGTCATGCGCGCCTGCGCGCCGCCGGCATCATGGTGGATGTGGGTCTGTGCGCGCGCGAAGCCGCCTTCGATCATGCCGGGCATTTCCGTCGCATCAGGGATCAGCGCCCACATGTGATCCTGAAGCTTGCGGTCTCGCCTGACGGCAAGATCGGCGCGGCTGGGGGCAAGCCGGTCGCGATCACCGGCGCGGCAGCGCGCAACCGGGTGCATCTCCTGCGCGCGCAAAGCGACGCCGTCCTGGTCGGCATCGGCACGGTGCTGGCGGACGATCCGCAGCTCGACTGCCGCCTGCCGGGCATGGCAGCGCGCTCACCGGTGCGCGTGGTGCTCGATCAGAGCCTGCGCATTCCCGGCGCGAGCAAGCTCGTGGGCTCCGCGCGCGAGATTCCGCTGTGGGTGATGGGTTCTGAACTCGCGGAGGCCGCGGCCGCCACTCGGCTCGGTGCTGCCGGCGCGCAGGTGATCCGCGTGCCGCCCGGCAACGCCTCGGGACTCGATCTTGCGGCAGTGCTGCATGCATTGGCCGGGAAGGGCATCACGCGGCTGATGGTCGAGGGCGGCAGCCGCGTTGCGGCGTCCTTCATCGCCGCTGACCTCGTTGACGAAATATGGCTGTTCCGCGGCGCGGATGCGGTGGGCGCTGACGGGGTGGATGCGCTCGCTGCATTGCCCCTGTCGAAAATCACGCAGTCGCAGGCCTATAAGGTTCATGCTAGCGAGACCTTCGACAAGGATACTCTCACCATCTACGAGCGCGCGTAATGTTCACCGGCATTGTCACTGATATCGGCGAGATCGTCGGCTTCACGCCGACAGCGCGGGGCCAGTTGCACCGGCTGCGCATCGCCTGCCGCTACGACCAGACCACCATTGCGGACGGCGCCTCGATCGCCTGCAATGGCGTCTGCCTGACGGTGGTTGCTTCTGGTGTCGAAGGCGGCAAGGACTCTGCTCAGAGGACCTGGTTCGACGTCGATGCCGCGGCCGAGACGCTGGCGCTGACGACCGCCAAGCACTGGAGGGTCGGCACCAGGCTCAATCTCGAGCGTGCGCTCAAGATCGGCGACGAGCTTGGCGGGCATATCGTCGCCGGCCATGCCGATGGCATCGCGACCCTCGTCGGCCGCGAGGACCTGCCCGAGATGGCGCGGTTCGAGCTTTCCACGACGCGGGAGCTGGCGCGGTTCATCGCGACCAAGGGCTCGATCACGCTCGACGGCGTCTCGCTGACGGTTAATACGGTGAAGGACGTGACCTTTTCCGTGCTGATCATCCCGCACACCCTGACGGTCACGGCGATCGGCGGCTGGAAGGCGGGAGATGAGGTCAATATCGAGGTCGATCTGATGGCCCGCTACGCGGCGCGGCTGACGGAAATGAAGTGACGGCGTCTTTGAACTTGGCTTACCCGCTGGTGGCGACTACATAGCGCGAACCCCTGTGGAACGGATTTGACGATGGCAGACGCGCGGCGCGCACCCCTGAAGGACCAGACCGACATCTCCGGCGCACGCGCGCTGATTGTCGAGGCACGGTTCTATGATGATCTCCAGGACGCGATGCTCGAAGGCGCGGTGGCCGAGCTGAAGGCGGCCGGTCTGACCCACGACGTCATCACGGTTCCCGGCGCACTGGAGATTCCTGCGGCGATCGCCATCGCGGTTGATGCCGCGGCCGCCAATGGCAAGCCCTACGACGCCGCGATCGCGCTCGGCTGCGTGATCCGTGGCGACACCATCCATTTCGAGATCGTTTCACAGGAATCCTCCCGCGCGCTGATGGACTTGGCGGTGGCGCGCAAGCTGCCGCTCGGCAACGGCATCCTCACCGTCAACACCGAGGCGCAGGCCTGGGCGCGGGCGCGTGCCAGCGAGTTGAACAAGGGCGGCGATGCCGCGCGGGCCGCGATTGCTATGCTGCGCATAAAGCGCCGGCTGGCGCGGGCTTAATCATGGCCGATAACAGCAAGAAGCCGCCGTCTGGCACGGAGAAGAAGGCGAACCGGCGCGGTGCGGCGCGGCTCGCAGCCGTGCAGGCGCTGTACCAGATGGATATCGGCGGTGCCGGCATCAACGACATTTTTGCGGAGTTCGAGAGCCACTGGCTCGGCAACGAGGTCGAGGGCGACACTTATCTCCCGGCGGAAGCGGCGTTCTTCCGCGACGTCGTCTCCGGCGTCGTGCGCGACCAGAAGAAGCTCGATCCGCTGATCGACGAGGCGCTGTCGAAGGGCTGGCCGTTGAAGCGCATCGAAGCGATCCTGCGCGCGGTGCTGCGGGCAGGGGCCTACGAATTGGAACACCGCAAGGACGTGCCGGGCCGCGTCGTCGTGTCCGAATATGTCGACGTCGCCAATGCCTTCGTCGACCGCGAGGAGACCGGCATGGTCAACGCGGTGCTCGACCAGATCGGCCGCCAGTTTCGCGGTGACGAGTTCGGACGGGGATAGCCATGGGATCGTCATTGCGAGGAGCGTAGCGACGAAGCAGTCCAGACTGTATCTCCGGAGGCAGTCTGGATTGCTTCGCTTCGCTCGCAATCGGCGGGGAGATTACGGATCGAGCTAATGACCAGCCCGCACAACCCCTCCGCCGAAGACTCCCTCATCGCGCACTATTTCAAGCCGCTGGCGACTGATCCCGGCGCGTTGGGGCTGGTCGACGATGCCGCCATCCTGCAGGCGCTCGGCAGCGACATCGTCGTCACCACCGACGCGGTGGTGGAGGGTGTGCATTATCTTGCCAGCGATCCGCCCGATACAATCGCGCGCAAGGCGCTGCGGGTGAACCTGTCCGATCTCGCTGCCAAGGGCGCCGTGCCGGCCGGCTTCGTGCTGACACTGGCGCTGCGCAGCAGGGAAGACGCCTGGCTCAGGCCGTTTGCGGACGCGCTCGGCGAGGATGCGAAAACCTTCGCTTGTCCACTGCTCGGCGGCGATACGGTGTCGACGCCGGGGCCGCAGATGATCTCGATCACCGCCTTTGGCCGCGTGCCGCAGGGGCGGATGGTCGGCCGCGCCGGCGCCCAGCCGGGCGACCGTATTCTGGTGACGGGGACGATCGGCGACGCCGCGCTTGGCCTCGATGTGCTCAAGGGCGGCGCGGTGGCGAATGCGCTGGCCTCCGATCCGCACGCGCGCGAGACGCTGATCTCGCGCTATCGCGTGCCGCAGCCGCGCAATGCTCTCGCGCACGGCGTGCGTGACCATGCAACGGCTGCCATGGATGTCTCCGACGGGCTTGCAGGAGACCTGACCAAGCTCTGTGCGGCGTCAGGCGTCTCGGCCACGATCGAGGTGACCAGCGTGCCGCTCTCGGTCGCTGCCGCCGGCCTGATCGCGGGCAACGTCGTTTCCGTTGAGACGCTGCTGGCCGGGGGGGACGATTACGAGGTGCTGTGCACCGTTCCGCCGGCGCAAGGCGACGCACTGATTGCCTTGGGGCGGGCGGCCGGCCTTGCCGTCACGGCCATCGGCACGATCGTCGCGGGCCATGAGCGGCCGCGCTTCCTGGACGGGCAGGGCCAGCAGCTGGTCTTGAAGCGACTGTCCTACAGCCACTTCTAGGAATTGCTCCAAACCGGCGTCCGGGCTGCCAAGACTGGCTAAATACCTGCCGAGATCGGCTTTTCGGGCTTATCTGGCGTTGCACCCTCAATTTGATTTTGGCAAGGTCGTGACCGACTAGGGCCGCGCCTTCGGGCAAGGGGCGGCCCTTTTCAAATCAAGGCGCCGCACCGCACGACGGAAAAACAAAAGGCGCCGGGGGTACGTTCATCAAGGATCTGAGGCAAAAAATCACATGACAGCATTATGGTTGATTGTGCTCTGCGGAGTGCTTTCCGTCGTCTACGCGATCTGGGCGACGTCTTCGGTGTTGAGCGCGGATGCGGGGTCTCCGCGCATGCAGGAAATCGCGGCGGCGGTGGCCGAGGGCGCGCAGGCCTATCTCAAGCGACAGTACATGACGATCGGCATGGTCGGCGTCGTGATTTTCGCCCTGCTGGCCTACTTCCTCGGCATGCTGGTTGCGATCGGCTTCCTGATCGGTGCGGTGTTGTCGGGCGCGGCGGGCTTCATCGGTATGAACGTCTCGGTTCGCGCCAATGTGCGCACCGCGCAGGCGGCGACGACGTCGCTTGCCGGCGGCCTCGAGCTCGCCTTCAAGGCGGGCGCCATCACCGGCATGCTAGTCGCGGGTCTCGCACTGCTCGGCGTTACCATCTATTTCGCCTATCTCACGCACGGCATGGGGCTGAAGGCCAACGACCGTGTCGTCGTCGATGCGCTGGTGGCGCTCGGCTTCGGCGCCTCGCTGATCTCGATCTTCGCCCGTCTCGGCGGCGGCATCTTCACCAAGGGTGCTGACGTCGGCGGCGATCTCGTCGGAAAGGTCGAGGCCGGCATTCCTGAGGACGATCCGCGCAACCCGGCGACCATCGCCGACAACGTCGGTGACAATGTCGGTGACTGCGCCGGCATGGCGGCCGACCTGTTTGAGACCTATGCGGTGACTGCGGTCGCCACCATGGTGCTCGCCGCGATCTTCTTCGCGACCTCGCCGCTGCTGGTGAACATGATGACCCTGCCGCTCGCCATTGGCGGCGTCTGCATCATCACCTCGATCATCGGCACCTTCTTCGTCAAGCTCGGCGCCAGCCAGTCGATCATGGGTGCGCTCTACAAGGGCCTGATCGCGACCGGCGTGCTGTCGATCGTGGGCGTTGCCGGCGTCATCTACTGGCTGATCGGTTTCGGCCCGCTGGAAGGCGTGAAGTATACCGGCATGGCGCTGTTCGAGTGCGGCGTCGTCGGCCTCGTCGTTACCGGGCTGATCATCGTGATCACCGAATACTATACCGGCACCGATTATCGCCCGGTCAAGTCGATCGCGGCGTCGTCGGTTACCGGTCACGGCACCAACGTGATCCAGGGCCTGGCGATCTCGATGGAATCCACCGCTGGTCCGGCGCTGGTGATCATCGCCGGCATTCTCGTCACTTACAGCCTTGCCGGCTTGTTCGGCATTGCGATTGCGACCGCCACCATGCTGGCGCTGGCTGGCATGGTCGTGGCGCTCGACGCTTTCGGCCCCGTCACCGACAATGCCGGCGGCATAGCCGAAATGGCCGGTCTTCCGAAGGAAGTCCGCAAGTCGACCGACGCGCTCGACGCGGTCGGCAACACCACCAAGGCGGTCACCAAGGGCTATGCGATCGGCTCCGCCGGTCTCGGCGCGCTGGTGCTGTTCGCGGCTTACAATGAAGACCTCAAATTCTTCATCGCCAACGCCGCGAAATATCCGTACTTCCAGGGCGTACTGCCCGACTTCTCGCTCAACAATCCTTACGTCGTCGTCGGCCTCTTGTTCGGCGGCCTGCTGCCGTATCTGTTCGGCGCGATGGGCATGACCGCCGTGGGCCGTGCGGCCAGCGCGATCGTCGAGGAAGTGCGGCGCCAGTTCCGCGAGAAGCCCGGCATCATGCAGGGCACGGACAAGCCGGACTACGGCAGGGCCGTCGACCTGCTGACCAAGGCGGCGATCAAAGAAATGATCATTCCGTCGCTGCTGCCGGTGCTGTCGCCGATCTTCGTCTATTTCGTGATCTACGCGATCGCAGGTGGCGGTGCCGTCGGCAAGTCGGCCGCGTTCTCCGCCGTCGGCGCCATGCTGCTCGGCGTGATTGTGACGGGCCTGTTCGTCGCAATCTCCATGACCTCGGGCGGCGGTGCCTGGGACAACGCCAAGAAGTACATCGAGGACGGCCATTACGGCGGCAAGGGCAGTGATGCCCACAAGGCGGCCGTGACCGGTGACACCGTCGGCGATCCCTACAAGGACACGGCAGGTCCCGCGGTGAACCCGATGATCAAGATCACGAACATCGTGGCGCTGCTGCTGCTGGCGATCCTCGCGCACTGAACCAGAGGCAGCTTTCCTGCGACAAACCCGCGGTGCAAACCGCGGGTTTTTGTTATCCGCTTTGCGGGAGCGTCGCCATGAAGTTCGAGACGACCAGATGTATCCGGTGCGGCTGCGACATGTTGGCGGCCGACAGTGTTTGTCCAACTTGCGGCAAGACGCAAAGGGGCTCCCGGCAATCCGGGCCTCGCACAATGTTGGCAGTCGCGCTGGCGGCGGCCGTCCTCTTAGCCTTCAACTGGTTCAAATCCCCAGCGCCACAAGCGGGGCCTACTGCACGTCCATCTGCAGCCCTTCCTTCTGGATGATGCCGGCGAACTTCTTCGTCTCGGCGTCCACGAAGGCGGCAAACTGGTCGGGCGTGCCGTAGTCGGCGCGGGCGCCCATGGCCACGATGTTCTTCTTGATGTCGTCGCGCTCGAGCATCGCCTTCACTTGAAGGTTGAGCGCTTCGACAACGGCGGGCTGCACACCCTTCGGCAGGAACACCGAGAACCACGACGAGACGTCGAAAGCCGCAAGCTCCGGCGCGCTCTCGCGCATGGTCGGCAGGTTCGGCGCAAGGTCGCTACGCTCGGTCGTGGTGACGCAGAGGCCGGTGAGGGTGCCGTTCTGCACCTGCGGCAGGCTCGGATAGAGATTGTCGAACAGGATCTGGATGTCGCCGGCGAGCGCCGCCTGGAGCGCGGGACCGGCGCCGCGGAACGGGATATGCGTCATCTTCAGGCCGGTGAGCTGCAGGAACCAGGCGCCTGTGAGGTGAGGGCTCTGGCCGACGCCGGAGGAGGCGTAGCTGAGCTTGTCCGGATTGGCCTTGAGATAGGCGACCAGCTCGGCGATCGACTTGATGCCGGTCTTGGGATGAGCCGAGACGATGTTCGGGATCCGGATCATGTTGGAGACAGGCTGGAGCTGGTCCGGCTTGTAGGTGAGGTTCTTGAAGATGCTGTAGGCGATCGCGTTCGGACCGGGATTGCCGATCAGGATGGTGTGGCCGTCCGGCTTGGCGCGGACCACCTCGGCCGTGCCGATCGTGCCGCCGCCGCCGGAACGGTTTTCCACCACGGCCGATTGGCCCCAAGCCGTCTGCAGATGCGCGGCAAGGAGCCGACCCATCACGTCGGTCGAGCCGCCGGCGGCAGCCGGCACGACGAGGCGGACGTTTTCGGTGGGCTTCCAGTCCGCCAGACTCGATCGCGGCAGGATCGCTGCGGCCGAGAGGGCGGCAGCACCGGTGAGCACGCGACGGCGGGACAGCAATTGTTTGGGCACGAATCCACTCCCTGCATCTTGTTTTGCAGGGAGCGTATGGAACAGGACGCGCAACAGCAAGCCGCACGAAGCCGCAGGCTGAAGGCTCAGTTAAAGCTGAGCAGCTTGAAGATCGGCGTGAGGTAGCTCATCTCCTGGCCCGACGTCGGCGTGGTGCGGCTGATGAAGTCGAAGATCTTGCCGTCCTGCAGGCCGTAATTCGCAAGCCGGCGCACGCGCCGGTTCTTGTCGAAATAGACCGCGATGACGCGCTGATCGACCACCCTCTGATTCATGAAGGCGACCATGCGCTCCGAGCGCTGCGAGATGTAATAGAACACCTCGCCGTCGAGGGTTGCGACGGTGGAGGGGGTGCCCATCACGATCAGCACCTGGTCCTGGCTCGCGCCAATCGGGATCTGCTCCAGCGCGTTGGGCGGCAGGATGTAACCCTTCTGGAACTGCTCGCCGGTGCAGCCCGCAAGCGCAGCCCCAACCAGGGCCGCGGCCGCGAACAGGCGCAAGCCGCGCCAACGTGCTTGAAGGCCGCGCCGCTTGTCTGCACGCAGGCTGGTCTGGTTCGTTATCGTCATAGCGGAACTGATTCCGTCCCCTTGCGTCGCGCGAGGCGCTGAAGTACCGGGCGGAGGCTCTGAATGCAACACGCGCGCGCCCGCTTGCGGAAACCACAATGCTTTGGCCGTTCAATCACTTCAGGAAACCCCGCCTAGCCTCGCCGGGCACCATTGAAGCCATCTATGGCATGATCGTGACGCAGGCGCGAGAACCCATATTTTACCGAGACTTGGGCGTGCCGGATAGCGTTAACGGGCGTTTCGATCTGTTGCTGCTGCACCTCTGGCTGCTGCTGCGCCGTCTGCGCACGGTTCAGGGCGCCACCGAGCTGTCGCAGGCGCTGTTCGACCGCTTCTGCGAGGATATGGACGACAATCTGCGCGAGATGGGGATAGGCGACCAGACCGTGCCGAAGCGGATGCGGGCCTTCGGCGAGGCATTTTACGGCCGGGTCCAGGCCTACGATCAGGCCATGGAAAGCGGAGGCGAGGCGCTGGCATCGGCGATCTGCAAGAATATCTTGAATGGGGCCGGCATGGACCAGGCGCAGCGGCTCGCGGCCTATGCCAGGGCTGCCGAGGCCGACCTCGGCCGGACCGGCGAGGCCGCATTGTTGGCCGCGTCTTTCAAGTTTCCCCCAGCGCTCCCTGAGGATGTCACGCCATGAGCCGACCGATTACCGCATCCGGGCCCGATCCCTGGCAGGTGCCCGTCATCGTTGCACAGATCCCGGACACCGGCCTGCATCGCAAGCTCGAGGCCTCGGCCGCCGAGCGGCAGGCCATGGCTGAGACGGCAGGCTT
Organism: Bradyrhizobium sp. 44; assembly: GCF_023073095.1. Lineage (NCBI taxonomy): Bacteria > Pseudomonadati > Pseudomonadota > Alphaproteobacteria > Hyphomicrobiales > Nitrobacteraceae > Bradyrhizobium > Bradyrhizobium sp. 44. The sequence continues at coordinate 98,180 of NZ_JADPIY010000020.1, forward strand.
GCGCGAGGTTGTTTCGGTCCGGGCGGATTTCGATGTCGTGCCGAAAAGCGGCAACCAGATCCAGGTCACGGGGCACGTCCGCGCCCGGATCGGCCAGACCTGTGTGGTCACGCTTGACCCGATGGAGAGCGAGATCGACGAGGAGGTGGACCTGATATTTGCCCCCGAGGCCGAAGTCCGCCGCCTGGCCGAGCTGATGGAGGAGGTGCACGACGATCGGGAGCAGGTCGCCGACCCCCCGGAGGCGATCGTCAATGGCATCATCGACCTCGGCCGGCTCGCCACCGACGCCCTATTCCTGGCGGTGGATCCCTATCCGCGGAAGCCGGGGGTGGTGTTTGAGCCCGAGGTCACCGCCCCCGATCCGGAGGATCATCCCTTTGCGGTGCTGAAGGCGCTCCAGGACAAGAAGAAAGACCAATAGGCGCCGTCTTTCCCAGAGGACCGCTTTGCTACGGGGCGCGAGGTGTTTGCGATCGTGGTTTGAAAGGTCGAATTATCTGTTTGATTTTGATGTACTTCTTGTGAATTCGGCCGTCTGCGGCCGGATCGTCCCGAATGCAAAAGGCTGGGGGCAAGAGGTTGTTTCGGGATAACAAAACGCTATTGTCGCGCCCCGGTCCGGGTGCAGCGTGGCGCTTGACCGACCGCCATGTTCGTGGCGAACCCATTTGCGGCCCCGCTCGTTCAAGACCGCACCAGACCAGGTTTCCAGGACTTTTATGCCAAGCAAGGTTCGCATCGCGCTTGACGCCATGGGGGGCGACGCCGGCGCCGCGGTGGTCATCCCAGGCGCCGCCATCTCGCTTCACAGGCATCGCGAGATCGAATTCCTGCTGATCGGGGACCGCGCCAAGATCGAGCCCGAGCTCGATCGCCACCCCGCGCTGAAGGCCGCCTCGAAGATCATCCATACCGATGTCGCGGTCAGCGGCGAGGAAAAGCCGAGCCAGGCGCTCCGGCGCGGCCGCAGGACCTCCTCGATGTGGCTTGCCATCGATGCTGTGAAAAAGGGCGAGGCGGATGTCGCGGTCTCCGCCGGGAATACCGGCGCGCTGATGGCGATGTCGCGCTTCCACCTGCGCACGCTGCCGGGCGTCGATCGTCCGGCCATCGCCGGCATGTGGCCGACCAGGCGCGGCGATTCCGTGGTCCTCGACCTCGGCGCCAGCATCGGCGGCGATACCCACCATCTGGTGTCGCTCGCCATCATGGGCGCGGCGATGGCCAGCGTGTTGTTCAACAAGAAGCGTCCCACGGTCGGCCTGCTCAATATCGGGGTCGAGGAGATCAAGGGGCACGAGGAGATTCGCGAGGCCGGCGAAATCCTGCGCGCCAGGAACCTCCCCGAACTCGACTATCTCGGCTTCGTCGAGGGCGACGGCATCGGCAAGGGAGTGGCGGACGTCATCGTCACCGAAGGCTACAGCGGCAACATCGCGCTGAAGGCCGCGGAGGGAACCGCACGGCAGATGGCGGAATTGCTCCGGGACGAGATGAAACGGGGCTGGCTGTCAAAGCTCGGCTATCTCTTTGCGCGCAACGCCTTCCAGGCCCTGCGGAACAAGATGGACCCGAACAAATCCAACGGCGGCGTGTTGCTGGGGTTGAACGGGATCGTGGTCAAGAGCCATGGCGGAATCGCTGCCGAAGGCTTTGCCTATGCGATTGATGTTGGCTATGAGATGGTCAAATTCGATCTCCTCAACAAGATCAATCAGATGCTCAACCGCGAAGGTGGTGCACTCAATTCCGTGCAAGCCGCGCAGGAGGCTGTTTCGTGACTCAAATTCGTTCGGTCGTGCTGGGCTGCGGCTCTTATTTGCCGGAGCAGGTGGTGACCAACGCCCAATTGGCGGCGCGCATTGACACGTCCGACGAGTGGATCGTGCAGCGCACCGGCATTCGCGAGCGGCACATCGCGGCCGAGCGCGAGTTCACCTCCCATCTGGCGCTCAAGGCAGCGCAGGCGGCGCTCGCCGATGCCGGCGTGGACGCGCAGTCGATCGACCTGATCGTGCTCGCGACCTCGACCCCTGACAACACTTTCCCCGCAAGCGCGGTCGCCGTGCAGCATGGGCTCGGCATCAACCATGGCGCGGCCTTCGACCTTCAGGCGGTGTGCTCGGGCTTCGTGTTCGGGCTCGCCACCGCCGATAATTTCCTGCGCACGGGCGCCTTCAAGCGCGCGCTGGTGATCGGCGCGGAAACCTTCTCGCGCATCCTCGACTGGACCGATCGCGGCACCTGCGTGCTGTTCGGCGACGGCGCCGGCGCGGTGGTGCTGGAGGCGCAGGAGCAGCCGGGCAATGCCGCGACCGACCGGGGGATCGTGACCACGCATTTGCGCTCCGACGGCCGCCACAAGGCGAAGCTGTTCGTCGACGGCGGCCCGTCCTCGACCCAGACCGTCGGCCATCTGCGCATGGAGGGCCGCGAGGTCTTCAAGCACGCGGTCGGCATGATCACCGACGTGATCGTCGACGCCTTCAAGGCGACCGGGCTCAATGCCGACAGCATCGACTGGTTCGTGCCGCACCAGGCCAACAAGCGAATCATCGACGCGTCCGCGCACAAGCTCCACATCGCGCCGGAGAAGGTGGTGCTGACGGTGGACCTTCACGGCAACACCTCGGCTGCCTCGATCCCGCTGGCGCTGTCGGTGGCGCGCAAGGACGGCCGCATCAAGCGCGGCGACCTGGTTCTGCTCGAAGCCATGGGCGGCGGCTTCACCTGGGGCTCCGCGCTGGTGCGCTGGTAAGCCACAGTCGATAAAATTTTGCCCGAATCAGATCGGATTATCGATGCGCCTGCATTGATGAGCGCTGTTGACCGCCGTATCGTAAGCTCATAATTTCAGACAACAATTGTTCGCCGTGATGTGGGGCAGGGCGATGACCGATCAAAGTAAAACCGTAACGCGTGTCGATCTGTGCGAAGCCGTCTACCAGAAGGTGGGGCTGTCGCGCACGGAATCGTCTGCCTTCGTGGAACTCGTGCTGAAGGAGATCACCGATTGCCTTGAGAAAGGCGAGACGGTGAAGCTGTCCTCGTTCGGCTCCTTCATGGTCCGCAAGAAGGGTCAGCGCATCGGTCGCAACCCGAAGACCGGCACCGAGGTGCCGATCTCGCCGCGCCGGGTCATGGTGTTCAAGCCGTCCGCAATCCTGAAGCAGCGGATCAACGCCCAGCACCGCACCAATGGCGACGCCAGCAAGGCGCAACCCGAGGCGTAATCCGCCTTCCGGATAAGGATTTGGCATTTGGACAAGGCGCCGGATGCGTTCCGAACCATCAGCGAAGTAGCGCAGGAACTCGACATTCCGCAGCACGTGCTGCGGTTCTGGGAGACGCGTTTCTCCCAGATCAAGCCGATGAAGCGCAGCGGCGGCCGCCGCTATTACCGCCCCGACGACGTCGATCTGCTCAAGGGTATCCGCCGTCTCCTCTACGGCGAGGGCTACACCATCCGCGGCGTGCAGCGGATCCTCAAGGAGCACGGCGTCAAATCGGTGCAGGGCCTCGCCGACAGCGCGGCCGCGGTCTCGTTCGGGGCTATCGAGGACGCCGTCGGCGCCAGCCTGATGGAGCCCGAGGAGGAGACCGGCGTCCGCGGCGCCCGCGATAGTGACGACGACGATTACCAGGGCGAGGAGGAGGAGGGCATCGACTTCCGCTTCTCCGAGACCGACGACGAGGAAATCCTCACCACCTTCCGCAAGGGCGGCACCCCCGCCGCGCCCGCCGGCCCCAGTGCCATCGACCGCGAGCGCCTCGGACGGGTGCTCGCCGAACTCATCGCCTGCCGCGAAATGCTGGATCAGGCGCTCAAGGACGCCTGACGCCGGATCTCCTTGGCTTTGGGGGCAGTTCCGGTGCTTTTCGGCAGAGGCACCAAAATCCAAAATGGTGTGACCTCGCCTTGCGCAAACCGGCGATCCTAGCTAATGGAACGACGTTCGGAGCGTGGCGCAGCCCGGTTAGCGCACTAGTCTGGGAGACTAGGGGTCGGAGGTTCAAATCCTCTCGCTCCGACCATTTTTCTAAATTGCATCAAGGTCAGTTCGGCGCCGTCGACATACGGCGCATCGCCTGTTTACAGCCGGTTTACAAATTCCGTTCAGCAAGCGTTCTGGGCACTCGGCAGGGAATATTGCACCTACCGTACCCAGCCACGATCTGTTAAGGCGAGTCAGCGCCACACCGCAATTACTGATGGTGGAAGCGCTGGGGGCTACGGCTGCAATGGCAGCGCACAAGTTCGATCACCCGCCGCTACTGGCGCCGGGGCGTCACTTTATGACGCTCCGTGAAATCGAGTCCCTTGCGTTCATCGATTTCATAGCCAAGCACGGCAGAGAAGAGAAAAGCTCTTCTATGCCTTGGAAGAGCTTGCCCAGGAGCTGCTTCGCGTAAAGCTTTCCTGCATAGCGTTCGTTGACGGCAATTTTCTTTCAGAAAAACCAGATCCCGGAGACGTGGATGTTCTTGTAAATATTGACGACGATGTGATGCAGAACTTGCTCCCAGAGGAAAGAATACTTATCGATGCTTTGAATTTAGAACACCATATTGCATTCGTAGACGATCGCAAAACAGGTGCCGGCAAGGACTCCCTGGATCAAATAGCTTCTTGGGACGAGCGTCGGCGTAAGTGCCGCCGCGAAGAACAATGCTCCCAACGCCAATCCGACGCCTGATAGAGATACCACGTACCGCCAGACGATCTGCGCGAGACTCTTGACGATGTTCATTCCGCCACTCTCTCCGATGCTGGCTTGTGATCGGGAAGCCCACGGCGGCAATGAACCTGCGCAGACGTGAATTGCGTGCGAGCAAGACCGGCAGCGCGCGAAGCATCCCGCCCAGGGATCATTTCGGACGAATGTCCTTGTAGATGATGCCGTCCTTCATGATCACGACGATTTTGTTCTCCGGATCGGCGATGAGGCGAATGTCCTCCAAGGGATTGCCGTCGACGAGCAGGAGATCCGCCAACGCGCCTTCTTCGACCACTCCGAGCTTGCCGGGATAGGGATTGCGCGCACCGGAGAGGGCAAGCAACTCTCCGTTTGCTGAAGTCGCCATTGCCAATGCTTCCGCCGGGGTGAACCAACGTGTGAGATCCACGATGCCCTGACCCTGATGCTCAGCCAACGCCGTGGAGAAGAGAATATCAGTCCCGAAGGCCGTCTTGATCTTGTATTTTTTGACAAACCCGTACGTGGTGTCGGTGCCAGCAACCACTTGGCGCATCTGCGCTTGTTGCACGGGAGGAAGCATGGCTGCGCCGCCAAGGTCTACGAATGGCTGTGTGCTCAACCAGATCTCCTCCTCCGCGAGGAGACGTGCGGTCGTCTCATCCATCAAATGACCATGCTCGATCACCTTGACGCCTGCAGCAACAGAGCGTCGGATGGCGTTTGGCGTATAGGCGTGGGTCGCCACATAGGTTCCCCAATCGGTAGCTGCTTCGACCGCCGCCCGCAATTCAGCCTCACTGAAGGTAGTCACATCCAGTGGGCTGAAAGGCGAAGCGACGCCGCCGCCTGCGGTCAGCTTGATTTGCGATGCGCCCTGCATGAGCTGTTCGCGCGTTCGCTTGCGAACCTCGTCGGGGCTGTCGGCGATCATGCTTCCACCGAGCTGCTCGACGCGGCTCGTTCCGCCAAGACTTTGCGGCAGCTCCCAGAGCTCACGGAAGTCGCCATGCCCTCCCGTGACTGTGATGACGGCACCCGACGGATAGATGCGAGGGCCTACCACGATCCCCTCATCGATGGCGCGCTTCAGCGCGAAGGCAGGGCCGCCCATGTCCCTTACGGTGGTGAACCCGCGCATCAGCGTAGCAGTGGCTTCCGCGCCCGCGAGCAGCATCGTGTAACCCAAGTCGCTCGAAAGCATTTGAGCAGGGGTCGGACGAACCATCGTCGCATGCCAATGCATGTCGCTGAGCCCGGGCATCAGCACGCGTCCACCGCTTGCTATAGTGCGAGTGTCCGGGAATCGATCGACCGGATTGGAAGCGATCGCAATACGCTCGATGGTGTTGCCCCGGATGAGGACATTCGATGGAGCGGAGAGCGCCTGACTCTTCCCATCGAAAATGCGCACATTCTCGAAAACTGTCAGGGCAGAGCGCTCCTGCGCCAGCCCAGGACTGAGAGCGGCGCATGACCAAAGAATGGTCGCCGCGCACGCGGCTTTTTGCATCCGCACAACGACTTCGGAGAGCATGTCGTTACCTCCTGCTTTGTGGGCCTAACGGTCACTCTGGCCTCGAATTCAGCCTTATTGATCGCTCAACGGACAGCGGCTGGGAGCGAGCTATCCGCCAGTCGCGATTACAAGCGGCACGTGGCCTAGGATGAAGGCAACCGAGGTCATCATCACCGCGCGGAAACGCAAATGTGCGCCCTGGATGGCCGCCTGCTCGAGTGTGGCCTCAAGCTGGGCCACCTATGCCTGTTTCGACGCGAGATCCGCTTCGAAGGGACCACGCTCAAGCCGATAGAGCTCATCGCCTTTGCTGATTTCGGCGCCTTCCTCGATCAGGCGCCGTTCTAGTAATGCATGACGCGAGCAACAAGGTTGACCCGATTGATCGCCTCGATCCGCCCGAGAAATTCACTGCTCTCGGTGATCGGCCGCTTGGCCGCCTCCACGATGCCGACCGCGGGTGGCGTGGCCGGAGTCGATTCGGCTTGGGCCGCTCCGCCGGCGACGACCATCAGGAGAGTTGCCCCCAAGAGCCTGATCGAGACGCCAGCAAGGATCATCATCCGCTCCTTGCACCGGACGTGGGGCCGGGTCAGTGTTTCCCCGGTGCCTCGCTACTCCCGCCGCATGCGATTGCTGCGTGCGGGTTCGTCATAGCCTTTGCGGCGGCTGTAGAACATGAGCGCGATCAGGCCGCAGCCGGTCACCAGCATCAGGATTGCAGCGCCTCCCAGGATGACGTTGCGGTAAAGCGGCATGGATGGCGTTGCCTGCCATACGGCCACGTAGTACCAGATTGCCGCGACGAGAAGAGCTGCCAGAAGGGTCCCGACGACCCATCGATTCGTGATGCGCAAAGCTGCCTCCTTCGTCTGATTAGGACTGGCGCGGGCTTCGTGACAAATCTGCTGTCGGCGGATTGCGCGCGTTGCGATCCTAGTGCCATCGCCATCCGCAGCGGCGACGACCGCGATGCCACCAGCAAACCCAGCGGCGCCGGCGCGGCCGGCCCCATCCCCGACGACGAGACGGCGGTCCCCATTGTGCTTGCGTCGGGAGGTCTGGTTGCTCGCTCGGCCGGCCGAGATCGTGAGCAATCGGCATCGCTTCCGCGGCCCCAATGAAACGAACCCCGATGGCGCCGATCGCCACCGCAGCAACGGCATTCTGGGCAAAGCCAAGAAAAGCCCGACGGCTCGGTGTGTCCATCATCTTTCGTCTCCTTTGTCAGGCGGTTCGCCGCGCTGTCTGAAGGGCGTAGAGCAGCCAAGCCACTCCGTGCGAAATCAAATCGACTCCCAGCAGGAATCCGAGCGCCCAGACGCTGATGGCCGGGAAGCCGAACACGATTAGGAAGCCGGCGACCAGCCCGATGACGCCGGAAACCAGCATCAGCCAGCCACCCTGTTGCCAATGTGCAAAGCTGAGCACGCACCGGATGATCCCCGATGCCAGCAGAACCGCCCCAAGCAGCGAGGTCAGGATGAGGGCACCGGCCGCCGGCTGCATAAGCAGCAGTAACCCGAACGCAAGATAAAGTATGCCGAGCAGGATCTGCCAAAGGAATCCGCCCCATCCCTTTGTCCAAAACGCGTGGATGATCTCGAACGCGCCGACAAGAATTGCGGCAAGCCCGATCAGCTTGACGCTGATGATCGTCGCGAACACGATGTCGCCCATCGCCAAGACGCCGGCCGCGATCATCACGACACCAAGGAGCGCGCATGTCCACCGGGAGCGAGAACCAAAGGTTCTAACGTGGGGGCTGCTGTCGTATGTGGCCACGCCATCCTCCCGCATTCCGGCGACTAATCCAGTTAGCGCCACGGAACGCTAGTCGCGGCCGCGCAATGCTGACATCCGATGAAACCCTGAATGTGTCAGGAGGAATATTCGCGGTGTCCCGAAGCCTGCCAGAAGTGCTTCCCTGGCGCCGCAGATGCGGGTTCAGGTGGTTCGCGCCGGAACAGATCGTGTGGGAAGGGAGCGCTCGAGGCGGAGGTCGGATGGGCGACTCTGCGAGCAAGCGCTGCGTCGCTCGGCTCTGAGTAGAGAGAGCCCGTTGCATGAATGACCACGAAGGTAATCCACAAAAACCCTCAGATTTGAATGGCAATGTGCGGATTTATCCGTTGACCGCTCGGTGATATGCCATGCGCTGCGATCAGCAAATAAAGCACACACTTGCACCGGTGCTTGATCAACGAAAGGGCCTGCGAGATGCGGAAGCTTTCGCTATTGGTGATTCTCCTTTCACTTGCAGGAATGCTCCCTTCGAGTGAATCCTTTGGCCAGAGCGCAATTCGGGGTGCCGTCATTGGCGGTGCCGTCGGCGGTCGTCGCGGCGCTGCCATAGGAGCTACGGCCGGAGCGATAGCCGGTGCCCACCGGCGACATCAACATTGGCATCGCTATTATTGGCGAAACGGCAGCTGCTGGTATCGCTCGCATAGTGGAAGGTCGCATCGCGTGTCGAGTCGATACTGCCGCTAAGTGAAGCGGCTCCGCATTATGCTTTCGGCCCGTCGAGCCGCTCGAACAACAGGGAGGATAACCATGATCATTTCGAAAATGGCGCCCGTTCTGGCCTTCACCTTCATTTTGTGTAGCGTCGGCTCTGCGAACGCCAAAACCTATTGTGCTCACTATATCGGCGGGCCGGAGCGTCTTGCCGCCTATTCACGACGCGGGCGGAATGTCGTGCGAGCGTGAGGGAAAGGGGTGGTGGAACTTGCTACGCGCAAGGAAGCAAGCCTAGAGAGCTTGGCCGCTGACCTTTCCGTATGGCCATGGTTGGAAAGCCAAGGCACAGCCAGGCGCTCGCAGGGATCAACGTCTTGAATCGCGCTTGGCCTGAGAGGCTTTCGTTGCCTGTGAGATACTGCCAATTCGCTTTCCGGATATCCTAGTCATGCGGCGTCGGCTGGGCTGAGGATTCATCCCATTTTTCGCTGCGTCGCCTGCCGCCGGGTAAGATGTGAAGTTGGCGTTGCGCCGCATCGCGAGGGCGCGACGAGCGGCATCAATATTCGCCAAACGCGCTTCCAGTTTCCGGATGCGACTTATCTCCTTGTTCAGGCGTTTAAGCGCGCCCGCGAAGACCTGCATCCGCTGCAGTGGGAGTTCGGTGGTTGCCGGAAAGCTTGAGCCGCGTGGTTCGGCTTTGCCTCTCCGTTCACGTTGCTTCTGTCTCACCAGAGTCTGCTCCTTGTCGCGCATCTGCCGCACGCGGATACGGAGCTTCTCCAGACCTGGCGGATCGAGAGCGTAGATATCCGGATGATGGGAAGCCCGGATCGCACCGTACTCTTCGTGGCTCACCAAACTTCGCTCGAATTTGCATGATATAGCCATAGAGGTCTCCTTCGTCGGCTGCGATCTATCGGCGCCCGCGCGGGCCGAGTGTCAGATTGGTGATCCCCGCTGCAAGGTTCAATCCGATCGACCGCTCGATGGACAGGGGCTGCAGCATGATTGAGCGGCGAGAGCCTCCGATGAGCACATTTGCTCCGAGGCCGGGACCCATCGCGACGTTGCCGCTCGCGCCGACATAATTTCCCCGCAAGGTGCCCGGTCCGACCCGCGAATTTCGTGCTAGGACGGTCCAGGACAGAGATCCTGCGCTGGTAACGCCTAGGTCGAGACCGACGCGCCTGATCCGGCCCTCATAGATGTACTGCTGGCGTGGCCGCGTCGCGGTGAACACGCAACGAAGCTCCTGCGTCGAGCCCAGGACGAGTCCCACACGCGGTGAACTGACGCAAATGAGTCTGCCCACCCTGAACGGCTCAGCTACGGCCGGCGTGGCAAGCACGTACATGACAGCGGATCCGCAGATGGCCGCGGCAAGCGAGCTAATTCGCATTCAACCCTCCGTTGCTGTGTTCGTGTTGACGGGGGACCCGCTTGTGTCTTGATCCTGGCGGCGAAGCCAAAAGGTGATGCCGAGGCCGATTAGCAAAACGGCGCCCAGCAGGAAGAAGATCACGGATTGCTGAAGCCAGGAGATTGCTGGGACCGTGATGCCCATGGCGACGCCGAGAAAGGCTATCTGCATCGACATCAGACTGACGCCGGCGAGGAATGTCCCGAGGGCAAGCAATGTGAGGAGAACGAGGCTTGTCGCGGGCGTTGGCAGCAATTGCTGAACACCGGACACTAGCATGATGTTCATCGCGACAAGAACGGCGATCCAGTGCAGGGCCTGAGTCCAGATTAGCCGCCAGCGCTCCTCCCTGCCACCGAGGTCGGGCCATTTGTCGATGACGCACACCACGCCGATCGCAAGCGCGAGGAACTCCCAATAGCCGACCAGGGGCTGGTGCGACGCATTGGTGTAGGCGACACCCGCGACAGCCAGAACTAGTGCGACGACGTAAGGAAGCTGCTGCCAGAAAAAGCGCGTCATCCCCGACGGTGTTGACGGCGTGATCGTTCCGGCGATACGTTCAGCCTCAAGCTTGATCATGCGGCACCTCGAGATTGCGCTGGTCGACCATCCGCGGGGGGGCGTCCCCGAGGTAATCCTCGACGTAGAACCTGATGATCGCCACCCGGCCGACAGCGACTAGCGGCATGGCGAGCGCGATGCCCATTACGCCAAACATGGCACCCAGCAGCACGATTGCCACCAATGTCCAAGCGGGAGGGATTTCGACGGCCTGGCGCTGGATCAGCGGGCCGACTACGTAGCCCTCGATTGACTGGATGATGGTATAGACGGCGACGGCCCAGATCAGCAGCGATGCGCCGAGCGGCATCGCGACGAGCGCGATCGGAATTGCGGCAAGGATTGGTCCGAGATACGGGACGAAGTTCGAGAAGCCCGCCTGCAAGCCAAGCACGAAAGGGCCGGGCAGGCCGATTAAATAGAGCGCTGCCCAGACGCACAGGGTCATTAGGACAACGCGGATCAGTTGCCCCACGAACCACAGTCGCAGGACACTACCCATCTGATCCATCACTTCGCGCGTCCGAGCGCGACACGATGGCTTCGCGAGCACAACGATGCTCTCGCGGTGGCTGGTAGGATCGAAAGCAAAGAGAATGCCGAGGAACAGGATAACCAGCGCGCCAGCCAGAAAGCTGGATGCTCCGCCAAGGACGCGCTGGGCGTGGCTGAAGAAGCGGCCTTGATCAGAGACCAACCATTGCGCAAAATCGCGGCCCCACTCCGGACCGAGCAGATCGACGCCGTAGGTCAAGAGATGCTGCTGCAGCACGTCTAACTGGGTGTCCATGACCTTCAGCAGAATGCGCGTTTGTTCCGGAAGTTTTCCTGCCCCCCAGACCAGCGCGAGTCCGACCGCTGCCGTGAGCAGCAGCAGCACGACGGTCAGCCGCCAAATGCGATTGAGTCGAACGACAGGAGCCGTTGCCCTGGCGGCCGCATCCAGGAGAGCCGCGAAGAGGACGCCTGCGAAAATGATGAGGAGGCTGGAGACGGTTTTCCAGGTCAGGAAGAGAGCCACGCAGGTCCCGAGCAGGGCCAGGCCGGTAGCGAGAAGACTGCGCTGCCCGTGTGCCACGACTGCAGCCTCGTGCGGCGCGTTGTCGCGTAGTTGGTCCGGTCCAATCCTCAGCTCGCTCATGGGGTAACTCGCGGGTCGCGAAGCGGTCGGTGTACCAAGCCTAAGTACGGATACGGCGACTGCCATAATGGGGATGAGAGCCGCCGCGATGCCGCCAGTAGCGATGCTTTGTCGGGTTGGTGTTGGTGTTTGGGGTCGCCGCGCCGGGCCCAGGTGTCGCAGCGGCAGGCTTGGGCGCGGATATGGCGGGGGCGGTCGTTTCTGCCCGGGCGAGGGTCAGCTGCGCGGTAGCAACCGACGCGGCCAGGGCCAAAGCGCCGTAGACGGCTCGGATATTCATGTTCGCCTCCACTTGACCAAGACTTCAGATCGAGATGGCTCCGGTCGCCAGTGCATAGACGCCGGTACAAGCGGCGAGCGCGAGCGCAGTAAAGATGATCGCCTCGAAAGGCTTGAAGACGGCCTCCTTGCGTTCGCGCCTGGCCAGAAGAAACAAAAGCGTTCCCGGGACGTACAATATCGACGACAGCAGGAGGAACGTGGCGCCGCCCGCGTATATCATGCCCATGGCGTAGACCGTTGCGACGGCCGAGCGGATCCCGTCGACGGCACGGGCGCGCTCCCCTGCATGGTAGGACTCGCCAAGATACGATAGCTTGAGGCCGTATGCCGCGACCAAGAAATAAGGGATCAGCGTCATCGCGCTGGTCATCTTCAAGGCGAGGGTGAATGCATATTCGGCGAACCAGGTGACCAGAACGAAGGCCTGGATGACGCAATTGGTGAGCCAGAGCGCGCCGGCCGGAACCTCGTGCTCGTTCACGCGCGCCAAAAACAAGGGCATCGTACGATTGATGGCCGCGGAATGCAGCACCTCCGCCGCGAGCAGCGACCAGGATAAATAGTTGCCAAGGATCGAGATGAGCAGGGCCACGCTGATGAAGATCGCACCCCAGTGCCCGACCATCGCTTCCATCACGCCGGCCATCGAGGGTGTCGACAGGCCCGCGAGCTCCTGCCGCGGAAGCACCCCGTAGGACAGCAGCGTCACGAGTACGAGAAGGCAGAGAACGGAAAGAAAGCCAGTGACCGTCGCAAACCCGATATCGGAGCGATCACGGGCGTAGCGCGAATACACGCTGGCGCCCTCAATTCCCACGAAGGCGAACACAGTGAGCAGCATCGTGCTTCGAACCTGTGAGGAAATCGCGGCCACGCCCGGCTGTTCGGTCCCCCAAAAATTCCTAGAAATCAGATCGGGATCGAGAACAATGAACGCCACGCCGATGAAAAGCAGGATCGGGATGATCTTGGCATAGGTCGCAACCGTGTTCAGGGTGGCCGCTTCCCTGATGCCTCGCAGCACCAGGAAATGGACGCACCACAGCAGGAGGGATGCTGATGCGATGGCCACCGGCGTCGTTCCGTCGCCGAAGATCGGGAAGAATTGTCCGATTGTCGCCTTGATCAGAATGAGACAGGCGACGTCCGCGATGCAGCATCCGATCCAGTAGCCGGCCGCCGAAGCGAAGCCAATATACTCTCCGAATCCCGCCTTGGCGTATGCATAGATGCCTGCGTCCAGGTCCGGCCTTCGGCGAGACAGCGCCTGAAAAACAAAAGCGAGCATCAGCATGCCAGTGCCCGCGATGCCCCAGGCGATTAACGTTCCGAGGACGCCCGTGGCATGTCCGAATGATGCGGGCAGCGCGAATATCCCGGAGCCAACCATCGATCCGACCACAAGTGCGACGAGCGCACTTCGCGAAAGCTTGGTGTCGACTTGTTTCGATGAAGGAGCCATGACGAGAATGGCTTTCCGCCGGAGATGGAGTGGCGCGCCGTCGGACTCGAGCGGGATAGGCGGCCACCCTTGGTCCCGACCTTAGAGCCGACGCTCGCCTCCGGACATCCGGGATTCTCTGTAGAAGAGAAAGCATGGAATCTGCGGACGAGCGTACCGCCGCGTTGAGGTCACTTTGGAATTACCGCGTCCGCTGCCCCCGGGGCGGCAGCGACCAGTATCAGGCCTTCACGGAAAAACTCGCCAGCCTTTGCGAGTTCTGCCGCAATACACCTGGCATGCAGGACGGCTGCGTCCTGGTCCGAGTGCTCATGTCCTGTCCCGTCCGGAGAGAGGCCGTATTTGTCGACGATGTGAAAGAAGTAGCGCATTCCAGACCGAGTAGGCTGGCGCAGCGCCTGCTTCCAGTGACAAACGTGTAAGAATCTAGACAAAAGGGATGAGGAACGCCGGATGGGCGCTTCCCGTTTCGACAAAGCTGCGGACCGGCGGCCCGCGAGATAGGTAATGTATCCCCCGGCAGTAGGGTGATCATCCGATGTTCCCGCCAGCGCCGGACCAGTAGCTTGGCTTGTTTCTGCGATCAGACGCGATGAGGGAGCCATGTCAAACTATGATCCTAATGCGACCGTATCGGAAGCCATGGGCGGCTCGCTCGCGATGGACGCTGGATTGCGCACGTACATGCTGCGCATCTACAACTATATGGCCGCAGGTGTAGGCCTCACGGCCCTCGCGGCATGGTTGACCTATCAGCTCACGAGCCCTGCATTGCTTCAGAGCCCGCTGATGTGGGTTTTCATCCTGGCGCCGCTCGGGTTGGTGTTTTTCATCGGAGCACGCATCAATACACTGTCGGCGGGAACGGCACGGCTGCTGTTCTTCGTGTATGCCGCTTTGGTTGGCGTCTCGCTCTCTACGCTCCTGCACGTTTACACCAGCGCTTCGATCACGCGCGTCTTCTTCATCGCAGCCGCAATGTTTGCCGCACTTAGCGTCTTCGGCTATACCACCAGGCGCGATCTGTCCGGGATGGGCAGCTTCCTGTTCATGGGCCTGATCGGCGTCATCATCGCCAGCGTGGTCAACCTCTTCATGAGATCGACAGGACTCGAATGGTTGATTTCGATCGTCGGCGTCGGAGTGTTTGCGGGACTCACGGCCTACGATACTCAACGGATCAAGGCGATGTACGACAATAGGGACGACGAGACAGCGACAGGCCGCAAGTCGGTGGTCGCGGCGCTGTCGCTCTATCTCAACTTCATTAATCTATTCATGATGCTCTTGCGGCTGATGGGCGGGCGACGCTAGGCGGCTCACGCCGCCGGTCGCTCCGCTGTGCTGGCGAGCGCGTCGCGCAGGATCTTCTCCTTGGTCTCGTCCAGAGACGTTTTCAGCACGATCCCGCCAGCGTCCTTGATCTCGTTGAGCACCTTGTCGGCTGTCATGTTCTTGATCAGAACGAAGAGGGCGGCGTTGCCGGGAGAGAGCGAAGCCGAGAGCTCCTTCACGAACGAGTCGTTGATGCCGAAATCCGACAAAGCACCTCCCAGCGCGCCTGAGGCTGCACCCAGTGCCACGCCGATGATCGGATTGAGAAAAAGTACTCCGATCAGGAGCCCCCAAAAACTTCCGGAGATCGCGCCAGTCGCCGTTGTGTTGACGAGCTGGTTGAGCTTGACGCTCCCGGTATCGGTCTTCACGGCAATGACGGCGTCGCTGATGCTGATCAGATACTCTTTTTGCAATTTGAGTAGCCGTTGCCGGACGTCTTCAGCCTTTGCTTCGTTCGGGTACACGATGGCGACCAGATCAGACATGGAGACCTCCTGAGAGTTTCAACCGGGGCAGCCTCCGGCGGGAAGGCCGATGCCCACCGCACGGTGCGGGGGTCGAGAATAAGCGGCGAGCTGCCGCCGCGGCATCCGAGAAAACCCTCAGGCGCGGGGAGAATGTCCCGGACCTTGCCTCGCAGCGAGTTCCTTTGATCGCGCCGGCTGACCCGGCCCTGGTCTAATTAGCGCCGAACATCAACGCGGCGAGCAGCAATGTGCAAAGCAGGAGGGATATGCCGGCGCTCGACCATTGACGGAGAACGTCGTCGCCCCATTCAACGAGGCTGCCAAATCCAAGACAGACGCGCCGGAACGGACCGATGATGCTCATCAGCGTCTTCCAGCCCGCCGAAATGCCGCCGGGACGGGGCCATGGACTGAGCAGGATGACGAGCGTCCCACCTCCAAGCATCGTTACGCCCAGTTTGACGAGCCCGCCGAATCCGGACAGTTTCGATGCCGCACCAGGTGGGATCGGCAGAAAGGTATCCCAAGGTACGAGTCCAAGCAGAAGCGAACAGAGCGCCAAAGCAAGCGCCGCCAGACCGCTGCTGCGGTGTGGAGTGCGGACAAGGACGATGGATTGATCTGGACGCGCAAGCGCATGCGAGAGGACGACCAGAACATACGCGGTCGTAAACATTCCGCCAGTGTGGAGCACGACGGCCCACCACCACTGTCCCGTCCTCGCCGTTTCCTCAAGCAAGAGCTCCTTCGCAAGCGACGCTCCGCTCGGCTGAATGCCCATCAGTGCGATGCCGCCTAATCCGAAGGCCATGACGCTCAAGGGCAGGGCTCGGGCGACGCCCCGTATCCCGGTGATGCGGTCATGACCCAGCCCGACATAGATCGAACCGACTGCCAGGAACATGGCCGCCTTGGCTGTGGCGTGGGAGGCCGCCTGAAGCACCCCGCCTGCTAGGGCCTGTCCGCTCTCGAGCCGGCCCGAGCTGTCGAGGGCGAGCGGAAACATCAGGAAGAGATATCCGATTTGAGCCAGTGTCGAATATGCCACGAGGAGCTTGAGGCGCTCCTGCCGCAAGGCCACGATGCTTCCGACCAGAATCGCGCCGGCTCCCAACGCTGCGAGAAATTGTGCGGCGGCATACCCGGGCAGGCCCGGCAGAACGTTGAACCAAAGCCGGAGGAGGATGAAGAACGAACCCTTCACGACCAGGCCGGACAGGATCGCGCTCGCTGCGGCCGGCGCGCCAGCGTGAGCGGGTGGCAACCAGAGATGCAGCGGAAAGAGCGCGGTCTTGGCGAGAAGGCCGGTCGTCATCAATGCCGCCGCGAGGAGCGTGACGACCCCTCCAGAAAGGCGCCGAGACAGCAGTTCGATATCCAGCGTGCCGTACACGCCATAGAGCAGGGCCGTACCCATCAGGTAGAGGATCGAACCGAGCAATGCGAAGAGAAGATAGCGCAACGCAGCCTGAAGCGTTTCTGCCCCGCCCCTGAGGGAGACCAGCGGTACGGCGGCGAATGTTAGCAATTCCAGCGCCACATAGAGCGTAAAGAGATCACCGCCCACGAAGATCGTATTCAGCGCCGCCCAGATCGCCAGCAACAGAACCCAGAATGCGAAGGGCGCGCGCGCGTCCGCTGCCGAAGGACGAAACTCTGTCGCAGCAAAGAGGGCAACTGCGCAGATCACGATTGCCGTCGTGGCGAGCATCACGACCGAGAAACCGTCCGCGCGCAGCGCCACGCCCAGGGGGGGTGCCCATGCGCCGAGCAGATAGACGAGGAGGCCGTCGCCTGCCGGCAAGGCCAGGCCGACTGCTACGGCGATTGCCGACCCGACCGGTACGACGGCAAAGGCGACCTGCCGGACGCGGCGGTCGCCGAGAGCGAACGCAAGCAGCACGCCCGCGACGGGTACGACGATTGACAGCACCAGCAAGAAGCCAGACGCGGTCGTTGCCGGTGCGGGGGCAGCGGGCAGCATCAGTCACCGGGTGAATCGGAGTGCAGGCTCGTCGGTGCGGGATTGCCGAGCGTGGTGGAGCCCGCGGTGTCGAACAACCGGAGCAACAAGGCGATCGCCAGGGCAGTTGCGGAAAAGGCGACCACGATGCCCGTGATCACCAGTGCCTGTGGCACCGGGTCGTTGCCAACGCTCGCCCCAGCGCCCCTGCGTCCGACCATGCCGAACAGAAGAAACACGCCGCTGCCGATCAGGTTGAATGCGAGGATCTTGCGGAGCGGTTGCGGGTTCGTAATCAGGCCGTACAGCCCAAGCCCAACCAACGCGGCGGCACACATTCCAAACACTGTTGCGCTGCTCATCATCGTGGACTCCTTTCCGGTGGGCCTGCGAGCAACAGGGCGAGAGTCGCCGCGATTGTCGAAATCATCGCGATCTCGATGCCGAGTATCAGGGGCTTTGCGAACTCATCCGGAAAGGCCAGGAACGCCGACGCGAAAAACAATCCTCCAAGGCCGACGAGAAGAAACAGGCCGGGCCCGGCCGTCAGGACAACCCGCAGCCCTCGGCTGCTCACTGGTGGAGTGTCCGTCAATCCGGCCATGATCGCCAGCAGCCACATCGACGCGAGAACAGCGCCGCCTTGGAATGCTCCGCCGGGGTGATCGGCCCCTGTCCACAACATGTAGACGCCAACGACAATGCCCGCGGGGGGCAGCAGTCGGGCGAGGAAGGCGAGCACGCCATCTGGATCGGCTTCGTGCCGGGGTCCCGGACGGCCACCCCAAGCCCCGTCCGACGCAAGAGACCAGACGCCAACGATGGCCAGCAGGAGCACGACCTTCTCGAGCATGGTGTCCATCCCGCGGAACGCCATGAGCACGTTGGTGACAGGGTTAGCCAGTCCGGTTGCGCCGGCATTCGAGACGACGGCCAGCGCAAGGGAGGGGGCCGGATCAGGCAGAAGCAGGATTGCGATGCCCAGCGCCGCCGCTGTCAAGGAACACAATATGGCCGCGCTCAGGCGAACGACCTGGCCGGGTCGTTCAGACGTAACCGCCTCGGCATCGCGCAATCGGGCAGCCGCCCCCAACAGAACGACTCCGCCCAGACCTCCGCCGATCGCGGCCTCGGTCAGTGCGACATCGACCGCGTCGAGGCGAACCCAGATCAGCGCAACCAGGAGTCCGTAGGCGACAAATCCCACCGTTGCAGGATAGGTCTCGCGGACAGCGATGGTCCATGTGGCGAGACCCAGCACCACGGCGACGAGGACGATCTCGAAGGCCGTTGCGATGCTCATCTGGCACCGCTCCGACGTACCGTACGTGCGATCAATTGCGACACCGTGGCGCCAGCAAGAAGCGCGAACACCCAGATGCTGATCAACTTCAACCCTTCCCGCAGGTTTCCTGCTTGGGGAAGCAGCCCGAGCACGACGAAGCCCAGGCCGAGATTGTCGGCCTTGGTCAGGGCGTGCAGCCGGGTCAGAGTGTCGGGAAACCGAAGGAGGCCGACCGTGCCAGCCAAGAAGAAGAACGCGCCCGCCGACACGCACGCAATCGTCACGATGTCTCGTACGAGGTTCACTTGTCCTCCGTTGAAACGGCCCCGTCGCTGTTGAGGCGGGACAGCCCCTTCTTGACGAATGCGATGGACGCGAAAGTGGCGAGCAGCGCCAGAATCAATGCCACGTCGACCGACGCGGGAACGCCTGTCACAGTGCCGAGCAGCAGCAGCACGGCAATGCCCCCGGTGCCGATCAATTGCGCGGCCATCATGCGCTCCGCGTCGGTGGGGCCGCGCAAGATCGATACCAGGCCGAGCGCCAGCAGTGCCAGGATCAGGCCGACCGCTGCGGTCAGGAACTCAGTCATTGTAGAGCGCCCGGACCAGCGCCGCTTCCTCGGCGGCGAGATCGGCGAGGACCGGCTGAGTGATGTCGAGACAATGATAGATGATATGGCCGCTCTCCTCTCCGGCTGGCACCGTCCCGGGCAACAGGCTGGTGAGCGTCGTGAACACGTTCTGCCGTACGCCACGGGATAGCTGGGTCGGATAGGCTAGAAAGCCCGGATGAAGCGGCAAACGCGGATTCAACGCGCGGCCAGCAACGTCCAACCCGGCTACGACCGAGTGATACAGGAAAAGCAGAACCAGGCGGGCAACGGCGGGAAGAGAACGCCGCGCGCTGCTCGGCTCCAGAAAGTAAAGGCTTGTCCAGGTCGCTGCGACAACTGCGGCTGCTGCCGCGGGAATGTCTCCGACCTGAGCGCCCGCGAGCACCAGCCAGAGGCAGCCGAACCCGGCCGCTCGCAAAGCCGCGCTCGACCATCGGCCCCTGGAGGCGTTTCGCGCCGGCTCGTCTGGTCTTCCCGAGTATTCGCTCATGCTCGAAGCCCTCGATCGGCGTCGCATGGCATTGCCGAGCTTCGGGGCGTCCGGAGGGACCGGCTCGGCCTGTTTGATGAGGACGGACCCAGACGGCAGCGTCGCATTGGGGATCTGCAGTTTGAGATCCATCTTCGGCCTTCGGCGTGACCGCGAGTAGCGGTACATCGTCATCCAGAATGGTTCAGAAGGTGCCGCCGAGTCGTTCGTCCGGCGCCACCTTCTTGGATGAGATTTCGCAATCGTGCCGCTCAGCCCGCGCAAGACTAGCGTGACGCCTGGCGCCGGAAGCAGCTTCCGCCTCGTCCGCTCCTGGATGCCCGGCATTGCTCCTCAGTTGAGTAACCACAGTGCGTCATGCCCTGTTTCTTCGAACACCATGATCCAGCCGCGTTGGCCGGAGTAGCCGTTGGCAGAATCGCCAACGTTCCCAGAATTGCGGCTGTGGCTAGGATAAACATTCGCATTTGAATTCTCCTGATCCGGCGGTTTGAGGCACGTTCAAGCGTCATCGTTCAAGTCGGTTTCGCGTCAGCCCGGCTACTTGCCGGTCATGCGAAGTACGAGTAGCGGACGGCTCTATTGCAGGGTGCTACTGCTTCACCTGACAATCCTATCATGTGTCGCCAGTCGAACAGGCGATATCGGGTGATTGCCTGACCGGGTTGTCGGGAATCTCCCAAGGCACGAATGCTCGCGCACATGATTACATCCGGATGAACAGGTAGATTTCCCGATGTTTGCGGCGGACCCCTTAGCCGAAAATGCCGGCGGCGAGACCGGGGATACCGCGACCTCGGGAAGGCCGATCTGCTTGGCGACACTCACTTCCGGAACGAAGAGCTCATGTCCACGCGTGGCAGCCATTCCACACCTCGACACGTCATTACTTTTGCGTTCGTGGCGGCGCTCTCGCCTGTGCTGGCAGGCTGCGGAAGAGAGACCGCAGCGGATGACCCGCCGGCGCCACGAATTGTGCGCACAGCGACCGTTGAAAAGCGCAAGATCACCACACCCCTGACGTTCTCCGGGCGGATCGAAGCAGAAGATGAAGTGAATGTTGCGTTCCGGATATCCGGGCGGCTTTTGAGCAATGACAGCAAGGTCGGCGACCGGGTCAAGGCCGGCCAGGTTCTAGCGCGATTGGAGTCCCAGAACGAGCTGAATGCGCTGCGCCAGGCGCAGGCGGCTCTCGCCGCGGCCCAGGGACAAATGACGCAGGCGCGCAATCACTTTGATCGTCAGGAGACGTTGCTGGCGCAGGGTTGGACCACACGTGTCAATTACGATGCCGCGACCCAAGCGCAGCAAACGGCCCGATCACAGGTCGATGCCGCCGAAGCGGCACTCAGTTCCGCGCATGACTTGGTCGGGTTCACGGAACTGAAGGCCGACGCGCCCGGGGTGATTACTGCGACCGGCCCGGGAGCTGGCGAAGTGGTGCAGGCGGGACAGATGATCGCGAGAATCGCGCGCCAAGATGGTCGCGATGCTGTCTTCGACGTGCCTTCCCAGTTGGTCCGGTCAGCTTCAGCCGAGCCGGAGGTCGATGTCAGCCTTGCGGATGATCCGGCGATTAACGCCAAGGGGCGCGTGCGCGAGGTTGCGGCGCAAGCCAGTGCCGTGACTCGGACCTTCGAGGTCAGGGTCGGCCTGACCGATCCTCCGGCGGCGATGCGCCTTGGGGCGACGGTCGTGGGGCGGGTGAGCACGAGCGCAGGTCCGATGATCGATATACCGGCCTCCGCCCTGACGAGGATGAACCAACGTCCCGCGGTGTGGATCGTCGACCCCACCCTCGGTACGGTCTCGGTGCGCAATGTGGACGTTCTGCGGTTCGATGAAGCCCAAGCGGTGATTGCGCAAGGACTGGATACCGGCGAGGTCATTGTCACCGCGGGGGTGCAGGCACTTCATCCTGGCCAGAAGGTCCGGGTTCTCGGATCAGAGCAATGAGTGGGGTCAATCTTTCCGATTGGGCGCTGAAACACCGCTCGCTCGTCGTCTACATGATGATCATTGCGGTGGTCGCGGGCGGTCTGTTCTATTTCCGCCTGGGTCGGAACGAAGATCCGGCCTTCATCATCAAGACGATGGTCGTTCAAGCCGCTTGGCCGGGGGCCTCCGTAGAGGAGACGATGAAGCAGGTGACGGAGCGCCTCGAACGTCGCCTGCAGGAAACACCGCATCTCGACTTCCTTCGCAGCTTCACGAGGGCCGGTGTCTCGACCGTATTCGTAAATCTAAAAGGTAGTGCCAGCGCGAGAGAGGTCACGGACACTTGGTACCACGTGCGCAAGTCGATCGGTGACATGCGCCATACGCTGCCCGCCGGAGTCATCGGTCCGGGGTTCAACGACGAATTCGGCGATACTTTCGGGATCATCTACGGCTTCACGAGCGACGGTTTTACCCAGCGCGAGCTGCGTGACCAAGTCGAGGAGATCCGCTCAAAGTTGCTGATGATTCCCGACGTGTCGAAAATCGAGCTCCTTGGCGAGCAGGACGAAGCGATCTTCGTCGAGTTCTCCACTAAGGAGCTCGCGGCAATCGGAGTCGATCGGTCCGCCCTTATTGCGGCCCTTCAGTCGCAAAACATCGTCCGCCCGGCCGGAACGGTACAGACGAGCGCCGAGAGTA
Organism: Bradyrhizobium sp. 44; assembly: GCF_023073095.1. Classification (NCBI taxonomy): domain Bacteria; kingdom Pseudomonadati; phylum Pseudomonadota; class Alphaproteobacteria; order Hyphomicrobiales; family Nitrobacteraceae; genus Bradyrhizobium; species Bradyrhizobium sp. 44. Next base: position 120,533 of record NZ_JADPIY010000020.1, read on the forward strand.
TCTCGCTACGAGTGTCCGGCGGCTTTCAGTCCGAGCAGGACATCGCCGGCATCAATTTTTCCGCGGGCGGGCGCATGCTCCGCCTGAGCGACATCGCGCGGGTGCGTCGCGGTTACACAGACCCGCCCCACCCGATGTTTCGAGTCAATGGAAAGCCGGCCATAGGACTCGCAATCGCCATGAGAGATGGCGGGGATATTCTTGCGCTGGGTGCGAACATCACCAAGGCGATGGCGCAGATTACCGCGGGACTCCCGATAGGCATCGAGCCCAGCCTGGTCGCGGACCAGCCCGTCGTGGTCAACCACGCAATTCGAGAATTCATGGTTTCGCTGCTGCAGGCCGTCGCCATCATCATGGTCGTCAGTTTCATCAGCCTGGGCGTGCGTCCGGGCCTGATCATCGCGCTGGCGATACCGTTGACGCTGGCTATCGTTATGCCGATCATGGGACTGCTCAGCATCGATATGCAGCGTATATCGCTCGGTGCGCTGATCATAGCGCTCGCGCTGCTGGTCGACGATGCCATGACCACGACGGACGCGACCCTGACCAAATTGGCGGAAGGTGCGAGCAAGATCGAGGCGGCTACTTTCGCCTACCGGACCCATGCGATGGCGATGCTCGCTGGCACGCTGGTGACCATCGCGGGCTTCATTCCTGTCGGCTTTGCGGCGAGCTCCGCTGGAGAATACACTTTCTCGCTCTTCGCGGTCGTCACCATCGCGCTGCTGGTGTCCTGGATGGTCGCGGTCATTTTCACGCCGCTATTGGGCGCCGCCATCCTTGTCCCGCCCGAGCGGGGCAAGTCGGCGGACCCGGGCAGGATTTTCCGGATATACCGTCATTTTCTGACCTTGGCGATGCGCGCGAAATGGCTCACGATCGCAATTTCCCTGGCGCTCTTCGTCGCGTCGGTCCTTGCAATGCCGCTGATCCCGCGGCAGTTTTTTCCGTCATCGGATCGTCCGGAGCTGCTGGTCGATATCAGCCTGCCGCAGAACGCTTCGATCTACGCGAGCGAAGCAGCGGCGAAGCGCCTGGATGCGGCGCTTGCGACCGACCCCGACGTGGCTCGGTGGAGCACTTATGTCGGACGGGGCGCCATCCGCTTCTACTTGCCCCTCAACGTCCAGCTCCCGAACGATTTCTTCACGCAGATCGTGGTGATCGCGAAGGACGTCGCCGCTCGGGATCGCCTGCATGTGAAGCTAGAAAAAACGCTGGCCGAAGAATTCCCCAAGGCGATCGCGTTCGTCTCGCCGCTCGAGCTCGGGCCGCCGGTCGGTTGGCCGATTCAGTACCGGGTCAGCGGGCCAGACGTCGAACGGGTGCGCGAGATCGCGCTTCAGGTCGGGCAGATCGTCGCGTCCAGTCCGGACACTAAGCAAACGAATTTCGATTGGATGGAGCCCGACCGGCAGGTCCGTATTCGCGTGGATCAGAACGAGGCGCGGCAACTCGGTCTGAGCTCACAGGCGATTGCGACCGTTTTGAACGCCGTCATCACGGGCACGCCTGTCACTCAGGTCCGCGATGATATCTATCTCGTCAACGTGGTGGCGCGCGCGACTGACGAGCAGAGGGTCTCGCTGGACAGTCTGCGCAACCTGCAAGTAGCGCTGGGCGGCGGACAGACCGTTCCTCTCAGTCAATTTGCTTCCTTCGAATATGACCAGGAATTCCCGCTCGTCTGGCGTCGGGACCGCGTTCCGACTTTGACGGTCCAGGCTGCCATCGACGGTGACAAATTGCCGGAAGGCGTTGTCGCCTCGCTGTTGCCGGCCATCGAGAAGTTCCAGAAGACCCTTCCGCCATCGTACAGAGTGGTCGTCGGCGGCACGGTAGAGGAGAGCCAAAAGTCGCAGGCATCCGTGCTGGCGGTCGTTCCAGTGATGCTGTTCGTCATGTTTACGGTCCTCATGGTCCAGCTCCAGAGCTTCCCGAGGCTGTTCATGGTCCTCAGCGTGGCGCCGCTCGGACTGATCGGGGTCGTCGCCGCGTTGATGCTTTCCGGGAGGCCGCTCGGCTTCGTTGCCATCCTGGGTGTCCTTGCGCTCTTGGGTATGATCAGCAAGAACGCGGTCATTCTGATCGGTCAGATCGACGCGGAGCGCGCGATCGGCAAGTCGCCTTGGGAAGCCGCGGTAGACGCTAGCAGCTCCCGGTTCCGGCCGATCATGTTGACAGCGATATCGACTGTCCTTGGGATGATTCCGATTGCGCCGACAGTGTTTTGGGGACCGATGGCATTCGCCATCATGGGTGGCTTGCTGGTTGCGACGGTTCTCACCCTCGTCTTCTTGCCGACGATTTATGTTGCCTGGTTCGGCGCGACCGACTCGGCAATCGACCCGGCGCTGAGCAAGACTCCGGAATCGGGAAAGCAAAGCCGGATAGGGGAATCCTCACCTTCGGCTAGGTAGTCAACCTGATGTGCCGGCCGTCGTGCGTCTGTGATGATCGGAGAAGCTATTCCAGTCGCCGTTCGCACCGACCGCCTGGTGGTTGCCATGTGCGACGCAGAAATCGTGTCCCGTCGGGCGTCGCGCGTCGTTCGTCGTGGATAAATGCATAGGATTGGGACGCCTCCATGAGCACAAAAACGGACGTCCAGAGGCTGCCGCTGCGGACCCTGACCGCCATGGTGGTGGGCGGCATGGTCGGCGCCGGCGTGTTCTCGATACCGCGCAACTTCGCGCAGGCGACCGGCATCTACGGGGCGCTCATCGCTTGGGCCATCGCCGGAGCGGGGATGCTCATGCTGTGTTTCGTCTTCCAGACCTTGGCCAACCGCAAGCCCGATCTGGATGCCGGTGTCTACGCATACGCGCGGGCGGGGTTTGGGCCCTACGTCGGCTTCTTTTCCGCGTTCGGCTATTGGGCCAGCGCCTGCGTCGGCAACGTCTCGTACTGGATCCTGATCAAGTCGACGCTCGGCGCGTTCTTTCCGGTTCTGGGGCAGGGCAATACGTTGCCCGCAGTGCTCATCTCCTCGGTCGGTATATGGGCGTTCCATTTTCTGGTGCTGCGCGGCGTGAAGGAAGCAGCCGGAATCAACGCGATCGTCACGGTGGCCAAGATCATCCCGCTGTTGTTGTTCGTGGTGTTATCAATCTTCTTCCTCAAGCCATCGGTGTTCGCAGACAACCTGTGGGGCGGCACCGCGGGTGACTACGGCAACCTGTTCGAGCAGGTCAAGGCGACGATGCTGGTGACCGTCTTCGTATTCTTAGGGATCGAGGGGGCCAGCAACTATTCGCGGTTCGCGGAGAAGCGCGAAGACGTGGGTGTCGCCACCGTCACGGGATTCCTTGGAGTGCTGGCGCTGTTCGCATCGGTGTCGATACTCGCTTACGGCGTCCTGCCACGCGCGGAGATCGCGCAGCTTCGCCAGCCCTCCGTCGGTGGCGTGCTCGAGGCTGCGGTCGGGCAATGGGGTGCGGTTTTCATTGGTGCCGGCGTAATTGTCTCGGTTCTTGGAGCCTATCTGGCGTGGACGATGATGGCTGCCGAGGTGCTTTCCGTTGCAGCGAAGAAGCGGGATATGCCCACCTTCCTGGCGCGAGAGAACGTCAATCAAGTGCCATCGGCGGCGCTGCTGATGACCACGCTGCTGATTCAGGCGGTGCTCGTCGCGACGCTGTTCTCCGACGACGCCTTCACGTTCGCGCTGTCGCTATGTAGTCATCTTTCGTTGATTCCCTATTTCTTGTCCGCTGCGTTCGCGTTGATGCTGGTCTATCGCAGGGAAACCTACGAGAAGGATTCACGCGACCTCCGCAAAGATACCATCATCGCGGTTTTGGCGACGATCTACACGATATTCCTGTTGTTCGCCGGCGGGACCAAATTCCTGCTGCTCGGCTTCATCATCTACGCACCCGGCACCATCCTGTACTACATCACGCGGAATGAGCAGGGCAAACAACTGTTCACGCCGGCCGAGTGGGTCTTGTTCGCGGTAGCGGTGATCGGATGCGTCGTCGGTATCCATGGCCTCGCCACCGGCTACATCAGCATCTAGCCCCGGTACGAAAGGATCCAGCAATGGCGAATTCCCCAGCTTTCGGCGTTCATTCGGAAGTCGGTCAGCTCCGCAAGGTGATGGTCTGCGCGCCCGGTCGCGCGCATCAGCGGCTCACACCGTCGAACTGCGATCAGCTGCTGTTCGACGATGTTCTCTGGGTGGAGAACGCCAAGCGTGACCATTTCGACTTCGTCACCAAGATGCGCGACCGAGGCGTCGATGTGGTTGAAATGCACAACTTGCTGGCCGAAACGATGTCGGTACCCGAAGGCAAGAAGTGGATTCTCGACAACCAGGTTGTGCCGGATCAGGTCGGGCTCGGCTTCATCGACGAACTGAGAAGCTATCTTGCAGGCTTGGACAATCGCAAGCTGGCGGAAACGTTGATCGGTGGCTTGTCCATCCATGACTTTCCCGAGGAGCATGGCGGCCAGGCGATCAAGATAGTCAAGGAGGCGGCTGGCGCCACCGAGTACCTGCTGCCGCCACTGCCGAACACGCTCTACACGCGCGACACCACCTGCTGGATCTACGGCGGCGTGACGCTCAATTCGCTTTTTTGGCCGGCAAGGCACGAGGAAACGATCCTCGCGACGGCGATCTACAAGTTCCACCCCGACTTTGCTGGCAAGGTCAATGTGTGGTGGGGCGACCCCACGCACGACCATGGGCTAGCTACGCTGGAGGGTGGTGACGTGATGCCGATCGGCAAAGGAGTTGTGCTGATCGGGATGAGCGAACGCACGTCTCGCCAGGCGATCAGCCAACTCGCGGCGACGCTGTTTCAGAAGAAGGCGGCGGAACGCGTGATCGTCGCGGCGATGCCCAAGATCCGCGCCGCCATGCATCTCGACACCGTATTCACGTTCGCGGACCGCGATTGCGTCCTGACCGCGCCCGACTTCATCAACCAGACGCGCACCTATTCCTATCGCCCGAGCGATCACCCGAGCGGGCTTGAGTTGCACCCCGAGAACAAGCCATTTGTCAGCGTCGTCGAGGAAGCGCTCGGCCTCAAGAAACTTCGCGTAGTCGAGGCTGGTGGAAGCGACTATCAGCGCGAGCGCACACAATGGGACAGCGGCGCCAACCTTGTCTGTGCGTCGCCGGGCGTGGTGTATGCCTACGACCGCAACACCTACACAAACACCCTGCTGCGCAAGGAAGGTATCGAAGTTATCACCATCGTGGGGGCGGAGCTGGGCCGGGGTCGAGGCGGTGGTCACTGCATGACCTGCCCGATAATCCGCGACGCCGTGGACTACTAGCAAGGCAGGGGTAGGGACTCTGGTGCGACGACAAGCTTCGCGGACCTGGAACTCCGGGGCAGCCGCCTCCTCGGCGACTGCCGGAAGTGACACACATGCAAGTGCACGCTTTGAGCAACGCAGGTCTCGGCAGGATCGTCATCAAACTTTCCAATCCGCTGCAACTGTTCAACACACTTGATCCGGCGCCATTTCGCGAGAAGGAGCTCGCAACCGAGGCAGAGCGATACATCGCCGACCAGGCTGAAGATATCGCGAAAGCCGCTCCCATCCAAATCGTGATTCATCTAGCCTGGGCGGGCTCCTTGGATGCGATCGTGCCGGATTTGGCTCCGGCCGTGGCGCAGCATTTCCTGCTGCGCGCTCACGAAAAATCGAGAGAGCTGCAAGTTCTATTCAAGTCAGGGCGCCGCTCGCTGATCGTAGGCATTGCGATCCTCTCCAGCTGTCTTGCGGTTGGATGGCTGGCGGGCCTGGTCCTTGGAGATGGACCTCTCCCGGACATTCTGAGGGAAAGCTTCTTGATTCTGGGCTGGGTGGCGATCTGGAAGCCGTCAGAAATTTTTCTCTACGGTTGGCCCGCGATCGTGGAGCAGCGGCGGCTTTTCGAACGGCTCTCGGCTGCCGTAGTTGTCGTGGCTGCCGTTTCGGAGCCCGCTTAGTGACGCGGCACGCCGATCAAGGAAGCACCGCTATGAGGACTGCCTGTCGATCTTTTCTGCGTGCCCTTGAGCAATTGCGCACCCATTCGCGTGCTCTCTCTGTCACAGGCGGCCGCAATCTCTGCGAGCATTGTTTGTGCGGATTGACAATCGATAGGCCAAGCCTATCGTGCTCGCTTGTTGGGGCAGGGCCGACAATCTCGAGGATTCGGATGCGTGTATCTGGATTTCTTTTGCAGATGATTGGACTCTTGGGTTCGACTGCCGCGCTTGCAGCTGACGTGGATCTGAGGGACTTCAAGGCGGATCCGCCGCCGCTCGCTCCGCCTTCTTGGAGTATCGTTGGCTCGGTCTCGCCAACCTTTACTGACAACGCCCTGTTCAGCCGCAACAATCGCAGATCAGATGCCTATTATGAGCCCGATATCAGCGCCAGGCTGGACGGCTATTTGACAGCAGACCTGTCGTATAGACTCTATGCGCGTGCGCAATACGAAGCTTACGCGACGGAGAAGGACAGCAATTTTGGGATCGCGCGCTTGGGTGGGCGGTTGACCGAAAATTGGAACGGCTGGAGATTCTCCGCGATCTACGAGAACCGCTACGACTTCGACGGCGTCTATCGCGACCTCGCGTTCACCTCGCATGACGTGATGGGTTCCGTGGCTCGTGACTTCCAGGTTGCGAATGTAACGCTGTCGCCATTGTGGCTGCTGACTTACCGCTTTTCTGATTTGGCCGAGGCCCGCCGCTGGCGCTTTGATGCCGTTCTTGGCATTGAGGTCAAACTCGATCCGAAATGGTCGATTGTGAGCGCGCCTTTGTTCGAAGCCTACTGGTTCACCGATGGATTGAATTCCGGGCGGCGGGACCAGCTCTATTCGGCCGACATAGGGTTGAAGTATAATTTTGCCAGCAATCTGTCGCTCACCACCACCGTGCTCTACGAAGCGCGGACGTCCAACGTTCCGCTGCGGAACTACAGAGATCTGCGGGTCGGGCCGCGGCTCGATTTTGCCTTTTGAGAGGGTATCTGAGAATGCTTGCGAGACGCCTGTCCGTCCTGCTGGGAATGAGTTTCGGGATCATGGCGGCGAGCGCCGCAGCGGCGGATCCTCGTGACTCCGTCGACCGAAGCCAGCGTATGGACACCGACGCACTGAGGGATGACCTTGGGGAAAACCGACTTCGGGTGCCAGCGCATCCCCTGGTGATTGCGCCGCCGCCACAGAATCCTCCGATCTCTCGGCCGAAGAAGAAGTCCGGTCCTGCCGCCGGTAGTCGTGGATAATCCTTGTTGCGCTGCAGGTCGGCAGCTGTGCGACCTGATGCCGGCTACCTTTCCTCATCTCTCGTCCCGTCATTTGCAGGTTGAGCCAGTATGCGACGTTGTTTGCATGTCCGAACGACGAATGATCTCGTCATCATTGTCTCTCCTTTTAACAATAACTCGAAAACAAGCGGGACATACTGGTACGCCGTTAGCTCATGCCAGTCATGCGCAGGTTTCGAAGTATTCGGAATTAACCCCTTGGTTGTATGAAAAACGAGGAGCATGATGCAGATCATCCCTTAGGGATGTTGTGTAGGTCGCGTCGTCTTGGGAGCGCTGAGCTGGTGATTAGCTAGGTCGATCATCACTCGCCCAAAGCTGGCTTTCAAGGCAGGCCAAAAAGGGTGCCTGGAATGAAGCCGTACAGCCCGCGTGCGAGCTTGTTGAATTCACATGGCGCTCCGCAGCGCCTGCCTTTTGGGGAAGCCCGCAATCGCCCTGATCGGGGCCCTTGGGAAGATCTTCTTTTTGTAGTGCGCCCCCTGCGGGGGGGTAAATTCGCATACGATGGGATGGATAGTGCCTGCGCGGCGCTTCTGCGACTGCCGTCGGGCAATGTGTCTGGGCTCGGTATCTTTCAATGCTGGTCGAGCGAAGATTCGGAAAGCATTTGCGAGGTGTTGCGGACGTGCGTGGAAGACAAGGTTGAAGTTCGAATTCATCACAGCTTGACGCTTGGCGGGCTGCGACGCGAGGTCGAAACGATCGTGTTCCCCGTTACCGAACCCGAGAAGGGCGTGATCGCTCTGCTCGTTGGTCGACATCGCATTCTTCCTGAGGAATTTGATCAAGACGAGTCAGATGAACCGGCCGGATTAGCTGACGATTTGGCTTCGATGCGGGAGGATATACAGCAGCGGATAGCCTCCGAGCTTCACGATTCGACATGCCAGCATCTTGTCGCCGCGAGTCTTGGGCTGGTGCGTATTCGCACCTGCGTCGGCCCGGCAAATGGTGTGGACAGACTTTGCGAGCTTGTCGATGCATCGATTGACCGTGCTCTGAGAGAGATCCGCTCCCTGACGTATTTGATGCATCCCCAGGACGTGGTGGCAGAGGGATTGAAGGCGACCATCGAGTGCTACGCCTGCGGCTTTGCGGCGCGGACGGCGTTGCGTGTCCAGACTGACGTCGACGCCGGCGTGGATCGGTTGTCATACGAGATACAAAGGTCGTTGCTGCGGGTCATTCAGGAAGGGCTCTCGAACATATTCAGGCACGCAAAGGCGACAGAGGTCAAACTGCTCGCCAAAGTGACAGGCGAGCAGTTTCAGCTGACAATAAGCGACAATGGAAGCGGCTTTCCGGCTCACCGTGCCAATCGGTTCGGAACGACCATGATGGGTGTCGGCATTCCCGCCATGAGATCAAGGCTTGCGCATCTTGGCGGCAGTCTCGAGATCCGATCCAATCCTGAAAGCTCCGGGACGATGTTGTACGCGGTATTCCCGCTGCCGAGTGAGGCAAAGCGGCGCAGGCGGCGCTTGCCCTTGCAATGATATAAACCAAGGCAAGCGCTTGAACAGGTTTATGGACGATCGTCGCCCTCAGATGCGACCTTCGGGTCTGGCACTCGATACGGCGGCGTTCGAAGCAGGAGCGCGTGCTATGAAGCGAATCTTGATCGCGGATGATCATGAGGCCGTCCGTTCCGGTATCCGCGCGGTGCTTGCGCAACGTGCTGATTGGGAGGTTGTGGCGGAGGCGAGCGACGGCAAAAAGGCGATTGCTGCCGCGATCGAGAGCAAGCCGCACGTCGCTATCCTCGATTTCTCCATGCCGCGCATGACCGGAGTGGAGGTAACCCGGCGGATCAGGGAATTCTCGCTTCCCATCGAGGTTCTGATATTTACCGTTCACAACTCTGGCCTGTTGGCGCAGCAGGCCTATCTGGCCGGCGCCCGCGCGTTCCTGTCGAAGTCGGATGCGAGCAAGCTGCTGGTTGCTGCTGTCGATTCTCTCCTGGTCCACAAATCATTCGGTATCGGGAGCGGGTTGGACGTTCTCGATAGCGTACCAGTTGGCGGAACTAGGCTGACCCCCCGCGAGCGGCTGGTCGTCAAGCTGGTTGCGGATGGTTATAGCAACAAGGGCATCAGCGCTATCCTGAACCTCAGCGTGAAGACAACAGAGGCTCACCGCGCCGCCGCGATGCGTAAGCTCGGCGTGAATTCGACCGCCGGCCTTGTTCGCTACGCGGTTCGCGCCAAGCTGGTTGCCGACTGATCGACCATCAGGCGGTAGAAACATCCGCGACCCAGTTTCAGGGTTTTGTCGGATAACTTTCCAAAAGATGGCCGATACAGTCGGCCGACTTGGCTGCCGGTCATCTCCGTTGATTGCCCGATAGGATCTGGGTCAACATGCGGGAGCGCCGCCGTGAAGCGCATCGTAATTGCGGATGATCATGAGGTTGTACGGTCGGGCCTGCGCGCGATCGTCCAACTGCGCTCTGATTGGATCGTTTGCGGCGAGGCGTGTGACGGGGAGCAGGCACTAGCTATGGCGGTTGAGACGCGTCCGGACATCCTGATCGCCGACTACTCTATGCCCGTCATGAATGGGCTAGAAGTCAGCCGCCGCCTGGGTGCAATGCACATGCGCGTCGAAGTGTTAATTCTGACGATGCATGAGAGCGAGGAGCTGTTGACGGAGGCTATTCTGGCTGGCGTGCGTGGTTTTCTGTTCAAATCCGACGCGAAGGAGCACCTGTTGTCCGCCATCGACGCTTTGCTCGAACGCAGGCCTTACTTCACGGGCGTGTTGCTTGAGAAACTTCTACGCAACTATCAGATCAACAAGCAAAATAGATCGAGCGTACTGCTCACATCGCGGGAACAGAGTGTGGTCCAGCTCATCGCGGAGGGACATACGAACAAATCGATCGGTTGCATCTTGAAGCTGAGCGTAAAGACCGTCGAGACGCACCGTGCTGCGGCGATGCGCAAGCTTGGGATGTCCTCTACGGCGGAACTTGTTCGCTACGCGATCCGCAAGAAACTAGTCGAGCCATGAGTGTCGAGGGAGTCGCCTTGTTCGTCATCGACAACCGACGCGCATCTCGTCGTTTGAAACTAGCTTTCAGGCGCGACGTCCGAACAGTGAAGCAGGGCCTGACGCGGGGAGATAAATTGGCAGGGCTGTATTCGATACGACAGGCGTGCCCCGAGTGCGGCAGGCCGATGAGGGTTTTGCCCGACGAACCGGCGAGGGGGCCGCTGCGCTACACCTGCGCCAAATGCGACGACGACCCGTTGCGCGACCCTACGGCGCGCAACTGGGCGGACGGGCCGCTGCGCCCACCGGAGAAGTGAGCACGGCCAGCATTTCGATCTGACGTACGAGGTTATCCAGGCCTGATTGACCGCGCAGGCGCCGAGCCGCGAGACCATCTCGTCGGAACGGTTCATCCTCGGCGGCAGACACCATCGGGGGCAAAGTTTGTTTGATCGCAACCTCAGAATCGGATTCAGAACGTCGATCAGCGCGATCTTCGTTGGAACCGTACTGTTCGTCGGACTGTCATTGGTCTACCTCAGTTTCGAGCGGATCGATGCCGTCACCCGGGCGGCTGCCGCATCCTTCTTGGACACCGTCGCGCAGTTATCGGCCGACAGGATCGATGCTCAGTTCATGGCGGTCCGCAACGGCCTGGACATCCTGCATGATCTGCCTTCGGTCCGATCGGCCGCTGTCCGTGACAACCCCAGGCTCTACGCGCTGCTCGCTTCGATGCTCCGGAATAACCTTCACCTTTACAGTCTGTACGCCGGCTACGACGACGGCAGATTTGTGCAGATGGACTACCTCGGGCGGGGAGGAGAGGCCGCGCGCCTGCGGAGCGAGGCGCCAGAAGGGGCAAAATTCCGCCTGGTCGTGATCTCGGGTCCGGACGGCGCAGACTCGACCATCGATTTCCTGCGGGAGGATTTGACGACGATGTCACAGCGGCCAGGTCCTACCGACTACGATCCCCGCCGGCGGCCCTGGTACGCCGGAGCGTTCGAGAAGGACCTGCGGCCGCTGACGGAGCCCTACATCTTTTTCGCTATCGGCCAGCCTGGCTACACGCTTCGGATGCCGATTGCGGGCTCGCCGCGCGGCGTAGTCGCCGGCGACGTCCTGACAGGCGAGGCCGAAGCGCTGCTCCGGAGACAGCAACTGGGGCAATCCGGCACGGTCATCCTGTTCGATGACGAGAACCGCGTGCTGGCCCACCCGCAGATCTCGGAACTCATAGGGCGTACTGGCGGGACGGCCGGTGCGCTCTTGCTGCCGCATCTCGCGGACATCGATCGGATCGGGATCGCGAAAGCGGTAGATGCTTGGAGGACGACGGGCATCACCCAGCAGATATTCCAGGATTCAGGTGGGCGGGCTCATGCCGCCGCATTCCGCACCATCGCTTCGGCCGGGGCGGCCAATCTTCGACTTGCGGTGTCCGCGCCGATCGACGAATTCTACTCGGAGATCGAAGGCGAACGGCGGCGCCTGTTCGTGGCGGCGCTCGGCTTCGTCTTGGCGGTTCTGCCGATGGTGCTCTGGATGGGCGCGATGATGTCGAAGCGGATGAGGGCGCTTGCCATCGAAACCGATCGCATTCGGCACTTTGACGTCGCAGAGAGTCCGCGCATCCGATCGGTGGTGCGCGAGATCGACGATCTCGGCCACTCTGTTGCCGCCATGAAGAATTTGGTCCGCACGTTCTCGAGTTTCATTCCGAAGCGCCTGGTCCGCCAACTGGTCGAAAGCGAAGTTCCCATCGAGCTCGGCGGCGAACGCCGGGAACTGACCGTAATGTTCACGGACGTCGAGAACTTCACGGGTCTCACGGAAACGGCCGAGCCCACCAGCGTGATGCGGACGACCTCGCGCTACTTCTCCGTGCTCTCCGAGGAAATCATGGCAAGACAAGGCACCGTCGACAAGTTCATCGGCGATGCCGTCATGGCCTTCTGGAACGCGCCGACTGACGACGAGCGGCACGTCTCCAACGCATGTCACGCGGCGCTTGCCTGCGTCAAAGCTAACGGCCGGCTGAATGCCGAATTCGCGGCCGAAGGTCTGCCTCCGTTTCGGACCCGGTTCGGTCTGCACGTCGGCGACGTTGTAGTCGGCAACATCGGCTCGCGCGACCGCATGAACTACACAGCTGTAGGTGCTTCCGTGAACCTCGCTGCGCGCCTGGAAGGGTTGAACAGGGACTACGGGACCACGATACTGGTTAGCGAGACCATCAAAGCGCGGGTAGAGGAAGAGTTTCTCTTCCGCAGCATCGATCGGATCAGCCCCAAGGGATTTTCCGCGAATTTTCAGGTGTACGAGCTCTTATGTGCAAGAACGGACGTGACGGACCGGCAACTGGCGTTGGTCGCGGATTGGGAGCGCGCATACGCGTCATCGGCTGGTACAAGGAAGCGAAAGGATAAAGAGTGGATGGAAGCCTTCTCGATGGCTCAGTCGACAACGCCCCGCTCGACATCATTCCAGCTGAATGGTTGGCAAAATGATTGTCGAGAGACTGAGAGACACGAATGAACATCCACGCTGTGATAACTGCACGCTCTACGATGCCGAGCAGACCGCGTATCAAGCCGATGATGTGCGCTCGTGTCCCATCTAGCGGAGAAGTCTTGCGGATCAATGGATCGAGCCGCTCGCGCAATTCGCGCGCCGTCGTCTCGGTGTAACCGGTACGCACCTTGCCGGCGTAGAGCAGCTTGCCGTTCTGGCGCCGGCCGACGCAGAGGGAGGCGACCTTGCGCGGGCGCGCCCCAAGCTTCTCCACGAAGGCGACGATTGAGAAGGTCTCGCTCTTCTTGCACTTGAGCTTGATCCAGCTCTCCTGCCGACCCGAGCGGTACCGTTCGCCCAGCCGTTTGGCGACTAGACCTGCGAGGCCCAGTTTGCACCTCTTGTCGAAGATCACGTTGCCATTGGCCGCAAGGGCTTCGACATACGTGAATGTCTCAGGAGCGTTCTTCAGGAGCCGGTGCAGCAACTGCTTGCGATCTTCATAGGCAGCGCCGCGCAAATCGTAGCCATCGAGGTAAAGGAGATCGAACGCGTGCGCGAGAATAGACTGTGACCTCGCCATCTTCCAGGTGCAGCTGCGCGCGGTAGCTGTCCGCCTTGATCTCGTATACCCAACCGTCGCCTCGGGGCGGACTGTTGCGTAGCGTGGGGTCACAGGGTTCGATGTAACCTGGAAGCGCAGCTCTGCGGGCGCCGACGACGCGCGATACGTCAAAACGAGACTGACGCAACGCCACCGCACACATGCCGATTCACCGCGAAGCCGTTGAAGCGTTCCGTCGAGGACGCAGTAACGGGCGCTCCTGTGCTGGATTGAACGAATGCTTTGGAGCACGGGTCCTTGAACCCCCCGCCTTCCGTGCGCTTCCTAGAGCTCCACACGATGCAAGCGGGCTGGGCTACCCGCTTTATCATGATCCTAGGGGGAGGGGACGCCGAACGAAATGACGCTCCAGTATATCATTCAAAGATCTCGATGACTCGAGCGCTAGTTCTCTGGGACAAGGCGGTCGATCATGCTGGCGAAGCTGGAACCTAATTTCTACCTGCGCCCCGAGTTTGAGTGGAACCTAATCGTCTAACGTACATCAGATAGTCGCAGCTGACTCCGGCAGTGTTCGGTTTCGCTACAGCAAGGTTTGAGAAAGTTCGAGAGAGGAGGGCTAGGTTTCGCGCGGCACGTGGGTTCCGACGCTCACGGACAAGGGCGAACAGCGCGCACCGGGCGAAATGGCCGATCCAGACAAATAATCTCAGCGCCCGGGTCGAAGAGCAAGCGGGTCCTAGACATCGATACCCTTGCGCACAGGCGCGGCGAAATCGCGAAGCGGGCCGTCAAGAAACCCTGCTGCAGTTCGCTAACCGGGTCGTGAAGACAGCCGCGAGATCAGCCAAAGAGGAACCAAGCTGCGACAGCGATCACCGGAACCACTGCGACAGCGATGAGAAGAACAGGGGCTGGTTCATTCCCCTCGCGCGAATCGTTTGACATGCGTGCACCTGCTACTCGAGACGGTCAGGCCTGAAGACCTTTGCCGGCAAGAGCGCTCGTCCGGCTGGAAAGAAACGGAGGGTAGGGCAACGACGGTCTCGAAGGTTCACATCGGCAACCCGGCACGGCCAGGAACGATCGGTCGGCGTACTGCTTTTCTGTTTGCGGACGGCCCAGACTTCGAAGCCACCGGGCAGTCGCAACGCGCCGCAGAAGGTTTGGCGCCGTCGGAACTGCGGAGTCATGAGGCGGGCAAAGCCCAGCACGAGCGGATGAACGGGCGCGGGCATGTCGCCACTCTCTTTCTTAGCCGTGCTGTTGTGCCTCGCGTCAGTGTTCGGGCTTCTGAACCGGCGTTTTCTACGCTTGCCCGGCACGATCGGATTGACGGTCGTTGCGCTTGTTGCCTCGCTTTTCGCGATGGGCTTAGGTGATCTATTTCCTTGGTTGAACCTACGCCTCGCCCTGCAGGACATTCTGGGGATTCGAGAGCTACCGGACACGCTTTTGAACGGCGTGCTGTGCTTCCTGCTTTTTGCGGGCACTTTGCAGGTCGACGTTTCCGCGCTGTGGTCCCGCAAGATCACCGTGTTCCTTCTAGCGACCGCCGCCGTAGTGATTGCGACGGTGCTGTTCGGATCAGGAATCTACGCCGCTTTCGCCCTGGCGGGGGTGGGGATGCCATTCTCCTGGGCACTGGTGCTCGGGGCCATCCTTGCGCCAACCGATCCTGTTGCCGTCAGTGCTATCCTCGCACGCGTCGGATTGTCCAAGCAGTTGCAGGCCATCATGGCAGGAGAGAGCCTCTTCAACGACGGTGTGGCGGTGGTCCTGTTTCAGGCCGCACTGGCCTACGCGACTGGGAAGCAACCCACATTCGGTTCTATTGGCCTCGATTTCCTGCGTGAGATGGGCGGCGGCGTCATCGTCGGCGCCGCGAGCGGCTGGATCGCTTATCTGGCAATGAAGCGGATCGATGAATACCCCCTAGAAATCACGATCTCCCTGGCTCTGGCGAGTGGTTCTTATGCGCTCGCCAATGCGCTCGGCGCCTCGGGTCCGATCGCCGTGGTCCTTGCCGGTCTTCTGATCGGCAGTCGCGGACGGCGCAAAGCGATGAGTGAACAAACGCGCCGCAACCTTGCCCTGTTCTGGTCGGTTGTCGACGAGATCCTGAATTCTCTGTTGTTCCTGCTGATCGGTTTTGAAATGCTCGGGCTGGCCCGTCTTGGAAGCTCGACCTTGTTGGTCATGGCATTCGCTATTCCCCTCAGCCTTGCCGTTCGCGCTGCCAGCATCGTGGGCACTGCGCTTTGGCTTCATGCCAGGAATCCGAACCGCTGGCCCGCAATTGCCATCCTGACCTGGGGCGGGCTGCGGGGAGGCGTGTCGGTGGCGTTGGCCCTGAGTACTGGCTCGAGCGAATGGAAGAGCGAGCTTCTGGCGATCTGCTACGCGGTTGTCGTGTTCTCGATTGTTGTACAGGGCCTGACGTTGCAACGGGTGGTCGGGCTGACGCATTTCAAGGATCAGGTTCGGTGAAGCTTCCCGTTCGATGGCGATTGGGTCGAGCTCCCGCCGAGCCGAGCCATTGCAGGGACGCCGCCGCCCCTGCGCGTCGCGCAAATAGCAACCTTGTTTTCGGAGCGTCGTTGGGTTGGCACACACCACCAAGGAGGTTTGAATGAGGAAGACGGCTTTTGCTTTGGCCGCGATTGGCGCTCTGGGTCTGGGATCACTGGCGGCGCCAAGTCCGGCAGAGGCGCGGGGCGGCTTCGGTCCGGCGATCGGAGGTTTTGCAGCCGGTGCAGTCATCGGGGGACTTGCAACCGCCGCATATGCGCAAGTCCTTATGGCTACTACGGCGATTATGGCCCGTACGCCGCGGTCGGCTACGCGCCGGCGTATGGCGGCTGGGGCTACGATGACGGCTTTGCCCCTGGCTATGGATACACGACCGTCGGCTACGGCTACGGACCTGCCTACTATGGATACCGTCGTGCGTTCCGTCCCGGCTATGCCTACTACGGCCGGCCGTGGGGTCACCGACATTGGCATCACCATTGGTGAGCGCGTTAAGTGCCCTAGCTTCGACGAGACCAGGGCAGGCGCTAACGATGAAGTGCGTTATTCCCGTTCATTTCCAGCTCGGAGGACGTCATGAAAGCCAAGTTAGCCATCGCTTTTCTGTTGTTCGCGTTTGTCCAGGTCCCGCCGGCCAATGCCAAGGGATGCATCAAGGGCGCCATCGCGGGCGGTGTTGCGGGCCATATGGCGGGGCACGGCAAACTCGGCGCCGCCGCGGGATGCGCGATCGGACACCATGAAGCGAACAAACAGAACTCCAACAACACGAATCCCAACAACTCGAACGCTCAAGCCCCGTCGGGCCAGAAGTAGCAAGCGTGGGCAATCAAGGCGGTGCAGGTCGAGCCGCAGTCGGCTTGGCCTAGCGTCGCAGGAAGCGGCTCCGACTGAGCGCCAGCGCCACGTTCCTGTATCGCTCCGGCAAGTCGCGACAGCGTTTTCCGATCCGGTGTGTTCGATCATACGATCGGGAAAACGTCTGGGGTGCAGCCCGGCAAGATGATCTCGACAACGCAAGCCGGAGTATACGCAATGCGCTTCCTTCCGACGGTAATGCACGGTGTTGCCGACTACGTGGTCGCGCTCGTCGTGCTCGGGTTGCCATACATCTATGGCATGCATGGCACGTCCAAGGCGTTCCTTCTGGTACTTGGGGCGGCGGCGCTGTTTTACAGTCTGCTGACCGAGTACGAGCTCGGCCTCCTGCCTGTCATTCCGTTTCGAATCCACCTCGCTCTCGACAAGCTGTTCGCGGCCCTCATGCTTGTTGGCAGCGTGCTCATCCCTTTTCCGCAGAATAGTCGGCTTGTGGTCGGCGGCCTCGGTGTGCTCTCCTTCCTGGTCGTCGTCTCGACCAGAAGAAATGGAGGCGAACGAGCCCCGACAAACTTGACCTGATGCAGGAGGACGTAGGGCATCCCGCCCGAGAAGGCTCCCGGATCTTTGCCTCGGCAATATCCAGCCGCTAAAAGACCTGCCGAACCCGACCTGCTCAGCGAAGCCGCCAATAACATCCGCGCCGTCCAAGCTGTTGTTTTGGGTGCCAGGAGTGATTGTCGTCGGCGAGCGGCCGGTTAGGCGCACCGTAAGTAACGGCCGCTAGGGCTTGCTATTCTGCTCCAGATTGGAGGGCTTCGGTTCATCTGCTCTGGCATTCCCGGTTGCGCGATCGTTTGTGCTTCCGCCTCCCGTTCCGATAGCGCCTTGGGTGACACCGGGTCCGATTGGCGGGCGCCGTACCTCCCGGCTGCAGCACGAGCTAATGCCCGACGAGCCTGTAGGCTCGGTTCCCGTGTTTTTCATGCTGCGGCTCCGTTGGAATCCATTGAGTGGGTGTGCTCGCCAGTGCCCTTGCGCACGCGACCGGCGCGATTAACAAAAATCTTCGCGGCGCATGGTCGTTCCTTTCGGACATCACGTGCATGGCACGCTGACAGCGGTCTTCAACTTAAGTTAGGGTTTTGCTTTGGAGCGGTTAGCGGTCGGAGCTTCTGTCGGTCCGGACGTGTTGGCGAATTGAACCTTCGTGACTAATTCGCGTTGGCACGGGAACCGCGCTCCTTAGAAGAAGCTCACGAGAACATCTGCAGGGCGATCGCGGATTGGTTCGCCCCGGCTGATCAAGTCTGACAGCTGCCAACCGTTGAGGACCACATGTTGGTTCAACCCGAGTTCAGAGCGTGGGCCCTCGGCTTCGCAATCGCTGTTCTTGCTCCGCCTGCATGTGCACAGAGCCCGGCGCCCGGTCCCGTTGCGGTCGGCGTCGTCCAAGCCACGCGGCGCCCGATGACGGAGACTGAACAATTTCTGGGCAGGGTCGAAGCGGTTCGCCACGTTGACGTCGTCGCCCGCGTAACAGCCTTCCTCCAAAAGCGGCTGTTTACGGAGGGCGACGAGGTCAAGAGCGGTGACAAGCTGTATGAACTGGAGAAAGGGCTGTTTCAGGCAGACCTTGCTTCGAAGCAAGCGGCAGTCGCGCAGCTGCAAGCGACATTGGAGAATGCGAAGCTCACCACCGAACGGGCCCGCACCTTGCTCAGCGGCCCCGCTGGCTTGCAGTCCAACTATGACGCAGCGATTGCAAACCAGCGCAGCCTGGAAGCCCAGGTGCAAGCGGCACAGGCACAAGTGGAGGCGTCCCAGATCAATCTCGGCTATACGGATATCAGCTCGCCGATCGAGGGAAAGATCGGGCGCAGCGCGGTGACCGAAGGAAATGTGGTGAGCCCTTCGTCCGGCGTGCTCACGACCATCGTCAGCCAAGACCCCATGTACGTCACCTTTCCGGTGTCGGTGCGGGAAGCGCTGATCCTCCGAGACCGCTATGCGCCGCGAGGCGGCTTCAATGCCGTCGTCATTCGCTTGCAATTGCCGAACGGGCGGATGTACGGCACCACCGGCCAGCTCAATTTCGCCAACAACACGGTCACAGCCAATACCGACACGATTGTCCTGCGGGGTGAGATCGCCAATCCGCCGAACCAGGAGGTCAAGGGCAGCGGAACGCCCATCCGCGAGCTGTTCGATGGCGAGTTCGTCACGGTTCTGCTCGAAGGCGTGCAGCCGATCGAGGTGCTCGCGGTGCCGCGCGCAGCTGTGCTATCCGACCAACAAGGCAGCTACGTTTTTGTTGTCGGCAAAGACGACACGGCAGAGCAGCGCCGAATCCAGCTCGGCCAGTCCACCCCGACGCTGGCCGGCGTCATCACCGGTCTGCAGCAAGGCGACAGCGTCATCGTCGAAGGCTTGCAGCGCGTTCGGGCGGGAGCGAAAGTGGCGCCAGGAGCGCCCAGCGCGCAGCTTCAGGCTCTGATGAAAGGAACTGAACCGGCGGCAGTCGAGGGCAGTAGCGCAGCTAGCGGGAACTCGCCGGGAGCCGGACCTGCTGTAGGAAGTTCGACGACGGTCGGCACTGCGGCCAACCCGGCGCAAAAGGACAGCGCCAGTCCATCGCGCAATCCGGATGGCGGACGCTGACATGATCTCCGCCGTCTTCATCGACCGCCCACGACTTGCCATCGTGATTGCGTTCGTCATCACGATTGCCGGGGCGTTGGCCCTCTCGCGCATCCCGGTTGCACAATTCCCCGACATCGTGCCGCCGCAGGTGACCGTATCCGGCGTCTTTCCCGGTGCTTCCGCCGCGGTAGTCGAGTCGAGCGTTGCTCAGCCGCTCGAAGCCCAGATCGTCGGGGTCGACCAGATGCTCTATATGAGGTCGACCAGCGGCAGCGACGGCAGCTACAGCCTTACGGTATCGTTCGCACTGGGAACCGACCCGAACATCGACACCGTAAATGTCAACAATCGCGTGCAGACGGCGCTGTCCCAGCTGCCCTCCGAGGTGCAGGCGCAGGGATTGACGGTTCAGAAGCGCTCATCCGCGGTTCTGCAGTTCATGGTCCTTTACAGCGAGAACGGCCAGCAGGACCCGCTGTTCATCACCAATTACGCGATCATCAACCTGCTCGATGCCATTTCAAGAACGCCGGGCGTCGGCCAGGCCAATCTGTTCGCTCGCATGAATTATTCGATGCGGATCTGGTTCGACACCCAACGGCTGACCAGCCTGAACCTCGCGCCGAGCGATGTGATCAGTGCGATACGCGCACAAAGCGTGCAAGCGCCGGTGGGGCGTATCGGCGCACGTCCCATCAGCGACCAGCAGCAATTCCAGTTCAACGTTCAAACGCAGGGACGTCTCGCTTCCGCCGAGCAATTCGGCGATATCGTGCTGCGGGCCAATCCAGACGGTTCGGTGCTGCGGATACGGGACGTCGCGCGCGTCGAGATAGGTGCGCAGAATCTCGACAGCGAGGCCAGGATCGATGGCAAGCCCGGTGTGCCGATCGGGATTTATCTGGCGCCTGGAGCCAACGCTGTTACGACTGCGAATGCGGTGCAGGCTACCCTGGACCGGCTGTCAGCCCGGTTCCCTGAAGGGCTGAGATATCAGGTGGTGCACGATTCGACGACCTTCGTTCGCGACACGATTGGTGAAGTGCTGCGGACGTTGGCCGAGGCTTTCGTTCTGGTCGTCATCGTTGTCTTCCTGTTTCTCGGCAATCTGCGAGCGACCATCATTCCGGCCGTTGCGGTACCCGTCAGTCTGATCGGTGCTTTTGCCGTTCTTCTCGTTCTCGGTTACTCGGCAAACACAGTGTCGCTGCTTGCACTTGTGCTAGCGATCGGGATCGTCGTCGATGATGCGATCGTCGTCGTCGAAAACGTCGAGCGCGTGATGGCGGACGAGCCGGAGCTTTCCCCGGCCGAGGCAACGAAGAAAGCTATGGACCAGATCACCGCGCCCATCATCGCGATCAGTCTGGTACTCCTTTCGGTCTTCGTGCCTATCGCATTCATTCCCGGTATTTCAGGGACGCTATTCCGCCAATTCGCGGTGACGATCAGCGCTGCGATGACCATCTCCGCCATCAATGCCCTGACGTTGTCTCCGGCACTCTGCGCGCTGTTTCTGCGCCATACCGGGCCACGCCGCGGGATTATGGGGCGCGTGCTCAGCAGAATTGATTGGGTGAGGGACCGCTACGCGGGTGGAGTGCGGTGGCTCCTGCGTATGGCCATTGTCTCTGTCCTCCTTGTCGCATTCGGCGGCGCGGGCGTATTCGGTCTCTCGCTGGTCACGCCGACAGGCTTTCTGCCCGAGGAGGACCAGGGAGCGTTCTTCGTGATGGTGCAGCTGCCGGATGGCGCCTCAGTGCCCCGGACCAGCGAGGTCACGGGCGAAGTCGAGAACAAGCTGCGCCAGCTCGAAGGAGTCGATCATGTCCTGTCGATCATCGGCTTCTCCCTGCTTGATGGCGGCGCGGAGCCGAACGCTGCGCTGCTCGTGGTGCGCCTGAAGCCGTTTGCGGAGAGGGAAGGCGTCGCCCAATCTGCACAAGCGCTGATCGCGAAGACCTTTGCGGCAGGCAGCCAGATACGGCAGGCCAACGTGCTCGCCTTCAATCTGCCGCCGATCATCGGACTATCGACCAGTGGCGGCTTCGAATACCAGCTGCAAGCGCTGGAGGGCCAGGATCCCACGGCCATGAACGGCGTCATGAACGGTCTGATTGCCGCAGCGAACCAGGACCCGCGCCTGACCCATGTGTTCTCGACCTTTTCGGCGAATAATCCCTCGATCTATCTCGAGATCGACCGCGCCAAGGCCGAGGTCCTCGGGCTTAGCATGAGCGACATATTTACCGCTCTGCAGGCGACGCTCGGAGGGGTCTATGTGAATAACTTCAACCTGTTCGGCCGGACTTGGCAGGTGAACGTGCAAGGCGAGGCGAAGGACCGGGCCGACATTTCCGCGCTCTGGCAGATCTACATCCGCAATGCACGCAACGAGATGGTCCCGCTGCGCTCGATCGCGAGTGCCAAGATCGTACAGGGGCCGCAGGTTATCAGCCGCTACAACAACTATCGTTCGATCACGATCAACGGTTCTCCCGCGGGAGGCGTCTCGACCGGCACAGCGATTACGGCGATGCAGGATATATCGAGCAGGACCTTGCCCGCGGGCTATTCTTACGAATGGACCGGCACGGCGTTCCAGGAGCAGCAGGCGTCTGGGCAGACCGGCGTTGTCCTGAGCTTGGCCGTCCTGTTCGCTTATCTCTTCCTGGTGGCGCTTTACGAAAGTTGGACGATCCCGGTGCCAGTGCTGCTGTCGGTCGTGGTGGGCGTGCTCGGATCCTATGTGGCCCTCATCGTGGCACGGCTCAATGTCGACCTTTATGCCCAAATCGGCCTTGTGGTCCTGATTGCCCTGGCAGCCAAGAACGGCATCCTGATTGTCGAATTCGCCAAGGAGCAACGCGAGGCTGGCGTATCGGTCGTGGACGCGGCTGTTCTCGGCGCGCGCATGCGCTTCCGCGCAGTCATGATGACTTCGATCGCCTTCATTCTCGGGCTGGTTCCACTTGTCTTTGCGACGGGGGCTGCCGAGCTGAGTCGCCGCGCCGTGGGAACGGCGGTGTTCGGTGGGATGCTGGCCGCGAGTTCGATCGGCATCTTCCTGATCCCAATGCTTTACGTGTCCTTTCAGCACATGCGGGAGTGGGCAAAGGCCCGGCTGAGCGGGAACCGGAGTAGGCCGCAGGCAGCCGAATAGGCGGAGATCCGCGTGACCACCTTGTTGGTCGCGCAGTTTCATCATGCACCAGGTGCAACAGCGAGAGTGCAAGCCAATCTCGGTCTCGGGCGGTGGTGCGGAGCAGCGCAGCGATTTCATGATCAAACATTGCGAGCCCTCGTGCGCCATGTCGCGCTGGTAGGTCCTGCTCGGATAGCAAGCATGCACTCTCCAAATTGGCTGTGCATGCGTTTCAGGGCACGGGGCGCAGTCCACCCCTCAGTCCCCAAGCGGCCCAGCCTAAGTAGCTTCGCCCGGCCTGGGACCGCCTGCTTCAGGAGAGCGCCAGGTGCTTAAGACGCGTTCTCGCGTTCGCTCGCTATCGGGAAATGGACCGATGCACCGCACGCTCGACGTAGAAACGCCCCGGTCCATCCCAGGGCTTTGACCCCTGCGATTGATCCTCGATCAGTACTTCGCGATGACCGGGCCGCCCCAGCGGTAGTTCAGGCGGAGCAGGGCAATGTCCACGTCCTGACCAGTCCGTTCTCGACGGCACTGGTCGAGCGACTGCCGACGCCGGGACTCGATCTGCGCAAAGCGTTCGGCTTCGTCCGGGACGACGTCTTGAAGAACACCGGCTACAAGCAGGAGCCTTACGTCTATGGCTCTCTCGGCGGCGACGATGTCCCGCTTGTGCCGGCGAAGCCTGCCGCCACTGGACCGCAGGCGAGCCCGGATAGTGAAATCCGGCGCGACTACGAGCTGGCGCTTCAGCTTGGCACCCGGGATGTCTGGACGGCCTTTCTCAATCGTTACCCGAGCGGGTTTTACACCGATCTGGCAAAGGCCCAGCTCAACCGGATTGCGGCGGAGGAGGCGCGTGCGGCAGCAACGGACAAAGCTCGCCAGGCCGAGGACGAGAAGGCCAGGCTCGCGGCCGACCGAGCGAAAAAGACCGAGCAGGACAAAGCGGCAGCCGCCGCCAAGGTCGCGGAGGATACTCGTCTGGCCGCCGAGAAGGCCAAGCAGATCGAGGAGGCGAAAGCAGCCGCCTCCGAGCAGCGGAGAAAGGATGCGGAGGCCGCCGTCGCCAAGGCGGTCGCCGACAAGCAAGCCGCCGAGAAAGCCCTTGCCGACAAAGTCGCCAGCAACAAGACCGCGGCCGAACTGGCCGCGAAGCAGAAGGCCGATAAGAAGGCGCAGGTCGAGAGCGAGCAGAAGGTCGCGGCAATCGCGCCGACCTCCCCAGAGCCGAGTTTCTCCCCTCAGGAGACAGTAAAGCTGGTGCAATCGGAGCTACGTCGCGTCGGTTGCCTCTCCGCCGCTGCGGATGGCGACTGGAATGCATCGTCGCAGCGGTCGCTCTCGACGTTCAACAAGTACGCTGGCACGAAGTTCGACGCCAAGCTCGCGAGCTTCGACGCCCTCGGAGCCATCAAGGCCAAGGCCGGTCGAGTCTGCCCGCTAGTCTGCGACCACGGTTTCAAGGCTGACGGCGACACCTGCGCAAAAATTGCCTGTCGGGCCGGCTTTCGCGTCAACGACGACAACGAATGCGAGAAGGTACAAGACAAGAAGCCGGTCGCGAAACGCCAGGAACAAGAGCGGGATCGAACAGAGCGTGCCAAGAGCGACACCACGCCGCCAAAGCCGCAAGCTACAGGCCAAATCATTTGCGGCGACCAAGGCAACTGCCGAGCGGTTAGAAAGGGGTGCAGGCTTGAAATTCGTTCAGGCTGGGCCGGTGGAGGAACAGGTGGCGGCAACGCAGAAATCTGCAATTGAGAACTCAGCTAGTGAGATGCTGCCCGCCGGCTCTTCTCGGAGATGATGTGGGCCCCCTGGCTCAGGTCCGCGATGCGGTGGCGAGTGGAGTGCTTAGGCGCCGGCTTGTGCGGGCCTCGCGATCGAGACGCTGCGGCAGCGTTGGAGAGCCGTTAGCCCCAACGGCCCGAAAACTTATGCAAACGCGGCGAGCCAGGAAGAGCGTCAGTCTGGAACTCCGCTCCGGACCCGGCGCGGTGAAGCGGCCCCAGCAGAGATTGCCCCCCAAGGCCTCCAAGTGCTGGGGCCGTTTCTTTTCAGGAGAGCACCCCGCCGCTGGCTGATAGAGGCGGCGTTCTCGTCTGAACTGGTGCTTCATTCGGCCACCCGCAGACCTTGCTGAGTGGGCTCGTAGCGCTGGCCATGCTGTTCGAGCCAGCCGCCTTCGACCATCTTCCGCGCCAGCGACATTGTGCATACCGGCTGACTGCCGCCTGGGTGATACAGGCCGTCGCTGCGCTGGATCAGATAGCCGTAGACCCGCGCTAAACGCAGCGGCTTGATCATGCCAGGAAAGAGAATGATGGAGCTGTCCGACATCGCTTTGCCCCAAGCGGCGGCACGCATTATCGTTCCGAGTTCTTGGCTACCAACCAGTCCAGGACGCGATCAAGGATCGTCGGACCTCATATGTGAATGTGCGACTCGACGGAGTGTAACAGGCTGGCAACCGGTTGGAGGCCGCTGGGGCAATGGATCAGTCGCGTTACCCGCTTGTGAGACGGTGGACGCCGCAAGAGCACGCACGCCTCCTGGAACTGGCGGCAGCGGGGAGCCGACCGGACGAAATCGCCCGCGCGCTGGGCAGGACAGAACCGGCCGTACGAGTCCGCGCACATCTGCTAACATTCCACTGCGGCTAGTGACTCAGAAGCGGCGCAGCTAAGGCGAGCAGTCGGCGTGTCCTGGCGCAGCAGTCAGGCTGGGCTTACTCTTGCGCTCGCCTCTACGACCGCCTGCGATCCAGTGCCGCGTGGTCTCGAACAGGGCGATAATCGATCCGAACATCGTCAGGCCGATGGCCGCCATGAGGATCATCCCAAGCACGACTCGCTCCGCAGACAATCGATCTAGAGGCCTAATGGGCCGACCGTACGCTCCGCGAGGTGGAGGCGGCTCCCTGCAACGGCCTCACTCCACGGGAGGGAGAAACGCTACACGGCGGGCGCGATCCCACAATTCAACCGCCACGCCGTCCACGTATCGTTGCGCCTCGGCAATGGCGGCTTGGTCATCGTCGCCCAAGATTACCTCGGGCGGTCCCAGAACGTGTCCAGCCTTTGTCCACCCGATAAAGGCGATATTCAGCCATAGCCCCCGTATCCGACGTGTCACTCGGGGTCGCTTATCACCTTACCGTTTCCGACCCCGCAATCTCATTTGAGACTCCAGACGAAATAAATATCTCAGATGCAACCAGCACCAATTGAGCTGGCCTTACTATTGATCCTCCGGGTGCAGTTCGAGCTTCTGCGCTTGGTGCTCCTGCACCAATTGGGTGATCGCCTCCATGGTCGCCTGGTCGGTGACCCATTCGAGAGCGCCTGGAGGTGTTCGATCTTGCCGTCCAGCTCAATGCACTTGTCGCACATGGCTGCCCCTCCTGCTGCACCATCAAGTGACACAGGTTCATTTCGGTTCCGGCGTAGGGAACAATCCTGCGATGCGCGAGAACGGCACCCCGCATCTTCATGCGGCAGGACGACAGCGGCTATGGTGGGCTCGCTGCCTGGCCTGACGTCGGCACCACGCTTTCCACACGCCTTGCAGACGAAGCGGGGTTCAAGATCGGAGAACCTGACCTCATCTGCTCACTGGTCGACGACCTCGCGGCCGAGGATCACGTTGTGGCTGTCGTTGTGCAGGCAGAAGACGATGAGACCACGAACGCCGGCCGCGCGCATCTCGCCCAGCGTGATCTTGACGGGGCGGCCGTCAGGCAAGTTGCGGTACCGGCATCTGACGAGAAGGGCCGCACACGACCGCGACTCGGATAAGTAACTTGGGTGATCGGTGCCCGCCGACCGCCAATAACATCAGTTACGAACTCCCGCCGGCTCCCAGGACGGCGGGCCTATTTTTGAGCGCTTTATGCAAGGCAGGAAACAATAGCCAGCACGACATCCGCGCCGAGGTCGCCAGAATACATTGAGAACAGAAATCCTGCACCGAGAGCGACTGCAACCAATTTAATTATGATCATTTTGAAATCCACATCTTCAAACACGAGGCAATGTACGCTCGGTCTGTTTCTGGCGTGCTTCGCGCAATCAACTGATGGTTTCGTTCACCGGCCCGTTACCAAGCGGCGGCGTAGAGGCTCCGCTGGTCCAAGAGGGCGCAAACTTTAGTCGCAGTCCCAGTGATCCTGAAGATCTGATTGGTCGTTTCAGTTCTGGCGGGTCCTTGGCGTGACACCTAAGAGCCTCCTCCTTAGCCTCATGCCATCCATCCGCGCGGCCCCTGTCTGAACCGACAGGGGCCGTTTAGTTTCCCAAGAACTTAGCCCCAGGACGTCTGGCCGCTGTCTCTCGATAACGGGCGAGCTCCGCTCTTGCGAACGCGCGGGCCTGCTCAAGTGCTTCAGCGCAGGTCAGCCGGTCAGGCCCGAGCCGCCGTCCGGCGACGTCGTCCCAGTAAAAATACACGCTCGGCCGGCCCTCGTCGAAATAGACTTCGTAGCTGCCGGTTTGGGGCACAGCTTCGTGTTTGCGGATGCGGACCGAGACCATGCCGGCATCAAAGCGCCGCCAGGCACCGCTGGCAAATGACCGATTGGTAGGAGGTCGGAACGGTGTCGAGCTACTGCGTGTGGTGGGTGTGGATAAGGGCCGTGAACGGAGGCGGTCTCAATCGAGAGCGACAACATCGAAACACCTGTAGGCATAGACGGCGGGTAGGTTCACGATCTCTGGCAGCAAGGCAAGGTAATCCATCGGCCGTCTGCACTTCATGCAGATCAAGATGGGGTGGCTGTCCTTGTCGGGTCCGCGTCTCATTCCCAAGCCGGTTGGATCGCAGCGACATAGCTTTGGCGGTTCCGGGGCGCATCTCCGGCGGACTACCGAGAACTATCGGAATTTGACGCCGGTTGGTGAACTGAGAGAGGCCGCCGACTGAGGCGGCGTTACACGGGAGCGCCAGCATTGAAAAAAGCTTCGATCAAATTGGTCGTCTGCCTCTTGGGAGCAATTCTTCCGTCAGAAGGCAGCTTTGCCCAACCAGCGTGCGGTCCGGGTTTCGTTATCCGCGTGGTTCGGTCTCCGGACGGCAGAGCATCCACGACATCGTGCGTTAAGCTGCCAAACTCACCCCCCGGCGCTGGCGGGCCTCGGGATACAAAACAAACTAGGTCACTCCCAAAATCAAACTAAGCCACCGAGGATGGAAACAGGCCAGCCCCCGACTTATGAGAACAGAACCCCACTTGGGCACGAAGGGTTGCGAGAGGCCGGCGTGGAGGGCAGTGACGGGCTCGAACCCGGCGACATCTCAACTGCTTCAGAGACCCCGGTAGACGTCCGAGTTGTTCGGGTGGCCGCGATTGGAGCCTAAGGCAGGTGTGAGGGGCAGCACCGGGCCGCATGCACATTTCCACAAGTACCGGTCGGCCGGATTGCGGAACAGCAGTTGCCAAAGGATATGAAAAACACTGCGATCTCAACGGGGGGTAAATCAGGCCGTTTGCAAAAATAGCTTGTGAAATCAATTTTCTACCTTAGTCTCGGAGATTAGGGGTCGGAGGTTCAAATCCTCTCGCTCCGACCAATTGTTCGTAGGCTTGGCTGAGCACACGCGCGAAAAGCATCGCAACGGATGCATTGTCTGTTGGCCATCTGGCCTAGGGCTCGCCCGGCGACAATGGGAGCACAGAAGTGCCCGACGAGCCGATGACCCTCAAGTTCCGCTGTCCGCCGGGTCTTGAAGACAAATTGCCGCCACCGGTCCCTGCGAGTTTAGGCCTGCCTGCCTGGCTGAAGGCGATGCCGACGCAGGCCTTCAACGCGATCAATCAGCGCGAGGAGGATACGGTCAAGCGGTGTCCTCCGGTCGTCGATGCCATGACGAGCGGCTTCCTGATCCCATTGATGTGCGATGTCAGGTTTGAGAACGGGGAAATTTCCTGGGACAATGACCTGCCAGCCGGTGGTGAGCTCGATTTCCCGCGCTCTCCCGTGGGATTTCACGACTCGAGTCAGGTCACGGGATCGCCGTTGTTCGAGCCGGACCGGCTTCTCATCAAGTTTCGTAACCCATGGCTGATCGAAGCGCCGGAAGGCTATTCGGTTCTGTTCATGCATCCGATCAATCGGTTCGATCTGCCCTTCACGACGCTCACCGGCCTCGTCGATTGCGATCGATATCGTGACAGTTGGATCCATTTCCCGGTGCACTGGCACGACGTGAATTTCAACGGCGTGCTGCAGAAAGGGACGCCGATCGCGCAATGCATGGCGGTGAAGCGGGAAACCTGGGTCGCTCAGACCGCACCACTGACCGCAGAGGAGATGCGGCGGGTGTTCGAGGTGACGAAGTCGGTCGCGCAGGAGCCTGGCGCCTATCGACGGCAGTTCCGTGCGTGAGCCGTATTACGGCACCTCGCCTTGCAGAAACTTCTTGAGCGAGCTCGGGCGGAAGAAGAAGCGGCCGTGCGATGAATGGGCAAGCGTGTAGGCGGCTTGTGCCAGCATTCGAGGGCGGCCTTGTAAGGCCGAACGAAGGCTCGCCTCGCCCGCTTCGCGCTCACCCAACTCGAACAGGCAAGCCGCGAGGTTGGCCCGTGCCATGGCATCGTCAGGGCGCAGCGCCAGCGCGAGCCGGTACATCTCTGCGGCTGCGGCATAATCACCGTCCTGGCGCAGCACGCGTGCAAGTAGGGTCGAGATATCAGGACGCCCAGGCGCGGCCCCGTGAGCCTTGACGAGAATCGCGCGCGCCTCACCGCGCGTATTGCGCTCGAGATACAGGCGCGCAAGATCCAGTTGCAGGTCGATGCTTTCCGGCGCGAGCGCGAGAGCGTTGCCGATCACCGCGATAGACTCATCGAGGCGCCGATCCTTGGCAAGCTGGCCGGCGAGTTCCTGGAACGCCGGCAGGAAAGGCGGGCGACGCGCCGCGGTCCGGCGCAATTGTTCGACGGCTTCCGTGCGACGTCCGGATTCGCCCAAGGCCGCGCCAAGCAGAGTTTCAATGCCCGGATCGCTCGTGCGGCGCGCCGCCTTGTCCAAGGGCAGGATGGCTTCCGCTGCGCGGTTCTGAGCGAGCAAGGCGCGGCCGAGAACCCATGTCGCGACGATATCGTTCCGGCTCGTCTTCAAGACTTCGGCTGCAAGCCGCTCAGCCTCGGCGAAATTCTGCATCCGCAGCGCGAGCGTGGCGCGCTCCCGCAATTCGGCCTGTTGAGGTCCGCGGCTGGGGGGAAGAACAGGGCGCTTCGACACCGGGCTCGCAATCGACGACTATCGAGGCGCCAAGTATGGCCTCGGCTCCAACGTCGGGCAACCGCGATTCGCGTTCGCGCGCTGACGCCGGATGGGCGGCGTGCGCGTGTGATCATCTTGCGAGCAGTGGCTTAAGGGAAGATGTGATTGTCACAAAGCGCGCCGCCGCAATGGGGTCTGGCGCTGCCGATTCCCGCACGGAAAGACCAGTCGGCCTCCGGGGCGTTTCCTCGTTTTAGTCTTGGTCCGTCGTCTTGGTATCAGTAGTTTTGCGGGACCTTAGGCGTGGCCCTTGATCTCGTAGTGACCCGGCACGCATTTGTAGCGATCGAGCCGCCAGTTGGCGTGGTAGATCGGATGCTCGCCCATCCATTTCGCCAGGGGGGCCTGTGCGCCGATCGCACACTGCATCATCGACATCTCGGGCGTCATGTTGCTGTCGGTCACGATTTCCTCGATGCAACTGCCTGAGCTGGCTGCACTCAGCCGGCAGAGCACGGCAACGACGGTCACGAACATTCCAGTCACCTCATCGGTAGTTTCTGACCACGAAGAGGATGCAAGCGGAGTGCCAGAGCCTGTGACGCAAACAACACGCTGGCCTGGCCGACCCGACCCAGCGTCCGGACTCCATTTAGCGATTCGGATTGTAAAAAAATTGCCCCTAAACCGAAGCCGGGCAAATACGGGGAACCGGCAGGGCTGAGTCGCAGGGATGATCGATTGTGGGGGCAGCGCCGCGCCGGTGGCGCTTCACAGGCCGCGCGCAGCCGGTAGGCTCGGAGGGACCGTGGCCACCCGCCAAAAGAGCGGGGCCGCCACAAGGGATATGGAAACGCGAGGGCAGACCATGAAGGCACGACCGACCGGCGTGATTCCGCCGATGACGACGCCGTTCCGGAAGGATGGCGAGATCGACTACACTCTTGTGGCGCCCCAGGTCGACTGGATGATCGGCGCCGGCGCGCACGGCGTCGCAGCCGGCGGCTCGACCGGCGAGGGGCACACGCTCGATCACGAGGAATATCGCGACCTGATGGAAGCGACGGTCGCTGCGGTGAAGGGACGCATTCCCGTGATCGCCGGCATCATCGTCGATTCCACGCGCGATGCGATCCGCCGCGGCAAGCTGGTGCGTGACATGAATGTCGCCGCGCTCCAGGTCACGCCGGTGCATTACCTGTTCAAGCCGGACGACGAGGCGATGGTGGCGCATTTCCGCGCCATGGCTGATGAGACCGGCATGCCCATCATCATTTACAACGTGGTGCCGTGGTCGTATCTGTCGCCGGCGCTGCTGACGCGGATCATGACCGAGGTGCCGCTGGTGGTCGGCGTCAAGCAGAGCGCGGGCGACCTGAAGCTGTTCGCGGACCTCATGATGATGGCACCGGACAAGCTGATCTACAGCGCGGTCGATGCGCTGATGTATCCATCCTACATATTGGGGGCGCATGGTTCGATCGCCGCGATCCTGACCGCGGCGCCGCATGCCTCCGTCGCGCTGTGGGATGCGGTGAAGGCGGGTGACCATCCGCGCGCGCTCGACCTGCACAAGAAGCTGCTGACGCTGTGGAACGCTGTGATCGCCGACAATCTGCCGGCCTGCACGCGCTATGCGCAGACGCTGCAGGGCCTGCCCAGGACTCATCCGCGCGCGCCGATGCCGGAGGCATCGCCCGTGCAGCAGGCGGCGATCCGCAAGGCGCTGGACGGGCTCGGCGCGTTGAACGGGCGGCGCGTCGAGGCGGCCGAATAGTCCGCGCGCCGAAATTCCTGATGAACATGGCAGCGCCGATCCGCTTTTACCTGCGGATGCGGCGCTGCTACATTTCGTGCGCGCTCCGATGCGCCGTGTAGCCATGAAGAAACATACCGACAAGGGGAGGGGCCGAAAGTCCCATGAAGGATTTTGCAGGAAAGATCGCCGTCATCACCGGCGGCGGCACGGGAATGGGACGCGAGCTCGCGCGGCAGCTCGTCGCCGAGGGCTGCAATGTCGCGATGTGCGACGTCTCGGAAGCCGCGATGGCCGAGACCAAGCGGCTGTGCGAAATCGAGAAGCTGCCGCAGGGCCTGCGCGTCACGACCCATGTCGCCGACGTCTCGATCGAGGATCATCTCAAGCGATTCCGCGACGAGCTCGCCGAGCAGCAGAAGACCGACCGGATCCATCTTCTGTTCAACAACGCCGGCATCGGTGGCGGCGGCAGCCTGTTCACCAACACCCGCCAGCAGTGGGAGCGCACCTTCAACATCTGCTGGGGCGGGGTCTATCTCGGCGTCCGCACCTTCCTGCCGATGCTGGTCGCAGCGGACGAGGCCCACATCGTCAACACCGCGAGCGTCAACGGCTTCTGGGCCTCGATCGGCATGAACCAGTCGCACACCGCCTACAGCTCGGCGAAGTTCGCCGTGAAGGGGTTTACCGAAGCGCTGATCAACGACCTCCGCCTGCACGCGCCGCATGTCAAATGCTCGGTGGTGATGCCCGGCCATATCGGCACATCGATCGTCTCCAATTCACGCAAGGTGCAGAGCGCCGACGGTTCGGAGCGGCTCAATGCAGACGAGGTCGCGCTGACCCGCAAGCGCATGGTCGCGGCCGGTGTGCCGGATGCCGACAAGATGTCGGATGAGGACATCCAGGCGGTGTTCACCGAGCGCGCCCGCAGCTTCCTCGAGGATGCGCCGACGACGGCGGCGCAGGCCGCCAGGATCATCCTCGACGGGGTCAAGGCGGAGCAATGGCGCATTCTCGTGGGCGAGGATGCAAGGCGCCTTGACGAGCGCGTGCGCGCCACACCGGAGCAGGCCTACGACCGCGCCTTCTACGAAAGTTTTACGCAGGAGGTCGGTTGGCGGCTCGGCTGAAGCGGGCGCCGAGCGCGCGCGAATATAGGTATGATGCTCATCATGGCAAGAGGCGCGCAGGCAATTTCGCGTGCCACCTCTTGCCAGTCTTCTTGAGGGTGTTCGGTCACTCATGACGAACAGGAATGTCACGCATGCGACACGTCCCTGCGTTCAAGCGATGGTGATCTCCAACGGCTCTCATTCGGCGCACGGCAGCTTGGTCAGGGAACCAAAATAGTTTAGTCAGTCATGTGTAAGGCGATGACCAGAGCGTAGCTCCCGATGATACCCGCATGCCTCTCCGACGACTGGACCCTTTGCCCGGAGCGAGAGGACATCTCCGCTGAGTTCACGCGGCTCCTCACCGCGGCCCAGGAGGGCGGCGCCACGATCGCCGAATGCCTGATGATCGCGCGGCAGCTGAAGCGGGGCGAAGACCAGTCCTGGCATCGCGAGTGGAAGAATCTGGCGCAGGCCAATCGGTTTCGTGCCGAGGCCGCGTTCGCGGAAGGTCACAGGGCGACCGCGCAGCGCAACTGGCTCCGCGCCATGAATTACTACAGCGCGGCCGCGATGCCGCTCGATCAGGCGGACGAGCGCCGCTGGGTCGCGGTCCTCGCGATGCAGGATTGCGCCCGCCGCTTCCTCGCCGCGCGCGATCCGGCCGGGGAAGTCATGACGATACCCTGGCTCGACGGACATTCGTTGCAGGGCTATTTCCTGCCGGCGCCGTCGGGGCGCGTGCGAGCTCCGACCGTGATCTGCATCGGCGAGCCCGGCCACCGCAAGGAGGAATTTCTGTTCAAGCTCGCGCCCCATGCGCGCGAGCGCCGCTTCTCGCTGCTGGCGCTGGACCTGTTCGGCGACCAGCGCGACGATCATCTCGACGCGCTGTTGCGGCGCCGCGATCTCGAGAGCGCGATTCCGTGCGTGATGGACTATCTGGAGACGTGCAGCGAGGTCGATTTCGCACGTGTCGCGATCGTCGCCGATGGCTGGGGCTCTTCCTTTGTGGCGCGCGCGGTGCTGCAGGAGCCGCGGCTTGCCGCCGCCGTCTGCGATGGCGGCCTGTGGGACCTGCACGAGCGGGCCTTCTTTGCCAGCCGATTCGCGATGAGCGACGTCAGCATCGTTCCGGTGCCGCATGCGCCGCTGATGGCCTCCAGCGCCGACTGTCCGGTGCTGATCACGCTCGGCGAGGACGGCTGGCTCAAGGCCGATCGGGCGCGTCAGATCGTCCAGACGTCCCGGCTCGGCAGTTCGGATGTCATGTTGAAGGTATTCACCGCGGCCGAAACCGGCGCGGCGCAGGCCCATGCGGACAATCCGAGCCTTGCCAATGAATACATCTTCGACTGGCTCGAATCCCGGCTCGGCGCCGCGGGGCGCATTTAAGGAGGTCGCCTCAGAAGTCGAGGGTCAGGCGGACGCAGGCCTTTTCGAGACGGGTCTTCAGCATCGCGAGCTTGGTGGTGAATTCCGTCAGCTCTTTCTCGTCGAACTCCTGGAATACGAATTCCTTGATCGTCTTGTACTGCTCGTTGAGGCTCGCCAGGTGCTTCTGCGTCTTCTCGGTCAGGGACAGCCGGACCACCCTTGCGTCGGTCGGCGACGGGCGACGGCGCAACAGGGCCTTCTTCTCGAGCAGCTTGGACTGGGTGGTGACGAACGACGGATCGACGTGGAGGAGTTTCGAGACGACGTTGACCGGAATGCCGTCGTCCTTGTCGAGGTCGGAGATCGCCATCAGGATCAGCCATTGCGGGCCGCTGATGCCGAGCGTTCTCGCCCAGAACTGACGCAGCTCCTCCAGATACATGTTGATCGACGATATCTCCCAGGTGAAGCGCCTGATGATATCCAGATTGCCGATGGAGCGGAGGCGCGCCCCTTCTTTCCTCGTCGCTGACACAGCGTCACTCCCGTGATCTGATTTGTATGCGGCCGGTGTCGTGCAAGCCATAGTCCACGCAAGCCTGCTCTGACGCAAGTGCAGAGCAGGGTTATTTTGTCACTAAAACTACAAAGATGATCAGCTCACGGAATCGCTTCGCCGGGGTGTTGCGCACAAGGTACAGGTTTAGCGAAAGCACAAAGCTTATCAAATAAGGTATTTTGATTAGTGAACGGCGCAGGCATATTGCGCCGTGACGGTGGGGGGTACTCGATCGTCCCGTTGCAGGTGGTTTGCTCACGGCCCTCGCGTGGAGGGTGTGTCCGAAAGCGCAAAGCGGCCGAGCGGATTTGAAAGACGGGGATCTGGGGGGCCTCACGGTCCGGTCTTCGTAACATGAGCAACTTGGAGGTTTTAATATGAAAGTGGTGAAGAGCCTTTTGCTCGGCACTGCGGCGGGTCTGATCGCCGTCGGTGGAGCTCAGGCGGCTGATCTTCCGGTCAAGGCCAAGGCGGTCGAGTACGTGAAGGTCTGCTCGCTCTACGGCGCGGGTTTCTACTACATCCCGGGCAGCGACACCTGCATCAAGCTGGGCGGCTATCTGCGTGCCGAAGTGGCGCTCAATGCCGGCGGCAATTACAGCGCGCAGTACAACAACGTTTTCGCGGCCAACAACCGCCTGACGAACTATTATTCGATGCGCGCTCGTGAAGATCTCAACATCGACACGCGCACCGCGACCGAGTACGGCGTTGTCCGCACCTATTTCGATGCGGTCTTCACCTGGACGACCGGCAATTATGTCGGTGCCGGCTCAGGAACGGGTGCCACCCAGTACAGCAGCACGCTCGGCCTCAATGCCGCGGGCACTGGCCTGATCGGGTCCAGCGGCGGCGCCATCAACGGCACCGACGGCGGCATTTCGGGCGGCGCGCTCGGCGTCTACTACGCATTCATCCAGTTCGCTGGCTTCACCATGGGTAAGGCCGTGTCGCAGTTCGACGCGCCCTGGATCAATTATCCCGGCAACAACTTCGACCAGCTCGTGGGCGGCAGCGGCACCACCAACGGTGTTGCCCAGTTCACATACACCGCCGATCTCGGCCAAGGCGTGACGGCGATCGTCTCGGCCCAGGACCAGACGCAGGTGTTCCAGACCGCGCTCTGGAATACGGCCGGCATGTCCACCACCGGCGTCCTCGGCGGTGCCTACGGCTCCAACGATCTCGGCGGCACCCGCGCCCCCGATCTCGTCGGCACGCTCCGCGTTGACCAGGCCTGGGGCCTGTTCCAGGCCTCGGTCGCCGCGCACGACAACCACGTCGGCTATTACGGCGCCAGCGAAACTACCGGTCATCCTGAAGACAAGTGGGGCTGGGCGGTCCAGCTGGCTCTGTCAATCAAGAACATCCCGACCGGTGCCGGCGACCTGATCAACATCTCGGGCGTCTACACCGACGGCGCAAGCCGGTACAACTTCCAGGAGCTGGCGGCGACGAACTACTCAATGTTCGGCGGGTCGGGCGGCGCGTATCAGAGCATCGGCTTCGCCGGCGTGTCTGACGCGGTGTTCGCACCCGGCAGCGGCCTCGAGCTGACCAAGACCTACGGCTTCCGTGGTGCCTACACCCACAACTGGAGCCCGTACTGGAACTCGGCGCTCTATGGTGCGTGGGCTGCCGTTAATTACAGCGGCACGGCCAAGGGCATGATCTGCGGCAGCGCCGCGTTCGCGACCCTGACCGGCACCTGCAACCCGGACTTCAACATCGGCCAGATCGGTGTCATCACCCGCTGGACCCCGGTCAAGAACCTGACCTTCTCGGCTGACTTC
The DNA here is from genome assembly GCF_023073095.1 of Bradyrhizobium sp. 44. Taxonomy (NCBI): domain Bacteria; kingdom Pseudomonadati; phylum Pseudomonadota; class Alphaproteobacteria; order Hyphomicrobiales; family Nitrobacteraceae; genus Bradyrhizobium; species Bradyrhizobium sp. 44. The sequence goes on from NZ_JADPIY010000020.1 coordinate 156,876, forward strand.
ACCTACAGCCACCTTGACCAGAAGTACTCGGGCGTGATCACGACGCCGGCGCTCACGAGCGTTGCCAAGCCTGCCGCAACCTATGAGCTGAAGGACCAGGACACCTACAGCCTGCTCGTTCGCGCCCAGCGCAACTGGTAAGCCTTGATCTTCGGACTTGGTCTTCGGACTGGGTCTTCGGATATGACGCAGCCCCGGCGGGACACCGCCGGGGCTTTTTACGAGCGCGGCCTTTTGCGAGATGGGCTTTCGGAAAATCCGGCGGCCCGTGCGGGCGACGAAGACGAGCCATGCGACTCGGTCGGCACAAATTTATTTACTTACCTGAGTTACTAAGCTATATAGTTCTCAGCCGATGACGAAAGTTGCGGCTCTGACTTGATGCTAAACCTCCAGAAACCTCCGGCAATGCCCTGCCGGAGGTTTTTCGTTTTGGTCCATGGCTCCAGGACTTGGCTCCAGGACTTGGCTCTAAAATTCGGCTCTAGCCGCGCATGACGCGCGCGCGGGAATTCGGCCGGTAGGCGAGGCGGCTGTGGCCGGCGCAATAGGACTGGCCGTCGGGTGCGGAGTTGCCGCAGAAGCAGAAATCGTCGGCGCCGGGCGTCGAGATCGGCCAGCGGCAGCGGTTCTCGGCAAGCTCCAGCAGCGAGCAGCGATTGGCGTCGTCGATCGGACCGGCGACCATCGGCACACCGGTTTCCCCATAGATCGTGGCGAGCATCTCGTATTGCAGCCGCGGGACGGTCCGCGGCGCGCGCGCCGGTGCCAGGCCCCTGTCGTGAACCTTGCGATCGTCGACGGTCCGGCCGCGCGTCAGATTGAGGCGGGACAGCTTGCCGATCACGGCATTGCGACTGACGCCGATGTCGGCGGCGATCTCGCGGCAGGAGAGGCCAGCCTCGAAATGCTGCTTCAAAAGTTCAATTCGTTCGTCGGTCCAGGTGGGTGAGAGAACAGGCATTGGTGCGGTCCCAGGTTGCAGATGTCGGCCATCCGCCTCTCGAGATCCGTCCGCCTCACGTTCGGCGCGCGCTCACGTTCTGCCATTGTCGCGAATCGACAAAAGCCCGTCCTTGATGGCGAGACGGATGCCTTCCTCGATCAAGGTACGTGCGACGCCGGGAACGCTGGTGCCGTGGGTGCCCTGTCTCACCAGCTTCTCCAGATAGGTGATGGTCGAGAGCGCCAAGGTTACGGGAATGCGGTCAGTCTCGGCTTTTTCGGTGGCCATGCCTAAACGCTAGCCTCATACGCGGGTACATAAAAGTTACGATTAAGACTCTATTTAGGTTTGGCAGCGGAAGTCAAATGCAGGCTGCGACGCTCGGTTAGCTCGTTGGAATCGCGAGGGAAATCAGGCATGGCAGGACACGCCGCGCGAGAAGGCAGGCGGCGGCGTGGCCTCGAGAGGTCAGGAGAGGGCGGGTCGGCTCAGCCGTGCACGATCGCCTTTTCGATCATGCAATGGATGCCTTTTGAGCCGTTCACGGTCTGGGTCACCCGCAGATCCGCCGCTAAGCTGCACAGCGTATAGGCGTCCTCGCGCGACAAATTGCGCCTCTCGCCCAGCAGTACGATCATGTCGCGCAGCGCCCGCACCACGCACTGGTCGAGGTCGGGGTCCATCGCCATGGTCATGTAATGCGTCTCCGTCTCGCCGCGGGGATAGTCGAGCCTGAGATCCTTGCGCAGCGTCAGACGGAAGCGGCCCTGGAGTGCGGTCTCGATCGCGGTGACGCAGACCTCGCCGTCGCCCTGCACGCCGTGGCCGTCACCGCAGGAGAACAGCGCGCCCGGGACGAACACGGGCAGGTACAGCGTCGCACCGGCGCCAAGCTCCTTGTTGTCGAGATTGCCGCCCATGGCGCGAGGAACGAGCGAGGAGATGCGGCCCCAGGCCGGAGGCGGCGAAACGCCCATCACGCCGAAGAACGGCTTGAGCGGCAGGTCGAGCCCCCACGGCATGCGGGCGACCATCCGCGACCGGTCGAGCGGGATGTTCAGGATGCGCGTCTCGTGGAAATCGTCGGGCAGGGTGCCGGACAGCGGCTTGATCATGTTCCAGCCCCAATCCTGCCGGAGCTGGACGTCGAGGATCTCGACCGCGAGCACGTCGCCGGGCTCGGCCCCCTCGACCGCGATCGGGCCGGTGAGGATGTGGCCAGGCAGCATGCGCTCGTTTTCGGCGTGAACCTTGTGCATCTCGGGCGGAATGTGAAACTTGCTGGGGTCGGGCAGCATGTCCGGACCGCCGCTGATGGTGTCGACCGTGACCTCGTCGCCGCTCGCGATGGTGAGGACGGGCTTGAGCGTGGCTTCGAAGAAGCCCCAATGACAGGTCTCGGGGCTGGAATGCAGGTGGTGATGCGTCATGTGGTATCCGTCCATTTCACAGGCCCGGGCTTGACCAGGCAATCGATCCTCTTCCAAGAAGCTTTCTGAAGATCAACGGGCGGGTCAAGCCCGCGAGCACCAGGCACGATCATTCCAGCGAGGCTCCCCCTGCTTTTTGTCCTGTCCAAGACCCTCGGCGCCGCGGTGCTGCCGATCAACTTCATGATCGAGCTTGGGATCGTCTCGGTCGTGCTAATGGCGACGCGCTTTGCCGCATTCGGCCGCAAGCTCGCCGCGGCCACGCTGATCCTGCTGGCGCTCGCCGCGTTTTCGCCGCTCGGCAACCTTTTGCTCTATCCGCTGGAGTCGCGTTTCCCGCCGTGGGATCCGTCGCGCGGCGCGCCCGACGGCATCATCGTGCTCGGCGGCTCGGTCGACACCGGACTGTCGGCGGCGCACCGCACGCCGGTCGTCGCGCACGCGGCCGATCGCCTGTTTGCGCCGGCCGAGCTCGCGCGCCGCTATCCGAACACGCGCGTTATTTTCACCGGGGGCACCGCGAACCTGGTTTCGACGGACGCCCGGGAGGCCGACTACTTCGCGCCGATCCTGGAGAATCTGGGCATCGCGAAGCAGCGCCTGATCCTGGAGCGGGACTCTCGCAACACCTACGAGAATGCCATCTTCACCAAACAATTGGTGGCGCCCAAGCCGGGCGAGCGCTGGCTCCTGGTCACGTCGGCCTTTCACATGCCGCGTTCGATGGGGATCTTTCGCAAGGCGGGATTTGACGTCGAAGCCTATCCCGTGGACTGGCGAATGGGCGGCCGTGACGATCTCTTCTCTTTCACCAATGTCGGCACGGACGGGCTCGGCCGAACCGAGGTCGCCGTGCGCGAATGGATCGGGCTCGTCGCCTACCGCCTGATGGGCCGGACTGGCGAGTTGCTCCCGGGACCGGCGAAGGACTAGAACCGTTCAAGAAGCAATAACAGCGCCGGTGTGCGAACGCCCGGCCGGGAGGACGCCATGCAACAGCAGAGTGCAGACAGCATCGATCTTGCCGGCCTCGTCGCCGATCTCAACAGTCTGCTGCGGCTGAAGACCACGGTGATCGGCATGAAATTGTTCGCGCGGACCGCGGACATGGAGGCAATCCCGAAAATCCGGCGGCCGAACGCGGTCCACACCACCGACCAGATCGTCAGCATGGCGGCGCGTCTGGGCTGGACCGTCGGCATCACCGCCGACGATCTCGTCGGCGCACAGTGCCGCGCGGTGATCGGCCTTGCACCGCAGGACGAGAAATGGCTCGCCGGCGAAAACTATGTCGGGGTCTGGCACGGCACGGCCGAGGACGCACGCAAGCGCCAGGAGGCGCTGGATGTGGTTCCGTTCGGGCAATATCAGGCGCTCGCAGTCAGCCCGCTGTCGAGCGGCCGGCTCGATCCGCCGGACATCTGTCTCGTCTATGCGACGCCGGGGCAGATGATCATCCTGATCAACGGGCTGCAATATACCGGCTACAAGAAGTTCGAATGGGGCGTGGTCGGCGAGACCGCTTGCGCCGATTCCTGGGGCAGGGCGCTCAAGAGCGGTGAGCCCAGCCTGTCCTTGCCATGCTATGCCGAACGGCGCTATGGCGGCGTACCGGACGAGGAGATGCTGATGGCCCTGAAGCCGGAACATCTCGCCAAGGCGGTTGTGGGCATGAAGGCGCTGGCGAAGAACGGCCTGCGTTATCCGATCCCGCCCTATGGTATTCAAAGCGATGTCCGTGCCGGCATGGGCGTGAGCTACGCGAAGAAGTAAAGTAAAGGCCGACCATGAGCTCTGCGAAATTCGACATCGTCGTCTATGGCGCGACCGGCTTTACCGGCCAGCTCGTCGCCGAATATCTGACCCAGCATTACAAGAGCGACCATTCGCTCAAATGGGCGATGGCGGGCCGCAGCCTCGGCAAGCTGAAATCGGTGCGCGATGCGATCGGCGCACCCGGGAATACGGAGCTTATTGTCGCGGATGCGTCGGACCCGGCCTCGCTGAAGGCGATGGCGGAACGGACGATGTCGGTGATCACCACCGTCGGCCCGTATCAGCTCTATGGTGAGGAACTGCTCGCCGCCTGCGTCGCCACCGGCACGGATTATTTCGATCTCTGCGGCGAGCCGATCTGGATGCGCCAGATGATCGACAAGTACGAGGCGGCTGCGAAAGAGAGCGGCGCGCGGATCGTGTTTTCGTGCGGCTACGATTCCGTGCCGTTCGAGCTCGGTACGCTCTTCGTCCAGGAAGAGGCCAAACGTGTCTTCGGCGCGCCGGCCCCGCGGGTGAAAGGGCGTGTGCGCGACATGCGGGGCACGCTCTCGGGCGGCACCGCCGCGAGCGCGAAGGCGACCTTCGATGCGGTGGCCAAGGATCTCAGCCTTGTCGCCATTCTCAACGATCACTTTGCGCTGACGCCCGGCTTCACGGGCCCGAAGCAGCCGAAAGGCAACAGGGCCGCCTTCGAGGAGGACCTGCAATCCTGGGCGGCGCCGTTCATGATGGCGCTGATCAACACGCGCAACGTTCACCGCTCCAACATGCTGATGGGATTCCCCTACGGCCAGGACTTCGTCTATGACGAGATGGTCCTGACCGGTCCCGGCGAGAAGGGCGAAGCCAACGCCAAGCTCGTGATGGCTGCCAATGCGGGCAAGACCGGCCCCGACGCACCGAAGCCGGGCGAGGGGCCGTCGAAGGAAGAGCGCGAAAACGGCCTGTTCGATCTGCTCTATGTCGCGATCGCACCTGATGGCCGCATGGTCCGCGCCGGCGTCACCGGCGACCGCGATCCCGGCTACGGCTCGACCTCGAAGATGATCTCCGAATGCGCGATCTGCATGCTGCGCGACACGACCGACGTCGCAGCCGGCTTCTGGACCCCGGGCGCGGCGATGCAGCACAAGCTGATCAAGCGGCTGGTCGAGAACGCTGGGCTGACGTTCGAGGTGGAGAAGTAGAAGCGGTCACTTGCTACAATCACGGTGTCATCGTCCTGCTTGACCGGACGATCCAGTATTCCAGAGACGGCACTGATTGACTCGAGAGGCCGCGGCGTACTGAATGCCCGCCCCAGTGCGCAAGTGCGCACAAGGCGGGGCATGACAGCCTTCGTGCCGTTACACCGCCCGCGCATCATAAGCGTACATGAAATCCATGCCCTTTGCGCCCAGCGGCAACAGCCATTTCATCATCTGATTGCGTATCCACGCGCCGGTGGCGCTGAACTCGCGCTTGCTGTTGCCGTTGCGGCGGGCCATGGCGACGATCTTTTCCGTGCGCGGGCGCCGTTCGGCCTCGAAGGCCTGGAAGGTGGCGCCGAGCTCCTGGCCTTGCTGCATCAACCGGGCGAGGCGCATCGCATCCTCCAGCGCGAGCGAGGCGCCCTGGCCGGCATGGGGGCTGGTCGCATGGGCGGCATCGCCGATCAGCAGCGAGCGCTTGCGCGACCAGGTCGGCAGGGTGGCGACGTCGAGCGTGTCGGTGACCACGATGTTCTCGGCTGCCTCGATGATGCCAGAGATCGGATCGTGCCAGCCGCGGTGGAAGCCGCGCAGGTGCTGCTTCAGCGTTGCACGGTCGAGCGCGCGAAACATCGCCGCGTCCATGCCGTGCGCCGGCTGCGTGCTCCACCACATCACGCCGTCGTTCGGATCGGGACTGCAATAGCCGTAGCCGAAGAAGCCGCTTTGCCCGAACGTGGTCTCGACGTGGCGGCCGTTCGGCCGGCCGTCGAGGACGGCGTGCGGCACGAAGCCGCCGAAGCCGATCAGTCCGGTGTCGAACGGTTGCGGCCCGTCCGGCACCACCTGGCGCCGCGTCACCGAGTGCACGCCGTCGGCGCCAATCAGGAAATCGCCTTCGGCCGTGGTGCCGTCGGCGAAGTAGGCGATGATCGGCTGGTCGCCGCGATCCTCGATCTTGATCAGGCGCTTCTCGAAAAAGAGTGAAACGCACGCGCACCAGGCCTTGTCGATCAGCACCTCGTTCAGCGTGGCGCGGCAGACATTGACCGCTGGCTGGCCGAAGCGCCGCGCCATGTCGCGATTGATCGAGCCGAGCCTCTTCCCGCCTTGCGAATAGAAGTCGAACGATTCCGCGACCGAGCCGCGGCTGATCAGCTCGTTCGAAAGGCCGATCTCGTCCATGACCTGCATGCCGTTCGGTGCGATCTGAAGGCCGCCGCCGATGCCTTTCGAATAGGGCCAGGCCTCGTAGATCGCGGACTCGATGCCGGCGCGGCGCAGCAGGATCGCCGTCACGGGGCCGGCGATGCCGGCGCCGATGATGAGGGCCTTTCGAGGACGATAGGACATGGCTTGCTCCCGACGTTTCGGTGGTGCTAAGAGAATTACGGTTGCTAAATCTCTTAGTCAGTAAGATATATACCAACTAAGATACGAGGTCTGCCTTGTCAAGGACGAAGGCGCGCGCCGCGCTGCTGCAGGAACTCGAGGAGGCGATGCGCAGGTCGTCCGCGCAGGGCGTGCTTTATGGCCAGACCGTTGCGAACGTTGCCGGAATTGCCAATTCCGACCTCGAATGCATGGACATCCTGTATCTCGAAGGCCGTGTCACCGCCGGCCGGCTCGCCGAAGTCACGGGGCTCACGACCGGCGCCATCACGGGCGTGGTCGACCGGCTCGAAAAGGCGGGCCTGGTGCGTCGTGAGCGCGACGATGCCGATCGTCGCAAGGTCTTCATTGCCGTCGTGCCGGAGGCGATAGAACGGCTAGGCCAGTTCTACGTGCCGATGCAGCAGGCGATGGAGAAGGTTTTTGGCAGCTATTCCGACCAGGAATTGCGCCTGCTGCTGCGCTTCGCCAATGAGGGCTACAAGGGCGTGCTCGCGGCGACCGCGGCGCTGAAGGGCCTGCTCGACACGCCGCCGGAGAAACGCCCCGATCTCAAGCTGAAGAAGCTTCGTCGCCAGCCCTAGCCTTGTAGATCTGCGCAGCCGCGATCATGCCCCACATCGCGCCCAGCATCATCCAGAAGTGCCGCCAGTGGTCGGTGTCGATCACGAAGCTTTCGCCGACGGTGCCGACGAAGGCGGAGAACACCGCCAGATAAGCGCGCTGCCAGGGCACGGGCACGAAGATGTGCCTGATACCCATGATGACGGTCGTGAAGACCAGCGCGGGATAGCAGATGCCGGACAGCCAGCCGCCGGACATGAAGGCGTTGAGATAGGAGTTGTGGGTGTCCTCGGGGAAGAAGCGGTGGAATTGTAGAGGGCCGATGCCGAACGGCAGGTCGAGCGCCATCTCCGCTCCCAAGATGTGCCGGCCGAACCGGCCGAACCTGCCTTCGTCATAGCTCTGGTCGAAGCTCGCGCGCTGCTTGAACATCTCGGCGGTGGAATCGAACGACATCAACACCGCGATCAGCGCAAGGCCCAGCACCGCGGCCAGGATCGCCATGACGATGATACGCGAGCGTTGCGCGTTGGTGCGGCTGGTCAGCACCATCAGCGCCAGCATGAAGGCGGATGTCAGCACCAGCCCGCCCCAGGCGGCGCGGGAGAACGCCAGCAGGATCGCCAGCGACATGATGCCGAAGGCGATGACGTTGCGAAACGCCTTGCCGAACTTGTCGGAGACGACGCTCTGCAGGGAGAACAGTGCCGGCAGGATCAGGAAGGCGCCGAGCACGTTCGGGTCCTTGAAGGTGCCGCGCGCGCGTCCGTACAGTGTGAGGAGGTCGTCGCCGCCGGGAACCAGGTGGAAGTAGCCGGCGACCGCCAATAGCGAGGCGACCATCGCGCCGACCACGAGCCCGCGGCGGAGCATGTCGAGCCGGGCCGCGGTGTCCTCCGACGTGACCATGGCGAAGAACACGACTGTCACCGCCATGTACCAGGAGGTCGCAATCCAGCTGACCACCTCGGACTGCTCGAACAGCGGGATCGCGCTGATCGTGTAGCCGATATTGAGCAGGACCAGCATCAGCACCAGCGGCATCAAAGCGAGCCGCAGACGCAGGCCGGTGGCGAAGAAAGTGACGGTGGCCAGCAGCGTCACGATCTCGTAGGGGCTCGGCTCGATGAAGACGATCGCGCCGGAGGCGCCGACCAGCCATATCAGCGCCCGCTGAAGAGCCAGCACGCCGGGCGCAGCGCGAACCGCTGCATTCATCTCCCCGGCTGTTGCCGCATACGCCATCACACGCTCATACGTTTACGCAACTCATACGCCGACAAACACCGCTAGGTGCCCGCCTTCGCGGTGCACGACGGAAGACCACAACTCAATACGCATTCTCGTTCTTGGTCAGCAGCGAGATCGGCGTCTTCAGCAGAATCACGAGATCGAACAGCACCGACCAGTTCTCGATGTAATAGAGGTCAAACTCGACGCGTTTCTGGATCTTCTCTTCGTTGTCGATCTCGCCGCGCCAGCCGTTGATCTGGGCCCAGCCGGTGATGCCGGGCTTGACCCGGTGGCGGGCGAAATAGCCGTCGACGGCTTCGTCGAACAGGCGGCTCTGCAGCTTGCCCTGCACCGCATGCGGACGCGGGCCGACCAAAGAGAGATCGCCGGAGAAGACCACGTTGAAGAGCTGCGGCAGCTCGTCGAGGCTGGTCTTGCGGATGAAGCGGCCGACCCGGGTGACGCGCGAGTCGTTCTTGGTCACGACCTTCGAGGCCGTCGGATCCGCCTGATGATGGTACATCGAGCGGAACTTGTAGACGTCGATGCGCTCGTTGTTGAAGCCGAAGCGCTTTTGGCGGAATAGCACGGGGCCGGGGCTGTCGAGCTTAACTGCCAGCGCCACCAATCCCATCACCGGCAAGGCCACGAGCAGCGCGAGGGTGCCGACGACGCGGTCGAACAGCCATTTCATCACCAGATCCCAGTCGGTGATCGGCGCCTCGAACACGTCCAGCGTCGGCACCTCGCCGATATAGGAATAGGAGCGCGGACGGAAGCGCAGCTTGTTGGTGTGCGCGGAGAGGCGGATGTCCACCGGCAGCACCCAAAGCTTCTTCAGCATCTCCAGGATGCGCGTCTCGGCGGAGATCGGCAGAGCAAACAGCACGAGATCGACGCGGGTGCGGCGGGCGAACTCGACGATGTCGTCGACCTTGCCGAGCTTGCGCGCGCCGGCACAGGTTTCGAGCGCGCGGCTGTCGTTGCGGTCGTCGAACACGCCGAGCACGTGGATGTCGGAATCCTCCTGCGCTTTCAGCGCCTCGACCAATTGTTCGCCGTTGCGGTCGGAGCCGACGATGATGGTGCGGCGGTCGAGCCGGCCCTCGCGCCCCCAAGCGCGCACCAGCGAGCGCAGCACCAGACGCTCGCAGAGGAGCGCGGCGAGCCCGAGGACGTAAAAGGCGGCAAGCCACAACCGCGATATTTCGCTGCCGAACTTGGCGAAGAAGGAGATGCCGATGAACAGCAGGAAGACGAACGACCAGGACGAGATCATCCGCGTCATCTGCCGGAGCTGACCGCGGAACAGCTGCACCTGATAGATGTCGGCGGCCTGGAAGCAGACCACGGCTGAAACCGCGACGGCGATGACCTGCGCGGGATAGATCCAGCTGAAGGAGCCGGCGTGCGGCATGACATAGCCGAGATAGAGGACGATGCCGACGAGGCTCAGCAGCGCGAAATCGACGAGGCGTACGAAGCCGGTGATCACGATCGGTGAATAGGCGCGGGCGACTTTCTGGTTGACGACGTCGAGCGCGGCGGGCGAGAGCCGTTGACGCCGCTCCACAAAGGGCCGGTCAGCCGGCTTCGCCGCGGCGCTGGTCGCGGCATCGAGCATCGAGCGTGCGTTGAGCGGTTCCACGGGCGTCCACGTCCATTCCAAAAACCCGCGGGGCCGCGTCCTTGCGCCCCGGGCGAGCATCCCCTGGCGCTTGGATTATCGGACAAATCGGAAGATTCTCTAAAGCGGTCTTAAGGATGGTTAATGATTGGCAAATGCGTTGCGATAGCCCGCGAGCACGCCGTCGACCATCGCCTGCTGGGAGAAATGCGCGGAGATGCGCTCGCGAAGAGACGAGGCGCGCTGCGCTGTTCCCTGCGGATTGTCGAGCGCGGCCGCAATCGCTTCCGCCATGGCCTCCGCGTTGCTCGGCGCAAACAGCGCCGGGTTCTCCGCGCCGAAAATCTCGGGGATGCCGCCGATCTTGGACGCGATCATCGGAATGCCGGCGGCGCCGGCCTCGATCACGACATAGGGCATGGAATCGCCACGCGACGGGACGACCAGCAGCCGCCCCTTGGAGAAGCCGTAGCGTGCCTTGACGTGACCGATGAAGCGGATGGCACCGGAGAGGCCAAGCCTCTCGACTTGCGCCTTCAGCGCGGCGGTCTCCTCGCCGTCGCCGCCGAGCGTCAGTGTGACCTTCTTGCCGCCCTCGTGCAGGCGCGCCACCGCGTCGACCAGCAGATCGGCGCCCTTGATGTGCCTGAACTCACCAACATAAGCGAGGTCGGTGGCGTCGTCGGCCATGACGACAGGTTCGAATTCCTCCGGCGTCACGCCGTTGAAGACGCAATGCACCACGCCCTTCGGCTTGCCGACGATGCGCTGATAGGTGTCGCGGGCAAACGCGCTTTCGAACAGGAACAGGTCGGTCGCGTCCATCAGCGCACGCTCGAGCCGCGCGTAAAATTCGCCCTTGAGGGTGTTGAGGGGATAATGCAACGAGCCGCCATGCGGGGTGTAGATGCGGATGGTGTCGTCGGATCGCCGCCGCATGCGGATGAAAGCGCCGGCCTTGGCGCCGTGGCCGTGCATCACGTCGGGCTTGAGCGTGGCGATCAGGCGCCGCAAGCGGAACCAGACCAGGACATCGTCGGGCGAGGGTTCGCGGCGGATCGCCATCCGGTGCACGCCAAGCTTCAGCCGCGGCGCTAGCTCGGCAAGGGCCTTGTCGGCGCGCTCACCGCCGGTGAGGCTGTCGGCGAGGATGCCGACATGATGGCCACGATCGACCTGGCCGTTGGCGACGTCGAGGATGTGGCGGAAGATGCCGCCGACCGGAGCGCGCACGGCGTGCAGGATGCGAAGCGGCTGGTCGGGAGAGGGGGGCATGATCAAAACCAGCGCTCGACGGCGAATGCTCGAACAATCTCACGAAATATCGAGACGGATTAAGAGGCCCCGTGGTTAACAAACGGTGACGGACGTGCACGCGCGAGCTGCCGCACGCCACGATTAACCCAGCGGCAACCTTAATGGAGTGTAATCGCCCCGGTTGAGGTAGGTTCGTGGCGTTGCGCCTGCGGGAGTGTTCGATGCGTTTAGCGTTCTGGCGTGCCGGCAAGGACAAGGCGGTGGTCGAGCGGGCTGTCTCGAAGGTCGCAGCCAAGCGGGCCGAACTCGAGCCCAGCATTGAAGCGAAGCCTGCGTCCGTTGCTCCGCGGCCGGCGCCAGTCGAATCCGGCGACATCGACCTGCACGCGCTCGGTGCGGCATTGGCGCGCAAGCGCGGCTGGATCATCGTGCCGACGGTGCTGGCGCTGGTCGCATCAGTCGCGATCGTCAATCTCATCACGCCGCGCTACAAGTCCGAATCCCGCATCCTGATCGACGGCCGCGAGAACGTGTTTCTGCGCCCCAACAGTGATCGCGCCGAGGAACGGCAGGCGCTCGACGCCGAGGCCGTCACCAGCCAGGTGCAGCTCGTGCTGTCGCGCGATCTCGCGCGCGAGATCATCAAGAAGAACAAGCTTGCGGAACGGCCCGAGTTCGATCCGGTGCTGCAAGGCATTTCACCGCTGAAGTCGCTTGCGGCGCTGATCGGCATCGGCCGCGATCCGTTCTCGATGACGCCGGAAGAACGCGTGCTGGACGCTTATTACGAGCGCCTCCAGGCCTACGCCGTCGATAAGTCACGCGTGATCGTGATCGAATTCCAGTCTGCCGATCCCGATCTCGCCGTGCGCGTCGCCAATTCGATCGCCGACGGCTATCTCGTGCTCCAGCAGGATGCGCGTCAGGACCAGGCCCGAAACGCCAGCCAGTGGTATGCCGGCAGGATCGACGAGCTGCGACGGAATGTCTCTGAGGCCGAAGCGAAGGCCGAGGATTTCCGCTCCAAGTCGAGCCTGTTCGTCGGCACCAACAACACGACGCTGTCGAACCAGCAGATGGGCGAGGTCAACACCCAGCTCAACAATGCGCGCGCACTCAAGGCCGACGCCGAGTCCAAGGCGCGCCTGATCCGCGAGATGATCCAGAGCGGCAAACCGATCGAATCGTCCGAAGTGCTGAACTCGGAATCGATGCGCACGCCCTCCCAGCAGCGAGTGGCGTTGCGGGCGCAGCTAGCCGAGCAATCGTCGACGTTGCTCGGCAACCATCCACGCATCAAGGAATTGAAGGCACAGCTCGCCGACCTCGACACCCAGATCCGCGACGAGGCCGCCAAGCTCGCCCGCACGCTCGAAAACGATGCGCGCGCCGCCAGCGGCCGCGTTCAGGAATTGTCCGCAAGCCTCGAGCAGCTCAAGAAGCAGGCGACGGCCACCAACGGCCAGGACGTGCAGCTCCGCGCCCTCGAGCGTGAGGCCAAGGCCCAGCGCGACCTGCTCGAAACCTATCTCGCGAAGTACCGTGAAGCCAACACCCGCGAGACCATCGACACCGCGCCGACGGATGGCCGCATCATCTCGCGCGCCGTCGTCTCGAACACGCCGGCCTATCCGAAGAAGCTGCCGATCGTGCTGATCGCGACGGTCGCGACACTGCTGCTCTCGTCCGGCGTCGTCGTCACCGGAGAATTGTTGCGCCAGACCGCGCCCCGGGCGGTAGCGGTGTTCGCGCCGGCGCTCGCGCGGGCGTCGGCTCGCCAGGAACAGATCGTCCAACCGGTGGTGGTCGAGCCCTTCGTCGATCCAGTCATGGCAGAACCCGCGCCGCTTCAGCCGGAGATGACGGCTGACGTCGATGTCACCGAATTCGCGGAGATCGAACAGCTGGCCGACAGCCTGCGCGCCGCCGGGGCCATGGCGAAGAAAGTCACGGTGCTCGGCACCGCGAGCGGCGAAGCCATCACGCTGTCGGCGCTGACATTGGCCCGGCACCTGGCGCGCGACGCGCGGGTCGTCGTGGTCGATCTCGCCGCGTCCTCGCCGACCATGGCCGCCGTGTCCGTCGATGCCTCGGCCCCCGGCCTTGCCGAGCTCATGCAGGGCGAGGCATCGTTCGCGCAGATCATCACCCGGGACAAGGTCTCGCGGCTGCATCTGGTCATGGCCGGCCGCCCCGGCTTCGATCGCAGCCTGTTGCAGTCGCCGCGCGTGACGCTCGCGATCGACGCGTTGCTGCGCGCCTACGATCACGTGCTACTCGATGCCGGCAGTGCCTCCGACCTTCCGGCCGAGCTCCTGACGGCGAATGCCCGCGCCGTCGTGGTGCCTGAGGCGTCGATGACGCCGGATGCGCGCGCGCTGATGTGCGAGCAGCTCGGCGCCGTCGGCTTCAGCGAAGTGACGATGCTGAGCAGGTCCGTGCAGCCGTCGGATGCGAGGGACGCGCCACGCGTTGTGGCGGCGTAGGCGTTTCTTACCCTCTCCCCCTGTGGGAGAGGGGTGGCTCGCCGCGATAGCGGCGAGACGGGTGAGGGGTCTCTCTCCGCGCGTGCCTCTCGCATTTTGATTTGCTGATACAACCCCTCATCCGGCGCTTCGCGCCACCTTCTCCCACAAGGGGAGAAGGAGGGCAGTCGTGCAATGCGAGAGCTACCCGAACGCCCGCCGCAGCCGCTGCGCCAGGTCGAACAACATCTGGTTCTGTTTCACCAGCCGCTTGCCGTGGCTCAGCGAGGACATCGCCATGGCCGCGAGCTTTCCGCGTGACGTCAGCGGAACGAAACTGTCGAAGATGTCCTGGTCGTCCTTGCAGAACATCCGCTTGTACTCGTCCGAGCCGATGCCGAGGTCGAGCGAGCGGTAGCCGCGCTCGGCGCAGCGGTCGATGATGTAACGCATCAGGATCAGCCCGGGGCTGTAGCGGGCGTGCTCGGAAATCGTGTAGGTGTTGAACATCATCGAGAAGCGCTGGCCGTCGGCGACGCCGGCGAAGATCGCGATCACCTCGTCGTCGCATTCGAGCGCATGGATGTCGATGGCGCGGCCGTCACCGCGTGGCGCAAGGCAGGCGCTGCGGACGAATGGCTCGACGCCGGGCTCGGCGAAGACGTTGGGAAGCTTCTGTTCGGCCATCCGCGCCGGCTTGACGCGGAAGAACCAGTCGAGCAGGCGGGTGATGTCCGCATCGGTGGTCGCCAAATGATAGCGATAGCCGGCGAGCGCCTGGAGCTTCTTCTCCTTGCTCTTGAGGCGGCGGCGGAAGGAGTTGCTGATCCGCGATGCCGGCGGACCGCCCGGTTCCATCGTGAGCAGCGGGCAGCCGTTGATCGCGCTCTGGCGCGGCAAATGCGCGAACGGGTTCTGCTGGTCGTTCCAGTGCAGCGGCTGCTGCGTCAGTGCGAGAACGTCGGCATGCTCGCCGAGCGGCGCAAGCAGCGCGTCGAGATCGCCGATGGTGACCAGCGCTGCAAATTCGGCGTTCCACAGGCCCATGTTGAAGGTCGTATGCTTGCCGCCCATGAAGCAGGCCGTGCGGACGCCGTGGTTTTGGCGCAGCGAGAGCGGCAGCAGCAGCAGTGGCTGATGCTCGGCGTCGCGGGCCACGACGATGAAAGGGCGGGCGCGTTCGTGCTCGCCAACCAGACGCTGCCAGGGACTGAGCAGATCAAATCGCTGATAGGGCGTGAAGAGGTGGCCGGGCTGCTCGAAGGCGCGCCAGGCGGCCTCGGCCGCGCCGAGATCGGTCACGATATCGACATGCGCGATGCGGCCCGCTTTCGACCGCGCTGGCAATTCTGCCGTCCGGCTTTGCATCGCCGCAGCCATGGTCATTCGCGAACCTGTCGAGAAATCAAAAATGTGCGTAATTCGGCCTGTGGCCGACCTTTGCAAAGAAGTGTCAACAAAGAGTAATGACTATAAGAGGGGGAACGGCCGCCGACGGGCGCGAGGTGGGATATTGGCATCCGACGACAGATGGCTGGAACGGCTGCGCCTTGAGCTGACCTGGTTCACGGGGCAGGCTGCGCTGCGCAGTCGTGGTGCCGGCGCCATCCTGCGCTTTGCGCATGTGCGGCCGAGGCGGCACGGCGGGTTTCAGCCGCTGCGCGAGAACGAGATCACGCCGCATTTCCTCGATCGCGCCATTCGCGCGCTGAAGCGGTGGAAGTATGATTTTCTCGGCATGGACGAGGTCTGCCGGCGCGCGGTGACACTGTCGGAACACCGGCGCTTCGTGGCACTCACCTTCGACGGCGCCGGCAAGGACCTGATCGACTTTGCTTATCCGGTGCTGGCGCGCCATGCCGTGCCCTTCACGATCTATGTGCCCACGGCGTTTCCCGACGGCGTCGGTGAGGCCTGGTGGC
Organism: Bradyrhizobium sp. 44; assembly: GCF_023073095.1. Taxonomy (NCBI): domain Bacteria; kingdom Pseudomonadati; phylum Pseudomonadota; class Alphaproteobacteria; order Hyphomicrobiales; family Nitrobacteraceae; genus Bradyrhizobium; species Bradyrhizobium sp. 44. Next base: position 172,681 of record NZ_JADPIY010000020.1, read on the forward strand.
TCGGACTCGAACAGGTGATCGCGCGCGAGAGCCGTGTCAGCCTGATGATGGGCGACAAGGAGCAGCGCTTCACGGTTACTGATAACGCCGAGAAGCAGGCGCTGTTTTCGTTCGTCGAGGCCTGGCTGCGCTCGCTGCCGCCGGCGGATGTGTCGGCCGCGATCGCAGACCTCTGTACGCGCTACCGGGTCGACCTTGCCGCGCTCTCACGCGAGGCATCGATGAATTGGGAGGATCTGGCAAGGATTGCGGCCGACCCGCTGGTGACGATCGGCAGTGCGACCGTGAACTATCCCGTTCTCGCCAACATGAAGGATGCGGCCGCGCTGCGCGAGATGACGATGGGCAAGGCAGTCGCGGAAGCGGCCTTCGATCGCGACATCCGGCATCTCGCCTTTCCGTTCGGCGATCGCGCCTCGTTCCGGCGCAGCCATGTCATCATGGCGGAGGAGGCCGGCTTTGCCAGCGCGGTGACGACGATCCCGGGTGTCGTGGACGCGGAGGGACGCACCAATCTGCGCGCGCTGCCGCGCATTTCCTGGGATGGCCGGGTGCGCTCGCTGCGCATCATGCGGGGGCTGGTGTCGGGGGTTGCTTTTGCGCCGGTGAAGCCGACCGGCACAGCCGCGACCTAGAAGCGCTACGAACTCGACTTGACCCGGTCGGGCCGCTGCATCCAGCTCACGATCGGCATCGCCGGCAGCACCCAGCCCATGCCGACCACCACGTAATAGATTGCCTGCCGCCAGCCGGACTCGGCGATCCAGGGCATCTGCGCCAGCGCCATGCCGAGCAGGGCCCAGACGGTGGCGAGCACCAGGAGCAGGATGGTGCCGAGGAACTTGCGGGTGCGGATCGTCATGACGGAATGTCGCGGCTTTCGCGTAACTTGCGCTGCGGAAGCGGGGGACTATAAGGGGCACGCAGTCCGGTTCAAGCTCTGGTTTTGCCTCGAATGACGACGATTTCCGCCCCGTCCGAGCCGCATCGCGCCGTGCGCTGGTGGCTGATCTCAGTGGCTGCGCTGATCGCGCTGATGGTGTTGGTCGGGGGCGCGACGCGGCTGACGGAATCCGGACTCTCGATCGTCGAATGGAAGCCGGTCGCGGGCAGCGTTCCGCCACTCTCGGAAGCGCAGTGGACGGCGGCCTTCGAGGCCTACAAGACGATCCCGCAATATCGCGAGCTCAACGCCGGCATGAGCCTGTCCGAGTTCAAGGAGATCTTCTGGTGGGAATGGAGCCACCGGCTGCTCGGCCGTTTCATCGGCGTCGCCTATCTGTTGCCGTTCCTGTTTTTCCTCTGGCGCGGTGGCCTGTCAGGCGAGTTGAAGCGGCGGTTGTGGCTGTTGTTCGGGCTCGGCGGGCTCCAGGGCGCGGTGGGGTGGTGGATGGTGGCCTCGGGGCTGTCTGAGCGCGTCGAGGTGTCGCAATATCGGCTGGCGACACACCTTGTGCTCGCGCTCGTGATCTTCGCCGGCATCGTCTGGACGGTGCGGCGGCTCGCCGAGCGTCCGCCGATCGCAGCACCCTCGCGGCTGCGCTTCACGAGCGCCTTGCTCCTGGTCGTGACCTTCATCCAGATCTATTTCGGTGCGCTGGTTGCGGGCTTGCGCGCCGGCCGCGCCTATAACACCTGGCCGCAGATCGACGGCGCGTTCATTCCCTCAGGGGAGCGGCTGTGGTTCGAGACGCCGTGGTGGCGCAACATGTTCGACAATGTGCTGACGGTGCAGTTCGAGCACCGTATGACGGCCTATGCGCTGTTCGCGCTGGCGGCGTTGCACGGGTTCGATGCGGTGCGTTCACGCGCGGGGTCTGCGGCGAGCGGCGCGCTTTTGCTGCTGGGCGCGGTCAGCCTGCAAGGCGTGCTCGGCATCCTCACGCTGCTCAACCAGGTGCCGATTGATCTCGCGCTCGCGCATCAGGCGGTCGTAATCGTGGTGCTGACGCTTGCGGTGATGCAGACCGAACGGCTCGCGACGCGTGGCGCAACCGAAGCGCAGCCGCGCGCCGTTCCCGTCGGTCAGGCCAGCTGATCGGATCTGCTCTTCAGCAATAGCCGTAGATGCCGCACGAATAGGGCAGGCGCCAGAAATAATCGACCTGCTTCCCGCCGTAATACGCGCCCTGGTAATCGTAGTCCCAGGGGCGGCCGTAATAGCCCGGCAGCGTATGCGAGCCCGGCAGTAGTGGCGTACCCGGCAAATTGCGGATGTAGCTGCCGATGCCGTAGGCCGGCGAGATTAGCGCATCCGGATCGGTCTCGACATAAACCTGCGGCGGCTCCTGTGGCGGAGCGGCCGCCCGCCGCCTCGGCGTGGCCGGCAAATCGGCCGCAATCGCAGCTGAGACCGTCAGCATCGCCGCAAGGGCAGGCACCATCCAGCGCAGCATCGTCGGCTCCGAATCAAAAGGGGCGATCCAGTGACGATGTATACGGCAGATATGGTTAATGACTGTTAACTGGAGCCATATTCCGGGGCGCTCAGGCGCCCCGGAATGACCACGACAGCTACGCGCCCAGCGCCTGCTCCAGATCGGCGATCAAATCTTCCTTGTCCTCGATGCCGATCGAGAGCCGCACCACGTCGGGGCCGGCGCCGGACTTGACCTTGGCGGCGTCGTCGAGCTGGCTGTGCGTGGTCGAGGCCGGATGGATGACCAGCGAGCGGGTGTCGCCGACATTGGCCAGATGCGAGAACAGCTGCAACTTCGACACCAGGCTGACACCGGCGTCGTAGCCGCCCTTCAGGCTGAAGGTGAACACGGCGCCGGCACCCTTCGGTGCGTATTTGCGCGCGAGCTGGTTGTACTTGTCGCTTGCAAGGCCCGCATAGTTCACCGCGGCCACCGCCGGATGGCCGGCGAGGAATTCGGCGACCGCTTTCGCATTGTCGCAGTGCTTCTGCATGCGCAGCGGCAATGTCTCGATGCCGGTGAGGATCATGAAGGCGTTGAACGGCGACAGCGCCGGTCCGAGGTCGCGCAGGCCGAGTACGCGGCAGGCGATCGCGAAGGCGAAATTGCCAAACGTCTCCTGCAGCCGGATGCCGTGATATTCGGGCCGCGGCTCCGACAGCATCGGATATTTGCCGCCGGTCGACCAGTCGAAGGTGCCGGCATCGACGATGATGCCGCCGATCGAATTGCCATGGCCGCCGAGAAATTTCGTCAGCGAGTGCACGACGATGTCGGCACCGTGGTCGATGGGACGGATCAGATAGGGCGAGGCCAGCGTGTTGTCGACGATCAGCGGTACGCCGGCCTTGCGCGCCACCGTCGAGATCGCCTCGATGTCGGTGATGCTGCCGGCGGGATTGGCGATGGACTCGATGAAGATCGCTTTCGTGCGCGGCGTGACCGCGCGTTCGAAGCTCGCGATGTCGTCGGGATCGGCCCACACCACGTTCCAGCCGAAGCTCTTGAACGCGTGCGTGAACTGGTTGATCGAGCCGCCATAGAGCTTTCGCGCGGCGATGAACTCGTCGCCGGGCTGGAGCAATTGCTGCAGCACCACGACCTGCGCGGCATGGCCCGAGGCCACCGCAAGCGCGGCCGTGCCGCCTTCGAGCGCCGCGACGCGCTCTTCCAGCACCGCATTGGTGGGATTGCCGATGCGGGTATAGATGTTGCCGAACGCCTGCAGGCCGAACAGAGAGGCGGCGTGGTCGGCGTCGTTGAAGACGAACGACGTCGTCTGATAGATCGGAGTCGCGCGCGCACCGGTCGTGGGATCGGGCTGTGCACCGGCATGCACGGCGAGGGTCGAAAATCCCGGAAGGCGATCGCTCATTGAGGGCGTCCTGTTCTTGTGGTCTGAAATCGCGCGGCATGCTGATTGGCGCCGCGGCTGCCGTCAAGGCGCGGCTTCACATCGGAACGATCGTGCTACGCATTGTCGCGTTCGCGAAATGAAACCTTCGCAATTGCGTCAGCTTTGCTCGCTCTTGTTCTTGGCGGCGCGGTCCGATGCCGCGGTGTCGCCGCCGCCGACACTCATCCGATTGAGGGATAAGCGCATGCCCTGCGTCGGCACCGGGGCGCGTTTGGAGCTCAGCGTGCGTGAATTGACGCCCATCCAGGAGATCTCCGACGACAGGCGGCCATATTCGATCTTGGGACAGCGGTTCATCACCACCTTGATACCGACCGATTCCGCCTTCAGCGCCGCCGCATCGTCCCGCGCCCCCAGCTGCATCCAGATCACCATCGGCAGCGGATCGAGGGTGAGGGCTTCCTCGACCACCGGCATGATGTGGCTGGAGTTGCGGAAAATGTCGATCATGTCGACGGGACGGCCGATGTCGGACAGCGAGGCGACGAAGGGTTTTCCGAGCAGCTCCTTGCCGACATGGCCGGGGTTGACCGGAATCATGTCGTAGCCGCGCTGGGCCAGATATTTGAACGCGAAATAGCTTGGCCGCACGTTGGCAGGCGAAGCGCCGACCATCGCGATCGACTTCACGTTGTTGAGGATGCCCCGGATGTAATTGTCGGGATAGGCGTCGTGGTTCATTGGCTTATCTTTTCGGGCTCATCTTTTCGCTGTCATTGCGAGGAGCGAAGCGACGAAGCAATCCAGTCTGCCTCCGAGGAGGGATTTCTGGATTGCTTCGCTTCGCTCGCAATGACGAATTACTCGTCCCGCCATGTCGGCGTGCGCTTCTCGATGAAAGCGCCGATGCCTTCCTCGGCGTCTCGCGCCATCATGTTGTCGGTCATCACCTCTGCCGCATAGCGATAGGCGTCTGCAAGGCTCATCTCGGCCTGGCGATAGAACGCCTCCTTGCCGAGCTTGACGGTATAGGCGGATTTCAGCGCGACCTGTTCGGCGAGCGCAATGGCGGCAGCGCGCTCAGTGCCGGCCGCGACGACACGATTGACGAGGCCGATCTCGCGGGCGCGCGCGGCCGGGATCGGCTCGCCCGTCAGCAGCATCTCCATCGCCTGCTTGCGCGGCACGTTGCGCGACAGCGCCACCATCGGCGTCGAGCAGAACAGGCCGATGTCGACGCCGGGCGTGGCGAAGTGTGCTGCTTCCGAGGCGATGGCGAGATCGCAGCTTGCCACGAGCTGGCAGCCCGCGGCGGTCGCAATGCCCTGGACCGATGCGACCACAGGCTTGGGCAGGTGCACGATCGCCTGCATCATCGCGCTGCAGGCGGTCATCATCTCGGCGAAGAAGGCACGGCCACGGTCCGGGTCGGTGCGGCGCGCGGTCAGCTCCTTCATGTCGTGGCCGGCGGAGAAGGCGGGACCGTTGGCCGCGATCACGACCCCGCGGACGGACTTGTCGTCCCGGATCTCGTTGAGCTCGGCATGCAGGCTTGCGATCAGCGTCGCCGACAGGCTGTTGCGGGCGGCCGGGCGGTTGAGGGTCAGGACCGCGATGGGGCCCACGGTCTCGCGCAGCAGGATCGGTGGTTGCGGGGAGGGGACGCGGGCGGCCTGGACGGACATCAAAGCGTTTCCGGTTGGATTATTGCGATTGGATGACGCAGATAACTTAATGTAACAGGGGACGTGAAGCGAGGGTGAGGGGTAGCATGGCGTTAGCGAAAATGAGCGTGGCGGAGCTCGAGCAGTTCCTCCGCAACGAGTTTCCCCAGGCCTTCAGCGGCGACGACATCACGATCGAGAGCGCGGACGGTCAGGCCTGCCTTTTGCGTCAGCGCTATAGCGAAAAGATGCTGCGGCCGGGCGGAACCGTGTCCGGCCCGACCCTGATGGCACTCGCCGATTTCGCGATGTACGTGGTGCTGTTGTCCGCGATCGGGCCGATCGGGCTCGCCGTCACCACCAATCTCAACATCAACTTCCTGCGCAAGGGGCAACCCGGGCAGGACGTGCTGGCGGAGGCGCGGCTGCTCAAGCTCGGCAAGCGCCTCGCGGTCGGTGAGGTGAAGCTGTTGTCCGGTACCTCGCCCGATCCGATTGCCCATGTCACCTCGACCTATTCCATTCCAAACGTTTGAGCTTTTTGCGGGTATGTTAATACCATATTTCTAAGCAATTGATATCGCACATGTAAATTACGCCTTTGGGCATTGACCGCGGCGCCCCCGTTCTCTAGAAAACCGCCCAGTCCGGTGCGGTGTTCGCGCCGATGCTCCCCGTCCACGGAAACTCTGACATGAAAACCTTTTCGGCAAAGCCGGCTGAGGTGACGAAGAAGTGGGTATTGATCGACGCCAAGGGTCTGGTCGTCGGCCGTCTCGCCACCATCGTCGCCATGCGCCTGCGCGGCAAGCACCTCCCGACCTACACCCCGCACGTTGATTGCGGCGACAACATCATCATCATCAACGCGCAGTATGCGGTTCTCACCGGCCGCAAGCGCGAGCAGAAGACCTATTACAAGCACACCGGTTACGTCGGCCACATCAAGGAGCGCACCGCGCGCCAGATCCTCGAGGGCAAGCATCCCGAGCGCGTGCTCGAGAAGGCCGTCGAGCGCATGATCCCGCGTGGTCCGCTCGGTCGCGTCCAGATGGGCAACCTCCGCGTCTATGGCGGCGCCGATCATCCGCACGAGGCCCAGACGCCCGAGAAGATCGACATCGCCAAGTTGAACCGCAAGAACACGAGGGCCGCATAACATGGCCGAATCCATCCAGTCGCTCGACCAGCTCTCGCAGCTCAAGACGGCGGCCGCGCCCGACGCGCCCAAGCACGAGAAGAAGGTCGACAAGTTCAACCGCGCCTATGCCACCGGCAAGCGCAAGGACGCGGTCGCCCGCGTCTGGATCAAGCCGGGCGCCGGCAAGGTCACGGTCAACGCGCGCGAGGTCGAGGTCTATTTCGCCCGTCCGGTGCTGCGTATGATGATCGAGCAGCCGTTCTCCGTGGCCGCGCGCTCGGGCCAGTATGACGTGATCTGCACCGTCGCCGGCGGCGGTCTGTCCGGCCAGGCCGGTGCCGTCCGTCACGGCATCTCGAAGGCGCTGACCTATTTCGAGCCGGAGCTGCGCACCGTGCTCAAGAAGGGCGGCTTCCTCACCCGCGACTCCCGCGTGGTCGAGCGCAAGAAGTACGGCAAGGCCAAGGCCCGCCGGTCCTTCCAGTTCTCGAAGCGTTAATCGCTTCGGTCGCATTCGCCGCGAAAGCGGCTTCAATGAGATGCAAAAGGGCGCTGATTTCAGCGCCCTTTTTGCTGTTCGTTTGTATGCAAATTGATGGCGTGTTTCCTGAAAACTTGGGCTCGCATGAAAACCTGAATGGAACCCGCGAGACATAGCGTCGCATTTGGAAGGGCGCGCAAATCGGTGGAGCCGATCGCGTAACTGCTATGTCTAGAAGGGGGCCGACATGATGTCGCTCGATAGCATCACGCTCTATTTGGTCGCCACCATGGTCGCCGCACTGCTCGGCGCCATGATGGTATTTTTCGGAAGGCAGGAGAACAGCCCTGCGCTGAAATGGTGGGGCACCGCCTATCTCCTTGGCGCCGCATCGGTCGCGCTCTGGACGGCGGCCGGCGACAAGCTGGGCCCGCATCTTTACCTTGCGCTGAACGCAGTCGGCTTCGTCGCCTGCGGCATGGTGTGGAATGCGGCGCGCGTCTTTCATGGCCGCAAGCCGAACTGGCCGGGTCTCCTGGTCGGCGCGCTCGCCTGGACCGCTGCCGCCACGCTGCTCGATCCCGCGGCGTCCATGCTGCGCATGATCGTCGGCGCCGGCATCGTCTCGGTCTATGCGGCGCTGACGGCGAGCGAGCTCTGGGTCGAGCGGCGCAAGAGCCTGCAACGGCGCTGGCCGGCCTTCGTGGTCCCGGTGATGCACGGCTGCGTCTTGATGCTGCCGATTCTGCTCGGCAGTTTCCTGCGCCCGAACGATGCCGGCTTCTCCAACAGCATCTGGGTCACCGTGTTCGCGGTCGAGCTCGTGCTCTATGCCGTCGGCACCGTGTTCGTGATCTTCATGCTGGTGTCCGAGCGCACGGTCACTGCGCACCGGACCGCCGCGTCCACCGATCCGCTGACCGGCATGCTCAACCGCCGCGGCTTCTCGGAAGCCTGCGGACGCGTGATCGAGCGCGAGGCCAAGGCCGGCCGTCCCGTGACCGTGATGATCTTCGATATCGATCATTTCAAGTCGATCAACGACCGCTTCGGCCATCCCGCCGGCGACGAGATGCTGAAACTGTTCTCGACCGTCGTCGTCAGCAACCTGCGCATCAGCGACATGTCGGGTCGCATCGGCGGCGAGGAGTTCGCCGCCCTCCTGCCGTGTTCGCTGGAGGAGGGCGTGCTGGTGGCCGAGCGCGTGCGCGAAGCCTTCGAGACCTCCGGGGTCGTCGTCGATGAGGGCCCGGTCGACACCACCGTCAGCATCGGCGTCGCGGGCGGTCCGGCCGGCACCGAACTCGAAGTGCTGCTGGCCTCGGCTGACACCGCGCTTTACCAGGCCAAGCGCGGCGGCCGTAACCGCGTCGAGGCGGCGGAGGAGCTGCCATTGTCGCTGGAGAACTGGCGCCGCCAGAGCGCCGCACGGATCGGCGTCTCCAACACGCAGTCCAAGGCGCAGACGGCGACAGCTTAGGCAACGGAGGCCTTGCGGTAATCCCCTGTTTACCATTCGATCCCTACCATTGCGGTCATGGAATCGATCCGTCGACAGAGCCCGCAGACCGCCCTGATGTCGCTCGAAGCCGCGGCGACTTCGGCACGCGGCGGCTTCGCCTGCCTGTTCTCGACCGCGGACGAATATGAGAGCGCGCTGATCACCGAGCGCCGCGCCCAGGGGCATTACACGCAAGGCCGCAATTACTGGCCGCTTGCGCTGTTCGCCGGTTGTGCGCTGATCGTGGCGGGCACCGCTCTGCTGCTCGCCTGAGTGATCTGCATTCTCGGACCGGGCAGGGCGCCATTTCGGCGCCTTTTTCTTTGTCGCGGGCTGCGGTAGACACTCCCATCGAACAAAAATGAGTGGAAACAGATGATCACCGAGATCGCGCAAATCGACGTCAAGCCGGGCAGCGAGAAGGACTTTGAGGCCGCCGTCGCCAAGGCCAAGGCCGCTTTCGGCCGCTCCAAGGGTTTCCATGGTTTCGAGCTGCACAAGTCGATCGAGAAGCCGCAGCGCTATCGTCTGATGGTGAAGTGGGAAACGCTCGAGAACCATACCGTCGATTTCCGCGGCTCCGAGAATTTCACCGAATGGCGCGGCCTCGTCGGCCAGTATTTTGCGCTACCCCCTGAGGTCGAGCACACCGAAACCGTGCTCACCACCTGAGGCGGCTCAGGCCGCCTCCGCCAGAGGCGGCGCTTCGTACGTCTTGAAGTGGTCGATCACGACTTTGGCGATGGCGACCAGTGGCAGCGCCAGCGCTAGACCCCAGATCCCGAAGACGACGCCGAGCAGGATCTGGAACGCGAACAGCGTAGCCGGCGGGATGTCCAGTGCCTGCCGCTGCAGCAGGGGCGTCAGCACGTAGCTCTCCATGGCGTGGACGCCCATGAAGAGGAGAAAGGCCGACAGCGCCGGAATCCATCCTGAGGCGAGGCTCGCCAGCACGACCACAACGCCGGCAATGATGGCGCCGACGGTCGGAATGAAGCCGAGCAGTCCCGCCTGAATCCCGAGGATGAAGGAGCCCGGGATGCCGATGATGAGAAGCCCGATCCAGGTTACCGCCCCGACCGCGAGCATGACGATCATCTGTGCGATCAGCCATCGTTCAAGTGTCTCGCTGACGCGGTCGATGATGACGGCCGCGCGCGCGCGATGTTTTGCAGGCGCGATGAACAGCAATCCCTCGCGATAGACGCTGGGTTGGGCGGCGAAGGCGACTCCCAGAAACAGCACGATGAAGATGTTTCCCACGCCGTGGATGGTGCCAAGCAGCAGCTTGAACGTCTGGCTCACGATCGCCCCGCCGCTGGAGGCAAGGGCGCCTGCGCCGGGTATTGCCCCGCGCGACGTCGTGCCGGCCGACGGCGTCGGCTCCGGTTGCGCGTCGGGAGACGAATCGGGTCCGGAGCTCCCGAAATCGAAGAAGCTGGTGTCGATGCCGTGATTGTCCAGGAATGATTTGACGTTGCCGATCTGGGATTTGATGGTTTTGCTGAGTCCCGCCGCCTGATCGGCGATGGTGGCGCCGCCGAGATATGCGATGCCCGCGAGCATGAGCGCGAGGGCCAAGCAGACGATTGCGAGCCGCAGCGCATGCGGCAGACGCGCATGCCGGCCAAGCGCGTTGGTCAGCGCGTTGAGCCCAAGGCCCAGCAGCACCCCGGCGAAGATCAGGAGCAGGGTGGTCGCGAAGTACCAGGAGAACGCGAGCAGCACGGCGAACAGCACCACGCCGATGCCGCCGACCGAAATGCCCCAAGCCAGATCAAAACGGGTCGGGGGTCGTTCATCCGGGAATGTGATCACGCAATGTCCTTTAGGTGGACCGGGGGGAAGTCTTTCGGCAAACACGCTTTCGATCAAGACCGCGTCAACGCGCTGGTTTGACGCTGCCGTGTGAACGGTGCAGACGGACGAGGAGAGAACAGGTGGGGCGCGCTTGAGTTTCATCAGCAAATGGGTGGGTCTGCTCGGGCTTTTGGCCGTGCTCGTGATTGGCGACCAGATCCGGATCAACCGGCCCGGCCACAAATATCGCCTCACGGTCGAGGTGACGACGCCCGAAGGCGTCAAGTCCGGCTCCGGTGTTCTGGCCGTCGTGCCCGATCGCGGCTATAGCCGGGGCGGCCGCACCACGATGCGCGGCGAGGCTGTGTTCGTCGACCTCGGCCGGGGAAAGAATGTGGTGGCATTGCTGGCACATCAGCAGGGCGCGAAGCTCGATCTCGACGACATCAACTATGTCGCGCTCCGCGCTTATGGCGCCGCGCGAGGCAACCGTGTCTCGTTCAACGAGCTCAACCGGCAGACCGGCGTCGTCGCGGTGCAGGGGGACCTAATGCCCGTGCTGGTGAGCTTTGGCGATCCCATGGACCCTGCGACGGCGCGCCTTGTCGCCGGCGACCATGCGGAGGCGGTCCTGGGCGACGGCTATGCACTCCGTGGCCTTACCGCCGAAATGGTGCCCAACGGGCTTTGGCCGATCGATTTCGGTGGCGCGCTCGGGGAGTCCGTGACGCGCGGAATCGAAACGAAACTGCCCTGGTTGGCTGCGCCGGGCGACCCGGCGGCGACCGCACTGAAGACCGCCGGCCTGCCCCTTGGCGGCGCGATCGTGGCCCGGGAGGCATTTGCGCGAAAATAGCATTGCCGTCCCGCGTACCCTTCTGTTGAATTTGTTCCACCCCGGGGGCATGTTTGGAGAATCTTCTTCGGCGGGGAGGTCTGAGCGGGAGATGAGAAAGCCGGTCGTCGGCGTGATCGGGAATGCCCATCGCGTTGAAAATCGATTTCAGGTCCAGATGGTCGGCGAGCGTAATCTGCGCGCCGTGGCCGAGGTTTCAGGCGGCCTGCCGGTGATGTTCGCGGGCTCGCCTGACATCACCGATATCGGCGCGCTGCTCGATACGGTCGACGGCATCGTGCTGACTGGCGCCCGGGCCAACGTCCACCCGACCCGTTTCAACGTCGATCCATGTGAGGCGCACGAGCCCTACGACATCCACCGCGACGAGGTGGCGCTGGCGCTCTCGGTCGCCTGCGTTGCTCGCGGTATCCCGCTGTTCGGCATCTGCCGGGGCCTCCAGGAGATGAATGTCGCCTTCGGCGGCTCGCTGCATCCCGAGATCCGCGAGATCCCGGGCCGCATGAACCATCGCATGCCGAGGCTCGAGAACGGTGAGATCCACCCCGATCCGACAGTGGTGTTCGCCGATCGCCACGACGTCGATCTGACGCCGGGCGGCGCGTTCGCAGAATTGCTCGGCTGTGACAAGATCAGGGTCAATTCGCTGCACGGCCAGGGCATCCTCGATCCCGGCAAGCGCGTGCTGATCGAGGGCATTGCCGAGGACGGCACCATCGAGGCAATCCGCATCGCGGAAGCCAGGGCTTTTGCGCTCGGGGTGCAATGGCACGCCGAATACGACCCGCAGCACAATCCGATCAACCGAAAACTGTTCGAGGCGTTCGGTCAGGCCATGGTGGCGAAGCAGCGCGCGGCGGCGTAGCTGCGGGGTTGCGCCGAGGCCGATAAGGCTCTCGATCGTTGCGACCGGCGGCGGAGGATTGGCGATTTTCGCAAACAGGCACGAGAACTAGTCTCCAGGATGGATTTCGCGGCGCTGAACGCATCCTGCGATTACCAACAGCGCTCGCGATCTCTCGGGCGCAATAAACCAGATATCAAGAATTGATGCGCGCCAGTTTTCTCGATTCCGATTCGTTCTTTGAGAACGAAGTGGAGTCAGACGCAGAACAAAACTCGAGGACCACAAAAAAAGGCGCCCCGAGGGGCGCCTTTCGTGCGTCGTAGTCGTTCCGGCGGCTTAGCCCGAATAGTACATTTCGAACTCGACCGGGTGCGGGGTCATTTCGAAGCGGGCGACTTCGGTCATCTTCAGCTCGATATAAGCGTCGATGAAGTCGTCGTCGAACACGCCGCCGTTCTTCAGGAAGCCGCGATCCTTGTCGAGGTTTTCCAGCGCCTCGCGCAAGCTGCCGCACACCGTCGGGATCTGCTTCAGCTCTTCCTTCGGCAGATCGTAGAGGTCCTTGTCCATCGCCGGACCCGGATCGATCTTGTTCTTGATGCCGTCGAGGCCCGCCATCAGCATCGCGGCGAAGCCGAGATAGGGATTGGCGAGCGGATCGGGGAAGCGCACCTCGACGCGCTTGGCCTTCGGCGAAGCGGTGTAGGGGATGCGGCAGGACGCCGAGCGGTTGCGGGCGGAATAGGCGAGCAGCACGGGAGCCTCATAGCCCGGGACCAGACGCTTGTAGGAGTTGGTCGACGGGTTGGTGAAGGCGTTGATCGCCTTGGCGTGCTTGATGATGCCGCCGATGTAGTGGAGGCAGGTCTCCGACAGGTCGGCGTATTTGTTGCCGGCGAACACCGGCTTGCCGTCCTTCCAGATCGACTGGTGCACGTGCATGCCCGAGCCGTTGTCGCCGAAGACCGGCTTCGGCATGAAGGTGGCGGTCTTGCCGTAGATGTGCGCGACCTGGTGGATGCAGTATTTGTAGATCTGCATGTGGTCGGCCATCAAGGTCAGCGTGTCGAACTTCATGCCGAGCTCGTGCTGGGCGGAAGCGACCTCGTGATGGTGCTTCTCGACCTTCACGCCCATCTTGGCCATGGCGCCGAGCATCTCCGAGCGCATGTCCTGCACGGAGTCCTGCGGCGGCACCGGGAAGTAGCCGCCCTTGGTACGGACACGATGGCCGAGATTGCCGCCTTCATATTCGGTGTCGGAGTTGGTCGGCAGCTCGGAAGAGTCGAGGCGGAAGCCGGTGCTGTAGGGGTTGGCGGAGAAGCGCACGTCGTCGAACACGAAGAACTCGGCTTCGGGGCCGACGAACACGGTGTCGCCAACGCCCATCGACTTGACCATCGCCTCGGCCTTCTTGGCGATGCCGCGGGGATCGCGGTTGTAGGGCTCGCCGGTGGTCGGCTCGAGCACGTCGCAGGTGATGACCATGGTGGTCTCGGCGAAGAACGGATCGATCGTCGCGGTCACCGGATCGGGCATCAGGCACATGTCGGACTCGTTGATCGCCTTCCAGCCGGCGATCGAGGAGCCGTCAAACATCGTCCCTTCGGCGAAAATGTCCTCATCGATCATGCTGATGTCGAAGGTGACGTGCTGCCACTTGCCGCGCGGATCGGTGAAGCGCAGGTCGACGTATTTGACGTCGTTGTCCTTGATCGATTTCAGGACGTCTTTGGCGGTCTTCATGCATACCCCTTTTGGCTCTGCGGGTCGGTTTCCAAACTTCGAGCGACCGTGTTCACGCTTCTTGAGGCGCGCGAGGCACAAACAAAATGAGGCCGCCGAAGCAGCCTATTTCTTGTCAGAATGTCGCAAAATGCGGGATAGCACCCGGCTCAGATAGCGTCCAGCCCGGATTCTCCGGTTCGGATGCGGATCGCCTCTTCGATGTTGGAGACGAAGATCTTGCCGTCGCCGATGCGCCCGGTTTGCGCAGCGCGGCGGATTGCGTCGATGGCGCGCTCGACCAGATCGTCGCCGATCACGATCTCGATCTTCACCTTGGGCAGGAAGTCGACGATGTATTCTGCGCCGCGGTACAGCTCGGCGTGACCCTTCTGCCGGCCGAAGCCCTTGGCTTCAGTGACGGTGATGCCCTGAAGGCCGACTTCCTGAAGCGCTTCCTTCACCTCGTCGAGCTTGAATGGCTTGATGATGGCTTCGATTTTCTTCACTGCGCGCCTCCCGGCCTTTCGAACAAATAGCAACGTCTTCGTCAGGATGCGCTTTTCTTAACGCACGATCTTGTCTTCGCTATGCCGGGATCCCTGACCAGTCCGGCAACAACGGCCGGCCACACCCTGATAAATGCCAGTGAGCACGACGAACCGAAGCGACTTCCGCGAAAGCAGGGTCTATGCCAAGTTGCAAATGCCCTGATTATTGGAGCGTTATCAGCCATTTAACGTGCAGCTCTGATAGGTGGCGCCGACCCGCACAAAATACCGCAGACTACGAAATAGGCAAACGGTTCAATATCTGTGCAGATCGTCGTTCCGTCGGATGGCCTGGTGCGGAACGTGCCTCTTGAAAAGGCTTTTGGACAGGGAAGTGGCATGGAAGTTCTGACCAACGCCGAAATGCAGCGCGCCGACCAGCTCAGCATTGCGGCAGGCACCCCCGGCTTCAAGCTGATGCTCAGCGCCGGTCAGGCGGTCGCCGAGGCCGCCCACGCGCTGGTGGAGGAGGGGCCGATCCTGATCGTGGCCGGCCCGGGCAACAACGGCGGGGACGGTTTTGTCGCAGCCGCCGAGCTCGCCGCGCAAGGCCGCGAGGTCTCGGTGATCCTGATGTGCGAGCGCGACCAGCTCCAGGGCGATGCGGCCTCGGCCGCGCGGGGCTGGAAGCACCCGGTGCTCCCGTTCAACCCGCAGGCGATCGGGCGACCGGCGCTGATCATCGATGCGCTGTTCGGCGCGGGCCTCAGCCGTCCCGCCGAGGGCGAGGCGCGTGCGATGATCGAGGCGATCAACGCCAACGGTGCGCCGGTGCTCGCGGTCGACCTGCCGAGCGGCATCAATGGCACCAGCGCAGCCGTGCTGGGCGTGGCGGTGAACGCCATCGAGACCCTTACCTTCTTCCGGAAGAAGCCGGCGCATCTGCTGCTGCCGGGGCGGATGCATTGCGGCCACGTGCGTGTCGCCGACATCGGTATCGACGCGCAGGTGCTGGACGAGATCGCGCCGCAAATATTCGAAAACGATCCGGACTTCTGGGGCGCGGCCTTTCCGGTGCCGCGCATCGACGGCCACAAATACGCGCGCGGCCATGTGCTGGCGGTCTCGGGCGACGCGGCGGCGACCGGTGCCGCGCGGCTCGCCGCGCGCGGGGCGCTGCGGGCAGGTGCGGGCCTGGTGACTCTGGCCACGCCGCGTGATGCGCTCGCGATCAATGCGGCTGCGCTCACCGCGGTCATGGTTCGCCCCGTCGATACCGCCATCGAGTTCGGCGAGCTGCTCGGCGACAAGCGTTACAACACCTGCATCATCGGCCCCGGCGCGGGTGTCGGCGAGCGCACCTGCGATCTCGTCCACACGGCGCTTAACGCGCAGCGGCATCTGGTGCTCGACGCGGATGCGCTGACGAGCTTTGCCGCGAATCCCGAGCGCCTGTTCGAATCGATCAAGACGTCGCAGGACAAGGCGGTGGTGCTGACGCCGCACGAGGGCGAGTTCCCACGGCTGTTCTCCGACCTCAGCAATAAATATCCGGGCCGCTCGAAGATCGAGCGCGTGCGCGCCGCCGCCGAGCGCTCCGGCGCGGTCGTGCTGCTGAAGGGCGCGGACACCACGATCGCCGCGCCCGACGGCCGCGCCACCATCGCCGCCAACGCACCGCCCTGGCTCGCCACCGCGGGTGCCGGCGACGTGCTCGCCGGCATCATCGCAGGGCTGCTGGCGCAAGGCGTGCCGGCATTCGAAGCCGCCAGCATCGCCGTCTGGATGCATGGCGAAGCGGCGAGCGAGGCGGGGCCGGGGCTGATCGCGGAGGATCTCACCGAGACGCTGCCGGCCGTGCACCGGCGAATCTATGGTGCGCTGGGGGTGGAATACTGAGCTCTCACTCCACCGCGTACCAGCGCACCAGCCGCGGTGCGGCCCAGTCGGTTGCGACGGATTCGATCAGCCACCGCCCGGGGGAGGCCGCAGCGAATGCGATGCGCTGGGTCTGGCCGGGTTCGATCGCGAGCGTGTCGAGCCAATAGGGCTTCCAGCCGTCGTCGAGCTTGTCGAGCAGGCGGAAAGGGTGGCCGTGGAGATGGAAGACGGTGGCGACGGGTGCGGGGTTCTTGAGGGCCAGCACGACGGTGCGGCCGGCCCTGGTGCGAAAGGTAGGGGCGGAGGACGTCGAGAAATTTGCGGGCCGTACCCACCCGACGTCGGCTGCCCCAAGCGCGACATCGAATCGCAGGGCGCCTCTCAGATCGAGGCGGTCGGGGAGGTCATTCGGAGGGAGCGGCTGCGGCGGCAACAGCGGCGCGCGCCGTTCAAACTTGCCGGAGACCGTCAGGCGGCCGACTTGGCGCGCCTCCTTGCCGTCATGCAGCAGGAATGGGGCCGATGTGGCCGCATCCACGAAGGCGTCGGCGCGTGCGCCGGGAGCCAGCACCAGCGCGCCGTTGCGGGCCGGGAACGGCTCGGCCGGCTGTCCGTCCAGGGCCAGCACCTGGACTTCGTGGCTTTCCAATTTGATCGCCAGAACAGAACGTTGCGAGCCGTTGATAAAGCGCAGCCGCAGCCGCTCATTCGCCGCAGCTGAGAGTTCGAATGAAGTCGTTCCGTTGATTGTATAGAGCGGGGATGTGTCCTTCGGGTCCCGGCCGGGGGGAAGTGCGGTTCCATCTGGCCGTAGCCGCCATTCCTCGATCAAGAGAACCACGTCGCGATCGGCGGCGACCGCGTTTGTCTCGGCGGCAATGATCGGAAGCGGGCGCGCGGGCTGCTTCAGGCCGTCCTCGAACAGGCGGAAGTTGGCCAACAGGGTTCCCGCGTTTGGCACTGAAATAATTGATGTTTCCGTCGCGTCCGGGGCCGTTGGGGCGCGTCCTCGAAGCGGGTCGGCCGCGGCCGGGGCGCCAAGGCCGTACCAGACTGGTGCAAGCGGCACAGGCAGGTCGTTGCGGAAGACCACCTCGCAGCGGTCGCCACGTTTGAGACGGACATCCCCGAGGTGGCTGACGGCGGCC
Source organism: Bradyrhizobium sp. 44 (assembly GCF_023073095.1). Taxonomy (NCBI): domain Bacteria; kingdom Pseudomonadati; phylum Pseudomonadota; class Alphaproteobacteria; order Hyphomicrobiales; family Nitrobacteraceae; genus Bradyrhizobium; species Bradyrhizobium sp. 44. The sequence continues at coordinate 189,993 of NZ_JADPIY010000020.1, forward strand.
AGCTCCCAGATGGGTGTGGCCGGCTGCCCCGGCCTCAGAGCCAGCGTCCCCGGCCTTGCCTGAAGCGCGAGCTGGGCGGTCACGGCCGGGACTGCGCCGCCCGCCATCAGCCCGGCCACAGAGGCGCCAAGTCCGGCTCCAAGTCCGGCCAAAACCTCGCGCCTCGTCGGGTCGAAGATCCGCGTTTTCATGGCCGATCCGGACCACGGCGTGCTGGATAAGTCCAGCCGTCGTGCCTAGTTGAAGCCTGCCTCTATCGGGCCATTTTTTTGCTGCGAACAGGCGGGCACATGCTATAAGCCCGCCGCCCGCGGCATCGCGGCCGGTCTTGATGCAAATTTACGCGGGCGTGGCGGAACTGGTAGACGCGCTGGATTTAGGTTCCAGTGACGAAAGTTGTGGGGGTTCGAGTCCCTCCGCCCGCACCAAGCGCTTTCAGCGTTTGCACGGATTACGCGATCTGCTCCCGCGCGGATGTTTGTCCGCCGGAAGCCGGTCCGATGAACCACCGGCGTTGAGGCGTTCGCCTCGCGCCGGATCGATTAATGACAGCGTCCCGACGCATGCGCGCCGGGACCGAACGAGAAGAAGATTGGACACCATGCAGGTCACAGAAACCCTCTCGGAAGGTTTGAAGCGCGAGTTCAAGATCAGCGTTCCCGCGTCTGATCTCGACGCCAAGGCCGGTGCCAAGCTCGTCGATCTCAAGGACAAGGTCCGCATCAACGGCTTCCGTCCCGGCAAGGTGCCGGTCACGCACCTCAAGAAGGTCTACGGCCGCTCGGTGATGGCCGAGACCATTGACCAGACCATCCGCGACACCAACACGCAGCTGTTCTCCGAGCGCGGCTTCCGCCTTGCGACCGAACCGAAGATCACCATGCCGACCGAGCAGGCCGAGGTCGAGGAGCTGCTCAACGGCAAAACCGATCTGACCTACACGGTTGCGATCGAGGTGGTGCCGTCGATCGCGCTCGCCGACTTCAAGACCTTCGAGGTCGAGAAGCCCGTCGCCGAAGTCACCGACGCCGACGTCGATGAGGCGATCAAGCGCATCGCCGATTCGAACCGCGGCTATGCCGCGAAGGGCGAGGGCGCCAAGGCCGAGTCGGGTGATCGTGTCACCGTCGCCTTCAAGGGCACCATCAACGGCGAACCTTTCGAGGGCGGCGCCGGTGAGGGCATCCAGGTCGTGATCGGATCCAACACCTTCATCCCCGGCTTCGAAGAGCAGCTCACCGGCATCGCCACCGACGAGACCCGCACGCTGAAGGTGGCGTTCCCCAAGAACTACATGAACGACAAGCTCGCGGGCCAACCGGCCGAGTTCGAGACGACCGCGACGCTGATCGAGGCGCCGCAGGACCTCGCGATCGACGACGAGTTCGCCAAGACGCTCGGCCTCGAATCGCTGGACAAGCTAAAGGAAGCGGCGCGCGAACGGCTGGTCGCCGAGTTCGCGACCGCGACGCGCCAGCGCGTCAAGCGCGCGCTGCTCGACCGCCTCGACGAGGCCCATCGCTTCGAGGCTCCGCCCTCGCTGGTCGACGAGGAGTTCAATCTGATGTGGAACTCAGTGAAGGCCGAGATGGACTCCGCCGGCAAGACCTTCGCCGACGAGGACACCACTGAAGACGCCGCCAAGGAAGAGTACCGCAAGATCGCCGATCGCCGCGTGCGGCTCGGCCTCGTGCTCTCCGAGATCGGCGAGAAGAACAAGATCTCCGTGACCGACGACGAGGTCGGCCGCGCCGTGATCGAGCGGGCGCGCTCGATGCCGGGCCGCGAGAAGGAGGTCTGGGACTATTACCGCAGCAACGCCCAAGCGTTGGCCCAGCTTCGTGCACCGATCTATGAGGACAAGGTCGTCGACTTCATCCTCGAGCTCGCCAACGTGACCGAAAAGAAGGTTTCGCGCGACGATCTCTACAAGGACGACGAGGCGGAAAAGACCGCCGCCTGAGGGCTCCAGAAGAGCCTTTAGGAGAGCCTCCAGGATAGGCTTGCATTAAGGATGATCAGCAAAGAGGTCGAGCTAGCCAGGTGGCCGGCTGGGCCTCTTTGTACGAATCAGCTTCAACTGCCTCACGGATTAAGCCTTAATTCGCTCCGCACTTGTCAGGCGCGAATTGGGCTATATCTGTCGCTAGGCCTTCCGCTTCTACCAAGTTCGTCTATCAAGTTCCTGCATCACGGGACGTCCATCGGCCCTCCGGCAGATCCAGCCCCGACTGGCAGCCGGGCCTGGCGATGTCCGCCTCTTCAAAACCCTAGGTGACTCATGCGCGATCCGGTTGAAACCTACATGAACCTCGTGCCCATGGTGGTCGAGCAGACCAACCGTGGCGAGCGCGCCTACGACATTTTCTCGCGCCTTCTGAAAGAGCGCATCATTTTCCTGACCGGGCCGGTCGAGGACGGCATGTCGACGCTGATCGTCGCGCAGCTGTTGTTCCTTGAGGCGGAAAATCCGAAGAAGGAAATCTCGATGTACATCAACTCGCCGGGCGGCGTGGTGACGTCGGGCCTCGCGATCTACGACACCATGCAGTTCATTCGCCCGCCGGTCTCGACGCTGTGCACGGGCCAGGCCGCCTCGATGGGCTCGCTGCTGCTCTGCGCCGGCGAGAAGGATATGCGCTTCTCGCTGCCGAACGCGCGCATTATGGTGCATCAGCCCTCCGGCGGCTTCCAGGGCCAGGCCACCGACATCATGCTGCACGCCCAGGAAATCCTGAACCTGAAGAAGCGGCTGAACGAGATCTACGTGAAGCACACCGGTCAGACCTACAAGGCGATCGAGGACGCGCTGGAACGCGACAAGTTCCTGACCGCGAGCGACGCCAAGGAGTTCGGCCTGGTCGACAGGGTCATCGACAAGCGCGCCGAGGAAACCGCGGCGCCGAAGACCCCGTAGCACTACTGCGGCGGCGAACCCTCCGGGCTCGCCGGCGCCATCGGGGAGCGTTCACGTTAAGGACACGTGCGCGCGTCGCAAAACGTAGTTTTGCGCCCTGCGGCAGGCAGAAAGTTCCGCTTTCGTGCTTGTTTTTCGTGGCAATCCAGCAACGCCGGGGTGATTTCGATCACTTCGCCCGTGCCAACACCGGAAATCACGGTATTGTCACGGGTAGCCGGCGACCCCCGATTAGCGAATTCTTGATAGTCGGGTGACAGCATGGTTCGCTACGACTGATCGGCTATGATCGCGGGGAATCGAGTGACCGTGATTCGCACGGCATGTAACGCGTAGGGTCTTTTTTGGTACGGAATTTGCTCTATTTGAAGGACTGTACCGGCTGTCGTGCCGGAATAGGGCGATCGAGCGGACGGGATCGAACCGCGGACGGAGACATGAATGAGTAAGGTCGGCACGAGCGACTCCAAGAACACGCTGTATTGCTCGTTCTGCGGCAAGAGCCAGCACGAAGTGCGCAAACTGATCGCGGGTCCCACGGTCTTCATTTGCGACGAGTGCGTCGAGCTCTGCATGGACATCATTCGCGAGGAGAACAAATCCTCGCTGGTGAAGTCGCGCGACGGGATTCCGACGCCGAAGGAAATCTGCAAGGTGCTGGACGATTACGTGATCGGCCAGAACCATGCGAAGAAGGTCCTCTCGGTCGCGGTGCACAATCACTACAAGCGCCTCAACCACCAGACCAAGCACAACGACGTCGAGCTTGCGAAGTCGAACATCCTGCTGATCGGTCCGACCGGCTCGGGCAAGACGCTGCTCGCGCAGACGCTCGCCCGCATCCTGGACGTGCCGTTCACGATGGCGGATGCGACGACGCTGACGGAAGCCGGCTATGTCGGCGAGGACGTCGAGAACATCATCCTGAAGCTGCTCCAGGCCGCCGACTACAACGTCGAGCGTGCCCAGCGCGGCATCGTCTATATCGACGAAATCGACAAGATCAGCCGCAAGTCCGACAATCCTTCGATCACGCGCGACGTGTCGGGTGAGGGCGTGCAGCAGGCACTGCTCAAGATCATGGAAGGCACGGTGGCTTCGGTCCCGCCGCAGGGCGGCCGCAAGCATCCGCAGCAGGAATTCCTGCAGGTGGACACCACCAACATCCTGTTCATCTGCGGTGGTGCGTTCTCGGGCCTTGAGAAGATCATTTCGGCACGCGGACGTTCGACCTCGATCGGTTTCGCCGCCCAGGTGCTCGCGCCGGAAGACCGCCGCACCGGCGAAATCTTCCGTCACGTCGAGCCGGAGGATCTCCTGAAGTATGGCCTGATCCCGGAATTCGTCGGCCGTCTGCCCGTCGTGGCGACGCTGGAAGATCTGGACGAGGCTTCGCTCAAGAAGATCCTGGTCGAGCCGAAGAACGCGCTGGTGAAGCAGTACCAGCGGCTGTTCGAGATGGAGAACATCGAGCTGACCTTCGCCGACGAGGCGCTTGGCGCGGTTGCCCGCAGGGCGATCGAGCGCAAGACCGGTGCGCGCGGACTGCGCTCGATCCTCGAGGCGATCCTGCTCGAGACCATGTTCGACCTGCCGGGCCTCGAAGGTGTGGAAGAAGTCGTGATTTCCCGCGAAGTCGTGGAAGGAACGGCGCGTCCGCTCTACATCTACGCCGATCGGTCCGATCGCGCCGTCGAGAACGCCAGCGCCTGATTTCGGCGCTGGGACGCTCCAATCGTCTCCTCAAGCAAGGGCTGCGGAAAGTATCTCCGCAGCCGGTGTTGTGTCGCTTATTTGCGTGCGTAAGCGCCTGATGGCGCGCGTCTTCAATGACTTGACACCCCCCGGGTCGATAGCCACCTAATGTCGGCGGCGAGCAAAAATTCTCTCCAAGATTCGCCTCAGTTCCGATCCGGCGAGCCGGTCCAACCTCAAAAGGACCGACCGGTTTTGCCGATCACCTCGGCACCTTGTGGCGGTTGCGCATGAGCATGGCGGGCTGCGTGCAAGGGGGCAAAGCAAAAGGAAAAAGGCCATGACCAATCCAAAACCCAGGCCAATCATCGTTCATGGCGAAACGCACGCCTACCCCGTGCTGCCCCTGCGCGACATCGTCGTCTTCCCGCACATGATCGTTCCGCTCTTTGTCGGCCGCGAGAAGTCGATCCGCGCGCTCGAAGAGGTGATGAAGAACGACGCGCTGATCATGCTCGCGACCCAGAAGAACGCGTCCGACGATGATCCGGCACCCGATTCCATCTACGAGACCGGTACGCTTGCCAGCGTGCTCCAGCTCTTGAAGCTTCCCGACGGCACCGTGAAGGTGCTGGTCGAAGGGCTCGAGCGTGCGCGCGTGCAGAAGTATACCGATCGCGCCGACTATTACGAAGCGACTGCGATTGCGCTCGCCGACACCGATGCGAAGTCGGTCGAGGCCGAGGCCATGGCGCGCTCGGTCGTGTCCGACTTCGAGAGCTATGTGAAGCTCAACAAGAAGATCTCGGCCGAGGTCGTCGGCGTCGTGCAGGCGATCACCGATTTCGCCAAGCTCGCCGACACCGTCGCCTCGCATCTCGCCGTCAAGATCGCGGATCGCCAGGGCATCCTGGAGACGCTGTCGGTCACGCAGCGCCTGGAGAAGGTGCTGGGCCTGATGGAGAGCGAGATCTCGGTGCTTCAGGTCGAGAAGCGCATCCGCTCGCGCGTCAAGCGCCAGATGGAGAAGACCCAGCGCGAGTACTATCTCAACGAGCAGATGAAGGCGATCCAGAAGGAGCTCGGCGACGACGACGGTCGGGACGAGCTCGCTGATCTCGAAGAGAAGATCTCCAAGACCAAGCTCTCCAAGGAAGCGCGCGAGAAGGCGCAGCATGAATTGAAGAAGCTGCGCCAGATGTCGCCGATGTCCGCGGAAGCGACCGTCGTGCGCAACTATCTGGATTGGCTGCTGTCGATCCCGTGGAACAAGAAGTCCAAGGTGAAGAAGGATCTGGAAGCCGCCCAGGCGGTTCTGGATGCCGATCACTACGGGCTGGAGAAGGTCAAGGACCGCATCGTCGAGTATCTCGCCGTGCAGTCGCGCGCCAACAAGCTGACCGGCCCGATCCTGTGCCTCGTCGGCCCTCCCGGTGTCGGCAAGACCTCGCTCGGCAAGTCGATCGCGAAGGCGACCGGGCGTGAGTTCGTGCGCGTGTCGCTCGGTGGCGTGCGTGACGAGGCCGAGATCCGAGGTCACCGCCGCACCTATATCGGTTCGATGCCCGGCAAGATCATCCAGTCGATGCGGAAGGCGAAGTCGTCCAATCCGCTGTTCCTGCTGGACGAGATCGACAAGATGGGCGCCGATTTCCGCGGCGATCCGTCCTCGGCTTTGCTCGAGGTCCTCGACCCCGAGCAGAACGCGACCTTCAACGACCACTATCTCGAGGTCGATTACGATTTGTCCAACGTGATGTTCATCACGACCGCGAATACGCTCAATATTCCCGGGCCGCTGATGGACCGCATGGAGATCATCCGGATCGCGGGCTACACCGAGAACGAGAAGGTCGAGATCGCGCGCAAGCACCTGATCCCGAACGCGGTGTCCAAGCACGGCCTGGACTCCAAGGAGTTCTCGATTGACGACGATGCGCTGCTGCTTCTGATCCGCCGCTACACCCGCGAAGCGGGCGTGCGCAATTTGGAGCGTGAGCTCTCCACACTTGCCCGCAAGGCGGTGAAGGAGCTGATGATCTCCAAGAAGAAGTCGGTCAAGGTCACCGAGAAGACCCTGGAAGAGCTGCTCGGCGTGCCGAAGTACCGCTACGGCGAGATCGAGAGCGAGCCGCAGGTCGGCATCGTCACCGGCCTTGCCTGGACCGATGTCGGCGGCGAGTTGCTGACGATCGAAGGCGTCATGATGCCCGGCAAGGGCAAGATGACGGTCACAGGCAATCTGCGCGACGTGATGAAGGAATCGATCTCGGCGGCGGCGTCCTACGTCCGCTCGCGCGCGATCGTCTACGGCATCGAACCGCCGCTGTTCGACCGGCGCGACATCCACGTGCACGTGCCGGAAGGCGCGACGCCGAAGGACGGTCCGTCGGCGGGCGTGGCGATGGCCACCGCGATCATCTCGGTCATGACCGGCATCCCGGTCCGCCACGATGTCGCGATGACCGGCGAGATCACGCTGCGCGGCCGCGTACTGCCGATCGGCGGCCTGAAGGAGAAGCTGCTGGCTGCTGCCCGCGGCGGCATCAAGACGGTGCTGATCCCCGAGGACAACGCCAAGGATCTCACGGAGATTTCCGATGCGATCAAGGGCGGCATGGAGATCATCCCGGTCTCCCGCCTCGACGACGTCGTCGCCAAGGCGCTGGTCAAGAAGCCGGTGCCGATCGTCTGGGAAGAGGACACCAAGGTCACGGTCAAGCCGGACGGCGACGAAGCCGCCGGCGGCCTGACCGCTCACTGAGATCGCAGCTCGAAAAGATGATAAAACGGCGCCTTCGGGCGCCGTTTTTGTTGTGGGGGCATTTTGTTTTGGGCAGTGGATGACGACAATGCACATCGACGGGCAATGCCATTGCGGCGCGATCACCTTTGAAGCCGAGATCGATCCCGAGACGGTGTCGGTCTGCCATTGCCGGGACTGCCAGACCCTAACGGGATCGCCGTTCCGGGTGACGGCGATCTGCACCAAGACCGACGTCAAGCTGACCGCCGGCACGCCCAGGATCTACCGCAAGCGCGGCGACAACGGCCGGATGCGCTTCCAGCACTTCTGCGCCGAGTGCGGTTCCCCGCTGTTCACGAGCGGCGAGGGCGACCAGGAGGACGATTGGGGCATCCGCTGGGGCAGCATCCGCCAGTGCGACAAATTGCGGCCCGTCAGGCAGATCTGGTGCCAGTCGGCGGCGGTGTGGATCGACGCGGTGCCACTGCTGCCGGGCCGGCTGGAAGATTGAGGTTCGGCTTGCCCAGCGGCGAGCGAGCGAAGGCTGGTGGGCGGTCACGGATTCGAACCGCGGACCCTCTCGGTGTAAACGAGATGCTCTAACCAGCTGAGCTAACCGCCCCACGGCGCCTCTTTAGCGCCCCCTCGGGTGTTGGAGCAAGAGGCGGCCGCACCGCAAATCATGCTCATTTGAACCGCTTGATGGCCTTCCGGCGTGGTATCACGACCGGCAAAACGACAGAGGCCCCAATGGAACAACCGAGCGGACACGAGCAGAACGCCGATCAGATCGCCTACTGGAACGGTCCCAGCGGGCAGCGCTGGGCCGATCGCCATGCGGCGCAGGAGAGCCTGCTCGGACCCATTGCCGATGTGCTGATCGACCGCGCCAAGCCGAAGCCGGGGGAGCGCGTCCTCGACGTCGGCTGCGGCTCTGGCGCGACGACCTTTGCGTTCGCGAAAGCGGTGGCGCCTGATGGCTTCGCGCTCGGGCTCGACGTCTCCGAGCCGATGCTGTCGCAGGCGCGCGCGTTTGCGCCAAAGGGCCTGCCGCTCGATTTCGTGCTGGCGGATGCGACGGTGCATCGGTTCGAGCCGGCCAGTTTTGACCTGCTGGCCTCGCGGTTCGGCGTGATGTTCTTCGCTGACCCGATCGTGTCTTTCACCAACCTCCGCCGCGCATTGAGGCCGACGGGGCGGCTGGCGTTTGCCTGCTGGCGCGAGCCGAAGGAAAATCCCTGGATGATGGCACCGCTGATGGCGGTCTACAAACACGTGCCCAAGATGCCGCCGGTCGGGCCGGACGAGCCGGGCCCGTTCGCCTTTGCCTCCGAAGAGCGCGTGACGCGCATCCTGAAAGGCGCGGGCTTCGTCGACGTCGCGATGGAACCGCACAATCTCGCGATGGATGTCGCGATCGGCGGCGGGCTCGATGCCGCGGTCGAGGGCTCGCTCCAGATCGGCCCCGCCAGCCGCGCGCTGCAAGGCCATCCGCCCGAGACGTATGCCGCGGCAAAAGCCTCGATCCGCGAGATGCTCGCCCCGTTCCTGAAGGGGTCGAGCGTGGCGCTCCAGGGTGCGATCTGGATCGTGACGGCGAAGGCGGCGTAGGCGCCGCTCTGTCCCCGTCATTGCGAGCGCAGCGCGCTGCGCTCGCAATGACGATGGGGACGCAGCCACGCAACTACCTCACACCACATCATCCGGCGCCAGCGCGCAGCCGTTGTCGGGATGCGTCTCGACCTGAAGGGTGGTGTGGCCGATGCGGTGGGAGCGCTTCAGCATCTGCGCCGTCTCCATCAGGAATGCATCGCCGGCGCCGGTGGGCATGACGAGATGGCAGGTCAGCGCCGTCTCAGTGGTCGAGATCGGCCAGACGTGGAGATCGTGGATCGCAGTGACGCCGGGCCGCTCCAGCAGTAGGATCTTGATTGCGGCAATGTCGGTGCCCCTGGGCGCGGCCGCCATCGACATGTCGATGGAGCCGCGGAGCAGGCTGGTGGTGCTCCAGAGAATGGTGGCGCAGATGACGAGGCTGGTGACGGGATCGAGCCAGAGCCAGCCGGTCCAGATGATCAGCGCCGCCGAGACCACGACGCCGAGCGAGACCGCGGCGTCGGCCGCCATGTGCAGATAGGCGCCTTCGATGTTGATGTCGTCCTTGCGCCCGCGCGCGAACAGCATGGCGGTAAAACCGTTGATGAGGATGCCGATGCCGGCGACCACCATGACGGTGATGCCGGCGACCGGCTCCGGTTCACGCAGGCGCAAAAACGCTTCCCAGCCTATCGCACCGGTCGCGACCAGCAGGAACACCGCGTTCGCCAGCGCCGCCAGGATGGTGGAGGCGCGCAGGCCATAGGTGAAGCGGCCGCTGGGCGCGCGCCGCGCCGCGATCGACGCGCACCAGGCCACGACCAGGCCGAGCACGTCGCTAAGGTTATGGCCGGCGTCCGCAAGCAGGGCGGTGGAGTTGCCGATATAGCCGTAGATGGCCTCGGCCACGACCAGCGCGGTATTGAGCGTGATGCCGATCGCGAACGCCGTGCCGAAGCTGGCGGGCGCATGGGCATGGGCGTGGCCACCATGATCGTGATCATGGCCGTGGCTATAATCATCGTGATGATGGCCGTGATGGTCGTGGCTGCCCACCTCTAGCGCTCCCTGGACGCTGCCAAATCAGGCGCCATTGTAGGCGTTTCGGCAGCCCCGTCACGGCGGAACAGCACGTAGAGCGCCGGCAGCACCAGCAGCGTCAGCACGGTTGAGGAGATGATACCGCCGATCACCACAGTCGCGAGCGGCCGCTGCACCTCGGCGCCGGCCCCGGTAGCAAGGGCCATCGGCACGAAGCCGAGGGACGCGACCAGCGCCGTCATCAGCACCGGACGCAGGCGTGTCAGCGCGCCCTCGCGCACCGCGTCGGCAACGGGTTGGCCCTCGCTGCGCAGCCGCTCGATGAAGGCGATGATGACGAGCCCGTTGAGCACGGCGACGCCCGACAGCGCGATGAAGCCGACGCCGGCGCTGATGGACAGCGGGATGCCGCGCAGCAGCAGCGCCATGACGCCGCCGGTCAGCGCCAGCGGCACGCCGGAGAACACGAGGGCCGCATCCGCCGCCGATCCCATGCCCATGAACAGCAGCAGGAACACCAGCAGCAGCGCCACCGGCACCACGAGCGTCAGCCGCTTGGTGGCGGAGACCAGTTGCTCGAACTGTCCGCCCCAGCCGATCCAGTAGCCCGGTGGCAGCTTGACCTTCTCCGCGACGGCGTTCTGGGCCTCGGCGACAAAGGAGCGCAGATCGCGCCCGCGAACGTTGGCCATAACCACCACGCGACGCTTGCCGTTCTCGCGGCTGATCTGGTTGGGTCCCGGTGCGATCTCGATCGCCGCGACGGAGGACAGCGGGACATAGCGCAACGCCGCGTTTCCGCCCGGCCATGCGGTCTTGGTGACGGCCGGTACATCCTCGCCCGGCGGCAGCGGGATCGGCAGCGACTTGATCGTGTCAGGGTCGGCACGCAGGCTTTCCGGCAGCCGCACCACGATGTCGAAGCGGCGATCGCCCTCGAACAGCTTTCCGACCGGCTTGCCGCCGATCGCGATCTCGACCACGTTCTGCACCTCGCTGAGGCTGAGGCCGTAGCGTGACAGCGCCTGGCGGTCGAGCCTGACGGTGAGGATCGGCAGGCCCGCAATCTGCTCGGTCTTGACGTCGGCCGCGCCCTCGATGGCGTGGACGACGCCGTTGACCTGCTGGGCGATGCCGGCAAGCACGTCGAGATCGTCGCCGAAGATCTTCACGCCGACGTCGCTGCGGATGCCGGCAATGAGCTCGTTGAAGCGCATCTGGATCGGCTGGGTCATGCCATAGGCCGTGCCGGGCAGGGTGTTGGCGGTGCGTTCGAGCTCGGCGATCACCTCGTCCTTGGGCTTGCCCGGGTCGGGCCATTCGTCGCGTGGCTTGAGCGTGACATAGGTGTCGGTCATATTCGGCGGCATCGGATCGTTGGCGATCTCGGCGGTACCGATCTTGGAGAAGATGGTCGCGACCTCCGGTACCTGCTTGATCGCCATTTCCAGCCGCAGCTGCATGCCGACGCTCTGGGTCAGGCTGGTGCCGGGAATCCGGATGGTTTCGATGGTAATGTCGCCTTCGTCGAGGCTCGGGATGAATTCGCCTCCCATGCGCGTCGCGGCGAAGACGCTGCCGGCAACGATCAGCATGGCGCCAAAGGCGACCATGCCGCGGTAGCGGATGGCGCGGTCGAGCAGCGGCACATAGAACCGCTTGGCCGCTCTCATGAAGATGTTCTCCTTCTCCGAGACCTTGCCGGTGACGAAGATCGCAACCGCGGCCGGGACGAAGGTGATCGACAACAGCGCCGCGCCGGCGAGGGCCATCAGCACGGTCAGCGCCATCGGCGTGAACATCTTGCCCTCGGTCCCCGTCAGGGTCAGGACCGGCAGGTAGACCACGGCGATGATCATCGTGCCGAACAGGCTCGGCTTGATGACCTCGCTGCTGCCGGCGCGGATTGTCTCCATCCTCTCCTCGAGCGACAGCAGCCGGCCGCGCCTGTGCTGCTCGGCAGCGAGCAACCGCAGACAGTTCTCCACGATGATGACCGCGCCGTCGACGATGATGCCGAAGTCGATCGCGCCGAGGCTCATCAGATTCGCGCTGACCTTGCTCTCGACCATGCCTGTGATCGTGAACAGCATGGAAAGGGGAATGACACAGGCGGTGATCAGCGCGGCGCGGATGTTGCCGAGGATCAGGAAAAGCACAGCGATCACCAGCGCCGCGCCCTCGACGAGATTCTTCTCGACGGTCTGGATGGTGGCTTCCACCAGATGCGTGCGGTCATAGACGGCGCGCGCGATCACGCCGTCAGGGAGCGATTTCGCGATCTCCGTGAGCCGGGCCTTCACGCGCTGGGCCACCGTGCGGCTGTTTTCGCCGATCAGCAGCATGGCGGTGCCGAGCACGGTTTCGCTGCCGTTTGCGGTTGCTGCGCCCGAACGCAGGTCCTGGCCCTCCTGGACGTCGGCGACGTCGCGGATACGCACCGGGACGCCGCCGCGCGAACCGATCACGATGTCGCGGATCTCCGCGATATTGGCGACCTGGCCCGGGGCGCGGACGAGATATTGCTCGCCGTTGCGCTCGATATAGCCGGCACCGACATTGGCGTTGTTGGCGGCCAGCGCCGTCATGATGTCGCGAAAGCCGAGTTTGTAGGCTATCAGCCGGCCGGGGACCGGCAGCACGTGGAACTGCCGCTCATAACCGCCGATCGAGTTGACCTCGATCACGCCGGGAATGGTGCGCAGTTGCGGCTTGATGATCCAGTCCTGGATGGTGCGCAGCTCCGTCGGCGTGAACTCGGCACCGGTCTGTGACTTCGCGCCGGCCTTGGCTTCGACGGAGTAGACATAGATCTCGCCAAGGCCGGTCGAGATCGGGCCCATCGCGACCTCGGTTCCGGCCGGAAGCTGGTCCTTCGCCTGCTGGATACGCTCGTTGACGAGCTGCCGCGCGAAGTAGATGTCGGTGCCGTCCTGGAATACGACGGTGACCTGGCTCAGGCCATAGCGTGAGATCGACCGGGTGTATTCGAGCTTGGGCAGCCCGCCCATCACGGTCTCGATCGGGAAGGTGATGCGCTGCTCGGATTCGAGCGGCGAGAGGCCCGGGGCACGGGTGTTGATCTGGACCTGCACGTTGGTGACGTCGGGGACCGCGTCGATCGGCAGGCGGGTGAAGTTCCAGGCGCCGAAGCCGCCGGCCGCGAGCGCGAACAGTAGGACCAGCCAGCGCTGCTGCAGCGAGACCGCGATGAGACGCTCAATCATGTTCGGCCTCGCCCTTGCCCATCTCCGCCTTCACGACGAAGCTGTTTTCCGCGACGTAATGCTCGCCGGCCGATAGACCGGCCTTGATCTCGACATGGCGGGGATCGGAATCGCCAAGCTCCACCGGACGCGCCTCGATCTTGTCGCCATCCTCGCGGACGAACACGATGGTCCGGTTCTCCAGCGTCTGGATCGCGCTTCGGCGCACGGCGACCGCGACGTTGCGAGCGGCGAGGATCAGCCGTGCCGTGACGAACAGGCCGGGACGCAAGCGTCCGTCCGGATTTGGCAGCACCACGCGCGCCAGTGCGGTCTGGGTCTCGCTCGAGCCGATCGGGGCCATGTAGGAGATGGTGCCCTTGATCTCGCCGCGGCCGTCGTCTGGATCGATCAGCACCTCGTCGTTGAGGCGGACGCGCCGCAGGTCCTGGCGGTAGATCGACAGGTCGACCCAGATGGTGGAGAGGTCGGCGACGACGAAGGCCGGCTTCTGCTCGGAGGCGTATTCGCCGAGCGAGATCTGCCGCTCGATGATGGTGCCGGCAATCGGCGCCTTGAGCTCGTAGACGGTGAGGCTCTGGTTGCTCTCGATCGCGGCGAGCAGATCGTCCTTGCCGACCTTGTCGCCGATGCGCTTCTGGATCGATTTGGCGACGCCGGGAAAACGCGGCGTCACCTGCACCACGGCTTCCTGGTTGGCGCGCAGGATGCCGTTGAAAGCGAGCGTGTCGGTCAGCGTGGCGCTCGCGGCTTCCGCCAGCGTCACGCCTGCGGCTGCAAGCTTGACGTCGGAGATGCGGATCCGGTCGGCGCCGTGCTCGTCCTGTTCGACATGGTCGTTCGGCTTCTCCGGCCTCTTGTCCGCGGCGTGTTCGGCATGCTCGACCCTTGTTGGGGCCAGCAGAGAATAGCAGTAAGCGCCAAGTGCGGCGGCAAACAATGCGACGAGGATGGTGGAGGACGTCTTCATCGTGCGCTCTCCCGCGCCAGCGTGAAGGGATTGCCGACGAGGCCTTCGATGGTCGCCACCCCCGCGTGGAAATTCTGCAGCGCCTCCTGCTCGCGCAGCCGCGCCTGGGTGACGCTGGCCTGGGCATCGAGCACTTCGAGCAGGCTGAAGCGGCCCTGGCCGTAGCCTTGCGCGATGGCGTCCGAGGCTTCGGTAGCCTTGGGAATGGCGCTCTCGCGCAGCACCGCGAGCTCGCGCAGCGAGCCCTGCAGCGAGTCGTAGGCGCGGCCCGCGACCACGATCAACGTGTTGCGGTTGGCCTCGCGCTCGGCTTTGGTCTTGGCAAGGCTTTCCTGCGCCGAGAGGATATTGCCCTGATTCTGGTCGAACACGGGGATCGGCACCGAGACGGTGAGGCGCGCCGCGTCGTCATTGGTCTCGTTGAAATGGCGCCAGCCGGCGGCGATCCGCACGTCGGGATAGGGCCGCAGCCGCGCCAGCAACAGCTCGGCGTTGCGCTGGGCATAGATCGCGGTCCAGCGCACCAGCTGCGGATTGGCATCGATCGCGGCGACGACCGACTGGAACGTCGGCGGCCGTCCCATGGTGTCGAGCCGTCCGGAGACCTCGCCGAATTTCGGTGCCGCGTCGCCCATCAGGACCGCAAGCTCGCGCCGGGCGCTGGCCAGCGTCGCCTTGAAGCGCTCGCGGTCGGCCTTCACCAGGGCGGATGCCACTTCCGCACGGCCGGTCTCGGCCGGCGAGGAGGCGCCGGCCTCGACGCGGCGGCGCAAAAGCGGCGTCAGCCGATCGATGGCGGTGATCTGCTCGTCGAGGATCTGGATGCGCCGCTGTGCGCCGAGCACGCTGAGGAAGGCGATCGCGGTCTCCGACAGCACCTCCAGCCTGACGGCCTTGCGCTGGATCGCGGCGACCTCGATGCCGGCGACACCCGCGGCGATCCGCGCGTCGCGCTTGCCGAACAGCTCGAAGGCCTGGCTGATCTGCAGCGTGGTCTCGGCCGATCGCGTGCCGCGATAGATGCCGGACCCGAACGAATTGTCCTGTTCGTAGGTCAGCTCCGGATTGAGAAGCGCACCTGCCTGGATGCGCTGGCCCGTGGCGATGCCGACATCGCGCTCCGCCGCGGTCAGCCGCGGGCTCGTGGCCAGCGCGCGCGAGAGCGCGCTCCGCATCGTCAGAGTCTGAGCGTGAGATGGCGCAAGCGCCAATCCGACAATCAGACACGCTGCCGCGCACGCCAGGCGCGCGGCCATTCCCCTGTAAAACATGAAACCGACCTGTGAAGGATGAACCTCATGGGCGCGGAGCGCCCGACCAATCCGTTCAGGCCATCTGTTTGGGAGGCGGGGAGTCGGTATCGGGAATAATGCCGGCGAGCCGGGGTGCGCGTTGCGGGCGCGATGCGGACACGAGCCCGATCGATGCGGCCGGTGGCGCCGGCTGCGCCATCGTCACCGAGAAGCAGCCATGGCAATGATGACCGCCGATGGCCTTGTGGTCGTTGTGATCTCCCGAGCCGTCAAGGACGGCGCTGATCTCCGAGCCGCCACCGGGCGTGGTGACGTCGATGTCGTGCAGGCCATGCAGCGCTCCCGCGAGCAGGTAGACAACCGCGATCAGCACAGACAGCAGCCCGCGCCAGTGGCGCGGCGGGCATGATCCTGAGGGCTGGCGGTTTGCGAGCACGATTTCACTCTGGTTGCAGTCGGTGTCCGGCCTAGCATGGGGGCGGGAACAGTGTCGACCCGCAACATTGTTACGTCCCCTGGAACAATTGCCGCAGCGATTGCGAAGACGACAGCGCTTCTCATTGGCGCGTGATCAAGCTCAACTGGGCGTCGGCTGACGTTCCGCTTGCTGCGTTCGGCACATCGCCGGCTTCGACCGTCACGACGGCGCGACAGCCGGCTTCCATGGCCCGTTCCAGCCATTTGATGGCTTCATCAATCCACTGGTCGTGGTGCTCGGGATCGGCGATCGCCTTTTCCCGGAATGCATCTGCCTGATGAAGGCACGCGGTTCTGCGATCCACGCCGCTCTCCCGATCCGGAGGTTCCCCCCCTATCGCATCCTTGATGATCGGAGAGCCGGCGTCGTTAACATAGGACAGGAACCGCCGCCCAAAAAGAAAGCCCAGCCGGGACTGACCGGCTGGGCTTTCGTGCTCACAAACTTCATCCTTGGGACTTGGACAGCTAATCCGCATCGCGCCGGTTCGTTCCCGCGGGCTCGGTCCAGTTTGGAACGTTCTTTCTTCGTTGTGATTAGCGACGAGGAGAAATCGAGGAGGACGGACTATGGATGGATTGATTTATCTCATCGGCTTGATCGTCGTCGTCATGGCGATCCTGTCGTTCTTCGGCCTGCGCTGAGAGAGCGGCGATGACGATGGAAACTCTCATACGGGAAGACATCATGGAAGGCGGCGGCGTCGCTGCCGATGACCGGAGCACCATTCAGTGGAGCTCGGTGATCGCAGGCGCGTTGGCCGCTGGCGCAATGTCGTTCATCCTGGTCGGCTTTGGTGTCGCCGTCGGACTGGGCGTCAGTTCAGCCTCGCCGACATGGCGCGATGCATCGGCGGCGCTGGCTTTGCTGTCGGGGCTGTATCTGATCATCCAGGCGATTATCAGCTTCGGCTTCGGCGGCTATGTCGCCGGCCGGACAACGCGACCAGCCCCGACGATCACAACGATCGAAGACGACGGCGAACGGCGGGACGGGCTGCATGGCCTGATGTCCTGGGCGCTTGCCGTGCTGCTTGGTGCCGCTCTGCTCGCGATACTCGGCGCAGCTGCGATTGATCGTTCGCCGATGCGCAGTTCGGCGAGCAATACCTCCGCCGCCGAGCCACTGTTGAGCTACGAGCTGGACAAGCTGTTTCGCGCGCCGCGGCGGCCCCCTAACACCGACCTCAGGGAAGCCCGCGCCGAAGCAGGACGCATCTTGATGACGTCATCGAGCCACAGCGGCATCAGCACCGATGATCGGACCTATCTAGTGCAGCAGGTGGCCGCGCTGACGGGACTCGCCGCTCCCGACTCGGAACGACGGGTCGACGCGCTGATCGCGGATTCAAGGACGGCGATCAATCGGGCGCGGCGTAATTCCATCATCGTCGCCTTCTCCGTTGCCGCAGCAACCCTGATCGGCGCTGCGGTGGCCTGGGCTGCGGCGGTGGCCGGCGGGCGGCACCGCGATGGAGAGCCGTTGCCGAACTGGATGGCAAGCTCGAACCGCTTCCATCGCTCTCCGCGCGCGATGCCGGTGCCCTGACGTGCAGGACGATGGCCGGGAGCGATCCCGGCCATGGTCTTTTGACGAGAGGCGCTAGGCCTTCTCCTCCCAGATCATGGCGAGGTGCACGATCGTCTGCACCGCCTTCTCCATGTCCTGCCGGCTGACCCATTCGAGCCGGGAGTGAAATGCGTGCTCGCCGGCGAAGATGTTGGGGCAGGGCAGGCCCATGAAGGAGAGGCGCGAGCCATCGGTGCCGCCGCGGATCGCGGTGCGCATCGGGCGCAGGCCGGCGCGGCGGATCGCTTCGATGGCGTATTCGAGAATGTGCGGGTGACGATCGATTACCTGCTTCATGTTGCGGTACTGCTCCCGCACCTCGAATGTGTAGGTCGAGCGCGGAAAATCCTTCATCACGTCCTTGACGATGTTCTCGAGCAGGATCTCCTTCTCCTTCAGCCCTTCCTCGGTGAAGTCGCGCACGATGAAGGAGAGCGTCGCCTGCTCCAGCGCGCCCTCGATGCCGATCGGATGCAGAAAGCCCTGCTTGCCTGATGTCGTCTCGGGCGAGCAGCCTTCGCGGGGCAGGCGCTCGACGATGGCGGCGGCGATCTTGATCGCATGCTCCATCTTGCCCTTGGCATAGCCGGGATGGGCGCTGACGCCGTTGATGGTGATGGTGGCGCCGTCCGCCGAGAAGGTCTCGTCCTCCACGCTGCCCGCGCTCTCGCCGTCCATGGTGTAGCCGAACTCGGCGCCGAGCTTCTTGATGTCGACATTGTCGACGCCGCGGCCGATCTCCTCGTCGGGCGTGAACAGGATCTTGATGGTGCCGTGCTTCACGTCCGGGTTGTTGATGAAGAAATGCGCGGCATCCATGATCTCGGCCACGCCCGCCTTGTTGTCGGCGCCGAGCAGGGTGGTGCCGTCGGTGGTGATGATGTCGTTGCCGATCTGGTTCTTCAGCGCCGGATGCTCGGCGAAGCGGATCACCTGGCTGGTGTCGCCCGGCAGCGTGATGTCGCCGCCGCGATAGTTCTTCACGACCTGCGGCTTGACGTTCTTGCCGGTAACGTCGGGCGAAGTGTCCATGTGCGAGCAGAAGCAGATCACCGGCACCTTCTTCGTCGTGTTCGCCGGGATCGTTCCGTAGACGTAGCCGTAATCGTCGAGATGCGCGTCCTCGACGCCCATCTGCCTGAGCTCGGCGGCGAGCACACGGCCGAGATCTTTCTGCTTCTCGGTCGAGGGCGAGCTCGGGGATTCCGGATCGGACTGGGTGTCGATGGTGACGTAGCGCAGGAAGCGCTCGGTCACGGTATGCGAAAAGGTGAGGGAGGACATTTCTGGTCAAACCGCCGGGTCAGGGGAGAGGGGCGGTATACCAGAAAAGCAGGGCGCGGTGAGGCCGGAGGACGCTGATCAGGCTTAACGAAACGTGAGGGGTCAGATCGCCTCTTTCAGTTCCTTGACCGGGCGGAAGGCGACCTTCTTGCTGGCCTTGATGTGGATGGGCTCGCCGGTGGCGGGATTGCGGCCGGTGCGGGCGGCGCGCTTGCGAACCTGGAGGATTCCAAGCCCGACGATCCGGACGCGGTCGCCCTTCTTCAGGTGCTTGGTGATCAGGTCGACCATGTCGGTCAGAACGGCCTCAGCGCGCTTCTTCGACAGGTCTTGGCTCTCGGCAATGTCGGCAGCGAGGTGCTTGAGCGTGATGGTGGCGGGAGCGGCAGCCTTCTTCGCCATATCTGGCCTCCTCGATGCTTGCCGGTGGTCGGGTGACGATCCCTGAACCGCCAAGTTCCGGAGGCGTAGACGATTCGGGACCGGACTGACTACGCCGCCGGCATGAGCGCGGGTCACGTCCGTGCGCGCCCTCGACGGAAATCCGCCCCGTTCACGCTGTGGACGCAACATCCTTGACTTCAACAGGTCCGGCCTTTAAGTCCCCCCTCGTTCCGCAGACATTTGCGTGTCACGCGGGAGTAGCTCAGTTGGTTAGAGCGCCGGCCTGTCACGCCGGAGGTCGCGGGTTCGAGCCCCGTCTCTCGCGCCATTTTTGGCAATCCTTTCATACCCTTACCTTCAAATCCTGATCTCGCTTCGATCCCGGGTTGCGCGCGCCCCCGACTTCCGCATGCTTTGTTGTCTTCGACCCGCGCAAAATTCCCTCGCCCGCGCGACGGTCGCCAGACGCTCGAGTTGATCGCGCCGTTGATCACATGGTACCGCTCAATCCGGGATTGTTCGGATCGAGTTGATGCAGGCAGCCGATTTCAGCGCGACGTTGCAAAATTTGTTCGCGAAGGGCGTGCGCTACGGGACCGTGATCGATCTGGGCTGCGCCGACGGGCACTTCGTGCTCAACCATCAGTCGTGCCTCAGCGCGCGGTGCCACTGAACGTCGACGCTAACAGGATCTACGAGGACTCCCTCAAGGCGATCAAGGAGGTGCTTGGCGGGCACTATCGCATTTGCGCCATCACCGACCACGAGGGCGAGATCGAGATCACGGAATCCGTGCATCCTTACTGGTCATCGCTGCGTCCCGCGGGCGACGTCTACTGGTCGCGGGTCAACGACCTCACCACCAGCAAGGTGAAAGTACCGGCGACGACGCTTGATGCGCTGGTCGAAGAGCTGTCGCTCAAGCCGCCGTTCCTGCTCAAGCTCGACGTGCAGGGCGCGGAACAGGCCGCGCTGAAGGGCGCGCGCGACGTGCTCGAGAATTGCAGCGTGGTCGTCTGCGAGACCGACGTTGACGACTTCCAGGACATCAACGCGATGCTGCTGGCCGCAGGTTTCTTCCTCTACGATTTGACGACGCTGCAGCGCCTGCGCGACGGAACGCTCGGCTGCTTCTACCCGGTCTATGTCAGCGGCAAGCTCGCCCATCTGAAGCCGCAGGCGTTCTGGGACGCCCGGCGACAATGCTGCCGTGATCGGCGTGCAGGAGACGCGCCGCAAGATGATCCTGGAGCAGAACAGGTAGGCCCTCAACCGGCTGCGTTATGGGCAGAGCGGTGTCGGCCGCAACGATCCCTGTCCTTGCGGTTCAGGCGAGAAATTCAAGCACTGCTGCGGCAGCTATTGACCCGCTTCATGTTGGCTCACTCGCTCGTCGCCTGAATCAGAAAGGCCGCCCGAAGGCGGCCATTTGGTATCAAACCGGACCTTTTTCGCCCTCAGCGGATCTCCGACGTCCCGGCGCTGGTGACGACGACCGGCTTGCCGGCCTTGATCACGTGGGCGGACTGGGCGGTCTGGCTGTAATCGGCATTGGTGCGAGCTGCGATCCCGAAGCCGGCCACCGTGATTCCGGCTACCAGCGCCACCACCACGATCTTGAGGTGGGTCGCACGATCAGCAGAGTGAATGGAGTGGTTCATCTGAGCCTCCCGACGGGCTTTGCCGCCGTCTATGGCTCTTCTTGTAAGGACCGTCTGTTTCCGGATGGTTTCGCGGGTTCCGCAAAATGGTTTCATCTCCCCGCGAGCGGGTTTCGCCCGGGAGGCGTCCGGGGCCGGCGTCAGGCTGCGGCCCGGCCGATATCGTTCCGGATCGTGCGGGCCGCCCAGACGAACAGGAGCGCCCCCAGCGTGGTCGTGACCGCCGCCGAGAGCAGGGAATAGCGCACGGCGTCGGCGCCGTAAGTGCCCTTCAGGGCGTCGTTGACCATGCCCACGGCGAGCGGGCCGACGCCCTGGCCGAAGCAGGTGGCGGTGAGCGCGATCAGGGCAGAGGCCAGCGCCCGCATGCTCGGCTTCGCCACCGTCTGCGCGATCGCGAAGATCGGCCCGAGATGGAAGCCGACCAGGAACGAGGTCAGCGCCAGCATGGCCACCATCATCGCAAAGTCCTGCGTCAGCATGCACAGCGCGAACACCGGGCCGGCAAGGCCCGAGGTGATGGCGGGCGCCCACAGCTTCCAACGGTCGTCGCGGCGGCTGATCTGCGCCACCACGAAGCCGCCGAGCAGGGTGCCGGCCATGCCGGCGAGCCCCTTGAAGGTGCCGGCGTAGGTGCCGATCTCGGCGCTCGACAGATGGTGCACGCGCGCGAGGAACGGCGGGATCCAGGCCGCGGTCGCGTAGTTCGTGTAAGTGGTGAGGCAGAAGCCGATCAGCACGATGATGAAGCTCTGCTGCGAGGCCAGGAAACGCAGCGTCGGCCCGAGCGGCTCAGGCACGAAATTCTCCTGCATGGCGCCGCGTTTCGGCTCGGAGATCGTCAGCCACAGGATAATAGCGAGCAGGATGCCGGGCAGGCCCGCGACGTAGAACGCCATCCGCCAGCCATAGTGCTGGTTGACGTAGCCGCCGACGAAATAACCGAGGAAGACGCCGAGATAGGTGCCGACGGCGTAGATGCCGAGCGCGCGCGGACGCTCGTTCTTGGCGAAGAGGTCGGCGACGATGGATTGCGAGGCGGGCGAGCCTGCGGATTCGCCGATGCCGACGCCGATCCTCGCCAGCGCCAGCGACGTGACGCTCGAAGCAGCGCCGCACAACGCTGTCATCGCGCTCCAGAACGCAAAGGCGACGGCGACGATGTTGCGCCGGTTGAGCCGGTCGGCGACGCGCGCGATGGGAATGCCGAGCAGGGAGTAGAACAGGGCGAAGCCGAAGCCCGCGAGCAGGCCCATCATGGTGTCGCTGAGCTGGAACTCCTTCTTGATCGGCTCGATCAGCACGTTGAAGATCGTGCGGTCGAGGAAGTTCAGCGCGTAGATGATCGTGAGCAGGCCCAGCACGTAATAGCGCCGCGCCGGGGGTTTTGCCGTCGCGGCCGTTTGCACCGACATTTGTGATGTCACATCGACCATCGCTTCCCCCAATTAGTCTTTGTTATCGTTGTCGGTCCAGCTTTGATTGGAGCTGGCTGCTTCACGCGTCGCGGATGTAATTCCCCGCTTCGAATTCGACCCGAGGCGCGCTCACATCGAACGAGATTCCGATCGGATCGCGGCCTGCTTCCATCGCCTCGAGCTGCTCGCTCAGCATGCGCCGGATCAAGAGGATGCCGCGGTCGCTCTGGCCGAAATGCTCCTCGGAATGGATGGTCTGCGGGCCCTGGCCGACCTGGGCTTCATAGTCGCCGGGAAATTGCTGGTGCTCTTCCTCGGTCATGTCCCACCAGAATTTGCCGTTGAATTTCGAGCGCATGCGCCCGATGTCGCCGGGGTTCTTGACGCGGCCGGCGACGTAGATGCGGAACGAGGTGTCGTCGATCGGCAGCGTCCAGCCGATCGACTCGACACGGGCGAACTGCGCCACGCGCGGGTTTGGCACGACGCGCAAGGTGGGGAGCGCCGCCTCGGTGACGCGGTAAAACACCTTGCCATCATCCTGCTTGCGGATCGAGCGCACGGCGATCCCGCGCGGCGTCTTGTCGAACGTCACCTCCGGCATCGATGCCATCATGTTGGTGAATTGCGGACCCGAGAACGAGCCGTGCAGCACCGGCACGTGGTAGGGATCGACCACGTTCTCGAAATGCTGGAGCCAGTTGCAGGGGATGATCGCGGGACCACCGCCGCCGATCGAGGAGTCGTCCGCCTCCACGAACTCGCCGTCGTCCATGATCTCCAGGCATTCATAGGCCGGCAGCACCGGGCGTTTTTCGGCCGGGCCCATATAGGCGAAGATCAGCCCGTAGCGCTCCTCGACCGGATACCAGGGCTGGCGCACCTTGTCCTTGAACTGGCCGCCGTCGAGTTCGCAGGGCTGCTCCAGGCAGTGACCTTCGGTGTCGAACTTCCAGCCGTGATAGCAGCAGCGGATGCCGTCCTCCTCGACCTTGCCATAATAGAGCGTGGTGCCGCGGTGGCAGCAGCGGGCGTGGAGCAGGCCGGCGCGGCCGTGCTTGTCGCGGAACAGCACCAGATCCTCGCCGAGCGCGCGAACCTTTTTCGGGGTGTCGGTGGCATCGCTGATGAGCCCGACCGGATGCCAGTAGCGTCGCAGCAGTTCGCCCATCGGCGTGCCGCGCACGACCGAGGTGAGCTCGGTGCGCGTGTGCGCCGGCTTCATCGCATAGGCCGTGCCGAGATCGCGATCTCGCTGGGTGATGGTCATGCTGATCCTCCCGCTGTCGGCCTTGCTGGCTCGGCTTGTGACGCCCTGAACACCAGTGAAGGGCTGATCGATGACAATGTCAACGATTTTCCAAATGCCTCTTAATCGCATTCGGATCAGGCTGGGGAGGTTGCGCTACCAAGACTTGGCACGCCGCGGCTTTCTTGGCAGAGGTGGATCATGAGCCAGACATCAAGCAGGGCCGGGCGCGCATCGTCCGATGCGGACGAAAGTCAGTCGCCGGCGCCGATCACTGTCATGCTGTCGTCGCGGCTGATGGTGCTGGCCAATTTGCTCAAGCGCGGCGCCATCCTGCGCTACAAGCGTCTCGCCGGATTGTCCTCGGTCGAGTTTGGCCTGGTCGCCTCGCTCGGCCGGCGGCCGCCGATGAGCGTGGCGCGGCTTGCGGAAGCTGTCGGCCAGGACAAGGGGCAGATCAGCCGCGCGCTTGCGGAACTCGTCTCGCGCAAGCTGATCGCGAAATCAGCGAACCCGAAAGACAGCCGCGAGGTTCTGGTCTCGCTGACCGCAACCGGCCTTGCGGCGCATGATGCGATCGTCGCCGGTGCGCAGGAGCGCAATCGGCGCTTGCGCGAACATCTGAGCGAAGCCGAGTTCGAGGCGCTGCTGCAGCAGGTCGATCAATTGACGACGATCGCTGCCGAGATGCTCGAGAACGAGAAGACTTCGCGCTGACGTTTCGGCAATCCGGGACATGTTGGATCGCTTCCAAAAATCTTTCCAAGAACCCTTCCAAGACTCTTTCTAAGACTCTTTCTAAGAGGCTTTCAATTAGGGAATTCGCGCGCGCTCCCCTAAGCGTCACCGCAAGCGCATGCCGTCATGGGACTGACGGCATGGGCAAATCAAAACACGCAGTTTTGGGGTTGCGCGTTGAACAGTCTTGGAATGCTGCGGTCGGCCGTATTGGCGACCGCATCCGCTTGGGTTTTGGTGCCGCAGGCATCGCTTGCACAATCTCCTGCGCAGAGTGGCGCGCAGAACATTCCGTCGGTCACCGTCACCGCGCCGGAAGCGCGCCGCCGGGCGGCGCCCTCCGTCCAGCGCCGCGCGCCGCGATCATCCCAGCAGACCGCCAACCGAAGCAAGCCGCAGCCGCGGCGCCATGTCGGTTCCGTGGAGACCCCGCTCGGCCCGGTGCACGGCTACGTCGCCGGCGGCAGCTCGTCCGGCACCAAGACCAACACGCCGATCATGGAGACGCCGCAGGCGGTGTCGGTGATTGGCGCGGAGCAGATCCGCGACCAGAAGGCAAACAAGCTCGACGAAGTCCTGCGCTATACCGCCGGCGTCCGCGCCGGGACCTTCGGCGCGGACACGCGCAACGACTGGTGGCTGATCCGCGGCTTCAAGTCCGACGACGTCGGACTGTTTCTCGACGGCATGCAGCTGTTCTACACGTCCTATGCGAGCTGGAAGCTCCAGGCGCCCAACATGGAGCGCGTCGAGGTGCTGCGCGGTCCGTCGGCCGTGCTCTATGGCGGATCGAGCCCGAGCGGCATCGTCAACGTCATCAGCAAGATGCCGCCCGCGGACCCCGTCCGCTTCATCGAGACCGGCGTCAACAATTTCGGCAACGCTTATGTCGGCTTCGATGTCGGCGGTCCGGTCGCGACCCAGCCCGAAAACGGCAAGTTGTTCTACCGCGTCGTCGGCCAGGTCCAGAACGGCCCTACGCAGGTCAATTTCACCCCGGACAACAACTACTTCATCGCGCCGTCGGTGACCTGGAAGCCGGACGCCGACACGACGTTCACGGTGCTGGCTTCAGCTTCCCGGCAGGAAACCCGTGGCATCAACTTCCTGCCCTATGAGGGCACGGTGACCAACGCTCGGTTCGGCAAGATCCCCACCAGCTTTTTCGCCGGCGATCCCAGCGTCGACAAGTTCACGCGCGAGCAGGAGATGCTCGGCTACCAGTTCGAGCGCAATCTCACCGACGATCTGACGTTCCGGCAGAATGCGCGCTTTGCCCACGTCGATGTGACCTATCGCGGCTACGTCGGCAATAATTGGGCTGACATCAACACGGCCAGTCTCGGTCGCTATAATTGGTATGCGAAGAACACCGCCAACCAGGCCAATCTCGACAATCAGCTGGAGTACCGCTTCAACACCGGCGCGGTGCGGCACACGATGCTGTTCGGGGTCGATTTGAAGGGCTATCAGATCGACGACTATCAGGCTTTCAACTTCGGCACCGTTCCTTCGATTAATGTCTTCAATCCCGCCTATGGATTTGACATTCCGTTGACGGGCGCACCGTTCCGCAACTTCCAGATCACGCAGAAGCAGGCCGGCACCTATCTTCAGGACCAGATGAAGCTCGGCAACTTCACGCTGGTGCTGAGCGGCCGCAACGATTGGGTCGAGACGACGCAGGCTGGCCGTGATACCGGCGCCACGCTCGCCAGCCGCGACGACAGCAGGTTCAGCGGGCGCGCCGGGCTGATCTACAATTTCGACAACGGCATCGCGCCCTATGTGTCTTACGCCACGAGCTACAATCCGATCATCGGCCTCAACGCGCAAAACCAGCTGTTCCTGCCGGAGACCGGCCAGCAGGCGGAAATCGGCGTGAAGGTCGCGCCGCGGGGATTTGACGGCTACTTCACCGCTTCGGTGTTCGACCTGAAGCGCCAGAACGTGGCAACCACTGATCCTGTCGTCACGACCTTGCAGAACCAGACCGGCGAGGTGACATCGCGCGGCATCGAGCTCGAAGCGGTGGCGAACGCCACGCGCGAGCTGAAGCTGATCGGCTCGTTCACGGCCTACCATTTGTTCAACAGCAGGGATCTGGACCCGTCGTTGGTCGGCAAGACCCCGACCAACACGCCTGAGCTCCTGGTGTCGGGCTGGGCGGACTACACCTTCAAGGACGGGCCGCTCGCGGGGTTCGGCTTCGGCGGCGGTGTCCGCTATGTCGGTTCGTCGTGGGCGGATACCGCCAATACCCTCGAGGTTCCCGCGGTCGTGCTCGGCGATCTCGCGCTCCACTACGAATGGCAGAACTGGCGCACCGCGCTGAACGTGGTCAATCTGACCGACAAGATCTATGTCGCGAGCTGCGCGGCGGCGTCCTCCTGCTTCTACGGCGACCGCCGGCGCGTCACTGCCAGCGTCTCCTACAAATGGTGAGGCAAATGACGAGAACAGGCGAGGGAAGGCCATCGTGAGAGCCTGACCGGCTCGTCACTGGCTTCCACCCACGAGATCGATGAGCTCGCGGGCTATGCCCCCCGGCCCGAAGCTCATGCGAGCGCGGCGCGCGACGACCCAGCCACGTCGCCGCCGCGCTCGCCATTGATTTTCCGCGGCGGCGGAAGCGGGCGCCGCCCGCCCGACGCATTCGCCAGACGAGCCCGGGTCCGATCGTGATGCATGGCTCCCGGATCGCTCGCCCGATGGTGGGCGCGCCTGTCCTCGTTGTAATCTGGACATTGCTGCGTCGCGGCCTAGATAAAGTGAGCCTTCTCAACAACGGACGTCACGGCCCAGCGGGTGTGGACTGATCGGGGCGCTCTTGCTGGGGCTGTCGATCTGCTCCATACCAGCCGCGGGGTGATTCCGGGATTTCCACCGTTCTGAGGGCGACAAAGGGCCTAAAAAGAGCGTGTCTTGCGCCCATTGGTGCACTGCGCTAAGGCTCAGAACAATTCCAAACTGGACGAATCCGTGGCTGTCCCGAGGCTGCGGGAAAAAGGGCTCGTCAATGAGCGGCATTCTGCAGAACTATCTTCCACTCGTCGTCTTCATAGGGGTAGCGGGCCTCATTGGTCTGGTGCTGCTGATCGCGCCGTTCATCGTCGCGTTCCAGCAGCCGGACCCGGAAAAGCTGTCGGCGTATGAGTGCGGTTTCAACGCCTTCGACGACGCCCGCATGAAGTTCGACGTCCGCTTCTATCTGGTCGCCATCCTCTTCATCATCTTCGACCTCGAGGTGGCGTTCCTGTTTCCCTGGGCGGTGGCGTTCGGCAAGCTTGGCGCGACCGGCTTCTGGTCCATGGTGGTGTTCCTTGGCGTGCTGACGGTCGGGTTCGCCTATGAATGGAAGAAAGGCGCACTGGAATGGGATTGAACCCTGTGTCGTCCGCCGGTCCGGCTCTCGCGCCGGCCCCCAAGGGCATCCTGGACCCGTCGACCGGCAAGCCGGTCGGGGCCAATGATCCGTTCTTCCTCGAGGTCAATTCGGAACTGTCCGACAAAGGCTTCTTCGTGGCCGCGACCGACGACCTCATCACCTGGGCGCGCACCGGCTCGCTGATGTGGATGACCTTCGGTCTCGCCTGCTGCGCGGTCGAGATGATGCAGGTGTCGATGCCGCGCTACGACGTCGAGCGCTTCGGCTTCGCGCCGCGTGCTTCGCCGCGTCAGTCGGACGTGATGATCGTCGCCGGGACCCTGACCAACAAGATGGCGCCCGCGCTGCGCAAGGTCTACGACCAGATGCCCGAGCCGCGTTACGTCATCTCGATGGGCTCCTGCGCCAACGGCGGCGGCTATTATCACTATTCCTACTCGGTCGTGCGCGGTTGCGACCGCATCGTGCCGATCGACATCTACGTGCCGGGCTGCCCGCCCACGGCGGAAGCGCTGCTCTATGGCGTGCTGCTGCTGCAGAAGAAGATCCGCCGCACCGGCACCATCGAACGCTAAGGTTTTACGTCATGGACGACGCCAAGCTCGACGCCCTGGGGCAGACGATCGTTAGCGCGCTTCCGGGCGCCGCCATCGGTCATTCGGTGGCCTTCAACCAGCTCACGGTGGATGTCGAGGTCAGCAAGATCGTCGAGGTGGTCAAGTACCTCCGCGACGACCCGAACTGCCGCTTCATCAACTTCACCGACATCACGGCGGCGGACTATCCCTCGCGCGAGAAGCGCTTCGACGTGATCTATCACTTCCTGTCACCGACCCTGAACGCCCGGATCCGGCTCAAGGCCCAGGCCGACGAGACCACGCAGGTGCCGTCGCTGATCGAGGTGTTTCCCGGCGCCGACTGGTTCGAGCGCGAGGCCTACGACCTCTATGGCGTGATCTTCGTCGGTCATCCCGACATGCGCCGCCTCCTGACCGATTACGGCTTCGAGGGTCATCCGCTGCGCAAGGATTTCCCGACCACCGGCTTCCTCGAGGTCCGCTACGACGACCAGGAGAAGCGGGTGGTGTACGAGCCGGTCAGGCTCAACCAGGAATTCCGCAAGTTCGACTTTTTGTCCCCGTGGGAGGGCGCCGACTATCCGGTCCTTCCGGGTGATGAAAAAGCGGGGCCGAAGGTCTGAACATGAACGAGCAACCCGAACAGCTTCGCAACTTTACGATCAACTTCGGACCGCAGCATCCGGCTGCGCACGGTGTTCTTCGTCTTGTGCTTGAATTGGATGGTGAGGTCGTCGCTCGCGTCGACCCGCATATCGGCCTGCTTCACCGCGGCACCGAAAAGCTGATCGAGCAGAAGACCTATCTGCAGGCGATCCCTTATTTCGACCGTCTCGACTACGTCGCGCCGATGAACCAGGAGCACGCCTTCTGCATGGCTGCAGAAAAGCTGCTCGGCATCGAGGTGCCACGCCGCGCGCAGCTGATCCGCGTGCTCTATTGCGAGATCGGCCGCATCCTGTCGCATTTGCTCAACGTCACCACGCAGGCGATGGACGTCGGCGCGCTGACCCCGCCGCTGTGGGGTTTCGAAGAGCGCGAAAAGCTGATGGTGTTCTACGAGCGCGCCTCCGGCAGCCGCATGCACGCAGCCTACTTCCGCGTCGGCGGCGTGCATCAGGACCTGCCGCAGAAGCTGGTCGACGACATCGACGCCTGGTGCGATCCGTTCCTGAAAGTGGTCGAAGATCTCGACCGGCTGCTCACCGCGAACCGCATCTTCAAGCAGCGCAACGTCGACATCGGCGTGGTTTCGCTGAAGGAAGCCTGGGAGTGGGGCTTCTCCGGCGTGATGGTGCGCGGTTCGGGCGCGGCGTGGGATCTGCGCAAGTCGCAGCCCTATGAATGCTACGCCGAGCTGGATTTCGACATCCCGATCGGCAAGAACGGCGACTGCTACGACCGCTATCTGATCCGCATGGAAGAAATGCGCCAGTCCGTGCGCATCATGAAGCAGTGCATCCAGAAGCTGAACGCAGCCGACGGGAAGGGTCCCGTCGTCGTCGAAGACAACAAGGTCGCGCCGCCGCGCCGTGGCGAGATGAAGCGCTCGATGGAAGCGCTGATCCATCACTTCAAGCTCTATACCGAAGGGGTCCACGTGCCGGCCGGCGAGGTCTACGCCGCGGTCGAGGCGCCGAAGGGCGAGTTCGGCGTCTTTCTGATCTCGGACGGCACCAACAAGCCCTACAAGTGCAAGATCCGCGCGCCCGGCTTTGCGCATCTCCAGGCCATGGACCACATCTGCCGCGGTCATCTGCTCGCCGACGTGTCGGCGATCCTCGGCTCGCTCGACATCGTGTTCGGAGAGGTCGATCGGTGATGGCGCAGGCGCCGATCCAGTTTGACCGCGCCTCGGGGGCCCTTGAAGGGGCCAACCTGTGGGAGCGGACGGCTGCCTTGGCGCTGGTGACGGGATCGAAGATCTCCTCGCACTTCTCGCATATGGGCTACATCGCCTGCGCCAATCTGCTGCGCAAGACGCTGCCCGAGCGCAACATCGCGATCAAGCTCAACCCCGACGCCGTGTTCGAATTTCCCTACGGCGACGGCTATTGGAGCAAACTGCTCAACCGCTCCTATAATTACGAGGACGAGTTGGAGCTGTTGTTCGCCGACTCCATCGACGTCGACTACACCCTGCTCGATTGCGGCGCGAATTACGGCTATTGGTCGGTGCTGGTGTCGAGCAAGCCGTTCGGCTCGCACAAGGCGATCGCGATCGAGCCGTCCGGGCAGAACCATCCGAAGCTCGCCAACAACGCCCGCATCAATGGCAGCCGCTTCGAGACCATGAAATGCGCGATCGGTGCGGCCCGTGGCACCGCGCGTCTGTCAGGCACCAAGCACGAGGCCTTCAGCATCGCCGGCGATGCGTCGGCGGGCGGCGAGGACGTGCCGGTCATCGCGCTCGATAATCTGATCGACGACGGCAAGGTCGCCGCGACCGGCAAGTACCTGATCAAGCTCGACGTCGAGGGCGTCGAGATCGAGGCGATCAAGGGCGGCGCTCGGCTGCTCCAGGCCGACAGCGTCATCATGTGCGAGGAGCATGGCAGCGACCGTTCGCACGCGGTCTCGCGCTACATCCTCGAACACACCCCGCTGAAGCTGATCGTCTACGATCCCAGCACAAGGCGTATGGAGACGGTGACCGAGCTGTCGATCCTCGACCGCATCAAGGTCTCGACCCATGTCGGCTACAATGTTTTCGGCACCGCAAGCGCATTCTGGCAGGACAGGATCAATGCCCTGAATGCGAAAACCGCGCGCCGCATGCAGTGAGAGATTGAAGAGATGTCCGTTCGCCGATTAGCACCGAAGGAAGTCCAGCCCGCGAGCTTTGCGTTCACGGAGGAGAACCTCGCGTTCGCCAAACAGCAGATCGCGAAATATCCGGCCGGGCGCCAGGCTTCGGCCGTCATCGCCATTCTCTGGCGCGTACAGGAACAGCACGACGGCTGGGTCTCGGAGGCCGCGATCCGCGCTGTCGCCGACATGCTCGACATGCCCTATATCCGCGTGCTCGAGGTCGCGACCTTCTACACGATGTTCCAGCTGGCCCCGGTCGGCGAGAAAGCCCACGTTCAGGTCTGCGGCACCACGCCGTGCCGCCTGCGCGGCGCCGAGGATCTGATCCACGTCTGCGAGCACCGTATCCATCACGAGCCCTTCCATCTCTCCAAGGACGGCAATTTCAGCTGGGAAGAGGTGGAGTGCCTCGGTGCCTGCGTGAACGCGCCGATGGTGCTGATCGGCAAGAATACCTATGAGGATCTGACCAAGGAAAGCTTCGGCAAGGTGCTCGATGGCTTTGCCTCGGGCAATCCGCCCAAGCCCGGTCCGCAGAACGGCCGCCAGTTCTCGGCGCCGACCGGTGGGCCGACCACGCTGAAGGAGATCACCTGATGCGTGATCTCTCGCCGCCAGTTGAAGGGAGCAGTGTTGTGAAGAAGTGGGGCTTCGTCGCAATGCATTCCGCCGTGGCGGCCACGTTCATTTTCCTGCTTCAGCGCTTCGCCCTGAACGCGTCGCTGGAATCCAGTCTGCTCTGGGCGCTGACCTTCGCCGTCTGCGCCGCCGGGCTTGCCTACAAGCAAGCCAACCGTTGATCGGAAAGCACTGACATGCTCGAGGACAAGGACCGCATCTTCAAGAACCTCTACGGCCTCCACGATTGGGGGCTCGAGGGCGCGCGGCGCCGCGGCGCCTGGGATGGCACGAAGAACATCATCGACAAGGGCCGCGACTGGATCATCAACGAGATGAAGGCGTCGGGGCTGCGCGGCCGCGGTGGCGCCGGCTTCCCGACCGGCCTGAAATGGTCGTTCATGCCGAAGGAATCGACCGACGGCCGGCCGAGCTATCTCGTCGTCAACGCCGACGAATCCGAGCCCGGGACCTGCAAGGATCGCGAGATCATGCGGCACGATCCGCATCTCCTGATCGAGGGCTGCCTGATCGCGAGCTGCGCGATGAACGCGCATGCCTGCTACATCTATGTCCGCGGTGAGTTCATCCGCGAGCGCGAGCATCTCCAGGCGGCGATCGACCAGGCCTATGAGGCCAAGCTGGTCGGCAAGGACAACGTCAACGGCTGGCCGTTCGACATCTACGTCGCCCACGGCGCCGGCGCCTATATCTGCGGCGAGGAAACCGCGCTGCTCGAGAGCCTCGAAGGCAAGAAGGGCCAGCCGCGGCTGAAGCCGCCGTTCCCGGCCAATGTCGGCCTGTATGGCTGCCCGACCACCGTCAACAATGTCGAGTCGATCGCGGTTGCGCCGGACATTCTGCGCCGTGGCGCGGCATGGTTCGCCGGCATTGGCCGTCCCAACAATGTCGGCACCAAGCTGTTCTGCATCTCCGGCCATGTCGAGCGGCCCTGCAACGTCGAAGAAGCCATGGGCATTCCGTTCCGTGAGCTGATCGAGAAGCATTGCGGCGGCGTCCGCGGCGGCTGGGACAACCTCAAGGCCGTGATCCCGGGCGGCTCCTCCGTGCGCATGGTGCCGGCCGAGCAGATCATCGACACGCCGATGGATTTCGACTCGTTGAGCAAGCTGCGCTCGGGCCTCGGCACCGCGGCCGTGATCGTGATGGACAAGTCGACCGATTTGATCCGCGCCATCGCCCGCATCTCCTATTTCTACAAGCACGAGAGCTGCGGCCAGTGCACGCCGTGCCGCGAGGGCACGGGCTGGATGTGGCGCGTCTTGACCCGCATGGCCGACGGTCGCGCCCACAAGCGCGAAATCGACATGCTGCTGGAAGTCACCAAGCAGGTCGAAGGCCACACCATCTGCGCGCTCGGCGACGCGGCGGCGTGGCCGATCCAAGGCCTGATCGCGCATTTCCGTCATGAGATCGAAGCGCGCATCGACCAATATTCGCACAAGGCCGACGTCGACGATGCCGGCGTCCGCGATCCCGTGAACATGGTCGCGGCGGAGTAGAGACAATGACCAAGCTCATCATCGACGGTAAAGAGATCGATGTCCCCGCCGAATACACGCTGCTTCAGGCGTGCGAGGCGGCCGGCGCCGAGATTCCGCGCTTCTGCTATCACGAGCGGCTGTCGATCGCCGGCAATTGCCGGATGTGCCTCGTCGAGGTGAAGGGCGGCCCGAAGCCGGTCGCGAGCTGCGCCTGGGGCGTGCGCGATTGCCGTCCCGGTCCCAAGGGCGAGCCGCCGGAAATCTCCACCCGTTCGCCGATGGTGAAGAAGGCGCGCGAAGGCGTGATGGAATTCCTTCTCATCAACCATCCGCTGGATTGCCCGATCTGCGATCAGGGCGGCGAGTGCGACCTTCAGGACCAGGCGATGGGCTACGGTGTCGACACCAGCCGCTTCGCCGAGAACAAGCGCGCGGTCGAGGACAAATATCTCGGCGCGCTGGTCAAGACCTCGATGAACCGCTGCATCCAGTGCACCCGTTGCGTCCGCTTCTCGGCGGAAGTGGCCGGCGCCCCTGAAATGGGCGCGACCGGCCGCGGCGAGGACATGGAGATCACGACCTATCTCGAGCACGCGCTGACGTCTGAGCTTCAGGGCAATCTCGTCGATATCTGCCCGGTCGGCGCGCTGACCTCGAAGCCTTATGCCTTCGCCGCGCGCCCGTGGGAGCTCGGCAAGACCCAGTCGATCGACGTGATGGACGGCGTGGGATCTGCGATCCGCGTCGACACCCGCGGCCGCGAAGTGATGCGTATCCTGCCGCGCATCAACGAGGCCGTGAACGAGGAGTGGATCTCCGACAAGACCCGTCACGTCGTCGACGGCCTGCGCACCCAGCGCCTCGACCGGCCCTATATCCGCGAAGCCGGCAAGCTGCGCGCGGCGAGCTGGCCCGAGGCCTTTGCCGCGATCGCCGCGAAAGCGGCCCGCACCGACGGCAAGCGCATCGGTGCGATCGCGGGCGACCTCGCCGGCGTCGAAGAGATGTTCGCGCTGAAGGATCTGCTGGCCAAATACGGCTCGGCCAATCTGGCAGTGCAGGGCGGCGACGCCTTCGATCCCGCGTTCGGCCGCGGCTCCTACATCTTCAATCCGACGCTCGCCGGCGTCGAGCAGGCCGATGCGCTGCTCATCATCGGCGCCAATCCGCGCAAAGAGGCGGCCGTGTTCAACGCCCGCATCCGCAAGCGGTGGCGCGCCGGCGGCTTCAAGGTCGGCGTGATCGGCGCCAAGCCCGACCTCACCTACGAATATGACCATCTCGGCGCGGGCACGGACACGCTCGGTGAGCTCGCGGCCGGCAAGCACTCCTTCATGGACGTGCTGAAGAACGCCAAGAATCCGATCATCCTGGTTGGTGCGGGCGCCGCCTCGCGCCACGATGGCGCCGCCATTCTCGCAGCCGCGGCCAAGCTCGCGCTCGACGTCGGCGCGCTCAAGGACGGCTGGAACGGCTTCGGCGTCCTGCACGAGAGCGCCTCGCGCGTCGGCGCGCTCGACATCGGCTTTGTCGCCGGTCAGGGCGGGCTGAACGCGGCGCAGATGACGACGTTCGGGACGCTCGATCTGCTGTTCCTGCTTGGCGCCGACGAGATCAAGCCGTCGGACGGCACCTTCGTCGTCTATATCGGCACCCACGGCGACCGCGGCGCCCATCGCGCCGACGTCATCCTGCCGGCAGCCGCCTACACCGAGAAGTCCGCGATCTACGTCAACACCGAAGGCCGCGTGCAAATGACCGGACGGGCCGCATTCCCGCCGGGTGAGGCCCGCGAGGACTGGGCGATTGTCCGCGCGCTGTCGGAGGCGCTCGGCAAGAAGCTCGGCTATGACTCGCTCTCGGCCCTGCGCCAGGCGATCTTCAAGGCCGTGCCGCATCTGATCCGTCTCGACCAGATCGAGGCCGGCGCGGCCGATCAGATCAAGAAACTCGCGGGGAAGGGCGGCCCGACGGAGAAGGCCCCGTTCAAGCCGCTCGTCGAGGACTTCTATTTGACCAACCCAATCGCGCGTGCGTCCGCCGTGATGGCGGAGTGTTCGCGGCTTGCCTCCGGGCAGATGCTGACCGCAGCGGAGTGAGCTGATGGAATTCTTCGAAAGCGCCTTCTGGACCGGGTTCCTCTGGCCGCTGATCATCATGATCGCGGAGAGCGTCCTGGTGCTGGTCGTCCTGCTGGTGGCGATCGCCTACATCCTGCTCGCCGACCGCAAGATCTGGGCGGCGGTGCAGATCCGCCGCGGCCCGAACGTGGTTGGTCCCTGGGGCCTGCTGCAATCCTTCGCCGACCTCCTCAAGTTCGTGCTGAAGGAGCCGATCATCCCTTCCGGCGCCAACAAGGGCGTGTTTCTCCTTGCTCCCTTGGTCTCATGCGTGCTCGCGCTCGCCGCCTGGGCGGTGATCCCGACCAATCTCGGCTGGGTGATCTCCGACATCAATGTCGGCGTTCTCTTCATCTTCGCGATTTCGTCGCTGTCGATCTACGGCATCATCATGGCCGGCTGGTCGTCAAACTCGAAATATCCGTTCCTGGCGGCGCTGCGCTCCGCGGCGCAGATGGTGTCCTACGAGGTCTCGATTGGCTTCGTCATCATCACGGTGCTGCTCTGCGCCGGCACGCTGAACCTCTCGGCCGTGGTCGAGGCGCAGCATGTCCGCGGCCTCGCCAGCCTGATCGGGTTGCCGCAGCTCACCATCCTGAACTGGTACGTCTGGCCGCTGTTCCCGATGTTCGTGATCTTCTACGTCTCGGCGCTGGCGGAAACCAATCGCCCGCCGTTCGACCTCGTCGAAGCGGAATCCGAGCTCGTCGCCGGCTTCATGGTCGAGTACGGCTCGACGCCGTATCTTCTGTTCATGCTCGGCGAGTATGTCGCGATTGCCACGATGTGCGCGATGGCGACGATCCTGTTCCTCGGAGGTTGGCTGCCGCCGGTGGACCTGCCGCCCTTCAACTGGGTGCCGGGCATCATCTGGTTCTCGCTAAAGCTGTTCTTCATGTTTTTCCTGTTCGCGATGGCCAAGGCGATCGTGCCGCGCTACCGCTATGATCAACTGATGCGTCTCGGCTGGAAGGTGTTCCTGCCGTTGTCGCTGGCGATGGTGATCGTGGTGGCCGGTGTGCTGCACTTTGCCGGCATCGCGCCGAAGTGAGGGCCGTCATGGGTATCAACATCAACGCCACTGCACGCTCGCTCCTGTTGTCGGAATTCGTCTCGGCGTTCTTCCTCGCGATGCGCTATTTCTTCCAGCCGAAGCCGACGCTGAACTATCCCTTCGAGAAGGGCCCGATCTCGCCGCGCTTCCGCGGCGAGCATGCGCTGCGCCGCTATCCGAACGGCGAGGAACGCTGCATCGCCTGCAAGCTGTGCGAAGCGGTCTGCCCGGCGCAGGCCATCACCATCGAGGCCGGTCCGCGCCGCAACGACGGCACACGCCGCACCGTGCGCTACGACATCGACATGGTGAAGTGCATCTATTGCGGCCTCTGCCAGGAAGCCTGTCCGGTCGATGCCATCGTCGAAGGTCCGAACTTCGAGTTCGCGACCGAGACCCGCGAGGAATTGTTCTATGACAAGGCCAAGCTGCTCGCCAATGGCGACCGCTGGGAACGCGAGATCGCGAAAGCGATCGAACTCGACGCGCCGTACCGGTGAGATGAGAGCATGATCCTTCCCGCGCTGTTCTTCTATCTGTTCGCCGGCGTCTGCGTCGCCTCGGCGGTGATGGTGATTGTCTCGCGCAATCCCGTGCACTCCGTGCTGTACCTGATCCTGGCCTTCGTCAACGCCTCCGGCCTGTTCGTGCTGATGGGCGCCGAATTCCTCGCGATGATCCTGATCGTCGTCTATGTCGGCGCGGTCGCGGTCTTGTTCCTGTTCGTGATCATGATGCTCGACGTCGACTTCCTCGAGCTGCGCGAGGGCTTCATCGAGTACCTGCCGGTCGGGCTCGTGATCGGCGGCATCTTCCTGTTCGAGCTGCTGCTCACCGTCGGCTTCTGGGTCATCAACCCCGGCGTCGCCAAGACGATCACGGCGGCGATCCCGGCCAACGTCTCCAATACCGAGGCGCTGGGCCTGGTGCTCTATACCAAGTACATCCACTACTTCCAGCTCTCGGGCATGGTGCTGCTGGTCGCGATGATCGGCGCCATCGTGCTGACGCTGCGGCACAAGGCCAGTGTCAAGCGGCAGGACATCAACGTTCAGAACGCGCGCACGCCCGAAATAGCGATGGCGATCCGCAAGGTGGCGCCGGGGCAGGGGCTCCAGGATTCTGACGCGGCGGAGTGGGTGAAATGACGATCGGGCTCGGACACTATCTGGCGGTCGGCGCGATCCTGTTCACGCTCGGGATCCTCGGCATCTTCCTGAACCGCAAGAACATCATCGTCATCCTGATGTCGATCGAGCTGATCCTGCTCGCGGTCAACGTCAACCTCGTGGCGTTCTCGACCTTCCTCGGCGACATCGTCGGGCAGGTCTTCGCGCTCCTGGTGCTCACCGTGGCGGCCGCTGAAGCCGCAATCGGTCTCGCCATCCTGGTGGTCTATTTCCGCAACCGCGGCTCGATTGCGGTTGAGGACGTCAATCTGATGAAGGGCTGATCGCATGATCCGGAAAAGTGGACACCGGTTTTCCGACCAGATCATGCGGAAAGATTAAATCATGGTCCAGGCAATCGTCTTTCTGCCTCTGCTGGGCGCCATTCTGGCCGGCCTCATCGCGCTGTTCGGCGCGCATGCCCGCAACCCCTCGGGCGACACGGTCGAGCATCACGATGATCACGGTCATGGCGCGCACGCCCATGCGTCCGATACGATCAACGAGGATGCGTCGGTCATCCACGAAACTCACCACGAACCCGGTGACGGCCACGACGACCACCACGTCTCCGAGCCGCCCGCGGCGGGCTCGCGCGGCGCCGAGCTGATCACCACGGCATTGCTGTTCGTGTCGGCTGCGCTGTCCTGGATGACGCTGGTCGATGTCGGCTTCATGCACCACGACATCCGCATTCCGCTGCTGCCGTGGATCCTCTCCGGCGATCTCCAGGTCTACTGGACGCTGCGGGTCGACACGCTCACCGCCGTGATGCTGGTGGTCGTGACCACCGTGTCCTCGCTCGTGCACCTCTATTCCATCGGCTACATGGACGAGGATCCGAACCGGCCGCGCTTCTTCGGCTATCTCTCGCTGTTCACCTTCGCCATGCTGATGCTGGTGACCGCCGACAACCTCGTGCAGCTGTTCTTCGGCTGGGAAGGCGTGGGTCTGGCGAGCTACCTCCTGATCGGTTTCTGGTACCAGAAGCCGTCGGCGAACGCCGCCGCCATCAAGGCCTTCGTGGTCAACCGCGTCGGCGATTTCGGCTTCGCGCTCGGCATCTTCGCGATCTTCCTGCTGGCCGGCTCGACCGATTTCGAGACCATCTTCCACGCCGCGCCGGGCTTGACCGGCAAGACCATCGACTTCCTCGGCTGGCACGCCGACGCGCTGACCCTGACCTGCCTGCTGCTGTTCATGGGCGCGATGGGCAAATCGGCGCAGTTCCTGCTGCACACCTGGTTGCCGGACGCGATGGAAGGCCCGACCCCGGTGTCGGCCCTGATCCACGCCGCGACCATGGTCACCGCCGGCGTCTTCATGGTGGCGCGCCTGTCGCCGCTGTTCGAGCTCGCGCCGAACGCGCAGGCCGTCGTGATGTTCTTCGGCGCCACCACGGCGTTCTTCGCGGCGACCATCGGCCTGGTCCAGAACGACATCAAGCGCATCGTCGCCTACTCGACCTGTTCGCAGCTCGGCTACATGTTCGTGGCGATGGGGGCAGGGGCCTATTCGGTCGGCATGTTCCATTTGTTCACGCACGCCTTCTTCAAGGCGCTGTTGTTCTTGGGCTCCGGCTCGGTGATCTACGCGATGCACCACGAGCAGGACATCCGCAACATGGGCGGCCTGTGGCGCAAGATCCCCTACACCTACGCAGTGATGGTGGTCGGCACGCTCGCGCTCACCGGCTTCCCGCTCACCGCCGGCTATTTCTCCAAGGACGCGATCATCGAGTCGGCCTACGCCTCGCACAATCCGTTCGCGATGTACGGCTTCCTGATGACGGTCGTCGCGGCCGGCCTGACCTCGTTCTACTCGTGGCGCCTGATCTTCAAGACCTTCCACGGCGAGCCGCATGACGATCATCACTACGAGGCTGCGCATGAAGCGCCGATCTGGATGCTGATCCCGATCGGTGTGCTCGCGGTCGGCTCCATCCTGGCCGGCTTCCCGTTCAAGGAGCTGTTCGCCGGTCACGGCATCGAGGAGTTCTTCCGCGAATCCGTGAAGATGAACCCGCACATCATCGAGGAGATGCACCACATCCCCGAGACCATCGCCTTCCTGCCGACGGTGATGATGGTGCTGGGTTTCCTGGTGTCGTACCTGTTCTACATCCGCCGGCCCTATCTGCCGGTCGAGCTCGCGAACACGCAGCCGATGCTGTACAAGTTCCTGCTCAACAAATGGTACTTCGACGAGCTCTACGACATCATCTTCGTCCGTCCGGCGAAGTGGATTGGCTACCAGCTCTGGAAGAAGGGCGACGGCTTCATCATCGACGGCCTCGGTCCCGACGGCGTCTCTGCCCGGGTGTTGGATGTCACCCGCAACGTCGTGAAAATCCAGACCGGCTATCTCTACCACTACGCGTTCGCCATGCTGATCGGTGCCGCCGGCCTGATCACCTGGTTCATGTTCGGCTTTGGGGGCCAGTAAAATGACGACCTGGCCAATTCTATCCGTCACGACGTTCCTGCCGCTGGTCGGCGCGCTGATTGTCTATCTCAGCCGCGGCGATGACGAGGCGGCCCGGCGCAACTCGCGCTGGATCGCGCTGTGGACCACGCTGATCACCTTCGCGGTGTCGGTGATCCTGGTCATGCGGTTCGATGCGTCGAGCGCCGACTTCCAGTTCGTCGAGAAGGCGAACTGGCTCGCCACCGGCATCACCTACCACATGGGTGTGGACGGCATTTCGTTGCCGCTGGTGATCCTGACCACCGCCATCATGCCGTTCTGCATCATCGCGAGCTGGAAGGCGATCACCAACCGCGTCCGCGAATACATGATGGCGTTCCTGATTCTGGAAACGCTGATGATCGGCACCTTCTCGGCGCTCGATCTCGTGCTGTTCTACCTGTTCTTCGAAGGCGGCCTGATCCCGATGTTCCTGATCATCGGCGTCTGGGGCGGTCCGCGCCGGGTCTATGCGTCTTTCAAGTTCTTCCTCTACACGCTGCTCGGCTCGGTGCTGATGCTCCTTGCCATCATGGCGCTGTACTGGAACGGCGGCACCACCGACATCCCGACCCTGATGCACACCGCCGTGCCGCGCTCGCTGCAGACCTGGGCGTGGCTTGCCTTCTTCGCCTCGTTCGCGGTGAAGATGCCGATGTGGCCGGTGCACACCTGGCTCCCCGACGCCCACGTCGAGGCGCCGACCGCAGGCTCGGTGGTCCTGGCTGCGATCATGCTGAAGATGGGCGGCTACGGCTTCCTGCGTTTCTCGCTGCCGATGTTCCCGCTCGCCTCGCATGACTTCGCGCCGCTGATGTTCACGCTCTCGGCCATCGCCATCATCTACACCTCGCTGGTGGCGCTGATGCAGGAGGACATGAAGAAGCTGATCGCGTACTCCTCGGTGGCGCATATGGGCTTCGTCACCATGGGCATCTTCGCGGGCACCATGCAGGGCGTCGCCGGCGGCGTGTTCCAGATGATCTCGCACGGCATCGTCTCCGGCGCGCTGTTCCTCTGCGTCGGCATCGTCTACGACCGCATGCACACCCGCGAGATCGCGGCCTATGGCGGCCTCGTCAACCGGATGCCTCTTTACGCGCTGACCTTCATGGTCTTCACCATGGCCAATGTCGGCCTGCCCGGCACCTCCGGCTTCGTCGGCGAGTTCATGACGCTGCTCGGCACCTTCAAGGTCTCGATCCCGACCGCGTTCTTCGCCACCTTCGGCGTGATCCTGTCGGCCTGCTATGCGCTGTGGCTCTACCGCAAGGTCGTGTTCGGGGCGCTGGTCAAGCCGTCGCTGGCGAGCATGAAGGATCTCACCTTCCGGGAGGGCCTGACGCTCTTCCCGCTGATCGCGCTGACGATCCTGTTCGGCATCTATCCGAAGCCGGTGCTCGACATGTCGGCGGCCTCGGTCCAGCAACTCGTCAACAATTACAACACCGCTGTGACGGCCGTGAAGGCCGCCGCACTGCTCCAGTGAGCGGGCAGGTCAGGATATCGCCATGAGCTTTGAGACTGCAGGTTATCAACTGGCGCCGGTGCTGCCCGAGCTCGTGCTCGCGGTCGGGGCGATGGCACTCCTGATGCTCGGCGCCTATCGCGGGCAGGAGACCACCAAGACGGTCACAACGCTCGCGGTGCTGCTCCTGATCGTGGTCGGCGCGCTCGAATACATGTTGCCCGCGGGCAAGCACGTGACCTTCGGCGGCAGCTTCATCGTCGATGATTTTGCCCGCTTCATGAAGATCCTGGCCCTGATCGGCTCGGCGGTGACGCTGGTGCTGTCGACCGAGTTCCTGTCGGATCCGTCGCGCCGCATCTTCGAATACGCGATCCTGGTGCTGCTCTCGACGCTCGGCATGATGGTGCTGATCTCGGCCGGCGATCTGATCTCGCTCTATCTCGGCCTCGAATTGATGTCGCTGGCACTCTACGTCGTGGCGGCCTCCAACCGCGACAACGCCAAGTCGACCGAAGCCGGCCTGAAGTACTTCGTGCTCGGCGCGTTGTCCTCGGGCATGCTGCTCTACGGCTCCTCGCTGATCTACGGCTTCACCGGCACGGTCGCCTTCACCGGCATCGCGGCGGCCGCGACGATCTCGAATGTCGGCCTGGTGTTCGGCCTCGTGTTCCTGCTCGCCGGCCTCTGCTTCAAGGTCTCGGCGGTGCCGTTCCACATGTGGACGCCCGACGTCTACGAGGGCGCGCCGACGCCCGTGACAGCCTTCTTCGCCTCGGCGCCGAAGGTGGCCGCGCTCGCGGTCTTCACCCGCGTTACGCTGACCGCATTCCCGGGCATCGTCTCGCAGTGGCAGCAGATCCTGGTGTTCGTGTCGATCGCCTCGATGGCGCTCGGCTCGTTCGCCGCGATCGGACAGAGCAACATCAAGCGCCTGATGGCCTATTCCTCGATCGGCCATATGGGCTTTGCCCTGGTCGGTCTTGCCGCAGGCACGGTCGAGGGCGCGCAGGGCGTGTTGATGTACATCGTGATCTATGTCGCGATGACGCTGGGCTCCTTCGCCATCATCCTGGCCATGAAGCGCAACGGCCAGCCGGTCGAGCAGATCAGCGATTTCGCGGGGCTCTCGCGGACCAATCCGCTGCTCGCCTTCATGTTCGCGATGCTGCTGTTCTCGCTCGCCGGCATTCCGCCGCTCGCCGGCTTCTTCGCCAAATGGTACGTCTTCGTCGCCGCCATCAAGGCGAATTTGTTCACGCTCGCCGTCATCGGCGTGCTGACCAGCGTGGTCGGCGCCTACTACTATCTCAGCATCGTCAAGACGATGTATTTCGACGAGCCGGCCGGACAGGTCGATCCGGTGCGCGTCGAAGTCAAGACGGTGCTGGCGGTCGCGGGCCTGTTCAACATTCTGTTCGCCCTGTTCGCAGGTCCCGTGGTGAGCGTTGCCTCCGCCGCGGCAAAGTCGCTGTTCTAGGATGGCATTCGCGCTCGGTCCTCGTGCGGCGTCGGCGGGCTACAAGCTCGCAGCTTTCGAACGGACCGGCTCGACCAATACCGAGGCGATCGAGCACGCAAGGGGCGGCGAACGCGACCCGATGTGGTTCGTGACGTCGGAGCAGACCGCCGGCCGTGGCCGCCGCCAACGCGCCTGGATCGCACCGAAGGGTAACCTAGCAGCCAGCGTCCTCGAAGTCCTCGATGTCGCCCCTTCCGTCGCCGCGACGATCGGCTTTGCGGCCGGGCTGGCCGAGGAGGCCGCCCTGGAGAAGGTCAGCCTGGAGGCGGCACTGCGCCTCGGCGAGGGCCGTCCCCGCTACACCCTGAAATGGCCTAACGACGTGCTGGCCGGCGGCAAGAAGCTGGTCGGCATCGGCCTGGAGGCCGAAGCCATCGCCGAGCGTCTTGCCATCGTTGTCGGCATCGGCACCAACGTCGTCGCCGCGCCCGAGGGCACGCCCACACCGGCGGTGTCACTGGCCGCGCTCGGCGTCCAGATCAGCGCGGAGGAGTTGTTCTCGGCGCTCTCGGACGCCTGGGTGGAATTCCGCGGTATCTGGGACAATGGTCGCGGCTTTGCCGAAATTCGCAAATTGTGGCTGGAGCGCGCCGCCGGCCTCGGCGAGCGGGTCGCGATCCACACGGGAGTGATGACGCTGGAAGGCATTTTTGACACGATCGACGAAACCGGCTGCCTGATCGTCCGCACCGCGGAGGGTCGGCGCGTGCCGGTGGCCGCGGGCGAGGTGTTCTTCGGCACGGTCGCCTCCGTGGGAGCTGCGTGATGGCGAAGCCTGAAGAACTGGTATTTGCACCGCTCGGCGGGGTCGGCGAGATCGGCATGAATTTGTCGATCTACGGCCTCGGCAACCGCCAGCAGCGGGCCTGGCTGGCGATCGATCTCGGCGTCTCCTTCGGCGACGAGGAGCATCTGCCGGGCATCGACCTGATCATGCCGGACGTCAGCTTCCTGGAGAAGGAACGCAAGAACCTGATGGGGCTGGTGCTGACCCATGCCCATGAGGACCATTTCGGCGCCATCATCGACCTGTGGCCGAAGCTGAAATGCCCGATCTACGCGACGCAGTTCAGCGCCGCGCTGTTCGAGGCCAAATGCGCCGCCGAGCGCAATGCGCCGAAGATCCCGGTGACGGTGGTGCCGTCGGGCGGGCGCGTCGATATCGGCCCGTTCAACGTCGAGTTCATTC
This sequence comes from Bradyrhizobium sp. 44, assembly GCF_023073095.1. Classification (NCBI taxonomy): domain Bacteria; kingdom Pseudomonadati; phylum Pseudomonadota; class Alphaproteobacteria; order Hyphomicrobiales; family Nitrobacteraceae; genus Bradyrhizobium; species Bradyrhizobium sp. 44. The sequence goes on from NZ_JADPIY010000020.1 coordinate 234,107, forward strand.
CGGTCGCGCATTCGATTCCGGAGTCGCATGCGCTGGCGATTCACACCGACGTTGGCACGGTGCTGCACACCGGCGACTGGAAGATCGATCCGACCCCGATCATCGGCCGCCCGACCGACGAAAAGCGGCTGCGGGAGCTCGGCGATGCGGGCCTGCTCGCCTTGATCGGCGATTCCACCAACGCCGTGCGCGACGGCCGCTCGCCCTCGGAAGCCGAGGTTGCCAAATCCATCACCGAGCTGGTCAAGGCCGCCAAGGGCCGCGTCGCAGTCACGACCTTTGCCTCCAACGTCGCGCGCCTCAAGGCCGTCGCCATCGCTGCGAAGGCCGCCGACCGTGAGGTCGTCGTGGTCGGCCGCGCCATGGAACGCGTGGTGCAGGTCGCGCGCGAGACCGGCTATCTCGACGGCGTGCAGAGCTTCCGCTCCGCTGAGGTCTACGGTCACCTGCCGCAGGACAAGGTGCTGGCGCTCTGCACCGGCAGCCAGGGCGAGCCGCGTGCCGCGCTGGCGCGCATCGCCAATGACGACCATCCCGAGATCACGCTCAACCGCGGCGACAGCGTCATCTTCTCCTCGCGCACCATTCCCGGCAACGAGAAGGCGGTCGGCGCGATCATCAATGGCCTGGTTCTGCAGGGCGTGGAGGTCATCACCGACCGCGACCAGCTGGTCCATGTCTCCGGCCATCCCCGCCGCGACGAATTGCGCGACATGATCGCATGGACCCGGCCGCAGCTCCTGATTCCGGTCCATGGCGAGGCCCTGCACCTGAACGAGCACGCCAAGCTCGCGCGTGCCGCCGGCGTGCCGCGCGTGCTGGTCTGCCGCAATGGCGATCTGGTCAAGCTCGGCCCCGGCGATCCCGGCATCATTGGGCAAGTGCCTGCGGGCCGTCTCTACAAGGACGGCACGATTCTGGAGGACTCCAAGTCTCGCGCGGTGGTCGAGCGGCGCCGCATGGCCTTCTCCGGCTGCGCCTTTGTCGCCATCGTCATGACGGAGCAGGGCGAGCTTGCCGACGATCCCGCGGTCGAACTGGTCGGCATCCCCGAGAAGAACAAAGCGGGCGAGCCCTTCGACGACATCGTGTTCGACGCCGTGGTCTCCACTGTCGAAGGCCTGCCGAAGGCGCGCCGTCGCGACGCGGATGCGCTGGCGGAGTCGGTGCGACGCGCTGTCCGCTCCGTGATCAACGAACATTGGGGTAAAAAGCCCCCCTGTCTGGTACACGTCCTGACAGTGTAACGGGAGAAGCACAATGCTGGGCCGGCTCAACCATGTCGCGATCGCGACCAAGGACGCCGTCAAGGCCGCCAAAATCTATGGCGCCGCGTTCGGGGCCCAGATCTCGGAGGCCGTCGCGCTGCCCGAGCATGGCGTCACCACGGTTTTCGCGACGCTGCCCAACACCAAGATCGAGTTCATCGAGCCGCTCGGCGAAGCCTCGCCGATCGCAAAGTTCCTCGACCGCAACGCCGACGGCGGCATCCACCACGTCTGCTACGAGGTGGTCGACATCATCGCCTCGCGCGACACGCTGGTGAAGGAGGGCGCCAGGGTGCTCGGCGACGGCGTGCCGAAGATTGGCGCCCACGGCAAGCCGGTGCTGTTCCTGCACCCGAAGGATTTTTCCGGCGCGCTGGTCGAAATCGAGCAGGCATAGGCCGAAACCATGGCCATCCAGATCTCAACCGCAATCGCGATCTACTTCGTCATCTGGTGGGTCGCGCTGTTCCTGACGCTGCCGTTCGGCGTGCGCAGCCAGCACGAGGACGGCGTCGGAGTGCCGGGCAGCGACCCCGGTGCGCCGATCCTGACGCGAATGAGGAGCAAGCTGATCTGGACCACCATCATCTCTGCCATCATCTACGGGATCGCCATGGTCGCCTATCACGCCGGCTATCTCTCGATCGAACGCCTGTCGAAATTGATGGGCATGCCGTTCTAAGAATTTTTGGTTGGCTTTGTTGGGGGACCAATGACTTTTCAGCGGATCGTCGTCGCGCTTCTGGTGCTGATCGTCGCCGGCCTCGGTGCCATCGGCTATTTCGAGTGGAAGATGGCCGTGCAGGTGCGCACCCTGAAGGCGTTCGTCGAGGGCTACGTCTTCAACGAGGCTGTGGTCGCCTGCGAGCAGGCCAAGAGCTCGACGCCGTTCAAATGGAACGGCGGCAAGAGCACCGCGGTGATCGGCCTGAACTCGGTCAAAACAGACAAATACACTGTCAGCGCCAGCTACACGCTGGTGGCGGACAGCGTCTATTGTGATTACGATCCGATCAAAAGAAAGGCCGAGATCGGCTCGAGCTTCCTGGAGCGGGAGTAACGATCCGGCCCCTATATGGGATGGGATCGTCATGGCGCAGGGGCAGGGGGACTACCGGATTCTGCATGAGGCGGCCTTGCGGGATTATCTCGCAGGCGTTCCGGATATCGCTGCGACCCTCGGTGGCGAGCCGGCCTCCTGGTCGATCACCGAAGTCGGCGACGGCAATCTCAATCTCGTTTTCATCGTCAAGGGCGGCCGTGGCGGCGTCGCCGTGAAGCAGGCGCTGCCCTATGTCCGCCTGGTTGGCGAGAGCTGGCCGCTGCCGCTGTCCCGGGCTCATTACGAATATCTCGCTTTGTCGCGGCAGGCCGAGCTCGCGCCCGGCCTCGCGCCGGCGCTGCTGCATCACAACGAGGCCCTGGCGCTGACGGTGATGGAGCTGCTCGAGCCCCACATCATCATGCGCAAGGGGATGGTTGCAGGCTCGCAATATCCGCGCTTTGTCGATGACATCACCACCTTCATGGCGCAGACCTTGTTCTTCACCTCCGACCTCGCGCTGTCGGCGGCCGAGAAGAAGCAGGGCATCGCAGCCTTCGCCGGCAACCATGCGCTGTGCAAGATCACCGAGGATCTGATCTTCACTGATCCCTACCGCATCGCCGAGCAGAACCGCTGGACCGCGCCATATCTCGATGCGCTCGCCGCAGAGCTGCGCGAGGACATGGAATTGCATGTCGCGATCTCCCGGCTGAAGCTGAAGTTCATGGCGAGCCCCGAGGCGCTGCTCCACGGCGACCTTCACACCGGCTCGATCATGGTCACGGACGGCGAGACGCGGGTGATCGACCCCGAATTCGCATTCTACGGCCCGATGGGTTTCGATGTCGGCGCCGTGCTGGCCAACCTGCTAATGGCCTATTTTGCCTCCGCCGGCCATGAGCGCGTGCCGGGCGAGCGGCGTGCCTTCGAAGCCTGGGTGCTGGAAACGGTCGAGCAGGTCTGGAACGCGTTCGCCCGCAAGTTCCTCGATCTCTGGCGCGCTGGCGCCGCAGGCGATGCCTATCCCGCCTCGCTCTTCGCCGGCGAGACAGGCGCGGCACGGCTGGAGGCCGAGCGGCAGGCCTACATGCAGCGGCTGTTCGCGGATACGGTCGGTTTCGCCGCGGCAAAAACCATCCGCCGCATCTTCGGCCTCGCCCACAATATCGATTTCGAGCTGGTCGATGATCCGCGCCGGCGCGCCACCAGCGAAGCACGCGCGGTGCGGCTGGCGCGCGCGCTGATGCTGGAGGCGGGGGCGTTTCCGGCCATCGCGGACGTTACTTCTGCAGCGCGAAAATTGCGCGACTGGCAGCCGGAGTTCTAGCGGGCGTCTTCGCAAATCGGCGGGGCCCGCGCGACGCTCGCATACGTCAACCCCTTCAAGGCGCTTGCGCTCGACCCGCCGTGGATGGTCAACTCTCGGACCAGAGCACGGCTTGGCGTTGTCGGAGGGACCATGATGTTCAGGATAGTGGCGATCGTCGCGGGTCTGGGGCTGGCACTGGCGGCCTCGGCGGAGGCCCAGACGCCGCGCAAGGGCGGAACCGTCCGCATGACCGCGCCTTATGGGTCGAGCTTCACAAGCTTGGACATTCACACCACGCAACGCGCCCAGGACGAGATCTACGCCAAGGCCCTGCACCGGTCGCTCTACATCTGGAATTCCACGGAAGGCAAGCCGGTGCTGGAGCTTGCCAAGGAGGACGTCGTCTCGGGCGGAGGTCTCGTCCACACCTTCAAGCTGCGCGACGACGCCTATTTCCACAACGGCCGCAAGATGACGGCCGACGACGTCATCTGGACCTACAACCGCATCATGGACGGCACCAAGGCTTATCCCGGCGCGCGCTATGTCCGCGTGATCGAGGGCGCGGCGGCGGTTGAGAAGGGCCAGGCCAAGGAGATCTCCGGCCTGAAGAAAATCGACGACTTCACCATCGAGATGAAGCTGACCGAGAAAGTCGATCCGGGTTTCTACTTCTGGAACGCGATCACGTCGATCTATCCCGCCGACGAAGCCGCCAAGGAGAGCTTTCTCCAGAAGCCAATCGGTCTTGGGCCTTTCAAATTCGTCGAGCACGTGCCGGGATCGCGCATCGTCTTGGAGCGATGGGACCGGTTCTACAAGCCCGGCAAGCCCTACGCCGACAAGATCATCGTGTCGGTCATGGGCGAGGCCGCGGCCCGCGATGTCGCCTTCCGCAACAAGGAGATCGACACCTCCGTGCTGGGACCGGCGCAATATGTCGCCTATCAGAACGACGCCGACCTCAAGGGCACCGTCGTCGAAGTCGCCGAGGTCTTCACCCGCTACATGGGGATGAATCCCGCATTCAAGCCATTTGCCGACAAGCGGGTCCGGCAGGCGATCAACTACGCGATCGATACCGATTTGATCATCAACAAGCTGGTCAAGGGCAAGGCCTATCGCGCGACCAGCTGGCTGCCGCTGACCTCTCCCGCCTACGACAAGGCCTTGAAGCCCTACGCCTTCGATCCTGCCAAGGCCAAGCAGCTGCTCGCTGACGCCGGCTATCCCTCAGGTTTCGAATTCGAATGGACCACCAGCCAGAACGAGAGCTGGGGCCTGCCGATCGTCTCGGCCGTGATCCCGATGCTCGACCGGGTGGGCATCAAAGCCAAGGTCAAGCAGGTCGAAACAGCGGTGCTGGCGGAGGTGGTCCGCAGCGGCGACTATCAGGCCTTTGTCTATTCCCAAGCGACCGGACCCGATCCCCAGGCCGCCCTCAAATGCTTCCACTCATCGACGCCGCAGTCGGCCTGCAACTACATGAACTTCAAGAATGCCGAGTTCGACAAGCTGATCGACGAGGCCGGGCAGTCCGATGACGCTGCAAAGCGTACCCAGCTGCTGCAAAAGGCCAATGCTGTTCTCTACGAAGAGGCGCCGGTCTGGTTCTTCAACTACAACAAGGCGGTCATGGCGGTGCAGCCGTGGCTCAAGGGGATTCAGCTGAACGCGACGGAGCTGACCCATCAGAACGTCGAAGACCTCTGGGTCGACGAGACCTCGCCCGCGAAGTGACACGCGCTCTCGCGCTTCCTCCGTCGCCATGAGCGGCGGAGGGAGAGAGGAAAAGTGCCGATGCTCTCCTTCCTGTTCCGCCGCCTCCTGCAGACCATTCCGACCGTGCTCGCCGTGGTGGCTCTGGTGTTCGTGCTGTTCAGCGTCGTTCCCGGAAGCATCGTCTCGTCCATGAGCGACGATGCCGATCCGCAGGTCGAGCTGCGCATGAAGAAGCAGCTCGGCCTCGACGATCCCGTCTATGTCCGTTTCGGCACCTACATCGCCAAGCTTGCGACCGGCGATTTCGGAACCTCGTTCCGGACGCGGGAGCCTGTGACGTTCATGATCGCCAAACGGATATGGCCGACGCTCCAGCTCATCTTCACCGCCATGGCGTTTTCCGTCGTGATCGGCGTACCCCTGGGTTTCATCGCCGCGCTCAAGCCGGGAGGCATCGTCGACACGCTGGCCATGGTCGTGGCGGTGTCAGGCCTTTCGATCGCCAAATTCTGGCTCGGACTGGTGCTGATGTATCTGTTTGCGTTGAAGCTCGGCTGGCTGCCGAGTTTCGGCTATGGCGATGGCGGATTGAAATATTTGATCCTTCCGGCCGTGACGCTCGGCGTCTCGCCGATGGCGCTGTTCGCGCGGACGACACGCGCCGCCGTGCTCGAGATCATGACCGCGGATTTCGTCCGCACCGCGCGCTCCAAGGGCATGAGCGAGACCCGGGTCGTGAAGTGGCATGTGATGCGCAACGCGCTCGTCATCATTCTCACCACCGTCGGCCTCCAGTTCGGCGCGCTGATGGGGCAGGCGGTCGTGGTCGAGAAACTGTACTCCTGGCCGGGCATCGGCTCGCTGCTGGTCGACAGTGTCCTGCAGCGCGACATTCCGGCCGTCCAGGGCTCCATTCTTGTCGTGGTGCTGTCCTTTCTCGCGATCAATCTGCTGATCGACGTGCTCTATGGGGTGATCGATTCCAGGATCCGATACGCATGAAGCTGCGCGCCAATCTCATCATCGGTGGCGCGCTGTTCGCGCTTGCGATCCTGGTCGGTCTGCTCGCGCCCTGGCTGGCGCATACCGATCCCGTCCTGGATGCCAATCTGCTCAACGCGGAGGAGCCTCCGAGCTGGACCTGGTGGTTCGGCACCGACGACCAGGGCCGCGACATCTATTCCCGCGTCGTCTATGGCGCGCGCGTTTCGCTGACGGTCGGCATCGTCTCGCAGCTCATCAACAGCGTCATCGGCGTGGCGCTGGGCCTGAGCGCCGGCTATTGGGGCGGCTGGTGGGATGATGTCGTCAACGGCCTGACCAATCTCATGCTCGCGATCCCATCCCTGATCTTCGCGCTGGCCATCATGGCGGTGCTTGGTCCCGGCCTCACCAGCCTTCTGATCGCACTCGGCTTGACCAACTGGTCCTTCACATGCCGGATCGCGCGGGCCTCGGCGCTGTCGCTGAGGAGCCAGGGCTATGTGCAGGCCGCGACCGTGCTCGGCTACGGCGATCTGCGCATCATGATCACGCAGCTGCTGCCGAACATGCTAGGGCCGATCGTCGTCATCGGCACGCTCGGCATGGGCAGCGCGGTGCTGTCCGAAGCCGCGTTGTCGTTCCTCGGCCTCGGCGTCCGCCCGCCGTTTCCGAGCTGGGGCAGCATGCTGTCGGATGCCCGCGACCAGATCACGACGGCACCGTGGCTCTCGGTGTTTCCCGGCCTTGCCATTTTCCTGACGGTGCTCGGGCTCAATCTGCTCGGCGACGGCCTGCGCGACATCCTCGATCCACAATCGCGGAGCCGGCGCACATGACCGGCGCGCCGCTGATCGAAGTCGAGGATCTGCGGATCGATCTCGACGATGGATCGCGACGCGTTGCGGCGGCCGAGGGCATTTCATTCCGCATCGATCGCGGCGAGACCTTCGGCCTGGTCGGCGAATCCGGCTGCGGCAAGAGCATCACGGCGCTCGCCTTGATCGGCCTGTTGCGGCAGCCATTGTCGATCGGCGGCGGCGTCATCCGGTTTGAGGGGCGGGAGATCCAGCACCTTTCCGCGGCCAAGCAGCGCCAGCTGCGCGGCAATCGCATCGCCATGATCTTCCAGGAGCCGATGACGGCGCTGAACCCGGTCTCGCCGGTGGGCCGGCAGATCGCCGAGATGTTCGTGCTGCACAAGGGCAAGAGCTGGCGGGAAGCCGACAGGCTGGCGGTCGAGGCGCTGGCGAGCGTCCGCGTTCCCGCGCCGGAGCGGCGCGTGAAGGACTACCCGCACCAGCTCTCGGGCGGCATGCGCCAGCGCGTGATGATCGCCATCGCGCTCGCCTGCGGTCCGGATCTCCTGATCGCCGACGAGCCAACAACGGCACTCGACGTCACCGTGCAAGCCGAAATCATCGAGCTGATGCGGAATTTATGCGCCGAGCGGGGAACCGCAATCCTGATGATCAGCCACGATCTGGGGCTGGTCGCCAATGTCTGCCGCCGCGTGGCCGTGATGTATGCCGGCCGCATCGTCGAGGAGCGCGGCTCGGCCGATATTTTCCGGGCACCCTCGCACCCCTATACGCGAGGCCTGGTCGCCTCGCTGCCGCGGCTCGGCAGTCGCGCCGCGCTTGGCCGGACCCGGCTGACGGAGATCGCGGGTGTGGTTCCGGCCATCACGAATTTCCCCAACGGCTGCCGGTTCAATCCGCGTTGCGCGCAGGCGACCGATATTTGCCGGACCACCCCGCCGGAAGCGGATTTGCTCGACGCCGGCGGTCTGGTCAGGTGTCATCACCATGCATGAGCCGCAAGACAGGTTGGGTGAGACGCGGCCGGACGACGATGTCATTCTCAGCGTGAGGGATCTCGCGGTCCATTTTCCGCTCGGAGGCGGCCTGCTGGGGCGCGGCCGGCGGCTGCTCCGTGCCGTCGACGGGGTCGATCTCACCCTGAAGCGCGGCGAATGCCTCGGCCTCGTCGGCGAGTCCGGCTCCGGCAAGTCGACGGTCGCATTGTCGATCCTTGGCCTCGTGACCCCGACGCGCGGCCGCATCGTGCTGGACGGACAGGACGTGACCAACCGGCCATCCGGGGATCGCAAGGCGCTGGCCCGCATCGTGCAGATCGTGTTTCAGGATCCCTACGCCTCGCTCAATCCGCGCCAGACCGTTCGCCGCACGCTGGAAGATCCCCTGCGCGTGCATGGCGTCACGGCCAAGAGCGAGATCGAGGATCGCGTCGCGAAGATGCTGCGGCATGTGGGCCTGCGGCCGGAGCAGGCCGACCGCTACCCGCATGAATTCTCGGGCGGCCAGCGCCAGCGCATCGGCATTGCCCGCGCCCTGATCCTCAATCCCAGGATCGTCATCTGCGACGAGCCCGTCTCGGCGCTCGACGTCTCGATCCGCGCCCAGATCATCAATCTGCTGCTGGAATTGAAGGAAACCCTCGGTCTCTCCTACATCATGATCAGCCACGATCTCGGCGTCGTCGAACACATGAGCGACAAGGTCGCCGTGATGTATCTCGGCCGCATCGTCGAGAACGGCCACTGGCGCGAGATCTTCGAGCGGCCGGCGCACCCCTATACGCAAGCCCTGATCGCCGCCATCCCCGATCCCTTGCGTCATGCACCGCTGGCGACGACAGGCGGCGACCTTCCCAACCCGCTCAATCCGCCGAACGGTTGCGCCTTCAGCCCGCGCTGCCGGTATGCGGAAGCTGCGTGTCGGAGCGAGCCGGGGCCGGTGCTTGAGACGCGCCCCGACGGGCACGCGGTGAGGTGTTGGCGGGCGGAGGAGATTGCGGGGCAGGCGGCGTTGGCCTTGCCTGAGGGCCAGCCGCTCTAGGGTGGAAGGCGAGGTTCACTTCAGTCCAGCCAACACAACGTCACGGACCACCCGGATGGGCGGCATCCATTGCCTCTCATCGGTGTAATTTCCGCAGGTTATGGCCACCACGATATCGAGGTCGGGCATCGCGAACAACCGCTGACCACCGTAACCGAAGCCGCCGATCCAATGCGTGATGGGCCGGTTCGGCGGATGGCCGTACTGGAAGTTGCCGCTGTACCAAAAGTAGCCGTATTGACGCTGCTCGTCGCACGGGACGTAGGGCTGGAACGCTTTCGCGAGCCATTCCGACGAAACGATCTGGCGTCCATCCCACTGGCCACGGTTGAGGACCAATTGCCCAACGCGCGCAAGGTCGCGCGGCGTCATGCGCAGGCCGGATGCGGGTGCGGGTTGGCCGTTGAATCCTTTGGACCATTCGGTCGGACCAACCCCGATGGGATCGAACAGTCGTGTGCGCGCAAAGTCGGGTAGCGACTGGCCGACGCCTTTTACCAGCAAATTGCCGATAAGCTCGGTTCCAGCCGCGCCATAGATCCAGCGCGCTCCGGGATCGGAAATGAACGGTCGGCTGAAGACGTAGCGCAAACGATCGGGCGAGCTCTCCATCTGGATTTCGCTGTTATTGGGATCCTGGTAGGGAATGTCCTCGTTCCAATCGAACCCCAGGGTCATGGTGAGCGCGTGCGCGACGGTCAGACGCTTGAGGCGGGCATCGGTTGCGACATCGGCATAGTCGGGAAATTGCGCGATCAGCGGTTGATCCGGCGCAGGCACCTTTCCGAGATCGAGGGCGATTCCGTAAAGCAGGCCGAGAACGCTCTTCGTGACGGAGCGCAGGTCGTGCAGGGTGTCGGGACCGAACGCGACGCGGCCGAGAGAAGCGCCCCAGGCTTCGTCCTCGCCGGCGAAATAGCGTTCGAGCACGATCTTGCCCGCTCGCGTGACGAAGACACCATGCAGACCCCAAGCACGATTTTCGGCAATCAGTTTGTCGAGCCGCGCATCGAGATCCGGCACAAAGCCTGCCTCGGATGGCGTCATCGATTGCCAGTCGAACGGAGCCGAGCTAAGCGGACCTGCGCTCATGAGAAGCGCCCCTCCACCCATAAGCAGGGCCCGGCGACCAATTGCCGTCATGCGAATGTCTCCGATATGAGAAGTCTGCGCCCTCAGCGTGAGCCAAACGCTCACCGGATGCGCCATCCGCTGACACCTACCAGACGAGGGCGACGATTTGCGAGCGCCTTCTCGACCGGCAGCGCCCGCAGCCACGCGCGAAAACTGACGACCTCGGGCAATCCGCGGTGCCTTCAGGCGCAACCAGCCAATCGCCCAAACCCGATCCCTCATCGATCCGGTCGCAGCGATAGCCCGGATGGCGGCTGAGGCCGCGGGCGATCAGCAGGTCGACCTTGCCTTCGACCAATTCGTGCAGGCCGGCCGGATGCAGCACCCGCAAGCCGATCTCCGCATGCGTGCTGCGAAATTCTGCCAGATCGAGGCGGCGGAGGTCGAAGCCGCCATGGACCCCCAATTGCAGCAGCACCGCACCTGCCGGCCTCAATTGCGAGGTCGCTTCCGCAATGTGGCGAAAGCCTTCGGAGACCCCGGGCAGATAGGCCTGACCGGCCGCGGTGAGGATGAGCTGCTTGTGCAGCCGCTCGAACAGCTGCACGCCGAGGCGCGCCTCCAGGGCCTTCACTTGCTGCCCCACGGCGGCCGGCGTCACGTGCAGCTCGTGTGCGGCCAGCTTGAAGCTGAGATGCCGCGCGGCGGCTTCGAAGGCGCGGAGCGCGTTAAGTGGGGGAAGGGCGTGGGTCATCGGGCTCCATTTTGACACCGGCGGACCTTGGCCTTGCAATAGATTTTCTTGCGCTGAGCCGCAGCAATGATGCTTTGCGAAGCGGCGGTGGCTCCGGATACGGTCGACCCGCAATCCGGAGAAGACCCTATGCCCCCAGCTCACATCGTCAGCCACAATCCCGCAACCGTCCACGCGCCCGCCGGTGGTTACTGCATGGGACTTGAGGTGACGCAGCATCGCCGCCTGTTGTTCATCAGCGGCCAGGTGCCCCAGAGATCCGACGGCACCGTTCCTGACGGTTTTGAGGCGCAGTGCGAGCAGGCCTGGCGCAACGTGAAGGAGGTCCTCGCCGCCGCCGGTCTTGGCGTCGCGCATCTGGTCAAGGTCAACACGTTCCTGACCGACCGCAATCAACTCGTGACCAACCGCTCCATTCGTCGCGCGATGCTGGGCGAACACCAACCCGCGCTGACGGTCGTGATCGTCGAGACCGTCGACAGCAATTGGCTGCTGGAGATCGAGGCGATCGCCGCCGATTGAAATCGGCCGACATTGCAATGAGCCAATCATATAAGGTGTCCCATGGCTGAGATCATTCATCCGTTTTACGAAGCGCATCGTGGTGCAATGGAGGCTGCCATGCGCGAGCGGCTCGACCTGGCCGAAGCGATGTTGCGCGAGCGCGCGCAGCTTTCCGAGATCGACGGGATCAGGCAGGAGGTGATGGATGAATTCGAAATCGTGCTCACCCAGATGCCCTATGTCGGCGGCGCGGCAAGTCGCATGAGTGATTTCTTCATGCGTCTGATGGGCTTCACGGCAATCAGCCGGGTGCTGCGACGCCACGGCGTGCCGCTGGCCGTGATCGGCGAGATCGAGCGGGAAACCTACAAGGCGCAATTGCTCGCCGTATCGGAAGCCGAACGTCTCGCCTCGGGTCGTCAGTTCATGTCGGCTGAGAACCAGGCCCTGCTACGCGAGCAGGCGGCAAGAAGCGCAACCGAAAGCCATCAAACCGAGTTTCCGGAAGATTTCGTCTACGATTTCGTCGAGCCCGATACGGGTGACAGTTTTGAGTTCGGCATCAACTACAAGGCTTGCGGCTTCTGCAAGCTCGCAGCGCGCCATGGAGACAAGGACATCCTGCCGAATATTTGCGGGCTCGATTTCGTCGCCTACGCAGCGCGAGGCATCCACCTGGAGAGGACGGAGACGCTCGCGGGCGGTGCGAGCCATTGCAATTTCCGGTTCTCGCGGCTTGCGCCGGATGAGAACGCCGAGAGTTAGGCCGCGCTCCCTTATTCCAATGCAGGTGGCCCTGAATTGCTCGCCTGCTGAAGGAGGCGTGGTTCTTGCGCGCGCTTATTCGAGCGGCACGTTGGCCTGCTTGACCACGGCCGACCATTTCCTGATCTCGGCATCCACGAAGCGGGTGAATTCAGCGCCCGATAATTTGCCGGGAGTGACCCCCTGTGTTGCGAACTTCTCGGCAATTGCCGGGGAGGCCAGAATCTCGCTCATGACCTCGACCAGCCTGGCATAGGCAGGATTGCCATTCGCTGCCGGCATGTACATGCCAAACCACGCCGTCGCTTCAAAATCTTTGACGCCGGCTTCATCGAGCGTCGGAACGTCGGGAAGCGACGCCGCGCGCGTCATGCTGGTGACGGCGAGGACGCGAATGTTGCCGGCCGAGGCGGCCGGAAGCACGGTTGGGAGCGTGTCGAACATGATCGGGATATGGCCGCCAAGCAGATCGTTCATCGCGGGCGCGGCTCCCTTGTAGGGGATGTGGACGATGTCGACGCCCGCCATTTGTTTGAAAAGTTCGCCGGACAGATGATTGGCGCCCCCGATTCCGGAGGAGCCGAACGAAAGCTTGCCCGGCTCCTTCTTCGCCAGCGCGATGAGCTCGGCGACGTTTTTCGCCGGAAAGTCCTTTGTGACCACGAGTGCGTTGGGCGCGCTCGCGACGACGGCCACGGGCGAGAAGGCTACCTGCGTGTCATAGGGCAGCTGGCGGAACAGGCTCGGATTGATGACGTGGTGGGTCGCGGCGATCAGCAACACGCTGCCGTCGGCCGGCGCTTTCGCAACCATCTCGGACCCAATGGTGCCTGACGCGCCGGCGCGATTTTCCACGATGGTCGAAACGCCGAGCCTGTCACCGAGGTATTGCGCGATGAAGCGCGCCAGAATGTCCGTGGTGCCGCCGGCCGGGAACGGCACGACGATCTTGATCTGGCTCGGAGGAAACTGCTGGGCTGACGCCAAGCCCAGCGGGATCGTCAACGATAGCAGCACCAGGCCGATAGCGAACCAGAGCGTTCTCACCCTTGACATCCGGTTCATGAAGTCCTCCCGTCGAGCGGTCGAAATGCGCTCATCTCGTTATGGTCGTCGCAAAGGCTGGGCGAGATCGACGCCGGTGCCGGGCTTTTCACCCGGCTCGGGCCGCGATTGAACCGGATGTCGGAAATTCGACCATGGCTTCACCGGCTGCGACGTGCTCGCCCCTTTGATTGCGGACCAGTACGTCGATCAGCACCCAATTTGATTTCTGCGTCGACTGCTTCGACTTCACCACGCCTAGCGGCTGGATGGTGTCCCCTGGCTTGACCGGCTTGAGCCAGCGCGTCTCAAGCCGCCGCTGAATGGCACCGGCAGGATAGGCCCAATCCGTCAGCATCCGGGTGATCAGCCCGAAATTGTTCATGCCATGCATGATGATGCCGCCGAAATTGGTCTTGCCGAAACTGTTCTTCATGTAATCGTCGTCGAGATGCAGGGGGTTGTAGTCGAGCGACCCGTCGCAAAACAGACGGATGGATTCGCGCGAGACGTCGAACTTTGGGCCGTCGATCATGTCGCCGACGGTGAGGTTCTCGAAGCTGGTGCTCATGCCATGTTTCCTTGTCTGCCGTTGCGATCAAGCGGGGCGGATCGTCTGGCCGCGGCCGGAACAAATGACGTCGCCATGCTGGTTGAAGAAGACGTTGTCGTGGACGACGAAGAGGCGCTCGCGCTTGATGAATTTGTCCAGTGCGCGTGCCTGCAGCGTGATGGTGTCTCCGGGCCGTGCAGGCTTGTTGTAACTCCAGGATTGACCGGCATTAATGGTCCCCGGCGTTCGCATCCAGTCGTCGGTGGGGGTGCAGGCGAACATCAGCAGAATGTGGATCGACGGCGGTGCGATCAGCCCGCCATAAGGAGTTTTCTTCGCGTAGGTCTCGTCGAAATAGAGCGGGTGATCTTCGCCGACGGAGCGGCAGTAGAGCTGGATAGCTTCCAGCGTCAGCTTGTAGGGGATCGTCTTGCGCGGCTCACCCGGGACGATGTCGTCCCACACCTTGCGCAGATTGGCGTCCTTCCAGAAATCGGTCTCGAATGCCGGCGCTTGCGTCATCGCGTCCCCTCCCATAGTGTTCGCCAGGCGAACAGATTATTCGTTTTGTGAACCACTATGCGCGGAGCTTGTCCGTCTCCGCAAGGGGGCCGTGGCATTGCCAAAAGAGAGCGATGGATACGTTCGCGCGATTGAGCGAGGTTTCGCCCTGATCGAGGCGCTTGGCCGGTCCCCAGGGCGGCATACGCTGTCAGAGGCCGCCGTCCACGCCGGCCTCAACCGCGCGACGGCGCGACGCATGCTCGCCACCCTCGTTACGCTGAAATATTGCGAAGCCGACGGCCGCTATTTCCGCTTGCGGCCTCGAGCTCTCGGTCTGGGCTTGTCCTACCTGAACGCCTTGCCGTTTTGGGGCTATGCTCAGCGTGCGCTCGAAGATCTTCGCAACGACATCGGCGAATCCTGCGCGCTCGCGGTGCTCGATGAAACTGATATCGTCTATGCCCTGAGACTTCCGGCGCGGCGTATCCTCTCCGCCAATCTCGGGATCGGCAGCCGGCTACCCGCGCATCTCGTCTCGTTGGGACGTGTGCTTCTGGCCAACCTTACTCCGGAGCAGAAAGCCCAATATTTGGCAACCACGCCACTCAAGTCAGTGACGCCACGGACCATCATCGATCCCAAACGCCTGGCTCAGGAACTGCAACTGACGGAGGGGCGGGGATACGCCTGGGTCGATGGCGAGCTGGATCCGGCGATTTGCGGCATGGCCGTTCCAATTCGCGATCAGGGCGGCAGCGTCGTTGCGGCGATCAGCATCAATCTGATCTCCGGAACGCTGAACGAGGCGGCCGCAAAGAAACGATATCTCGTGCGGCTTCAGAAGACCGCCCAGGACATTCGGACTCAATCAGTGTCGTTGTCGTGATCAAGGATTGCGCGGCAGTAGTCGGAGCAGCGAACCGGGCGTAAAGCTCGCTTCGGAAAGCCGCGCGCCCTGTGGCAGATCTGACCAGACAATTGGCCAGCGCCATCGTGACATCCTGCTCCTGTTTTGCCCGACGAGTCAAACCGTCGCTGCGGTCGCATCATCGCAATTTCGGATTTTATAACTCGTTGAATTCCCTCACAGTATCTACTGTGCATGGGGTTGTTTTCGCGCTTTTTGTTTTGAGGGGTGGCTATTCCACCGCCTTTTCCCTCAGCCGCTGCGCATAGACGTTGATGACCAGCGCCGCCAGCAGGATCAGGCCGCGGATCAGGATTTTCAGGAAGCTGTCGATGTTGACGTGGTCGAGGCCGTTATTGAGGACACCGAGGACGAAGAGCCCGACGATGGTGTTGCCGATGCCGCCGCGACCGCCGAACAGGCTGGTGCCGCCGACCACGACGGCGGCGATGGAGTCGAGCAGATAGGTATCGAACTCGTTCTGCTGCGCGCTGCCGAAATGCGCCACACCGAGCATGCCGCCCATACCGGAGCACACGGCCGAGATCACCATGACGGCGCCGAGGATGAGCTTGACGTTGAGGCCGGAATATTCGGCCGCCTCGCGGTTGCCGCCGACCATGTAGACGTAGCGGCCAAAGCGCGTGTAGGTCAGCACCAGATGTCCTAAGAGCAGCATGATCGCGGCGACGATGACGATCCATGGGATGCCGCCGATCGATCCGGAGCCGAGCGTGATGATCACGCCGGGCACCTTGTAGGCGATCTGGCCGCGCACCAGCAGCGCCGAGATGCCGGCAGCGATCTGCATCATCGCCAGGGTCATGATGAAGGAGGGGATGCCGATCACGGTCAGCCCCAGCGCATTGACGAGGCCGAGCAATGCGCAAAGCAAAATGGCCAGCAGGATCGCTGCAGCGCCGGGCAGGGGAATGTTGGGAATGTTGACGTAGGATTCCTGGAGCGTGAAGTAGGCGACCGCGATGCCGGTGACGTTGGCGATGCTGGCAATCGAGAGGTCGATCTCCGCGCAGAGAATCACGAAGGTGAGGCCGACGGCGATGATTCCCGTGACCGAGACCTGGGTCAGGATGTTGCCGAGATTGTCCAGCGTCGCGAAGGAGGGACTGGCCAGCGCAAAGAAGCCGGACAGAAAGATCAGCGTCAGGAACGGGGCGATGTTGCGCATCTGCGAGCGCAGGAACGGCGCAAGCCCTCGCGCCCGCTGCCCCGCCGCGAAAGCCGTGTCACTGCTCGCCATGGTGCTTCTCCGTCACGCCGCTTCCAGCAGGCGGTCCTTGCTGACCGGCTCGTTCTTGAATTCGCGCACCAATGCGCCGCGCTTGAGCACGAGGATGCGGTCGGCCAGCGACAGCACCGTTTCCGGCTCGGTCGAGAGCACGATGATCGCAAGCCCTTTGGCGCGGAGATCGCGGACGATGTTGATGACGTCGTTCTTGGCACCGACATCCATGCCGCGGGTCGGTTCGCACAGCACCAGGAGTTTGGGCGGATAGGTCAGCCATTTCGCCAGCGCGACCTTCTGCTGATTGCCGCCGGAGAGCATGCCGAGATCGAGCCCGACCACCGGCGGCCTGATCTGGAGCTGCTCGACCTGGCGCTTTGCGATGTCGCGCTCCTGCGCCGGCTTGAGCAGCAACGCCGAGATGCGATCGAGAATGCTGATCGAGATGTTCTTGTAAACCGGCTCCTGGTGAAACAGCATTGCGCGCCGGCTCTCCGGCACCAGCGCCACGCCGGCGCGCCGCGCCGCTGCCGTGCTGGCAAACGTCTTGGGCTTGCCCTCGACCGCGAGCGTGCCGCCGTCCGGCTTCAGCTTGCCGAACAAGATGCGCGACAGCTCCTGCTGGCCGCAGCCCATGAAGCCGTAGATGCCGAGCACTTCGCCGGCACGGGCCTCGAAGGAGATGTCCTTCAGGCTGCGGGCCAGCGACAGCTGGTCGACCTTCAGGACCACCGAGCTGTCGTTCGGCTGCGGCAGCATCAGATCGTCGCTATAGCTGTGCTCGAGCGCTTCGCCGCCGCGGCCGATCATGGCCTCGATCAGCGCGCCCTTGCTGGTGGCGGCACTTGCCGTCTCCGCGACCTTCCGTCCGTTGCGGAACACGGTCACCGTGTCGGAGACGCGCAAGATGTCCTCGATGAAATGCGAGATGAAGACGATCGCCGTGCCTTCCTCGCGCAGCCGCCGCAGCGTCGCGAACAGTCGCTCGACTTCGGGTGGGGAGAGGGCGGAGGTCGGTTCGTCCAGGATGACGATGCGCGCGCCGGAGAACAGCACGCGCGCGATCTCGATCAGCTGCTGCAGCCCGATCGGGAGATCGCCGAGCCTGCTCATCGGATCGACGTCGATGCCGAAGCGGGCGAGCTGCTCGCCCGCCTCGCGCGCCATCCGCCGCCACTGCACCAGACCGAGCTGGTTGGTCGGCTGGTTGCCCAGGAACACGTTCTCGGCGACCGTGAGGTCGGGCGCGACGGACAGCTCCTGGTGCACCATGGCGATGCCGGCGCTGTGGGCGTCGCGGGCCGAGCGGAAATGCGTCTCCTGTCCGTCGATCAGGAAGCGGCCGGAGAATTCGGTGTGCACGCCGGCGATGATCTTCATCAGCGTGCTTTTTCCCGCGCCGTTCTCGCCGACGAGACCATGGATCTCGCCGGGGAGAAGCGCAAAGTCGACACCACGAAGCGCCTCGACGCCGCCGAAGCTCTTCGTGATGCCCTGCAGTTCCAGGATAGGCGAACGATCCTCTCGCATGGAGGCTCAGATCAGGAAGTGATCCTGCATCCACTGCATCCCGGCGGCGTTGGCCTTGGTCACGACAGGACCGTCGGTGACGACGTTCTTGGGAATGCCCTGTCCGCTCTTTTCGCCGCCGACCACGGCGGAAACGCCCGCGATGATGGCGCCGCCATGAATCCGGCAGGACGGATTGCGAACGGTGGCGAACATGCGGCCTTCGCTGACGGCCTGGATCGCCGGCGGCATCGCGTCCACGCCGCCGATCAGGATGTTGGTGCGGCCCCCCGCCTTCATGATGTTGGCGGCGGCGAGGGCCATGTCGTCATTGTGGAAGAACGCCGCGTCGATCTGCGGATACTTGGTCAGGTAGGTTTCCCAGAGACGCGCGGTCTTCGACACATCCCAGTCGGCCGGCTGGGTGTCGAGCACCTCGACCCCGGGGAATTGCTTCACGACATTGTTGAAGCCCTTGGCGCGGCCCTGCGCGCCGGTGTGGCCGAGGGCTCCTTGCGTCATGATGATCTTGCCCTTGCCGCCCATGGCGTTGCACAGCGCCTGCGTCACTGAGGCGCCCATGAACTCGTTGTCGGGGGCGAGGAAGGAGTGGACGTTGATCTGGTCCAGCGGCGCGATCAGCGTGTCCATGTCGATCACGGGCGTGCCGGCGTCGATCATCTTCTGCACCGGCTGGGTGAGGGTGCCGATGCCAAAGGCCTGGATCGCGACGAAGTCCCATTTCTGCGAGGCCATGTTGTCGATCGCCGCGCGCTGCTTCACCGCATCGAGCTGGCCGTCGAACCAGGTGACCTCGACGTTGAACAGCTTGCCCCAGAATTCCGCGGCCTGCTTGCCCTGCGCGCACCAGGTCGCCTGGAGGCCTGCGTTGGAGAACGCCGCCTTCAGCGGCTTCTCGCTTCGTCCGACTTCGGCTGCAAGGGCGGGGTTTATGCCCATGCTGCCGAGGATGGCAGTCGCGGCGCCGGCGGTTGCTGCCGCCTGAAGAAGATCGCGCCTCGTCGTCGAGAAATCTTTCGTCCCGGACATCGCTCGCTCCCATACAATTTTATCTCGGCGCGTCATTGATTGCGCGACCGATGTCCGAAAGTGTCTCACAAGAGTTGGTGCCACTCAATCCGCAATCAACGGCGGGTCGCCGCGAGCCCGTGTTGGTGCAGCGCAAAGCGTCAGGCCGGGACACCCGCGAACGCGTCGATCTCGATGAGCAGTTGGTCCCAGGCCTGCGCGATGTCCGGCGACCATTCCTCGCGGAGGAGATCGCGCAGCGTGTCCCTGACGACGGCGAAGAAGGCGATGAACAGCTCGCGCGGCGTGCCGTAGCCATCGTGCGATACGACCTCGCACGTGATCAGCCGGAATTGCCCGCGGCGATCACCGGCGAAGTCGAGAATCGCCTCGATCGTGAGAGCCAGCATCGATCCCATCACGAGTTCGCTGCCTTGCGTGCGGAACATCGCCCGTGTTTCGGGATGCTGTTCGAACAGCCGCTGATAGACGTCTGGCGTGAGATCGGTGCAGCGCGAGGCTGCAAGTTCAAAGCTCTGTTCGATCGGATTGGGAGAAGCATTCATCGGTACTTTAGCCCCGCAGACAAAAAAAGAGCGGGGCCCTAGCCCCGCTCGAAAATTGTGTCGACCCTATTATCCCCGATTCTAAGATTTGATCTTGATTGGCGGGGCGACGCTGCATTTTGCGCGTCAGGGGCTCCTCCCGAGACTTGGACCACCAGACTTCGACCTCGCGGCCAGCCTGAGCAAGAGGATGCTAGATCAACTTTTCTCACTTGTCATCATTTTCGGCAACGAATGTTCAAAATTCGAGCAATTGACGAAATGATCGGGCGTTTGGCTCTGTAAGCATATGACAAATATAAGAAATCCGTAGATGGGGCCGCGTGCTCGACTGCCTCAAATGCCGGAGGTTCCCTTCCGCGCGCGGCCGGACCACAGTTTTCCGGAAAATTTGCGCTGGATTAAGGAGGCGGCGGAACCGGGCTCGACTTGGCCATCCGCCGGTGTTTAGTTGGTAGACGAACGAATGGTTCGGCGGATGCGCGCACGGCTGCAAAAATTCCTACCTCTGGTCCTGCTCGCCCTGGTGATGCAGGTGCTGGCGCCGATTGCCGCCTGTCTGGCGGCCGGCCAAGCCGTGGCCGATCCGTTGTCCGCCGCCGTCATCTGCCACAGCGCAGGCGAGCAAGGCGGCCTGAACGATCCGGCGGGTACGCCGGTCGCACATGCCGGTGCATGCGCCCTCTGTTGCCTGGCGCAGGTGGGCGCGTCGCTCGATTCGCCGCCGCACGCCGCGCTTTCCGTGCCCTTCCGCCACGCCGAGCGCGTGGTGTGGCACGCGGCGGAGGCATCCGCCGGCGCGGCCCATAAAGGCACAAACGCGCAGGCGCGCGCACCGCCTCAATTTTCCTGACGACTCTCGTGATTGCCGCGGTCCGCCGCAGGCGATTGATGCTGTCGAATGGCCGGAGAGAACGCCCGGCGTCAGGAATGCCCCATGTTACGTTGTCATGCCCGCCGTGGTGTGAGCGTCGTTGCCATTCAGGCCGCGCTGCTTGCATCGTCGAGCGGCGCCTTTGCCCAAAGCAGCAGCGCAGTGCTGCCGCCAATCACCGTCGAGGCGCCTCAGCAGAATCGCGCGTCGGGGGTCCGACCGCCACGCAATACGGCGCGATCGGCGCGCGTCACGCGAAGCCCGCGAACGACCCCATCACCGCAGCAAACCGCGAGAGAACAGAGTGCCGGGGCTCCGGGTGCCCTGACGGTTCTGACGGCGCAACAAGCGCTGGCGGAGATTAACCAGACTCCGGGCGGCGTGGCGCTCGTGTCGGCCGAGGCGTACAGGAACTCGACGCCGTCCAACACGATCAAGGATGTTCTGGATTACGTGCCCGGCGTGTACGCCCAGCCCAAATGGGGCGACGACACCCGCCTTTCGATTCGCGGGTCCGGCCTGTCGCGCAATTTTCATCTGCGCGGTGTGCAGCTCTATATGGACGGCATTCCGATCAACACTGCGGATGGCTATGGCGATTTCCAGGAGATCGATCCGAGCGCCTACAAATATGTCGAAGTCTTCAAGGGCGGCAACGCGCTTCAGTTCGGCGCCAATTCGCTGGGAGGCGCGATCAACTTCGTGACCCCGACCGGCCGCGACTCGTTTCCGAATGGTGTGTCCTTCGATGTCGGAGGATTTGGCTACAAACGACTTCAGGCGAACGCAGGCGGCGTCAACGGGCCGTGGGACGGGTTCGTGACCGCTTCCACGCAGGCCGCAGACGGATTTCGCGATCACAGCTTCGGCTCGAGCAACCGCTTGAGCGGCAATGTTGGGTATCAGTTCTCCCCGGATGTCGAGACACGGTTCTACCTCAATGCCAACGAAGTGCGGCAGCGAATTCCGGGTACCGTGACCAAAACGTCCGCTTTGACCGATCCGGAAGCTGCTGCACCCGCGAATGTTGCGATGGATCAGCAGCGCAACATCGATACTGTCAGGCTCGCCAACAAAACCACCGTTCGTTTCGATGACACCAAAGTCGAATTCGGCGCCTTTGGCGTCGATCGGCATTTGATGCACCCGATTTTCCAGTGGCTGGACTACCGTTACAAGGACTACGGCGGATTCGCGAAGATCACGGATGACCGTACCATTGGCGGCTTCCGCAACAAGTTGGTCGCAGGCGTCAATGTGCTGAACGGCAGCATCGACAACCAGCAGTTCGCCAACATTGGCGGGCAGAAGGGTGCACTGCTTTCTTCCTCGATCGATCGGTCGGAGAATACCTCCGCCTACGTTGAAGACAGCTTCTACGTCCTTCCAAATCTTGCGCTGATCGGCGGCACGCAATTTCTGTACGCGACCCGCAATCGGCAGGATCGTTTCCTCAGCGACGGGGATCAATCGGGGGCGACGCGCTTTAATCTCTGGTCACCGAAAGGCGGTCTGTTGTGGCAAATCGATCCGGCCTGGCAAGCCTTCGCCAATGTCTCGCGGAGTGCCGAGGTGCCGAGCTTTGGCGAAAGCGCGATCGGTCTCGGCATTCCGACGATCCCGTTCACCAGCATCCGCCCGCAGATTGCCACCACGTACGAAATCGGGACTCGCATGAAGCGATCTGATTATGCCTGGGAACTGACGGCCTACCGGGCCAACATTCGCGACGAATTGCAATGCCTCTATAGTACTTTCGGCAATTGCAATGTGACCAACGCCGACCGCACCATCCATCAAGGCATCGAGGCCGGCGCGGGCGCAGCAATCTTTCGTGACATCTTCGTCAACGGCCCGGCTCCGGACAAGATCTGGCTGAATCTGGCTTATTCCTTCAACGACTTCCGCTTCGACAAAGATCCGACCTTCGGAAACAATCGATTGCCGGGAGCTCCAAATCACTACCTGCGCGCGGAGCTTCTCTACAAACACCCTACCGGGTTCTATGTTGGACCCAACGTCGAATGGGTGCCACAGGCCTACTTCGTCGACAGCATGAACACGCTGACGTCAGAGCCTTACGCCCTGTTGGGATTGAAAGCCGGCTTCGACAATGGTGGCCCGATGTCTGCCTACATCGAGGGGCGCAATCTCACCAACAAAACCTACATAGCCAGCGCGAGCATCATCGATCGAGCGACGGCGACGTCAGCATTGTTTGAGCCGGGCACGGGACGGGCAGTGTATGCTGGAATGAGGTATCGATGGTGACGTGCAAATGGCGCTTGGGTCTATATTCGGCTCCGCGGCAGGCCGGCATTCCGAATGCCGATGCGGGTGGCGGCGGAAGATCGTCGCGGAAGAATGCAGGGCCATTCTCGGCCCGATCAATCGTGAAAGAGGCAATCAACATGAAGACTATCGGACGAACTCTCCTTGCAATTTCACTGTTGCTGACCGCCTGTGCCGTCGCGCAGGCCGAGGACATCAAGGCCGGCGATCTCGTCATCTCGCAGGCGTGGAGCCGGGCGACACCAGGCGGAGCCAAGGTGGCCGGCGGCTATCTGACCATCGAGAACAAGGGCACAGTGGCAGACAAGCTGGTCAGCGTTTCCGCCGATATCGCGGGGAAGGCTGAGGTCCACGAGATGGCGATGGACAATGGCGTGATGAAGATGCGCCTGCTCGACAAGGGGCTCGTGATCGATCCCGGCAAGACGGTGAAGTTCGCCCCCGGCGGCTACCACCTGATGCTCCAGGAACTGAAGGGCCCCTTCAAGCAGGGCGACAAGGTGCCGGTGACGCTTCAGTTCGAGAAGGCCGGCAAGGTCGCCGTCTCTCTCGACGTCCAGGGGGTCGGCGCGCAGGCGCCCGGCGAGGGCGGGCACATGATGAAGAAAATGCCTGATCATTCGGGAATGAAGATGTGACGCGCGTGATCTGGACCTTCGGGAGACCCAATATGTCGAAGCGAACCTGGCTGATCTTTCTGGGCGTATTTGCGGCAACGCCAGCGACTGCGCACGTCTTCCTCGAAGGCAAGCAGGCGACAGTGGGGGGATCGTACAAAGCCGTTTTCGCCGTCCCGCACGGTTGCGCGGGCTCGCCCACGGTGAAAATCCGGGTGCAGATTCCTGAAGGCGTCATCGCGGTAAAGCCGATGCCGAAGGCGGGCTGGAGTGTTGACGTGGTCGAGGGCAAATACGCCAGCGAATACGACTATCACGGCAACAAGCTCTCCTCCGGCGTCAAGGAGGTGACTTGGTCTGGCGGCAAGCTGCCGGACAAGAACTATGACGAGTTCGTCATGCACACGGCCCTGACCGACACGCTCAAGCCGAACACGATCCTGTACTTCCCCGTCGTCCAGGAATGCGAGACCGGCGTCAGTCGCTGGATCGAGATCCCCGCGGAGGGCGCAGGGCATTCGCATGAGAGCAAATCGCCGGCTCCGGGCGTGAAACTCCTGCCGAAACCCTGATGCGCCTGCTCGCCGCGCTCGCGACGCTGCTCCTCGTTGTCGGCTTCGCGACCGGCGCCGCGGCGCACGCGGCGCTCGTCGCGGTCGAGCCGGCGAGCGGCAGCATGCTCGCGAGCGCGCCGAAGATGGTGGAGTTGCGCTTCAACGAGACGGTGACGCCGGGCGCGATCCGGCTGATCGACGGCGCGGGCACGGCGCGGGATGACGTGCGCGTCGACGCATCGGGCGCGACCATCTCGGTCGCGATGCCGGCGGACCTGCCGCAAGGCACGGCCGTCGTCAGCTATCGCGTGATCTCGCAGGATGGCCATCCCATCGCTGGATCGGTGGTCTTCTCGATCGGCACGCCGACGGGGACGCAACCTCCCGCAAACGCCGATGGCGGATTGAACGTGCTGATCTGGCTGGCGCGAGTCGGTCTCTATCTTGGCCTGTTCGTCGGCGTCGGCGGCGTTTTCTTTGCACGCTGGGTTGCGTGGTCGATGACCGGCATAACCATTCCGTGCGTGGCGCTCGCCATCGGCGTCCCGAGCGCGGTGGTGTCCCTTGGTGTGCTGGGGCTGGATCTCCTCGGCCTACCGCTATCCGCTCTCGCGACGATGGCTCCCTGGAAAGTCGCATCCGGGACCAGCGCGGGCCCGGCCTTGCTCGTGGCCGTCGCTGCAATGCTGTTCGCATTGCTGGCGCTAGGCAGCGCGTGGTGCGCGCGCGCTCTGGCGATCATTGCCTTCGTCGGCGTCGGCTTGTCGCTGGCCATGACCGGGCACGCTGCTACGGCACCGCCCGAACTGTTGACCCGGCCCGCAATCTTTCTCCATGGCCTCAGTGTCGCCTTTTGGATTGGGGCCCTCGCGCCGCTGGGCGCCCTGTTGTCAAAGCGACCCGTCGCGACATTGCCCGTCGTGAACCGCTTTTCTCGTATCGCGGCGCCGGCCGTTGGCGTTCTCGCATTGACCGGCCTCGCGCTCGCCATCGTCCAGCTCGAAAAGCCGTCTGCATTGGTCGAGACCCGCTATGGATTGATCCTCTCGATCAAGCTTGCACTGGTCCTCGTGCTGCTGGCGCTTGCCGCGCTCAACCGCTTCCGCCTGACTCCAGCTCTGGCGGGGGATCACAAGGCCGCGCCGGCACTGAAGCGCTCGATCGTACTCGAATGCGCGATCGCGCTAGGCATCTTCGCCGTCGTGGCCGGTTGGCGCTTCACGCCGCCGCCGCGAACGATCGCTCCGGAGACGCCGCTGGCGATCCATATCCACACCGACAGGGCGATGTTTCAGGTCCTGGTCTCGCCGGGCAAGGCGGGTATCGACGATTTCGTCCTGCAGCTCATGACCGGCGAGGGGGCGGTTCTCGAGGCCAAGGAGGTGACGCTGACGCTGAGCCTGCCCGAACGCGGCATTGAGCCGATGGAGCGGAACGCCTTGCTGGGGCCGGACCGCTACTGGCACGTGCGCAAGGTCGAGCTGCCCTTTGCCGGCCGTTGGCATGTGCGGATCGACGCGCTCGTGACCGATTTCGAGAAGATCACGCTGGAGGACGAACTCGAGGTGGCGGCGCCCTGAACCCGGCTCTTCGGCACCTCGCGCCGAACCTGAAGTCGACGGAAAAATGACAGGAATTCCGCTGTGTTAGCGGGTTTTCCTCATTCCCGGTCTTGTGTTTTGGCTCCCAATCCGGTTTCACTGCAAGCCATCACTGATTCCTCGAGTATTGCCATGCGGTTGTCGCGGTTCTTTCTGCCCATCCTGAAGGAAAATCCGAAAGAGGCGGAGATCGTCTCGCATCGGCTGATGCTGCGTGCCGGCATGATCCGGCAGGAGGCCGCCGGCATCTATGCCTGGCTGCCGCTCGGCTTCCGCGTCCTGAAGAAGATCGAGCAGATCGTGCGCGAGGAGCAGGACCGCTCCGGCGCGCTGGAACTGTTGATGCCGACGCTCCAGCTCGCCGATCTCTGGCGCGAGAGTGGCCGCTACGATGCCTATGGCCCCGAGATGCTGCGCATCGCCGACCGGCACAAGCGCGAGCTGCTGTACGGGCCGACCAACGAGGAAATGATCACCGAGATCTTCCGCGCCTATGTGAAGTCCTACAAGAGCCTGCCGCTGAATCTCTATCATATTCAATGGAAATTCCGCGACGAGCAGCGCCCGCGCTTCGGCGTGATGCGCGGCCGCGAGTTCCTGATGAAGGACGCCTATTCGTTCGACCTCAACGAGACCGCGGCGCGCGTCGCCTACAACAAGATGTTCGTGGCGTATTTGCGCACCTTCGCGCGGATGGGGCTGAAGGCGATCCCGATGCGCGCCGAGACCGGCCCGATCGGCGGCGATCTCAGCCACGAGTTCATTGTGCTCGCCGAGACCGGCGAATCCGGCGTTTTCATCAATCGCGACGTGCTCGACCTGCCGGTGCCGGGCGAGGACGTCGACTACGAGAGCGATTTGACGCCGATCATCAAGCAATGGACCTCGGTCTATGCGGCGACGGAAGACGTTCACGACGCCACGCGCTTCGAGCAGGAAGTGCCCGCGGACAAGCGGGTGAACACCCGCGGTATCGAGGTCGGGCAGATTTTCTATTTTGGCACGAAGTATTCCGACGCGATGAAGGCGCTGGTGGCGGGCCCCGACGGTGTCGACGTGCCGATCCACGGCGGCTCCTACGGCGTCGGCGTCTCGCGCCTGCTCGGCGCCATCATCGAGGCCTGCCATGACGATGCCGGCATCAAATGGCCGGAGGCGGTTGCCCCGTTCCGCGTGTCGATTCTCAACCTCAAGCAGGGCGATGCCGCGGTCGATGCGGCCTGCGAGAAGCTCTATGCGGAGCTGTCCGTCAAAGGCGTGGACGTGCTCTACGACGACACCGACCAGCGCGCCGGAGCCAAATTCGCCGCCGCCGACCTGATCGGCATCCCCTGGCAGATCATGATCGGCCCGAAAGGGCTCGCCGACGGCAAGGTCGAGCTCAAGCGGCGAAGTGACGGCGCCCGCGAGACCATGTCGCCTGCGGACGCGGTCGCAAGACTTGTGGGCTGATAAGGCTGGGTCGGCTGAATATTGTTCATCGCCCGAGATCGCGGCCGCCAATCCGGCCACATTTGACCCCGAATCATGGGACTATCGAGCGATGGATGAGACCATGACCGAAACCGTTCAAACCGCGCCTTTTGCGCCATTCGAGTGGATGCTGTCGGCGCGTTACTTACGGGCGCGCCGCAAGGAGGGATTCATCTCGGTCATCGCCGGGTTCTCCTTCCTCGGCATCATGCTGGGCGTGGCGACGCTGATCATCGTCATGGCCGTCATGAACGGCTTCCGCAAGGAGCTGCTCGACAAGATACTCGGGCTCAACGGCCACATCCTGGTCCAGCCGCTGGAATCGCCGCTGACGGACTGGAAGGACGTCGCCGACCGCCTCAGCCAGGTCCAGGGCATCCGGCTCGCAGCGCCCGTGGTGGATGGCCAGGCGCTGGCGTCATCGCCCTGGAACGCCTCCGGCGTCCTGGTGCGCGGCATCCGTTCCGACGACCTCAACAACCTCACCTCGATCGCCAAGAACATCAAGCAGGGCTCGCTCGAGGGCTTTGACGACGGGCAGGGGGTCGCGATCGGCCGGCGCCTCGCTGACCAGCTGTCGCTGCACGCCGGCGACAGCATCACCCTGGTGGCGCCGAAGGGCGCGGTCACCCCGATGGGCACGACACCGCGCATAAAACCGTACAAGATCGCCGCGGTGTTCGAGATCGGCATGTCGGAGTATGATCTCGGCTTCGTGTTCATGCCGCTTGCGGAGGCGCAGGCCTATTTCAACCGCAGCAACGACGTCACCTCGATCGAGGTCTTCACCACCAATCCGGATCAGATCGTCGCGTTCCGTCAGGCCGTGACGGAGGCGGCGGGCCGGCCGGTGTTCCTGGTGGACTGGCGCCAGCGCAACTCGACCTTCTTCAACGCGCTCCAGGTCGAGCGCAACGTGATGTTCCTGATCCTCACCATGATCGTGCTGGTCGCGGCGCTCAACATTGTTTCCGGCCTGATCATGCTGGTGAAGGACAAGGGCAGCGACATCGCGATCCTGCGCACGATGGGAGCCTCGCAAGGTTCGATCATGCGCATCTTCCTGATCACGGGCGCCTCGATCGGCGTGGTGGGTACGATGGTCGGCTTCATCGTCGGGCTGGTGATCTGCCTCAACATCGAATCGATCCGGCAATTCCTGTCCTGGCTGACCAGCACCGAGCTGTTTTCGCCAGAGCTGTATTTCCTGTCGAAGCTGCCCGCCGAGATCGACATCGGCGAGACCTCGGCCGTCGTCATCATGGCGCTGACGCTGTCGTTCCTGGCGACGCTGTATCCGTCCTGGCGCGCCGCGCGCCTCGATCCCGTCGAAGCGCTGCGGTACGAGTGAGGGCTGATGGAGCAGCAGGGGGCGGAAGATGTGCCGGTCATTTATCTCCACGAGATAAAGCGGCAGTACTTGCAGGGCGAGGTGCCGCTGACGATCCTCGACGGCGCCAAGCTCGCGCTGTGGGCGGGCCAGTCCGTCGCGCTGGTGGCGCCGTCCGGCTCGGGTAAATCGACGCTGCTGCACATTGCGGGTCTGTTGGAAGCGCCCGATTCCGGCGAGGTCTACGTCAATGGCGCGCCGACCTCGCAACTGCCGGACATCGAGCGCACCCAGCTTCGCCGCACCGATATCGGCTTCGTCTACCAGTCGCACCGGCTGCTGCCGGAGTTCTCGGCGCTGGAGAACGTCATGCTGCCGCAGATGATCCGCGGCCTCAAGAAATCCGAGAGCGTCAAGCGCGCCAAGGAGATCCTTGGCTATCTCGGCCTCGGCGAGCGCATCACGCACCGTCCGTCCGAGCTGTCGGGCGGCGAGCAGCAGCGCGTCGCGATCGCGCGCGCGGTGGCCAATGCTCCGCGGGTGCTGTTTGCGGACGAGCCGACCGGCAATCTCGATCCGCACACCGCGGACCACGTTTTCCAGGCCCTGATGCAGCTCGTGAAGGCGACCAAGGTCTCCATGCTGATCGCGACCCACAACATGGAGCTCGCCGGCCGCATGGACCGCCGCGTGTCGCTGTCGAACGGCCAGGTGATCGAGCTCGAATAAAACCGCGAAAACAACCCCATGCACAGTAGCCAAGTGCTTGGCCGGGCTGACGAAAAAAATGGGCGGCCGCACGCCCGGGGCGCTCAGGGCCGGATCACCGTCAATTTGAACGGCCCGCCATTGGCGGCGGCATGGGCTACCGCCTCGTTGGCGTGGTCGAGGTCGAACGCGGTGGCTTCGTACTCCTCCAGCCTGAGCAGTCCCGCGCGCACCAGCGCGATCAGGCGGCCTGCCGCATCCGGCGGATACATCCAGACGCCGTGGATGCTGATGCAGTTGCGCATGATCCAGGGGTAAGGCAGCTCGAGGCCAGTGCCGCCGGCCATGCCGACGCCACCCATCAGCACGACGCGGCCGTAAGCGCGCACCGTCATGATCGCCGCGCGCACCACATTCGTGCTCACCGAGGGCGGCATGATGTCGAGCACGCAGTCGATCGGTCCGGGCGCCGTTCGCTTCATGCGCTCACGGTCGTCGTCTTCGTTGCCGGTGAGTTTGACCGGCTTCACGCGGTCACCAAAACGCCGGACGAGGTCGGCCAAAATTTCGTCGTTGCGGCCGGGTGCGACCACACAGGCCGCGCCCATCGCGAGCGCGACCGAGACGGCGGCGCTGCCGAAATTGCCGGTGGCGCCGCTCACCAGCACGGTCTCGCCGGGCTGAAGGTTGGCGGCGAGAAAGCCGCCATAGGGCACCAGCAGCGTCCCCAGCGCGCACCATCGCGTGGCGTCCTCCGGCGTGATCGTGCCGAGCCGCTTGACGTTCTCCGTCGGCACCCGCATCTGCTCGGCAAACGAGCCGTGGCGAAAATGCTGTTGCAGGCGCATGCCGCCCGCACCGGCGGCCGTGAGGCCTTGCAGGGCGATGTCGGGCGAAACGACATCATCGCGCGAACGCACCGTCGGGTCGCAGAACACCCAGTCGCCGACGCTGAGCTTCGTCGCGTCCGGGCCGATGGCGCGCACCCGGCCGATGCCGCCAGGTCCCGGGATGATCGGCAGCTCGAGCGCATAGTTCCGCTCGCCGCTGAAGACCTCGTTCATGTAGGACAGCACCCGCGTTGCGATGACGTCCACGATGACCTCGCCGGTCCCGAGCACCGGTTCGGGTGCATTCTCGATGACGAGCGGAGATCCCAGGGATTTGAGTACGGCGGCTTTCATGGTGGTCACCTCATATTCGGGTGATGCCCATATGCACCGCCTTCCCAGGCCCAGGAAGGCCTGGTATTATCCTAGTATTCCCTAGGCCCTCCATCGAGGCACGTCACCATGGCCGACCCACGCCGCGTCGAATTCGGCGACTTTCTCAGGTCCCGCCGCGAAAAGCTGTCGCCGAAGACGGTCGGGCTTCCTGCCGGCCGGCGGCGCCGCACCGCGGGCCTGCGCCGCGAGGAGGTGGCGCAGCTCGCCGGCATCGGCGTCGACTGGTACATCCGCCTCGAGCAGGGGCGCACCGTCAGCCCCTCGGTCACCACCATCGACGCGCTGGCGCGTGCGCTACGCCTCAGCAAGACCGAGCACGCCCATCTCAAGGCACTGGCCCGCGACGGCGACAGGCGCGCGTTCACGCGCGAGATCGTGCCGCCGCCAATTCGGCGGATGATCGAAAGCCTGAAGCAGCCGGCCTACATCACGGGGCGGCGCTGGGACGTGCTGGCCTGGAACGCGGCGGCCGAGGAGATCTTTGGGTTCGGACAATTGCCCGAGCAGGACCGCAACACGCTGCTGCTGGTGCTGACGAACAAGCAGACGCGAAAGTTCTACGGCGCGGGCTGGAGCGACGTCGCCAAGAGCATGGTCGCGATGTTTCGCGCCACTCACGACGTCTGGGCCGGCGATCCCGCCTTTACGGAATTGCTGACGCGGCTGCGCCAGGGCAGTCCGGAATTCGTCAAATGGTGGGAAGCGCACGAGATCCGCAGCACTGCCGCGGGCCTCAAGACCATGAACCATCCGACCAAGGGCGTGCTCCGGTTCGAGCACACGAGCTTTCAGGCCAACGACGATCCGGCGCTGAAGCTCGTGATCTATACGCCGGTGTAGGGTGGGCGTGGGGCTTGGAGCCGCCTGGCGGCAGCTGGACCGACCTGGTGGAAGTCCGGGTCGATGGCCAGGCTTCCAGGGGACGGTGATGACGGGAACCTAAATGCCATCATGCGGTTATCGCGCAGACAATTTGTGCCACCTGCCTGCATCACTCACAGGGTCAGGCGGGCTCACGGTCGAAGCGAGCAGCAGCGGGACGATCAAACACTGGCTCATCGTGGAGCCAGGAAAGTGGCAGGGGAAGACCAATGACGACAGCGACCGGGGTCCGCTCGGCCGATCGCAATTCCGTCTTAGCCACGCTCGGCGACTACATCCGAGAGATCAACAATCCGGACGATCTCGCCTATGCCGCGGCAGAGCTGCTTGGCCGCAGCCTGAACGTCAGCAGGGCAGGCTACGGCACGGTCGACACCTCAGCCGAGACCATCACCATTGTCCGCGACTGGAACGCACCGGGCATCCTGAGCCTCGCAGGCGTGCTGCGCTTCCGCGACTATGGCAGCTACATCGAAGATCTCAAGCGGGGCGAGACCGTCATCTGTGCCGATGCGGAAAAAGACCCTCGCGTCGGCGATCGTGCCGAGGCTCTCGAGGCGATCTCTGCGCGCGCGCTCGTCAACATGCCGATCTCCGAACCCGACGGGGTGGTGGCGCTGCTGTATCTGAACAATGCCAGGCCGCGCGAATGGAGCCCCGAAGAGCTGGAGCTTATCCGCGATGTTGCCGAGCGCACGCGCACGGCCGTAGAGCGCCGACGTGCGGAGACGGCCGTCCGGGAGAACGAAGCCCGGCTACTTTTCCTGGACGCACTCAACAAGGAGACGGCCAGGACTCGCGATGCCGACAGCGTGATGGCGGTCACGACCAAAATGGTCGGCGAGCATCTCGACGTATCGAGCTGCGCCTATGCCGATATGGATCCCGACCAGGACGGCTTCACCATCCGCGGGGATTGGGCGGCGCCGGGCGCGGTGCATATCCTCGGGCACTACAGTCTGGCTGACTTCGGCAAGAAGGCGGTGCGAGAGCTCGGCGCCG
This sequence comes from Bradyrhizobium sp. 44, assembly GCF_023073095.1. Taxonomy (NCBI): domain Bacteria; kingdom Pseudomonadati; phylum Pseudomonadota; class Alphaproteobacteria; order Hyphomicrobiales; family Nitrobacteraceae; genus Bradyrhizobium; species Bradyrhizobium sp. 44. The sequence goes on from NZ_JADPIY010000020.1 coordinate 266,307, forward strand.
GCAGGCCCCTTATCATCAACGATAATTTGAAGGAGCTTGCGCCTGAGGAAGCCGCCACTTTCCAGAACATCGGGATAGGCTCGACGATTTGCATGCCCTTGGTGAAAGAAGGGCGCCTGACCGCCCTGATGGCGATTCATCACCGGGGCCCGCACCAGTGGACGCCGCGGGAACTCGCCTTGCTCACCGAGGTGACCGAGCGGTCGTGGGCTCACATCGAGCGCGTCCGATCGGAGCAGGCCGCGCGGGAGGCTGCCGAACGACTGACGCTTGCGAACAACGCCGCTGGTATCGGCACCTGGGACTACGACCCGGTCAACAACGTTCTTCGATGGGACAGCCGCTGCAAGGAGGTGTTCGGTTTACCGCCGGACGCCGAAGTCAGCTATGAAGGGTCGTTCCTGAAGGGCCTTCATCCCGAAGACAGGCAGCGCGCCCACGAGGCCGTGTCCGCAGCGCTGACGCCGCACGCGCCGGCACATTACAATATGGAATACCGAACCATCGGCATCGAGGACGGCGTCGAACGCTGGATCGCCGCGACCGGTCAAGCCATCTTTGCCAACGGCCAGGCTGTTCGGTTCATCGGGACGGTTCTGGATATCACCGCGCAAAAGAAAACCGAGCGTCATCTCAGAATACTGAATGATACCGGGGCTTCGGTCTCTCGCGAACGCGGCCTCGAGACAATCGTCCAGATCGTGACGGATGCCGGCGTCGGCCTCACGGGTGCTCAATTCGGCGCCTTTTTCTACAACGTTCTGGCGCCGGATGGCGGCAGCTACGTGTTGTATTCGCTGTCGGGTGCGCCGCGATCTGCGTTTGAAAACTTTCCGATGCCCCGCAACACCGCGGTCTTTGGCCCGACCTTTGAGGGCTCTGGCGTGGTGAGGTCCGACGACATCCTGCAGGACCCCCGCTATGGCAAGAACGTGCCGCGGAAAGGCATGCCCGAGGGCCATCTTCCGGTCCGATCCTACCTGGCGGTCCCCGTGATCTCGCGAACCGGCGAAGTCCTCGGCGGACTTTTCTTCGGCCACGCCGAGACGGGTAAATTCCAGGCCGAGCATGAGGCCGCCTTGCTTGGTATTGCCGGCCATGCCGCCACCGCTATCGACAACGCCCAGCTCTTGACCCGGCTCGAGGCGCTCAATGCGGGATTGGAGCAACGTGTTGCCGACGAAATCGCCGAGCGCATGAAAGCCGAAGAGCAGTTGCGGCAATCCCAGAAGATGGAAGCCGTCGGGCAATTGACCGGAGGTATTGCCCACGACTTCAACAATATGCTGGCCGTGATCCTCGGCAGCTTGAACCTTGCCAAGCGGCGGCTCGGCAGGGGAGAGGTCAGCATAGACCGCTTCATCGAGGGCGCGATCGACGGTGCAAATCGCGCAGCCACGTTGACGCAGAGGCTGCTCGCGTTCTCGCGCCAACAGCCTCTCGCGCCTGAGGTCGTGGACATCAACAAGATGGTCGGCGGGATGAGCGAGTTGCTCGAGCGGTCACTCGGCGAGCTTATCCGCCTCGAGACGGTGCTGGCGGCTGGCCTCTGGCGGGTCAAGGTAGACCCGGCCCAGCTGGAAAGCGCCGTGATCAATCTCGCGGTCAATGCGCGCGATGCCATGCCAAAGGGGGGCAGGCTGACGATAGAAACCAGCAACGCCTCGATCGATCGAAAGTATGCGCGCGAGTATGCACTCGCACCCGGGCAGTACGTTCTGGTGGCCGTGACGGACAACGGCACGGGAATTCCGGCCGATGTGCTCGGCAAGGTGTTCGATCCGTTTTTCACGACCAAGGTCGTGGGCAAGGGCACCGGCCTCGGCCTCAGTCAGGTCTACGGTTTCGTGCGGCAGTCGGGCGGCCATGTCAAAATTGGCTCGGAAGTCGACGTTGGCACGACCGTGAAGATCTATCTTTCACGCTTCGCCGGCGAGGAGGCGGGCTCGGACCTGTCGCAGCAAGAGATACCCGCCGGTGCGAGCCATCAGAACGAAACCATTCTCGTCGTGGAAGACGACGAGCGCGTCCGCAGCATGTCTTCCGAAAGCCTGCGCGAACTCGGCTACGTCGTCATCGAGGCAGCCAGTGCCAGAGAGGCGATCAGGACGATCGAAAATGGTTTCGTTCCGGATCTGCTGTTCACGGATGTCGTCATGCCCGACATGACCGGCGCCGAGCTTGCGGCCGAGCTGTCGAGACGATACCCGGCGCTGAAAGTGCTGTTCACCACCGGCTACACGCGCAATGCAATCGTTCACAATGGCGTGCTCGATGCCGGCAAGCATCTGCTTCCAAAGCCCTTCGCTATCGAAGACCTGGCTGCTAAAGTCCGCATCTTGCTCGACGAGATCTGAACGCGGCTTGGAAGCGATCTCTTCCGTTTGCAAGCCGCCTTCCCAAGGGCTATGTCCCGGCTTTCGGAAGAGCATGACATGACAATCTCGGATGACGAGGACCTCGCGCGCCTGAAAGAGATCGGGCGCATCGTCGCCAATATCCTGGAGGCAATGGGGAAGGCGCTCGAGCCGGGCATGACCACCTCCGAGCTCGACCGGATCGGGCGAACACTGCTGGAGGCTGCGGGCGCACGTTCGGCTCCGGAGCTGGCCTACGACTTTCCCGGGGCGACCTGCATCAGCGTGAACGAGGAGATCGCTCATGGCATCCCGGGCGATCGGCGGATCGCGCGCGGGGACCTCGTGAACATTGACGTGTCAGCCGAGAAGAACGGCTTCTTTGCGGACACGGGAGCGTCGTTCGCCGTTCCGCCCGCAACCCGCGCCGTCGAACGTCTTTGCAGGGATGGCCGGCGCGCGATGTGGACGGGCCTGCAGCAGGTCGGAGCCGGCAAATCGATTGCCGGTATCGGTCAGGCCATCGGGACCTTTGCGCGGAAGAACGGTTACAGCCTGGTCAGGAACCTTGCCAGTCACGGCGTCGGCCTGTCGCTCCATGAGGAGCCGACGGAGATCGCAACATGGCCCGACCGCTCCGAACGCCGCATCATGAGCGAAGGCCTGGTGTTCACCGTCGAGCCGTTCCTGTCCCTTGGCGCCGAATGGGCACAGGATGGCGTTGATCCGTGGACGCTCTACAGCAGCCCCGAGGCGCCGACCGTTCAATACGAGCACACCGTGATCGCAACTCGAAGCGGACCGTTGATCGTGACGCTGGCTGGTTAAGGAGGCGTCCTCAAGCCACCGGATCTCGGGCAGCATCCGAACGGCTTCGATCATCCGGCGCCAGCGGCGGTGCCCGTCTCACCGGAGGATTCCCCGGTGGGGCCGCGCTTTTTCCTGAGCTGACATCGCCCGGAGCAGACCTGGCTTCAACAGACTTGGCTTCAGCAGACTTGGCTTCAACAGACTTGGCGTCCCGATAGGCGACGATCCAGATCAGGAAACCAAGCATCGCCAGCGCGGCACCGACGGGACCTGTGGAGGTCCACCCCAGCCCCTCGCGGATGGCGAGGCCGCCGAGGAACGGGCCGAGCGCATTGGCGGTGTTGAACGCCGAATGGTTGAGTGCGGCGGCGAGCGCCTGCGCGTCTCCGGCGACGTCCATCAGCCGCGTCTGGAGGATGGCTCCGAGCGAGACGCCGGCGCCGATGGCGAAGACGTCTGCCGCCAGCGCCCAGGGATTGCCGGCGGCAAGCGGAAACACCAGCAGCGCGACCGCCGAGAACAGCAGGATGCCGCCCGCCGTCGGCATCAGCGCACGGTCGGCAAAGCGCGGTATGACCAGATTGCCGAGCGTGGCGCCGATGCCGAACACGGCCAGAAAAAGCGGTATGAGCGCGGGGCTGACCTTGGTCACCTCGATCAGCGTCGTCGCCAGATAGGTGTAGACTGCGAACATGCCGCCGAATCCGATGGCGCCGATCGCCAGCGTGATCCAGACGCGGCCGCTTCGCAGCGCTCCGAGCTCCCGCAGCGGATCGGACCGGCCAGCCTGGTCGCGCGGCGCGAACAGGGCGCAGAGCAGCACCGTAAGCAACGCCAGCACCGAGACGAGGCCGAAGCTCGCGCGCCAGCCGATGGCCTGCCCAATCAGATTGGCCAGAGGCACACCGATGATGGTGGCGCCGGTCAAGCCGAGCATCACCTGGCCGATCGCCTGCGAGCGACGATGTTGGGGAACCAGCGAGGCGGCGACCAGCGCGGCGATGCCGAAATAGGCGCCATGCGGCAAGCCCGAGAGAAATCGCGCCGCGATCATTGAGCCAAAGCCCGGTGCCAGCGCGGTGAGGGCATTGCCGAGCGCGAACACGGCCATCAGAAGCAAGAGCTGTGCGCGCCGCGCCAACCGTGCGCCGAGCACGGCGATCAGCGGCGCGCCCAGCACGACGCCGAGTGCATAGGCGCTGATCGCGTGTCCCGCGGTCGGCTCGTCGATCCCAAGGTCGGCGGCGAAAAACGGCAACAGGCTCATCGATGCGAATTCGGTGGTTCCGATCGCAAAGCCGCCCATCGCGAGCGAGAACAGGACGATGGCGAGATGAGGGGGCCTGGAGGCCGCGGTCGCGCGGGGCGAGGTCGCTTGCTGCGATGTCGCTTGCTTCGATGTCGTCATATGTCCTGCAATGGTGGCGTCAACGGGAACCAGCCCAGCGAACGTCGCCACCCCTGCAAGATTTCTCTGTCGTACTTAAACCCGGATCAGCCCGCGTCAACACTGGACGCTCAATGCAGGGCAGGCCGCATATCAGCGTCCCGATTTAGTTGACGCGACTCGGGCGGCGAGGGGGCTTCTTCTGCGCAAAATACGGGTTCGCCACGCACGTCGCCGACCGACCGACGGCCAAGAATCTGCACTGCTCGAGCGAGCTGTAGCGGCAATCGAAATAGCCGACGGGACCGTAGATCTGCATGCAGACCGGATAGCTCGGATCGTAGGTCTGGGCGTGCGCAGGCGCGCCCGCGAGGAGCAGGCCAATCACGAACAGCGCGAGGCGAGCGCGGCGCATCTCAGCGCGGCACGTAATAACCGGGCGAATAACCCGGCACCTGGGCCCGCGGCCTGTTCTGATACGCATAGGGATCGTCGCTCTGGCCTGCGAAATACGGGTTCGCGATACAGGTGAGAGCGCGGCCCGATGAACTCGCCTGGCACTGCGCGTAAGTATCGAACGTGCAATTGCTCAGCCCCGGCCATTCATCGCCGGTGAGACAAAAGGCATGGTGAGTGCCGAACGCGCGCGCCGGCGTGCTTGCGTCGAGCGTGAGCGCAAATGTGGCGAGTGCGAGCGAAAATGTGGCGACAATGGGGAGAGTAGTTCGTCTGCGCATTCAATTCTCCAATCACGCGAACGTGCACGCGACTTTGTCACGCGCACGTGCCGCAGATATCGTGTAGCCGACGATGGAACTCATGAAAACACTTGTTTCAAAGGGTTTCTCGCGCGCGCTGGTAAATCTTCATTAATGAAGCGCGATCCTTTGGCGCGGACTGTGGCGTCGAGGTTACAGCAATTCCATCGAGCGCTGTTATGACGACGCCACGGCCCGGGGGCCTAACGACGAAACTGGAACGGGAATCAAATGAACAAGAATCTGTTGCTTGCTGCTGTGAGCCTTGTCGCGCTCGGCGCGGCTGCACCGGCGGTGGCTGCTGACCTCGCTGCGCGGCCTTACACCAAGGCGCCGGCGATGGTTGCCGCGATCTACGACTGGAGCGGCTTCTACATCGGTGTCAACGGCGGCGGCGGTTCCGCGCATTCGACCTGGGATCTCGTCGGCGGTGGCCGCGAGGGTTCGCACGATGCGACCGGCGGCACGGTCGGCGGTCAGATCGGCTACCGCATGCAGTCGGGCCAGTGGGTGTTCGGCATCGAAGGTCAGGGCAACTGGGCTGACTTCTCGGGCGACAACGTCAGCGCGATCCCGGGGTTCGGGACTCGCAACCGCTCGAAGATCGACTCGTTTGGTCTGATCACCGGTCAGATCGGCTACGCCTGGAACAACGTCCTCATTTACGCCAAGGGCGGTGCGGCTGTCGTCGGCGGCAAGTACGAAGTCTCGACCATTGGCGGCGCGCTGCTCTCGTCGGCCGACCAGACCCGCTGGGGTGGTACGATCGGTGCAGGCCTCGAGTACGGCTTCGCGCCGAACTGGTCGGTCGGCGTCGAGTACAACCACATCTTCCTGCAGGACAAGAACGTCACCTTCGCGCTGGTGCCCTCGACCGACCGCATCCGTCAGGACGTCGACATGGGCCTCGTCCGCCTGAACTACAAGTTCGGCGGCCCGAGCCTCGGCCGTTACTGAGCAGAAGCCTGATCTCGATCGCTCGACTTCGAGCGGTCGGCGGAAGCCCCGGCCATCGGCCGGGGCTTTTTTGTTGTTCAAGTTCAGCGGGTTAACCATTCGGTTTCGAGGTGGCGAAGACGGCTTGACTCCTGAGAACGAAATGAGAACAATGTTCTTCATACGTTCTCGCCATGGAGCAAGCCATGTTCAGGATTTTCGTCGAAGAAGCCGCCGCGCTGGCCTCGATCGCGCTGTTTGTCGGGATGATCGCGATCTGGGCCCAGGTGCTCCCGCAGCTCTAGGCGCGGGCCTAGGTTGGGGAAAAGCAGGACGACGCGGCTGATCGGCCGCTCCGGCGTGGACTCTGGCAGCGTGGCGCCCCACCATTGTGGGGCGAGTCGGCCAGGCGAGTGCAGGATGCCTCCGGTGCCGGCGACCGCTCCATCTCATCTGCAAGAGGCCGTCACGCGACCATGCCGAGCGCCGGATTTGTCCACCTTCACGTTCACTCGGCCTATTCGCTGCTCAAGGGCTCGATCAAGATCGCCAAGCTCGCCGAGCTAGCCAAGAAAGACCATCAGCCGGCGCTGGCGCTGACCGACACCGACAACATGTTCGGTGCGCTGGAGTTCTCCGACAAGATGGCGGGCTCCGGAATCCAGCCGATCGTCGGCTGCGAACTCGCGATCGAATTCGGCGACCAGGATCCCACTGCCCGCAACGCGCTTCTGCCCTCGCGCGTGGTGCTGCTGGCCGCGCAGGAGCGCGGCTACCGCAGTCTGATGCGGCTGAACTCGCGCGCGTTCCTGGAGACGCCCGACACTCATGCCCCCCACATCAAGTTCGACTGGCTCGAAGGCGAGACCGAAGGCCTGATCGCGCTGACGGGCGGTCCGGACGGGCCGATCTCGCTGGCGCTTGCCGGCGGTTATAGCGAGCTCGCGGCGGCGCGCTGCGAGCGTCTCGCCAGCCTGTTCGGAGACCGCCTCTACATCGAATTGCAGCGCCACAACACCGAGAAGGAGCGGCGGGTCGAAAGCAGCCTGATCGACATCGCCTACACCAAGGGCCTGCCGCTGGTTGCGACCAACGAGCCGTATTTCGCCGCGACCGACGATTACGAAGCCCATGACGCGCTGCTCTGCATCGCCGGCGGGCGGCTGATCGCGGAGACCGAGCGCGAGCAGCTCACGCCCGATCATCGCTTCAAGACCCGCGCCGAGATGGCGGTGCTGTTCGCCGACATTCCGGAGGCGCTGGCCTCGACGGTCGAAATCGCCGAGCGCTGCTCGTTCCGGCCGATGACGCGCAAGCCGATCCTGCCGTTCTTCACGGTCGGCGCTGCCGCAAGCTCCGATGCCGCCTCCGTCGAGGCGGCCGAATTGAAGCGGCAGGCAGAGGAGGGGCTCGCCAACCGTCTGCGCGTGCACGGGCTGTCGCAAGGCACGACGGAAGAAGATTACAACGCGCGGCTTGCGTTCGAGCTCGACGTCATCATGCGCATGAAATACGCGGGCTACTTCCTGATCGTCTCCGACTTCATCAAATGGGCGAAGGGGCAGGGCATTCCGGTCGGGCCGGGCCGCGGCTCCGGCGCAGGCTCGCTGGTTGCGTGGGCGCTGACCATCACCGACCTCGATCCGATCAAGTTCGGCCTGCTGTTCGAGCGCTTCCTCAATCCGGAACGCGTCTCGATGCCGGACTTCGACATCGACTTCTGCCAGGACCGCCGCGGCGAGGTGATCAGGTACGTCCAGGAGCGCTACGGCCGCGACCAGGTCGCGCAGATCATCACCTTCGGTACGCTGCAGGCCCGCGGCGTGCTCCGCGACGTCGGCCGCGTGCTGCAGATGCCCTATGGGCAGGTCGACAAGCTCACAAAACTCGTGCCGCAGAATCCGGCCGCGCCGGTGACGCTGGCGGCGGCGATCGAGAGCGAGCCGAAGCTGCAGGCGTTCCGCGACGAGGACCCGGTGGTGGCGCGCGCCTTCGACATCGCGCAGCGCCTCGAAGGCCTGACCCGCCACGCCTCGACGCATGCGGCCGGCATCGTGATCGGCGATCGGCCGCTGAGCGAACTCGTGCCGATGTATCGCGATCCGAAATCCGACATGCCGGTGACCCAGTTCAACATGAAATGGGTCGAGCCGGCCGGCCTCGTGAAATTCGACTTCCTCGGTCTGAAGACGCTGACCGTGCTCGACGTCGCGTGCAAACTGCTCAAGCCGCGCGACATCCATGTCGATCTCGCCACGCTGCCGATCGACGATGCCGAAAGCTACCAGATGCTGGCGCGCGGCGAGGTGGTCGGCGTGTTCCAGGTTGAAAGCCAGGGCATGCGGCGCGCGCTGGTCGACATGCGTCCCGACCGTTTCGAAGACATCATCGCGCTGGTCGCGCTCTATCGACCGGGTCCGATGGCGAACATCCCGACCTATTGCGCGCGCAAGCACGGCGACGAGGAGCCGGAATATCTCCACCCCGTGCTGGAGCCGATTCTCAAGGAGACCTTCGGCGTCATCATCTACCAGGAACAGGTGATGCAGATCGCGCAGGTGATGTCGGGCTATTCGCTCGGCGACGCCGACCTGCTGCGCCGCGCCATGGGCAAGAAGATCCGCGCCGAGATGGAGAAGCAGCGCGAGATCTTCGTCGCAGGCGCAGTGAAGAACGGCGTGCCGAAGGGGCAGGCCGACACCATCTTCGAGCTGCTGGCGAAATTCGCCGACTACGGCTTCAACAAGAGCCACGCTGCGGCCTATGCGCTGGTGTCCTACCACACCGCCTACATGAAGGCGCATTACCCGGTGGAGTTCATCGCGGCGTCGATGACGCTCGATCTCAACAATACCGACAAGCTCTCCGAATTCCGCGCCGAGGCGCAGCGCCTCGGCATCAAGGTCGAGCCGCCCAACGTCAACCGTTCCGGCGCGACTTTCGAGGTCGGCGACAAGACCATCTACTACGCGCTCGCGGCGCTGAAGGGCGTCGGCATTGCGGCCGTCGAGCAGATCATCGCGGAGCGGACCAAGAACGGCTTGTTCACCTCGCTCGCCGACTTTGCCGCGCGGGTGTCGCCGCGCGCGATCAACAAGCGCATCATCGAAAGCCTGGCCGCCGCCGGCGCATTCGACACGCTGGAGCCGAACCGGGCGCGGGTCTTCGCCGGCGCCGATTCGATTCTCGCCGCATGCCAGCGGGCGAACGAAGCCGCAACCATCGGCCAGAACGACATGTTCGGCAGCTCGGCCGACGCGCCGACCATCATGCTGCCGCAGATCGAGCCCTGGTTGCCGGCCGAGCGGCTGCGCCGTGAATATGACGCGATCGGCTTCTTCCTGTCGGGACATCCGCTCGACGATTACGCCACCGTGCTGAAGCGGCTGCGCGTCCAATCCTGGGCCGAGTTCTCGCGCGCGGTGAAGACCGGCGCCACGGCAGGCAAGGTCGCGGCCACCGTGGTGTCGCGCATGGAGCGGCGCACCAAGACCGGCAACAAGATGGGCATCATGGGGCTCTCTGACCCCACGGGTCACTTCGAGGCGGTGCTGTTCTCCGAAGGCCTCGCGCAATATCGCGACGTCCTGGAGCCGGGCGCCGCGGTGCTGCTCCAGCTCGGCGCCGAGCTTCAGGGCGAGGACGTCCGCGCGCGCGTGCTCCACGCCGAGCCGCTGGACGAGGCCGCGGCCAAGACGCAGAAGGGCCTGCGCATCTTCGTGCGCGATACCAAGCCGCTGGAATCGATCGCCAAGCGTCTCGCCGGCCCCGACATGGCCGCTTCGAACGGCGCCGCGCCGAAGGTAGGCAGTCCCGGCACCGCGCCCCGCTCCAACGGCGACGGCGAGGTCTCGCTGGTCATGATGCTCGACCTCGAGACCGAGGTCGAGATGAAGCTGCCCGGCCGCTTCAAGGTCTCGCCGCAGATCGCCGGCGCCATCAAGGCGGTCGCCGGCGTCGTGGACGTGCAGCAGCTCTAGCCACACGCACGCTGTTGCAGGCGATTGCATGTTTTGCGTGGGGGATGCCGCCGCCCTGTTGCAACCTGTCGCTGTTTTCCGTTAGCATGCGCTCGGGGAAAAAACCTGGGGTCGTGATGCTATTGCGTGGGCTGGTATTGCTCGTGGCTGCGGCACTGCTGTGCGGCTGTGAGACGGCGAGGAGCGGGCTGGGATATTCGGAAACGGTACGAAAGCTGGGTCCGCCGAAAGCCGGGCAGGCCCGCGTCGTCGTGTTTCGCGAGAAGGGCTTCGGCGGCATCGGCGATCCGGACTGGGAATTTTCCCTCGACGGTACGCCGATCAAGGGCCTGAAGACCGGGACATATGTCTATGTCGATCGCCCGGCAGGCCAGCACCAGTTCGTAGCAGAGGAAGCAGCGCTCGGTGTCACGCGCGTGGACTTCTCGGCGCAGTCGGGCCAGACCGTGTTCTTCGTAGCGCGCTTCAGTCAGCGCAAGAGCGCCATGATCGCGAATGCGAGCACTGGGGTGCTGGGCTGGGGTCTCACGCTTGCGATGACGTCCGGCTATAAAAACCAGGGGCCGCTGGATTTCCTGCCTTTGGATGAACCGGCCGCCCGGACGACGATCGCAGAGCTTCGGTTGGCGGAATAGCCCCGCGCGAATTCGGTCCCGCCCGCACCGTCATTTGTGGTGTCGTCACAGCGTTGCGGCTATGATCACCGTGAGGCCGTTGGCCCATCGCGCCGGGAGGGATCGTGACATGTGCGACAAGTGCAATGAATCCCCACATGAGAGGATCGCGCCGTCGCGGCGGTCCGCGATGTTGTTGGGCGCCTCGGCGCTCGGCCTCGCCCTGACCGGCAGAGCCTTCGCCAAGGAGACCAAGACGCCGCCAAAGCCGCAGAACGTGCTGTCGCCCGACGCATCATTGAAGCGCCTGACGGAAGGCAATGCGCGCTATGTCGACGGCGTTTCGCGGCGGCACGATTTCAAGCACGAGCGCGAGGCGCTGGCCGGCGGACAGAATCCGTTCGCGGCCGTGCTGAGCTGTGCCGATTCGCGCATCGCGCCGGAATATGCCTTCGACGCCGGCCGCGGCGATCTGTTCGTCTGCCGCGTTGCCGGAAATTTCGCCGGCACCGAGACCATCGCCAGCATGGAATACGCGGTCGCCGTGCTGAATACGCCGCTGATCCTCGTGCTCGGCCATGACGCTTGCGGTGCGGTCGATGCCACGCTGAAGGTGATCAAGGACAACAAGCCGCCGCCGGGCCATATTCCCTCGCTGGTCGATGCGATCGCGCCCGCCGCCAAGGCTGCGATGCAGCAGGGTGGGGACGTCCTCGACAAGGCGATCCGGCAGAACGTCATCGACAACGTCGCGAAGCTGAAGTCGGCAGCGCCGATCCTCAATGCGGCCGTGGAGCAGGGCAAGCTGAAGGTCGTCGGCGGCATCTATCGGCTCACGACGGGAACGGTCGACCTGATCGCGCAGATCTGACGAGACGGACCGGCTCGCGCCGGCTCGTTGTCGCGAGGCTGACGCAGGCGCCCGGCGTTGGTGCCGGGCGCCATGCCGCCGCCTCAATCCAAGCCTTCGCTATTTGGAAGCCTTTCGTTCAATTGGAAGCCTTTCGTTCAAGTGCCATTCAGCTGGCCACGCGTCTGATGCGTGGCGGCACCTCAACAACAAAAACGGGCAAGCAAGCCATGCGTGGGACGCTCAAAGCCTTCATTTGCCTCCTCCTGCCGGTCGCGGTCCTTGCCGCAGGCGCGCCGGATCCGGCGCGTGCGCAGCAGCAGGAAAAGCGTATCGCGCTCGTGGTCGGCAACGGCGCCTACGCCAAGTCGCCGCTGGCGACGACGGCAAACGATGCCGGCCTGATCGCGCAGACGCTGCAGGCGGCGGGCTTCGACGTCGTCGGCGCGCGCGATCTCGACGGCGACACGCTGCGCAAGAGCTTTCGCGATTTCATCCAGAAGGCGCAGGCCTCAGGCCCGGGCACCGTTGCGATGGTCTATCTCGCCGGCTATGGCGTGCAGCTTGCGGGTGAGAACTACTTCATCCCGGTCGATTCCAACATCACCCGCGACACCGACATTCCGACCGAAGGCCTGCGCATCGGCGACTATCTCCGCCAGCTGGCTTCCGTTCCGCTCAAGGCCAACATCGTCGTGCTCGACGCTGCGCGGGCGCAGCCCTTCGTGGAGGGCGGCCAGCAGATCGCGAGCGGACTTGCGCTGGTCGAGCCCGACGCCAACATGCTGATCGCTTTCAACGCCGCGCCGGGCACGGTGGCGCCCGAGGAGCCCGGACCTTACGGCATCTATGCGCAGTCGCTGGCGGAGATGATCCGCACCGGCGGCCTGCCGCTGCCCGAGGTGTTCGACCGCGTTCGCCTGCGCGTCAACGAGGCCAGCAAGGGCGCGCAAGTGCCCTGGAACGAGCAGAAGATTTCCGCCCAATTCTCGTTCTTCGAGCGCGGGCCCGACGCGCCGCCGCCTGAGGCCGCACCCGACCAGGTCGCCGCGATCCGCAACAAGCCGATCCGCGATCTCGGCGTGCAGGATGCCTATGCCGCCGCGCTCACGCGCGACACGCTGCCGGCCTACGAAGAATTTCTCACCGCCTATCCCGGCGACCCGCTGTCGAAGCGCGTGATGGCCATCGTCGCGGCGCGCCGTGAGGCCATCACCTGGCGGCGAACCTATCGTACCGACACGCCGGAAGCCTATTGGTCGTACCTGCGTCGCTATTCGCGCGGTCCGCATGCGGCAGATGCGCGCCGGCGCCTGGCGATTCTCACCGCGCCGGCCGAGCCGCCGCCGAGCTTCGCGATGATCGACTACGACGTGCCGCCACCGTCGCCGGAGGAGGTGGTCTATGTCGACCGTCCCGTGCTGTATTTCAGCGATCCGGATTTTGGCTTCGCGCCGCCACCGCCGCCGCCGGTCTACTATCTGCCGCCGCCGCCGCCGGATTTCGTCGTGCTGTCGCCGCCGATGACGGTGATCGGCCTGTTCGTGCTGCCGCAGCCGATGTTCGTGCCGATTCCTGTGTTCGTCAGGACGCCGCTCTATGTTGCTCCGCCGCCGAACAACATCATCTATCAGAACATCCATAATCGGACGGTCATCAACACGGTGATCAACCAGCCGCCGGCACCGCCGGCGGGCGCGGGTGCCGGAGCGAGCAATCTCACGCCGGCCATTGCCGGGCGCACCAATCCGGCTGGTCCCGCCATGCCGCAGGCGGCCGTGCAGCGCGCCGCCCTGATTCAGCAGGGCAAGGCGCCGATGCCAGCGAGCGCAACGATGCAGCCGACGGCGAGGCCAGGAACGCCCCCGGCGACGCCCGCCAATGCCGCGCCGACCGGGACGCCACCGACCGCTTCACCTGCCAGTCCACTTGTCAGTCCACTTGTCAGTCCACTTGCCACGCCAGCGGCCAAGCTGCCCCAAGCCAACACGCTGCCGGTTCCCGGCACCCATGGCGGTCCGCCCGTACCGCCAGCGGGAGCCGGGCCTCTGCCGGGCGGCAGACCCGTGCTGCCCACGGCCACTGCACCCGGCGCGCCGCTGCCGAACCATCCGGGGGCGCCGACCACTGCTGCTCCCGGCACCACGCCGCCAGCCCATCCCGGTGCGCCGACCGGCGCATCGGCGACGGCGCCAACGGCGACAAACCCGGCCGCTGTCCCCGGCCAACTGCCGAAGCCGCCGGTGGCCCAGACCCCGCCCGGGACCGGGCCTGGGGACCATGGCAAGTCCGCGATCCGCGAGCCGGCTGGTTCGCCGTCTGCTGCCCGCACGCCTCCGCCTCCTGGCCCAGTTGGACGACCGGTCACGCCGCCGTCCTCGGCGGCGCGGGAGCCGATCCGGCCGCAGCATCAACCGACCGCTGCTCCCGCCCAAGCTGCCCGGCCGTCGGCACCACCACCGAGGCCTCAGGCAGTGGCCCGGCCGGCGCCTCCGCCTCCGCCGCGTATTGCGCCGCCGCCACCGCCACGGGCAGCTCCGCCCGTGGCGGTCGCTCGGCCGGCGCCGCCGCCAATGGCGCGACCCGCGGCGCCGCCGGTCGCCCGGCCGGCGCCACCTCCGCCGCCCCGGATGGCCGTCGCGCCACCGCCGCCGCCGCGCCCGGCAGCCCCCCCACCGCGTCCTCCGGCTCCGCCGCCGGCGGCAAAGAAGTGCCCGCCGAACCAGCCCAGATGCTAGGCAGGGGCTAGGCCGCAGCGTGGTCTTTACGGAAGGGGGCCTCTCGCGGGCGAAAGCCGCCCCGAAAGGCCCTTATTTCCTTGCTTCTGGTCGAAATCGCGCTATACACCGCGCCATCTCACACGGAAGCATGGCTCACAAGGCCGTCCGGTGGCAGCCGGGGCGACAACGCTCTGTCCTGCTCACACGCTTCCGGAGGAACCAACCGGAGAATTAGAACGATGGCACTACCCGATTTCACTATGCGTCAGCTCCTCGAAGCCGGCGTGCACTTTGGTCACCAGTCTCACCGCTGGAATCCGAAAATGGCGCCGTTCATTTTCGGCGCTCGCAACAACATCCACATCGTCGACCTCGCGCAGACCGTGCCGTTGCTGCACAACGCCTTGCAGGCGGTCAGCGACACCGTCGCGAAGGGCGGCCGCATCCTGTTCGTCGGCACCAAGCGCCAGGCACAGGACGGCGTTGCCGACGCGGCCAAGCGCTGCGCTCAGTACTTCGTCAATTCGCGCTGGCTCGGCGGCACGCTGACCAACTGGAAGACGATCTCGGGCTCGATCAAGCGCCTGCGTCATCTCGACGACGTGCTCGCCGGCGGCGATGCCTCCTCCTACACCAAGAAAGAGCGCCTGACGCTTCAGCGCGAGCGCGACAAGCTCGACCGCTCGCTCGGCGGCATCAAGGACATGGGCGGTCTGCCCGACCTGATCTTCGTGATCGACACCAACAAGGAAGACATCGCGATCCAGGAAGCCCAGCGGCTCAACATCCCGGTGGCCGCGATCGTCGACACCAATTCGGATCCGAAGGGCATCACCTATGTGGTGCCGGGAAATGACGACGCCGGCCGCGCGATCGCGCTTTATTGCGATCTGATCGCGCGTGCAGCGATTGACGGCATTTCGCGCGCCCAGGGCGATTCCGGCATCGACGTCGGCGCTTCGGTTCGGCCGGTCGCAGAAGAGCTGCCGACCGCCACGAGCGGCTTCCAGGGCCTCGCCGGTCCGCGCGGCACCTCCGACGACCTCAAGAAGCTCCCTGGCGTGTCGGGCGCGATCGAGAAGAAGTTCAACGACCTCGGCATCTTCCACTTCTGGCAGCTGGCCGAGCTCGATCACGACACTGCGCACAAGATCGGCGAAGAAGTCGGCCTGCCGAGCCGCGCGGACGCCTGGGTGGCCAAGGCCAAGGCGCTGACCGCGGAAGCGGAATAGTCAAAAAGAGCGATGGGTTGGCCGGACAAGCTCCGGCCACCATTTCAGTTGACGCGAATTCCTGAGATGGACCGCGGCGAGGCGATCTGGCCACGCCGCGGCAAACCGGCAGGCAAAAAGGATTTTGAACGATGGCAACGATCACAGCTGCGATGGTCAAGGACCTGCGCGAGTCGACCGGCGCAGGCATGATGGACTGCAAGGCCGCGCTGACCGAAAACGAAGGCAACATGGAAGCGGCGCAGGATTGGCTGCGCAAGAAGGGCCTGTCGAAGGCCGCCAAGAAGTCGGGCCGCGTCGCCGCCGAGGGTCTGATCGGTGCGCTCGTCAAGGGCAACAAGGGCGTCGTGGTCGAGGTCAATTCCGAGACCGATTTCGTCGCGCGCAACGGCCAGTTTCAGGGCCTCGTCAAGATGATCGCCCAGGTCGCATTCAACGTCGGCGCCGATGTCGAGAAAATCAAGGCCGCCAAGGTCGGCGACGTCACGATCGAAACTGCAATCAATGACGCGATCGCCACCATCGGCGAGAACATGACGCTGCGCCGCGCAGCTTCGCTCGAAGTCAGCCAGGGCGTGGTGTCGAGCTACGTCCACGGCGCCGTCGTCGAGGGCGCCGGCAAGATGGGCGTGATCGTGGCGCTGGAATCGCCGGGCAAGGCCGACGAGCTCGCAACGCTTGGCCGCCAGATCGCGATGCATGTCGCGGCCGCCAACCCGCTGGCGCTCGATCCGTCCGGTCTCGATCCGGCGGTCGTCAAGCGCGAGAAGGACGTGCTCGCCGACAAATATCGCCAGCAGGGCAAGCCCGAGAACGTGATCGAGAAGATCGTCGAGTCCGGCCTGAAGACCTATTACAAGGAAGTCTGCCTGCTCGAGCAGGCCTTCATCCACGATACCGGCAAGTCGGTGGCGCAGGCGGTGAAGGAAGCCGAAGGCAAGGTCGGCGGCGCGGTGAAGATCGCGGGCTTTGTGCGCTATGCTCTCGGTGAGGGAATCGAGAAGCAGGAAAGCGACTTCGCGGCCGAGGTCGCGGCCGCCAGCGGAAAGAAGTAAGCGCCGGAACGTTCCTTCCGGCGTGCCGCCGGAAGCGGCGCCCGGACAAGGAAAGTGCTCATGACTGATCCGGTCTATCGTCGCGTCGTGATCAAGCTGTCCGGCGAATATCTCGCGGGACCGCAGGGTTTTGGCATTGATCAGCCGACCATCGACCGGGTCGCCGACGATCTGATCGCGGCCCGCCATCTCGGCACCGAAGTCGCCGTCGTGATCGGCGGCGGCAATCTCTTTCGCGGCGTCGAAGTCTCCTCGCGCGGCGTGTCGCGCCCGACCGGCGACACCATGGGCATGCTCGCCACGATGATGAACTGCCTCGCGCTCGAAGCCACGATCGAGCGCAAGGGTACGCCTGCGCGCACGCTGTCGGCCTTCGTCATGCCCGAGATTTCCGAGCTGTTCACCCGCACCGCGGCACACAAATACCTCGCCGAGGGTCGGATCGTACTGCTCGGCGGCGGAACCGGTAATCCGTTCTTCACCACCGACACGACCGCGGTGCTGCGCGCAGCCGAGATCGGCGCCCAGGCGGTGCTGAAGGCGACCAATGTCGACGGTGTCTACTCGGCCGACCCGAAGAAAGACCCGACGGCGACGCGATTCGACCGTCTGACCCATTCGCAGGCGATCGAGGGCGGCTACAAGGTGATGGATGCGACCGCCTTCGCGCTTGCCCGCGAGACGTCGCTGCCTATCATTGTGTTCTCGATCGCGGAGCCGGGTTCGATCGGCGCTGTACTGCGTGGCGGCGGCCACGGAACCATTGTCGCCGGCTGACGGCTTGTCGTTGCGCCCTCGAGGGAAGGGTGCGGAGAGGTCGCCGGGATTTTGAAGGAGAAACGTGATGGCCACGGATAATTTCGATCTCAACGAAGTCAAACGCCGCATGCAGGGCGCGATCCAGTCGCTCAAGCACGAACTTGGCGGCCTGCGTACCGGTCGCGCCTCAGCCTCGATGCTCGATCCGGTGCAGGTCGACGCCTATGGCAGCCACATGCCGCTGAACCAGCTCGCCACCGTCAGCGTGCCGGAGCCGCGCCTGATCTCGGTGCAGGTCTGGGACAAGTCGATGGTCAAGGCGGTGGAGAAGGCGATCGTCGATTCCAATCTCGGCCTGTCGCCGGCGACCGAAGGCCAGGTGCTGCGCCTGCGCATCCCGGAGCTCAACGAGGAGCGTCGCAAGGAGCTCGTCAAGGTCGCGCACAAATACGCGGAAGCCGCCAAGGTCGCCGCGCGCCACGTCCGCCGCGACGGTCTCGACGTCCTCAAGAAGCTCGAGAAGAATCACGAGATGTCCGAGGATGATCAGAAGCGCCACGCCGACGACGTGCAGAAGGCGACCGACGGCACGATCTCCGAGATCGATCAGTTGCTGGCCGCCAAGGAAAAAGAAATCCTCACCGTTTAAAGCGCGCTGGATCGCGCTTTAGGTTATTGTTCGCGCATGATCTTTTCGGAAGGCCGCTTCGCACTCTTCCGGATCATGCTTTAAGGCAGCCTCATGTCCAACGCCGCCGCGCCCGCAACGGAAGGACCCGATCGGTCCGATGCGCCTGCGCATGTCGCCATCATCATGGATGGCAACGGACGTTGGGCGGCCGCGCGCGGCTTGCCACGGGCGGAAGGCCATCGCCGCGGCGTCGACGCCCTGCGCCGCGTCGTTCGCGCGTCGCATGAACTTGGCATCCGCTATCTCACCATCTTCTCCTTCAGCTCGGAAAACTGGTCGCGTCCGGCGAGCGAGATCGGCGATCTGTTCGGCCTCTTGCGCCGCTTCATCCGCAACGATCTGGCGAGCCTGCATCGCGACGGCGTCAAGGTACGCATCATCGGCGAGCGGGACGGGCTGGAGGGCGACATCTGCGCACTTCTCAACGAGGCGGAGGAACTGACGCGCGACAATACGCGGCTCACGCTCGTCGTCGCCTTCAATTACGGCTCCCGCCAGGAGATCGCGAAGGCGGCGCAGAAGCTCGCGCGCGAAGTCGTCGAGGGCCAGCGCAATCCTGATACGATCGATGCCGAGACCCTAGGGGCGCATCTCGACGCACCCGACATTCCCGATCCCGATCTCATCATCCGCACAAGTGGCGAGCAGCGCCTGTCCAACTTCCTGATGTGGCAGGCCGCCTATAGCGAGCTTGTCTTCGTGCCGATTCACTGGCCGGATTTCGACAAGGCGGCGCTGGAAGGCGCAATCGCCGAATTTGCCAGGCGCGAGCGCCGTTTCGGCGGCCTGGTCGCGAAAACCGCCTCGTGAGCGACCCCGACTCCGCACCGGCCGGCTCTCAGCCTACCCCGAGCAATCTCGTGATGCGAATCCTCGCGGCGCTAGTGCTGGCGCCGCTCGCCATTGCGCTCGCTTATGCCGGCGGCTGGCTGTGGGCGCTGCTCGTCACCCTGGTGTCGATCGGACTGTTCGCGGAATGGCTGACGGTGGTGGGCGCAGGCTCGACCGCGCTGACCGGGGCGGGGACGATCGTCATCGCCACGATGGGCTTGTGCGTTGCCTTCGGCGCGCTCAAGACTGCCATCATCACCGGCCTGATTGGGGGCGCGATCGTGACGGTGATCGCGCGGGGCAAGTTCGTCTGGGCGGCCTCCGGATTCGCCTATGCGTCGGCGGCGCTACTCGCCTCGATCCTGCTGCGGAAGGATCTCGTGAACGGCTTCGCCGCGCTGATGTTCGTGCTGCTCGTGGTGTGGGCGACCGATATCGGCGGCTATTTCGCCGGCCGCGGCATCGGCGGACCGAAGCTGTGGCCGCGCGTCAGCCCGAAGAAGACCTGGGCAGGGGCGCTCGGCGGCTTTGCCGCGAGCCTTTTGGTCGCGGCCGGCTTTGCCGCTTGCGGGATCGGAAAGATGGCTCCATTGCTGCTCGTCGCCGCGGTCCTCTCGGTCGTGTCGGCCTGCGGCGATTTGTTCGAATCCGCGGTCAAGCGGCGCTTCGATGTCAAGGATTCCAGTCACTTAATTCCCGGCCACGGCGGGCTATTGGACCGTCTGGACGGTTTTGTCGCTGCCATCCTGGTGGCATGGATTATCGGCTTCCTCCGCCATGGTGTGCATAGCGCCGGAAGCGGTCTTATGGTTTGGTGAAGATATGAGCGCGGTTCCATTGCGTAACAACAAGGCTGCGGCGTCGACCGTCCGCAGCGTCACGGTTCTCGGCGCCACCGGCTCGATCGGCGACAGCACGATGGATCTGCTGCGCGCCTCTCCCGAGCGCTACCGTGTCGAGGCGCTGACGGCGAACAGCAATGTCGAGGCGCTGGCAAAGCTCGCGAAGGAGTTTTCCGCGCGCTTCGTCGCGATCGCCGATACCTCAAAATTTGCCGAGCTCAAGGCTGCGCTCGCGGGCACCGGCACCGAATGCGGCGCCGGCGAAAGCGCGGTGATCGAGGCCGGCGCGCGTCCGGCCGATTGGGTGATGGCCGCCGTGAGTGGCGCGGCCGGGCTGAAGCCGGCACTGGCGGCGGTCGATCGCGGCGCGCATGTCGCGCTCGCCAACAAGGAATGTCTCGTCTGCGCCGGCGATTTCTTCATGCAGCGCGCGGCGAAAGCGGGCGCCTGTATCCTGCCCGCGGATTCCGAGCATAACGCGCTGTTCCAGGCGCTCGCCTCGGGCAATCGTGACGAGCTCGTCCGTGTCATCATCACGGCCTCCGGCGGTCCGTTCCGGACCTGGAAGCCTGCCGACATCGAGCAGGCGACACTCGCGCAAGCCCTGAAGCATCCGAACTGGAGCATGGGCCAGAAGATCACGATCGATTCCGCCTCGATGATGAACAAGGGGCTCGAGGTGATCGAGGCCTCCTATCTGTTCGCGCTCTCGCCGGACGAGATCGACGTCCTCGTTCATCCGCAGTCGATCATCCACGGCATGGTCGAGTTCTCCGACCGCTCAGTCATGGCCCAGCTCGGCTCACCCGACATGCGCACGCCGATCGCGCATTGCCTCGGCTGGCCCGACCGCATCAAGGGTCCCGCCGCCAAGCTCGATCTGGCCAAGATCGGCCAATTGACCTTCGAGGCGCCGGATTTCGAGCGCTTCCCCGGGCTGCGCCTGGCCTTCGATTCGCTCCGGACCGGGAAGGGGGCGACCACCGTCTACAACGCCGCCAATGAGGTCGCGGTCGCCGCCTTCATCGCGGGCAAGATCCGGTTCGGCGCGATTGCCCGGCTGGTGGAGGCGACGCTGGACGACTGGGTTCGTGGCGGGAACCAGGCCCCGCTGACATCAGCGGACGATGCAATCGCTGTTGACCATGTTGCGCGAAATAGGGCTGCCGCCCTATTGCCTCAAATTGCCTTAAAGGCATCCTAGATGGTTCGGGGCCAGGGCCTTGCGGCGCTGGATGAGGGAATTCGATGATCGACTTTTTCGTCCATAGTTTCAACACGTTGAGCCATGGGCTCCTCGGCTACGCGGTTCCCTTCCTGTTCGTCCTGACCATCGTCGTGTTCTTCCATGAGCTCGGCCATTTCCTGGTCGCGCGCTGGGCGGGCGTTCGCGTGTTAACTTTTTCGCTCGGTTTCGGACCTGAGCTGGTCGGCTTCAACGACCGCCATGGCACCCGCTGGAAGATCTCGGCGATCCCGCTCGGCGGCTACGTCAAGTTCTTCGGCGACGAAAGCGAGGCTTCGACCCCGTCATCCGAGAAGCTTGCGGCCATGACGGCCGAGGAGCGCGCCGGCAGCTTCCATCACAAGAAGGTCGGCCCGCGCGCCGCCATCGTTGCCGCCGGACCGATCGCCAATTTCATCCTGGGCGCGCTGATCTTCGCCGGCATGGCGCTGTATTACGGCAAGCCGAGCACGATCGCGCGCGTCGACGGTGTCGTCGCCGACGGCGCTGCGGCGGCAGCCGGCTTCAAGATCGGCGACGTCGTCGTCCAGATCGACGGCAAGCCGATTGAAAGCTTTGCCGACATGCAGCGCATGGTTGCAATGAATGCTGGTTCGCCGCTTGCCTTCCAGGTTAAGCGCGACGGTGCCATCGTGTCGCTGACCGCGACGCCGGCGCTGCTCGAGCGCAAGGATCCCTTCGGCAACAGCCACCGTCTCGGCGTGCTCGGCGTCGAACACAAGTCCCAGGCCGGTGAAGCCTCGACGTCGCCCGTCGGCGTCGGCGAAGCGCTCAAGATCGGCGTGGAGCAGGTCTGGTTCATCATCACCAGTACCTTCAAGTTCCTGGGCTCGTTGTTCGTCGGGAACGGCAATCCGAACGAGGTCAGCGGCGTGCTCGGCATTGCCAAGATGTCGGGGCAGGCGGCCAGCGCCGGGTTCCAGTTCGTGATCAACCTCTGCGCGGTGCTATCGGTGTCGATCGGCCTGCTGAATCTGTTCCCGATCCCGCTGCTCGATGGCGGTCACCTTATGTTCTATGCGGCGGAGGTTGCCCGTGGTCGGCCCCTGTCAGAGCGGACTCAGGAGATGGGGTTCCGAATCGGGCTGGGCTTGGTGCTGATGTTGATGGTGTTTGCGACCTATAACGACATCCTGCGGATGGCCGCATCCTGATAGGGGCTTTTTTGTGGCGTTGCCCGGGCGTTGCTCTTGGGCAACGTCTTGGAATGAAAATGAAATTACGGCGCGCTCGACCGTTTGCGGCGTCGGTGAAATTGTCTACAAGCGGCTTGAACTTGGGGAATCTCCAGACCGGCGTTGGGGTTGGGTCTGGTACGGAATGATAAGGGCGCGTTGCGCAATGAAGTTTGGACTGCGACTCCGGGGGGGCTTGCTCGCAACCCTGATCATGTTCGGCGCGCCGGTGCTTGCCCCGGTTGGGGCTGCCTTTGTGTCTTCGTCTGCGCTTGCTCAGACCGTGCAGTCGATTTCCGTCGAGGGAAATCGCCGGGTCGAGGTGGAGACGATCCGCTCCTACTTCAAGCCGGGTCCCGGCGGTCGCCTGGATCAGGGTGCCATCGACGACGGCCTCAAGGCGCTGATCGAGACCGGCCTGTTCCAGGACGTCAGGATCAACCGCGGTGCCGGTGGCCAGATCGTCGTCTCCGTGGTGGAAAACCCGGTGATCGGCCGCATTGCCTTCGAGGGCAACAAGAAGATCAAGGACGAGCAGCTCACCGGTGAAGTCCAGTCCAAGGCGCGCGGCACCTTCTCCCGCGCCATGGTGCAGTCCGACACGCTGCGAATCGCCGAAATCTATCGCCGTTCCGGCCGCTACGACGTCCGCGTCACGCCTGAAGTCATCGAGCAGCCGAACAACCGCGTCGATCTCATCTTCACGGTCGAGGAGGGCGCCAAGACCGGCGTCAAGTCGATCGAGTTCGTCGGCAACAACGCGTACTCGTCCTACCGCCTGCGCGACGTCATCAAGACGCACGAATCGAACCTGCTGAGCTTCCTCGCCAGCAGCGACATCTACGATCCCGATCGGGTCGAGGCCGACCGCGACCTGATCCGCCGCTTCTATCTCAAGAACGGTTTCGCCGACGTCCAGGTCGTGGCCGCGCTCACCGAATACGATCCGGAGAAGAAGGGCTTCAACGTTACCTTCAAGATCGAGGAAGGCTCGCAATACCGGGTCGGCTCGATCGACTTCCGCTCCAGCATTCCGAACTTCGATCCCACCCCGATGCGCAACTATTCGCGCGTCAATGTCGGTTCGCTCTACAACGTCGAATCGGTCGAGAAATCGGTCGAGGAGATGCAGATCGAAGCCTCGCGGCGCGGTTATGCCTTCGCCGTGGTCCGTCCGGGCGGCGACCGCAACTTCGAGGCGCACACCGTGTCGGTCGTGTTCAACATCGACGAGGGTCCGCGCACCTATATCGAACGCATCAACCTGCGCGGCAACACCCGCACGCGCGACTACGTGATCCGTCGCGAGTTCGACGTCTCCGAGGGCGATGCCTACAACCGCGCGCTGGTCGACCGTGCCGAGCGCCGCTTGAAGAACCTCGACTATTTCAAGAGCGTGAAGATCACGACGGAGCCCGGTTCGTCGAGCGACCGCGTGATCCTGCTCGTGGACATGGAAGAGAAATCGACCGGCGACTTCTCGGTCTCGGGTGGTTATTCCACCACCGACGGCGCGCTGGCCGAAGTCTCGGTCTCCGAACGCAATTTGCTCGGCCGCGGCCTGTTCGCCAAGGCGGCGGTGACTTACGGCCAGTATGCCCGCGGTTATTCGCTGTCGTTCGTCGAACCCTATCTGCTCGACTACCGGGTCGCGTTGGGTCTCGACCTCTATCAGCGCGAGCAGAGGTCCAACAGCTACATCTCCTACGGCACCAAGACGCTCGGCTTCTCGCCGCGCCTCGGCTTCTCCCTGCGTGAAGATCTGTCGCTGCAGGTGCGCTACTCGATCTACAGGCAGGAAATCACGCTGCCGTCCTACCTGGCGAACTGTAATAACGTAGTTGGGTCGGCGGCATTCAATCCAAGCCCGGCTTTCTCGGCGGCGAGCGGCATTCCTCTGGATGCCTCGACCAACGGCCTCGGCTGCTACAGCGACGGCGAGGCTTCGCTGCCGGTCCGCAAGGAGCTTGCCAACGGCAAGACGCTGACCTCGGCGCTCGGCTACACGCTGACCTACAACACGCTCGACAACAACAAGAACCCCACCGACGGTCTCCTGGTCGATTTCCGGCAGGACTTCGCCGGTGTCGGCGGCGACGTCTCCTACCTGAAGACTGTGGTGGACGCGAAGTACTACACTCCGCTGGTGTCCGATATCGTCGGCCTCGCTCGCATCCAGGGCGGCATGCTGAACAAGATCGGCAACCAGGATCTGCGCATGCTGGATCATTTCCAGATGGGCCCGAATCTGGTCCGCGGCTTTGCTCCGAACGGCATCGGCCCGCGCGATTTGAACCCCTTCGGCACGCAGGACGCGCTTGGCGGCACCAAATATTGGGGCGCTTCGCTCGAATTGCAGATGCCGTTCTGGTTCCTGCCGAAGGAAGTGGGTCTGAAGGGCGCCGTCTACGCCGACGCCGGCGGTCTGTTCGACTATCAGGGCCCGACGACGTGGTCTGTGACCAACGAGCTGACCACGACTAAGAATTCGAGCTGCACGCCGTCGACCGTCAATCCAGCCTCGGCTGGAACCTGCACCGGCTTGGTGTATGACAACGGCAATGCCGTCCGGTCGTCGGTCGGTGTAGGCTTGATCTGGGCCTCGCCGTTCGGTCCGCTGCGCTTCGACTACGCCGTGCCGCTGACCAAGGGCAAGAACGACCGTACGCAGGAATTCCGGTTCGGCGGCGGCACCTCGTTCTAATTCGAACAGCACGGCACGATCCGGACTACGGAGCCGGTTTCCGAAAGGGATCGTGCCAATCCAGGAGATCAGGCATGATGCGGCTTGGCCGCTTCATGCCGAAGCCGGACCGCGACGGGGTGGAATGGCGCAGCCGACCTTCTTCATACAGCCGCCCGCCTCAGCGCTGGCTGACATAGCCACGCTGACCAAGGCGGAGCTGGTCGATCCCGCAAGGGGCGCCCAAATCATCAGGGGTCTTGCTTCGCTCGACGAAGCCGGCCCGATGCACCTGACGTTCTTCGACAATCTCAAATATGGCGATGAGCTCAAGGCGACCAAGGCCGGTGCTTGCCTGGTGAGCCCACGCTTTGAGGCCCGGGTGCCCGCGCATGTAGCCGTGCTGCGGGCGCCGCAGCCGTTCCGCGCCTTCGTCAGGATCGCGCGGGAGTGGCATCACGACGCGCTCCGGCCGCAATCCTGGACCGGCAACGACGGTATCGCGCCGTCGGCCATCATCGATCCCACGGCGAGGCTCGAGGACGGCGTGATCGTCGATCCCCTGGCCGTGATCGGCCCTGACGTGGAGATCGGCAGCGGCACGGTGGTCGGCGTGGGGGCTGTGATCGGCCCGGGCGTCAAGATCGGCCGGGACTGCAATGTCGGGGCACGCACCGCCATCCAGTGCGCGCTGATCGGCAACGACGTGCTGATCCACCCAGGCTGCTCGATCGGCCAGGACGGCTACGGCTTCATCTTCTTCGGCCCCGAGGGCCACCTGAAGGTGCCTCAGACCGGCCGCGTGCTGATCCAGAACAACGTGGAGGTCGGCGCCGGCACCACCATTGATCGCGGGTCCTTGCGCGACACTGTGATCGGGGAGGGGACCAAAATCGACAATCAGGTCCAGATCGGCCACAATGTGACCATTGGCCGGCACTGCCTGCTGGCAGCCCAGATCGGTCTTGCCGGCAGCCTCACCCTCGGCGACAACGTGGCGCTGGGAGCGAAGGTGGGCATCAACAATCACGTCAAGATCGGGGATGGAGCTCAGGTGACTGCCATGAGCGGCGTCAAGGACGACGTTCCTCCCAACGGACGCTGGGGTGGTTTTTTTGCCAAGCCGACCAGGCAGTGGTTCAAGGAAATATTGGCGGTCGAGCGCCTGGCGCGCGACAGCAAGGCCGATCCGAAGCAGGAGGAACGGGAGTGACGGACGAAGCACCGGTCAGGTTCGAGCTTGTGGACATCAACATGATCCTGCAAACGCTCCCGCACCGTTTTCCGATGCTGCTGATCGATCGCGTGATCAACATCCGCACCGATTACAGCGGCATCGGCATCAAGAACGTCACCTTCAACGAGCCGCCGTTCCAGGGCCACTTTCCCGATCGCCCGGTCTATCCGGGCGTCATGATGATCGAAGCGATGGCGCAGACTGCCGGTGTGATCGGCATCAAATCGGTCGAGGGCACCGACAAGCCGCGCGCGGTGTATTTCCTGACCATCGACAAGTGCAAGTTCCGCAAGCCGGTGCTGCCCGGCGATACCATCGAATACCACATGCGCTCGATCGGCCGCCGCAAGGCCATGTGGTGGTTTCACGGCGACGCCAAGGTTAACGGCCAGGTGGTTGCGGAGGCCGATGTCGGTGCCATGCTGACCGACTGAGCGGGATCAACTTCTCTGGATACGCTCGCGTGCAGGACACGCGTACCGGCTGCCGCTGACCCCGCGCTTGATGTTCTGCTTGAAGAACTGGCCCATGGATGGTGCGCCCAGCAGGCGCTCGACCATCTCAACCGGCACGCCGCAGTAGCGGTCGTAAGCGCCGTCCATAGCCACGATGAGAGCCTGCTGCGCACGGTCGTAACAGACCCGCTGGAGCACCGTGCTGCGGGTGATGTCGCGGCATTCGAATGTCTTGAGATCGACGAGGCGGTGTTCGCCGGTCTCGATCGTCTCGGATACGATCGGCGCGGCGGCGAGCTGCGCGAGGAGAAGTGCCAAGGCCCTGACCACGATACCTGAAGCTCCGCGTGAACTTATTGATGCGCCGGGAAGGCTGCCTCATCCGGCACTTGAAACAGGGAGAGATCATACGTCACTGGACAGATCGGGCATAGTCGCGCTAACCAGCGGAAAACCGAGCGACTTCAACACCTAATCAGACCTTCTTGATGAGTCAGATTGCTTGATGAGTAAGATTGATCCCACCGCACGGATCGCGGACGGCGCCGTGATCGGCGAGGGCACCGAGATCGGACCCTATTGCATCATCGGTGCGCATGTCGTGATCGGCAGCAACTGCAAGCTGATCGGACATGTGCATATTACCGCGCAGACCACGATCGGTGACGATTGCACCATCTATCCGTTCGCTTCGCTCGGTACGCCGCCGCAATCACTCAGCTATCGTGGCGAATTGACGAAGCTCAAGATCGGTTCGGGCTGCACGATCCGCGAGTCCGTGACCATGAACGCCGGCACGGTCGCAAGCGGCGGCGTCACAGAGGTCGGCGACCGCAACTATTTCATGAATTGCAGCCATGTCGGCCACGACTGCCATGTCGGCAACGACGTGATCTTCGCGACCTCGGCCACGCTCGGCGGTCACTGCGAGATCGGCGATTTCGTCTTCATCGGCGGTCTGTCCGCGGTGCACCAGTTCACCCGCATCGGCCCGCAGGTTATGGTCGGCGGGGTGTGCGGCGTGCGCGACGATGTCATTCCGTTCGGCCTCGTCAACGGCCAGTATGCCGTGCTCGAAGGCCTCAACCTGATCGGCATGAAGCGGCGCAAGTTCACCAAGCAGCGGCTTGCGACCGTGCGCGCGTTCTACCAGAAGCTCTTCCATGGCCCCGCTACCTTTGCCGAACGCCTGGAGGCGGCGCGGCCGCTCGCCGGTGACGATCCGGCGATCGGCGAAATCCTCGACTTCATCGGCAAGGGCAAGCGCCCGCTCTGTCTTCCCGCCATCGCGAAGTGATGATGCGATGGCCCCGGGCATGACATCGGCGGCTTCGGAGATTTCATCGCCGGTCGGCGTGGTCGCTGGCGGCGGCGCGATGCCGTTCGCGGTTGCCGACTCGCTCGCTGCCCGCGGCATCACACCAGTGCTGTTTCCCCTTCGGGGGGCCTGCGATCCGGCACGGGTGGAAAAATTCCGTCATCGATGGATCTCGGTCGGCCAGCTCGGCCGCGCCATGCGGCTGTTTCGCGAGGAGGGCTGCCGCGACCTGATCTTCATCGGCACGCTGGTACGGCCTTCGCTCTCGGAGGTCCGGGTCGACTTCACGACGCTCCGGCTGCTTGGCAATGTCATCCGCGCCTTCCGCGGCGGCGACGATCATTTGTTGTCCGGCGTCGGGCGCATTCTCGAGCAGGGCGGCTTTAGGATGGTGGGCATCAAGGATGTCGCGCCCGACCTCTTGATGCCCGAGGGCTGCATCAGCCGCGCCTGGCCGAGCGACACCGGCAAGACCGACATCGAGCGCGGACGCGCGGTGCTGACCGCGCTCGGTCCGTTCGACATCGGCCAGGCCGCGGTCGTGATCGATGGTCATGTGGTGGCGGTCGAGGATATCGAGGGCACCGATGCGCTGCTCGCGCGCGTGGCACGGCTGCGCGAAGAGGGCCGCATCCGCGCCGCCTCCGGGCGGGGCGTGCTGGTGAAGGTCCCAAAGAGCGGGCAGGATTTGCGCTTCGACCTGCCGACGATCGGCCCGCGCACCCTCGAGGGCGTCGCCGCCGCAGGGCTGGCCGGCATTGCCGTCGTCGGCGGGAACACCATCGCCGCCGAGCCGCAGGCGATGATCGCACTCGCCGACGCCAAATATCTCTTCGTCATCGGCCTGCCGGCGTGATGCAAGGTCGCGATCCCAAGCGCAAGATATTCCTGATCGCCACGGAGGAATCCGGCGACCGGCTCGGCAGCGCCTTGATGAAGGTGCTGCGCCAGCGGCTCGGCGACGGCGTGCAGTTCGTGGGCGTCGGCGGCCACACCATGGCCCGCCAGGGGCTCGAGACGCTGTTTCCGATCGAGGAGCTCTCGATCGTCGGCTTTGCCGCGGTCGTGCAGCAATTGCCGAAGATCCTGCGGCTGATCCGCGAGACCGCAGAGGCCGTGACCGAAGCCGCGCCGGACGCGCTCGTCATCATCGACAGTCCCGACTTCACCCACCGTGTCGCCCGCCGCGTGCGGGCGCGCAATCCGGCGATTCCGATCGTCGACTACGTCTCGCCACAGCTCTGGGCCTGGCGACCGGGACGGGCGCGGACCATGCTCGGTTATGTCGACCATGTGCTCGGCCTGTTGCCGTTCGAGCCGGGGGAATATCGCAAGCTCGGCGGACCGCCATGCAGCTATGTCGGCCATCCGCTGATCGAGCAATTGCCCTCGCTGCGGCCGAACGCGGAGGAGCAGGCGCGCCGCGACGGCGAGCCGCCGGTGTTGCTGGTATTGCCCGGCAGCCGCCGCAGCGAGATCAGGCACCATCTCGACGTGTTCGGGGCGACGCTCGGCCGATTGCGGACGGACGGCCGCGCGTTCGAACTGATGCTGCCAACCATGCCGCATCTCGAAGCCACCATTCGTGGAGGCATCGCGAACTGGCCGGTCAAGCCTCAAATTGTGGTCGGCGAGAACGAGAAGCGCGCCGCCTTCCGCATCGCGCGCGCGGCATTGGCAAAATCCGGCACTGTGACGCTGGAGCTCGCGCTATCGGGCATTCCGATGGTGACGGCCTATCGCGTCGGCGCGATCGAAGCCTTCATCCTGCGCCGCGCGATCCGCGTCTCCTCGGTGATCCTCGCCAATCTCGTGATCGGCAAGGATGTCATCCCGGAGTTCCTGCAGGAAGACTGCACGCCAGAGAAGCTGGCGCCCGCGCTCACGGAGCTTCTGGCCGATTCACCGCTGCGCCGGCAGCAGGTGGAAGCGTTCGCCCAGCTCGATACGATCATGTCGACCGGCAACAAGTCGCCGAGCGTGCTCGCAGCCGACATCGTGCTGGCGACGATGCGCAAGGGCAGGCAGGCTAGCTAGGACGCGTACTCACAAACGTCGGCTTGCCAGCGCAAAGTGGAAGTCTCCCACCTAGAGCGCGATCGGCGGCTTGTGACTCAAAGCAGTCATTGAGTAGGAGCCGTCCGCGACTGTGGAAGACCCGCGTAGCACTCGATCCCTAGAGGCAGCGACTCGCTTGACGGTCCAGCGACAAGGAAGGTCACCTAGGCCTTATGCGGCACCGCTTCGGCCTCGATAGCCGCGACAAGCTCGGGCGCAAGGTGCGCAGACAAACGTTGAATGATATTGAGTAGCTGTAAGATTTCCTGCTCACGCAAGGCGTCAATCTTGTTGTGCAGCAATTCGATTTCGAGTTCAGCCTTCACATTTATTCGGTAGTCGTGTTCTGCGTGCTTGCGATCAATCTCGGATTGACGGTTCTGGCTCATCATGATGATGGGCGCTGCGTAGGCTGCTTGGAAGGAAAGAACTAAGTTCAGCAAGATGAAGGGATAGGGGTCCCAATGATTGATGAATGCCATCATGTTCAGAACGATCCAGATGCCAAGTAGTACGCTCTGGATGATAATGAAACGCCAGGAGCCAACCGTTTCGGCCACCCGGTCAGCCAGGATCGCTCCCGGAGCTAGGGCAGGTTTGGGTGTGTTGCGTGCCGGCTTTTGCGCCCGAAGTTCTTGCAATCGCTGCTGATCCTCGAGACTTAGGTGTATTTTGTGGCTTTGCTCGCTGTTCATTTGCGTCCCCAGTAAACATCTGGGCGAGTAAGCGCTTTTTAGTGCTCGCCGCTCCACGGTCATACTAGGGCCATTCCGTGCCGATGTCGCTTATTAGCCCAACTCGGACCCAAGGTGAGGTGCGCTCACGCGGCTGCTGTCGGAGACGGAGCGGACCTCTACGACAGCGGCTCGGTTCACGGTCTAGCCGAGACCAGCGTCGACCTGAAAACATTGGCGCGTGATGCGCCGGCTCTCATCGGAGGCGAGGAACAGCGCCATGTTCGCGATGTCGTCGGGCGTCACCGCGTCGGGAATGGCCTGACGCGTGCGCAACTCGGCGATCACCTGGTCGTCCGGGTACCACAGCCGGCGCTGACGCTCCGTGATCACCATCCCCGGCGCGATCGCGTTGACGCGGATGCGGTCGGGACCGACCGACCGGGCGAGCGAGTTGGTGAAGCCGACGATCGCGGCCTTCGCCGCGGCGTAGACCGGCAGCCCCGGCGCGCCGCGCATCCAGGCAATCGACGACATGTTGATGATCGAACCGCCGCCGCGCGCCTGCATCTGCGGCACCACGGCTTGCGCGGCAAAGAAGACGTGCTTGAGGTTGACACCGATCATCCAGTCGAACTCGGCCGGGGTTACCTCGGCCAGCACCTGACGCTGATCATTGGCGGCGTTGTTGACGAGAACCGCGGCGTCGCCCAGCGATCCGTGCACCTGCGCCATGGCGCCGCGCAAGGCGTCGATGTCGAGGAGATCGCACGGCATGAACAGGGGTCCGGCTCCGGTCGCGGCCTTGACTTCCGCGACCAGCTCCCGGCCGGCTGCTTCATCGAGATCCAGGAACGCGACGCGAGCCTCCTGGGCTGCGAACGCCCGCACGAAGGCGGCACCGATGCCGCTGGCGCCACCGGTGATCAATACCACGCGATCCCTAAGGCCGGCATAGCTCGTTCTTGTCATGCGATCAGTCGCTCCGTCTCAGGGTCGAACAGGCAGATGCGGCGCGTGTCGAGCGCGAACGGGGCGGCGGCGCCCGGTGTGGGGCGGATATCCGGCGTGATGCGCGCCAGCGCAGGTTCGCCGCCAAGCCGCAGCAGCACGATCGTTTCGGCCCCCGTCGGCTCGACCATCTCCACCGGCGCGTTGACGACGACGGGCCGATCGGCGGAGAACACGCGGCTCCCCTCGGCGATGCATTCCGGCCTGATCCCGACCACCACGTCACGGCCGACGAAAGGGGCCGCCGCGTCGTATTGGCCAAGGCGGAGGCGGACCTCGTCCGGTCGTCCCGCGCCGATCACGACCACCGGCCCGCCGGCGTCGGCGTCGAGCCGTGCCGGCATCGTGTTCATCGGCGGCGAGCCCATGAAACGCGCCACGAACAGATTCGCGGGATAGCGATACACGGTGTCAGGATCGGCAAACTGCTGCACCACGCCCCGATGCATCACGGCGATGCGCGTCGCCATCGTCATCGCCTCGATCTGGTCGTGGGTGACATAGACGATGGTGGCCCCGATGCGCTGATGCAGCCGCTTGATTTCCATCCGCATCTCGACGCGCAGCTTGGCATCGAGATTGGAGAGCGGCTCGTCGAACAGGAAGAGCAGGGGATCGCGTACCAGCGCCCGGCCCATCGCCACACGCTGGCGCTGGCCGCCGGAGAGCTGCGAGGGCTTGCGGCCGAGCAGCGGCTCGATCTGGAGCAGCCGGGCCACGTTCGCCAGCGCCTTCTCCTGCTCCGCCTTCGGTACGTGGCGGCATTCCATGCCGAAGGTGATGTTCTGGCGCACCGTCATCGACGGATAGAGCGCGTAGGACTGGAACACCATGGCGATGTCGCGGTCCTTCGGCGGAATGTCGTTGACGATACGTCCGCCGATTTCCACGGTGCCTGCGCTCGGGAGGTCGAGCCCGGCGATGATGTTGAGCAGCGTGGACTTGCCGCAGCCGGATGGACCGACGAGCACGGTGAATTCACCGCTCTCGATGTCGAGATCGATGCCCTTCAGCACCTCCAGATTGGCGTAGCGCTTGGACAGGGAGCGAATGCTTAGAGCTGCCATGACATTCCGATCATTTCACGGCCCCGGCGGTGAGGCCGCGCACGAAATACTTGCCGCCGATCAGATAGATCAGCAGGGTCGGCAGGGCGGCGATCATCACCGCCGCGCTTTGCACGCCATGCTGCGGGATGTCGGCGACCGCGGCGGATAGCGCGATCAGCGCGGCGGTGACCGGCTGCTGCTGACCGGTCGTGAATGTCACGCCGTAGAGAAACTCGTTCCAGATATGCGTGAACTGCCAGATCACGGTGACGACCAGAATAGGCGGCGAGAGTGGCAGGATGATGCGCCAGAAAATACGAAAGAACCCGGCGCCATCGATGCGCGCAGCTCTTATCAAATCCTGCGGGATGGCAGTGTAGTAGTTTCGGCAGAACAAGACGGTAAAGGAGAGCCCCTGGATCGTATGGATCACGACCAGGCCAGTCAGCGTATTCATCAGGCCCGTATCGCGCAACACGATGGTCCAGGGAAGCAAGCGCATCTGCTGGGGAAGGAAGAGCCCAAGAGTCACGATGCCGTAGATCCAGCTATCGCCGCGAAAGCGCCAGAGCGATATGGCGTAACCGGCGACAGCACCAAGCAGGGTCGAGAAAATCGTCGCGGGGATCGTGACCAGCGCGGAGTTCAGCATGTACGGCCGGATGCCGGCGCAGGTCTCGGCGACGCAGAAACCGCTCCAGGCCGCGGCGTAGTTGCTCCATGCCCATTGCTTCGGCCAGCCGATCATAGAGGCCTGCGCGATCTCCTCGTTGGTACGGAGCGAATTCAGGACGACAA
Source organism: Bradyrhizobium sp. 44 (assembly GCF_023073095.1). NCBI lineage: Bacteria > Pseudomonadati > Pseudomonadota > Alphaproteobacteria > Hyphomicrobiales > Nitrobacteraceae > Bradyrhizobium > Bradyrhizobium sp. 44. The sequence continues at coordinate 299,833 of NZ_JADPIY010000020.1, forward strand.
CAGCCAATGGCGCGAGCCACGCTGCAGCGACCAGCGAGACGACGAGATAGATCAGGATCCGGCCTGGCGCGATGGTTCGCTCACGCATGGATCGCCCGCCGCCGCTGGACATAGCGCCACGCTGCATAGGGCAGTAAAACCGCGAGAAGAATGAGCAACATGAGCACTGCCGCCGCCGCTCCCCGTCCGAGCAGGCTGCGCTGGAACATCAGGTCGTAGACGACGAGGGCCGGCAGCTGGGTCGCGATCCCGGGTCCGCCGTTGGTGAGCGCGCGGACGAGGTCGAAGGTCGAAATCGCGAACTGCAGCTGGATGACGATGACGGTGATGGTGATCGGCCAAAGGGTCGGCAGGATGACCCGCCGGTACATTCGGATCGGTCCGGCGCCGTCGATCTGCGCGGCCTTGATCAGGTCGGCGTCGACGGAGCGGAGGCCGGCCAGGAACAGCGCCATGGCGAAACCGGAGGATTGCCAGATCGCAGCGATAACGATGGTCCAAATAGCCATATCGCGGTCGATCAGCCAGTCGAACCGGAAGGAGGTCCAGCCGAGGTCGCGGACCAGCTTCTGGATTCCGAGGCCAGGATTGAGCAGCCAACTCCAGACCGTGCCGGTGACCACGAATGACACCGCCAGAGGATAGAGAAAGATAGACCGCAGCAGGTTCTCGCCGCGAATGCGCTGATCGAGCAGGATCGCAAGGATGAGGCCGGTCGCCAGGCTCAGCAACACGAAGGCGCCGCCAAACAGCAGCAGATTGTCCAAGGCAATCTGCCAGTTCCGCGATGCTGCAACCGAAGAATAGTTGCGCAAACCGACCCAGCCCGAGACCGGGACCAGAGTGGACGGCGTGAACGATATCCAGATCGTCCACAGCGTAAACGCAATGAGATGCGCGGCGGACAACAGCAGCGGCACCCAGATCGTCAAATATTCGGGCAGCCGGCGTACCCAGTCAGCGGCCGCCGGCCGGCCCGGTGTTGTCGAGACGGCGATCGTCAACGTGAGCTCTCGACGGCGTCGGCGAGGCGTATGGCCGCTTGCTCCGGTTTGATTGTCTTGTTCTTCACGTACTCCGTGATCACGTCGATGATCGCTGCGGTCATGCCGTTTTCCTGTGCCATGTTGTGCGCAAGGCTGAGGACGGCCTGATTGCTGGCGATCGCGTCTTTCAGGGCTGCTGCGGTCCGCCGTTGACCGTCCGACCAGCCTTCGCCCGACAGATCGACATCGGTGCGCACGGGTATCGATCCCGTGATCTGCGAATACATGGTCTGGATCGCTGGATCCATGACGAGCTGGGCCATCAGCGTCTGGCCGGCTTGCAAATCGGGCTCCTTGCGCTGCCAGAATATGAAGGCATCGGCATTCAACAGGAAGACCGGCTTGCTATTGTCGCTCGGCCCCGGGGCGATGATGAAGTCCTCGAACTTGAAGCCGGCGTTGCGCAAGACGCCCTGCGCCCACCCGCCCATGATCATCATGCCCATGTCGCCGTCGACGAAGCGCTTCAGGTTGGTCGAAAAGTGCTGGGCGCCGACGTTGGGGTCCATCCAGTCGGCAATCTTGCGCACCTGTACGAAGGCCGCCTTTATCTCGGGGCCCTCCAGGGCTTTCTTGTCGAGGTTCATGATGGCTGCGCGGTAGGCAGTGGGACTGATGCCCGCCAAAGCGGCCTCGAATTTTTGGCCGTCGTCTGCGCGGGTGCCACCGTTGGCGATGGGATAGGGGACTCCGCCTGCTTTCATCTTCTCGGCGAGGTCGTTGAACTCAGCCCATGTGACGGGAATCTTGTCGGCCTTGGCCTTGTCCATCGCGCGTTTGGAGAGAAACAGCATGTTGGTGCTGTAGATCTGCAACGGCAGCGCAATCCACTTTCCCCCCGGCTTGTGCAATTTCGCAAGGTCCGGAGCGACAACCTTCTCGTAGCCGGCGGCAGCGACGACGGCGTCGAGATCGACGGTCGGGGCAATCTTGGACCAGGCGGCGATCTCGGGACCTTTGAGCTGCGAGCAGGCCGGTGGATCGCCGGCCATGATCTGGGCACGCAGCTTGTTCATCATCTCGGTGGTGAAGCCGGGGACGGGCGAGTGCTGCCAAACTCCGCCTTTCTCCTCGAACTTCTTGCCAAGCGCCGTGATGGCCGCCCCGTCGCTGCCTGCGGACCATTGCGAGATCGCAGTCAGACGCGGCTTGATCGCGCCTTGCGCGCGGGCAAATGCCGGCAGCGCGAGCGCGGCCGCAGATCCGGCGAGCAGTTGGCGCCTTGTTGTCGTGATCGGCATGGCAAGTTCCTCCCGGTGTGAACTCTTTCGCGCGAGCGCCGCGCGGCATCAGGTATCTCAGGCGGCCTCGCTCGATGCGGCCGGCATGCCGCCGCGGCAAGCGAGGCAGAAAGCCGCGAACGCCAGCGCCGCCCGCGGATCGTTGCCATTCGACGGCGGCACGAAAGCGAGCGACACTTGCGCGTGCTTGCGGCCGCCCAACAGACAGGCGTCGATCCCCTCGACGAGCGCGTTGCGATCGTCCTCGGCGAGAAGCGACGGCCAGCCGCTGATCGCGACGCCCTTGCGGGGCTTCACGTTCAGCGTATTGCCGATCGCAAGGCCAAGCCGGAATAGCCGCCGGCGCAATTCCTGTTGCACGCGCGATGAGAGCGGCATCGCGGTCACCCATTCGCTGCCGAGCTGAAGCAATTCGGCTTCCGCGACGCCAAGAAGCTCGGCCAGGGCCGGAAGCGACGTATAGGCCTCGACGCAGCCATGATGACCACAGCGGCAAATTGGTCCGTCGGCTCCGAACACCATGTGGCCGAGCTCGACCGGCTGGAGAGCATCGTCCTCGATCGGATCATCCATCCAGGTGCCCGCGACGCCCTGACCGACAAAGACGAAGAGATGCGCCCCGCTGAATGGATAGTTCTCCGTGCGGCAACGGTGAAAGATGGCGTGCGCGACGACCGAATTGGTGAACTCGACCGGCACGCCGGCAAAATTCTCGCCGAACATCTCACCGATGCGCCCGACGTCGCAGGGGATGATCGGATTGCCTGACGCGCCCAGCCGGCCGAGACCCGGAATGGAGACGCCGATCTGCGCGAGGGGGATGCGTCGGCCCCGCGTCCAGTCGTGCAGCAATGTCATCGCCTCGCGAAACGCCCGGCCGACGGTCGCGACGGTCGGCGTCTTCGGTAGCGGCACATGCCAGGTGTGGTGCAGTTCGCCCGACAGGCCCCCGACGCCGGCGCTGAGCCGCTGGGTGGTCAGCTCAAACGCCGCGAGCGCCACCTCGCCATCGAGCGACACGAGGCCCGTCGGGCCACCGACGTAAGGGGCAGGGCGCCGCACTTCCTCGATCAGGCCTTCGGCCTTCAGGTCGAACAGGATGCGCGACAGGCTCGCTTCCGACAGGCGCACGGCCTTGGCCAGCGGCGGCCGAAACGACCCGCCTGACTGAAGCAGATGAGTCAAAATGGCAGCACGCGTCTGCCGCCGACTTCTCGGCTGCTCCGGCATTTCCATCCCTGTCGTCATTCTTACTTAGAGTAAGAATTTGCGCGCGAAGCGTTTCGAGGTCAAGCGCCGGCCGAGGCATTGCGCCGACTTGTTGTTGTGCGCGGCAGCAAGATTGTATCGGCGCAAAACAAAAAGCGGCGCCATCCGGAGATGGCGCCGCTTCGAAAGCCGTGATGGCTCGACTTACTTCCGGTCCTTGATCGCGACGTAGTCGCGGCGGGTGACGCCGGTGTAGAGCTGGCGCGGACGGCCGATCTTCTGCTGCGGATCCTCGATCATCTCGCTCCACTGGCTGATCCAGCCGACGGTGCGGGCGACCGCGAACAGCACGGTGAACATCGAGACCGGGAAGCCCATCGCCTTCAGCGTGATGCCCGAATAGAAGTCGACGTTCGGGTAGAGCTTGCGGTCGATGAAGTACTGGTCGCTGAGCGCGATCTTCTCGAGCTCGAGCGCCACCTTCAGCATCGGATCGTCGCCATGGCCGGTCTCCTTGAGCACGGCGTGACACATCTTCTGCATGATCTTGGCGCGCGGATCGTAGTTCTTGTAGACGCGGTGACCGAAGCCCATCAGGCGGACTTCAGAGTTCTTGTCCTTCACCTTGGCGATGAACTCGGGGATCTTGTCGACCGAGCCGATCTCGGCGAGCATCGCCAGCGCTGCTTCGTTGGCGCCGCCATGCGCCGGGCCCCACAGGCAGGCGATGCCGGCGGCGATGCAGGCGAACGGGTTGGCGCCGGAGGAGCCGGCGATACGCACCGTCGAGGTCGAGGCGTTCTGCTCGTGGTCGGCGTGCAGGATGAAGATCTTGTCCAGTGCATCCGCAAGCACCGGGTTGATCTTGTAGTCCTCGCACGGCACGGCGAAGCACATATGCAGGAAGTTCTCGGCGAACTTCAGCGAGTTCTTCGGATACACGAAGGGCTGGCCGACCGTGTACTTGTAGGCCATCGCAGCCAGCGTCGGGATCTTGGCGATCATGCGCATGGAGGCAATCATGCGCTGCTTCGGATCGTTGATGTCGGTTGAGTCGTGATAGAACGCGGCGAGCGCGCCGACAGCCGCCACCATGATCGCCATCGGATGGGCGTCGCGGCGGAAGCCCTGGAAGAAGCGGGCCATCTGCTCGTGCACCATCGTGTGATGGATCACGCGGTCGTCGAAATCCTTCTTCTGCGCGGCGGTCGGAAGCTCCCCGAACAGCAGCAGATAGCAGGTCTCGAGGAAGTCGCCATTCTCGGCGAGCTGCTCGATCGGATAGCCGCGGTATTCCAGCACGCCCGCGTCACCGTCGATATAGGTGATCTTGGACTGGCAGCTCGCGGTCGAGGTGAAGCCCGGGTCGTAGGTGAACAGGCCGGATTGGCCGTAGAGCTTGCCGATATCGATGACGTCGGGCCCGACGCTGCCGCTGTGGATCGGAAGATCGAAATTCTTGTTTCCGACCGTCAGTGTGGCGGTCTTATTGCTTGGTTTTGCGTCCATCAGAGGTCCCCGATGTATGGTGAAACGGGCCGGACCCGGAGGCCCCGATGAGATATCGCGGGGCAGGCCGGATGTTCCAGAAGGTACGGCTGAGATGGGTATATTATTGCTGTGTGCGCTGCAAGATGGCGCCACGCATGGTCGACTTACGTCGTAGCCTGGTCCTTGGGCCCGGGTCCTTAGCGCGGTCCTAGGCCTATTCCGTGGCCTGATCTTTAAGCCGGCCCAGGCTTTCCTGGCGTCCCAGGACGTCCAAAACCTCGAATATGCCGGGCGACGTCGTCCGTCCCGTCAGCGCCGCCCGCAGCGGCTGGGCGACCGCGCCGAGCTTGAGACTATTTTCCTCGGCAAAGGCGCGCAGCGCGGCTTCTGCATTGGCCGCGCTCCACATCTCGACTTTCTCCAGCGCGGAATGAAGCTGGCCGATCAGCTTGCGGTTCTCAGGCGTCAGCAGCGCTGCCGCCTTCGGATCAAGCTCCAGCGGCCGGTCCGCGAAGATGAAATAGGCGCCGTCGATCAGCTCGATCAGCGTCTTGGCGCGCTCCTTCAGGGCCGGCATGGCCTTCAGCAGCTGCGCGCGCGTGGTGTCGTTTAACTTGGCCTTAAGCTCGTCGCGGCTGGGCACGACGTGGTCGAGCACGTCCTCGAACATCTTCACGAGTGATTGATCGTCGGCATTGCGGATGTAGTGGCCGTTGAGGTTTTCCAGCTTGGCGAAATCGAAGCGCGCTGCTGCGCGGCCGACGCTGGCGAGGTCGAACGCCGCGATCATCTCCTCGGTCGAGAAGATTTCCTGGTCGCCATGGCTCCAGCCGAGCCGGACGAGATAGTTGCGGAGCGCGGACGGGAGGTACCCCATGGCGCGGTAGGCGTCGACGCCAAGCGCGCCGTGCCTCTTGGAGAGCTTCGAACCGTCCGGGCCGTGGATCAGGGGGATGTGGGACATGCTCGGCAGCGTCCAGCCCATCGCGTCGTAGATCTGCTTTTGGCGGGCCGCGTTGATCAAATGGTCATCGCCGCGGATGACATGGGTGACACCCATATCGTGGTCGTCGACCACCACCGCGAGCATGTAGGTCGGGTTGCCATCGCCGCGCAGCAGGACGAGGTCGTCGAGATTTTCGTTCTGCCAGACCACGCGGCCCTGGACCTGGTCTTCGATCACGGTCTCGCCTGTCTGAGGCGCACGGAGCCGGATGGTGGGCTTCACGTCGGTCGGGGCCGTCGCCGGATCGCTGTCGCGCCACAGGCCGTCATAGAGGCGGGTGCGGCCTTCCGCGCGCGCCTTCTCGCGCATCGCGGTGAGCTCCTCGGCGGTGGCGTAGCAGCGATAGGCCTTGCCCTCGGCGAGCAGCTGCTCGGCGACCTCGCGGTGGCGAGCGGCGCGGCTGAACTGATAGATGACATCGCCGTCCCAGCCGAGCTCCAGCCATTTCAGGCCGTCAAGGATGGCGCCGATCGCCGCCTCCGTGGAGCGCTCCCGGTCGGTGTCCTCGATCCGGAGCAGCATCTTGCCGCCGTGCTTCTTCGCATAGAGCCAGTTGAACAGCGCCGTGCGCGCGCCCCCGATATGGAGGAAGCCGGTCGGCGAGGGAGCGAAGCGGGTGACGACGGGAGAGGTCATTCTTGGCAGGGCCTATGCATTGGAGGCGGTGGTATATAACAGGACCGGAGCATAACTAAAGCCCGGCAGCGGACCGCCAAGGGTTGCTTGAGACCTTGCTTAAGCCCTTGGCTCAGCCAAGGGAATTTGGCAGAAGGGCCGCTGATTTCCCTACAGGATTTTCGTAATGACAGAACCGGTGGCGACTGAGGTTGGGCGCGATTTCATTCGTGACATCATCCAGGCCGACCTCGATCAGGCCAAATACCGGGAGATCGTGACCCGGTTCCCGCCGGAGCCGAACGGCTATCTCCATATCGGCCACGCCAAGTCGATCGCGCTCAATTTCGGCATCGCCCAGGAGTTTCCGGGCCGCTGCCATCTGCGCTTCGACGACACCAATCCGGTCAAGGAAGAGCAGGAATATATCGATTCCATCCAGGCCGACGTGCGCTGGCTCGGCTTCGACTGGGGCAAGAACCTGTTCTTCGCTTCGGACTATTTCGACCGCCTCTATGAATGGGCGGAGCAGCTGATCCGAGACGGGCTCGCCTATGTCGACGACCAGACCCAGGAGGAGATCCGTCTTGCGCGCGGCACGCTGACCGAGCCCGGCAAGAACTCGCCGTTCCGCGATCGCACCGTGGACGAAAACCTCGACCTGTTCCGTCGCATGAAGGCGGGCGAATTCCCGAACGGCGCGCGCGTGCTGCGGGCCAAGATCGACATGGGTGCGGGCAACATCAATCTACGCGACCCCGTGCTGTACCGAATCCTGCATGCGCACCATCCGCGCACCGGGACCAAGTGGAGCATCTATCCGAGCTACGACTATGCCCACGGCCAGTCGGACGCGATCGAAGGCATCACGCACTCGATCTGCACGCTGGAGTTTGAGGACCATCGGCCGCTCTATGACTGGTTCATCGAGAAGCTGCCGGTGCCCTCGAAGCCGCACCAGTACGAATTCGCGCGGCTGAACCTGACCTACACCCTGCTGTCCAAGCGCGTGCTGACCCAGCTCGTCCGCGAGGGCCATGTCGCGGGCTGGGACGATCCGCGCATGCCGACCATGGCGGGGATGCGCCGCCGCGGCGTGCCGCCGGCCGCCCTTCGCGAATTCGTCAAGCGCATCGGCGTGGCGAAGGCCAACAGCGTTGTCGACGTCGGTATGCTCGAGTTCTGCATCCGTGAGGAGCTCAACCGCACGTCGCAGCGGCGGATGGCGGTGCTGAAGCCGCTCAAGGTCGTGATCGAGAACTATCCGGAAGGGCAGACCGAGGAGCTCGAGGCGATCAACCATCCTGACGATCCCTCTGCCGGCACCCGGAAGATCACGTTCGGCCGCGAGCTCTATATCGAGCAGGACGACTTCATGGAGAACCCGCCGAAAAAGTTCTTCCGTCTGTCGCCGGGCAACGAGGTGCGGCTGCGCTACGCCTATTTCGTCAAGTGCACCGGCGTCATCAAGAACGATGCCGGCGAGGTGGTGGAGCTGCGCTGCACCTACGATCCCGCGACCAAGGGCGGTAACGCGCCCGATGGCCGCAAGGTCAAGGCCACCATGCACTGGCTGTCGGCGGCAACATCCGTGCCCGCGGAAATCCGCATCTACAACCAGCTGTTTGCCAATCCGAGCCCGGACGCCTCGAACTTCGCTGCCGACCTCAATCCGCAGTCGCTCGAGATTTTGGCTGACGCCCGGATCGAAGCATCAGTCGCGGAAAGCAATTCGACCGAGCCGATGCAGTTCGAGCGCCAGGGCTATTTCGTGCGCGACAAGGACTCGACGCCCGACAGACCGGTATTTTCCAGGACCATCGGCCTGCGCGACACGTTCGCGAAGGAAGTTGCCAAAGGCTGAAAAGAGCTGCGAGACCACAATGAGCAACGAAGCCGACGCCATCGTTTCCGCCATCATCGCGAAATGGCGCGCCGGCTTCGCCACGCTCGATGCGGCCGCGCTCTCATCGCTCTATGCGAGGAATGCGTTCTTCTTCGGCTCCAACCCAAACCTCTACCGGGGCAGGGACGGCGTCGCAGACTATTTCAACGGCCTGCCACGCTGGCGCAAGCCGAGCGCGTTATTTTCCGAGGTGAAGGCGGCGCAGGCAGGTCCTGATCTGATCAATATGGCCGCGCGCATCTCGTTCGATCTCGCCGGCGAACGCCCCGATTTCTCGGTCAAGATGAGCTGGGTCATCATGCGCGAGGACGGCGACTGGAAGATCGTCAATCACCATGCTTCGTCGCAGGCGCCGCTGATCTGACCGGTGGAGCACACGGCTTCGTCATCCTCGTGAGAGAACGAACATGCACCTCGCGCGTTGGGGTGGGCCCAATAAGGAACCCACCATGCAGAACATCGCAGAGCATATGGAAGTCATCGGCGCCGACGGCGTCCACATCGGCACCGTCGACAAGGTCGAAGGCAATCGCATCAAGCTGACCAAGAAGGACAGCGGCGAGGGCAGCCACAAGGGGCATCATCACTTCATCGACAAGGGCCTCGTCGCCGATATCGAGGGCAACAAGGTCCGGCTGTCGGCCAAGGCCGATGTCGCCGTGACGATGGAAGAGGAAAAGTAGCGGTCGCGCCCTTCCGTTCCTGATCCGTACCGCTATCCACCCGCCTGCACGTTCCGGTAGCTTCTGACTTCGTTGCGTATCATCGAGTGCAGGGAATGGCGGAGCCGGGCCGGCCGGTACGGTCGCAGGGGATCGCGGGGACGTGGCCCGCGGGCCGCACATCGTCTGCGGGCGGCCTTGCGCCTGCAGGTCTCGACCTCTGGACATCGCTGGCCGAGACCTTGCAGGCGTGGCTGCGCGCCGAGGCTGGCGCCGGGCGGCTGTTGCCGTGGGTGCCCGTCGCGTTTGGCTGTGGCATCGCGCTTTATTTCTCTGCCGATCACGAGCCAGTACTGTGGGTCGTTGCCACGACCGCCATTGCACTCCTGCTTGGCGCGGCTCTGTTGCGGCGGAGCCGGCTGTTCGCCCCAGCCATCATGATCGCGGCGGTCGCGGCCGGCTTTGCCGTCGCGACCTGGAAGACGGTGCGCATCGCCCACCCGGTACTGGCAAAGGCGCTCTATTCGGTGTCGTTGTCGGGCTTTGTCGAGGCTCGCGACATCCGCGAGCGTACCGATCGTTTCGTGCTGCGCGTCACTGCGATGGAGGCGCAACGCAGCGACGTCAGGCTTGAGCGCGTGCGCCTGTCGGTCCGCAAAGGCACCGCGCCGGAGGTCGGTAGCTTCGTTCAGCTGAAGGCACGGCTGATGCCGCCGCTCGCGCCGGTGCGGCCCGGCAGCTACGATTTTTCGCGTGACATGTTCTTCCAGGGCATCGGCGCCTCCGGCTTCGCGATGGGCGCGATCACGGTGGCGCCGCCGCCTGAGACGGCCGGCTTGCGGCTGCGTTATGCGGCCTTCATGCAAGGCCTGCGCGATGCGATCGATGCCCGCATCCGGGCGACGCTCGACGGCGACAACCGGGCGATCGCGACCGCGCTGCTTACCGGGCGGCGCGATGCGATCACCACGCCCGTCAACGATGCGATGTTCATCTCCGGTCTCGGCCACGTGCTCTCGATTTCCGGTTATCACATGGCCGTCGTTGCCGGTGTCGTGTTCTTCGCGGTGCGGGCGCTGCTCGCTCTGATCCCGGGACTTGCGGCCGGCTTCGCCATCAAGAAATGGTCGGCGGCCGCCGCGCTGGTCGCTGCTGCGTTCTACCTGCTGCTGTCGGGCGCGGAGGTCGCAACGCAAAGATCGTTCTTCATGACGGCGGTAGTGCTGATCGCGGTGATGGTCGATCGCCGCGCCATCACCTTTCGCACGCTTGCTGTCGCCGCGCTGATCGTGCTGGCGGTCGCGCCGGAAGCACTGGTGCATCCGAGTTTTCAGATGTCGTTTGCGGCAACGCTCGGGCTCGTCGCCTTGGTGCAGATCGGCATGCCCAATTTGTTTGCCTCGCCGGACCATTCGGCGACCGCGCGCATTGCGATGTGGGGTGGCCGCGAGATCGCGATGCTGTTCATGGCCTCGCTGATTGCGGGACTTGCGACCACGCCCTACGCCGCTTTCCATTTCCACCGTGTCACGCCGTTTGGCGTGCTTGCCAATCTCGGCGCGATGCCGGTGGTCTCGGCGCTGGTGATGCCGGCGGGATTGTTGGGGCTGCTTGCTGCGCCGTTCGGGCTGGACAGCGTGTTCTGGTGGCTGATGGGGATCGGCATCGAGTGGATGGTCGCGGTCTCGCGCTGGGTCGCGGCATTGCCGGGCGCGGTCGGCCGCATCCCGGCGTTCGGGATCACGCCGCTGATCGCGGCGAGCCTGGGAATCATTGTGCTAGGCTTGTTGCGCACGCCGCTACGCTGGTCCGGCGCCCTGGTCCTGCTGGCAGCGATCCTCTGGGGACTGTCGGCGCGGCAGCCCGACATCCTGATTGCCGGGGATGGCGCCAGCGTCGCGGTGCGGGGCAGGGACGGATATCTGCACCTGATCAGGACGAGCAAGGACAGCTTTTTGCTCAAGGAATGGCTCGCTGCCGACGCAGATCCGCGCGATGCCGGCCGAGCCTCTCTGGCCGACGGCGTGTCCTGTGACGAATCCGGCTGCGTGACGCCACTGGCCGACGGGAGGCTGGTCGCGCTGGCGCTACGCGTCGACGCTCTCGCGGACGATTGCAGTCGGGCCGCGCTGGTGGTGACGGCACGTCCCGCGCCGCCCGATTGCGCGGCGATGGTGGTCGATCGGCAGCGGCTCGCCAGCCAGAGCGCGCTGGCGCTAATGCGGCGTGGTGACGGCTTTGCGGTTCAGGCGGTGAGGGCGAGAGGCGCGAGCCGCCCCTGGTTGCCAGCCGGCGCAGGCGAGGGTGATTTCGACGGCAGCCTTGCGCCCAAGGCGATCGCGCCCCGCATCAAGGACGCAACGCCGGCGGAGACCGACTTGCAGGCCGACGATTGATCTGACGGTGCGGAGCAATGCAGTGGATTGGTGCATCTGCTCGGATTCGCTGGGCGCAAACCACGCCATCTCGCCGGCCACGGCCGGCGATGGCAATTCAATCCTGACCTCCGACCCCGTAGGCGGCTGCGTCAGCCGATCGGCAGGCGCGTGACGGTCGGCTGCCTGTCGGCGATGACCTGCGCCTTGTGCTCGCGCTCCGTCACCGGCTGGGTCACAGGCAGTTGCAGCACGGTCGCGCGCTGGCCTTCGACGAGCTGCGTCACCAGCACATATTTGCCGTCCGGGAATTCGATCGCGTCATGATGGCGGTCGGGAACGTGCGGGTCGATCTTGCCGAACTTGCCCACGCGGGAATTGATGGTGCGCGTCCAAATCCAGCGATTGTCGTAGCGAACGTCGTCGGCGAAGGCGAGCTCCGTTCCCGGCAGCAGGCAGACGGCAACAGACGGATCGGCTGCCGAGGCGAAGCCTCGCGTCGAGGTGCCGCGGAAGCTTGTCGTGACGATCGTCTCGCCGACTTCGGCGGGGCGCGACGCGACGGCATGCAAGCTGTAGTCACACATCGGGTGCTCCTCATGCTGGGATAGCAACCCGCGTCTCTTCGAGGCGCAGGCCTCTATCAGAGTGGAAGCACGAACGCTCTGCTTGGTTGTGGGCAAATCTGCGGCTGGTTTCCGCAAGCCGCGATCACATTATCTTTCCCGCATTCAATAGGAACAAAGCCTGCTGCGATGCATTCGGGAGGCGCGTGTCCGAATGTTGCCGGCCCGGATATTGCCGACTTGGCTGCAACGGTTGCTCGATCGCATTCCGCACGTTGCGGACGATCGCTGGCCGCCATTTCCTCGAACACTTGGGCCGCGCAGCGGTGCTGCTTCGTGGGCATCGCGAGGAGCCAGCGCCGGAGGAGGGGCCGGATAGACTGTGCAGAACCAGAAAGACTATCCAGCCGGAGCGGACGATGATCCGCTCCAATCTCTGACCGGCAATGCCGATCGGAAGCGCGCGAGGCGCCTAGCACTCCCGGTATCAAGCACTCCCGGTATCAGTACTTCCGGTAAAGCCCGATCAGCTTGCCCTGAATCTTCACCCGGTTGGGCGGCAGGATGCGGACCTCATAGGCCGCGTTGGCGGGCTCGAGCGCGATCGAGGCGCCGCGACGGCGGAAGCGCTTCAGCGTCGCTTCCTCGTCGTCGATCAGCGCCACCACGATGTCGCCGGTATCGGCGCTCTCGTTGCGCTGAATCAGCGCCATGTCGCCGTCAAGGATGCCGGCCTCGACCATGGAATCACCGCGCACTTCGAGCGCGTAATGCTCGCCCGAGCCGAGCATGTCAGGCGGTACGCTGATAGTATGGCTGCGGGTCTGCAACGCCTCGATCGGCGTGCCGGCCGCGATGCGGCCCATCACCGGCACCGCGACGGGACGTTCGCCGTCGTCCGCGGGCAGGCTGGAGCTCGCACGCACCTTGCCGAGATTGCCCTCGATGACGCTCGGCGTGAAGCCGCGGCGGCTGCCGGCGGCTGCCTGGAGCTCCGGCAGCTTGATGACTTCAATCGCACGAGCGCGGTTGGGCAGGCGTCGGATGAAGCCACGCTCCTCGAGCGCCGTGATCAGGCGATGGATGCCCGACTTCGAGCGCAGGTCGAGCGCATCCTTCATCTCGTCGAAGGAGGGCGGTACGCCGCTTTCCTTCAGACGTTCACTGATGAACCGCAGAAGCTCGTATTGTTTGCGCGTTAACATCTCGACCAAAGTCCCCCGGTTGATGTCGTCCGATTCCGAGACGCTGAATTCGGCAATATGCCGCTACATGCTCGAAACAAATCATGAACGGACACTATATGTTCGATACATGTTCCGCAACTGCTTAATTTACCGTGAACAGAGCAAAGTTGGCGGAACGCGCATTGCCGGGGCGCTCAGACAGGGAGCCGCAACACTTCGCAAGCCGTGCCGGCTTCGGCCTTCGGCGCGAACGGTGCGCGCACGAGAAGTACCTGTGCTGCAGCGAGATTCGCAAGCAGCGAAGAGTCCTGATGATTGACGGGAAGAACGACGCGTGTGCCATCGTCACGCTCCTCCAGATGCGCGCGCAGATAGTCCTCGCGCTGGTCGTTGGCGCTGACATCGCGGCCGAGCACGGCGCGCTCACGGCGATGGTGAAGCACTGAACGGCCCGACAGGGCACGAATCAGCGGCACCATGAACAGGAAAGCGCACACGTAGGACGACACGGGATTGCCCGGCAGACCGATCACGCCCATTGCGCCGAGCCGCCCGTGCATCATCGGCTTGCCTGGCCGCATCGCGATCTTCCAGAACGCCATCGCGATGCCTTCGTCCCGCAGTGCCTGCTGGACCAGATCGTGGTCGCCGACCGATGCGCCTCCGGTCGTGATCAGGATGTCGGCGCCGCTCTCACGGGCGCGGCGGATGCCGGCGGTGGTGGCCTCCAGCGTGTCGGCGGCAATACCGAGGTCGATGGTCTCGGCGCCTTCGCTGCGGGCGAGCGCGTGCAGGGCGTAGCCGTTGGAATAGACGATCTGGCCGTGGCCGGGCGTGCTGCCCGGCATCACCAACTCGTCGCCGGTGGCGAGAATCGCGACCTTCGGACGCCCGTAAACGGCAAGGTGCGGATGATTCATCCCGGCGGCGAGCGCGAGGTCGCGCTCGGTGAGACGGCTTCCCTTGCGCAGGAGCACGTCGCCCTCGCGGAAATCGACGCCGGCGGGGCGGATGTGCCGACCGGCGATCGCGGCTTCCTTGATCGTGACACGCTTGCCGGCGGCGACGGTGTCCTCCTGGATCACGACGGCGTCCGCGCCACCGGGAACGACGCCGCCCGTGAAGATCCGCACGGCCTCGCCGGCGCCGACCATCCCCGCGAACGGTCGGCCCGCCGCGACTTCGCCGATGATGGTGAGCTCCGAATCGATCGTCGCGGCATCGGCCGCTCGCACCGCGTAGCCGTCCATCGCCGACATCGCCTGCGGCGGCTGCGTGCGCCGCGCCGCGACGTCACGCGCGAGCACGCGATGGTAGGCCTGGTCGAGGGAGATCATTTCCTCCGGCAGCGGCTCTGCACCCGCCAGCACCGCGGCAAGCGCGTCGGAAACCGGCATCAAGGCCACGGCGAAAACTCCTGCTCGGCACGTTCGGGCGAATGTTCCGCACGTCTTCTAGCCGAGCGCGGGCGCAGAGGCAAAACAGCCGAGCGGGTGCAGTCATCCCACCGCATTGTTCCGGAAGGCAGGATCAAGCGCGTTGCGGCATGATCCGAAGAACGTGCCAGATCGGCAGGACAATGGTCATGGCAAGACGAGAACGACGAGCGCCCCGGCCTGCATCGATCAGCTCCCTGGCTGCCCGTGAGTTACGTCGGGCGCCTTGGGTCCCTGATCCTTGTCGGGCAGCGGATCGGCCTGGGATTTCAGGTCGGCGGCCTTGCTCACAAGCTTGGCGGAAAGATCCGAATCTGAAGTTGTCCTGGCGAATTCAAGAAGAAGAGAGGCCTGCTTGGTGAGGTAGGTTTTGCCCAACACGATGATGCATCCGTCTGTAGAAGTCCCAACGGACTCTAGAGTCCGGAAGACGGTATTCCGTTCCGGGAACTCTGTATAAAAATGCACAAAGTGATCGGGTTCCTAAACTTCTTCAAAATTAGTCGCGTTGGGCCGCATCTCCGGGGGTCTCGCGGCGGCAGATCGTCGTCAGATGCCCAATGCTTTCAATGCGTTCCCCACATCACGCGGCGAAGTCACATGCACGGCCGTCAAGCCGCGCGCCCGCGCTCCCTCGATGTTTTCAGCAAGATCGTCGAAGAACACGATACGCCCGGCGGGCACGCCGATCGCCGCGACGACGTGGTCGAAGGCCTCGGCATCCGGTTTGCGCAGGCCGATGCTGGACGACAAATACAGCTCGCGGAAATGGCCGAGGAGGTCGGCATATTCCCTTGAGAAATGGTCCACGTGTGGCCGGTTGGTGTTGGAGAAAGCGTACAGCGGCATCTGCTTCGCTGCCCGCGGCAGCAGCTCGGCGATGTCAGGCATTTCGCCGGCGAAGATCGCGTTCCAGCCTTCCAGGAACTGCGCATCCGAAATGCCGATTCCAAGCGAGGCTCGCAGTGAGGCGAAATAGTCCTCATCGCTGATCTTGCCCATCTCGTGCAACCGATAGGCTTCGCTGTCCCGCACATAGCGCGCGACGATGGCTTCAGGCTTGCAGCCGGCATGTCCCGCCCAACAGGCGATCGCCTTGGAGAAATCAATATCGAGCACCACGCGGCCGAGATCGAACAGAAGCGCATCCGCGCTGCCGGGAGAGAGCGATGTCACCTGCATCCTTTCACTCAGTATCGATATGGCTCGTGGTCGAACAGTGGAAACGCGCTGAACACGCTCGGCGCGTTGGTTGCGGTCGCGTGGTGCAGGCAGGATTTGTTGACCTCGGCGAACGAGGTCGCACCCAAGAGGCCGAGGCAGCGCAGCACTTCGTCCTCGAGCAGCTCCAGCATGCGCGCCACGCCGGCTTCGCCGGCCGCCGCCAGCGCCCAGCATTGCAGCCGGCCGATGCCGACGAGGTCGGCGCCCGCTGCGATCGCCTTGACGATGTCGGTGCCGCGACAGACACCGCCATCGACCATGATCTTTGCGCGGCCGTTCACGGCGTCAACGATCTCGGGCAGCACGTGCATGGCGCCGCGACCGTGATCGAGCTGACGGCCGCCATGGTTGGAGACGTAGATCCATTCGACGCCGTGATCGATCGCGATCAGCGCGTCCTCTGCCGTCGCGATGCCCTTGAGGATCAGCGGGATCTTGAACTTGTCCTTGATCATCTTCACGGTCCGCCACTCCAGACCTTTCTGGTAATCGCCGCCGGTGGCGCGCAGGCGACTCTCGCGAACGTAGCGCTTGGCGATGTCACGTTCGCGACGGCTGTAATGAGCGGTATCGACGGTCAGGCAGAAGGCGGCATAGGCGTTCTTCTCAGCCCGGCTGACGACGTCGGCGACGAAGGCGTCGTCGCCGCGCACATAGAGCTGGTAGAGCCGCAGCGCGTCGGGCGCACCTTCGGCGGTCTTCTCGAGGCCGGGCTCGGACACTGAACTGAGCATGTGCGCCGCACCGAAAGTGCCGCAGGCGCGTGCCACGCTCGCGGCGCCATCCGGATCGAAGATCTCGAGCGCGCCGACGGGGGCGAGCACCACCGGCAGGCGCATCTTGCGGCCGAACTGCTCGACCGAGCCGGTGACCTTGCGGACATCGCGCAGCACACGCGGGCGGAAGGCGATCTCGTCCAGCGCCATGCGGTTGCGACGCATCGTGGTCTCGGTTTCGGCCGCGCCGACGATATAATCCCAGGCATTCTGGTTGAGGTTGGAACGCGCTTTCCGGATGAATTCGTGCAGATTCTGGAACGGCTCGGTGCTGGCGCCGAGCTCGACGTTCCTGTCCGGCTGGATGCGGGGTGCTTCGTTCATTGTTATCCTCCCGAGAATTTGAAGCCTTACCTCATCGCCTAACCCGTCCAGGTCGCCAAAACCATCCTAAAATGGCATGGCTGCAAGGCGTGGGCCGGCCGGCCGTCCCCGCTGCGCACGAACCGGGTCCTGCAACGTTGCCAAAAGTTTAGGCCCCGACGAAGGGATTTTTACGGTGTACCCGCCGGCGTGGCATCCCGGCCTTGAAGAAACCAGAATGGTATTGTGAGAAGCAGGCTGGATCGCCATTTGCATGGCGGCTCCCCAGCCCCACCGAACCGCGAAGCAAAAAGGCCAGTCTATCCATGCGGAAAACCCTGCTGTTTCCAATGGGCGCGCTCACCGGAGCGTGTCTGACCCTTCTGGTAGCCAGTCCGCACGGCGGCGTGTGGGCGGCACGGGCGGCAGCGAGCGCGGATGACGCCTATTCCAAGCTCAATCTGTTCGGCGAAGTGTTCGAGCGGGTGAAGGCGAGCTATGTCGAGAAGCCTGACAATGCCAAGCTGATCGAAGGTGCGATCACCGGCATGGTGACCTCGCTCGATCCGCACTCGCGCTACATGAACGACAAGGCCTGGACCGAGATGCAGGAGACCACCTCCGGCGAGTTCGGCGGGCTCGGCATCGAGGTCACGATGGAGGAGGGGCTGGTCAAGGTCGTCTCGCCGATCGACGACACGCCGGCCTCCAAGGCCGGCATCATGTCGGGCGACCTCATCAGCAAGATCGACGGCGATGCCGTGCAGGGCATGACGCTCGAGCAGGCCGTCAACAAGATGAAGGGGCCGGTCGAGACCCAGACCAAGCTCACGATCGTGCGCAAGGGGGCCGACGCCCCGCTCGACGTCGCGATCAAGCGCGAGATCATCCATGTGCGCCCCGTGCGCTTCCACGTCGAGAACGGCGACATCGGCTATATCCGCGTCACCTCGTTCAACGAGCAGACCACCGACGGCCTGAAGAAGGCGATCGCATCGATCGCCAAGGACGTTCCGCCGGAGAAGCTGGTCGGCTACGTGATGGACCTGCGCAACAATCCGGGCGGACTGCTCGACCAGGCCGTGTCGGTGTCGAGCGCGTTCCTGCAGCGTGGCGAGGTCGTCTCGACCCGCGGCCGCAATGCCGAGGAGACCCAGCGCTTCACCGCGCATGGCGGCGACCTCACCAAGGGCAAACCGCTGGTGGTTCTGGTCAACGGCGGCTCGGCTTCGGCCTCCGAGATCGTGGCCGGCGCATTGCACGATCACAAGCGCGCGACCATCATCGGCACGCGCTCGTTCGGCAAGGGCTCGGTGCAGACCATCATCCCGCTCGGCGCCGGCAACGGCGCGCTGGCGCTGACCACGGCGCGCTACTACACGCCCTCGGGCCGCTCGATCCAGGCCCAGGGCATCGCGCCCGACATCGAGATCCTCCAGGACGTGCCGCCCGAGCTGAAGGGCCGGATGGACACCATGGCGGAGTCCCAGATGCGCGGCCATCTCCAGGCGGCCGATGGCACCGAGCAGACCGGATCGCAGTCCTATGTCCCGCCGGAGGCGAAAGACGACAAGGCCCTGCATACGGCCTACGACTTCCTGCACGGCCAAACCGCGAATGCGGTCGCCGCCAAGCCCGGGCCGAAGGCTGCGGTGCCGAACTAGGCTCTCGCCAGTTCCAGACATCGATCGCCCGGGAGTGGATGGCCGCTCCCGGGCGAATTCGTCTTGGACGCGTCTCAGCTGGGGTTCAAGGCGCTCGGTCTCAACTGTGTCAAGGCGACGCCGGAGATCGCGAGCAGCCCGCCGATCATCAATTTTGAAGTCATGTGTTCGCCCAGGAACAACACACTCGACATCAAGGCGAACACCGGAAGCAGCAGACCGAAAGGTGCGACGCGGCCCATCGAGCAACGCCCGATCAGCCAAAACCATAGGCCAAACCCAACAATTCCTCCGATGAAAATCGTGTAGGCGAGCGCCAGCCAACCACGTCCATCTGCCGTGACGAGGCTCGCGAGTTGTCCATGTTCAAGGAGCAGCGACATCAACATGACCTGCGGCACGGTGAGCAGCGAGGACCATCCCATCAACATCAGGGGATCAAAAGGGCCGTAGCGCTTCGTCAACACGTTGGACACCGCGAAAGCGAAGGCCGCCCCGACCACGAACAGCAGTGGAAGCGCGTTTGCGGAGAGGCCGGGCCCTGCTGCCAACACGACCACGCCGACGAATGCAAGCGCCACTCCGGCGGACGTGGTGAGAGACGGCTTCTCCGCGAGCAGTGGCCACGCCAACAGCACGGTGAACGGCGTGGCGAGTTGATAGGCGACGGCCGACATGCTTCCCGAGCCGAGCCCAAGGCCAACATAGAACAGCCCGAAGTTCAGCCCACCGAGGAAAAGCGAAATAGCCGCGATCGGGCCGAACTGTGGACGCGTGGGACGTTTGACGAACGGAACGAGCAGCATTGCGATGGCCAGGAAGCGCAGCGCGAGGAAGAACAGAGGCGGAAATTCCGTAACGCCGACTTTGATGGCCACGAACTGATAACCCCAGAGCAGGGGGACGGCCACAGCGCAGACGATCTGGATGGCGGACATGGCATTCTTTCTTTAAAGACCGATCAGTCCATATATATTGGCGTGCCAGCAGCAGGGGCGTCCAAACGTGTCTACCTGATGAAACGGTCGAGAAGCGCGTCAACGGCGGCTTGCGACGTGATCCGCGTCGGTGCCGTTTTGCCGACCACGCGCAGCCCCTCGACGAAACAGAGGAGAATTTTGGCGGCACTGGAAGGCTCGACGCCATCGGCCAATTTGCCCGCCGCCTTGGCACGGGACAGGGCATCAGCCACCCTGGCCTCCATGGCTTTGAAAAAGCTCGCGATGCGGCGATCGACTTCAGCGTCACGGCCAGCCAGTTCCATGGCTGTGGCCACCAGCAGGCATCCGCGCCGACCATTGGCCCCGCTCGTTCGGTCAACGTAGCCGGCGAGGTAGGCCCGCAGTCCATCGACCGGCTCTTTGTCGAATTCGACGTCCATCCGTGTCAGGGCCTCGGCGACGTAGCGATCAAGCGCACGCAGGAACAGCGAGTGCTTGTCTCCGAAAGCGGCGTAAAGGCTGCCACGCGAGAGCTTCGTCGCACGAAGCAGGTCCGGTAGCGCCGTGGCGTGATAGCCGCGTGACCAGAACACCCCCATCGCGCGTTCGACAGCGGCGTCCGTGTCGAAACTTCGGGGACGGCCACGGGGCGAGGGCACTGGGTTTTGGCGGCGCATTGCCGATATATAGACCAAACGGTCTTCAATTCAAGCGGTCGCTCGCGCCGTTTGGCTGTACGTCGATGTTTCTAGCCCGCCTCGCGGCGGCGGCCTTCGTTGCCGCCGCGCTGGGCGAGACGACTGCGATGAACTGCGAACAGCTCCAGCACCTTGTCGGCGGGTTTTGCGGCGCTGAACAGATAGCCCTGCATCTCGGAGCAGCCGAGTGCACGCAGCAGACGCTGCTGCTCCTCGGTCTCGACGCCCTCGGCCGTGGTGGTCATGCGGCGGGCGGCGGCGAGATTGACGACCGCCTGCACGATGCTGGCGGAGCCGTCGGGGCCGGCGATGTCGCTGACGAAGCAGCGGTCGATCTTGATCTTGTCGAACGGGAAGCGGTGCAGATAGCTCAGCGAGGAGTAGCCGGTGCCGAAATCGTCGAGCGCGATGCGGACGCCGATGGCGCGGAGTTGATGCAGGATCGCAAGCGCGGTGTCGTCGTCGCGGATCAGCACGGCCTCGGTGATCTCGAGCTCGAGCCGGCTCGCCGGCAAATTGGAGGCGGCAAGCGCGGCCATGATCTTCAGCGCCAGCGTGCCGCTCTTGAATTGCACCGGCGAGACGTTGACGGCGAGGTGGATGTCGTCGGGCCAGTTCGCCGCGTCCCGGCACGCGGTCGCCAGCACCCATTCGCCGATCTCGTTGATCAGGCCGGTGTCCTCGGCGATCGGGATGAACTCGGCCGGCGAGACCATGCCGCGCTCGGGATGGCGCCAGCGCACCAGCGCCTCGCAACCGGTGATGCGGTCGTCCTTCAGGCTGAGGCAGGGCTGGTAATACACCTCGAGCCCGCCTTGGGCGATGGCTTGGCGCAGGTCGATCTCGAGCTGCCGCCGCTCGTGGATCTTGGCGTCCATCTCCGGCTCGAAATAGCGATAGGTGCGGCGCCCTGCGGCTTTGGCGGCGTACATCGCCATATCCGCGTTCTTCAGGATCTGGTCCAGCGCCGTTCCATGTTCCGGCGCCAGTGCGATGCCGATGCTGGCGTCGGTGGCAAGATGATGGCCCATGCAGTCGAACGGCGCGCGGATGGCCTCGAACACCCGCGCGACGAGCTCGTTGACCTGGTCCAGCGATGTCACCGCGCTCTGGACGATGGCAAATTCGTCGCCGCCGAGCCGCGCCACGAAGTCGGCCGGACCCGCACACCGCTGGAGGCTCTGCGCAATTGACTTCAGGAGCTCGTCGCCGACGAGATGCCCGAGCGCGTCGTTGACGCCCTTGAACTCGTCGATGTCGATGTAGTGCACAGCGAGTTGTTCGCCCCCGGCGACGAGATCGAGTTCCTGACGCAGATGCTCGTGGAACATGGTGCGGTTGGGCAGGTCGGTCAGCGCGTCGTAATGAGCGAGATGGGTGATGCGCTCCTCGATACGCCGGCGCTCCGTGATGTCCTCATGCGTCGCCACCCAGCCGCCATCCGTGAGCGGTTCGTTCACGATCTGGATCGAGCGACCGTCGGAGGTCTCGACCACCATGGAATTGCGCACGTGGACGTCGCGCAGGACCCGTGCGACATATTGGTCCACATCGCCGGTGAACGAGCCGGTGGCTTTGCGGTGCGCAATGATGTCGTGGAAGCTGCAGCCGGGTCTCACGATTTCGGCCGACAGCCCGTACATCTCGATGTAGCGCTGATTGCAGATCACGAGCTGCTGCGAGGCGTCGAACAGCAGCAGGCCCTGGGTCATATTGTTGACAGCGCGGTCGAGACGCTGCTTTTCCAGCGTCAGCCGTTCCCGCGAAAGACGATGCTGCTCCAGGAGCTTGCGAACGATCGCGATCAACACGCCCGCGATGGCCAGCGCGGAAGAGGCCGCGACCGAGATCAGGATGCCGATCTGCTCGCGCCAGTCGGTCAGGGCCGTCGCGCGCGTCGTGGTGGCCATCATCAGGATCGGGAAGTGAGGCAGGGCGTGTGAGGAAATCAGCCGGTCCTCGCCGTCGACGGGGCTCATGAAGCGGCCGGTAAAATGGTCGAGCCCGAAAACCCTTTGATGCGCGAACGGACCGTTCTTGAAATTCCGTCCCATCAATTCATTGGAATGGGGATAACGGGCGAGCATCGTGCCGTCCCGGTGCAGCATCGAGATCGTCGTGCTTTCGCCGAGAACGGCTGACTCGAAGAATTTTTCGAAATTTGCCGGCTCGATGCCGCGTCCGACCGCACCCATGAATTCGCCGTTCGGTCCGACGATCTTGCGCACGATCAGGATGGTCCAGGCGCCGGAGATGCGACTGTAAAGTGGCTCGATCAGGACGTCGGGAGCGTCGGGATTGTACCGGAAGGTCTGGAAATAGGCGCGATCGGCAACGTTCACGTTCGGAGCCGGCCATGCCGTCGACGAATTGATCAAATTGCCTTCGGCATCGATAATATTGAGGCCGCCTATGTAGGGCAGTGCGTCGATCTTCGAACGCAGCATCCGATGGAGGTCCTGGCCGGCGAGGCGCTTGCGATAGTCCGCCGCACTGGTAATGCCGCTCGCGCGGACGTAGTCGACGAAATCCTTCTGGATGACCGCGAAATCCTGCAATTGCTGGTCGAAATGATGGGCCAGCATCAGCACGGTGTTTTCCAGCTCGCGGCCGGAGCTGCGCAGCGCACGTTCGCGGAAATTCTGCGCCATCAGCGTCGCGCCGACGGCGATCGCAGCGATCAGCAGCGTGCCGCCCACCACCAGCCAGCGGATCGGTCCGCTGCGCACGAAGGCCTGGTCAAAAAGGCGACTGCCGAATCCCGTCATCATGATCGATCGTTGTCGTGCGCACGTCAGGGTCAATTCTTGGCCCCGGAAACATCCGTTGGTTTACGGGAACGGAGTGGAGGCGAAGTTAGCAAGCTGGGTTAATGCGCCGTGAACGGACGCTCACAAAAGCAATCAATATGCGGGACGCGCGGCCTGCAGGAATTGCCGACAGCTTCCGCGGCCGAACAATTTCTGCCGATCATCGCGATGATCAATCGAAGCTTAACCATCTAAGGTGCTGGCGATCCTCACGTCCGTATTGGCACACGAATTGCGAACGTCTTCGCAACGACGAACGTCTTCGCAACGACGCAGAGGGATACGATCATGAAGAATGCTTTGAAGGATTTTCTCGCCGACGAAACCGGCGCAACCGCGATCGAGTATGGCCTGATCGCCGCCGGCATCGCGCTTGCGATCATCGCCGTGGTGAACGGCCTGGGCAGCAAGCTCAATTCAAAATTCGGGTCGATCAGCGCGTCGCTGAAGTAGCAGCGGCAATCAGACGCGGTAATGGCCGGACTTGCCGCCGAGCTTCTCGACCAGGTGGATGCCTTCGATGCGCACGCCGCGTTCCACCGCCTTGATCATGTCGTAGATGGTGAGACAGGCGACCGAGACGGCGGTGAGCGCTTCCATCTCGACGCCGGTCGGGCCCGTGACCTTCACGCTGGCGCGGACGAGGCAGCCCGGCAGCTTCGCGTTGGGCTCGATCTCGACCGTTACCTTCGACAGCGCGAGGGGATGGCAGAGCGGGATCAGCTCCGCGGTGCGCTTGGCAGCCATGATGCCCGCGATGCGGGCGGTGCCGAGCACGTCGCCCTTCTTGGCGTTGCCGGACACGATCAGGTCAAGCGTCGCCCTGGTCATGACAACGCGTCCTTCCGCGACCGCGAGCCGCTCGCTCGCGGGCTTATCCGATACGTCAACCATCCGCGCCTCGCCGGAGGCGCCGATATGGGTGAGGGCAGGGCCGGTCTTGGACTTGGACTTGGACTTGGCTGGTTTCGTCGCGCTCGGCTTGCGGGCCATGTCAGCGCGTGCCCGTCGCGCGCGCCGTCGTCTCGCGCGCCAGCAGCGTACGGGTCGCAGCGGTTACGTCGGCTTGCCGCATCAGGCTCTCGCCGACCAGGAAGGTCGACATGCCGACGCGCTCGAGCCGGGCGAGATCGGCGGGCGTAAAGATGCCGCTCTCGCCGACCATCAGCCGGTCCTGCGGAATCAGCGGCGCCAATGTTTCGCTGGTCGCAAGCGTGGTTTCGAAGGTGCGTAAATTGCGATTGTTGACGCCGATCATCGACGAACGCAGCTTCAGTGCGCGATCAAGCTCGGCGCGGTCGTGGATCTCGATCAGCACGTCCATGCCATGGGCGATGGCGGCGTCCTCGAGCTCTTTTGCCGTGGCATCATCGAGCGCCGCCATGATGATCAGGATGCAGTCGGCGCCATGCGCGCGGGCCTCCGCCACCTGGTAAGTGTCGAACATGAAATCCTTGCGCAGCACCGGCAGTGACGTTGCCGCGCGTGCCGCCACCATGAAGTCGAGATGGCCCTGGAACGAGGGCGTGTCCGTCAGCACCGACAGGCAGGCAGCACCCCCGGCCTCATAGGCCCTCGCAAGCAGCGGCGGATCGAAATCGGCGCGGATCAGGCCCTTTGACGGCGAGGCCTTCTTGACCTCCGCGATCAGCGCGTAGTCGCCATTGGTGTGCTTGGCCTTGATGGCGCGCAGGAAGCCGCGCGGTGCTGCTTGCGCCTTGGCCTTCGCTTCCACAGCCGACAGCGGCTGCGCGCGTTTGGCCGCCGCGATTTCCTCGCGCTTGTAGGCTGCGATCTTGGTCAAGATGTCCGACATGTCAGGCTCAGCCGTTCGAGACCGCGATCAAATGTTTCAGCCGCGCGCTCGCCGCGCCGCTGTCGAGTGATTTTGCGCCGATCACGACGCCTTCCTTGAGGTCCTTGGCACGCCCCGCCACGACCAATGCGGCAGCGGCGTTGATCAGCGCGACGTCACGGTAGGGGCTCGGCTTGCCGTCGAGCACGCTCTGCAAGGCGATAGCGTTCGCGTCGGCGTCGCCGCCTTTGAGTGCACCGGCCTCGCAGCGCGGCAGGCCCGCGTCCTCCGGCGTCACCTCGAAATTCCGGATCTCGCCGTTGTGGAGCGCGGAGACGAAGGTCGGCCCGGTGAGGGTGATTTCGTCGAGGCCATCGGAACCGTGCACGACCCAGGCGGATTCAGAGCCGAGGTTCTTGAGCACTTGCGCCAGCGGCTGCACCCATTGCCGGGAGAACACGCCGACCATCTGTCGCTTCACGCCCGCCGGATTGGACAACGGGCCGAGCAGGTTGAAGATCGTGCGTGTCGCAAGCTCCACCCGGGTCGGGCCGACGTTCTTCATGGCGGGATGATGGGCGGGGGCGAACATGAAGCCGATGCCGCATTCGCGTATGCAGCGGCCGACCTGCTCCGGCCTCAGATCGATCTTCACCCCGAGCGAAGCCAGCACGTCGGCGGCGCCGGAGCGCGACGACAGTGCGCGGTTGCCGTGCTTGGCCACCGGCAGACCGGCGCCCGAAACGATGAAGGAGGCGCAGGTCGAGACATTGACCGAGCCGGAGCCGTCGCCGCCGGTGCCGACAATGTCGACGGCGTCCGCGGGCGCATCGACCGTGAGCATCTTGGAGCGCATTGCCGCGACCGCGCCGGTGATCTCGTCCACGGTCTCGCCGCGCACCCGCAGCGCCATCAGCAGGCCGCCCATTTGCGAGGGCGTAGCCTCGCCGGACATCACGGCGTCGAAGGCGGAAGCCGCTTCGTCACGCGACAGGCTGGCGCCGGTCGCCACTTTTCCAATGATCGATTTCAGGTCGTCCATCGCGTGCTTTCAACTCACTGGTTCGCGCCGGTCACCTGCGCGAAGGCGGCCTGATTAATGGTGGTCCCGATGTCGGTTTCGAGCTTGTTGACGTAGGAAGCGACCTGCTCCTCGGTCTGCGCGCGGTCGAGACTGTCCTTCAGCTTCTTGACCGCCTCGGAAGCGGCATCGACCGTGGGATCGACGATCTCGGTGACGCGGAACACGATCACCTCGGTGCCGCCGGTCACTGCCGTCTGCCCGACGCCGTCCTTGGCGACACGGAAGGCGGCCGACACCACGGTTGCGGGCACGCTGGCGGGCGAGTCGTCGCGCTTGAAGCCGGTGGCGGTCTCGACCTTGGCGCCGATCGCGGCTGCTTCGTCGGCGAGCTTGCCGCCGGATTCGAGCTTCTGCACCATCTCGGTCGCCTTGGCCTTCAGCTTGGTCGCGATCTGGTCCTGGCGCCAGCGCGCCTCGACCTGGTCGCGGACCTCGTCGAGATTGCGGTCGCGCGAGGGCGTGATGGCAAGCACGTCGTACCAGACATAGCCGCCCTTGAAAGAGATCGAGTCGTTGTCGACGCCCACATCGGTGTTGAAGGCCTGCGACACCACGTCGAGGCCCTGCGGAATGCCGGAGATCGGCTGGCCGCTCGGGGCGCGGCCGGAACGGTCGACGGCGTCGATGGTCACGGCGGTGAGGCCGAGCTTCTGCGCCGCGTCGATCACGCTGGCACCGCCGCCGCGCTCGTCTTCCATCTTGTCGCGGAGATCGGCGACCTTGACCCGCGCACGCTCGGTGGCGATCTCGCGCTTGATGTCGGCGGCAACGCTCGCATAATTCGCCTCAGCGCCCGGCTCGATCTTGTCGACCTTGACGATCGACGTGCCGAGACGGCCCTGGATCGGCTGGCTGATTTCACCGGCGGGAAGCGCGAAGACGGCGTCTCCAACTGTGGGATCGAGCGAGGATTTGGTCACGAGCCCGAGATCGACGTCGGACGCGCTCAGTCCGCGCTCCTTGCCGAGGTCCTCGAACGACGTCCCGCTGGTGAGCCGCTCGCGTGCGGCCTGCGCCTCGGCGGCGTTGGGAAATACGATCTGCTGGATCTGGCGCTTCTCCGGCGTGCCGAGCCGGTCCTTGCGCTGGTCGAACGCTTTCTTGGCATCCTCGTCCGACACCTCGCTCCACTTGCCGATCTCCTCCGGCGAGACCACGACGAACGCGATCTTGCGATATTCGGGCGCGCGGAACTGGACCTTGTGATCCTCGAAATAGGCGGCGAGCGCCTCGGGCGATGGCGCGTCGACGGTGCCGGCCTGGGCCGCGTCGAGTCTGACGAATTCAATGGCGCGCTGCTCGTTCTGGAAGCGCGTCAGCACGTCGAGCATCGCCTTCGGCGGCTCGAGGCCAGCACCGATCGTGCCGGTGATCTGCCGACGCAACGAGACCTTGCGCTGCTCCGAAACGTAGCGCTGCTCGGTATAGCCGAAGTTGCGGATCACGGACTGAAAGCGGTTCGAATCGAAGTTGCCGCCGACGCCCTTGAAGTTCGGGTCGTTCATGATGAGCTGGCGGATCTGCTCGTCAGACTGGCCGAGCCCGAGCCGGCGCGCCTCTTCGTCGAGGGCGGCTTCCGCGATCGTCTGCTGCAGCACCTGACGGTCGAGACCGAAGGCGCGCGCCTGTTCAGGCGACAGCGGCCGGCCGAACTGGCGGCTGATCTGCTGGAGGCGATCGGTGTAAATCTGACGGAACTCGTTCAACGAAATCTCGGTGCCGCCGACCTTGGCCACGGTGGATTGCCCGAAGCCCTTGAAGATGTCGGCAATGCCCCAAACGCCGAAGCTGATGATCAGCACGCCCATCACAACGGCCATAATGGTCTTGCCGAGCCAGTTTGATGAGGCCTTGCGCATTCCTCGAAGCATTTGGTCCAACTTGTTTGGCAGGAGGGGAACGGGAGCGCGTCTTAATGCAGATTCCGCAAAAGCGCGTCACCAAATTGATCAATCATCATAAAGTGGTGGCTTTCCCCCCGCAACCTTGGGTCCGACAGGCTTTCGATGCCTGCGGTTAAAAGCCCCTGGTCACTGGAACTGCCACGGGACCTCTGCTAGCGCATGCACAAACCAAATTTTGCTGGAATTTGACATGACCGATGCCATCCGCCCCCTGATCGCCGGCAACTGGAAAATGAACGGCCTGAAGGCCTCGACTGCCGAATTCGACGCCATGCTCAATGGTGCGGCAGAGGTGGCCGGCAAAGCCGATTTGCTGGTTTGCCCGCCAGCGACACTGATCGCAGCCTTTGCCGAGAAGGCGCGCGGCAAGAAGGTCGCGGTGGGGGCCCAGGATTGCCACCCAAAGGCCTCCGGCGCCCATACCGGCGATATTGCCGCCGAAATGCTGGCGGATTCGGGTGCGACCGCGATCATCGTCGGTCATTCCGAGCGCCGCGCCGACCATGGCGAGGGCGATGCTCTGATCCGGCAGAAGGCCGAGGCCGCCGGGCGCGCCGGGGTGACGGCGATTGTCTGCATCGGCGAGACGCAAGCGCAGCGCGATGCGGGCCATACCCTGGATATCCTGCGCGGCCAGCTCAAGGGCTCGCTGCCGGACGGCTCCACTGCCGCAAATCTGGTCGTGGCCTATGAGCCGGTCTGGGCAATCGGCACCGGCCTGACCCCGACGTCCGGGGATGTCGAGCAGATTCATGGCTTTATCCGGGAATTTCTGACCTCCAGGTTCAAGGCCGACGGCGCCGGGATGCGCATCCTCTATGGCGGCTCGGTCAAGCCCTCGAACGCGGCCGAGCTGATGGCCGTGAAGAACGTCAATGGCGCGCTGGTCGGCGGGGCCAGCCTGAAGGCGGTCGATTTCCTTGCGATTGCGCAGGGCTGTTCCTAGCTAACTTCAAACCTTAGGACCCGGCCGATCGGGGGTGGCAATGACCCGTCTGATCGTGTAACACCGCGCAACTTCAGGAAAACCCCGCGAAGCACGATTGGCCGCCGTCTCGGCGCTGTCGGCTTGTGACGGAAGGACACTATGCAGACCGTTGTCATCGTCATTCACCTCATGATCGTCACCGTCATGATCGGCGCCGTCCTGCTCCAGAAGTCGGAAGGCGGCGGCCTGGGCATGGGAGGTGGCGCAGGTTTCATGTCGAGCCGTGGCACGGCGAACCTTCTGACGCGGACCACCGCGATCCTGGCCGTCGGCTTCTTCCTCACCAGCCTGTTCCTGTCCTGGTATGCCGGCTACGACCGCAAGCCGTCGTCGATCATCGGCGCACCGGCGTCGCAGACCCAGCCGGCCGGTGGCGGGCCGATCGCGCCGCCGACCTCGGGCGGCATCCTGGATTCGCTGAAGAAGGCCGACGAGCAGCAGCAGGCGCCGGCACCGAGCGGCCCGCAGGTACCTCGTTCGCAATAAAGCAGGGGGGCCATGCAGGGCGGCTTCTACCGTCCTGCATCAACAATCCCCATCAAGGCTCTGTCACCACTCTTAGTTCTGGCTCACCCACAGCCCCGCAAAATGTTTGGGGCGGAATACGAATCGCTTTGGCGAATCGAATTCGAGGGATTAGAGGTTAAGCCCCATGGCGCGGTACATATTCATCACCGGCGGCGTGGTTTCTTCGCTCGGCAAGGGTCTGGCTTCAGCGGCACTCGGTGCCCTGTTGCAAGCCCGGGGCTACAAGGTCCGCCTCCGCAAGCTCGACCCCTATCTCAATCTCGATCCCGGAACGATGTCGCCGTATCAGCACGGCGAAGTATTCGTGACCGATGACGGCGCGGAGACCGACCTCGATCTCGGTCACTATGAGCGCTTCACGGGGCGGCCGGCGACCAAGGCCGACAACATCACGACCGGGCGCATCTACCAGGACATCATCTCCAAGGAGCGGCGCGGCGATTATCTCGGCGCCACCATCCAGGTGGTTCCGCATGTCACCAATGCCATCAAGGATTTCGTCCTCGACGGCAACGACGATTACGACTTCGTGCTGGTCGAGATCGGCGGCACTGTCGGCGACATCGAAGGCCTGCCGTTCTTCGAGGCGATCCGCCAGCTCAAGAACGAGCTGCCGCGCGATCACGCCATCTACATTCATCTGACGCTGCTGCCGTACATCCCGAGCGCCGGTGAGCTGAAGACAAAGCCGACGCAGCACTCCGTCAAGGAGCTGCGCTCGATCGGCATCCAGCCGGACATCCTGCTTTGCCGTACCGATCGCGAAATCCCCAAGGAGGAACGGCGCAAGCTCGGGCTGTTCTGTAACGTGCGCGAGAGCGCCGTCATCGAGGCGCGCGACGCCGACAGCATCTACGCTGTCCCTCAGGCTTACCATGCCGCAGGCCTCGACGACGAAGTGCTTGCCGCCTTCGGCATCGGCTCGCGGATTCCGCCGGAGCTGCGGAGCTGGCAGCAGATCAACGAGCGCATCCGCAATCCCGAGGGCAACGTCACCATCGCCATCGTCGGCAAATATACCGGCATGAAGGATGCGTATAAGTCGCTAATCGAGGCGCTCTCGCATGGCGGCATCGCCAACAAGGTGAAGGTCAATCTCGACTGGATCGAAAGCGAGATCTTCGAGAAGGAAGATCCCGCGCCATTCCTCGAGCACGTCAACGGCATTCTGGTGCCCGGTGGCTTCGGCCAGCGCGGCGCCGAGGGCAAGATCCGCGCGGCGCAGTTCGCGCGCGAGCGCGACGTGCCGTATTTCGGCATCTGCTTCGGCATGCAGATGGCGGTGATCGAGGCTGCTCGGAATCTCGTCGGGATCGAGGAGGCCAACTCCACCGAGTTCGGCCCGACCAAGGAGCCCCTGGTGGGCTTGATGACGGAATGGCTACGCGGCAACGAGCTCGAGAAGCGCACCAACGCCGGCGATCTCGGCGGCACGATGCGCTTGGGTGCCTATCCCGCGGCGCTCAATCGCGGCAGCCGCGTCTCGGAGGTTTATGGCGGCGCGACCGAGATTTCCGAGCGCCACCGCCATCGCTACGAGGTCAACACCGCCTACAAGGATCGCCTCGAGCAGCACGGGCTGAAATTCTCGGGCCTGTCGCCCGACGGCGTGCTGCCGGAGATCGTCGAGTACGAGGATCACCCCTGGTTCATCGGCGTCCAGTTCCATCCCGAACTGAAGTCGCGCCCCTTCGAGCCGCATCCGCTGTTCGCGTCGTTCATTCGCGCGGCGATGGTGCAGAGCCGCCTGGTGTAATCGGCTCAGGGCGTGGCGGTGCAGTCACGTGCGAGATGCATCGGCTCCGGCGAGACCGGCGTTGACGTAGCAGGCGCAAGCGATCCCGTGACGAGCTTCATCTGCGGCCGTCGCGTCAGCTTGTAGACGGCGGCCGGCGGCACGTTGAGCAGGGCACGATCCACCAGCTTTGCGCGCAAGCCCAGCCGGTCGAGCACGGGCCGCGCGATCGGGCAACTCATGCCGTAGGTGAACTGGTAGAAGGCGCCGCCGGGTCGGACATGACTGAACGCGCCACCGACGATCGAGACGACCTTGCGCGTCGACATGTTGAGCAGGGGCAGACCGCTCACGACGGCGCCGACGGGCGCGCCGTCATAGAGGCGCTCCGTTGCCAGCCGCCCCGCATCCATCCACAAGACGCGCGCGTTGGGAAAACGCATCTGGAGCACCTTCATGAAGTCGGAGCCGTATTCGATCAGCGTGAGGTCCTGCTGGCGCACGCCGCGTTTGAGCAGCTTGTAAGTGAACGCGCCGGTGCCGGGGCCGAGTTCGAGAACAGGGCCGGTCGATGCGGTGATCTCGCGGGTGATGAGATCGGCCAGCGCCGCGCCTGACGGCGCGATCGCGCCGACGCGGCGCGGGGCTGACATCCATGACAGGAAGAACGAGAGGAAATCGTTGGGCATGCGCACTCCGGCATCTTGGTTGCACCTC
The DNA here is from genome assembly GCF_023073095.1 of Bradyrhizobium sp. 44. Taxonomy (NCBI): domain Bacteria; kingdom Pseudomonadati; phylum Pseudomonadota; class Alphaproteobacteria; order Hyphomicrobiales; family Nitrobacteraceae; genus Bradyrhizobium; species Bradyrhizobium sp. 44. The sequence continues at coordinate 331,740 of NZ_JADPIY010000020.1, forward strand.
GCAGGTCAGAGGTGAGGCGGCCGAACAATCGCTTGAGTGCATTGCGACAGCATTGCGGGCTGTATGCCGATTGCGTCAATTCTCCCGGACGGGCGGCAGTGAAATCCTGAAGCACGCGCCGCCGATCGCTGCGTCCGCGACCGAGATGTGGCCACCATGCAGGAGCACGATCTCGCGCACCATGTTGAGGCCGAGACCGGCACCGCGATCGAGCGGTGTCAGCCGGTAGAACGGCTCGAATATTTGTTCGCGCTGATCGGCCGGAATGCCGGCGCCTTCGTCCGTGACCTCGATGCTCGCGGGCCTGCTGATACGAATGCCGATGGTGCCGCGGCGAGGGCCGTGCTGGATCGCATTCTGCACGAGGTTGGTCAGCGCGCGCTCCAGCGCCGCCGCATCGCCGATCGTTTCGACCGGCGTGGAGGGGGCGTCGAGCGCCAGCTCGTAGCCGGCGGCAATGGCCAGCGGCGCGAGATCTGCGGCCGCGCTTTGCGCGATTGCGACGAGGTCGACGCGCGTGAAGGGATGACCGCAGCGATCGAGCCGCTGAATGTCCAGCAATTGCTCGGCAAGTGTCGCCAGCCGCGCGGAATCCTCCAGCAGCCGGGTCTTGTCCGGCCCCGCTGGAAGCGACTCCAGCCGCGTGTTCAGGATTGCGATCGGCGTGCGCAACTCGTGTGCGGCATCTGCGACGAAGCGCTTGTGGCGGGCATAGCCCTGGTCTAGCCGCGCCAGCGCGTCATTGACCGCGGTCACGAGCGGCACGACCTCCAGCGGAATCCGGTCCAGCGACAGCCGCGCGCCGCGTTGATGGATGTCGATACGCCGCGCCTGGTCCGCCGTCGCATCGAGCGCCTCGAAGGCGCGCCGCACGATCATCGGCGTGGCGATGAACGTCGCCGTTCCCATGAGGAGCAGGCCGGGCAGGGCGATGCCCAGCAATGCCAGCGATGTCATGAACAACGCCTTGGCGCCGGTGAGCTTGCCTTGCGTCGCCGTAATGATTTGCACATTGCCGGCGTCCGTGTCGACCCGCTTCAGCCGCGCCGGGGGCTTGCGCGGATCGTCCTCGAACAGCTGCCAGCCGAGCCGGGCCTGGCTGATCTGGTCGAGGCCGCTGCCGATGGCGGCGAATTCGGCCGGCACGGCGCCTTCGCTGAGCGAATGTCCCTGCCTGCCGCGGACCAGGAACCAGAGATCGGGGGTCTCGCTGCGCAATTGTTTCAGCTCGGTCGTCGACCGCAGGACCAGGTCGCCTTGCGCGTCGCGTCCGAGCGCTCGCTGGACGATATCGATCACGCGATCTTCGTCGCGCCCGGCGATCACGAACCCCGACACGCTCAACGCCCCGACGATGACGGCAACGAGCGCCGTGAGCAGCACCGCCTGGAGCGACAGCAGGCGCCAGCTCAGCCGCGAGCGCAGGCAATAGGGATCGTGGTGCTTGCTCATGGTAGCTTCTTCAAGAGATAGCCGACGCCGCGGATGCCATGGATCTCCACGTGCGCATCGGCTTCCGAGAGTTTGCGGCGCAAGCGCGACACATGCGTATCGAGCGCATTCGACTGGATCTCGTCGTCGAAACTGTAGACGGCTTCTTCCAGCGCGGAGCGCAGCACGGTCCGGCCCATGCGGCGGACCAGTGCCTCCAGCACGAGGAGCTCGCGCCGCGGTAGCTCGAGCGGAGCCCCGTCGATGCTTGCCTCGCGATGGCCGAAATCGAAGGCGAGGCGGCCGGCGTGCATGATGTCGGGATGCAGCCCGGCGGGCCGGCGCAGCACGGCGCGCAGCCGCGCCAGCAATTCCTCCACCGCGAACGGCTTTGACAGATAATCATCCGCTCCGCAGTCGAGCCCGGCGACCCGGTCGGCGAGTTCGCCGCGCGCCGTCAACACGATGATCGGTACGCCGTCGGCGCGCGCCCTGAGTTTCGGGATCAGGGTGAGACCGTCGCCATCGGGAAGCTGGCGATCGAGCAGGACGGCGGCGTGGACGTCGGCAGAAATGGCCTCTTCCGCCTCGGCGAGCGTGGGGGCGTGGTCCACGACCATGTCGTAGCGCTTCAGCGCCGACGCCAGCGCGTCGGCCATTTCGGCCTCGTCCTCGACGAGCAAAATCCGCATGATCCGCACCTCAACCTCAATCGCGCCAATCTAGCGGGCGTACCATTGCGGCAGCATTGCGGGAACCGGCTCTCCATGAAGCGGCTTTGAGCGGACCTTAGCCATGCGCGGAACGCCACAGGGGGCGGCCGAGCGGGCCTCAAGACACCGTCAGGGCCAGCCGATATAACCGCCGGACCTGATCAGGGAGGAACAAGAATGATCTACGAAATGCGCATCTATCGCTGCGTGCCCGGCCGCCTGCCGGCACTGCTCAAGCGGTTCGAGACCGTCACGCTGAAGGTGTGGGAAAAGCACGGCATCAAGCAGGCCGGGTTTTTTACGACGCTGATCGGTGAATCCAACCAGGAGCTGACCTATTTTCTGGCCTGGGAGTCGCTCGCCGAGCGCGAGAAGAAGTGGGCCGCCTTCATGACCGATCCGGACTGGATGAAAGGGCGCGCCGAGAGCGAGGCGGACGGCCAGATCGTCGGCAACATCGTCAGCCAGATTCTGGCGCCGACCGCCTTCTCGGCGGTGAAGTAGAGGCTGCCGGCGCGAGGCCGTCGCGGGGGGCCTGGGCGCAACCCTGATATTCTGGGAGCCCAGGCCGAATGGGGTTGATCCGCCCTTCATCGCGGCTATGGTCGCGCCGCAACGAGGGATTTGCCTTGAGCTCTTCGACGTCAGCGGCGCCGGTCGTCACCATTGGCAAGGTCAAATTCGGCAATGATCTGCCGATCTCGATTATTGCCGGGCCGTGTCAGCTCGAAAGCCGCCAGCATGCGCTGGAGGTGGCCTCCGCACTGAAGGAGATCGCCGCGCGGCTGCAGATCGGCCTCGTCTACAAGACCTCGTTCGACAAGGCCAACCGTACCAGCGCGTCGGCTGCGCGTGGCCTCGGGCTTGCGCAGTCGCTGCCGATCTTCGCCGAAATCCGATCGTCGCTCGGCCTGCCGGTTCTGACCGACGTGCATGACGCCGCGCAGTGCGCCGATGTGGCGCAGGCGGTGGACATCCTGCAGATCCCGGCCTTCCTGTGTCGCCAGACCGATCTGCTGCTGGCGGCCGCCGCGACCGGCAAGGTCGTCAACGTCAAGAAGGGTCAGTTTCTCGCGCCCTGGGACATGGCCAACGTAGTCTCCAAGATCACGAGCGCGAACAATCCTAATGTGCTCGTCACCGAGCGTGGCGCGTCCTTCGGCTACAACACGCTGGTCTCCGACATGCGCGCCTTGCCGATCCTGGCGCGGACCACCGGCGCCCCCGTGATCTTCGACGCGACGCATTCGGTGCAACAGCCGGGCGGGAAGGGGACGTCTTCCGGGGGCGAGCGCGAATTCGTGCCGGTGCTCGCACGCGCAGCCGTTGCCGTCGGTGTTGCCGGTGTCTTCATCGAGACCCATCCCGACCCTGATAACGCGCCGTCCGACGGACCCAACATGGTGCCGCTGCGCGAGTTCGAGGCGCTGATCCGAAAGCTGATGGCATTCGACGCGCTCGCCAAAGATTCTACCAAAGCCGATCCGCGCTGATGCAGGAAGGCGCAGCGCGGCCGCACGATCACGGCCTGCCGGCCGCGCTCTACGTCATCTCCGGTGCAAGCTTTGCCGCAGCGCTCTCCGCGCGCGCGCTCGATCCGGTGCTGCCGCACGTCGCCGAGGACTTTGGCGTCAGCATCGCGACCGCTGCCGGTTTTGCCGCGGTGTTCGCCTTCACCTTCTCGATCATCCAGCCGATCGTCGGCGCCGCCGCCGATCTGTTCGGCAAGACGCGGCTGATGATCGGCTGCCTTGCGCTGCTCGGCCTTGCCAACATCCTGGGCTCGCTCTCGACCTCGTTCTCGGTCCTGTTCGCGACCCGTATCCTCGCCGGCATCGGCTCCGGCGGCGTGTTTCCGGTGGCGCTCAGCCTGACCAGCGATCTCGTCGGTCCGGAGAAACGCCAGGTCGCGATCAGCCGCACGCTTGCCGGCGCGATGACAGGCAATCTCCTCGGAGCCTCGGCCTCCGGCCTGATCGGCGATTTCCTCGGCTGGCGCGGCGTGCTGGCGGTGCTCGGCGTGCTCGTGATCGTTGCATCGATCGCGGTCGCCGCCGGTTTTCGTGGCGCCAAGGTCAAGCATCCGCCGAAGACGAGCCTGTCGGCGCTGAAGGCGGGCTATCGCACTATCTTCACCAACCCGAACGCCTATGTCTGTTATGCGGCGGTGTTCATCGAAGGCTGCTGCGTGCTCGGCCTGTTTCCCTACATCGCCTCGTTCCTGTTCGAACTCGGGCAGACCTCGCTCTCGATCGCGGGTCTCGTCATCGCGGGCTTTGCGGTCGGCGGCTTGTTCTACACCCTGACGGTGTCGCGCCTGCTGCCATGGCTGGGCATGAAGCGAATGATGATCGCGGGGATGACGCTGGTGGCCTCCCAGCTCGTTGTCGTCGCCTTCGGCCTGCGCTGGGAAGTGCAGGCACTCAATCTCATCGTGATGGGCTGGGGTTTCTACATCGCCCATGGCTGCCTTCAGATGTTTGCCAGCGAGCTCTCGGTCGAGGCACGCGCGACCGCGCTGTCGCTGCATTCGTTCTTCTTCTTCATGGGGCAGACGGTCGGGCCGCTCGCCTACGGCCTTGGCCTGCAGCATGGCGGCAAGATGCCGACCCTGTTCGCGAGCGCCGCGATCATGGTCGCGCTCGGTTTCGTGTGCGCCCGGTTGCTCAAGCAGCGCGCGCCATCCGACGCGCGCTGAGGCCTGGACACGAGAGAGAGCTCAGCCCCGCCCGCGATAAGGCGCGACGCCCTGCTCGGGCACCCACAATCCCTTCGGCGCACGGCCGGTCTGCCAGAACACGTCGATCGGGATGCCGCCGCGCGGATACCAGTAGCCGCCGATGCGCAGGAACTTCGGCTTGATCTCGCTCGCGATGCGCTTGCCGATCATGACGGTGCAGTCCTCGTGGAAGGCGCCGTGATTGCGGAAGCTCGCGATGTAGAGTTTGAGCGACTTCGACTCCAGCAACCATTGGCCGGGGGCGTAGTCGATCATCAGATGTGCGAAATCCGGCTGTCCCGTGACCGGGCAGAGCGAGGTGAATTCCGGCACGGTGAAGCGTACCAGATAATCGGTGCCGCCTTGCGGATTGGGCACGCGGTCGAGCTTGGCTTTTTCGGGCGCATCCGGCCATTCCACGGCGCGGCCAAGCTGCAGGGCAGCTGAATCCGAGCTTGAGTTGTTCGATTTGCTGGGCTTTTTCGACATCAGGCCGCCTCCGTGGCGCCCTCTTAGCCAATCATCGTGCGGCCGTCACCCGGCCTTTTCCGCTTCGATGCATTGCGGTAGAAGCACCCCAACTGACTGCTTAGTCCCCCGAAAAGAGGCCCTCATGACCGCCATCATCGACATCATCGGACGCGAAATCCTGGATAGCCGGGGCAATCCCACCGTCGAGGTCGACGTCGTGCTGGAAGATGGCGCGCTTGGCCGTGCTGCCGTGCCGTCCGGCGCCTCCACCGGCGCCCACGAGGCGGTGGAACTGCGCGACGGCGACAAGGCCCGCTATCTCGGCAAGGGCGTCACCAAGGCGGTCGGCGCCGTCAACGGCGAGATCTTCGAGGCGCTGAACGGCCTCGATGTCGAGCAGCAGGCCCAGCTCGACCAGATCATGATCGACCTCGACGGCACGCCGAACAAGAGCCGGCTGGGAGCCAACGCCATTCTCGGCGTCTCGCTCGCCTGCGCCAAGGCGGCTGCGAACTCGCTCGACATGCCGCTGTACCGTTACGTCGGCGGCACCTCGGCGCGTCTCTTGCCGGTGCCGATGATGAACATCATCAATGGCGGCATGCACGCCGACAACCCGATCGACTTCCAGGAATTCATGATCCTGCCGGTTGGCGCGTCTTCCTTTGCCGAGGGCCTGCGCTACGGCGCCGAGGTCTTCCACACCCTGAAGTCGGAGCTGAAGAAGGCCGGCCACAACACCAATGTCGGCGACGAGGGCGGCTTTGCCCCGAACCTGCCGTCGGCGGACGCCGCGCTCGAATTCGTCATGAACGCGATCGGCAAGGCCGGTTACAAGGCGGGCTCCGACATCGTCATTGGGCTCGACTGCGCCTCGACCGAGTTCTTCAAGGACGGCAAATACGTCTACGAAGGCGAGGGCAAGACCCGCTCGATCTCCGAGCAGGCCAAGTACCTTGCCGACCTCGTCTCGCGCTATCCGATCGTGACCATCGAGGACGGCATGTCGGAAGACGACATGGACGGCTGGAAAGAGCTGACCGACCTCGTCGGCAAGAAGTGCCAGCTCGTCGGCGACGATCTCTTCGTCACCAACGTCAAGCGCCTTGCCGAAGGCATCAAGGCCGGACGGGCCAACTCGATCCTGATCAAGGTCAACCAGATCGGCACGCTGACCGAGACGCTCGCCGCCGTCGAGATGGCGCACAAGGCCGGCTACACCTCGGTGATGTCGCACCGCTCCGGCGAGACCGAGGATTCCACCATCGCCGACCTCGCGGTCGCCACCAATTGCGGACAGATCAAGACCGGCTCCCTTGCACGCTCCGATCGCACCGCCAAATACAACCAGCTCCTGCGCATCGAGCAGCAGCTCGGCAAGCAGGCGCTCTACGGCGGCAAGGCGGCACTGAAGGCTCTGGCATAAGCCAGCGGTCGGACAAAAACAGGGGAGGATCGACATGAGCGACGGCAAAAACGGCCTGCAACTGCGTTCGCTGATCAAGAAGAGCGGCGAGCTCGAAATCTCGCTGCTCGACGTGCCGACCCCCGAACCCGCCGCGGACGAGGTCGTCGTCCGCGTTGAGGCGGCGCCGATCAACCCGTCCGACCTCGGGCTCCTGATCGGCGCGGCCGACATGAGCACGGCAAAGGCTTCGGGCGACAAGGGCGCTCCCGTCATCACCGCGAAGGTGCCGGAAGGCGCGATGCGGGCGATGGCAGGCCGGCTCGACGAGTCCATGCCGGTTGGTAACGAAGGTGCGGGAGTCGTGATCAGGACCGGCTCGTCGGATGCCGCCAAGGCCCTGATGGGCAAGACCGTCGCCATGATCGGCGGCGCGATGTATACGCAGTATCGCACGTTGAAAGTGCGCGAGTGCCTGCCGCTGCCGGACGGCACCACGCCGGCCGAAGGTGCCTCCTGCTTCGTCAATCCGCTGACCGCGCTCGGCATGACCGAGACCATGCGGCGCGAGGGTCACAAGGCGCTGGTGCACACTGCGGCCGCCTCCAATCTCGGCCAGATGCTGAACAAGATCTGCATCAAGGACGGCATCCCGCTGGTCAACATCGTCCGCAGCAAGGAGCAGGCCGACATACTGCACAAGATCGGCGCCAAATACGTCGTCGATTCCACCGCGCCGAGCTTCCTCGGCGATCTCACCAATGCGCTGGTCGAGACCGGCGCCACCATCGCCTTCGATGCCATCGGCGGCGGCAAGCTCGCGGGCGACATCCTCAACTGTATGGAAGTCGCGATCAACAAGACCGCGAAGGAATACAGCCGCTACGGCTCCAACGTGCACAAGCAGGTCTACGTCTACGGCGCACTCGATGTCCGCCCGATCGAGCTGCCGCGCGGCTTCGGCATGGCCTGGAGCGTCGGCGGCTGGCTGCTGTTTCCGTTTCTGATGAAGATCGGCCAGGCGGACGGGGCCAGGCTGCGCCAGCGCGTGGTCGACGAACTGAAGACCACGTTTGCCAGCCACTACACCAAGGTGGTGTCACTTCCAGAGGCGCTCGATCCCGCCAACATCGCGGTCTACGCCAAACGCGCCACCGGCGAAAAATTCCTCATCAACCCAAATAAATAATCGCGGCGTGCGACTGCACGTCACCCAAAGAAGGTCTTGCCTTCTGAGCGAAGCGGGGGATTATTCCGCCGCCATTGAAAGCGGAAAAATCCGCAAGGCGCGCTCAGAAGGGGACCTCTCCATGACCGATCTCAATCGCCGCCATTTGCTCACAGGCGCCGCCGCCCTCGGTGCGGCAGCCGTAACCAAGCTTGGATCGACCGCCGCAAACGCCGCGGTGCCGCAAGCCGGCACGCAGGCGCCGGGCTTCTACCGCTATAAGGTCGGCAGCTACGAGTGCACCTCGATCAATGACGGCGCGCGCACTTTCCCGATGCCGGACAAGTTCGTCGTCAACGCGCCGAGGGAGGAAGCGCTGGCCGCGGGCGAGGCGGCCTACATGCCGAAGGGCATGGTCACGGTGCCGTTCAACCCGCAGCTCATCAACACCGGCTCCAAGCTCGTGCTGATCGATACCGGCAACGGTGTCGCCAATCTGGAGTCCAGCAAGGGCGCCGTCGGCCGCACGCTGCAAAACCTCCAAGCCGCTGGCGTCGACCCCAAGAGCATCGACGTGGTGCTGCTCTCGCATCTGCATCCGGATCACACCAACGGCATTCGTCTCGCCGACGGCGCGCTTGCCTTCCCCAATGCGGAGATCATGGTGCCGGGCAAGGACTGGGAGTTCTGGACCAGCGAGGACAACGCCGCCAAGGCCGAGTCCAACGCGATGATGAAGAACTACTTCGCCAACGTGAAGAAGACCTTTGCCGGCCTCGAATCCAAGGTGACGAAATACGAGTGGGGCAAGGAGGTCGCGCCGGGCATCACGTCGATCGCGACGCCCGGCCACACCCCCGGGCACACCTCGTTCGCGGTCGCCTCGGGCGATGCCAAGGTGCTGATCCAGTCCGACGTCACCAACATCCCAGAGTTCTTCCTGCGCAATCCGGACTGGCATGTGATGTTCGACACCGATGCTGCGCTGGCGCAGGAGACCCGCCACAAATTCTACGACATGGCGGCAGCCGAAAAGGCGACCGTGATCGGCTTCCACTTCACCTTCCCCTCGGTCGGCCATGTCGAGAAGGACGGCGCCAAATATCGCCTGATCCCGTCGGCGTGGAATCCGACGATCTGAGCCGATTTGCAGATTTGTGCCGAGGAGTCAGGCCGCCACTTGGCGGCCTGATTGTTTGGGCAACCGTTCAGAAACCCAGCGTTTCCAAATCCGACCGGTCCATGCACTTGCATCCATCGCTCGGGACCGCTTAAGTGCCGCCCCGGCACTCCCGCTGAAGATTTCGAGGACACTCCATGGCCTACAATATCGTCACGATCGCCGGCAGCCTGCGCAAGGACAGCTTCTCGCTGAAGATCGCTCATGCGCTCGCCAAGCTCGCGCCGGCTTCGCTCAAGCTCGAGGTCATCACGCCGGCCGGCATCTCGTTCTTCAACCAGGACCTCGAGGGCGCGCCGCCGGCCGATTGGCTGTCTTTTCGCGAAAAGATCCAGAAGTCGGACGGCGTCATCTTCGTCACGCCGGAATACAATCGCGCGATCCCCGGCGTGCTGAAGAACGCCATCGACGTCGCCTCGCGGCCCTATGGCAAGAGCTCGTTCAACGGCAAGCCGGTCGGCATCATCTCGAACTCGCCGGGCCCGCTCGGCGGCGTCAGCGCGGCCAAGACGCTGCAGAACATCCTGCCGGGCATTTCCGGCCCGATCATGCAGCAGCCCGAGGCCTATCTGAACGGCGTCGGCGACGCTTTCGATGCCGACGGCAACCTGACCAAGGAGTCCCTGAAGCCGGTGCTCCAGGCCTATATCGACGCGTTTGCGGTGCACGTGGCGAAGCACCACGGCTGAGGCTAAATCGCCCGCAGCCACAGCGTAGGCCCTCATCCTGAGGAGAACGCGAAGCGTTCGTCTCGAAGGATGGCTCCGGGAAATTGCCGGGCCTTCATGGTTCGAGACGGCGCTTTGCGCCTCCTCACCATGAGGGGTCCGCCTGCGTCAGTCGCCCGAAATTAGCGCGCCCTTAACCAACCTGTCCCATCTTCCCAGGATGGTCTCCCGCGCGCGCCTGAAATCGATCCTGACCGGTCTCGCCCTCTATGCGATGGCGGCCGCCATCGTCGGCTATTTCGGCGTCAACGCCTATACCGGCAAATACGGCCTCAATGCCCGCCAGGAGCTCGACCAGGAGATCGTGGCGCTGACCAGCGAGCTGGCCCAGCTCAAGCGCGAGCGCGCCAGGAGCGAGCAGCGCGTTTCGCTGCTGCGCTCCGCGAAGATCGACCCCGACATGCTGGACGAGCGGGCGCGCTTCCAGCTCGACTACGTCAATCCGCGCGATCTCGTCCGGACGATCCCGGCGAACTGACAACTCTTCCTGAAGTTGAAGGCCGAAGTTGGAGGGCTGGAACCGGATTGCTGCCTTGACGGCAGCGCCGCGACGGGCTCATGGCTTCTATCACCACGGCCAGGGTTGACGCAGATCAACCGGGCCGTGCCGGCGCCGTCTAGATTGCCACCCGGAGGAAACAGTGATGAATGGGCAATCCCCCCGGCATCACGCGGCCCGTGTCGAGGCCGCCATTACGTCAGGCCAGGCGGCACGCTCGTCGCTCGTGGCCTCGTGGCGCCGTTCGTCCCGATTGCATCGTCTCGATCCCGCCGGCCGCAGCGCGCCGAACCGGCTGAGCGAAGCCGAGCTGCACCGCGCGCGCGAGCGCGTCGCGCCGTTGCTCGCCGCTGCGCGAGGTGCGATGGACCGGCTCTACCAGGCGGTCGGCGCCAGCGGCTGCTGCGTGCTGCTCGCCGACGGTGAGGGTGTGCCGGTCGATCGCCGCGGCACTCCTGCGGACGACGCGACATTTCAGTCCTGGGGCCTCTGGACCGGCGCGCTCTGGAGCGAGGAGCATGAGGGCACCAACGGCATCGGCACCTGCCTCGTCGAGCAGCGGCCGCTGACGATCGACCGCGATCAGCATTTCTTCACCCGCAACACCCTTCTCAGCTGCACCGCCGTTCCGATCTACGACCATGAGGCTGCGTTCGCGGGCGTGCTCGACGTCTCCTCCTGCCGCGCCGACCGTACCGACGTGTTTTCCAGTCTGATCGCGCTCGCGGCTGGTGAGGCGGCCAAGCGTATCGAGGCCGATCTGTTTCGCAGGGCCTTCGCCTATGCCCGCATCGTGCTGACGCAAGCTGCGGACGGCCAGTGCGGCGGCCTCGTTGCAGTCGATGCGGACGATCTCGTGATCGGCGCGACCCGGTCCGCCCGAGCGGGACTCGGGATTGCGCCAGGCCGGGCATTGCAGCCGATGCCTGCCGCCGATCTCCTCGGCGGCGACACCGCGCGCGACCATCTTGCCGGCGGTCAGCGCGCAGTGTTGCAGCGGGCGCTCTTGCGCGCGGGCGGCAATGTCTCGGCGGCCGCCAAAGCCCTCGGCGTCAGCCGCGCTACGCTGCACAGAAAGCTCAAGCGGTTTTCCCTGAATCACTGAGAAATCTGTCTCCTCATGGTGAGGAGGCGCGTAAGCGCCGTCTCGAACCATGCAGGCCACCTCTGTGCCCGTGGCCATCCTTCGAGACGCGCGCGGAGGCGCGCTCCTCAGGATGAGGCGCGCGTCTGTGGTGCAGCCTCGCCACCTGTCGCAGAACTGCGACAGGTCGACTCCGTGATCGCTCCTATCAGGGCTGACAGAAGACGCCTCCCGCGACATCGTCGGCGCAAGTCGCGACCACGCGACGAATTGCGCAAACAGCAAACATCGGGAGTGATCAATGAACAAGGTAGAATTCCTCAGCGTCACCAAAAGTCCCTTCGCCGAACGTTATGACAATTTCATCGGCGGTAAATTCGTCGCGCCGATCTCCGGCAAGTATTTCGACAACGCCTCGCCGGTGACGGGCCAGATCGTCTGCAAGATCGCGCGCTCCGACGCGCAGGACGTCGAGGCAGCGCTCGACGCAGCGCATGCCGCCAAGGCCGCCTGGGGCCGCACCAGCGTCGCCGAGCGCGCTGCGATGCTGAACCGGATCGCCGACCGCATGGAAGACAATCTCGAGCGTCTCGCCATCGCCGAGACCTGGGACAACGGCAAGCCGATCCGCGAGACCCGCGCCGCCGACCTCCCGCTCGCCATCGATCATTTCCGCTATTTCGCCGGCGCCATCCGCGCCCAGGAAGGCTCGATCGGCGAGATCGATCACGACACCGTCGCCTACCATTTCCACGAACCGCTCGGTGTGGTCGGCCAGATCATTCCCTGGAACTTCCCGCTGCTGATGGCCTGCTGGAAGCTCGCGCCCGCGCTCGCCGCCGGCAATTGCGTTGTGCTCAAGCCGGCCGAGCAGACCCCGGCCTCGATCATGGTCTGGGCCGAGATCATCGGCGACATTCTGCCGCCCGGCGTCCTCAACATCGTCAACGGCTTTGGTCTGGAAGCCGGCAAGCCGCTCGCGTCCAGCCCGCGCATCGCCAAGATCGCCTTCACCGGCGAGACCACGACGGGCCGGCTGATCATGCAATATGCCAGCCAGAACCTCATTCCCGTCACGCTCGAGCTCGGCGGCAAGTCGCCCAACATCTTCTTCAGCGACGTCACCGCCGAAGACGACGATTTCTTCGACAAGGCGATCGAAGGGTTCGTCATGTTCGCGCTGAACCAGGGCGAGGTCTGCACCTGTCCGAGCCGAGCGCTGGTCCATGCCGACATCTATGACCGCTTCATGGAGCGTGCGCTGAAGCGCGTCGCCGCGATCAAGCAGGGCGACCCGCGCGCGGCCGACACCATGATCGGCGCGCAGGCATCGGGCGAGCAGCTCGCAAAAATCCTCTCCTACATCGACATCGGCAAGCAGGAGGGAGCAAAGGTGCTGGCCGGCGGCGGCCGCGCGGAGCTCGGCGGCGATCTCGCCGGCGGCTTCTACGTCCAGCCGACCGTGTTCGAGGGCCACAACAAGATGCGCGTCTTTCAGGAGGAGATCTTCGGCCCGGTCGTTTCGGTCACGACCTTCAAGAGCGACGAAGAGGCGCTCGAGATCGCCAACGACACGCTCTATGGCCTCGGGGCCGGCGTCTGGAGCCGCGACGCAAACCGCTGCTATCGCTTCGGCCGGGCGATCCAGGCCGGCCGGGTCTGGACCAACTGCTACCATGCCTATCCCGCGCATGCGGCCTTCGGCGGCTACAAGCAGTCGGGCGTCGGGCGCGAGACCCACAAGATGATGCTCGATCACTACCAGCAGACCAAGAACCTGCTGGTCAGCTACAGCCCCAAGAAGCTCGGCTTCTTCTGATCGGGGATGTGGCACTCAGGAGGTCGTCGTGCCCGGGCTTGTCCCGGGCATCCACGTCCTTCGTGCCGTTGGGCCAGACGTGGATGGCCGGGACAAGCCCGGCCATGACGCTGTGGAAGCTTCGGCGCCAGACTCATGCGCTTGGTTTCGGCAGGCAGGACAATGGTGGCTCGCAGTTCTTGATGCGGCCACGAATCTGTGTCGGACGGCGTCAGTGATTAAATTTGTTGCCTGATCCGCGCCAAAGATTTTCCAATATTACGATCGCGTTGCAGTGCGGCATAATGAAAGTCGTGCCATGCCGCCGCGGTGCTTTCCAAGGGCGTTTGAGTTGGGTTAGACAGGGCTGAAGTTTTCTCTGACCCGGAATTCCCATGGCCGCACCCAAGAAAGCCGCCGCAAGCACTGCACAGGACAAGACCGACGGCGGTTCGCCCCCGGAATTCACCAGGGAGCAGGAGTTCAAGGCGCTCCGCGACATGCTCCTGATCCGGCGGTTCGAGGAAAAGGCCGGCCAGCTTTACGGCATGGGCGCGATCGGCGGCTTCTGCCACCTTTATATCGGCCAGGAGGCCGTAGTGGTCGGGATGCAGATGGCCCTGAAGCCGGGCGATCAGGTCATCACCGGCTATCGCGATCACGGCCATATGCTCGCCACCGGCATGGAGGCCAACGGCGTCATGGCGGAGCTCACGGGCCGTCGCGGCGGCTATTCCAAGGGCAAGGGCGGCTCCATGCACATGTTCAGCAAGGAGAAGCACTTTTACGGCGGCCACGGCATCGTCGGCGCCCAGGTCTCGCTCGGCACCGGGCTCGCTTTCGCCAATCACTATCGCGACAACGACAATGTCAGCGTCACCTATTTCGGCGACGGCGCGGCCAACCAGGGCCAGGTCTATGAGAGCTTCAACATGGCGGAGCTCTGGAAGCTGCCGGTGATCTACGTCATCGAGAACAACCGCTACGCCATGGGCACTTCGGTCTCGCGCGCCTCGGCGCAGCAGGATTTCTCCAAGCGCGGCGCCTCCTTCAACATTCCCGGCCAGCAGGTCGACGGCATGGACGTCCGTGCCGTGAAGGCTGCCGGCGACGAGGCGGCGGCGTGGTGCCGCGCCGGCAAGGGCCCCTTCATCCTGGAGATGCAGACCTACCGTTATCGCGGCCACTCGATGTCGGATCCCGCAAAGTACAGAACGCGCGAGGAGGTCGAAAAAGTCCGCCACGACCAGGATCCGATCGAGCAGGTGCGCAATCGCCTGTTGGCCGCCAAGGTCAGCGAGCAGGATCTGAAGGCGATCGACGCCGAGGTGCGCGACATCGTCAACGCGTCCGCCGATTTCGCCCAGCATGATCCCGAGCCGGATGCCGCCGAGCTCTGGACCGATATTTACCGCTGAACGCGCGCAAGCTTTCTTTTGGAGTCGATATGCCAATTCAAGTGCTGATGCCCGCGTTGTCGCCCACGATGGAGAAGGGCAACCTCTCCAAATGGCTGAAAAAAGAGGGTGAGACGATCAAGTCCGGCGACGTCATAGCCGAGATCGAGACCGACAAGGCGACCATGGAGGTCGAGGCGACCGATGAAGGTACGCTCGGCAAGATCCTGATCCCCGAGGGCACCGCCGACGTCGCGGTGAACACGCCGATCGCGACGATTCTGGCCGATGGCGAGAGTGCCGCCGATCTCGCCAAGGCGCCTGCGCAGCAGCAGAAGGCTGCAGAATCCGTGGCCCCCGCCGCGGCAAAAGCCGAAGCGCCAGCTCCCAAAGCCGCGCCGGCGCCGCAAGCCGTCGCAGAGCCCGACCCGGAAGTGCCCGCCGGCACCGAGATGGTGACGCAGACCATCCGCGAAGCCCTGCGCGATGCCATGGCCGAAGAGATGCGCCGCGACGCCGACGTCTTCGTGATGGGCGAAGAGGTCGCGGAATACCAAGGCGCCTACAAGGTGACGCAAGGACTGCTTCAGGAATTCGGCGCCAAGCGCGTCATCGACACGCCGATCACCGAGCACGGCTTTGCCGGCATCGGGGTCGGCGCCGCGATGAGCGGGTTGAAGCCGATCGTCGAGTTCATGACCTTCAACTTCGCCATGCAGGCGATCGACCAGATCATCAACTCCGCGGCCAAGACGCTCTACATGTCCGGCGGTCAGATGGGCTGCTCGATCGTGTTCCGCGGGCCCAACGGCGCCGCTTCCCGCGTGGCCGCCCAGCACAGCCAGGATTATTCGTCCTGGTATTCGAACGTCCCGGGCCTCAAGGTCGTCGCGCCGTTCTCGGCCGCTGATTACAAGGGCCTGCTCAAGGCTGCGATCCGCGATCCCAATCCGGTGATCTTCCTCGAGAACGAGATGCTCTACGGTCACACCGGCGAGGTGCCGAAGCTCGACGATTTCGTGATTCCGATCGGCAAGGCGCGCATCGTGCGCTCCGGCAGCCATGTCACCATCATCTCCTGGTCGAACGGCATGAGCTACGCGCTGAAGGCCGCCGACGAGCTCGCCAAGGACGGCATCGAGGCCGAGGTGATCGATCTGCGCACGCTGCGTCCGATGGACACCGAGACCATCGTCAACTCGGTCAAGAAGACGGGACGTGCCGTCACGGTGGAAGAGGGCTGGGCCCAGAGCGGTGTCGGCGCCGAGATCGCCGCGCGGATCATGGAGAATGCCTTCGACTATCTGGATGCGCCGGTCGTCCGGGTCTCCGGCAAGGACGTGCCGATGCCCTATGCCGCGAACCTGGAGAAGCTCGCGCTGCCTTCGGCGGCCGAAGTGGTCGAGGCCGCCAAAGCCGTCTGCTACAGGTAGACCATGGCGGGCCCGAAGGAGCAGCCATTGCCACCCGACGTCCTCGTCCGCGATGATGCGGTCGAGATCCTGCGCGTGTTCGTGCTGGACGGCGGGCTGTCGATGGCGTTCCAGCGGGCCTTCGACGAGCCCGACATGTGGGGCCTGCTGCTCGTCGATCTCGCCCGTCACGCCGCGCGCGCCTATGCGCGCGAGAGCGAATACACCGAGGAGGACGCGCTGAACCGGATCATCGAGATGTTCCAGGCCGAGATCGAGCGTCCTACCGACACCGGCACCACGACGCCGCGCGGGAAGGGGCACTGACCGTGGCGATCGAATCCTATCATTTCGATTTCATGCTGGAGGCGATCCGCGAGGCGGAAGCCTCAATCGCGCAAGGCGGCCTGCCGATCGGCGCCGTGCTGACCCGCGACAACAAGGTGATCGCCCGCGGCCACAACAATCGCGTGCAGGAGAACAACCCGATCCTGCACGGCGAGATGAGTTGCCTGCGCGAGGCGGGTGCGATTTCGTTCCACGATACCGTCATGTACACCACGCTGTCGCCATGCGCGATGTGTGCCGGTGCGCTCGCGCTGTTCAAGGTCAAGCTCGTGGTGATCGGAGAGTCCGTCACCTTCGAGGGCTCCAAGGACATTCTCGACAAGTTCGGCATCCCGTGGATCGACCTTGCCGACGACCGCTCCATCACCATGATGAAAAATTGGCGTTCTATTCCTGCCAATGAGCGCCTGTGGCAGGGCGACATCGGCAACTAACCTGGTCTGTCCGTCTTCGGTCCGGAGACGGAATTTTGCAAAGTTCTTCTTGAGGTCAGCATGCCCATCAACATCCTGATGCCCGCTCTTTCGCCGACGATGGAGAAGGGCAACCTCGCCAAGTGGCTGAAGAAGGAAGGCGACAAGGTCAAATCCGGCGATGTCATCGCCGAGATCGAGACCGACAAGGCGACCATGGAGGTCGAGGCCATCGACGAGGGGACGATCGCCAAGATCCTCGTGCCCGAGGGCACGCAGGACGTCCCGGTCAATGACGTGATCGCGGTGCTGGCCGGCGAGGGCGAGGACGTGAAGGCGGCAGGTGCCGCCAAGCCCAGTGCTTCCACCGCACCTCCGAAAGCTGCTGAAGCTCCCGCTGCCGCAGCGGCTCCTGCGGCTGCTGCGCCCAAGGCCGCCCCGGCGCCCGCCGCAGCACCTGCACCGCAGGCCGCAGCACCGGCCGTGCAGAGCAACGGACATGGCGGCCGCGTGTTCTCCTCGCCGCTGGCGCGTCGTCTCGCCAAGGAATCCGGCCTCGACGTGTCGATGGTGACTGGCACCGGCCCGCATGGCCGCGTGGTGGCCCGCGACGTCGAGCAGGCCAGGTCCGGCAAGGGCCTCAAGGCTCCCGCGGCGACGCCGTCAGGCGCGCCCTCGATCGCGCCGACCATGTCGGACAAGCAGATCCTGTCGCTGTTCGAGCCGGGCTCCTACGAGGTCGTCCCGCATGACGGCATGCGGCGCACGATTGCGCAGCGTCTGACCGCGTCGATCCAGAACGTCCCGCACTTCTACCTCACCATCGACTGCGACATCGGCAAGCTGCTCGCCGCGCGCGAGGAGATCAACGCCGCCGCGCCGAAGGACAAGGAGAAGAAGCCGCTCTACAAGATCTCGGTCAACGACTTCGTCATCAAGGCGATGGCGGTGGCGCTGCAGAAGATCCCAAATTGTAATGTGAGCTGGACTGAAAGCGGCATGGTCAAGCACCACCATTCCGACGTCGGCGTTGCGGTGGCGATGCCCGGCGGCCTGATCACGCCGATCATCCGCAAGGCGGAGACCAAGACGCTGTCGACCATCTCCAACGAGATGAAGGATTTTGCGACACGCGCCCGCTCGCGCAAGCTGAAGCCGGAAGAATACCAGGGCGGCACCACGGCCGTTTCCAACCTCGGCATGTTCGGCATCAGCCACTTCACCGCCGTGATCAATCCGCCGCACGCGACGATCCTCGCAGTCGGCACCAGCGAGGAGCGGCCAGTCGTCCGCGGCGGCAAGATCGAGATCGCGAACATGATGAGCGTGACCCTGTCCTGCGATCACCGTGCCATCGACGGCGCGCTCGGCGCGGAGCTGATCGGCGCCTTCAAGCAGCTGATCGAAAATCCCGTCATGATGATGGTGTAGCCCAGGGAGGTGCGGGGGTGAATGCGAACGCGCTGGCCCTGGATCTCCTTGTTGCTCTCGGCTGTGGTTGCACTCAATCCTGTCGGGCTCGATATTCTGCATTCCGCGTTCTTTGCCGGCGAGCAGCTGGCACGGAGCATCGGCCAGGCCGTCGTTCTGATCGCACTGGCTATCATGGCCGGCGCGATCCTGCTCGAATGGCTGGTCCGGGTTATCATTTCCAGGCGCCGCGTCCGCGGCGCCTCTTGAGTTGAATGGGAGCCGCCATGGCCGACACATCCTTCGACATCATCATCATTGGCTCCGGTCCGGGCGGCTATGTCACCGCGATTCGCGCCGCCCAGCTCGGCTTCAAGGTCGCGATCGTCGAGAAATCCTATCTCGGCGGCATCTGCCTGAACTGGGGCTGCATCCCGACCAAAGCGCTGCTGCGCTCGGCCGAGATCTACCACTACATGCAGCACGCCAAGGATTACGGCCTGTCAGCGGACAACGTCTCGTTCGATCCGAAGGCGGTGGTGCAGCGCTCGCGCGGCGTCTCGAAGCGACTGAACGACGGCGTCGGCTTCCTGATGAAGAAGAACAAGGTCAGCGTGATCTGGGGCGCGGCCTCGATCGATGCGCCCGGCAAAGTCACCGTGAAGAAGTCCGACGTCGAGGGGCCAAAGGGCACGCTGGGCGAGGGGACATATCAGGCCAAGCACATCATCGTCGCGACCGGCGCGCGGCCGCGCGTGCTGCCGGGCCTCGAGCCTGACAAGAAGCTGATCTGGACTTATTTCGAAGCGATGGTGCCGGAGCGGATGCCGAAATCGCTGCTGGTGGTCGGCTCCGGCGCGATCGGCATCGAGTTCGCGTCTTTCTTCCACACCATGGGTTCTGACGTTACCGTGGTCGAAGTGCTGCCGCAGATCCTGCCGGTTGAGGACGCCGAGATTGCAGGCCTGGCCCGCAAGCGTTTTGAGAAGCAGGGCATCAAGATCCTGTCCTCGACCAAGGTGACCAAGCTCGAGAAGAAGGCCGATAGCGTCGTTGCTACCATTGACGACGGCAAGGGCAAGCCTGTGACGACCGAGTTCGAGCGCGTGATCTCGGCCGTCGGCGTCGTCGGCAACATCGAGAATCTCGGTCTCGAAAAGCTCGGCGTCAAAACCGATCGCGGCGTCATCGTGATCGACGGCTACGGCAAGACCAACATCCCCGGCATCTACGCCATCGGCGACGTCGCCGGCCCGCCGATGTTGGCTCACAAGGCCGAGCACGAAGGCGTGATCTGCGTCGAGGCGATCAAGGGCCTGCATCCGCACGCCATGGACAAGAACCTGATCCCGGGCTGCACCTATTGCAATCCGCAGGTCGCCTCCGTCGGCCTCACCGAAGCCAAGGCCAAGGAGAACGGCCGTGAGATCCGCGTCGGCCGCTTCCCCTTCGTCGGCAACGGCAAGGCCATCGCCCTCGGCGAGGACCAGGGGTTGGTCAAGGTGATCTTCGACAAAAAGACGGGCCAGCTGCTCGGCGCCCACATGATCGGCGCAGAGGTCACCGAGTTGATCCAGGGCTACGTCGTCGCCATGAACCTGGAGACGACGGAAGAGGAGCTGATGCACACGGTATTCCCGCATCCGACGCTGTCGGAGATGATGAAGGAAGCCGTGCTGGATGCGTATGGACGGGTGCTGAATATTTGACGAGCGCGCATCGCCGCCCGCCACCGTCATTGCGAGCGAAGCGAAGCCATCCAGACTGCCTCCGCGGAAAGATTCTGGATTGCTTCGCTGCGCTCGCAATTGACGAGCGGAGGGATCTGTTTGCAAAACAAGAAGGAAACCACCCCATGCACGACAACGACAACCTCACCATCGAACGCCCGACCTTCGTCACCTATCTCGAATGCGCGATGGAGGGCGACCATTACGCCGCCGACCAGGTCCATAACCTCTCCAAGGCCGGCAAGCCTTTGCTGGTGCGCTACGACCTTGCCGGCGTGAAGAAAGCGCTGACCAAGGATGCGCTTAGCCAGCGCCCCGCCGACATGTGGCGCTATCGCGAGCTCTTGCCGGTGCGAAAATGCAAGGACATCGTCTCGCTCGGCGAGGTCACGACGCCGCTGATCCGGCTGCCCAAGCTCGGCGCAAAGCTCGGCGGCGGCGAGATCATCGTCAAGGACGAGGGGCGCTTGCCGACCGGCTCGTTCAAGGCGCGCGGCCTCGTCATGGCGGTGTCGATGGGCAAGGCGCTCGGCATCAAGCACATGGCGATGCCCACCAACGGCAATGCCGGCGCGGCGCTCGCGGCATATGCCACCTCCTGCGGCATCAAGACCACGATCTTCTGTCCGGCCGATACGCCCGAGGTGAACGTCAGCGAGATCGAGCTTCAGGGCGCGACCGTCTACCGCGTCAACGGCTATATCGACGATTGCGGCAAGATCGTCGGCGAGGGCAAGGCGAAAGTCGGCTGGTTCGACACCTCGACCTTGAAGGAGCCGTACCGCATCGAAGGCAAGAAGACGATGGGGCTCGAACTCGCCGAGCAGCTCGGCTGGGACGTGCCCGACGTGATCTTCTATCCCACCGGCGGCGGCACCGGCCTGATCGGCATGTGGAAGGCCTTCGACGAGCTGGAGAAGATCGGCTTCATTGGCTCGAAGCGCCCGCGCATGGTTGCGGTGCAGGCCTCCGGCTGCGCGCCCATGGTGCGTGCGTACGAAGCCGGCACCGAGCATGCCACGCGGTGGGAGGACGCTCACACCATCGCTTCGGGCATTCGCGTGCCGCAGGCGATCGGCGACTTTCTTATCCTGCGCGCGGTCCGCGAGAGCAAGGGCTTTGCCATCGCGGTCGACGACGACAAGATCTCGTCGGCGCTGAACGAGGTCGCGCGCGAGGAGGGGCTGCTGCTGTGCCCCGAAGGCGCTGCGACCTACGCCGCCTACAAGGACAGCCTCGCCGACGGACGCGTCTCGAAGGGTGACCGCGTGATGCTGTTCAATTGCGCCACCGGCCTGAAATACCCGCTGCCGCCGGTCAACCGCACGCTCGATCGCCACAAGCCGATCGACTATTCGCAGTTCTAGCGCGGCATTTCGTCTCTTCACGAACGATCCCTCTTCCCGTACGCGGGAAGAGACAAAAACAACAATGACATCGTTGGGAGAAGACAATGAAGGCCGCATGGGCTGCGCTGATTGCTATTCTCGCTGTTGCAGGCGCCGCGCGCGCCGACGACTATCCTTCACGTCCCATCACCATCATCGTCCCCTTCGCGGCGGGCGGGCCGTCGGATGCGATGGCGCGTGTGCTCGCCGAGCGGATGCGGACATCGCTTGGGCAACCGCTGGTGATCGAGAACGTCACTGGCGCGGGCGGCTCGATCGGCGTCGGCCGTGCCGTGCATTCGGCCCCCGACGGCTACACGATATCATTCGGCCATCTCGGCACCCACGTTGCCAACGGCGCCGTCTACAAGCTCAATTACGATCTGGTCGCGGACCTGGAGCCGGTGGTGCTGCTGCCGAGCAATCCGATGATCGTCGTCAGCAAGAACGCGGTGCCCGCAACCTCGCTGAAGGAGCTGCTGGACTGGCTGAAGTCGCGGCCGTCGCCGCCGACCGCCGGCACCGCGGGCGCGGGCTCGGGCAGCCACATCGCCGGCGTCTATTTCGAGAGCGTCTCCGGCATCAAGCTGCAATACGTGCCGTATCGCGGCACCGCGCCCGCCCTGAACGATCTGATCGCCGGCCAGATCGACGTTATCGTCGACCAGACCTCGAACTCCATCAATCAGGTCCGCGCCGGCACCATTCGCGCCTACGCCATCACCGACGACAAGCGCCTGTCCTCGGCGCCCGACATCCCGACGGCGGAGGAGGCGGGCCTGAAGGGTTTCAACATGACGCTGTGGTCCGGGATGTGGGTGCCCAAGGGTACGCCGAAGCAGATCGTTGCCAAGCTCAACGCCGCAGCTGTGGAAGCGCTCAACGATCCCGGCGTGAAGAAGCAACTCGAAAGCCAGGGGCTGGAGATGACGCCGCAGGATCAGCTCACGCCCGAAGCGCTTGGCTCGCGCCAGAAGGCGGAGATCGCGAAGTGGTGGCCGATGATCAAGGCGGCGAACATCAAGGTGGATTGAGGCGGCGCGGCGCTTGTGCGCCACACCCTCCGACCTCATCCTGAGGAGGCCGCAAGGCGGCCGTCTCGAAGGATGGCCGCGGGCGCAGCTGGGCCCTTCACCCTTCGAGACGCCTGCTTCGCAGGCTCCTCAGGATGAGGGGATAGAGCCGGTGTTGGCGGATATCACTCCGTCCCCGTAGACCCCAACGGCGTCGCTACGGCCGCCGCGTCCTTCGTCACCACGCGCTGATCACTCTTGCCGGCGATCATGCTGCTGCCTTCGAACCGGGCGCGGTAGACCAGCACGTTCTCGATCACGCGCTGGACGTAGTTGCGCGTCTCCGACAGCGGGATGCGCTCGACCCAGTCGACCGGATCGACCTTGGGATCCCTGGGGTCGCCGCGCGCCTGCACCCATTCGCGCACGCGGCCCCGGCCGGCATTGTAGCCGGCGAAGGTCATGATCTGGTTGCCGCGGTATTCCGACATCAGCGCGCTGAGCTCGGCCGCGCCCATCTGCGTGTTGTAGACGGGATCGGAGACCATCTTATCCCAGTCGTAGGTCAGGCCGAAGCGCTTTGCGGTGTCGCGGCCCGCTTCCGGCGTCACCTGCATCAGCCCGACTGCGTTGGCGGCCGATTTGTCGCGCTGGTCGAACGAGCTTTCGGTGCGTGCCACCGAATAGATCACGCTGGGTTCGATCGCAGGCGCGACCTGCTTATGTTCAGGGATGCCGATGGTCGGGAAGGCGTAGTGATCGAGCGCGAGCCCGCGCGCCAGCGCCGACTTGCCGACCTCCAGCATCACGCGCGCATCGTTGCGCCGGCCGGCGAGCTCGCCGAGCGCTTCGAGTGCCGCCACGTCGGTGCTCTCCTTGGCGAAATCCTCGGCGTAGTAAAACACCATGTCGCGCTCACCGACGCCGTAGAGCATGTCGGCGGCGCGCACGCGCTCGTCCGCGGGCGGCGCGTCGACTGCCGCCAGCACGAGCGCGGGCGCGCGCAGCTCGATGCGGTCGAGGCCGAGCCTGGCGCGGGCGAGCTGGCCGTAATAGGCGGTCGGATAGCGCGCCGCTGCCTGATAGCTCAGGCGCGCATCGGCGCTTGCGTTCATCGCCTCGGCCGCGCGGCCGCGCCAATAATGCGCGCGCGACAGCGCGATCGGGTTGGCGGAGCCTTCGTCAATCGCGGCGAAGTGCGTCATCGCCGCCTTGGGATCGTCGAGATAGCGCAGCGCGATCCAGCCGCACATGAAGTGATAGTCGACGCGATAGACTTCCATCGCGGGCACGGCCGCCGAGCGCACTACGTCATAGGCGGTTTTGAACTTGCCCTGGTCGAGCAGCTTTCGCGCGAGCAGGCGGCGCTCGCGCCACCAGGCGTCGGTGTCTTGCGCCGCCATCGTATCGGGCGCGGCGGCCAGGATCACCTCGGCCGCGTCGTCGATGCGGTCATTCTGGAGATGCCATTGCGCGCGGCACAGCACATAGCCGAGGTCACGGCGCGCCTCGGCTGAGACGTCATCGAGGTAATCCTTGGCCTTGCTGGCCTTGCCGGTGACCGCGGCGCAGGCCTTGACGATCGCGAGCGCATCCTCGCCGAGCCGCTTGGCTGCGCGCCGCGCCCCCGCATAGTCCTTGGCGCCGAGGCGCTTGTCCATGCGGGCACGATGATCCTCACTGGTCAGGAGATCGCGAAACGCTTCGTAGGAATCTTCCTCGCTGCGTTCGGACAATTCGTCCATGCGCCAGGCATTGCGCACCAGACGCGCGGCCCTGTCGCTGTCGCCCTCGGTCATCAGCACGCGGGCGAGTGCGAACTTGCCCTTGGCGCTGGTCGGCCGGTCCATCGTGAATTTGTGCACGGTCGCCGCGTCGGCCTTCTCCTGCCACAGCCGCGCCTCGGCACGGCGGCGGAGCAGCGCGCTGCTCGGCCAGTCCGGATTGGCGGCGAGGAAGGCGGCGTAGCGCTTGAAATTCGCCGTGCTTTCGGAATGGCGCAGCATGAACCAGTCGGCGAGCTTCTGCCCCGCCGGGTCGGCAATGCGGTCGCGCGCCGCGCCCGCGTCCTCGGTCTTGCCCTTCCGTGCGAGATCGATGGCATCCTTCAACGCGGCGAGATCGCCGGTCAGCGGCGGGGCTGCCGGCTTGTCTGAAGGGGCCTCCTCCTGCTTCTTCGACTTGCGCTTGGCCTCGGCATGCTTGCCGTGCCGCGCCTTGCCGGCGGAGGCGTGGCGCTGCTTGCCGGCTTTCGCCTCATGCGTCTTCTTCGGCGCGGACGATTTGTGACTGCTCTTCGCTGCCAGCTCTGTAGGGATGAAGGCCAAAGCGGCCACGGCAACGACACACGCGAGCGAGCGTAGGCACTGGTTCATTCCGTGGTCCCCCTGCGAAACCAGTACAAACCAAAGTCCGCGACGAGATGCGGCTCGAGAATCAAAACGGCGTCAAAAATGGTGACACGACGTCGTTTCGCATCCTCAAGCTGTTCCAACAATGCGGCGAAATACGGATGGAGCGAGGGAACCTGTACAACGCCGGGTCGAGCGGGTCTCTTAACCTTTCATTAACGAACAGGGCTCGCGCGACGATTGCGGCGGTTCAGGACGCCACAAGCGGCCAAATTGCGCGTATTCCCGGCGGCAAATCCGATGTATTGGGTTCCAAGGCCTTTTCTCTTCAGCCCATTGTCCCGCGCCCATGCCGATTTTCAACCAGTCGATCCGGCGCAAGATCGTCGGGATTGCGCTCGGCCTCATCATCCTGATGGTCGTCACCGCGATCCTGTCGATGGTGATGTCGAGCCGCGTCGGCCATCTCCTGGATGAGCTGACCGCGCGGTATATTCCGGCTTACGGCCACCTGGCGCGGTCCAATGTGCGTTCGCTGGAGCGGGCGCTGGCGATGCGGCGCATGGTGATCGCCAAAATGCAAACGCCGCCGGACGAGGAGGGCTTTGCGGCGCGGCTGAAGATCTTCAGGGAAACGGACGCCCAGGTCGAGCAGGAGGCCGAAGCCGCGCGAAAGCTGATCAACGCGATCATCGACGATGAGAGCACACCGTCGGACAACGCGGCACTCGCCAGGATCGAGACGCGCATCGAGAATGCAGTCAAGGAGCTTCGCCGCGAACTCGACGAGGAGGACGCCAAGCTGCTCCGGCTGCTCGATGCCAAGGACTTTGCGGCCACGAGCGACGTGCTCGTCCATGTGGACGCGCTCCGCGATCTCTTCACCCAGCGGATCGATGCGATCCGCGCCGAGATGCTCTCGCAGGTGTTCGTGAGCACCGCGCAGGTCATCCGCCATCAGCGCCAGGCGATCATCGTCTCGGGCATCGTGACCATCCTCGCGGCGATCGTCGGACTTGCCTTTGCAATCATGGTCTCCACCGGGATCACGCGACCGGTCCGGCTGCTGCTGGCAGGCACCCGCGAGGTCGAGGCAGGCCATTTCGACAAGACCATCACCGTCTCGACCCAGGACGAGATCGGGGAGCTCGCTGCCGCCTTCAACCGCATGGTCGAGCAGTTGCGCCAGAACGAGCGCATCCGCGAGACCTTCGGCCGCTATATCGATCCCAAGGTGGTTCAGGGCCTGATAGACCGGCCGGAGGTCGCCATCGACGGCCAGCGCCGGGTGATGACCATCATGTTCTGCGACATGAGCGGCTTCACCTCGATGAGCGAGGGCATGACCCCGCGCGGTCTCGTCAGGGTGATGAACCACTATTTCACCGTTATGTCCGGTCCGATCAGGAGCAACCGCGGCATCATCGACAAATATATTGGTGATGCCATCATGTCCTATTGGGGCCCGCCCTTCATCGAGGAGGAGGAGCAGGCTCAGCTTGCCTGCTTCGCCGCGCTCGACATGGCCGACCAGGTGCCCGCGCTCCAGAAGCAGCTCCCGGATCTCCTCGGCATCCGCGCCATGCCGGTGCCGTGCGACTTGCGGATCGGCATCGCCACCGGCGAGGTCCTGACCGGCAGCATCGGCTCCGAGCTGATGATGAGCTTCACGGTGATGGGCGACGCCGTGAACCTTGCCTCGCGGCTCGAAGCCGTCAACAAGACCTATGGTACCCGTATTCTGATCTCGCAGGCGACGGCGGATGCGATCGGCTCGCACCTCGAATTGCGCGAAGTCGATCGTCTTGCGGTCGCCGGCCAGAGCGTGCCGCAAACTATTTTCGAGGTGATGGGCCGGGGAGGCGCGCTCACTGCCGCGCATGAGAGCCTGCGTTCGCACTACGCCGGTGGCCTCGCCGCCTATCGCGTCCGCCGCTTCGACGAGGCCCGTACCGCCTTCAACGCGGCACTTGAAGCCGTTCCCGGCGACGGCCCGTCGCGGGCAATGCTTACCCGTATCACGCGGTTCGAGGCCAATCCGCCGGACGAGGGCTGGGACGGCGCATGGCGGTTGGAGCAGAAATAGCCGGCCGCGCGGAAAAATTGATTCTACTCGATAACGATGTTCGCCGTGACCTATTTCCCGGGCTTAGGTTTGGTGTCCTTGAGGCGTTTGACGGGGACACGCCGATGACAGAACTTGAGAACAGGCTCGAACGCTTCGAGACGCTCACCGCCGAATGCGAGCTGATTGCCCGGCTCGCCACCGACAGCACCAAACGCGAGTTTTATCTGAAGCTTTCGGAGCAGTACCGCCAATTGGCTGTGGACATGCGGCAGGCAATCGCGAGCAAGGCTGCGGCCTGACGCCGGCAATCCGTTCTTAACACTTGGCGCGCATCCTCAGTGCAGATGCGGGGACGCCTGCGGCGATTTTCCGCTGTGGAAATCGCCGGGGCTCGCTGCGGTGCAGCGCGCCTCGCGAGATTGTTTTGTCGTGCCTCACAGGGCGATCCCATGCGCCTCCTGCAGTCATCATGTTTGGACTCATGACGGCCGCCTGCAACCAGGAGCAGGACATCACCGGCTCGACCCCGGTCTGCGCGATGCGGAACTACACCTCCTTCAATCCCCGCGACATGGCCCAGTGCGTTGCCGCCTGCAAGGCGTGCGACCACGGCAACACGGTCACCTGCAGCACGTCATGCACGCTCAAGGGCGCCCACTGAGCCGATCAGCCTCCTGGTTTGGGGCCGCGAGGGTGTCTTGACGGTGTCTTGACGGTGTTTTGGCACCGGAACGATTCACATGGGTTAATCATTGAAGGGATGGCAGGACGCGGAGTCCTTTGGAATGGGTATGCTCGATCCCGGTCGGTTCCTGGTGTCATGCTCGCATTGCGCGGCCTGGCCGATGGCGGCCAATGTGAAACGTTCGAGCTGGTCGGCTTCGCCAAATGAGGTCCGCTTCGTGTGCCCGCGCTGCCGCCGCGAGGAGACTGCGATCATCTCAGCCTCCGGCGAGTTGACGCCGATCCGGCGCGTCGATGTCCCGCCGCGCGACGTCACCGCGGCCTGGGCTCAGGCCCAGCGCGCAAGAGGGCGAGCGTAGCCCGCCCGTTTAAGGAACAAGAAGGTGAGGCGCTGAGGTCTAGTCATGGCGATGACGGACCCAGCGCCGCAAGGCGACCGCCGTCCAGACCGTCTCGACAAAGCCGAACGGCCAGGCGCCGCGAAGCTGTCGCGGTTGTCCGTCGGGCAAAACATCTGACCAATTCTCGACACGTCCGTGTCAAGCCGGCGCGTCCAAAATATTCTACTTTACCGAAATTCGGTTTTGGCGTATGTGTCGCCCATCCCGGCTCATCCTTGAGGGGCGATCTTGTGATCGTCATGTGCGAGCCGGGCTTGCGGTGGACGCGGCAGCGTTTGGGTACGAGAGGCCAAGGGCAGGGCGGATTGCTCTCCGTGAGCCCGAGGCTTCGTTCCGACGAGCGGCGCTGCTAGGCTTCGTCTCGTCATCAGGTCGGCGGCAACGTGCACAACGTCGTCGAAACCGGTGGCGAAATGGCGAGCCGTGCGTACGGCAAAACCGTGTGGTCCTGGCCGTCGTTGCTACGGTCAAGCCCTGGCGAATGCGGCATGCGCGTCAACCGGCGCGGTGCCGGTGAATTTCGTTGGGGTGAGGGAGGCCAAAAGGAACTCGGCTCCCGGGAGAGCACGGCATAAGCCGTCCAACCATCGCGCAGGGAAGGCCGAGTGATTGGCTACACCTGTATGCTGCTGTGCGGTTCTTCCTGCGTGTGCTTTTCGCGCAGTGGACCGCGGGTGCCAGCCGGCACCCGGCCTTCCCTGCGCCCTCTTGGATTTGAGGGTGGAGTGACGAAGCAAAGCTCGGGCGAAACGCGCCGCGAGGATGCGAAGGCGTGTCTGCAATCTGAATGCGAGCTGGAAGAGTGCCGCTGCCGCCTCATGCTCCGTCATTGCGAGCGCAGCGAAGCAATCCAGTCTGCCGCCGCGAAGGGATTCTCCTTCCGCCTTCGCTAAAGCTTCGCGGACAAGTCGCTGCGCTCGCAATGACGATGTGGAGAGAGTGTGGGCCTTACTCTCCTCCACATACCCCGGACGCTGCGCAGCGCCTTTGCAGCGTGTCTCGGACACGCGATGGAATGTAAGAGTGCGACTCATCCTGGCTGCGCCTTGGCGTCGGGCCGAAACTGGGCATAGCTGCGAGCCGCTAAATCTCAAGTTGTGGATCGTCCTCCCAGCGGGGGTATCTTGGTACGCCCGCCCGTGTCCTCCAGGCCACGATTGTGCCGTCCATGCAACACCCGCCACCGATTTAACCATCATCTCTGTCCGTTCGCATCGACGCCGCTTTTTGGCCACACCTGAACATGAATAAAATCACTCGAATGTTTTAGCGGCAGCGGTGGTCCTGGAAGGCGACGGGAAATCCCCAAGGTCGATTCAAAAGGTCGATTAAAATCTTGGCTCTGATTTTTCGGGTCTGAAAGGGTTGGCCGGGGAAACTGGTTGGCGATGGACGCGAAGAGCAACATCAAGCAGAGGCTGCCGAGCCGTCACGTGACGGAAGGCCCTGCGCGCGCGCCCCATCGGTCCTACCTCTACGCCATGGGTCTGACCACCGATCAGATTCACCAGCCCTTCGTCGGCGTCGCCTCGTGCTGGAACGAGGCTGCGCCATGCAACATCTCCCTGATGCGCCAGGCGCAGGCGGTGAAGAAGGGTGTCGCATCCGCCGGCGGCACGCCGCGGGAATTCTGCACCATCACCGTGACCGACGGCATCGCCATGGGCCATGACGGCATGCGCTCCTCGCTGCCGTCGCGCGAATGCATCGCCGATTCCGTCGAGCTGACGATCCGCGGCCACGCCTATGACGCCCTCGTTGGCCTGGCCGGCTGCGACAAGTCGCTGCCGGGCATGATGATGGCGATGGTCCGCCTCAACGTGCCCTCGATCTTCATCTATGGCGGCTCGATCCTGCCCGGCAATTTCCGGGGCCAGCAGGTCACCGTGCAGGACATGTTCGAAGCCGTCGGCAAGCACTCGGTCGGTGCGATGTCGGACGAGGACCTCGACGAGATCGAGCGCGTGGCGTGCCCTTCGGCGGGTGCCTGCGGCGCCCAGTTCACAGCCAACACGATGGCGACGGTCTCCGAGGCGATCGGCCTGGCGCTGCCGTACTCGGCCGGTGCTCCGGCTCCCTATGAAATTCGCGACGCCTTCTGCATGACCGCGGGCGAGCAGGTCATGGAGCTGATCGCCCAAAACATCCGGCCGCGCGACATCGTCACTCTCAAGGCGCTGGAGAATGCCGCCGCCGTGGTCGCCGCGTCCGGTGGCTCGACCAATGCTGCACTGCACCTGCCGGCAATCGCGCACGAGTGCGGCATCAAGTTCGATCTGTTCGACGTCGCCGAAATCTTCAAAAAGACACCGTACGTCGCGGATTTGAAGCCGGGCGGCCGTTATGTCGCCAAAGACATGTTTGAAGTAGGTGGCATACCGCTTCTGATGAAGACGCTGCTCGACAACGGATTTCTCCACGGTGACTGCATGACCGTCACCGGTCGAACGATCGCCGAAAACCTCAAAAGCGTGAAGTGGAATCCGCACCAGGACGTGGTGCACCCGGCAGACAAGCCCATCACCGTCACCGGCGGTGTGGTCGGTCTGAAGGGCAATCTGGCGCCAGAAGGTGCGATCGTGAAAGTCGCGGGAATGTCCAACCTCAGGTTCACCGGTCCGGCCAGGTGCTTCGACCGTGAGGAGGATGCTTTCGAGGCCGTGCAGAAGCGCACCTACCGCGAAGGCGAAGTCATCGTGATCCGCTACGAGGGGCCCAAGGGCGGTCCCGGGATGCGGGAAATGCTCCAGACCACCGCGGCGCTGACCGGCCAGGGCATGGGTGGCAAGATCGCGCTCATCACGGACGGCCGCTTCTCCGGCGCCACCCGCGGCTTCTGCATCGGCCACGTCGGGCCGGAAGCCGCCATCGGCGGCCCGATTGGGCTGCTCGAGGACGGCGATATCATCGAGATCGACGCGGTCGCCGGTACCCTTAACGTAAAATTGAGCGACCAGGAGCTTGCCCAACGCAAGACCAAATGGACCGCTCGCGCGACTAACCACACGACGGGCGCGCTCTGGAAATATGCTCAGCAGGTTGGACCAGCGGTCGGTGGGGCAGTGACCCACCCGGGCGGCGCGCACGAGAAACAGTGCTATGCGGACATCTAGGCGTACCATCGTTGCGTTTGTGTTGGGGGCTACTGCGCTGGCCGCGCCGGCGCTCGCCTTTGACGGCGCCCCCGTCAGCCCGAAGGATGCGACCATCCCGGTGGTCACGAGCTTGCCGGGTGCAGCAGGCAAGGTGCGTAATGTGCCGCCAGCGGTCGTGACCCAAGAAACGTCGCTCAGCGCCTTGCAATATGCCGCGGAGGGTGGCCACCCCATCGCGCAGTGGAAGCTCGGCCGCATGTATGCCAATGGCGACGGCGTCGCCCAGGACGATGTGCGTGCGTTCGAGTATTTCACCCGCATCGCCAACGCGCATGCCGAGGATAGCCCGTCGGCGCCGCAGGCGCAGATCGTCGCCAACGCCTTTGTGGCGCTCGGCCGCTATTATCTCAGCGGCATCCCGAATTCGAAGGTCAAGCCGGACCAGGAGCGGGCGCGGGAGATGTTCTCCTATGCCGCGTCCTATTTCGGCAATGCGGATGCGCAATACGATCTCGCCCGCCTGTACCTGAAGACGCCGGACGCTTCGCGCGAGGATTTTCGCTACGGCGCGCGCTGGCTTGGGCTCGCCGCGCAGAAGGGCCAGCACGAGGCCCAGGCGCTGCTCGGCCAGATGCTGTTCAACGGCGACCGCCTGCCGCGGCAGGCTGCGCGCGGCCTGATGTGGCTGACGCTGGCGCGCGACAGCGCAGGCAGCGACGAGACCTGGATCAAGGAAAACTACAACCGCGCCTTCGCAAAGGCCTCCGACGACGATCGCGCCATGTGCCTGCAGATGCTGGAGCAATGGGTGCAGGGCCGCCGGGAGTAAGTGGTTGAGGCGGCCTCACGCCGCCTCGAGATCGAGATCCGCCCACACCGGCACGTGGTCCGACGGCTTCTCCCAGCTGCGCACATAGCTGTCGATGCCGACATTGGCGAGCCGGTCGCTGGCCTGTGGCGACAGCAGCAGATGGTCGATCCGCAGGCCATGGTTCTTCTGCCAGGCACCGGCCTGGTAATCCCAGAACGTGTAGAGCCCGGGTTCGTCGGTGACGGCCCGAAGCGCATCGGTCAGGCCGAGGCCGAGCAGGGACTGAAAACTCTCCCGCGTCTCGGGCTTGAACAGGGCGTCCTCGGTCCAGGCGGCGGGATTATGGACGTCCCGGGCATGCGGGATAACGTTGAAGTCGCCTGCGAGGATCAGCGGCTCCTCGGTCTTGAGGCGCTCCTTCGAATACTCAAGAAGCCGCGACATCCATTTGAGCTTGTAGGGATATTTCTCGGTCCCGACGGGGTTGCCATTGGGCAGATAGAGGCAGGCGATGCGCAGCACGCCGGACTTGAGCGTCACCACGCCTTCGAGGAAGCGGGCATGGGCGTCCTCGTCGTCGCCGGCCAGCCCCGACTTGGTCTCGTCGAACCGGAGCTTCGAGAGCAGGGCGACACCGTTAAACGTCTTCTGCCCGTGGGTGACCACGTTGTAGCCGAGCGCCTCGATCTCCAGCCGCGGGAACGCCTCGTCGACGCATTTGATCTCCTGGAGGCAGACGATGTCCGGCTGGCACTCCTTCAGCCAGGTCAGGAGGAGATCGATCCGCTGCCGGACCGAGTTCACGTTCCAGGTGGCTATTCTGATGGGCATCTTGGCGGCTCCGGGCAGGGGCCATGGTTAGAACAAAATGCAAACGCGCCCGTCAAGGATGCTGCGAAATCTCCCACAAAATTAACCCGGCTTAAGTCGGGCCTGGGCCATTGATCGTGAAAAGGTTTTTCGATGGGACGGCCGGACAAATCCATGATGCGAACCGAGCCCCGCGACGGCTTGATCGGCGCGTTCCTGTACTGGCTCGGCGGCTACGAGATCGAGGACGGCCTGACCGCCGGTCTCAGCGAGCGCGAACTGAGCCGCATCCGCGCCAAGCAGATCGACGCGGTGATACGGCTGATCCCGGTGACGATGGCCGTCACCATGCTCAACGTCGCGGTCGTGCTGGTCCTGTTCTGGGGCAGCGGCTGGAACGACTTTCTCGCGATCTGGGGCATGACCCTCGCCACCGCCGCCTCGCTCGCGGTGCGCGCGTGGCGGCGCTCCCACCAGAGCCCGCCACAGGAAGCCTCGCCCCGCGCCGCGCGGCAGATGTTGCGGCAGGCGTTTTTCCTCGCCGCAATCTGGGGCACGCTGCCGGTCGCGCTTTTCAGCCGCATCGAGCCGACCAGCCAGCTCATTCTCGCCTGCCTGATGGTCGGTATGATGTCCGGCGGTGCCTTCACGCTCTCGACCTTCCCGCGCGCGGGCCTTGTCTATCTCGCGACGACGACGATCGCCTGCGTCGCGGCGCTGCTGTTGTGCGGCACCGGGCCGTATCTCGTAACCGCGGTGTTCCTGCTGCTGTTCGCGTTCTTCATGGCGCGCAACATCGTCTCGCAAGGCAATCTGTTCCTCGGCAATCTCAAGGCCCAGCTCGAGCTTGAGCGGCAGACCGAGATCATCTCGCTGCTGCTGAAGGATTTTCAGGAGAATGCCAGCGACTGGCTGTGGCAGACCGACGCCGAGGGGCATCTGGTCGACGTGCCCGAGCGCTTCGCCGCCGTCGCACAGCTGCCGCTGCCGCTGCTGAAGGGCGCGCATTTCGCCGACGTGCTCGACATGCTGTGCCCCGAAGACAAGAGCGCGGCCTACAACGTCGTCGGCCTGATGGAGCACGCCGAACCGCTGCACGAGATGAACCTCAAGGTGGTCGCAGGCGGCGAGGCGCGGCTGTGGTCGCTCACTGCGAAGCCGGCCTACGACCGCGACGGTCAATTCCTCGGCTATCGCGGCTTCGGCCGTGACGTGACCGAGCGCTGGCGCGCGGAAAAGGCTGAGGCCGAGAGCCGCGCCAAATCGGATTTCCTCGCAGTGATGAGCCACGAGATCCGCACGCCGATGAACGGCGTGCTGGGGCTTGCCAGCATGCTGCTGGAGACAAAACTCGATCCGGAGCAGCACGAAGCCGTCACCACGATCCGCGAGTCCGGCGACAACCTCCAGCGCATCCTCAACGACATCCTGGACCTCTCCAAGCTCGAGGCCGGACGCTTCGCGTTCGAGGTGATCGACTTCGCGCCGCAGGCGCTGGTCGAAGCGGTGGCGACCGTCGTGCGCGCGAGCGCCAAGAGCAAGGGGCTCGCGGTCAAGGTCGAGCTCGATCCCAACCTGCCGCCGACGCTGCGCGGCGATGTCGCGCGTATCCGCCAGGTGCTGCTCAATCTCGCTTCCAACGCGGTGAAGTTCACCGACGAGGGCGAAGTGACGATCACGGCCGTCTGTCAGGCCCGCCGCGATCTGCTCACCACCGTCGAATGGAGCGTGACCGACAGCGGCATCGGCATCGCCCCCGGGAAGCTCGGCCAGCTCTTCTCCGACTTCGCCCAGGCTGACGCCTCGATCAGCCGCCGCTTCGGCGGCACCGGGCTTGGGCTTGCAATCTCCCGACGCATCATCGAGCAGATGGGCGGCACCATCGGCGTCACCTCGACGCCGGACGAAGGCTCGACCTTCCGCTTCACGTTGGTGCTGCCGTGGAGCCAGGTGCAAACGTCCGATCACGACGCAGGCCGCGAGGAAGCCGACGATCTCAAGGCGCGCATCGCGGGCTTCGATCGACCGCTGAAGGTGCTGGTCGCCGAGGACGACGCCGTCAACCGCATGGTCGTGAGCAAGATGCTCGGTGCCTTCGATGTCGAGTTGCGCGTCGTGGCCGACGGTGTCGAGGCCGTCGCGGCCGTGTCCGAAGGCGATTACGATATCGTGCTGATGGACGTGCGCATGCCCGAGATGGACGGCCTTGCCGCGACCCGGGCGATCCGTGCGCTAGGCGGACGCTTCGCGGCCTTGCCGATCATCGCGCTGACCGCCAACGCCTTCCCCGAGGACGTCAAGGTCTGCCGCGAGGCGGGGATGTCCGACTTCCTCGCCAAACCGCTGCGCAAGCCTGCGCTGGTCACGGCGCTGCTGCGTGCGCTGGACGGCCAATGGGTGTCGGAGGACGCACCGCTTCAGCCCGAGCAGATGCCGGTCGAGGCGGACTGGACGGACGAGGAAAGGCAGCTCACCGGCGCTTAGCCGGCGCCGTCAGATCGAGAAGCTGGTCCCGCAGCCGCAGGACGCCGTGGCGTTGGGATTGTTGACCCGGAACGAGGCGCCGATCAGATCGTCGACGAAATCGACCTGCGACCCCGCCAGGAATGGCT
Organism: Bradyrhizobium sp. 44; assembly: GCF_023073095.1. Classification (NCBI taxonomy): domain Bacteria; kingdom Pseudomonadati; phylum Pseudomonadota; class Alphaproteobacteria; order Hyphomicrobiales; family Nitrobacteraceae; genus Bradyrhizobium; species Bradyrhizobium sp. 44. The sequence continues at coordinate 366,879 of NZ_JADPIY010000020.1, forward strand.
GCGAGGCGGAATCGACCAGCACCACCGCATTGTCCTGCTCGATCACGAGGTCGTCGTCGGTGCGGGCACGGTCAATGTCGAACTTGTACTGGAAGCCGGAGCAGCCGCCGCCTTCGACCGAGATCCGCAGCATCGCGCCAAACCCTTCGCCCTTGAGGATCTCCCCAATCCGGCGTGCGGCCTTGTCACTGATGGTCACGTCAGTCGTCATCGTTCGTCTCCGATAGTCCCCGCGGTCATACCAAGTCACCTGAAGGTCGCTTGCCCAATTCAGTTGGTATCCCGCGTCCGGCATAGTTAAGTGCCACCATACGCAGAATCAAATGGATAGGGACTAAATTCGCCGTGTCCGTCGGAATGGCTGCCCCCCATGCGCCCTATGCCTGCGATCCGGAGCGCAGTCGCGGCCGGTTGGTCGCGGAACCGCCGAGCCGGACCCGCAGCCCGTTCCGGCGGGATTGCGACCGGGTGATCCATTCCACCGCGTTCCGCCGGCTGAAGTACAAGACCCAGGTGTTCGTGTTCCACGAGGGCGACCACTACCGTACCCGGCTGACCCATTCGCTGGAGGTGGCGCAGATCGCCCGGGCGCTGGCGCGGCAGCTCGGGCTGGACGAGGACCTCACGGAAACCCTCGCGCTCGCCCACGACCTCGGCCATCCGCCGTTCGGGCACGCCGGCGAACGGGCGCTGGACGCCTGCCTGAAGGATTTTGGCGGCTTCGACCATAACGCCCAGACGCTCCGCGTCGTTGCGGCGCTGGAACACCGCTATCCCGAATTCGACGGGCTCAACCTGACGTGGGAAGCGCTGGAGGGCATCGTCAAGCACAACGGCCCGCTGACCGATCGCAGCGGTGCGCCGGTCGGGCGTTATCGCGAGCACGGCATTCCCGTCGGCATCGCCGACTACATCAAGACCTACGATCTCGAATTGTGGAGTTTCGCCTCGCTGGAGGCACAGGTCGCCGCGATCGCCGACGACATCGCCTATGATGCCCACGATATCGACGATGGCCTGCGCGCGGGTCTGTTTCACCTCGACGACCTCAAGGTGATGCCGCTGACCGCGGAGATCATCGCCGAGACTTCTGCGCATTACCCCGCTCTCGAAGACGTCAGGCGCGGCGCCGAGCTGGTGCGCGAGCTGATCTCACACTTGATCGGTGCCGTGTTCGCCGAGGCGCAGACAAACCTTGCGACCGTGAAACCGCAATCCGCCCAAAACGTACGCCAGCAGAGCCGGGCATTGATCGCGTTCCCCGCCGCCGTCGCCGAGGAGGAGGCCGCCATCAAGCGCTTTCTCTATCAGCACATGTACCGCCACAAGCGGGTCATGCGGGTGATGGGCGAGGCGGAACAGATCCTGTTCGACCTGTTCGCAAAATACCTCACATCGCCCGGCGAGCTGCCGCCGGAATGGCTGGTGGGGGCGGAGGTGGACAATGAGGACGACCGGGCCCGCCGGATCGGGAATTTCATTGCCGGAATGACCGATCGTTTCGCCCTGACCGAGCACCAGCGGCTCTTTGACTCGACCCCGGATTTGCGTTAGGCGGCGCCCATGCCCGACACATCCTCAGCACTGCACCTGTTCGCCGACGTGCTCGCGCGCGTGCACGCCGTCTGCCGCGCGCTCGCGGCGGAATCCAACTGGCCTGAGGGCATCGATTTCTCGCGCGTGGTGGTCGAGCCGCCGCGCGATGCCTCCCATGGCGACATGGCGACCAACGCGGCCATGGTGCTTGCGAAAGAGGCAAAGGCGAAGCCGCGCGACCTCGCCGAGCAGATCGCCGAACGGCTGCGCGCGGACCCGCTGATCACGAAGGTCGACGTCGCCGGTCCCGGCTTCATCAACCTGACGCTGAAGCCGGCCGCATGGGCCGAGGCACTGCGGACCGTGCTGCGCGAGGGCGCCGATTACGGCCGCGTCCGCGGCGGCTCCAAGGTCAACGTCGAATATGTCTCCGCCAACCCGACCGGACCGATGCATGTCGGCCATTGCCGCGGCGCCGTGTTCGGCGACGCGCTGGCGAGCCTGCTCGAGTTCGCAGGCCGTGACGTCACGCGCGAATATTACATTAACGATGCCGGCGCCCAGGTCGACGTGCTCGCACGCTCCGCGTTCCTCAGGTATCGCGAGGCGCTCGGCGAGGACATCGGCGCGATCCCGGAAGGTCTGTATCCCGGCGACTATCTGAAGCCCGTCGGGCAGGCGCTGGCCAAAGAGCACGGCGACAAGCTCCTCGCCATGAGCGAGGGCGCGTGGCTGCCGGCGGTACGCGCCAAGGCGATCGCGATGATGATGGACGAGATCAAGGACGATCTCGCCGCGCTCAACATCCGCCACGACGTGTTCTTCTCGGAGCGCTCGCTGCAGGACGCCGGCAACAACAAGGTCGCCGAGACCATCGATTTCCTGCGCGCCAAGGGCGACATCTACCAGGGGCGTCTGCCGCCGCCGAAGGGAGCCCCGGCCGAGGATTGGGAAGATCGCGAGCAGTTGCTGTTCAAGGCGACCACATATGGCGACGACGTCGATCGCCCGCTGATCAAGTCCGACAATTCCTACACCTACTTCGCCGCCGACATCGCCTACCACAAGAACAAGTTCGACCGCGGCTTTGCGGAGATGATCGACGTCTGGGGCGCCGACCATGGCGGTTATATCAAGCGCATGCAGGCGGCGGTGAAGGCGACGACCTCCGGCAAGGGGGCGCTCGACGTCAAGATCGTCCAGCTCGTGAAGTTGCTGCGTAACGGCGAGCCGGTAAAAATGTCCAAGCGGAGCGGGGACTTCGTCACCTTGCGTGAGGTGGTGGATGAAGTCGGTCAGGACGCCGTCCGCTTCATGATGCTCTACCGCAAGAACGACGCGGTGCTCGACTTCGACCTCGCCAAGGTCATGGAACAGTCGCGCGACAACCCGGTGTTCTATGTGCAGTATGGCCACGCCCGCGGCCATTCGATCTTCCGCAATGCTCGGGCCGACGTGTTCCCGGAACTCCCGGAGGAAACGGAAAAGCGCGTCGCCTGGCTCGGTGAGTCGGCGGTGGAACGGCTGTCGGACCCGGCTGAGCTCGACCTTCTTAAGCGGCTCGCAATTTTTCCGCGCCTGCTGGAAGCGGCTGCAAGCGCCCACGAGCCGCACCGAATTGCCTTCTATCTCTATGACTTAGCGAGTGAATTTCACGCACTTTGGACGAAGGGGCGCGATTTGCCCTATTTACGCTTCATTATCAATAATGATGCAGATCTAACGAAGGCGCGGCTGGCCATGGTCCAGGGCGTCGTCTCTGTCCTGGCATCGGGCCTCGCCATCCTCGGCGTCCATGCTCCGGACGAGATGCGGTAGTTTGGGGCGAACTACTTAAGGGATTTCGGGGGTAACCGGCAGAAGCCGGATCGCTTAGACTTGGTTGAAAGCCTTGTGGGTCGAAAGCCGTGCCTTGGTCGAGGGGCGCGCGGCTTTCCCGAAGGGACGCATCATCAGATGGCCGAACGATATCAGGACAGACCGTTTCCTTCCGATGACTATCGCGGTGGCGATCAGCATGGGAGCGGCGATCCCTTGGCCGAACTTGCCCGCCTGATCGGGCAGACCGATCCGTTCGCAGCGCAAGGGCGGCCGGGTGCGCACCCGCCAGCAGCGCCTGCGCCTGCTCGGAGCTATCAGGACGACGACTATCGCCAGGACGATGACCAGCAGGACTATGCCGAGCAGGCCCCGCCGCCGCCCGGACCGCCCTCATGGATGCGGCGCGCCAATGTGCAGCCGCAGACGGCGCCAGCTGAGCCTGCCTATCCCGCTTCCGTAAACCCGGTTCATCCACTGCATCGTTATTCAGCCCAGCCGACTGCGCCCGAGCCCGAACCTGATTTTCGTCAGCAGCAGGCCTATCCGGATCAGGCCTACCAGCAGCACGATCAGGCTTACCAAGAGCAAGCCTATCAGCAGCCCGATCCGGCGCGCTACGACGATGCGCTCTACGGACGGCTGGAGGCGGGCGAGCAGGACTACCAGCGCGATCCCGCCTATCCCGACGATCCTTACGCGTTCCAGAGCGACTATCCCGAGGCCGATCTGGACGAGCCGAAGAAGCAGCGCGGCGGCATGATGACGGTCGCGGCGATCCTGGCTCTTGCCGTGGTCGGGACCGGCGCTGCGTTCGCCTACAAGACTTATGTGGGCTCGCCCCGCAGCGGCGAGCCGCCGATCATCAAGGCCGACAACACGCCGACCAAAATCGTGCCGGCTCCGTCGGATTCCTCAGCCAAGGTGCCGGACCGCATGGTCACCGGAGATGGCGCCGAGAAGATCGTGCCGCGCGAGGAGGCGCCTGTCGACGTCAACGCCAAGGCGGGAGGTCCCCGCGTCGTGTTCCCGCCGCTGAACCAGAACGCGAACCCGCCGCCGGTCGCAAGCGTCTCGCCGTCCAGCATTCCGTTGTCGAGTGCGGGACCGAATCCGAGCAACGGCACGGTGCCGAACAATTCGCCGCGCGCGATCAGGACCGTGGCCGTGAAGGGCGATCAGACCGACGCCACCGCGTCGCAAGCGGCCACGGCCGCGAAGCCGGCAACTCTCCCGAAGCCCGTTGCGGCACCGGCTCCGCCACGCACGCCGCCGACCTCGGCCAATGCCAGTGCCAATCAGCCGCTCTCGCTGGCGCCGCAATCGGCGCCGGCTGCGGAGTCGCCGCAGCGGATGGCTGCGACCAATCCGACGCAAATTGCACCCGCGACCAGCGGTGGCGGCGGTTACGTCGTGCAGGTCTCCTCGCAGCAGACCGAGGATAGCGCTCACGCCTCCTACCGGGTGCTTCAGGGCAAGTACGGCAGCGTGCTCGGCTCCCGCGCACCGGTGGTCAAGCGGGTCGACCTGACCGACAAGGGCAAGGGAATCGTCTACCGCGCCTTCGCTGGGCCCTACGGCTCGCTCGAAGAGGCGAACCAGGCCTGCAACAGTTTGAAATCCGCGGGCCTGTCTGCCTGCTTCGTCCAGAGGAATTAACGGCCGTTTCCTTGACCCTCTCGCGGGTCGGGGTTAATCGGCCGTATGAGCACGCGGGCCTTCATTACCGGCGTTTCCGGAACGGAACTAACCGCCGCTGAGCGGGAGTTTATCCGCAGCGAACGCCCATGGGGTTTCATCCTCTTCAAGCGCAACGTCGAGACGCCGGCTCAAGTTGCTGCACTCGTTGCGGAATTGCGGGCGGTTGCGGGCTCTCCTGATGCCCCTGTCCTGATCGACCAGGAGGGCGGCCGGGTGCAGCGCCTAGGGCCGCCGCATTGGCCGGTCTATCCGCCGGGCGCTATTTTCGCAGGCCTCTACGATACTGATTCGACGCTCGGGCTGAAGGCGGCGCGCCTCAGCGCCCGGCTGATCGCGGCCGATCTCGCGGATCTCGGCATTACCGTGGATTGCTTGCCGCTGGCCGACGTGCCGGTGGCTGGCGCCAACGCCGTCATCGGGAACAGGGCTTACGGCACCGAACCGGGCAAGGTCGCCGCGATCGCCCGCGCGGTCACCGAGGGCCTGGAAGAGGGCGGCGTGTTGCCGGTGCTCAAGCACATCCCCGGCCATGGCCGAGCTACGGCCGATACCCATTTCAATCTGCCGACGGTCGACACGTCGCGAGACGAACTGGATCGCACCGACTTCGCGGCGTTCAAGCCTTTGGCGGATTTGCCGATGGCCATGACTGCACATGTTGTGTTTAGCGCGGTCGACCCCGCCCATCCGGCGACGACATCTGCGACAATGATCGCTGAGGTGATTCGCGGCACAATCGGGTTCCAGGGTTTGTTAATGAGTGATGACGTGTCGATGAATGCGCTGTCGGGCAATATCGCCGAGCGGACCCGCGCGATTTTTGCGGCCGGTTGCGACATGGCCCTGCATTGCAACGGCAACATCGAGGAGATGCGTGAGGTCGCCGGCCAGACACCCGAACTGGCGGGCAGGGCGCTGGAGCGGGCGAACGCCGCGCTCGCGGCGCGCAAGGGACCTCAGCCGTTCGATCGCGCGGCCGCACGCGCCGAACTGGACGCATTGATCGCACGGGCAAACACGGCATCGGCATGACCGCAGAAATCCTATCGTTTGAAACCGGGCGGCCCGCAGAGCTCGCCGAGGGTGAGCCGGCGTTGGTGGTGGACGTCGAGGGCTACGAGGGTCCGCTCGACCTGTTGCTCGCACTGGCGCGGCAGCAGAAGGTCGATCTCGCCAAGATTTCGATCCTGGCACTCGCCGACCAGTATCTCCACTTCATCGAAGCCGCGCGAAAGATCCGCCTCGAGCTTGCCGCCGATTATCTCGTGATGGCGGCTTGGCTCGCCTTCCTGAAATCGCGCCTGCTGCTGCCGGAGCCGCCGAGTGCGGAAGGCCCTAGCGCGGAGCAGATGGCGACGGCGCTCGCCAACCGCCTGCGCAGGCTGGAGGCCATTCGTGAAGCCGCCAACCGGCTGATGAACCGGCAGCAATTGCTGCGCGACATCTTCCCGCGCGGCGAGCCCGAGCAGATCGCCGAGATCAAGCATCCGAAATACACCGCAACGCTCTATGACCTGCTCACCGCCTATGCCGCGCAGCGCCAGTCGCGCGTGCTGGCGAGCGTGCATCTGGCCAAGCGCACGGTGTGGTCGCTCGCCGAGGCGCGCGCCACGCTGGAGCGGCTGGTCGGCAGCATCAGCGAGCAGGACGATTGGGGCGTTCTCGACGATTTTCTGCTGCAGCACGTCGCCGATCCGACGCAGCGCGCGACGGTGCTCGCCTCGAGTTTCGCGGCTGCGCTCGAGCTGGTGCGCGAAGGTCAGCTCGAGCTGAATCAGAAAGAGGCGTTTGCGCCCATCTATTTCCGGAAGGGGCGCCCCAAGCCGGTCATGGACGCAGCTCCTGCGCCCGATGCGCCGGTCGCTTAAGTGCAACAAGGAGAATCTGCCATGGCAAGCCTGGCTGAAGTGCGGGTAGAAGAGGCCGAGCCGATGGAGAACGAGTCCCAGGCACGTCCCGAAGAATTGCGGCTGCTGGAAGCGCTGCTGTTCGCTTCGAATGAACCGCTGGACACCGCGACGCTGGCCAAGCGCATGCCCGAGGGTGTGGACGTGAAGGCTGCGCTCGAGCAGTTGCAGGCCGACTATTCCCTGCGCGGCGTGAATCTCGTGCGGGTCGCCAACAAATGGACCTTCCGCACGGCGGGCGATCTCGCCTGGCTGATGACCCGCGAGAGCACCGAGACCCGCCGCCTGTCGCGCGCCGCGATCGAAGTGCTGGCGATCATCGCCTATCACCAGCCGGTGACGCGCGCGGAGATCGAGGAGATCCGTGGCGTCGTCACCTCGAAGGGCACGCTGGACGTGCTGCTGGAAACCGGCTGGATCAAGCCGCGTGGTCGTCGCAAGACGCCGGGCCGTCCCTTGACCTTCGGAACCACCGAGGACTTCCTGTCGCAGTTCACTCTGGAACAGCTCGGCGATCTGCCGGGTCTGGAGGAGCTGAAGGGCACGGGCCTGCTGGATTCGCGCCTGCCGACCGGATTCAGCGTGCCGACGCCGTCGGATGACCCGACTTTGCGTGAGGACGAGGATCCGCTGGAGCCGGGCGAGGACCTTGATCTCGCGCTGGCGCCTGCTGTCGAGCCCGAGACGCCGCCGGAAGGCGGCCATGAGGGTGGCGAGGGCGGCAGCGAGGACTGACGTCTGGGTCTTTTAGTGCCCCCTGCGACCAGTTAACACTAGCAAAATTACGTAGCGCCAACAGCGAATTGGCGCTGTCTTGGTCCTTGTTTTTGACACCTGCCAAGCCTAGGTTTCGGTGAAGATCGGCCGGTCCCCGGCCATGCGCGTTTGGAGGGTTGCAGGATGGGTTCACTCAGCATTTGGCACTGGGTCCTGGTGATCGCAGTGGTCCTGCTGCTGTTCGGTCGCGGCAAGATTTCGGATCTGATGGGCGACGTGGCGCAGGGCATCAAGGCGTTCAAGAAGGGCATGCAGGACGACGATAAGGTCGCCGACAAGCCCGAGCCGGCCAAGTCCATCGAGCACAACAATGCCGCGCCAACCGCGGCACGGTCCGACGTCGGCAGCAAGGCCGTCTAAGCCAGAGAGCACGCGAGACGCGGGTAGCGGACCCGATCCTGCGCGCGAGGGATTGGGCCGGCTGCGACTGGCGTGAACGGAAGACCTCATGTTCGATATCGGGTGGAGTGAACTGGTCCTGATCGGGGTCGTGGCCCTGATCGCCATCGGCCCGAAAGAGCTGCCGGGCGTGCTGCGCATGGTCGGGCAGTGGATGGGCAAGGCGCGGAAGATGGCCGCCGAATTCCAGGGCCAATTCCAGGAAGCGATGCGCGAGGCCGAAATGGCCGACCTCAAGAAGAGCTTCGACGAGGTCAAGGAAGCGGCTTCCGGTTTCGCCGGCAACAATCTGATGACCTCGCTTCAGAAAGACGTCAGCGACGCGCTCCGCGTCGATGCGCTGGACAAGCCGGCCGAGACCTCGGCCTCGACCGGCGCCGAACCGCCGGCGACTTCAAGCGAAGCGGTGACGACGCCCACCACGCCGGAAGCGCCGACGCCCGAAACCTTCGTGGAAGCCGAGGCACATGCGGCCGTGAACGAGCCGCTCGCCATCACCCGTGAGGTCGAGCAGGCGCAGGTCGCTCAAGGTTCGGTCACGCAAGGCTCGATCACGCAAGATTCGGTCACGCAGGACACTGCGCCGGCCGAGGCGATCAAGGACGCCAAAGCGTCATGAGCGCCGCTGATATCGAGGCCAGCAAAGCTCCCCTGATGGACCATTTGATCGAGCTGCGTTCGCGGCTGATCAAAGCGCTGCTCGGCTTCGGCATTGCCTTCATCTTCTGCTTCTTCTTCGCCAAGCAGATCTACAATGTGCTGGTCTGGCCATTCGTGTGGGTCGCGGGTCCCGAGAACTCGAAATTCATCTACACCGCGCTGCTGGAATATTTCATCACCCAGCTCAAGCTTGCGCTGTTCGGCGCCGGCTTCATCTCGTTCCCGATCGTCGCGACGCAGATCTACAAGTTCGTCGCTCCGGGCCTCTACAAGCACGAGAAGCAGGCCTTTCTGCCGTATCTGGTCGCGACCCCGTTCTTCTTCGTGTTGGGTGCCGCACTGGTCTATTTCGTCGTGCTGCCGATGCTGGTCCGCTTCTCGCTCGGCATGCAGCAGGCCGGCAGCGACGAGACCGCGCAGATCCAGCTCCTGCCCAAGGTCGGCGAATATCTGTCGCTGATGATGTCGCTGATCTTCGCCTTCGGCATCGCCTTCCAGCTTCCGGTGATCCTGACGCTGCTCGGGCGCATCGGTATCGTCACGTCAAAGATGCTGCGCGAGAAGCGCCGCTATTTCATCGTCGTTGCCTTCGTCATCGCGGCCGTTCTGACCCCGCCCGACGTGCTCAGCCAGTGCTCGCTCGCGATCCCCTTGCTCGCGCTCTACGAGGGCTCGATCATCGCGGTGGGAATTGTGGAGAAGAAGGCGGCCGCTTCAAAGGCCACCACCGGCACTGACGTATCGACGCCGGCCGACCCGGCGGAGTAAGGCGCCCCGATCTCCGCTGTCATTCCCCGCCTTGTGCGCAATTGCGCACTGGAGCGGGGAATCCAGTACGCCGCCGCCCATCGGGGGAATCACGGACGTCTCTGGAATACTGGATCACCCGCTTTCGCGGGCGATGACAGCCGTGCTAGGGGAAGCAGCCATTTGCATAAATGCAAATCCAGGATTTGCAGGGTTGCAACAAGCCCCAGGACCTCGGCCATGCACGACATCAAATCGATCCGCGACAACCCGCAAGCCTTCGACGCCGGCCTTGCACGACGCGGCCTGAAGCCACTGTCGGCGTCGCTGCTCGCGATCGACGAGACCCGGCGTGCGGCGATCCTGGCTTCCGAGCAGGCGCAGGCGCGGCGCAATGCGGCCTCCAAGGAAATCGGCGATGCCAAGAAGGCGAAGGACGAGGCGCGCGCGGCGAAGTTGATGGCGGAAGTTACCGAGCTCAAGACCACGATGCCGGAGCTCGAGGCGACCGCGAAGGCTGCCGACGAGGAGCTCGCCAAGGAGCTCGCGGCGATCCCGAATCTGCCGCTCGGCGAGGTGCCCGATGGTGTCGACGAGCACGGCAATGTGCAGCGCCATGTCTTCGGCAACAGGCGCAACTACACGTTCGCGCCAAAACCCCATGACGATCTCGGCGCCGCGCTCGGTGACATGGATTTCGAGATCGCGGCGAAGCTCTCCGGCGCGCGCTTCGTCGTGCTGAAGAAGGGACTGGCGCGGCTCGAGCGCGCGCTCGGTCAGTTCATGCTGAATCTACACGTCGACGAGCACGGCTATACCGAGATCAATCCGCCGCTGCTCGTGCGCAACGAGATCATGTTCGGCACCGGACAATTGCCGAAATTCGAGGACGACCAGTTCTGGGCGATCAAGGGCGAATTGCTCGCCGAGCCCGACCATGAGCGGCTCCGCACCGAGCGTCTCGGGATCATTCCGACCGCGGAGGTGGCGCTCACCAATCTCGTCCGCGAATCCATCCTTGACGAAAAGCAGCTGCCGATGCGACTGACCGCGCTGACGCCGTGCTTTCGCGCGGAGGCGGGCGCCGCTGGGCGCGACACCCGCGGCATGATCCGGCAGCACCAGTTCACCAAGGTCGAACTGGTCTCGATCACGACGCCGGAGACGAGCAAGGACGAGCACGAGCGCATGCTCGCCTGTGCCGAGGAAGTGCTGCGGCGGCTCGACCTGCATTACCGTGTGATGACGCTGTGCACCGGGGATATGGGTTTCTCGTCGCAAAAAACCTATGACATCGAGGTCTGGATGCCGGGCCAGGGCGACGGCGGGGCATTCCGCGAGATCTCGAGCTGCTCGGTGTGCGGCGATTTCCAGGCCCGCCGGATGGACGCGCGCTCGCGCGGCCCCGATGGCAAGCCGCGGTTCGTGCACACGCTCAACGGCTCCGGCACAGCGCTCGGCCGCGCGCTGATCGCCGTGATGGAGACCTATCAGCAGGAGGACGGCTCTATCGCGGTCCCCAGCGTGCTCCAGCCCTATATGGGCGGGCTGAAGGTGGTCGCACGCGACTAGGCGTGCTGCCCATCTGAACGGAGAAACGTTTGGTTGCGAAGATCGGGCGGCCGGTTATCCTGCCGGCCACCCGACAACGCGAACCCATCGTTCATGGCCTTGCACCGCGATATCTTCTGGGTCGGCAGACAATGGGCGGTGACGGGTGCCGGCATCCAGGCCGTCGATCAGCGGCTGCGTGGTGTGCTCGACATTGAGACCAAGCGGCTCTGGGACGACGATCTGGTCCAGAGCCGGCGGGCGAAGCCCGGTGTGAATGCCGCGGATTTCGACCAGGCACTGACGCTGGCGCGCGAACGCTTTCCGCAGACGCCGGTAGCGGACCCGTTCGTTGCACAGCTGGAGGCGCTCGGCGTGATCGAGGTGCCGATCGTGACCCCGGTCGTGCCGGCGATGAAATTGCATGCCGAGGGCCGGCTGGCGCGCTTTCTGCCGCAATGGCGCGTTCGCCGATAGCCGGCCCGCCGGCAACCGGCTGCCGGCCCCATTCGGCCGGTTTGCCTGATCGGCCCCGGCCGGATAAGACGGCTCAGACCCCGCTTCAGGAATCGACCTTTCGCATGCGCATTCTCTGCACCAATGACGACGGCATCCACGCCCCCGGCCTCAAGGTTCTGGAGGAGATCGCGCGCGCATTGTCCGATGACGTCTGGGTGGTCGCGCCTGAGCTCGACCAGTCCGGCGTGTCGCATTCGTTGTCGCTGAACGATCCTCTGCGCCTGCGCGAGGTCGGACCCCGGCACTTTGCGGTGCGCGGCACGCCGACCGACTGCGTCATCATGGGCGCGCGCCACATCCTCGGCGCCAAGCTGCCCGATGTCGTGCTGTCCGGCGTCAACAAGGGCCGCAACGTTGCCGAAGACGTGGTCTATTCCGGCACCATCGCCGGCGCGCTGGAGGGAACCATCCTGGGATTACCATCTTTCGCCCTGTCGCAGGAGTTCAGCGTCGAGACTCGCGACCAGCCGCTGTGGGACACTGCGCGCAAATTCGGGCCCGACATCCTGCGCAAGGTGATCGCGGCCGGCATCCCGAAGGACACCGTCATCAACGTCAACTTCCCGGCCTGCGCGCCGGAAGATGTGCTTGGCATTCGCGTGACGCGGCAGGGCAAGCGCAATCTCGGCTTCCTCAAGATCGATGAGCGCAAGGACGGCCGTGGCAATCCGTATTTCTGGATTGGCTTCGAGCGTACCGCGATGATGGATACGCCGGCCGACGGCACCGATCTTGCGGCGCTGCGCGAACGCTACGTCTCCGTCACGCCGCTCAGGCTCGACCGGACCAACGAGGCGTTTTCCGAGGCGCTGAGTACGACGCTGAAGTAAGTCCGACCTGGCACGGGACCTGGTCTAGCCGCCGCGAAGAGCGGCTTCGATGGTCTTGCCGAGGGCGTCGAGCTGAAACGGCTTCTGAAGCGCCGGCCGATCACGGTACTGCTCGGGCAGGCCGGAGGAGCCGTATCCGGTGGCGAAGATGAACGGGCAGCCCTTCGCCTTGATGACATCGGCGACCGGCGAGATGACCTTGCCGTTCACGTTGACGTCGAGAATGGCGATGTCGAACTCGGTTGCCTGGGCAAGCCGCATGGCTTCGGTGATGTCGCCAGCCTCGGCTGCGATCTTGTAGCCAAGCTCTTCGAGCATGTCGGCGACCATCATCCTGATCATCACCTCGTCTTCCACGAGGAATACAGAGCGGCCGGTAAGCCCCGTCGCAGTCATGGTCGAGTCCTTGCCCATCGCCAAAAACGTTCGCAGATAACATGAATCGACGCAATGCGCGTTTCGACGAACGGATGCCTGAAAATGGCCATCGCGGCTCGCCCGTTGCAAGCCAATTTGTGGTCAACTACGCCATCCTAAGCCTATCATGGGTTCCCTGAGCCGGAACAAGAATCTCGCGCCCCAGGTTGGCGTCCCGGACCGCAAAGACAGCACAAGCAGGCAATGACCCCCCATCAGCACCCGCCGGAAAAGATGATGTTTCAGCTCACGCTGAGGCGTCGGGGTATCAGCGACCAGGCGGTCCTGCGGACCATGGAGGAGGTGCCGCGCGATCAATTCGTCGACGACGCCGATCGCGACGGCGCATATCGCGACAGCGCGCTCCCGATCGCCTGCGGGCAGACCATCAGCCAGCCCTTCGTCGTCGCCTACATGACCGAGCAGCTCCAGCTTCAGAAGAAGCACCGCGTGCTCGAGATCGGCGCCGGCTCTGGCTACCAGGCGGCGGTGCTGTCGCGGCTCGCCGGCCAGGTGCTGACGGTCGAGCGTTACCGCAAGCTTGCGGATGCCGCACGTATCAGGCTTGAAAAGCTCAACTATCACAACGTCGAGGTGATGCTGGGGGACGGACTCAATCTGCCCCCCAATATCGGCCCGTTCGACCGCATCATCGTCACGGCCGCGATGGAGCAGCTCCCGGACAACCTGGTCGAGCGGCTGGAGGTGGGCGGCATCCTGATCGCGCCCGTCGGCCCGCATCAGGGGGTGCAGACGCTGATCCGCCTGAGCCGGACCGAAGCCGGGATCGAGCGCAAGGAACTCGTCGAGGTCCGGTTCGTGCCGGCGCTGCCCGGTGTGGCGCGGGAGCTGTAGAATTCCGGATTGGCTGTGCTGCCAACATCTTATTGGGAGGGTTAAGCCGTTATTTACTCGGCGCGTGTTTACTTAAAACACCAGTTCTGTTGCGTACGAGTGAGTAACCATGTCCGTTGCCGCCGAGTTGCTTTACTCGCGCCGTGTGCCGCAGGTCGCGGTGCTGGCGCTGATCTCCTTCAGCTTCGCAGGGTGCAGCGCCGACATGTCGTCGCGCATGTCCCAGTCGAACTTCTCCAATCCCTTTGCGCAGGAATCGACCGGTTCGGTGCAGCAGGCACCGCCGCCGCAGCGTGAGTTGCCGCAATATTCGCGGCCGCAGACGCAGTCCGGTTATTATCAGTCGCAGCCTTTGCCGCCGGCGGTGTCCGCGCCGCAATCCTACCCCGTTGCGGCAGGCGGCGTGTCCGGAGGCGGCCGGGGTGTCGGGTCCTACGCACCCCCGGCGCAGCCGCATCTGGAGACCACGGCCACCGTGCCGCCGCGCTCGGTTGCAGCCGCCCAGGTCGGTGGAACCAAGATCATCGTCGGCACCAGCGATACGCTCGACCTGCTTGCCAAACGCTATCGCGTCACGCCACAGGCGATTCTTGCCGCCAACGGCTATAAGGGGCCGCGCGCGCTCTCGCCCGGCCAGCAACTGATCATTCCGCACCAGGCTACGGCCGCTGCGCCCGCGCCGCTCATGGCTCCCGTTGCCGCTGCCCCCGCGCTGGCGCCTGCTGCGAGGCCGGTTGCGGCCGTTGCCGCGCCGTCGAGCACGCACTTCGTGAACCACGGCGACACGCTCGCCAGCATTGCCCGCAAGAACCATATCTCGGCGGCCGAACTGGCCCGCGCCAACGGCCTCGATCCCTCTGCAAAACTCAAGCTCGGCGCCAGGCTGGCCGTGCCCGGCGCCAAGACCGCAGCTGTCGCGGCACCGCTTGCCGCGGCTCCGGTCGGAGCCGCTCCCGTTGTGGGGACGCTGCAGCCCGTTGCGGCCGCCCCTGCGCCCGCCACCAAGATGGCGGCCGTCGCCGCGCCGGTGCAGAGCGCGCGCCTGGCCCAGGCCACGGCGAATGTCGAAGACAAGGCCGCGGAGGCTCCGGCGAAAGCTGCGGAGACCACCAGCGCACTGCCGACTTTCCGCTGGCCGGTGCGCGGCAAGGTGGTCACGAGCTACGGCGCCAAGACCAATGGCAAGTCCAACGACGGCATCAATCTCGCGGTGCCCGAGGGTACGCCGGTCAAGGCGGCTGAAGACGGTGTCGTTGCCTATTCCGGCAATGAGCTGAAAGGTTATGGCAATCTCGTCCTGGTTCGGCACTCCAACGGCTACGTCACCGCATATGCCCATGCGAGTGAGCTGATGGTGAAGCGCGGCGATACCATCAAGCGCGGCCAGGTCATTGCCAAGTCGGGTCAATCCGGGGAGGTGGCGTCGCCGCAGCTCCACTTCGAGATCCGTAAGGGATCGAGCCCGGTTGACCCGCTTCAATTCCTGAACGGGGCGTGAGCTTGAAATAGGGCGCGCCATCGCCACAAACGCGGTGTCGTCGCCCGGCTCGACCGGGCGACCCAGTACGCCGCAGCGTCTCGACCGATCAAAACCGTCTCCGGAATACTGGATTCCCCGCCTGCGCGGGGAATGACAGATCAGAGAAGTGGCGGCAGCTTGCTACGTCGCCGTCAGCTTCACGCCAAGCCGTCCCGCAAGCTCCTGCACGAACTGCCAGGCGACGCGGCCCGAGCGTGAGCCGCGCGTCGTCGACCATTCAAGGGCCTCGCGCTCCAGCGCGTCGTCGTCGACCTCGACGCCGAAATGGCTGCAATAGCCCCGCACCATGGCGAGATATTCGTCCTGGCTGCAGCGGTGGAAGCCGAGCCAGAGACCAAAGCGATCCGACAGCGAGACCTTCTCCTCGACGGCTTCGCCGGGATTGATCGCGGTCGAGCGCTCGTTCTCGATCATCTCGCGCGCCAGCAGATGGCGGCGGTTGGAGGTGGCGTAGAGGATGACGTTCTCCGGCCGACCCTCGATGCCACCTTCGAGCACCGCCTTGAGCGATTTGTAGGACGCATCATTGCCGTCGAAGGAGAGGTCGTCGCAGAACACGATGAAGCGGAAGGACGAGGCGCGAAGCTGCTCCATCAGTGCCGGCAGGCTCTCGATGTCCTCGCGATGAATCTCGATCAGCTTCAGTCTGTCGGCCGGTTTGCGCTCCGCGTTGATGCTGGCATGCGCCGCCTTCACGAGCGACGACTTGCCCATGCCGCGCGCGCCCCAGAGCAATGCGTTGTTGGCGGGCAATCCGTTGGCGAAGCGCTCGGTGTTCTCCATCAGGATGTCGCGCATCCGGTCGACGCCCTTGAGCAGGAACAGTTCGACGCGGCTGACCCGCGGCACCGCCGCAAGGCGGCCGTCCGGATGCCAGACGAAAGCATCCGCCTGCTTGAACGACTCGCGTTCGACGGCGGGCTTGCCTTGAGCGGAGAGGTGCGCCGCGATCGTCTCCAGCGCGCGAACCATGCGCTCCTGGGAGACGCTTTGGCCGGCCTTCGAAGTTGTCTTGGAAGTCGCCTTGGAAGTCGCCTTGGAAGTCGTCTTGGAAGCCGCTTTGAGGGCGGCCTTGGGACGTTTTGCCGCGACGCGGGCTGGCTTCGTGGCAGGGGTACGGGGGCCTTTGCCGGCCGGGCTTTTGCTTGGTTTTTGGGGCATGTCCGAAGTTCCTGAGAATGCAGCCTTATCGGGCCTGAGCGCGCGCCGCAAGGTGGCTAAAAGGGCGGTCTGGCGGCGTTGCAATTGGGGCAATGGCCGCTATAGTCCGCGCGAATTTGACCGAACCGGTCGCCATTTGGGCCTGACCGGTTTTCCCCCGTTCTCACGAGGATCGTCCGAATGCTGATTACCCCTGCGTATGCCCAGGCTGCGGGCGCCGGCGACACCAGCGGCATGTTGATGTCGCTGCTGCCGTTCGCCCTGATCTTCGTGATCATGTACTTCCTGATTCTGCGTCCGCAGCAGAAGAAGGTCCGTGACCACGCCGACCTCGTGAAGAACATCCGCCGCGGCGACACCGTCGTGACCTCGGGCGGCCTCGTCGGCAAGGTCACCAAGGTCGTCGACGACGACCAGATCGAGTTCGAGATCGCCGATGGTGTGCGCGTGCGGCAGATGCGCTCGATGGTCTCCGGCGTGCGCGCCAAGGGCGAGCCGGCCAAGGAAAGCACCAAGGAAAGCGCCAAGGATAGCGCCAAGGACGACGCCGCGGCTAAGTGAGCGCTTCCGCGAGTCTCTGAAATCCCCTGATCTGACAGGTCCAGTCGATGTTGTATTTCACGCGGTGGAAGGCGCTCGGGATTATCCTGACGGCGCTGATCGTGTGCCTCTGCGCGGTCCCGAACTTCTTTCCGGAAGCGCAGGTTAAGACCTGGCCCGCCTGGGCGCAGCGTCGGCTCGTGCTCGGCCTCGATCTTCAAGGCGGCTCCTATCTGCTGCTCGAGGTCGACGGCAACTATGTGAAGAAAGAGAGGCTCGACCAGGTCCGCGACGATGTTCGCCGGACGCTGCGCGATGCCAAGATCGGCTTCACCGGCGGCGTCACCGTGCGCAACGACGCGGCCGAGGTGCGGATCACCAAGGAATCCGACCTGCAGCCTGCGCTCGCCAAGCTGCGCGAGCTGTCCCAGCCGCTGGGCGGACTGGTGGGCTCCAGCGGTCAGCGCGACCTGGATGTCACTGACGCCGGCGGTGGGGTGATCCGCCTCACCATCCCGCAGGCCGCGATGCTCGACCGCATGCGCAAGACCATCGAGCAGTCGATCCAGATCGTCGAACGCCGCGTCAACGAGCTCGGCACCGTCGAGCCCGTCATCCAGCGCCAGGGCAACGACCGCATCCTGGTGCAGGTCCCCGGCCTCCAGGACCCGACCCGTCTGAAGGAATTGTTGGGCAAGACCGCGAAGATGGAATTCCGCATGGTCGATATGTCTGTGCCGCCCGATCAGGCGCAGCAGGGACGTTTGCCGCCGGAATCCGAGCTTCTGATGAGCGCGTCGCCGCCGCCCACACCCTATGTGGTCAAGAAGCAGGTGCTGGTCGCCGGCGGCGATCTGACCGATGCCCAAGCGAGCTTCGACCAGCGCACGAGCGAACCCGTCGTCAGCTTCAAGTTCAATACGTCAGGAGCGCGCAAGTTCTCGCAGGCCACCCAAGAGAACGTCGGGCTGCCTTTTGCGATCGTGCTCGACAACAAGGTCATCTCGGCTCCCGTGATCCGCGAACCGATCACTGGCGGACAGGGCCAGATCTCCGGCAGTTTCACCGTGCAATCGGCCAACGATCTCGCGATCCTGCTGCGCGCCGGCGCGCTGCCGGCACCGCTCACGGTGGTCGAGGAGCGCACCGTCGGTCCGGGCCTCGGCCAGGACTCGATCGAGAAGGGCGAGCTCGCCGCCTATGTCGGCTCGATCCTGGTGATCATCTTCATGCTCTTGACCTACCGGCTGTTCGGCGTGTTCGCCAACATCGCGGTGGCCATCAATGTGGCCATGATCTTCGGCCTGTTGTCGCTGCTCAACGCCACGCTGACGCTGCCCGGCATCGCCGGCATCGTGCTCACCGTCGGCATCGCGGTCGATTCCAACGTGCTGATCTACGAGCGCATCCGCGAGGAATTGCGTGGCGGCCGCAACGCGATCTCGGCGATCGACGCCGGCTTCAAGCGGGCGCTTGCGACCATCCTCGATTCCAACATCACCACTTTCATTGCCGCCGCGGTGCTGTTCTACATCGGCACCGGTCCGGTGCGCGGCTTCGCCGTGACGCTCGGAATCGGCATCATCACCACGGTGTTCACCGCCTTCACCCTGACCCGGCTGATCGTGGCCTGGTGGGTGCGGTGGAAGCGGCCGCAGAGCGTGCCGATCTAGGAGCCTGATCGTGAATCACACCGTTCTCATCGGGCTCGGCGTCCTCATTGCCATCCTCACCGTGGTTGCGGCATTCGGCTGGCTGCCGTCGCTGCGCATCGTCCCCGACGATACTCATTTCGACTTCACGCGGTTTCGCCGGATCAGTTTCCCGATCTCGGCGGCGCTGTCGATCGTCGCGATCACGCTGTTCTTCACCCATGGACTGAATTTCGGCATCGACTTCCGCGGCGGCACGCTGCTGGAGGTGCAGGCCAAGTCTGGCACCGCCGATATTGCGGCGATGCGTACGACGTTGGATGGCCTGCGTCTCGGCGAAGTCCAGTTGCAGCAATTCGGCGGCCCCGCGGACGTCCTGATCCGCGTGGCGGAGCAGCCGGGCGGCGACGCCGCACAGCAGGAGGCCGTGCAGAAGGTCCGCACCGCGCTTGGCGATTCCGTCGACTATCGCCGCGTCGAGGTGGTGGGACCGCGCGTATCGGGCGAATTGCTCGCCTACGGCATGCTCGGCCTGATGCTGGCGATCGTCTCGATCCTGGTCTACCTCTGGTTCCGCTTCGAGTGGCAGTTCGCGCTTGGGGCCATGATCGCCAACGTGCACGACATCGTGCTGACGATCGGCTTCATGTCGATCAGCCAAGTCGATTTCGACCTGACCAGCATCGCGGCGCTTCTGACCATTTTGGGCTATTCGCTCAACGACACCGTCGTCATCTACGACCGCATCCGTGAAATGCTGCGGCGCTACAAGAAGATGCCGATGCCGCAGCTTCTCAACGAATCGATCAACTCGACGCTGTCGCGCTCGATCATCACCCATTTCACCGTGACGCTGGCGCTGCTGGCGCTGCTGCTGTTCGGCGGTCATGCCATCCACAGCTTCACCGCGGTCATGATGTTCGGCGTGGTGCTGGTCGGCACCTATACCTCGATCTTCATTGCAGCCCCGATCCTGATCTATCTCGGCGTCGGCGAGCATCGCGAAGATGCGGTCGATAAGGCTACGCCGGCGAAGAAAAGCAAGGCATGATCCGAACCGCATGCCCTCGCAGGAGTTTGCGAGGGCAGTAAGCTCATTCGGACGAAGCTCATGGCCGGCGATCCCAACGCACCGCATTTCCCCCGCTCGGCGCCGATCGAAGCCTATGGCAAGGGCGGCTTTGCCTTTGCCGGCATGTCGCATCGGGGATCGCTGCTTTGCCTGCCCGACGCGATCTGGGCCTGGGACATAACGGACCCCGCGAAGATCGACCGCTATTCGCTGGATCGAGTCTTCAAGTCCGCTAACAGCATCGACACGCTCCTGATCGGCACCGGAACCGGGGTCTGGCTGCCGCCAGCGGAACTGCGCCAGGCGCTCAAAGCGGCGCGGGTGGTTCTGGACACGATGCAGACCGGTCCCGCCGTGCGCACCTACAACATCATGATCGGCGAACGGCGGCGCGTCGCGGCCGCGCTGATCGCCGTGCCATGAGTGGCTCCGCGCCGGCGCCGGATTCTGCCGCGTTCTGCGCTGACCTCGTACGCAGCCACGACTTTCCGCGCTATGCCGCGACCCTGTTCGCGCCCGCTGCCGAGCGTCGCGCGCTGCTGGCGCTCTATGCCTTCAATGTCGAGATCGTCCGCGTCCGCGACCAGGTGAGCCAGCCCTTGCCCGGTGAAATCCGCCTGCAATGGTGGACCGACATGCTGTCGGGCCAGGTGCATGGCAGCGCCGAGGGCAATCCGGTAGCGGCGGAGCTTCTCCGCGCAATCCGTGATTTCGACCTGCCGGTCGAGCCGCTGTCGCTGCTCGCCGACGAGCATCAATTCGATCTCTACAACGACCCAATGCCAACAATGGCGGCGCTGGAAGGCTACCTCGCGGCGACCTCATCGGCGCTGTTCGATCTCGCCGCCCGGATCATGGGACCACCGTCGGAGGCGGCCGAGCATCTCGCCCGCCATGCCGGGCTGGCGCAGGGCATCGTACAGGTCATCGCCAATCTGCCGCGCGATGCGGCGCGCCGGCAATTGTTCCTGCCGCAGCAGGTGCTGGCGAGCCACGATTGCGACGTGGAAGACGTGTTCGCCGGCAAGGAGACGCCAAACTTGCGCGCCGCGCTGGACCAACTCTCGGGCGAGGCGCGGCAACATTTGACGACGGCCTTGTCGCTGCTGGTGGAGGTGCCGGCATCCGTGCGTCCAGCGTTCCTTCCGCTGAGCCAGGTACGGGCCGACCTCAAGCGCTTGTCGCAGCCCGGGCGTAATCCGTTCACGCCGGAGCAATCGCCGCGGCTGCGCACGCTGTGGACGCTGTGGCGGGCCTCGCGTGCCCGGGAATTTACCAAATAGCGGTTGGCTTATCGCCTCAAACTGCCAAATGCCCTATGCTGTCCCATGGCTGAGTTGTCCCAAAGCATCGCCACTGATCTCAGCGGCCTTCCGATCTCGCTGAGCGATATCCATGCCGCTGCCGAGACGATCCGCTGCGCCGTCGTCGAGACGCCCTGTAGCTACAGCCGCACGCTGAGCAATATCTGCGGCTGCGACATCTGGCTGAAATTCGAGAACCTCCAGTTCACCTCCTCGTTCAAGGAGCGCGGCGCGCTCAACCGCCTCACGGCGCTGACGCCGGAGGAGCGCGCGCGAGGCGTCGTCGCGATGTCGGCGGGTAATCACGCGCAAGGCGTCGCCTATCACGCCAAGCGGCTCGGCATTCCCGCCACCATCGTCATGCCGGTCGGCACACCCATGGTGAAGGTCGAAAACACCAGGCATCACGGCGCCGAGGTGGTGGTGACGGGTGCCACGCTCGAGGAGGCGGCCGCGTATGCGCGCAGCCACGGCGAAGCCTGCGGCATGATCTTCGTCCATCCCTATGACGATCCGCTTGTCATCGCGGGGCAGGGCACGGTCGGGCTGGAAATACTCAAGGCCGTGCCGGAGCTCGATACGCTGGTCGTCCCGATCGGCGGCGGTGGCCTGATCAGCGGGATCGCCATTGCCGCGAAATCGATCAAGCCGTCGCTGCGGATCCTCGGCGTCGAGGCCTGGCTCTACCCCTCGATGTACAATGCCATCCATAACGGCAATCTGCCGGCGCGTGGCGACACACTCGCCGAAGGCATTGCGGTGAAGTCGCCCGGCAAGCTCACGACCGAAATCGTCCGCCGCCTTGTCGACGACATTGCGCTCGTCAACGAAGCCGAGCTCGAGCGCGCGGTGGCAACCCTGATCTCGATCGAGAAGACGGTTGTCGAAGGCGCCGGCGCCGCCGGTCTCGCCGCACTGATGTCCGACCCGTCCCGTTTCGCCAGCCAGAAGGTCGGGCTGGTGCTGAGCGGCGGCAATATCGACACGCGGCTGATTGCATCAGTCCTGACCCGCGAGTTGGCGCGTGAGGGGCGGCTCACCCAGCTGTCGCTCGACATCCCCGACAGGCCTGGCCAACTGGCTGCGGTCGCGGCACTGCTGGCCGAGGCCGGCGCCAACATCATCGAGGTCTCGCACCAGCGCACCTTCTCGGATCTTCCAGCCAAGGCAACGTTGCTGCAATTGGTGATCGAGACCCGCGACAGCGCCCATCTCGACGAGGTCATGGCGAAGCTTGGGGCATCCGGATTGAGTGCGCGCTGTACCTGAGCTGTGCGCGCGCCCGCCGCTATCGCGGCGTCAAACCGCCAGATGGACGATCAACCGATCGATCTCGGCTTCCGTATTGTAGTAATGCGGGGAGGCGCGCACCACCGGCGGCAGCGAGCGAATTTCGGCATCGATGCGCGTGCTCGACGGATCTGAGGCACCGATCGTGATGCCGGCTGCGGCCGCGTTGCTGACGACCGCTTCAGCCTCGTACCCGTCCACCGTGAAGCTGACGATGGCTCCCGGAGCGCGTCCGAGGTCACGAATTCTGATACCGCGAATGGACGCAAGGCCGCCCCGGAGGCGGTCCGCCAGCATGCGGCAACGCTGCTCGATGGGGCCTATGCCGATATCGAGGGCATAATCGACAGCCGCGCCCAACCCAAGCCGGGCTGCGTAGTTGTTCTCCCAGGTCTCGAAACGGCGCGCATCGTCACGCAGCCGGTAAGCGTCCCGGGACACCCAGGGTGCGGCGAAGTGGTCGATCATTGGCGGTTCGAGCCGCTGCAGCATCGCCCGGCGGACGTAGAGAAAACCGGTGCCGCGCGGGCCGCGGAGGAATTTGCGACCGGTCGCCGACAACATGTCACAGCCGATGGCCTCGACGTCGACCGCCATTTGTCCGACCGCCTGGCAGGCGTCGAGCAGATAAGGAATGCCTCGCGCTCGCGCGATCTTGCCGACGGCCGCAGCCGGATTGACCAGCCCGCCATTGGTCGGAACCCATGTGATCGCAATCAGTTTCACGCGCTCATCGATCATGCTTTCGAGCGCGTCAACGTCGAGCTCGCCGCTAGCATCGCTCGGCACGATGTCGATCGCGACGCCTGTTCGCTTGGCGACCTGGAGAAAGGCGACATAGTTGGCAGCGTACTCCGCCTCGGCGGTCAGGATCCGGTCGCCCTGACGAAATGGAAGCGCGTAGAACGCCATCTGCCAAGCAACCGTCGCATTCTCCATGAGGGCGATCTCATCGGGTGCGGCATTCAGCAGGCGCGCCACTGAGCCGTAGACGGATTCAAGCCGGGGCGCCTCACGGTCGGCGGCGGCATAGCCTCCGACCTCGCTCTCCAGATCGATATGCTGCTTCATGGCTTCGGCGACAGCGACAGGCATGAGAGCCGCCCCCGCGTTGTGCAGATACGCAAGTCTGGAAGTGGCTGGCGTGTCGGCACGTACTCGCTCGATGTTGATCAAGTCAATCTCCGGCTCGGACTATCGTCGCGTCAGTGCGGCATTTCCTCGAACTGCGGCAGGTTGAGCGGCGTGTTCCACGACATGCGACGCTTGGTGAACATCTCGAGCTTCGGTGCGACGAGGTCGGGCCGGTCGAGGCTGCCCAACTGGACGAAGAACGTCTTGGGGAAGCTATCGAGGTTAGTGGTAAAGACCCGCGAACCGCATTCCGGGCAGAAATTGCGATCCAGGCCTTTGCCGGAATTGGCGATGTAGTGAAACGCCTTCGGCTTGCCGCAGAGAAGCGTGAAATCGTCCTCGGGCACCGCGAAGAAGGTCGCCATCTCGCCGCCGGAAGCGCGCTTGCAATCGTTGCAATGACAATTGGCGATGAAGGACGGATCGGTGCTGAATTCGAACTTGATTGCGCCACAGGCGCATTGAGCGGTGTATTTTTTGGCCATTGATCGCCTCAGGTTGGTTGAGGATAGCGGCGCGGTCATATTGGCCGGTCGGAGAAGCGCGCGCAACAATGCTTCCGGCGTGGCGTCTCGCCTCAGATGCAGAGGCCGAGCAGCTTGATGTGGCAGCCGCCGGATTTGGGCTTGCTCGCAGGAGCGGCTTCGCGTTTCACGGCAACGAGGGGCTCCTTGTCCTTCTTGCCTTTGCCCTTCGGCTCGTAGTCGCCGGCGATCACCATCGCCCAATAGGTGCGTTTGCCGCTGGCGTTTTTCGCGCTCGCGATCCCGACGCGGGAAGCGTTGTGCAGCAGCAAATTTTTGCGGTGTCCCGACGAGTCGATCCACTGTCCCAGGGTCTTCTCGAAATTGTCGTAGCCGTAGGCGATGTTCTCGGCGGCGCGGCCTGCGCCGGCCGGTGCGACCCGGCGGTTGAACGGGCCGAGGGCGTCGTGACTGAGGTCGTCCTTCGTCGCCATCGCGCGCGCCTGGTCCATTGCGATGCGGTCGAGGGTCGAATCGCGGACGACGCGGACCTCTCCATGTTTGAGGCGGAAGCTGGAGATCAGCTCGGCCGGGGACTCGGCCATTGCGGGCGCGGCGGCGAGCAGCAGAAGGCCGGCGATCAGGCCGCCAACCACACGATGCATCATCGTCCCCCGAGTGCCCATGACCCCGCCAAGCCCCGCCGCCAAGTTCGAATTATCGGATCGCTTCTCTATCGCCAATGTGGACGCTTCAAGGCGTGATCCACACTAGCCGGCAGGCAGGTCGGCCTCGAAATTGAAGCGGTCGCGCAGGTTCTTGCGCTGCTCCAAGATGTCCTTGAGGAAAGCGCGGTCCTGGTCGTTCTTCATCATCGGCTCGATCAGGTCGAGCTGGTTCATGGCGACCAGTTGCAGAATCTCCGTGCGCGGCTTGCCGTCGGCGTTGCGTGGCAGCGCGTGCACGACCTGGATGTGTTCCGGGGGCTTCGGCCCTTTGGCGGCGCTGAGCTCGTTCCGCAATTGGCCTTCGAGCGCGGCCTGATCGGCTTCGACGAAGGCATAGAGCCCGACGCCGGAGCGGCGGTCGGCAAAGGCCACGATGGCGGTGTCGCGCACGGCGGGGTTCTTGCGGATCAATTCCGCCAACACCGGCGCGTCGTTGACGAGCCTTCGGCCGCCGCCTTCACGGTCGGTGAAGTTGAACAGGCCGCGCGTGATTGCCCGATAAACCTTCTTGCCGGTAGCCAGCCAGAGGCTGGCGGCGAACGACTTCTTCGCCAGGATTTTCCGCTCGCGCGGCGTCAGCGCCTCGGGCGCGTAGGAGCGCTTGTGCTTGAGCAGATGCCGGAGATCTTCATAGGCCAAGATGCGGTAAAGCCGGCCGCGCCGGTCGAAGCAGGCCGCGAGCTGGAAGTCGGTCACATAGGCGCGACCGTCGCGGCCGACCAGCCAGTTCTGTTCCTTGGCAAGATCGTTGTGGCAGATGCCGGCGCGGCGCAGCCGTCGCAGCGCGGCCTTGGCCGAGCGAAAATAGGCGAGGTCGCCATGCGGTTTCGCCAAATGCAGCGCGACACCATCGACGAAGCTGCGCACCAGCGCGCGGCGTCCGGCCCACAGCAGCTCGGGGCCGACATCGAGCCCCTTGGCGAGTGCCAGCGCATGCGTCTCACGGGCGAACAGATGGCGCGCCAAAAGGAATGACCACCACGGCGCCTCGTCGAGGCGGCGCAGCACCGCGTCGACCTCGCCGTCATCGTCGCGGAAGCGGCCGCGTTCGACGGTCGAGAACACGTCGCGCTTGAGCAGCACGCCCTCGGTCCAGCGCGCCGAGAGTGTTGCGGCGTCGTCTTTGGGAAGGTTCATCGAAAACTCACGCCGCAGCGGCAATGCGCAGGTGATCAGCGATCCAGCGATCGAGATCGGCGAGCGCCAGCGCGCTCATCGCCTGCTTTTTGGCCACCGTCTTCTCGTTGCCGCGCAGTCGGCTTCCGTCGGGCTTCTTCGTCGGTGCGCTGGCGAGCGGCGGGAACAGGCCGAAATTGATGTTCATTGGCTGGAACGAGCGCGTGCCGGGCTCGACGGTCTCGATATGGCCGCCGGTGATGTGGCCGAGCAGGGATCCGAGCGCCGTCGTGACCGGCGGACTCGCAAGCGTCTCGCCGCGCACGTCCGCTGCCGCGTAGAGGCCAGCAATCAGGCCGACGCTGGCGGATTCCACATAGCCCTCGCAGCCCGTCATCTGGCCGGCAAAGCGCAGCCGCGGCTGCGCGCGCAGGCGCAATTGGCCGTCGAGCAGCTTTGGCGAGTTGAGAAAGGTGTTGCGATGCAGGCCGCCGAGGCGAGCAAATTCGGCGTTCTCCAGCCCCGGAATGGTGCGGAAGATGCGTTGCTGCTCGCCGTATTTCAGCTTCGTCTGGAAGCCGACGATGTTGTAGAGCGTGCCGAGCTTGTTGTCCTGGCGCAGTTGTACGATCGCGTAGGCCTTAGTGGTGGGATCGTGCGGATTGGTGAGGCCGACCGGCTTCATCGGCCCGTGGCGAAGAGTCTCGGGGCCGCGTTCCGCCATGACCTCGATCGGCAGACAGCCGTCGAAATAGGGCGTGTTGGTCTCCCATTCCTTGAATTCGGTCTTCTCGCCGGCGACCAGCGCTGCGACGAAGCCGTCATACTGCTCCTTTGTCATCGGGCAGTTGATGTAGTCGGCGCCGGTGCCGCCGGGGCCGACCTTGTCGTAGCGCGACTGGAACCAGGCCACCGACATGTCGATGGATTCGCGGTGCACGATCGGTGCGATCGCGTCGAAGAAGGCGAGGGCGTTCTCGTCGGTCAGCTCGCGGATCGCGTCGGCCAGCGGCGCCGAAGTGAGGGGGCCGGTCGCAACGATGACGTTACTCCATTCGGCGGGCGGCAGGCCTGCAACCTCGCCGCGCGCGATCTCGATCAGGGGATGGTCGTTAAGCGCTTTGGTGACGGCCGCGGAGAAGCCGTCGCGGTCCACCGCCAGCGCGCCGCCGGCAGGCACCTGGTTGGCGTCGGCTGCGCGCATGATCAGCGAGTCGAGGCGGCGCATCTCGGCATGCAGCAGGCCGACGGCGTTGTTGGCGGCATCATCCGAGCGGAACGAATTCGAGCAGACGAGCTCGGCAAGCCCGTCGGTGCGGTGTGCCTCGGTCGTGCGGGTCGGCCGCATCTCGTGCAGCACCACGGGCACGCCGGATTTGGCCACCTGCCAGGCGGCTTCGGAGCCGGCAAGGCCTGCGCCGATCACGTGCACGGTATTTGATTGGGGTCCTGTCATGGGGCGGACAGGTAGCGCTTTTCGGCGGTCAGTGGAATCGCCGAGATCGAGTTTTCTGCCTCCGGATGCGACAACGCCCGCACGAGGCGGGCGCTATCGGTTCGTCCGGTTGAGGGCTGAACGATATCAGCCCTGATACTGACCGGCGGCAACGCGCGGAATGTCCGAGCGATCGAGGCCGATGTCGGCCAATTCGCGATCGCTGAGCTGGGACAGCTCGGCAACATTGCGCTGATAGTCCCGGAAAGCCTGGATCATACGGATGAGCGAGAGCAGCATTGGTAGTCTCCTGTAGTTCGATTCAGCTCTTGCCCGAGCCTCATCGTTGAAATGAATATAGGTGAGAGTGGTGCAGTGCGAAAGTTCCGTTGTTGCGATGCAGCTAAGCGCTCAATGCATGGCACTGGTAACGGACGATTAACCCGAAAGCACTCCCGCCCAAAGCGTAGGCGAAACAGGGGGCATGTTGTTAAATTTGCCCGTTAATTCACGGATTTAATCTTAGCTCAGCCGGTTCCATTCAAAAGTCAAATAGGCTGCTTTCCGGTCGTCGCAAGGTGATTAATAGCTCCTATACCCAAGTTTCGCATGCGCGAATCGCATGCTCGGTGAAGTATAAAAGTGAACTTGAGTTCATCTCGACGGCCTGCGCGGACACCTTTCCACTGTGGCCGGCGATTCACCCCACGCCGGCGGATCGACGTGACGAACGGCGGCCAGGCAGGGACGAGTTCATTCCGCTTGGTCAGCCCCAACCCCCGCGCGCGGTGCACACAAGCCGAACGCGTGCCGTTGATTACAAGCGTGTAACGAAAATCAGAAATTTTGCATGTGGCTCTGCGTGGCACGCAACATCACGCAATTCTCGCGGGGAATTCATTGCGTCAAGTTGCGGCGCGCGGAGGAGGTGATGTCGCAGACTCCGGCAATGTCGCTGGCTCTGGCCCAAGAATAAGAGAAGGAAGGTAACGTCATGACGAAGTTACTCGGGGTTATCGCAATTGCCGCTGTCGCGTTCGCCGTCGCGCCGGCCCAAGCCGCCAAGCACGCCGCAGGCGGCTGCAGTTCGACCAATCTGGAGAAGACCGAGACCGCGATCGAGAACATGGCCGATGGTGACGGCAAATTCGTAGCGCAGAGGGAGATCGCGGCCGCGCAGGACTCGCTGCTCAACGGCAAAATGGGTGCGTGCGGCGCGCATCTGAACAAGGCGATGCACGCCACCATGGGCAAATAGGGGTAAAAAACGCACAGAGAGGGCCGGTCGTCAGGCGATCGGCCCTACGCGTTTTGACGAGGGGCTGCTAAGGGGCGCGCGCGAGCTGCGTGGCGAAATAAGCGATGGTCTTCGAATAGACCTCGCTCTTGTTCCACTGCTGCAGCACCGCGAAGTTCGGACTGCCTGGCTGCCAATCCTTGCCCTTCTGCCAGCCATAACCGGCAAGATAGTTCGCGGTGGAGGCGAGCACGTCGGGGGCGTTGTGCAGGAGATCGCGCTTGCCATTGCCGTCGAAATCGACGGCGTATTTCATCCATGACGACGGCATGAACTGGGTCTGGCCAAGCTCGCCGGCCCAGGCACCCTTCATGTCGGCCGGTGCAAGGTCGCCGCGCTGGACGATGCGGAGCGCATCCAACAGCTCGGCGCGAAATTGTTCGGCACGGCGGCAGTCATAGGCCAGCGTCGCCAGCGAGCGGATGGTCGCGAACTTGCCGGTATTGACGCCGAAATCGGTCTCGAGACCCCAGATCGCGACCAGCACCTCGCCGGGCACGCCGTAGGTCTGCTCAATGCGCGACAGCACCGAGCCGTATTGCTTCATCATGTTGGAGCCGCGCGTCAGGCGCGGCGGCACCATGCGGCCGGAAAACTCCTCGAAGGTCTGGCTGAAGACCTTCTGCGAGCGGTCGCGGTTGAGCACGCTCTGATCGAGCGTCACACCGGCGAGCCCGGCGGAAATGGCCTGTTGCGAGACGCCTTTGGTCGCGGCGTCGGTTTTGAAGTCTGCAAGCCACGCGTCGAAATTGCCCGAACCGCAGGCAACCGCGGCGAGCGCTGGCTGAGCGGATAGGATGGATGCGGTGATGGCTAAGGCTGCGAGGGCGAGACGAGAAATCGTCGGGGTCATTCGAGCAAATAAATTCCGTGAAGTGATCTGAACGGCGGGCGCAATCTCGATGGAAACCGCGGCCAAAGCAAGGCGTATGACAGTGCGCGATCCTGCCCGCTCCGGGGCAGGATCGCACGTCACGAAATCGTCAGGCGTCGTTCCGATTGCGCCAGGGGAAGAGGTTGGCGGGGAAGTCGGCGGCCGGCTTGCGTGGACGATGCGGCGGAGGCGGCACCGGACGCGCGCCCGGATCGGCGGCGATTACCTTGCGGTAGAGATGCCAGGTCGCATGGCCGAGCACGGGGACGACCACGGCAAGGCCGAGGAAGGCCGGAATCGTGCCCAGCGCCAGCAGGACGGCCACGATCAGGCCCCAGGCCGCCATCGGCACCGGGTTCTTCGCGACGACGCGCAGCGACGTCACCATGGCCTCGAACGCGCCGGCATGGCGGTCGAGCATCAGCGGGAACGACACGGCGCTGATGCAGAGCGCGGCAAGGGCGAACAGGAAGCCGGTGCCGCAGCCGACCACGATCAGCCACCAGCCTTGCCGGCTCGTGAGAACGCGCGTCAGAAAATCCGAGATCCCGGACGCGCCCTCATAGCCGAAAGCGGCGACGTAGATCGCCTGCGCGGTCGCAACCCAGGTCACGAACAGGGCCAGCAGCAGCGCGCCCAGACCGAGCATGGCGCCGAAGGAGGGCGAACGCAGCACCTCCATGGCATCCCAGGCGCTGGCCTCCTCATAGCGCTCGCGCCGGCTGGAGAGCTCGTAGAGACCGAGCGCCGCGAACGGGCCGATCAGCGCGAAGCCCGCGGCCAACGGAAACAACAACGGCAGCACTGAATAGCCCATCACCACGCGGGCGAGCACGAGGCCCAGCACAGGATAGATCACGCAGAGGATGATGGCGTGGCTCGGCACCGCCTTGAAATCGTCCCAGCCGCGCTTGAGCGCATCGTGCAGATCGGAGAGTTGGATGGTTCGGATCACCGGTCCAGCCGCTTCTGCGGTCTGGGCCACGGTGGGGACATTGCCCTGGTAGAGTGTGGCCATGGTCGCTAGCTCCCTTGCCATGCGGCCGCATCTGGCGCCAGCAAACGGCGCAAGCGGCCGCTATTCTGAGTTTCGCGATTCCCAACCAGACGCTCGAATTCCGGATGGCACGCGAACTGAATGTCGAGCGTACGCCCATTTGCGAGTCCTGTCCCTCACGCTTGGGTGAGATTCGATGCCGCAGCGCAACCTCGATGATGTCATTCGGTCGTCATTTCGCCGTAGATAAGCTGATGCTGCTTGCTGGTCCGCGGAACTTTGCGGGTGCAACGACGCAACTTGGTCTATAAGTGCCACTCAAGGCCCTCCAGCGGGTCCTTTTCGGGGAGCAGACATGAGCATTTTCGGGAAAATTATGGGCGCGATCTTCGGTAGCCAGCCAGCTTCCGCCGCGCCCGCAGGCAGCGCACCGTCGGGCAGCGCGCCAGCAGGGGCCGCGCCGAGCGGATCGGCGCCCGCGGCGACGGTGGACGTTGCCTCGATCGTCGACGCGGCGGCCGCCGCGCACAAGGGCGAGAAGCTGGAATGGCGCACCTCGATCGTCGACCTGATGAAGGCGCTCGACATCGATTCCAGCCTCGCTGCGCGCAAGGACCTGGCCAAGGAGCTCGGCTACAGCGGCGACACCAACGATTCCGCGACCATGAACGTCTGGCTGCACAAGCAGGTGATGTCCAAGCTCGCGGCGAATGGCGGCAAGCTGCCGCCGGAGATCAAGCACTGACCGATCGCCCGGTCGCAATTCAAGGGCCCGCAATCGCGCGGGCCCTTTTTGCATTCAGGCGACGAGATCCGCATCTTCCGGATGCCTATCGAGATAGTCGACGACGAAGCCGCAACCGGCGATCACCTTCCTGCCGTCGCGGCGGATCAATTCCAGCGCGCCCTTGACCAGTTCGGAGCCGATGCCCCGGCCGCGCAGCGCACGCGGCGTCTCGGTGTGGGTGATGATCACCGCCGACGGCGTCAGCCGGTAATTGGCGAAGGCGATCTCGCTGCCGACATCGAGCTCGAAGCGGCTTCTGTCCTTGTTGTCCCGTACCGATGGCGCCATGGAAAATCCTTCCGACCTGCTGCTTGCCTTTGATCTAGGCGTCTGAACCGGCCCTTGCCAAGGTGCGACCAAGAGTGGTTGCCGCAGGGGAGATATCCGGAAAATGCGTGTCCCGCTCAGCCTCATCGCGCTGCTCGCCGCGCTCATCTCGCCGGCTCCGGCTCCGGCTCCGGCGTTGGCGGCCGGCGGTCCGGCCTGGGAGGCCTGCGTCGGATTGGCCAGCACGCCGGACGAACGGATCAAGGCTTGCTCGACCGTGATCGAAACGAAGAGCGAGAGCGGATCCGGCTCGCCGGCGCTTATTGCAATCGCGGTCATGGCCTCACCGAGAAGCGTGAGCTCGACGCGGCGCTGTCCGATCTCGACGAGGCGATCAAGCTCGACCCCGGCTATGCCTGCGCCTACAATAATCGGGGCCGTATCTACAGTTTCAAGCGCGACTACGATCGCGCCATCGCCGATTACGACCAGGCGATCAAGCTCGATCCCTCGCTGGCGCTGGCCTACGGCAATCGCGGCGAGTCGCGTTTCAGCAAGGGCGATCTCGACGGTGCGTTCGCCGACTTTGACGCCGCGATCAAGCGGGATCCCAAATACGCCATGGCCTATGCCAATCGCGCACTGGTGTATTACCGCAGGCGCGACATGGCGCACGCCATCGCCGACTACACCGTGCGGATCAAGCTTGCGCCCGATCTGCTCGCCTATATCGACCGCGGTAACGTCTATCGCGACAGCGAGCAGCTTGATCGCGCCGCCGCGGATTATGGCGAGGCGATCCGTGTTGCGCCGACCGACGCGCGCGGCTGGCGCAATCGTGGCATGATCCGGCTCTATCAGGGCGACAGCAAGGGCGGCGTTTCCGATTACGACAAGGCGCTGCAATACGATCCCTCCGACGTGTTCTCGTGGAACAACCGCGGACAGGCCAAGCTGCGGCTCGGCGACAAACAGGGCGCGATCGCCGATTTCAGGAAGGCGCTGGAATTGAAGCCGGGCTTGGCGACGGCGCAGGAGTCGTTACGGAAGCTCGGGGCGTTGTAGCTCTCGGCCGCTTCTCGCGACGACGAGGCTGCACCTCCATCAGTCCTGAGAGTCCGGATGCTTCAATCGGTCGCCTTGGCGAGCCTGGAATCCTCCGGCTGCGCCTGCGGGCGCAGGCACCCCTGGCAGATGACGAGGGAACGGTTGACCCTGGCGTCCTGTTCCGCCTCGATGCCGTCCTGCGCCTGCCACCATTCCTTCGAATAGGGCTGAAGCCCGGCTTGCGACCTGTTGCGCTCGGATCGGGCGATCCGTGTCGGCTCTGAGGCAGCGCGCGAATGATTGGGATTTTCGCCGGCGCCGTCCCATGCGTAACGCGCAGGCTTGAAAGCGGGATCGGAGGCGAGGTGCGCTTGTGGGCCCACGGCACATCCGGCAAGCGCCAGCGATAACAGGAGGAGGGCGGGCGCTTTGACCATGATGCGGCACTCTTTACGCGAAAACTGACCAAGGGTGCGCCGATCATGTTTAAAATTTCCTGAACGATCGCGGCTGCGCTGACGACCCATGCCAATGCGATATCTGATCCTCCTGCTCGTACTGTTCGCAACCGCTACGCGCGCCGACAACGCAAAGCCGTTCAATCCCGCCGACTATCCGCCCGGCGTGCAGAAGGCAGTGCGCTACGCCTACGAGGAATGCGAGAGCCAGGGCGGCGACGCGGTGACTTTTGCGGTCGATACGGTGCGCAGGATCGACCTGACCGGTGACGGCCGCGATGACTACATCGTCGATTTCCGCGACACCAAATGCGGCGATCGCGAGACGACCTATTGCGGAACCGGCGGCTGCGTCATGAACATCCTGGTCACGTTGCCGGACGGCAGTGTGCAACCCGTCTTCGATGGCCATGTCCGCAGCTACGAGATCAAGCCGAAGCCAACGAAGCGGGGTGCGGGGCGCACCATCCGCTTCGATCTGCATGGCAGCTATTGCGGCGGCTTTGGTGCGCAGGCCTGCGTCAAGGAGAAGGCCATCACGGCTACGCCGTTCGCGTTCAAGCAGCCGTAGGGCAGGCGTGCGGCCGACGGCCTTGCGAGGTCGTGGGCGATGGCGATAAATGGGCTGCAATGAGCGGGCGGCTCGCGTGCCGTCCGCCGCTGAAGAGGAAGCCCGATGCAGCCCCTGCGCATGTCCCGCCGCGTCATGAATCTCGCTCACATGCTGACCCAGAATGCGCGGCGGCATGGGGCGCGTCCCGGTTTCGTCTGGGGCGACAAAT
This sequence comes from Bradyrhizobium sp. 44, assembly GCF_023073095.1. Classification (NCBI taxonomy): domain Bacteria; kingdom Pseudomonadati; phylum Pseudomonadota; class Alphaproteobacteria; order Hyphomicrobiales; family Nitrobacteraceae; genus Bradyrhizobium; species Bradyrhizobium sp. 44. The sequence goes on from NZ_JADPIY010000020.1 coordinate 400,541, forward strand.
CCTGGACATGGCGCGAGATCGATGCGCAGGTCTCGGCGCTGGCGGCAGCCCTCGCGGCGCGCGGCATCGCGAAGGGCGACCGTATCCTCGTCCATTCCAAGAACGGCGACGAGATGTTTTTCTCGATGTTCGCGGCGTTCCGGCTCGGTGCCGTCTGGGTACCCACCAATTTCCGACTGATGCCGGACGAAGTGACTTATCTTGCGCAGGCCTCCGGCGCGAAGGCGTTTCTGTGCCACGTCGATTTTCCCGAGCACGCCGCGGCCGTGAGCGGTGGCGCGCTCGAATTCACCTGGAGCATCGACGGTCGGGCGCCATTTGCCGAAACGTCGGTTGCGGATGCCGTTGCGTCGCGCGCCGGCACGATGGTCGAGAACGTCGCGGTCGAGCACGACGATCCCTGCTGGTTCTTCTTCACATCGGGAACCACCGGCCGCTCCAAGGCTGCGGTGCTCACCCACGGCCAGATGGGTTTTGTCGTCACCAACCATCTCGCCGATCTCACGCCCGGCGTCACCGAAGCGGATGCCTCGCTGGTGGTGGCGCCGCTGTCGCATGGCGCCGGCGTGCATCAGCTGGTTCAGACCGCGCGCGGCGTGTGCACGGTCCTGCTGCCGACGGAGAAATTCGACATCGACGAGGCGTTCCGCCTGATCGAGGCGCATCGGGTCAGCAATCTCTTTGTGGTGCCGACCATTCTGAAGATGATGGTCGAGCATCCCGCCGCCGACAAATACGACCACTCCTCGCTGCGCCAGGTGATCTATGCGGGTGCGCCGATGTATCGCGAGGACCAGAAGGCTGCGCTGAGGAAGCTCGGCAAGGTCATCGTGCAGTATTTCGGTCTCGGCGAGGTGACCGGCAACATCACGGTGCTGCCGGCGGCGCTGCATGATCCCGAGGACGGGCCGCACGCGAAGATCGGTACCTGTGGCTTCGAGCGTACCGGCATGCAGGTCTCGATCCAGGACCACGAGGGCCGTGAACTCGGCGCCAACCAGAGCGGCGAGATCTGCGTGATCGGCCCCGCGGTGCTGGCCGGCTACTACGACAATCCCGAGGCCAACGCGAAGGCGTTCCGCAACGGCTGGTTCCGCACCGGCGATCTCGGCCACATGGACGAGGAGGGGTTCGTCTACATCACGGGACGAGCCTCCGACATGTACATCTCCGGCGGCTCCAACATCTATCCGCGCGAGATCGAGGAGAAAATCCTGACCCATCCTTGCGTCGGCGAGGTCGCGGTGCTCGGCGTGCCCGATGCAACCTGGGGCGAGGTCGGCGTGGCCGTCTGCGTCGCCCGCGATGGCGCCAAGCCGGTGAGTGAAGCGGAGATGGCGGCGTTCCTGTCGCCCAAGGTGCCGCGCTACAAGATGCCGAAGCGGTTCTTCTTCTGGGAGGCCTTGCCGAAATCCGGCTACGGCAAGATTCCCAAACGGATGGTTCGCGACGAGCTCGAGGCGCGCGGGCTGCTCGATCTCGACAAGACAAGGACGGGCTGAGCGAAGGTGATGCGCAGCATCAAGCAGCCCGGCGTGCCGGTCGCCGAACGCATCCAATGGGTGGAGGCGAGGGGACGCGCTTTCTCCTTCACGCTTCAAGCAGGTCTGCCGCTGCTGGAGGCGGCGCGCCGCGGTTTTGCCGCTGAGGGATTTGCCGGTGGTGTGCTCAACTTCGGGCACGGCACGCTCGGGCCGTTCGGCTATGTCATGCCGGCGCTGTCGAAAACCAATGAGAACGCCGCGTTCTATAGCGACACATTCCGGCCGAGCGGCGTGACGCGCACCAGGCTCGGTAGCATGACGCTGGGCATGCGCGATGGCGCGCCGTTCTTTCATTGCCATGGGCTGTGGACAGAGGCCGATGGCCGCGCCAGTGGCGGCCACATGCTCCCGGACGAGACTGATGTCGCGGAGCCGTTCGAGGTCAAGGCCTTCGGTATCGATGGTGCGATGTTCGGCGCAGAGCCCGATTCCGAAACCAACTTCAAGCTGTTCGGGCCGGTGGCGGCTGCGAGCACCGGCGCACGCACGACCAGCCGCGCTTTCGCGCTGCGGCTGCGCCCCAACCAGGATTTCGCCGGTTGTCTCGAAGACTTCTGCCGCGCGCACGGCATCGCGCGCGCCAAGATCCATGGCGGTGTTGGTTCGACCATCGGCGCTCGCTTCAGCCATGGCGGCGTGACCGAACCCTTCGCGACCGAGCTTGCGGTGACCGGCGGCACGATTGCGGTGGGCTCCTCCGGCGCGCTCGAAGCCGCACTCGACGTTGCCCTGATCGACTACACCGGCGGCTTGGCGGAGGGCCGTCTGATCCGTGGCGACAATCCCGTGCTGATGACCATGGAGCTGGTGCTCGAGGTGTTGGGCTAGTCCCGGCGAGCGATCATCAGTGGGTGCGTAGCTTGGCAATGGCCAAGTACGTGGAGTCACTGATCCCCGAACCGGATCCCTGAAAGAGGTTGAGCAGAGGGGATTGACCCTGGCCGGTGCTCTGGCTGTTTCTGATGTCATACATGGCGGAGAAACGGTTCAGCAGCTTCGTAACCTTCGCGGGATCGGACAGATCCTTGATCTTCATGAACCTGTCCACGAACTTGGCCTGCTGATCGATCGGCATCGCCGCCATCGAGTCAGGCAAATCGAAGGTGGTCCTGAACACCTCTGAAAGAGCCTTGTCCGCAAGGATGTCGTACGCGGACGTGATGTCCCCCGCCTTTCGTTGGAAATAGAGCGCCAGGCGCACGCCGGGATTCGCATCGCCTTGCTGCTGCTCCAGGCTTTGCTCGACATAGTTCGCTTGTGTTTCCCGAAACTGATCCCGCTTCTGTGGACCCATCATCGGAAGACGCGCGACGTTGCCCTTGCTGTCGAAATTGAACGACGCGACGATTTCGGCAAAGCGAGGATCGCTCTCGGTGTTCGCGAAGCTCTTTGGATCGTTCAGATCGGAGCTGAAGACCTTCCCGAGAAATTCGGTGCTGACCTTCTTGGGATCCAGGCCCTTGGCCAGGAGAATGAAATCAACCATCGGCCTGTTTGCGAGGAGATCGGAAACACTGTCGATGCCGGCGATGGCTTGCTGATATTCCGACGCATCCTTCGTGGCCTGTGCCCGAACCGCGGCCTGCTGCTGGGGAGTTGCCGTGCTTGCGCTCTTCGCCGCTCCAATGACGTAGTCCTTGGCGATCTGGAGGACTTCAGCCGAGTCCTGAGCCACCAGGGGGGTCGTCAGATTGCCTTTTGCGTCGAAGTTGAAGGCGCGTGCCAGCTCCAGATACCGATTGTCCTTGAGGGTATAGACGTAGCTCTTGGGGTCGTTGAGGTCGCTTTCGAGCACGGCCTTGACAGTCGCCGGCGGGACGTTTCCGGGGTCGAGGCCGACAGCTCCCAGCGCAAAATCATACACGCCTGGTGTCGATACGAACGTCTGGACTGAATTGATCTTGAGGATGGCAGTTCTGAATTGCCTGATTGCGAAAGCTTCGTTCAACGGGCTTGCCGCCGAATAGACGGCGGACTTGCTGTCGTCGAACTTCTGTTTCGTGATCGTGACATTTGCAGCAGTCTGCGCCGACACACCTGACGGAAGCGAGCCGTCGGGCGAAAACTCGAACGCGCCGGCCAGGTCGACGAACCCGCCAATCGTCCCTATCTGGTCGCTGAGGCTGGAAATGCTGCTCGCATATGACTCCAGGTGATATTTTTCGACCAGGATCTGGACGTTCAACTGGGTCACGTTCGCGCCCGGTTGCGATAATTGGGCGGTGTAGTCTGCGATCCTTGAAGTGGCCGCGGTGACATCCGATCGGGCCTGAGCAAGATCGGCGTTGAGGCCACTCAGCTGAGAAGCGAAAGTGGTGTTGACGTAGCTGTTTGGATCGGACGGATCGCTGCGCAAGACCTGACTTATCGTGTCACGCGACCACTTGCTTTGATCGATGCCGTACGCCGAATAGACATAATTGCGAAGTCGGTCGTTGTTCAGGAGCTGGTCTGCACTGCTGATGTTGCCGATTTCGGCGCTGTAGTAATTCGAGTCGCCGGTAAGTGCATCGACCTGGCTCTTCCTGGTCGCCGTGTACAGACCGATCATCTCATCGGTCTGGTTCTCCGATTGCGCAACCGGCGTGGCGCTGCCATTGAAGGAAAATGCCGCGGCGAACTCGCGGTAACGCTTGTCGACCAGCTTGTTGACGAAGCTGTTTGCGTCGGAGAGGTCGCTCTCCAGCACCTTTTTCATGAAGGCCTTGGCGTAGGCCATGTCTTCCAGGCCATACGCCTTCGTTGCATAGTGATAAAGCGATAGTCTTTCATGAAGTCGTCGACGGACTTCACCTTGCCGATGTGGGCTTTGTAGTAGGCGGCCTCTCGCGCCACGTCCTGTTGCTGTTCGACCCGCGTCAAGGACTGCTTGAGATTGCGCGTGATGTAGCTGTAACTGAAATACGTTGATACCATCGCGCACTCCTCGCGGCTCTTACGGTCCCGGACGTCCGTCAATCATTGCGGGGTCGCGAGGTGGGGGCGGGTCTCATGCCTGCCGACTGCCTCAGAGCTGCGTTCTCTAAGGCGATTTCGGACCGCAATTCCAGATTCCAGTTTGCCCTCGCCACGCGTGTCGGGTTTGTTGCTGTATGTTTCTCAAATGCAGCTTTCGCGAGGGTTGCGTTCCGGATATGTTCTGGCGTCCCGACGGGACGGAATGGATCGGAAACCGGACATGAGCCGAAGAAGCAGCCGAACGATCAACCTGCCGGCGCCTTACCTGAAGCGGGTCTGGCTCGACCCGTCGCAAGTTCGCGATCGCGAGGCTTATCCGTTTTGCCTGCCCATCTTTCCGGATGATTTCGATCTCAACTTCGACGCCGCCATCACGATCATCGTCGGAGAGAATGGCACCGGGAAGTCGACGATCCTCGAAGGGATCGCAGCGCTCGCCGGCTACGACGACGCCGGTGGCGGCAAGGGTTACATGCCGGTCGATCACTCCGAAGCGCGGGAGAAGATGGGTGGCCAACTCTCCAGGGCGCTGCGCGCAAGCTGGCTGCCGAAAATCACGAATGGCTGGTTTTTTCGCGCCGAGAGCTTTTTCTCGGTGGCGCGATATCTCGACAAGGCCGCACGTGATGCCGGGCAGGTCGGCCCCGATTTCCTGTCGCATTCCCACGGCGAAGGATTCCTGCGCTTCTTCGAGGAGCGCTGCCAGCGCCAGGGCATTTTCATCTTCGACGAGCCTGAATCGGCGTTGTCGCCGGCGCGCCAGATCGAATTTCTGAAGCTGCTCCGACGCATGGAGGATTCCCGCATCTGCCAGGTCATCATGGCGACCCATTCGCCGATGCTGATGGCCTATCCCAACGCACAACTGCTTCGGCTCGGGAAATACGGCCTGGAGCCGACGACAGTGGAGCAGACCGATCATTACCGGGTGATGCGGGAGTTCTGTGACGACCCGCGCGGGTTCGTAGAGACGACGCTGGCGGAGTGATCGAGCGGCGTGACCGGCACTCACTGTCTCGGTCGTCATTGCGAGGAGCCCTTGCGACGAAGCAATCCAGAGTCTCTCCGCGGAGGTACTCTGGTCGCTTCGCTGTGCTCGCAATGACGGAGCGAGCAGCATTCGTTGTTCTCCACCAACTCGCTTCTGAATCGTAGACACACCTTCGCCTCCTCGCGGCAACATCGCGCCCGAGCTTTGCCGTATTCTTTGCCCTCAAAAATGCCGAGGGCGCAGGGAAGGCCGGGTGCCGGCTGGCACCCACGGTCCACTGTGCGAAGGTTGCGCTACAAGAGGCTGCACAGCGGCATACAGGTGAAGCCCAACACACGGCCTTCCCTGCGCAGTGGTTTTACGGCTTATGTCGTGATCTCCCCGGGGAGCGATGCACTATTGCCCCCGTCGCCTTGCGGATGACTGATGGTGCGGACCCGGTCGGGCCGCCACATCACCGCAAGACTTGGCGCACAGACCCCGGGCGCCAGGACCACACGATTTTGCCGTACGCAGGCTGCACCGGTCGTGTGCGCGCCGCCTTCGCTCACGGTTTCCCGCCCTGCAAAGCCCTTCGCGCCGACGCCGCCTGCGTCCACCACGTCCCATCCCGCGTTCGTGACGATCGCGATCCGCCCCTCGGCCCGGGTTGGGGTGGCTTTTTATACGGTAATCCGAAATACGGATAAAGAGAATTATTTTTGCTCCGTGTGATTGACCTTCCATTGGGGTTTTGCCCGCCGTCCGGCGCAAGGAGTTGTGGACCTGCGAGCACCTGCCGTAACGGCGCCATGAACCGGTCTCCCCTCGGCCCCAAAATGCGCTAGGATGATCGCGGCGCGCCTCAAGTCGCGCACGACCAACGAGACGCATGAGGAAACGAGATGAGGGTGACGATTGGACGGCGCACGGTGCTGGCCGCGATGCTGACGACCGCGAGCGCGGCGGCCTTGACGGCGGCGTTTGGCCCGGCTTCGACATCGGCCTGGGCCCACGGCCCGACCCGGCAGAAGGTGCGCGAATCCATCGAGATCAACGCTGCCCCGGCCAAGGTGTGGGCCGCGATTGGCAATTTCCAGGACATGAGCTGGCTGCCGCCGGTCACCAAGACCGAGGGCGAGAAAGGCAACGAGATCGGCGCGACCCGGAAGCTGACGCTGACGGGAGGCGCGACCGTCGACGAGGAACTCTACAAATTCGACGCGGCCGCCATGACCTATTCCTACCGGATCACCAATGTGGACGTGAAGGTGCTGCCGGTGACCAATTACTCCTCGACGTTGACGGTGACGCCGAGCGCTGACGGCAAGGCCTCGACCCTGGAATGGGCTGGCGCGTTCTACCGCGGCTTTCCCAACAACGATCCTCCGCCGGAGCTGAGCGACGAGGCCGCGGTCAAGGCGGTGAAGGGGCTGTACCAGGCGGGCCTCGAGGCACTCAAGAAGAAGATCGAGAGCGGAAGCTGACGGTGCGGGCGCTGGTCCTGGCGGCGCTCGCCGCCAGCCTTTGCCTTGCCGGCATCGCGCATGCGTCCGCCGAAGAGGCGTTCGTCACCAACCAGCTCAGCGACAATCTGATGGTCGTGGATCTCGCCACGGCACGCAGCGTCGCGACCATCCCGATCGGCGGCAAGCCGGCCGGCGTCGCCGTCAGCGCGGACGGGCGCTTTGCCTATGTGACGAGCCCGGATGCCAAGGCCGTGACGGTGGTGGACGCGTCAACGCGGCAGGTTGCGGCGCGGATCGAGGTCGGCGGCGGGCCGCTCGGCGTTGCCGTCGCGCCTGATGGCAAGACCGTCTATGTCGCGGACTGGTATGCGGCGGCCGTGCGGGTGATCGACGCGGCGAGCCGCAGCGTCACGGCCAGCATCGCGGTCGGCGCCTCGCCGTCGGGGCTCGCGGTGACGCCGGATGGCAAGCTGCTGCTCTCGGCCGACCGCGACGACGACAGCGTCTCGGTGGTCGACACCGCGACGCGCCAGCGCAGGGCGACCATCAAGGTCGGCACCCGCCCGTTCGGCGTCACTATCGATGCCGAGGGCAAGCGGGCCTACACCGCCAATGTCGGCTCTGACGACGTCTCCGTGATCGACATCGCCGAAGCGCGCGAGATCGGCCGCGTGCCGGTCGGGATGCGGCCCTATGCGGTGGCGCTGGCGCAGGGCCGCGGCTTCGTCACCGACCAGTATGGCGGCACTGTCAGTGTGTTCGATCTGGCGACCTTGAAGCCGATCAAGCGGATCAACGTTGGCGATTATCCCGAAGGCATTGCCGCGACCGCCGACGGCAAGCGCATCATCGTCGCCTGCTGGGAAAGCAACACGCTCGATATCATCGATGCGGTCGAGCTGAAGGTGATCGGCGAGGTCAAGACCGGCGACGGCCCGCGCGCGTTTGGGGCGTTCTTGCGCAGGACGGAGTAGGGGCGTGTAGCCCGCATGAGCGGAGCGACATGCGGGACAGGGCTCTCCTCATCCACCGGCGTTCCCCGATGTCGCTTCGCTCATCCGGGCTACTGCACCGGGGCACAGCGTCCAGACAATCTGATCCATCTGCTCAAACATGTGATCCGGCGCCAGCGCCCGCAGCGCCGCCGGCGCCGCATAACCCCAGCCCACCGCGCCGCAGGCAATCCCCACAGCGCGAGCCGCCTCGATGTCGCGCACCTCGTCGCCGATCGCGATGACCTTGCCCGGCTCCACGCCGGCGCGCCGCATGACGCGGCGAAATTTCGACGGCTTGCCGAACAGCGAGGCCGCGCAATCGAAATGGGCGAACAGCGCCGCGCAATCGCCGAGCTTCTCGCGCGCATTGGCTTCGCTGTCCGACGTCACCAGCGCTAGCTGCACACCGTTACCGGCCAGCGTTTTCAACATCGCCTCGACGCCCGCAAACAACGCAATCTCCGCCGCCGCCTCTCCCTTCAGCCGCCGCGCATGCCGCGCGATCGCCGGCAGCTTCCACAAGGGCACCTCGAGCCGGCTGAGGATCTCGCGCGACGAAGCATGCCGCAACCCCTCGACATCCTCATCGGCGACGCGGCGGAAGCCGAAGCGATCGGCGACGTCGTTGATGGTGCGCAGGAACCACGGAAAGCTGTCGGCCAGCGTGCCGTCGAGATCGAAGATGGCGAGGGAGTAGGCCATGGAGACGAAGCTACACCGCTAGGCTTTCCACACCGTTTCCTCGGTCCATCCGAGTTGGTCGAACTCGGTGGCTCTGAGCGGCGCCTCTCCCTCGGCGAAGAACTCGTCCAGCTGGGGCGGGGGAACGTGCGTTTCAGACAGCATCGCGTGCGCCTGTCCGCGATGATGAATTTGATGCTGGAACAGATGCATGAGCAGCCGGTCACGAGGTTCGGTCTGCACGCGGGTGTCGCGGTTTATCCGCACGAGACCGTCGAGAATCTCGGGCGTCAGTCCATCGCAGACGGCAATCAAACGCTTGTCGATCGCAGCCTGCGCAGCCTTCAGCGCGGCAAGGGAGGGATGTGGCACTTCGTTCTTCCAGGCCGCCGATCCCAGCCACCCGCCCTCCAGCGCATCGACATAGAAGAGGTCGATGACATGGATGTGGTTGAGCGTGCGCTGCAGGCTCGGAAAGAAGCCGGTTCGTGCGGCTTCGAAGTCGGCCTGAGACAGCGTCGCGCAAGCGGTGAGCAGCCGGTGATTTGCCCAGGCATTATTGTGGGCGAACGCACGATAGGTTTGCACAAGTCCTGCAGGCAAGCTCAGTCTCCCTCAGACAATGTGTCGGCATGCTCTCGCTGCGTAACCTACTCCGCCGCCTCGCTCGCCGCGCGCCTCCGCTTCGGTTTGCGCGCCTTCGCCAGCACGGGGGCCAGAAACTTACCCGTATAGCTCCGCGGTGCCTTCGCGATGTCCTCCGGGGGGCCCCAAGCGACGATCTCGCCGCCGCCGTCGCCGCCTTCGGGGCCGAGGTCGATGACCCAGTCGGCGGTCTTGATGACTTCGAGATTGTGCTCGATGACGACGACCGTGTTGCCCTGTGCGACCAGCTCGTGCAGCACCTCCAGGAGTTTCTTGACGTCGTGGAAATGCAGGCCGGTGGTCGGCTCGTCCAGGATGTAGAGCGTGCGGCCGGTGGCGCGCTTTGACAGCTCCTTTGCCAACTTGACGCGCTGGGCTTCGCCGCCCGACAGCGTCGTGGCCTGCTGGCCGACATGGATGTAGTCGAGTCCGACGCGATGCAGCGTCTGGAACGTCTCACGCACGCGCGGGACCGCCTTGAAGAACTCGGCGGCTTCCTCGACCGTCATGTCGAGCACGTCGGCGATGCTCTTGCCCTTGAACAGGACCTCGAGCGTCTCGCGGTTGTAGCGCTTGCCCTTGCAGACGTCGCAGGTGACGTAGACGTCGGGCAGAAAGTGCATCTCGATCTTGATGACGCCGTCGCCCTGGCAGGCCTCGCAGCGGCCGCCCTTGACGTTGAAGGAGAAGCGGCCGGGCTCGTAGCCGCGCGCCTTCGATTCCGGCAGGCCTGCAAACCATTCGCGGATCGGCGTGAAGGCGCCGGTATAGGTCGCGGGGTTGGAGCGTGGCGTGCGGCCGATCGGCGACTGGTCGATGTCGATGATCTTGTCGATGTGCTCGAGACCCTCGATGCGGTCGTGCGGTGCGGCGCCTTCGCTGGCATTGTTCAGCTTGCGGGCGATCGCCTTGTACAGCGTGTCGATCAGCAGCGTCGACTTGCCGCCGCCTGATACGCCGGTGACGCAGGTGAACAGGCCGAGCGGGATTTCGGCCGTGACATTCTTGAGGTTGTTGCCGCGCGCGTTGACCACCTTGATGGTGCGGCGATGGTTCGGCGGACGCCGTTCCGGCACCTCGACCTCGAACTCGCCCGTGAGATATTTGCCGGTGAGCGAGTTGGGGTTGCGCATGATCTCGGCGGGCGTGCCTTCGGCGATGATGTTGCCGCCATGCATGCCGGCACCGGGGCCGATGTCGAGCACGTGGTCGGCGAGCAGGATCGCGTCCTCGTCGTGCTCGACCACGATTACGGTGTTGCCGAGGTCACGAAGTCGCTTCAGCGTGTCGAGCAGGCGCGCGTTGTCGCGCTGATGCAGGCCGATCGAGGGCTCGTCGAGCACGTAGAGCACGCCTGTTAGCCCCGAGCCGATCTGCGAGGCCAGACGGATGCGCTGGCTCTCGCCGCCGGACAGCGTGCCGGAGGAGCGGGACAGCGTGAGGTAGTTGAGGCCGACGTCGAGCAGGAAGGTGAGGCGCTCGCGGATCTCCTTGAGGATGCGGCCGGCGATCTCGTTCTGCTGGGTGTTCAGCGCCTCCGGAACGGTCTCGAACCACGCGCCGGCGCCCTTCACCGACATCTCGGAGATGTCGCCGATATGCTTGCCGCCAATCTTGACGCAGAGCGCCTCGGGCTTGAGCCGAAAACCCTTGCAGCCCTCGCAGGGCACGTCGTGGAAATACTTCGCCAGCTCCTCGCGCGCCCACTCGCTCTCGGTCTCGCGATAGCGGCGGTTGATGTTGGTGATGACGCCTTCGAACGGCTTCTTGGTGTCGTAGGAACGGACGCCGTCCTCGTAGGAGAACTTGATCTCGTCCTCGCCGGAGCCATGGAGGATCGCGTTCTGCGTCTTCTTGGGCAGATCCTTCCACTTGGTGGTCAGCGTGAACTTGTAGTGCTTGCCGAGCGCAGTCAGCGTCTGAATGTAATAGGGCGACGAGGACTTGGCCCAGGGCGCGATCGCGCCCTTGCCGATGGCAAGTTCCTTGTCGGGGATGACGAGGTCTTCGTCGACATGCTGCTCGACGCCGAGTCCGCCGCAGGCGGGGCAGGCGCCATAGGGATTGTTGAACGAGAACAGCCGGGGCTCGATCTCGGGGATCGTGAAGCCGGAGACCGGGCAGGCGAACTTTTCCGAGAACAGCATGCGCTCGGGTCCGCTCTTGTCGTGGATCTTTGCGGTCTTCTTTTTCTCTTCCGCGGGTGCTGCTGCAGCCGGCGCATCGGCGAATTCGATGACGGCGAGGCCCTCGGCGAGCTTCAGTGCGGTCTCGAAGCTTTCGGCGAGGCGCTGGCCGATGTCGGCGCGCACCACGATGCGGTCGACGACGACGTCGATGTCGTGCGGGAATTTCTTGTCGAGCACAGGGGCTTCCGCGAGCTCGTGGAAGGCGCCGTCGATCTTGACGCGCTGAAAGCCCTTCTTAAGCCATTCGGCGAGCTCTTTGCGGTACTCGCCCTTGCGGCCACGCACGACCGGCGCGAGCAGATAGAGGCGCGAGCCCTCGGGCAGCGCCAGCACGCGGTCGACCATCTGCGAGACGGTCTGGCTCTCGATCGGCAGGCCGGTGGCGGGCGAATAGGGCACGCCGACGCGCGCCCACAGCAGGCGCATGTAGTCGTAGATTTCGGTCACCGTGCCGACGGTGGAGCGCGGGTTCTTCGACGTCGTCTTCTGCTCGATCGAGATCGCCGGCGACAGGCCGTCGATCTGGTCGACGTCAGGCTTCTGCATCATTTCCAGGAACTGGCGGGCATAGGCCGACAGCGATTCGACGTAACGGCGCTGGCCCTCGGCATAGATGGTGTCGAACGCGAGCGAGGATTTGCCGGAGCCTGACAGCCCCGTGAACACCACCAGCTTGTCGCGGGGAATCTCGACGTCGACGTTCTTGAGGTTGTGCTCGCGCGCGCCACGGATCGTTATTGCGCGCAGGTTTGATCCCGCGTTCTGTTGTTGGCGCTTCGCCTTGATCACTTCATCCATCCTGGTGGTCCTCAGGGAATCCAAAAGCGCGCGATCGCGCCAACTGAATAGGCGCGCTTCGCCCGGAACCGGGATCGGCGCCGATGGGTATGTGAGCGAACGTAGGAAGAACGGGGACGGATTTCCAGTGGCGTCTGCGAATCGTCAACCGATTGTTGGCACGCTGGCGGCATCTGGCAGGAGCAGGGCGGTGGAACTGCGCAGTAACGTGCCCGGCAAACAAAAAGGCCGGCGCGAGGCCGGCCTTTCGTAACACGATGGCGTCGATAGCGAAGATCAGTACTTCGCGACGATCGGGCCCCCGAAGTGATAGTTCACGCCGACCTGCACGGTGTGAAACTCGAGCGTGCCGGTGGGCAGGGCGCCCGAGAAGTAGGTCTCGCCGCCGAGGCTGCGAAAGAGGTACTCGCCCTTGACCGACCACTGCGGAGCGAAGAACGCTTCGACGCCCGCACCGACGGTCCAGCCGGAGTGCCACTTGCTGTCGGAAACGGTCACGCCGAGCGCGCTGATGCTGAGCTTGTTGTCGATCCAGGCGTAACCACCGGTGCCGTAGAACAGGACGTTGTTGACGGCGTAGCCGATGCGGCCGCGCACGGTGCCCATCGCATCGGTCTTCGAGCTGAGGGTGGTGCTGACGAGGCCGAAGCCGGGGACGGCAACGGGGCCGGTGACCGACGCGCTGACGTCAGCCCAGGCACCATCGGCCTCGATGCCGAACACGACATTGCCGGTCTGCCAGTTGTAGCCGGCGGTACCGCCGACGAAGCCGCCCTTCATCTTCGGGTCGGTCGAGGAATTTTCCCAGGCGCCGCCACCGACAACACCGAGGTAGAAGCCGGTCCAGTTGTAGACCGAAGCCATGGCCACCGGGGCCTTGGTGTAGGGACGCGCCGCCAGATCAGCGGCCGAGGCCGGGGCAGCGAGAGCGAACAAACAGGCCGAAGCCAACAAAACCTTTTTCATTTTCAACTAATCCCAGTCCCAGTTCCTGATTGTGCCTTCCACGATAGGGAAGGGCATCGGACTCACTTGCCCAACTGAGGCCGTACTTACACCATTGAAGCCGCAAGTTGTGTCACTGGAAAGCCACAGCGGCCTGAAAATGGTGCAATTACTGACCTTTGGTTTCCCCCATGGGAACAGCAACGAAAAAGGCCGGCGCGAGGCCGGCCTTGCTTTGATGGATGTCAGTTCGATCAGTACCTCGCGATCACCGGACCACCCCAGCGATAGTTCAGGCGGACGAGGCCCATGTCGACGTCCTGCCGAATCCGGTCGCTGCCGAAGACCCCACCCGGGGGCGTTGTGAAGCCGATCGTGCGATCGCCAAGGAAGATGTGGTCGTACTCAAAGCCCAACGACCAGTTCGGGGCGAAGCCGAACTCCAGACCGGCCCCGACCGTACCACCCCAGCGAGTCTCCCGCGCCGAAGCCAGCAGCGCGCCCGCGCCGGGCGTACCTGTAGCAGCGTAGATGTCGTACTTGTCGCCGACGACGGCGGCGCCGCCCTTCACGTAGAACAGCACGTTGTTCCAGGCGTAACCGACCTGACCGGTGATGAGGCCGAAAGCGTCGATGCGGGAACGGTTGCGATCACCCGTCACCAAAGCGGTACCTGGGAAGAGGGTGCTCACATTGTCGCCCCGGAAGTCGGCCCAGTTGCCTTGGCCTTCGAGACCGAACACCCAATTGGCGGACTGCCAGCGATAGCCGATCTGGCCACCGACGGTGCCCCCCGTCGCATTGTGACAGCCTTCGCCGACCAAAACGCCGGTCGCGGGCGTGACGAAGTCCCAGCACGTGTGGCTCGAGCCACCGCCGCCGTTGATGCCGATGTAGAAGCCGCTCCAATCGTAGATCGTGGCAATCGCCGGCGCGGGGGCCTTGGTGTAGGGACGCGCGGCCATATCCGCCGCGCTCGCGGGAGCCGACAGGCCCATAGCCACTGCACCGATCGCACCAATCAGAAGCTTATTCATTGCCAGTCTCCCCAGCTTCGTCCGCTTCTTTCTTCCCCGAAGCGGCTGATCAGGCGCGAGGGCCCATATGAACTAAGTCCGAGGAAACCGTAGCTCTACGGGGCGGCAAAGTCCGTCTCCGAAATGCAACAAGAACGGGGCACTGCGAGTACCCATAACTTACTGAATGTTAAGTTCTTTCCCTCGTTTTCGGGAACCTACAAAGGTTCCAACCGCTGCGCGCATTCCCGCACTACATTGGCTGATCGACGCCACACATCGATGCGGTGGTTCGCCAAGAACAAATCTGGAACGAACGGGAGGTCGATGCTATATGTGGGGATAACCGGAGGAGTGACGGACTGATCGTCGTCCGCAAGCGTTCGGCGAGCGTATAGGGTCGCCTCAACGGGCACGGCGGAACGCGGGGAGCGGACCGGCCTTGTTGAATTCAGTGGCATTCGGAGCGGAGAGCGGAGATGGCGGGAAGCGTCAACAAGGTCATTCTGGTTGGAAATCTCGGCAAGGATCCTGAAATCCGCCGCACCCAGGACGGGCGGCCGATCGCCAACCTGAGCGTCGCCACCTCGGAGACGTGGCGCGACAAGGCCACCGGCGAGCGCAAGGAAAAGACCGAGTGGCACCGCGTCGTGATCTTCAATGAAGGGCTCTGCAAGGTCGCCGAACAGTATCTGAAGAAGGGTGCCAAGATTTACGTCGAGGGTGCGCTCCAGACCCGCAAATGGACCGACCAGAGCGGCGTCGAGAAGTACTCGACCGAAGTCGTGCTGCAGGGTTTCAACTCCACCCTGACGATGCTGGACGGTCGTAGCGGCGGTGGGGGAGGCGGCAGCTTCGGCGACGAGCCGGGCGGCGATTTCGGCTCCTCCGGTCCGGTCAGCAGCGCACCGCGCCGTCCCGTTGCCGCTGGCGGCGGTGGCCGCAACAGCGACATGGACGACGATATCCCGTTCTGAGCGATCCCGCTCTGAGAACGCGGGGTCTCAATGCGACGCGCCGGCCGGATGGTCGGCTCTTCTCATCTCGTGTCAGAAGATCCCACTAATCGGCAGGACGGGCTCGGGATTTCCGGGCCCGCTTCATGTTTCGGGTGAGCTCGGATTGCGGCTTGGCAAGCGCGCTGACGGGGCAAGCTCGCCGCGCGATTTTCCGCGCGTGAGCGGCGATTTTGCAAGGTCGATGCGCGGGCTGTCCGAGACACCGCTCGCAAGGGCTTAAGTTGTTGGAAAAATAGGCGGAAAAAGCGCTTCCCAGATCGCCGCGAGGGTGGTTATCAGGGGCTCGATGCGCTATATGATTCCCAGATAAAACCTCACCGGATTTCCCCTTGGCTGACGACGACGACAAGCCCGGCGAACAGCCGGCGCAACCCTCGGATATTCGCCCCGTCTCCATCTTCGAGGAGATGAAGAAGTCCTATCTCGACTACGCCATGAGCGTGATCGTGGCGCGGGCGCTGCCTGACGCCCGCGACGGTCTGAAGCCGGTGCATCGCCGCATCCTGTACTCGATGAACGAGCAGGGGCACACGCCGGACAAGAAGTACGTGAAGTCCGCCCGCGTGGTCGGTGACGTCATCGGTAAATATCATCCGCATGGCGACCAGTCGATCTACGACGCCATGGTCCGGATGGCGCAGGACTTCTCCATGCGCGTGCCGCTGATCGACGGCCAAGGCAATTTCGGATCGGTCGACGGCGATCCCCCGGCTGCCTATCGTTATACCGAAGCCCGATTGACGAAGGTGGCGCTGGCTCTGCTGGCCGACATCGACAAGGACACGGTCGACTTCCAGCCGAACTACGACAACAACGAGACCGAACCGTCGGTCTTGCCGGCCAAGTTCCCCAACCTGCTCGTCAATGGCGCCGGCGGCATCGCGGTCGGCATGGCGACCAACATCCCGCCGCACAATCTGGGCGAGGTCATCGACGCCTGCGTCGCGCTGATCGACAACCCTGCGCTCACCATCGACGAGCTCATCAACATCGTGCCGGGACCGGATTTCCCGACCGGCGGCGTCATCCTCGGACGGCAAGGCATCCGCGCCGCCTATCACCTCGGCCGCGGCTCGGTCATGATGCGCGGCAAGGTCGCGATCGAGACCATCCGCAAGGAGCGCGAGGCGATCATCATCACCGAAATTCCCTACCAGGTGAACAAGGCGACGATGGTCGAGCGCATCGCCGAGCTGGTCAAGGAAAAGAAGATCGAGGGCATCGGCGACCTGCGCGATGAATCCGATCGCGACGGCTACCGCGTCGTCATCGAATTGAAGCGCGACGCCGTGCCGGATGTGGTGCTGAATCAGCTCTACAGGTTCACGCCGCTGCAGACGAGCTTCGGCGTCAACATGGTGGCGCTCGACAGCGGCCGTCCGCGGATCATGCATCTGAAGGACCTGCTGGCGATCTTCGTCGACTTCCGCGAGCGGGTCGTCACGCGGCGCACCAAGTTCCTGCTGGCCAAGGCCCGTGATCGCGCCCATATCCTGGTCGGTCTCGCCATCGCGGTCGCCAATATCGACGAGATGATCCGCGTCATCCGGACCTCGCCCGACCCGACGACCGCGCGCGACACCCTGATGTCGCGCGACTGGCCCGCCCGGGACGTCGAGGACATGCTGACGCTGATCGACGATCCGCGCCACCGCATCAGCGAGAACGGCACGATCCGGCTGTCGATGGAGCAGGCGAGGGCCATTCTCGATTTGCGCCTGCAACGCCTCACCGCACTCGGCCGCGACGAAATCCGCGAGGAGCTCGACAAGCTCGCCGGCGAGATCGCCGACTATCTCGACATCCTGCGCTCGCGCGACCGCGTGCTTGAAATAATCAAGTCCGAACTCGCCGAAGTGAAGGCCGAGTTCGCCACCCCGCGCCGCACCGTCATCATCGAGCAGGAAGGCGAGGTCGAGGACGAGGACCTGATCCAGCGCGAGGACATGGTCGTCACCGTCTCTCACGCCGGCTACGTCAAGCGCGTGCCGCTGTCGGCCTATCGGGCCCAGCGCCGCGGCGGCAAGGGCCGGGCCGGCATGCAGACCCGCGACGAGGATTTTGTCAGCCGGCTATTCGTGGCGTCCACGCATACTCCGATGCTGTTCTTCTCCTCGCGAGGCCAGGTCTACAAGATCAAGGTCTGGCGCCTGCCGATGGCCGCGCCGAATGCGCGCGGCAAGGCGCTGATCAACATCCTGCCGCTAGAGCAGGGCGAGCGCATCACCACCATCATGCCGCTGCCGGAGGACGAGTCCACCTGGGGCAATCTCGACGTGATGTTCGCCACGACAGGCGGCAACGTCCGGCGCAACAAGCTGTCCGACTTCGTCGATGTCCGCCGCTCCGGCATCATCGCGATGAAGCTCGACGACAACGAAGCTATCGTCGACGTGCAGATATGCACCGAGCACGACGACGTGCTTTTGACCGGCGCCGGCGGCCAGTGCATCCGCTTCCCCGTCACCGACGTGCGCGTGTTCACCGGGCGCACCTCGATGGGCGTGCGCGGCATTGCGCTTGCCGAGGGCGACAAGGTGATCTCGCTGGCGATCCTGCGCCACGTCGAGACGACGTCCGACGAGCGCTCGGCGTATTTGAAGATGCGTCGTGCGGTCGCCGGCGAAGCTGCGGCCGAGGAGCCGGCGGCGGACGCCGAGGCCGAAGAGACCTCCGGCAGCTACCAGCTCGCCCAGGAGCGCTACATCGAGATGTCGGCGGCCGAGCAGGTCGTGCTGACCGTCTCCGTCAACGGCTATGGCAAGCGGACCTCGTCCTACGAGTACCGCACCACGGGCCGCGGCGGCAAAGGCATCGTGGCCATGAGCGTCAACAACCGCAACGGCAATCTGGTGGCCTCCTTCCCGGTGGAAGACGCTGATCAAATCATGCTGGTCACCGACAAGGGCCAGCTGATCCGTTGCCCGGTCGAAGGCATCCGCGTCGCCGGCCGCTCGACCCAGGGCGTGATCGTGTTCGACACCGCCGAGGACGAGCACGTCGTCTCGGTCGAGCACATCACGGAAGAGGCCGAGAGCGGGAACGGAGCGAACGGAGACGCAAACGGGGAGTGATGCGCCCTGCCGCGCGCCTGCGTCCATGCGTTTGACCTTGTGACGCGATTGATTAAACCTGTTTCATGCAGGAACTGCATCAGGACGCGCTTGTTGGCTCCGCGTTGATGAAATGACGGAGTTTACCATGCGACAATCCCGAACTCTGCTTGCTGCCGCTCTCGCTGGTGCGACCGCTCTGGCCACTATGCAATCTGCCTCGGCTGCGCCGCTTCAAGTAGATCAAACGCTCGGTGTGAATGGAGCGAATGTCGAGACCGTCCAGTATCGCCCCGGTTGGCGTCATGGCCATCGCGGATATCACCATGGCTACGGACATCGGGGCTACGGAACCGGTGCAGCTGTGATCGGCGGACTGGCGGCCGGAGCGATTATCGGCGGCGCGATCGCAAACAGCCAGGCACGCCAGGATGCTGTGAGCTCTTGTGCCCAACGCTACAAGTCCTACGATCCGGCCTCGGGAACGTATCTGGCCTACGACGGGCAGCGTTACGCCTGTCCATAACGGACAAGCGAGGGAGCCGCGCTATCAACGTGGCTCCCGAGCTACTCGCTCCAGCTCTGTGCCGGCTGACAGTGCATCGATATTGAAGTGGTCATATCCCACTCGCGAGCTTCCGGCGGAGGGGAACGCATTGTCGGAACGTTGATACCTCAGTTTAATTCACTGTCATCGTGGGCCAGCATCAGCTCGCCGCCGCGAGCGTAATTTGCGGTCCAGCTGCGGCTCGACGTCGATGCTTGCTTTAGCCGGGCCGGGGCCTGCTAAATCTCCAGCTCCGTGCCGAACTCTACCACCTGCTTGGTCGGCACGCCGAAGAACGCGGCTGAGCGCTCGGCGTTGCGTTGCAGAAAGGCGAACACGGTTTCGCGCCAGACCCACATGCCCGGCACGTCCTCGCGCGGGATGATGGTCTCGCGGCCGACGTAATAGGTGATGTCGGAGAGGTCGATGCCGGGCAACTTACCGTGGCGGCAGGCCAGGGTCAGTCCTTCGTAGATCGTCGGGTTCTGCATGAAGCCGTAGTGCAGGATGACGCGGGTAATACCGGGAATGATCTCGATCACCTCGGTGCGGTCTTCGTCGGCAATGTGAGGAAGCTCCTCGATCAGCACGGTGACCAGGACGATGCGCTCGTGCAGCACGTGGTTGTGCTTGACGAACTGGGTCAGCGCCAGCGGCACGCCGCGCGGCGCCGACGCCAGGAACACGGCGGTGCCGGGGAGTCTGGCGCTGCACTTGTTGACCGCGGTCTGGATCAGATCCTCCTCGGGCTGGCGCAGCTTCGCGCGTGCCGCTTCGACGAGCTTCACGCCGCTGCGCCAGGTCAGCATCAGGAAGGCGACGAAGGCCGCGAGCATCAACGGAAACCAGCCGCCCTCGAACAGCTTGATCGAATTGGCCGAGAAGAAGATCACGTCGATTACGAAGAAGAAGCCGTTCACGGCCACCACGAGCCATGGCGAATAGCCCCACTGGATCGCGACGAGGGCCGCGAGCAGCGTGGTGATAGCCATCAACAGCGACACTGCGATGCCGTAGGCGCCGGCCAGCGCCTCCGAGCTGCCGAAGCTCAGGACGGCACCGAGCGTTGCGGCGGCGAGCAGCCAGTTCACCAACGGCACGTAGATCTGGCCGATCGCTGCGCTCGTGGTGTGACGGATCTGCATGCGCGGCAGGAAGCCGAGCTGGATCGACTGCTGCGTCAGCGAGAACACGCCCGAGATGATGGCCTGCGAGGCGATCACGGTCGCGACCGCCGAGAACGCGACCAGCGGATAGTGCAGTGCGTCGGGGCAGAGCTGGAAGAACGGATTTTCGATCATGGTGGGATCGGTGATCAGCAGCGCGGCCTGGCCGAAATAGTTCAGCACCAGCGCGGGCAGGCAGATCGCGAACCAGGCCAGGCGGATCGGCAGGCGGCCGAAATGCCCCATGTCGGCATACATGGCTTCGCCGCCGGTCACCGCGAGGAATGCCGCCCCCAGGATCGCGAAGGAGACATGAAAATCCTGGTGGATCAGGAAGTCGAACGCATAGAGCGGGCTCAGCGCCGCCAGCACCGCCGGCGCCTTGACGATGCCGTGGATGCCGAGCGCTGCCAGCACGAAGAACCAGGCCAGCATCACCGGTCCGAAGATACGGCCGATGAAGCCGGTGCCCTGCTTCTGCATCATGAACAGTCCGATCAGGATGACGACGGTCACGGGCACCACCGCCGGCGCGAGCGAGGGGGCGTCGACCTTCAGACCTTCGATGGCTGACAGCACCGAGATCGCCGGCGTGATCGCGCCGTCGCCGTACAGTAGCGCGGCGCCGACGAGGCCGACGACCAGCAGATGCGCGCGCCAGGTGCCGGGTTGGGCGTTGCGCGCGTGCAGCAGCGCCAGCAGGGCGACGATGCCGCCTTCGCCGCGGTTGTCCGCGCGCAGGATCAGCAGCGCATATTTCAGCGAGATGATCAGCAACAGCGCCCAGAGGATCAGCGAGGCAACGCCCAGAACGGCATCGTTCGTCAATGTGCCGCCGTGGGCAGCGGCCTTGGCGGCTTCCTTCAGGGCATAGAGGGGGCTAGTGCCGATATCGCCATAGACCACCCCGAGGGCGCCCATGGTCATGGCAAGCGGCAGTGGATCAGGTTGATGGCCGGAGGCGACTGCGGGCGTGCTGGACAATGGCGACCCCTCGATGGGATCGCGCCCGACGGGTCATTCCGGCGGGCGCGAGCATCGGGCAGTCTGCGACGGGACGTCGCAAATATCCATGGGTCATCTTTGGGGTTTATCGTTGGGACTTATCGCGAGGATTCCTGACGCGAAACTGACACACCCCGCTACGGAGTACGGTTGGCGGTCACGAGACGAGCCTCGCGGATGTTGGCTTTGGTGCCGGCCTGACGAAGGCAGGACGCCTCGAAATTCGGCCAGGCCTGCTGCGAGCAGTCCTTGCCGATGGTGCGGATATCGAGCCGGTCGCTCTTGGCGAGCGGCTGCGGCACGCTCGCCTCGACGGTCGGGGCGAAGCCGGGCAGGAGGGTGAGGGCGGCAGCAACACACGCAGAAATGGCGATCGCCGAAAGCGCTTTGATCATGACAGTCCCCTGTGATGCGGCCGCTACGCCCAGTTGTGCGGCCCGTCGTTCGTTGGCCGGATTAGTAACCATGGCCAGTTTCCGGACGTCTTCGCGAACGTGGGAAATGGTTTCGTTCTCGCCCCGTTTTGTTTCGTGGCCCCCTCAGGACGAAACAATTCGGCGCATTCCGACACAGTTTTGCGGAAAAACCGCCAGGGAACCCGACCGGCTTGCCGGGCCGGGCCGGGCGCGGTAGGACGTGGCCATGCCGCGCATTGCCTTCTATCCAGGTTCCTTCGACCCCATCACCAACGGCCATCTGGACGTGGTCCGGCACAGCGTGTCGCTGTGCGACAGGCTCGTTGTCGCGATCGGGGTCCACCCCGGCAAGAAGCCGCTGTTCTCGACCGAGGAGCGGCTCAAGATGCTCCACGACGTCTGCGGGCCGGTGGCGGCCCAGGCAGGCTGCGTGCTCGAAGCCGCGACGTTTGACGATCTGTCGGTGACCTCGGCGCGCAAGCACGGGGCGACGATCATGATCCGGGGCCTGCGCGACGGCACCGACCTTGACTACGAGATGCAACTCGCCGGCATGAACGAGGCGATGGCGCCCGAGGTGCATACGGTCTTCCTGCCGGCTTCTCCCATGGTCCGCCCGATCACCGCCACTTTGGTGCGCCAGATCGCAGCCATGGGCGGGGATGTCTCGACCTTCGTCCCGCCGCTGGTTGCGGCCCAGCTCAAGGCAAAATTCGCCTGATAACGGCGCGTTTCCTTTCTCATCTCTGATCCGGAGTTGTCATGATCCGAATTCTCGCAGTTCTTGCCGCGGTTCTGTTCGCGGTGCCGGCGTTCGCGCAAACTTTGCCGGCCGGCCTCGACAAGGTCAACGCCATCGTCATCGACTCCACGAAGGGCCGCATCGTCATCAAGCTGAGGCCGGACCTTGCGCCCCAGCACGCCGAGCGCATCAAGCAGCTCGCGCGCGAGGGTTATTACAACAACGTGCCGTTCCACCGCGTCATGGACGGCTTCATGGCGCAGACCGGCGATGGTCAGAACTTCAACGGCACCGGCGGGTCGAAATATCCGAACCTGAAGCAGGAATTCTCCAAGGTGCATTTTGCGCGCGGCATCGTCGGCATGGCCCGGCGCGGCGACAGCGTCGACACCGCCAATTCGCAGTTCTTCATCATGTTCGCCGACGGCGGCAGCCTCGACAACCAGTACACCGTGATCGGCGAGGTCGTGCAGGGCATGGACGTCGTCGACAAGCTGAAGAAGGCGCCTCCCGGATCAAGCGGCGGCACCGTCACCGACCCCGACAAGATGGTGAAGGTGCAGGTCGCTTCCGACATCAAGTAGGAGAGGCGATGGCGCGCTGCGGTGGCAAGCTCCTGTTGGTTGCCGCGGTGCTGCTGCTCGGCGTCCCCGGCGCGGTCGCCGAGGACGCACAGGTCAACACCATCCAGGACATCTTCCGGCATCTGCGCACCTGCTGGAAGCCGCCGCCCGCCGCCAAGGCCCGCCCGATCGACATCACCGTCGTCGTGAGCTTTAACCGGGCTGGAAACATTCTGGGCCATCCGCGGATTACCTATGAATCCGCGGAGGCCTCCGACGATGACCGGCTGCAATACCGGATCGCGGTGATGGAGGCATTGCAACGCTGCACGCCGATGCCATTTACCGATGCGATGGCTGGCGCCGCTGCGGGGCGTCCATTCGCGATCCAGTTTCGCAACCGCAAATCTTCACCTGACAGGACTTCACCCCCAACCCAAGAGAGACGAGCATGAGCGCCACCGAAAACACACTGATCCTCGAAACCACGCAGGGCCCCGTCACCATCGAGATGCGGCCTGATCTGGCGCCGGGCCACGTCGCGCGCATCAAGGAACTCGTGCGTGAAGGCTTCTACGACGGCATCGTGTTCCATCGCGTGATCGACGGCTTCATGGCGCAGACCGGCTGCCCGCAGGGCACCGGCACCGGGGGCTCCGGCAAGAAGCTGAAGGCCGAGTTCAACAAGGAGCCGCATGTGCGCGGCACCACCTCGATGGCGCGCGCCGCCAGCCCGGATTCCGGCGACAGCCAGTTCTTTATCGTGTTCGACGACGCTCGCTTCCTCGACAACCAGTACACGGTGTGGGGCAAGGTCACCGAGGGCATGGAGAACGTCGACAAGATCAAGCGCGGCGAGCCCGTGCAGAACCCCGACAAGATCGTCAAGGCGCGAATGGCGGCTGACGCGGAGTAGGCGTTCAACCCTCATCCTGAGGCGCGCGGAACGCGCGTCTCGAAGGATGAAGGCCCCGCTGCTGCAGCCCGGCCTTCATGGTTCGAGACGGCGCTCCGCGCCTCCTCACCATGAGGGTCTGACTGTACGGCCGTGAGCACGCGATGCGCACCGACCTCTTCGATTTCGACCTGCCCGCCGAGCACATCGCATTGCGCCCGGCGAGCCCGCGCGACTCCGCGAAGATGCTGGTTGTCGACCACGGCACGCTGCGCGACCATATCATCGCCGATCTGCCGCAATGGTTGAGGCCGGGCGACCAGCTCGTCGTCAACGACACCAAAGTGATCGCGGCGCAATTGAAAGGCCGTCGCATTGGCCGCGAGACCGAGCCGAAGATCGAGGCAACGCTGATCAAGCGCCTCGACGGTTCGCGCTGGCAGGCACTGGTGAAGCCGGCCAAGAAACTCGCAGCCGGCGACCGCATCCGCTTCGGCAATGAGGGAAAGGTCTGCTTGCTTGGCCATCTCGACGCCGAGGTCGAGGCCAAGGGCGTGGAGGGCGAGGTGACGCTGTCATTTTCGTTCCACGGCCCGACACTGGATCAAGCGATCGCCGATCTCGGCAGCCCGCCGCTGCCGCCCTACATCGCCTCGAAACGTACCCCTGACGATCAGGATCTCGCCGACTACCAGACCATGTTCGCGGCGAATGAAGGCGCCGTTGCCGCGCCGACAGCCGGCCTGCATTTTACGCCGGCGCTGGAGCAGGCGCTGCACGCGCGCGGCGTCGGGATCAATCGCGTCACGCTGCATGTCGGGGCAGGGACCTTCCTGCCGGTGAAGGTGGACGACACCGAAGGCCACAAGATGCATGCCGAGTGGGGCACGCTCTCGGCCGAGACGGCGGAGCGGCTCAACACTGCGCGCAAGAACGGCGGCCGTATCATCGCGGTTGGCACCACGTCGTTGCGTCTGCTCGAAAGCGCAGCCAGCGAGGACGGCACCATTGAGCCGTTCGCCGCCGAGACGTCGATCTTCATCACTCCCGGCTACCGCTTCCGCGCCGTCGATGTTCTGCTGACCAATTTCCATTTGCCGAAGTCGACGCTGTTCATGCTGGTGTCGGCGTTCTCCGGCCTGGAGACGATGCAGCAGGCGTATGCACACGCGATCGCGACCGGCTATCGGTTCTATTCGTATGGCGATGCGTGTCTGTTGTTTCGGGCGCACGACTAATTTTGGCGGAGTAGGGTGGGCAGAGCGAAGCGTGCCCACCATCTTTCGTGGATGCGCGAGAGAAGTGGTGGGCACGGCGCTTGCGCGCCTTTGCCCACCCTACCGCACCTTCCGTTACGCCATCACCCGCTGTGGCAACAGCTCCGCGATCTGCACCGCGTTGAGCGCCGCGCCCTTCAACAGCTGGTCCGCCGCCACGAACATCGAGATCGAATGCCCGGAGGGGTCGCTGAGATCCTTGCGGATGCGACCGACCAGGACGTCGTCCTGGCCCGAGGCGTCGATCGGCATCGGAAAGTAGTTCCTGGCGCGGTCGTCGACGATCCTGACGCCCGGCGCTCGCGCCATGATGGCGCGGACCTGATCCTCGCTGATCGGCTTCTCGCATTCGAAGGTGATGGCCTCGCAATGAGCCCGCAGCACCGGCACGCGCACGCAGGTGACGCCGATCGCGATCTTGTCGTCCTCGAAGATCTTGCGGGTTTCGTTGATGACCTTGGTCTCTTCGTCGTTGTAGCCGGTGTCAAGGTCGATCGCCGTGTTGTGGTTGAAGAGGTTGAACGCGTAGGGATGCGGCATCACCTTCGGCGTATAAACCTGCCCGTTGAGGTTGGCACGGGTGGACTCGACCAGCTCGTCCATCGCGGCAGCGCCGGCGCCGGAGGCCGCCTGGTAGGTCGAGATGATCACGCGCTTGATGCGGTTGCTCTGGTGGATCGGCCACAGCGGCACCAGCGCCGTGATGGCGGCGCAGTTCGGGTTGGCGATGATACCCTTGTGGTCGCGGATGCGGTTCGGGTTGATCTCGGGGATCACCAGCGGCACGTTCGGGTCCATGCGGAAGGCGGAGGAGTTGTCGACGACGACGGCACCCGCCTTGACCGCGATCGGCGCTAACTTCTTGGAGATGCTGCCGCCGGCCGAGAACAGGGCGATGTCGACGCCTTCGAAGGCGCGTTCGGTCAGCTGCTCGATGACGACGCTTTGCCCACGGAACGACACCGTCTTGCCAGCCGAGCGGGCGCTCGCCAGCGCCTTGAGCTTGCCGACGCGAAAGCCGCGCTTGTCCATGGTGGCGATGAATTCGGCGCCCACCGCACCGGTGACGCCGACAATCGCGACGACGGGTTCGTTACTCAATGTGTCCTCCATTGATTTGAGAATTCAGACAACAAAAAAGCCCCGGACCAACGAGGGCGGGGCTTCGGTAGAGTGGATTGCGTTCTAGTCGACGACTACACGCGCACGCCTCCCCGGGCCCCGAAGGCCGTGGTGGTTTTAGTCGCGCGTTTGGTGGTCGTGAACATGGCGGGAGCTTATGCGGGAGAGTCTTGCGCCCGTCAATGGCTTTTCGGCGGGATTGGGGCTGCCGCTATTTGGTCCGGGCGCCCGGCGGTTCGAGGATGACCTCCTTGAGGTTGTCGCCACTGATGACGACGATCGCGAAATTCAGCCGGCCGCTTTCGCGCACCAGCCCGCCGCTGATCGCCTTGCCCGAGGCCGCGCGTTCGGCGACGTGCACGGCATCCGCAAGTCGGTGCTTGATGGCACCGAGCGCTGCGAGGTTGCTGCGGTCGTCGAGGTCGAGCTCGGCGAGAGGGAGGGCGGCTTCCCCGCCGACGAGCTCGCCGGTCGCGGCATTGATGGTGTGGCGCCAGATCCGGTCGTTGTGCAGGGTCTTCACCCGGTAGACCGGCACGCCGGAGGCTCCGTCGAAACTCACATCCGCCGTGGTGGCACCGGCGTGGCGGGCTTCCGCAATCGCCATGGCCTGGTTGATCGAGATCGACGAGCTGCGGAAGCGCTCGATCTCGCGACTGACCGCTTTGCGATCGGCCTCGGCGTCACCATCTGTGTCGCTGTGAAGCGTGGTCGGCGTGCCCGAACTCACGATCGCCCGCGCCGGCGCTGCGAGCAGGAGTGCGGACAGGGCGATCGCGAGCAATCCCGAGATCCGTCGTTTGGCCGTCGTCATGCTCGAACCCCTCGGCCAGCGAGTGTGCCGGATGATCGTAAAGAATTTGCGGCCGACCTTGGGCATCGGTCGGCCGCTGAGCGTCGTGACGGGCTGTCCGCCGCGGCGATCGAGGCGGTGCGGACCTCTTTGGGGCCGGTGAAAAAGCGATCCGCATCGCCCTATAATTAAACCATACCGTATCGTTTTGTTTTGGTCAACGGCGTGCGCGCAGGATCCCCCTGGAAAGATCGCAACCTCACGGAATTGTCAGCGCGAGGGGCGCCGCCGCTGCGTGGTCTTGGCTGCACCCTGGCTGTCGTCCGCAGATCCCAGCGCGCCTGCCAGGAACAGCTTGATCGCAGCGCGCATGCGCTTTTCCGCGACCTTCATCTCCGGCGGCGTTCCAAACGTCGCCAGGCGATGGTTGTGACCGACGACGACGTCGAGAAACACTTCCGCCGCGATGGTGGTGTCGTCGACGTCGAGCGCGCCTTGCGCCACCAGATGGTCGAAGAAGCGCGCCGTGGTGGCGACGGCCTTGAGCCAGCCTTCCTCCTTGCCGAGCTTGGCGATGTCGGGGAAGTTGATGGCCTGCGACGTCATCATGCGGCTGAAGGCGACGGCATCGGGACCGCAGGTGAATGTCAGCATCTCGCGCCCGATCTCGACCAGCCGCTGCTCGACCGAGATGTCCGAGGCGCTGCTGAGCTTCGTCTCGGCAGCCGCGGACAGCGGTGCAAGCCATCGCGCGATCTCACGCCGCAGCACGGCGGCGAACAGGCCGCGCTTGTCGCCGTAACGGGCATAGACGGTGGGCTTGCTCACTCGCGCGGCTTCCGCGACCGCATCGAGCGAGGTGGCGTCAAAGCCGCGATCCAGGAACAGGCGGGTGGCGACCTCGATCAGCCGCTGATCGCGCTCGATCGCGGCGCTTTTCGTCGGCCGGCCGCCGCGCGATTTCGGCACCTCGCGCCGCTGAGCTGCCGGTCTGGTCCTGCTCGCAGTCAATCCCATGCCCAATGATTCCTGCGCAGTCGTGACATCAGTGATGCTCTATAACGCGCAGCAACGGGTGCGTCATGGCCAATCTGGCCGAATGGGCCGCATCGTCAACCGTCTCGGCACGGCCCCGTTCCTCAGCGAGCGCTCACGGAAGCGTCGAAGTCCAGGCCTGGCCCGAAGCCGCCTTCTCATATCCGTACTGATACAGCGCCCGCATATAGGCGGTGTCGAACCCTTCCGAGGGGGCCGCCGGATAATCGCGCGCGATGTAGGAGAGATGGAAGCCCAGGCGGTTGCGCCTGGCAAAATCATAGGTCGAGAAGATGATCGAACGGGTTTGCGACTGGGTGATCGACGACAGGCTGCGTGAGGCGACGTCGATGGTGCTGTTGGAGACGAGCTCGAAATTGCGTTCGATCTTCTTGTTGACGAGGATGTAGATGTCCAGCTTCGCAGGGCCGGGCAGGCGACTGCCCTGGAAAAGCAGGGCTTCCGGCAGCGTCAGCACCGGGGCCGTCACGCCGCCGTCGACATGCATCTCCTGAAACCTGCGGCCCTCGCCTTCGGCGTCGATCATGATCGGCGGAAACACCAGCGGGATGCTGGCGGAGGCCGCCATCACGTCGCGAAACAGCTTGAGCGCCTCGGGCGTGCCGATCGTGGCGATCTTGCCCATGTCCCAGATCGCGGTGCGCTGGGTGTCGAGATCTGTCGTCACCACCAGCAACTTGCGCCCTTTGGCGTTTTCACGCGCGACCTGCGCCATGATCTCGGGCCCGACATAACGGGCGACGAGTTCGCGCAGCCGCGTGTTGCCGAACAGGCCGGATCCGAACAGCACGCGCATGATGCTGGGATCGCTCAACAGGCTCTCCGCGACGCCGCTGGTGTAGACCTCCTTCAGCGTGTCGTCATATCGCGAGCCGAGAAACGCAAAGGGTGCAATCAGGCCGCCGGTGCTCACGCCCGAGACGACCGAGAAGGTGGGACGGGTTCTGGCCGCGGTCCAGCCGTTGAGCACGCCGACGCCGTAGGCACCATCGGCGCCGCCGCCTGACAGCGCCAGGTAGGACTTGGTCGCGGTGCTGGTGTCCTTCTCGAAGCTGAATCTCGTGATGGGTTCGTCGGCGTAGCGCCGCAGGCCGTCGATATCGAGCACGCGCGATGTGCTGGCTTCAGCGGCCGTATAGGGCGTGCGGGGCAGGGAGGTGCAGGCGCCGAGCGCCAGGCTACACGTCAGGACCAGCCATCCGAACAGGCGGGCGCAGGTCTGCCTTGCCCAGCCATGCGAACTGCCGGACGTGTCAGTCGAATTTAAAGGGAAGGGCATAGTCGGTGGCTGGCGATCACGCATCTACCGCCGCCGGCAACATCGCCGCGGCAGCTCATCCAGCCCCGGGGATAAAACTACACTGTATCGTTTTGTTCAACAAGCGTAGCAGGCGCAAATTTCCGTGTTCCAAATATTGGTGGCCCTGTCCCAATCCGATGCATAAGCCGGCCGATGCAGCGCCTGGGCGGGTTGATCGGCCCGCTCCGACACGCAATAAGCACCGTCATGAATCGTCCTGACACCGGTCTGCCCAATCATTTCGAACTGCTCGCCACCGATTGCGCCGCGCGCACCGGGCGCCTGACCACGCCGCACGGCGTGGTGCGCACGCCCGCCTTCATGCCGGTCGGTACCGCCGGCGCGATGAAGGGCATGCACTGGCGCGAGGTGCGTGAGGCCGGTGCCGACATCGTGCTCGGCAACACCTATCATCTGATGCTGCGTCCCGGCGCCGAGCGGATCGCAGCACTTGGCGGCTTGCAGACATTCACCGGCTGGAACGGGCCGATGCTGACGGATTCCGGCGGCTTCCAGGTGATGTCGCTGGCGGATTTGCGCAAGGTCAGCGAGCACGCCGTGACGTTCCGTTCGCATATCGACGGTGCCAAGGTCGAGCTGTCGCCGGAGCGCTCGATCGAGGTGCAGCGTTTGCTAGGCTCCGATATCGCGATGCAGATGGACGAATGCGTGCGGCTGCCCGCCGAGCGCGCCGACATCGACCGCGCAATGCAATTGTCGCTGCGCTGGGCCGAGCGAAGCAAGCGCGCCTTCGAGAGCGCGCCCGACGGCTACATGCTGTTTGGCATCGTGCAGGGCGGCGACATACCCCAGCTTCGCCATGCCAGCGCGCAAGGCCTCGTCGAGATCGGTTTCCATGGTTATGCGATTGGCGGCCTTGCCGTCGGTGAGCCGCAAGCCGTGATGCTCGCGATGATCGACGAGACAGCGCCGCTGCTGCCGAGAGAGCGGCCGCGCTATCTGATGGGCGTCGGCACGCCCGACGACATCCTCGAGGCTGTCAAGCGCGGCATCGACATGTTCGACTGCGTGATGCCGACGCGCAATGGCCGGCATGGCGTAGCCTTCACACGCTTCGGCCAGGTGAATTTGCGCAACGCGCGCCACGCCGACGATCCCCGGCCGCTCGACGAAGAAAGTACCTGGCCGTCGGCGCGCACCTACGCGCGCGCCTATTTGCATCATCTCGTCAAGGCGGGCGAGACGCTGGGTGCGATGCTGCTGTCCGAGATCAATATCGCTTACTACCAGTTTCTGATGCAGGGCATCAGGGACGCGGTCGCACAGGGAACGTTCGAGGAGTTCTATCGGCGTACGCGCGAGAACTGGGCGAGGGGCGACATCGCCCCGCGCTAGGTCAGTTGCAGAGGAAACGCTGCTTGACGGAGTGCTTGGTCACGAAGCCGTAGCCGCAATTGTCGCAGGTCCAGAGATAGCTGATCACGTGTTCCGACAGATACGCAGAACCTTCGGCGGCGATCATGGAGTCGGCGCAGACGGGACAGGTCGGCAACTCACTGCAACGCGGAGCGCGGTTCGTTGCGACGGTCGACAACACTTCAGCGACTGCTGACATCGTGGTGACCTCCCAGCTTTGAGACCTAAGTCTAACATAAGCAGAATCAGTTGACGAGGTCGCAACACAAATGCGTTGGTTTTCTGATAATTATTGCTCACGCGATTTTGCGATGCAGCGTATTTAACATGTGCCGCAATCTCGCTTGCGTGTCGCCGCAGGCTGTCTCTAACTGCGCAAGAGCTGCAACAGAAGCACAATCGTCGCCACAGGGAGTTCATCATGGACGCATCGTCCACCACGGGTGCAGCGCACCAACCCGGCCGCGGCCGGATCTATGACTCGATCGTCGATGCTTTTGGCGACACGCCGATCGTGCGCTTGCGCCGGCTGCCGGGCATGCACGGCGTGAACGCGACCATTTTGGCAAAGCTTGAATATTTCAATCCCGCCGCAAGCGTGAAGGATCGCATCGGCGCGGCCATGATCATCGCCATGGAGGAGGCCGGCATCGTCAAGCCCGACACCGTGCTGATCGAACCGACCTCCGGCAATACCGGCATCGCGCTGGCCTTCGTCGCCGCGTCGCGCGGCTATAGGCTCAAGCTGGTCATGCCGGAGTCGATGTCGATCGAACGACGCAAGATGCTGGCTTTTCTGGGCGCCGAGCTGGTGCTGACACCGGCCGCACAAGGCATGAAGGGCGCCATCGCTACGGCCGAAGAGCTGTTGAAGACGACGCCGAATTCGGTGATGCCGCAGCAGTTCAAGAATCTCGCCAATCCCGAGGTGCACCGCCGCACCACCGCGGAGGAGATCTGGAACGACACCGGCGGCAACGTCGACTTCTTCGTCGCCGGCGTCGGCACCGGCGGCACCATCACCGGCGTCGGCCAGGTGCTGAAGCCGCGCAAGCCCTCGCTGCGCGTGGTCGCGGTCGAGCCGGAGGAGAGCCCGGTGCTGTCGGGTGGCCAGCATACGCCGCACAAGATCCAGGGCATCGGTGCGGGCTTCGTCCCTGACATCCTCGATCGCTCGGTGATCGACGAGATCGTGAAGATCAACTCCACGACGGCGATTGAGACCTCGCGGGCGCTGGCGCGGCACGAGGGCATTCCGGGCGGCATCTCCTCGGGCGCAGCGATCGCCGCGGCCCTCGAGATCGGCAAGCGGCCGGAAGCTGCGGGAAAAACCATCCTGGCTATAGTGCCGTCCTTCTCCGAGCGGTATCTTTCGACGGCTCTGTTTGAGGGAATCTAGGACATGGCGGATCAACCACCGAGGCGGCCGCGGACGTTGGGCGACGCCAGGACGGAGGCCGAGGCGGCGTTCAAGAAGGTGACGGCGAAGGTCGCCGCGGCGCCGCCAAAGCAGAACGTGGCGCCGGGGGTCAAGGAGCAGGTCACGCTGCGCATCGACCAGGACGTGCTCGAGCATTTCCAGGCCGGCGGGCCCGGCTGGCAGGATCGCATCAACGAGGCGCTGCGAAAGGCGGCGGGGAAGTAGGCGCCAAAGGTTTGGCTAACCGCAACGAAAAAGCCCGGCGCGAGCCGGGCTTTTGTATTTGCGGTTGGCCTCGCCTCAGCGGCGGAACATGCCGCCCATCATGCCGCCGACGACGCCACCGACGAAGGCTGCGCCGGCGTCGCCGCCGCCGCCGCGATGCTGGGCGGGTGCGCTCTGCGCCTGGGCCGGGGCACGTCGGGCCGGCTTCGCGCTGTCGTCGCTCGCAGTGGTCGGCGCGGAGGCCACGATCTCCGACAGCAGGGCCTTGTGCTGGAGCTTGTTGAGATAGCCGCTCGATGGATAGCCACGTGCCGCCTGCCAGCGCTTGAGCACCGTACGGGTGTCCTCGCTGAACGCCCCGGTGACCTTGGTGTCGAATCCAAGTCCGGTCAGGCGGCGCTGCACGTCGCGGCGCTGCCCCTTGTCGAGGCCGATCTGGTCCTCGGTGAGCTGGCTGGCGTCGTCGGTGAAGGTGGCAGGATCGACACCGGCGTTGAGGTTGCGGGTCGTCGTCGACGGGCCGCTCTTGATTGCCGCGAGCCGCGCCAGCGCCAGTGCCTTGAACTGGCCGTTCGGGTAGGTGGAAAGGTAGGCGTTGAGCTCTTCGGGCTTGTTGCTCTCCTTGACCGACCGCCAGTATTCGAGCTCGACACCGTCCGAATTGCCGCCTGTTGCCGCGGGCACGACGCCAGCAGCCGTCGGTGCCGCATTGGCGACCTGGGTCGTCGGAGCCTGGTTGAGATAGACCGCGCCGATCAAATTGGTGTGGCCCCAGGGCAGCTGACCCTTGTGGGTCTCCTCGTTGACCTGGGCGCGGACCGACGTCATCGCCTGCTGGATCTCGATGCCAGGCTTGGTGATGTTGTCGATCAGCGCACGGGTGAACGGGCTGTTGTTGCCCTCCTGGCCGTCGAGCGCGGTCTGGCCCGGACCGGTGGCAAACGCGATCAGCGTGCCTTCGCCGGATTTCATCTCGGCAAGACCGCTCTGCACGTTGACGCTGCGGGTCGCGGAGTTCGACTTGATCTTGGCGGCGAACGGATTGTCGCGGCAGGCGTCAAGGAAGACCAGCTTGACCTTGGCGTCGCCCATGGTCTGCTCGAGCGTCAGATCGATGTTGATGGCGGCACCGAGCTTGACGTCCATCTCCGACTTGATGTCGGCATCGACAGGCAGAAGATAGTTGGAGCCGCCGACCGCGATGCCGTGACCGGCATAATAGAACACTGCGACATCGGAGCCCTGCGCCTTGCGGCCGAAGTCCAGCAGCTTCTCCGTCATCTGGTCGCGCGAGAGGTTCGAACCTTCGATCACCTCGAAGCCGACATTGCGCAGCGTTGCCGCCATCGCTTTGGCGTCGATCGGCGGGTTCGGCAATTGTGCGACGTTCTTGTAGGTGCCGTTGCCGACGACGAAAGCAACACGGCGGTCGGCCTTCGCGGCACTGACCGACAGTACCATGCACATCAGCGACGCGAGGAGGGTGAGAGTGCGCATCTGGAATCCCCAACAGAATCGAAATTGCAGGCAGCAACAGATTGGCAACGAACTTACACGAAGTGGCCGATTTGGCGCCACCAAAACGGCAGTTCGTCGCGTTCAACCCGCTGCAGTGTGGCAGAATGTGCACGATGGAATACCCTTCCAACGTGATCTAAATCACACGGCCACTTGGTTTTGTCGCGCGAAGCGGCGCGAGGTTCAGCGTGCGCGGGCGGGAACCGGCGAAGCCGGCTTCAAGTTCAGGAGATTGCCGCAGAGGATCAGCGCCGCGCCGAGCACGGTCCAGGAGTCGAGCCGCTCGGAATAGAGCAGCCAGCCGACGGTGGCCGTGAGCGGAACCCGCAGAAAGTCCATCGGCACCACGATGGTCGCATCCGCATACCGGAGCGCGCTGGCGAGGCAATAGTGCGAGAATGTGCCGCAGACCCCGATAACGAACAGCCAACCCCACAGGGAGGCCGACGGCCAGGTCCAGACATAGAGCGTAGGGAGCAGACCCACGACCATCTGCACGACGATCATCCAGAACAGGATCGACAATGCGCTCTCGGTCCGGGTCAGTGATTTCGCCAATATCATGGAGATGCTGAAGCCGATCGCGGCTCCTAGCGCGATCAGCTGGCCCGGATTGATCTCGCCGGTGGCGGGCCGCACGATCATGACCACGCCGACGATGCCGAGCACGATCGCGGCGATCTTCCAGACGGTCATGCGTTCGGACAGGAATGTTGCGGCCAGCAGTGCCGTCCAGATCGGCATGGTGAATTCGATCGCGACGACCTGGCCGATCCCGATCAGCGTCAGTGCGTAGAACCAGCCGAGCTGTGCGAAATAATGCACCCCATTGCGCGCGAGATGCTGGGGCAGGCGCTTGGTCGCGACCGCCTTGAAGCCACCGGACCGGTAGATGATCGGCAGCAGAAGCGTGAACCCGATCACCGAACGCACTTCCATGATCTGAAATACATTCAGCTCGCGCGTGGTCTCGCGCCCGGCGACCGCCATGACCAGCATCAGCGACAGCCAGCCCGCCATCCACAGGGCAGCCATCGTTTTGGACGGTGTGGTGTTCATCGGCGCAGGTTTGGAGGCGAGGGTTCTGAGGGAGGGCCGGTATCGGCGACATCGTCGCCGTTTGCAACGGCCAAATCTGCCGGTGCAGCGATGCATGGCGGCGTGCTAAGGCATCACTGAACAACGAGAAAAATCGGGAGATATTCGCTCATGCAAATCTTGCAGCCGGCCGAGTGGAAAAAACCGCGCGGCTTTTCCCATGGCGTCGCGGTCGAGGGGCCGGGCCGCTGGGTGGTGTTGGCCGGGCAGACCGGCGGCGACGAGACCGGCAATTACGCGCCTGACATGGCAGCGCAGGTCGGGACCGCGCTGAAGCGGGTCGTCAAGCTCCTGGGCGAGGCCGACGCCGGCCCCGAGCATATCGTCCGCCTGACCTGGTACCTGACCAGCCGCAGCGAATATGAGGCAGCCGGGTCCGGCATCGGCGCGGCTTGGAAGGAAACGCTGGGGCGCAATTTCCCGCCCTCGACCTTGCTCTACATCGGCGGCCTCGTGGACGACCGGGCCAAGGTCGAGATCGAGGTCACGGCGTTCGTGCCGGGCACATAAAAAATCGACCCGGCGAGATCGCCGGGTCGATTGTCAATCTACTTGTATCGGCTTAGCGCGACAGCGAGATGTTGGCGCCGCGGAACTGGCTATCGGCACGCATCGTGACGTTCTGCTTGTTGCCGGACGTCTTCAGCGAGATGTTGGCGTTGAAGCCGGCGGTGGAGGCGAGCAGCTCATAGTTTCCACCCGCGCCGCGGCCCGAAAGGGAGCCGCTGATATTGCGGCTGGCCTCGGACCAGCTGCCCGCGATGGCGCTGCCTTCAGCCTTTACGTTGGCGCCGAGGTTGAACTTGTACGCGTCGCTGGCGCAGGTCAGCGACAACTCCATCGTCGGTCCGACCGGAGCGTATTTGGCCCGGCAGCGGATCCGCTCGGTCGAGCCGTCGTCCAACGTGACCGTTCCCGAGCCGCTCCAGCTGCCTGCCAGCGGGGCAAACGGGCCCGACTGGGCCTTGCTCTCGGAATTGGCAATTCCGGCCGCAAACATGACGGCAGCCGCAATCAGGAGCCGCTGGCCCAGACCGCTGGTCACGATTCTTCTATTGGCGCGATGCTTCCCACCGCCCGCTGCACGGTATGCCTGCAGATGCTCCATTCCACTTCCCCGATCCGGCGTTGCCGCTGAGTTGACCGTTGGCATATGCACCATTGATCGAAACTTTCACAAGTCCCCCGCTGCCGATGGTGCCGGAAACGTTAGCGCCCGGCGCGGTGATCTTGCCGTCGGCAACCGTCAGCAAGGAGCTTGCGGTCGGCTCGCAGGAACCGCTCTTGGTGACGATGGTGACCTGCCAGTTGCCGTCATAGGGAGTCTGGGCGAAAGCGGGCGCGGCGAGGGTGAAAACTGAAGCGGCACAGAACGCCGCAATGCGAGCAAAACGCATAAAATCCGTCCTTGAATTTGTCTGATATGCTGACCGTTATTCGGGCCAAATGTGACGGAAATTTGGTGCGGTGCCAAATCGAAAATTGTTCCTGTGGGAACAATGGTTTATTTGGGTTTCCGGCTGCAATTTTCGAAGCAAAATCAACGCCCCTTCACGTTAAGGGTAAACGTCGGGACAGCGACTCAGGAGAGGGCCTTAGGAAAGGCTTGGCGCCGAGGTCGCGAACTGCTCGTCCTGAGTCTTCGCCGGCAGCGCCTTGTGGACCTTGGCATAATCGATCACGTCGGCCAGCAATTTGAGCCCGAGCGGGGCGAGCGCGCGCTCCCACAGCTCCCGCGCCGTCTCGCCCTTCTTGACGAAGCACCACTCCTGGGCCGCGATGGCGCCGGCGTCCATGCGGTCGGCGAGGTGGTAGATCGTGCCGCCGGCGATCGGGTCGCCTTCCTTGATGGTCCATTCCACGGCCGCCTTGCCGCGGTGACGCGGCAGCAGCGAGGGATGATAGCCGATCCCACCCAGCTTCGCGGCCTCGAGCGCGTCCTTGCCGATCCGGGCGTGGCTGTGCGCGGTGACGATCAGATCGGTGTCGGGGGCGATCTCGGAGGCCACCACCAGCTTGGGATTGGCCTGGACCACGACTTCGATGCCCGCCGCCTTGGCCGTCGCGGCGAGACGATCCTCGGCGTCGGCCACCACAACCCGCACGATCGAGACACCGTGCTCCCGGAGCATGTTCAGGGTGGTCACGCCGAAATGGCGGGAGCCGACGAGGGTAATGCGCATGGGTGTCCGATCCGTCTCGCAACTGCGTCATCTCCCGATAACACGTCCGGACGTCCTGTCACCACCCGCACTGCGTTTGCGCCGGTTATCAACAATGCACCGAGCGAGGCTGCGCGATGAATTCCGCGATTGCGGCGTCGGCCGGTCCGGTGCTTCCATACGCGGATGGCATCGGCTCGGAGCGAACGCATGCGAAGCGCGTGGTTTGTCCTTCTCGCGGCCCTGGTCGCAACCCCTCCGGCGCGCGCCGGCGGACAGCCCTATCCGGTGGTTCCGCCTGAGGTTGGTGTGGCGCCCTTCATCGGTCCGACCTGGGACACCTATCGCTGCGCGGAAGGGCCGGTCATCAATTTCTATCACGGCGCCTATTACGGCCAGGAGCCGCCGGCACTCTATCGCGGCTACGCGTACCGGCCGCATTACCGCTACAGCGCCTACCGCAGGCTGCCGCGCAACTATTTCTGCGTCACAGACTAGCCGTGCCACACCGCCACGGTCGGGCGGCGATTAGAGATAGGCCTGTTCCTGTGTTTCGTTTTTAACACAGAGATCCAGGATTTGCCGGTAGAACGTGGACCAACCGGGGCTGGCGACATTTCAACCCGTATCCGTTTTCGAACCCGGATTTGGCCGCTGGCATGATCGCCAGCGGCTTTTTCATGCGCGGCCATCACGAAATCATCTGACGGTAACATGATCTCAACCAGCTTGGCGTATCGACGAATCCGTCGCGGATTTGTATTGCGTACCGCGACACCGAGATCGTCCCGCCGGCGTGGGTGCGCCGTGCGGGCTTTTTCGCCGGGACCGATTTCATGCCGAGCGCGATTGAGCAGATCGTCGACGTCTATGTCCGGCTGAACAACCGGCGCGGCCTTGACGAGCTGATGATGCACAGACAGCGGCTTGCGGTCGATCTGAAGAGCAGGTCCGGCTACGACTTCAGCCTGCCGATCGGTCAGATCGACGAGGAGATCTCGATCATCGAAGCCGGCCTCAGCCGGCTCAAGTCAGGCGATATCGCTGCGACGGACGACGGTCAGCCAATTTGACGCTCAGTCGCGCCGGCCGCCGTCGATGACGGTGAACAACGGCCGTGCCTGAGTCGGCTCGACCAGCAATTCCTCCACCAGCGCGGTCGCCGCATCGATATATTTGCGCGTCGGCTTGTCGAGGGGGCGGGTGGCCTCATCGTCGAGCGCGACCTTTGCAGCCTCGACCAGCTTGCGCATTCGCGCCGCGTGGTCATCGCCCGCCGTCAGCGTTGCGCGGGCCAGCGAGCGCAGCACGAACAGCTCGCCCTCGAGGCGGAGCAGACGGTCGTTGAGCCTGGTGAGGACGGCGTTGAGGTCGGCCATGGCGCGCGTTCGTTTTCGGAAGATCCATCCTGCTCTAGCGGCGATCGGTGAACGGAGTCCAAACGGCATCGGCGCAATTGGGGCGATCTCCCCTCAGATCCCCCTCCGCGCCAGATAGTCGCGTGCAAAGGCAAGGTACCAGTCGAGGCAGGCGGGATTGGCCATCGCCTCCCGGTTGATGACCTTCTCGACGGGCTGGCCGAGCAGCAGCTTCTTGATCGGCAGCTCCTGCTTCTTGCCCGAGAGCGTGCGCGGGATCTCGGCGACCGCAAAAATCTCGTTGGGCAGGAAGCGGCGGGAGAGGCCTGCCTCGATCGCCTTGTTGATCCTCGCCCGCATCGCGCCGTCGAAGGCGACGCCTTCGCGCAGCACCACGAACAGCGGCATGTAGCTGTCACGGCCGAGATATTCGAGATCGACGACGAGGGAATCCAGCACCTCCGGCAACGCCTCGATCGCGGAGTAGAGTTCGCTCGTGCCCATGCGCAGACCATGCCGGTTGATGGTGGCATCGCTGCGGCCATAGATGATGCAGGAGCCGTCCGGGTCGACCTTGAGCCAGTCGCCATGCCGCCACACCGGCCCGCGGCCGCTGCCGTCGAAATTGTCCGGATAGGTCTCGAAATAGCTCGCGCGATAGCGCGCATCGCCCTTGTCGTTCCAGAAATAGAGCGGCATCGACGGCATCGGCTCGGTGCAGACGAGCTCGCCCACCTCGCCGATGACGGCGCGGCCCTGTTCGTCGAAGGCTTCCACGGCGGCACCCAGCAGACGGCACTGCATCGCGCCCGGCGTCTGCGGCAGTTCGCGATTGCCGCCAATGAAGGCGCCGGCGAAATCGGTGCCGCCGGAGATGTTGGCCCACCAGATATCGGCCTGCGCCTTGCTGCCGTTGATCTTCGCGAGCGCCGCGAAGCGGTCGTTGAACCAGGCTTGCGTGTCGGCGCTCAGCGGAGAGCCGGTCGAGCCGAGACATCGAAGCTGTGAGAGATCACCGGCGGCGGTGAGGTCGACCTCGGCTTTGGCGCAGTTGGCGAAGAACGCGGCGCCCGCCCCGAAGAAGGTCGTTTTGGATTGCGCGACGAAGCGCCACAACGTGGTCCAGTCCGGCTTGTCCTTGGCTCCGCCGGGGCTGCCGTCGAAGATGCAACAGGTGGTGCCGCTGAGCAGGCCGCCGATCTGGCTGTTCCACATGATCCAGCCCGTCGAAGAGTACCAGTGATAGCGCTCGCCGAACGAGTTCTCGTGGTAGGAGCAGCCGAGATCGTTGTGCAATCCCAGCAGCGCCAGCACCACGATGACGATGCCGCCATGGCCGTGCACGATCGGCTTCGGCAGACCGGTGGTGCCGCTGGAATAGACGATCCAGAGCGGATGATCGAACGGCAGCCACGCTGGCTCGAACGCGTCGATCGCGGCGCCCGTTGCTGCGACAATGTCGGAGAGCAGGGCGTCCGCCGCTGGGCGCGCGGCGGCGTCGCTGTGCAGAATGACGTGCTCGACCGTCGGCAGCGATCGCCGCAGCTCGGCGAGGACGTCTTTGCGATCGTGCCGGCGTCCGGCATAGGTGACTGCGTCGCAGGCGATCAGCACTTTCGGTTCGATCTGCTTGAAGCGGTCGATCACGGCGGGTGCGGCCATGTCGGGCGCGCACACGCTCCAGATCGCGCCGATGCTGGCGCTCGCCAGGAATGCGATGATGGTCTCGGGGATGTTGGGCAGATAGGCGGCGACCCGGTCGCCGGGCCTGATGCCTTTTTCTTTCAGATGCAGCGCGAGGGCAGCCGCCTTGCGCCGCAGCTCCGGCCAGCTCGTCTCGCAAAGCCTGCCGTCCTCGCCGGAACTGACGATCGCGGGCAGGCCGGCGGCGTCGGCCGCATCCACATGGCGGAACACCTGCCGAGCATAGTTGACCTGGGCGCCGGGAAACCAGACCGCGCCGGGCATCTTGCGCTCGGTGATCACGGCCGCAAACGGCGTTGGCGATTGCAGATCGTAATAGTCCCAGATGCTGCGCCAGAACCCGTCGAGATCGCGCACCGACCATTGCCGCATCTCCTCGTAGCTGGCGAAGGTAAGGCCGCGCTGTTCGGCGAGCCAGCCGCGGTAAAGGGCGATCTGGGGAACGAAGGGTGAGGTCATTGCGTGTCGGCTTCAGTTGCGGGGCGCGGATGTTAACCGGTGCCGCAGAGTAGCAGAAGCCGCAGTTCGGGCAGGCAGCGTTGACGGGAGTAGCTGGTCTGGGTCCGCTGGAAGCGGTCTACCAGCCCGCTCCGGCCCAGCGTCTTCCGAACACGGGTGGCTTGGCCTTCACCGCTTCCCAGCCGAAGAAATGATGCTTGCCGGACCAGGTGTGCACCACGCCGCTGCAGATGCTGCACTTGAAGCTGCCGGAATGCGCTTCGGCGTGCTCCTCCCTTGTCGCGGTGTAGTTCATGCTGCAACCCGGGCAGGTGAATTCTTCGATCGTCCAGATGCTATTGGCCATTGCACCGAAAGTGGTTTGGGGGACCTCGACGGAAGCCTAGGTGCCCGCCTTTGCAACGGCGTAAACCGGTCGGCTGAAATCCGGTTAATCGTCGTTAGCCAAGCCGGCATCCGGTTGCCGGCCTTGCCGGCGCGCTCGCCGCGCGCGGCGCTGTCGCAAGATCAATCGCCGGTCCGGTTGCTCCGCATGTCCCGGTCGATGCGCATCTGTACGCGCCTGATGGCGAGCAACGGCAGCCTGCCTTGCACGCGCCCGCAGCGGGCCCTGTCGCCGACGGCATAGGCGTAGCGCCAATAGCCCGGTGCCGCGTTTGGCTTCAGCGAAAAGTGCACGCCGCGGTGAATGCCTGCGTGTGCGACGGGCTCTCTGGGGCGGCGTGCCATCGTCTCGGAATGCCGAATGGCCCGATGCGTTCCTAATCACCGGCTCGGGCCGGCCCCGTCGCCTTGACGCCGGGTGCGCGGCTGGCAATAACGCTGGGCCGCGCAAGTGGCGGAACCCGCGTCAATGCCGCAAGGAAAGCCGTGCCCGTGAAAAGTCTGCGTCAGCTCCTGACGGGCGAGGACATCATCCAGCTCGTGATCCGCGTCGGCCTGCTCGGCCTGCTGATCATCTGGACCTTCCTGATCATCCGCCCCTTCGTGCCGATCCTTGCCTGGAGCGGCGTGCTCGCGGTCGCGTTCTACCCGGCCTTCAGCTGGGTCGCGAAGATCCTGGGCGGCCGGCCCAAGACCGCAGCGGCGATCCTGACCCTGATCACGCTCGGCATCGTCATCGGTCCTGCGACCTGGCTCGGCATCAGCGCAGTGGACGGCGTGCGCGAGCTGGCGCACCAGCTCGGCACCGGCGACCTCGCGCTTCAGTCGGCGCCGGAGCAGCTCAAATCGTGGCCGCTCGTTGGCCCCTGGCTATTCGATTTGTGGGAGCAGGCCTACAACAACATCCGCGCGGTGCTGCGCGAGGTGGCGCCGTATCTCCAGCCGCTGGCGGGACCGTTGCTTGGGCTCGCGGGTGACGCCGGTGTCGGCACGCTGCAGTTCCTGGTCTCGGTGTTCGTGGCCGGCTTCCTGTTTCCGCACGGGCCAAGGCTGGTTGCGGCCGGCCGCGGCTTCTTGTTTCGCATCGTGCCCGAACAGAGCGAGCATTTCCTGGGGCTCGCGGGGGCGACCATCCGTGCCGTGGCGCAAGGCGTGATCGGCGTCGCGATCGTGCAGGCATTGCTCGCCGGCATCGGCTTCAAGCTTGCCGCGGTGCCGAGCGCAGGCTTGCTCGCCTTCATCGTGCTGCTGCTCTCGATCGTGCAGATCGGCGCGTTCCTGGTGCTGCTGCCGGTGATCATCTGGATCTGGACCGCCAAGGACGTCACTACCGCGCTGCTGCTCACCGTGTTTCTCGTCGTCGTCGGCTTCCTCGACACCATGTTGAAGCCGCTGGTGATGGGGCGCGGCCTGACCACGCCGACCATCGTCATCTTCGTCGGCGTGATCGGCGGCACGCTGGCCCACGGCATCGTCGGCCTGTTCATCGGCCCGATCATCCTGTCGGTGGCCTGGGAGATGATGATGGCCTGGATCAGGACGGAGGACCGGGCAGAGGCGGGGTCGAGGGCGGGGACAGCGACGGGCGAGGTCTGATCCGGCCCCCTCGAACGGCGGATCGGCCTGCCTGCCGGAGTCAATCAGACCTGGCGGCCTTAGCCCCGTGTGATCAAGGTCCACGGAACTTGTCTATCCGACTAGACAAGTTACCATGGGCTCGATTCTGTTCTCGATTACGGCGGACATGGCGAAGTCTTCCAAGCTGGTCGCCGCCAAGCGCGGCAAGGTATTGTTGGTCAGGCGCCGGTCGGACGGCCTGTGGATGTTCCCGGGCGGCCGCAAGCGCGCGCGCGAGTCCGACAAGGACTGCCTGCGGCGGGAGATCAAGGAAGAGCTGCCCAAGCTGAAGCTCGGCCGGATCAGCCTCTGGAAGGAAGTGACGGCCAGGAACAAGCGCTCCGGCCGCAAGATGAGCGACGCGATATTCATCGCCAAGGGCGCCAAGGGCAGGCTCGCGATTGGCGACAAGAACGAGATCGATCGCGCCGTCTGGCAGAAGCCGCGCGGCATCCGCCTGACGCCGACCTCGCGCTATATCCGCGACCGCCTGTTTCCGCGGAAGCGTGGGTGAGCTAGTCCCCGTCGTCCTCCGACGAGAGCTGTATCCGTCCGGTGTGGGCCCGCGAAAAATTGGCGCGCGGTTGCGGCGCGGACACCCTGGCCATTTCGGTTTCGCGCTGCTCCTTGCGAACCTTGCGCGCGCGCTTCATGGCCTGCTTGACCTGAGGGTTCGGCGAATCCTCCGCGAAGAACAGCACCACCTCGCAGCTCGGACATTGCCTGGAATAGCCGTCCTGCAACCGTCCCGCGCGGTCGCGGAACACGGTCTTGCAGCGCGTGCACTGAATCTGGACGAAACTCATGCGCGGTCGATCGACAATGACTGATGGAAATGGATCGTCAGATGATCCCAAATGTCTGAAGAAAGCTTGAACGCGTCCGGCACTTCAAGCCGCTTGAAACAGCCGCCTATTGCTTGGCCGCCATCGTGTCCAGGCAATGGTTGAGGTAGACGGTGCGATCCCTGGGCAGCACCTTCTCGAGATCTGCCTTCAGCGCGCATTCGCGCTGCCGCATCTGCTCGGCCCGCCGCTTCTCGGCCGCCTCGCGATATTCGGGAGCGACCTTGTTGGGATCGACGAGGGCCTGCGAGCGGGCGGGAGCCGTCACGGCGAGGGCAATGGCGGTGATGACAATGAGCTGTTTCAAATGAGCCTCCATTAAAAGGCTCATTCTAGCGCTCGGGCGGCGAGGGCTCAAACGGCAAATTCGCCGAGACACCCGGCAGCGAAGTTGATTTCAACCACCTGAAGTTGGGACGAGGGGAGGCCGTCACTTCGGGACGTGGTCGATCTTGTGGCCGAGATGCCCGGTGTCGTGATCGCGACGCAACTGGCTCAGCGATGTCTCGTTCAGCTGGTGCAAGACCTCGCTGAGTTCAGTCGTATCTGGATAACCGGCGGCAAAACCCTTGCCGTAGATCTTGCGCAACGTACCGACCAGCGTGTTGCCGTGCTTCTTGCTGATCGCGCCATCCTTGTCGCGGTGGCGATGATCCAGGCCCG
This sequence comes from Bradyrhizobium sp. 44, assembly GCF_023073095.1. NCBI lineage: Bacteria > Pseudomonadati > Pseudomonadota > Alphaproteobacteria > Hyphomicrobiales > Nitrobacteraceae > Bradyrhizobium > Bradyrhizobium sp. 44. Next base: position 444,535 of record NZ_JADPIY010000020.1, read on the forward strand.
TGTCCTTCATGGCTTTCTCCCTGAGCGGCGTCTGCGCGCCTGGAGAGAGCGTGCTCCCAAACGAGTTGATTGGCAACGGCACGGCGCGCGGCAGTTGAGCCTCAGCAAGGTGTGGAAAGATCGAAGGACGTGTGAAGCAGTTCACAAGCGATGGTCGGGATCGCTGCTACGAAGGCCTCATTGCTTCACCAATTGATATTTTGAAACGCCCCAGCGCTCCACCAGGCGCTGGGGTTTTCACGTCGATCACCGTAACGGCCAGAGCGCGCGGCGCGCGATCGGTCGGGTGCTTTCCGAATGATGCCGAAGATTGATGCCGAAGGCGGGCGGCTACGCGGCTTGCTCCTCGAACGAGGTGTAGACCTGGCCACCTGGACCAATCACCTGAACGCCCCAGCACCCGTCAGCAATAAGCTCCTTGGCCTTCTTGAGGGCGGCGGTGAGTGACAGCCGCTTGAGGCTGACGATTCCTGCCGTGTCGAAACCGCTGATTTCAAACATGCCGTTCCTCCCTGTTTTGTCGAATCCTACACTTTTTGAGCGGGTTGTCTCGCGGCTTTTGGGACAGGGGGCCGGCGCAGGAGCAGGCGGTGGCTAAAATCGCGAAAACAACCCCATGCACAGTAGCTAAGTCCCGCTGGCGCAACGCTTTCTTTTTGGCACACGGCGGTTGCATCCGGCGGAGACGCCGTTGACTCGTCGGGCAAAACAGGGGTAGTTTGCCAACTTCGGAAAATCCGCTTCGGGACGCGGCGGCTTCCCGGGATCGGGAGGAGCTCTCGCGCCGGCCTGCGTGTCATGTCTGTCGTACGCCCCCGTAGTCGGCCGGGGTGGTGGGGTCTGCAGCAGGCCGCGGCCGCTAACGTGGAATTAAGCTGAAAAGCCCACAATTTTAGACAGTTGTAGATGGGTGCTGCGTAAGGGAGCCGTCGCGAGGACGTTCCGGCGACGGCTTCCTGTTGCTCGCTCATTTGGGGTCAATGCCATGACCACGACTTTCGAAACGCAAGGCCTTGTCGAACAGCTCGACCCTGCAGCACTGGCTGCGGCCATCGCGGCCGACGAACCAGCAAGCTTGGATGCTCCAGAACCGATCAAGCGGTCGAGCCGCACGTCGGTCATGGCGCTGTCGGTGTGTGCCCTGGCCATCAACGGCGCGGCGGCGATCTACACATGGCCGTCGGGCCTGCCATCGCTGAACCTGAGCAGCCTGGCTGATCTGCTACCGCGGCAAGAGGCTTCAGTGGCAAAGCCGGATCCGGTTGTCGCTGCCTTGAAGGATATTCAGTCGACCCAGCAGCAACACACGGCTTCGCTGCAGGAGAGCAACCAGGCACTGCAGCAAAACGCGGCTGTGTTGCAGGCCGATTCCATGGTGCTGCTTTCGCTGCGACAGAGCATCACGGACGAACGCGTCGATGTGAAGAAGGTATCCTCCCAGCTGTCCACTCTGATTGCGAAGATCGACTCGCTGCAAAATGCCATGATGTCGGACGTCACGTCCTCCGTTCGAAGAGCGCATGCGCGCTACGGACTGTCCGCAGCGATCCGCAAGCGGCTCGCCCGGCAGTCGAAATCTGTAGGTCCCGTTTCAGTTGGAGGAGCGCCGCTGAGCGTGCCTGCTACAGTTTCGGCCCCGGAGAGCTGAAGCTAGGGCCAGGCAAGTCACCTGGGACCAAGTGATCTGGGACCATGTCCGCGCTCACTTGGCGGGCTCACGCGAGCGGGGCTTTTGCCCGACTTGGAATTACGGAATGCAGGTGACAGTGCAGTCCGGCACCGTCACCACGGATCCGAAGAAGGATTATTAGGGGCCCGCGGGCTTACCCCGAGGGGCCGTTCAATAGTAACGGCGCCGTGGACGGCGCTCGTAATAATCATCGCCGTAATAGCCTTGCCGGCCCTGTTGAAACTGCGGCGGAACCGTTCCGTTCGGGTAGCACTGGCCGTCGCGGGTATCGATATCGGCACCGTGTCCGCAAGGAACGGGATAGTGGCCAGAGCCTCTGCCGCCACCATAGTATTGCCGAGCGGCCTGTTCTTGCGGCGGCAAGTAGCCGTTGGGGTAGCACATGCCGTCGCGGGCGCCGACGTCCCAGCCGTTGCCGCACGGCGGTGGGTGTACAGGGACACGGTATTGAACCTGATGAACCTCACCGAGCTGTAGAGCCAGCAAGGTTGCGACGACTGCACCGATCATCGGATATTCTCCCAATCGCAATATGCCTACGACTGAGCGGCTGAATGATCGCTGAACGGGTTCACGCCGGCGATCTTAACCTCACTCTAAGAAATCGTTGTCCGGAGGCGTCCCGTTGGATATAAAGGGAACCTTCCGCCAGCGTCAGTTGCGTCCGTGAGTCATGATTACGTACAAGCAGTACCATATCGAGCAAGTTGAGCACGGCCCCAAGCGCTGGGTTGCTCGCATCACGCGGACAGACGGCCAGAACATTCGCACCATTCTGCCGGCGACTGAGCGTCCCTACCTCGAGACGAAGCCGACAGCGTCCGCCGAGGAAGCCGAGGCGCTCGCCAAGGAAGGCATCGACTTCGGCGGCGTGGTGTAGTCCGCCGTCGCGGTCTTCTGACTTTCGTTCGCGAAATTCGCCGGCGCTTCATCGGCAGCGGTGGTGCGGTGCGTGCAGCTTTGTCCGTTACCGGTGATCTGCTCGACATGGTCGTTGATTGCTACGATCAGCGGCCGCTGGCATTCACGCGTACCCAGTTATGGGTACAGGCCCAAGCGCAAGATCAAGAGACCGTTCATCGAACTGTTAGAACTACGGTGGATAGCGCAACGGAAGGTGCTTTAGTTCGTCGGCCTCGCTCGCCAGCCGTTTTCCTGATGGGGAATGGTGGCAGTGATATCGACGTCTCTCACAGCGGATTGGCGCCACGCCGCCACCCCGAAGCACAGGGTCAGAGTCATGGCGGTCGCCAACAGCAGCACGGACAAAAACTGGCTCACGCGCCCCCCCACAAGAAGAACATACTGAGGCAGCGAGCACGCACAGGCGATTCGGAAAATGCAGGCGCGCTGACCTGCAGGGAGTTTTCCCCAGGTTGTAAAACGGTGGATCAGCACCTTCGACCTTGCACCCGCCGCGGCTCCGGAGCCGCTATTGCAGGCCGGCTTTTCACCCGAAAACTATTGTGGCTCGGTTGGCTTGTCGCGCTCGTGGCTCTCGGCTTCGGCGGCCGCGCACGCATCCATGCCATGGCATTTGCTTAGATAGTATCGAGCGCCTGCGAAGATCGAGCAAACAATCACCACGGAAACCAACAGGAAGATCATCCACCGACGATTCAACATTCCCATGACCTTCTGCACCCTCCATCCGACGCGGCTCGTTCGCCTGACCGGCCCCACCAGGCGAGGCGAGGCGAAAGCTGGATCAGCCCAAATCAGACCTTGCGCTTCGGATTCAGTCGAGCCTCACGCTCCAGCCGCTCGGACTTCAGGCGTTTCAGGTTTTCCTGAAACTCCGGCGTGGCTTGACTGTCGGCTATCGTCTGTCTCGATCCTATCGGATTGAGGGTCCTTCGTTCGGCTTCATCCGCCAGTTGTTGCGCGGCGGACCGTTTGGGTTTGATCATTTGCTTTCTGCCTTCGGGCGAGATTGACCAAGCGGGCGCCGGTCAATTCATTTTCGATTTGGCCGGTCGCGTCGAACGTTCTGGAATTCCTCGGGTCCCTTGACGAGCCGCCGCTTGCGGCTGGCCTGGTCATCCGGGCTCGCTTTGTTGTCTTTGAGCTTGTCGATCGCGCTGCCCGCCATTTCCCGAGCCCGCTCGGACGAGGCCTTGGCGGCAGACGTAACCGTGAGGGCAGGGGCGGATTTGCCCAAGCCAATCTCGACCAGCCGACGGATGGATTCAGAACGAGCGGGAGTGTCTTGCTGTCCCGACGCCCATGCGTCGATCTGAGCGACAGTCGATTCCGGCCAGCGCGTGCCGATCTGGACGCCCTGACCAGTCGCGGGGCGGCCGCGATGTTTTTTGGCACGAATCTTTTTTGCTGGTTTCATTTATTTTGGTACCAAAAAATAAAGCCAAAGGGAAGCGCTAACCTTCGATAATTGTGCCTGTTTAACGCACTGTCATCGCATCAATCCCACGCAACATCGTGATCGCAGATTTGCTGTCAGGCGGCTCCCCGTAGAGGGAGCGCCAGTTGTACAGCAAAAGGTCGGGAAGCATTTGCCTGGATGAAGGCCTGCAAGGCCGGCGTGATCTCGCTACCCCTGACACGCACCGCAAGCTCATCTGCGATCTCGCTGGTGGCATCGCGAGACCAGCCCTCGATCGCGTTGAAGGCGACAATACGGACGGGATAGGCGTACTGCCCGGAGAGTAGGTCGCGGATGATGGTCTCGACATCGGTGTCCTGCTCGTCGGTCTCGCGCCAGGAGCAGCCGGCGCGCGCGCCGAAGTCTTCCAGCACCAGGTAAATCTCACGGTCGAGCCGATCCAGGGGCACAATCGACGGCGCATGACGCATGACGCAACTCCTACTCAAAAAGGCAATCGCCCGGCCGTGGGATCGTTCCGGCCAAACCCCTCCAACAGAGTGAGGCTATCGCCCGTTCTGCGCGCTGATGTAGATGTTGAAGATCGACGTTCCGGCCTCGTCGGTGACCTCCAGGTGCCATTCGTGGCCCGGTTCAAGTCGACCCTGCATGTTCTTCAGAAGGTCGGCGGCAAAAACCGTGGCCTCTCGCCAGGTCGCTTCAGCGTCCGGCAGGTCTTCGCCTTCAGGGTCAGTGCTCGGTTCAACACCCCGGACGTGGAAAAAATAGCGCGGCATGCCTGAAATCCGGACGAAAGGCTCCGTGCAAAACTTGGCTCGGCAGCGAGTGCACTGTTACTTCTCCTCTGGTTCGGGATGAAGTGCAGCTTTCTCCGTCTTCATTTCCTCGATCAAGCCGGCGATGCCGTCTCTCGCGATCTTGTCAGTAATAAGAGACAACAACCGGCTATGGTGCGCGATCTTCTCGTCGATTTCATCGCATTTGCCGCACATGAAGATATCCTGCGTCATTGCAGGCAAAGCCTGAACGGCCACCTGAGATGAAAAACTTTCATTGCCGAGCTTGGTTCCCGCCGCCACGCTTGGGATGGTGGCCGGCTACTAGAGCCAGTGAATGGGTGACGGCGGTTTTACTCACGAGTGACGTGATTGAGGAGCTGCGAAACCGCAGTGATGAGCTGGGCCGGCGCGAACGGCTTCTGCAACAAGATGCTGCTTGGAACCCCTTGCGAGCCCCAATCGTCCGCCACGCCACCGGTCATGTAGACTATGGGCAACGTCGGCTCTCGTTCTCTGACCTGTCTGGCCAAGTCCCAGCCGCTGAGCCTGCCCTTGAGGTTTACATCCGCGACGAGCGCCCGGTACTCCTTCATACCGCTTCTGAAGAGAGTCAGAGCTTCCTCGGCAGACGACAGGATATCAGTCGCGAAGCCTGCCTCCAGCAGGGCTTCCTCGACCACCGCCTGCAATGGATATTCATCCTCAACCACCAGGATGAGAGGCGGCGGCGCTGTCATGTTTACTCCGTCTCCGATGGCTGACCTACAATGTTGCCCGGCTTCGTTTCCCCAAAATGTGTCCGAAAGTGAACATAAGAGGGTGCGGAGGCCCCAGGAACTGCCGGGCCGCATGACGCGACATACATTGACATCAGGCCAACGAGACGAAGCATGGGCGCACTCTCAATCTTGGTCGTGGAGGACGTCGCGCTGATCCGTCATCCGTATGATGGTCTGCGACATGCTGGAGGAGTTGGGTCGCGAAGTCGTCGCCGAAGCAGGCACCCTGAAGGAAGCAATCGAAGTCGCGCGGGTGGCTGACTTCGATTTGGCCATTCTCGACCTGAGGCTTGGCGATGAAACGACCGAACTGGTGGCGGAGATCACTCGTGGTCGCGGCTTGCCATTTTTCTTCCTGACCAGCCACACATCCGATGGATTGTCAGTTGGCTTCCGCAATGTCCCCGATTGGAGAAGCCGGTTCTCCGCTCCGCACTCGGGAAGACGATCGAAAACTGCGCGAGATCTTGAGCGGCTAGCAGGGGTTGGCTGTGACCTTCAGGCTGCCGCCTTGCCCTTCGCCAAGCTTGCAAGGTCCTTCCAGGCCAAGGCGGTCCGCAACCACTTCAACCGCTCGGCGGGACAGGTCGCGGCGATCGCCTTCTGCATCGCGGCGATGGCTTCTGCTTGATGGTCGAGGTCTCCAATCATCGGAGCAATCATTCGCCAGAATTATTAAGACCGGCGAAAATCTACAGCCCGGAAAACTACCGGCTTACGCCGCCGTGGAGCCTACGTCCAAGCCCTGGCCCTGTGGACGCGCCAGTCCGGCGCAATCCGCTCGCCCCCGTCCTGCGAGGGTTGGCTATCATAGGTTAAAGCGCGACTCAGCAAATGCAGCCGAGGATAAACTGGCAACAGGCTGGGGACGCCGGGCGATGGCACAGTCACGCTATCCGTTGATCCGGAGGTGGACACCGGAGGAGCATCAACAACTGCTGGCGATGGCGGCGGCTGGGCACCGACCCGACGAGATCGCGCAGGCGTTGGGCAGAACAGAACCAGCGGTGCGAGGCCGCGCGAATTTGCACAACATTCCATTGCGACTGGTGACGCAAAAGCGGAAAGGCCCATGATCAAGGGCGTGGCCATAGCTGCTCTCGTCCTGGCGGCGGCGAGTCTCGCAGACCAGCAGTTGTCCTACGGGCGGTATACTGACCGGGTCTTGGCAATGCTGCGCGAGATCGAGCATTCATTCCGGCGATAGTCACAGAGCGACGGGGCAGCGATCACCGATGCAGGACTTTTGCCGTCCAGTCGGGCCTCATGTCCGCGGCGCGCCCGCCGCGCGCGGTGCAGAGGGGGCATCGAAGCGCCGCGCGTGCTACACCGGCAACCGAACTGCCGACAGACAGTCTTATCGGAGCGCGTCGTCTCGGCGTAAGTAATTGCTTAATGTGGTGAGCGCGCTGGGGCTCGAACCCAGGACCCCGTGATTAAAAGTCACGTGCTCTACCGGCTGAGCTACGCGCTCCCATGGCCGCTGATGGCTTCAAAGAGATCGCCATCGTCTTCGGACATTTGGAAAAGCATGTCTTGCCGCCACATCGACGCAAGCGTTGCGGAAAAACCGGCTTTTTCCGGATCATGCTTTCGGCCCGCGCTGTGTAGGGGGATGGGGCGCGGAGGTCAATAGCAGGCGAGGGTGCCGAACTTGAAGGCAACGGCGGGAATTCGCTCGCCGTTTCCAATGCTTGAGCCGGGATTCTCAACCGGAATGGCGGCCGTCATCCACGCCGAAGAAGCCGCGACATCCGCCCATGGGCCGGATGCCGCGTTCGGGGCCCTGTCAGTTCGCTTCCCGCCGCACTTCGCTGGGCACCGGCAATTGCTGCGGCGTGCCGGCGGGGGTCGGCAGCGCGACCGGGCGCAGGCCGATCAGCTCGGCGGTGCGGATCGCGCTGTCGCGCCAGAATTGGAACGAGTTGATGCGGCTGAGCTCGAGGATGGCGATGGCGACCGCAGCCAGGAACGGCAGGCTTTGGAGCACCAGCACGCCGGCGAAGATGTAGATCTCGGTGATCTGGCGATAGCTGTTGGAGGCCACCAGCACGCCGGCGCCGATCAGGAGCAGGGCGCCGATCACGGCCTCCCAGAACGCCTGGAACTCGATCGACATCCTGGACAGGCCGCCCTTGGACGTGCGCGCGAACGCGATGTGCTCGGTGATCAATCCTTGCGCCACCGCGCGCGACACCGTCCACTGCACGCTCATCGCCGCGATCATCGCGCCCAGCATCTGGCCGGGCTTGATGGCGACGCGCGCGCGGTACATCGACAAAAAATGCGCGAGCGAGACGATGAAGGCGCCGATGATCGGCAACGTCAAAATCTTGTCGGGGATGGCGATGTCGGCGAAGGCGACGATCGGCACCCAGACGAGGTTGAGCAGCGCCACGACCACGCCGAGGCTTTCGGCACCCAGCCAGTTCAGCCAGCCGAGGCCATATTCGCGCTTCTGGTCGGGCGTCAGCCGGCTTCGTCCCGGCAGGAAGTTCCGCCAGTGCTTCTTGACGATCTGAAGGCCGCCATAGGCCCAGCGGTGACGCTGCTTCTTGAAGGCCTCGTAGGTGTCGGGGAGCAGGCCCTGGCCGTAGCGGTGGTTGGTGTAGTGCGTGGTCCAGCCGAGCTGCTGGATCGAAAGGCCGAGATCCGAGTCCTCGCAGATCGTGTCGGACGACCAGCCGCCGGCCATGTCCATCGCGGCGCGGCGGATCAGGCACATCGTGCCGTGCACGATGATGGCGTTGGTCTCGTTGCGCTGGACCATGCCGATGTCGAAGAACCCGGCATATTCGCCGTTCATGATGTAGTGCATGATCGAGAGGTCGCCGTCGCGATGTTCCTGCGGCGCCTGCACCAGGCCGACACTGGGATCGGCGAACGCCGGCACGAGGTCCTTCAGCCAGTCGGGATCGACGACGTAGTCGGCATCGAGGATGCCGATGATCTCGGCGTCGACGGCAGTGCGGTCCATCGCGATGCGCAGCGCGCCGGCCTTGAAGCCCTGCACCTTCTCGGCGTTGATGAACTTGAAGCGTTCACCGAGCGCGCGGCAATGATCCTGGATCGGCTGCCAGAAGGCAGGGTCCGGCGTGTTGTTGATGATGACGACGCATTCGTAGTTCGGATAGTTCAGCCGCGACAGCGCATCGAGCGTCTGTTTGAGCATCTCGACCGGCTCGAAATAAGCGGGGATGTGGATCGAGACCTTCGGGCAATAATTCTCGGGCACGTCCTCGAGCGGCTTGTCTTTCGTGAGCAGCCGCTGCGGCGGCCGGCCGAACGCGACCGCGGCGATCTCGTCGATGCGCGCCATCGCGATCAGCACAAGGGGAACAAGCAGGATCATGCCGAGCGTGAGCGCGAAGGCGGAGCCGAAGATGAAATAGTGCCCGTTCCAGAACGCGAACACGGTGGCGGCCCAGGCGCCGACGCCATTGGCGGTGGCCGACAGCAGGAACGCCTGCTTCGCCGTCGGCTGCTGCAGCCGCAGGATCGGCAGCGACAGCAGGATTCCGACCAGGAGGGCTACACCCATCAGCTTCCAATAGTCGGGATTTTGCACCGGGCCGGTCCAGGCGAATTTCGGCTCGCGGCTGGCGTCGAGGATGCCCCAGTACGGACCGACGCCGCCTTCGAAGTATTTCCAGGGCTGATCGATGGCCTCGACGATGTTGTATTCCATGCCGATGGCGTCGGCGCGGCTGACGAAGTTGCGCAGGGTCAGGGCCTGCTGGAACGGACCGGGGTCGGCGTTGCGCAAATTGTAACCCGCGCTCGGCCAGCCGAACTCGGCAATCACGATGCGCTTGCCGGGGAACAGGTTGCGCAGCAGATTGTAGCGGTCGACGGCCTGATCGACCGCCTGGTCCGAGCGGAAATTTTCCCAATAAGGCAGCACGTGGGCGGCGATGAAGTCGACGTTGGAGCCGAGGTCGGGATTGTCGCGCCAGATGTTCCAGATTTCACCGGTGGTCACGGGGACGCGGACCGCGCCCTTGACCTTCTTGATCATCTCGATGAGGTCTTCGACCTTCTGCTCGCCGCGGTAGATCACCTCGTTGCCGACGACGACGCCGTTGACGTTGCTGTTCTTGCGGGCGAGTTCGATGGCGGCCTTGATCTCGCGCTCGTTGCGATCCTTGTCCTTGTCGATCCAGGCGCCGACGGTAACCTTGAGGCCGAACTCGGCCGCGATCGGCGGCACCAGTTCCACGCCGCCGGTGGACGAATAGAGCCGGATCGCGCGCGTCATCGTCGACAGCGTCTTCAGGTCGGCGCGGATTTTCTCCACCGACGGGATGTTGTCGATGTCGGGGTGAGCCGAGCCCTCGAACGGGGCGTAGGAGACACTGGGCAGCAAGCCCTTGAAGTCGGGCGCGGGTTCCTTGTCGCGCAAGACTCCCCAGAGGCCGGCGTGGAGCGCGGACACAAGCAACAAAACGGCGGCGACAACCCGCATCGCGGCTAAACCAAAAGGGGCTGAGGGGGCAGGGAAGCGGATCCGACCCCGAGATCCGACCAAGTCCGCGGCAAATGGAGCATACCTCTGCCGCGCGGTTTCACAACTGTCATCGCCTCATGACCATATGAGGGCATGCACATTTCGGAATTCGCAGCAGTGCCAATTGCCTCTATCGCCTATCGTTCCTGAACGGAGGCTGAAACAATCGCGGCTATTTCGGGGGCGTCGGTGACGGGCTTGCCGCCGGCGAGGGGCTCGCGGCCGGCTGCGGCTGCGCATTGCCCGCTGCCGGCGCGGCCGGCTGCGAGGCCGCGGCCGCCGCCTGCTGCGGCTGCGACGCCGGGTTGATCCAGCAAGCGTGCACACGGCTATCCAGGGTCTCGGCGACCTTGGGATCGATCTGGCCGCCGAAGCGGGTCAGGCAGCGGAACGCAGCCTGGATGTGGCCGCCGGGGCAGCCGAAGCGGTCGTAGAGGTCGAGATGGCGGAATGCGGTATCGAGGTCATCCCGCCACATCAGCCGCACCACGCGGCGGCCGAGCCAGACGCATTCGGGGTTGCCGGCGGGGCCGCTGATGACCTGGGCTGCTTCGGCGAATTCGTCGGTGCGGCGCTGGTTCTGGGCGGCATCCTTGGCCGCGTCGGCGGGCTGGGCTGCTGCCTTGCTCTGGTCCGGGGCGGGCGTGCCGCTCTGGGCGGAGGCCGCGCCGATACCCATCAGGATGACAAGGGAAGAAACGGCCAAGGTGGCGGCGAACTGCCGCAGGACCGCATTTCGTAACTCGAACACCCGTTGCCGCATGAATTCCCCAATATATCACTGACCGTCCGCGTCAGGACCTTCGCGGACGCGCCAGCGTGATGGCGTCCAAATGGGTCTCCAATGCGGCGGAAAAGTCCTCCCGAGTCCATGGCCTGAATCTGGAATTTTGTCCAGCAAAGTCACGATCCTAGGCCTCGGTCGAACGGCCGCAGGTAAATTCCTCAGGGGAGGGATGGATCCATAACGGAGTCACCCCCTTGGCAGACGGCGTGCTAGCAGGTAATCGACGGCCCTTCGCGGAGGACGGAACCGATTTCTCTTCGTACGCCACTGGCGCTTCTGCTCGTTTCACTGGGTGCGATCGCTGCCGTGTGGTGGTGGCTTGCCACGCCGATCTCGCTCGCGCGCGCCCCGATCGATCCCGCCGACAAGGTCCAGTGCGTCTCCTACGCGCCGTTCCGCGGCGAGCAGTCGCCGCTGAACGCATGGACCCATATCGAGGCCGACCAGATCGAGCAGGACCTGCGCCAGCTCAAGGAGATCACCGACTGCGTCCGCACCTATTCGATGGAGAACGGGCTCGACCAGGTGCCGGCGATCGCGGCCCGGATCGGGGGGCTGAAAGTGCTCCAGGGCATCTGGCTCTCCAGCAATCGCACCAAGAATTTCGAGCAGGCCGCGCTCGCCATTCGTCTTTCCAAGGATTTCCCCGGAATCATCACCAGCATCATCGTCGGCAACGAGGTGCTGCTGCGCGGCGAGATGACGACCGCAGACCTCGTCTCCATCATCCGCTCGGTGAAGGCCCAGGTCAGCGTGCCCGTCACCTATGCCGATGTCTGGGAGTTCTGGCTCAGGAATCGCGAGATCTATGACGTCGTCGACTTCGTCACGATCCACATCCTGCCCTATTGGGAGGACTTCCCGGTCAAGGCGAAGTTTGCCGCTTCCCATGTCGAACAGATCCGCGAGCGCATGGCGGTCGCATTTCCCGGCAAGGAGATCCTGATCGGCGAAACCGGCTGGCCGAGCGAAGGCCGCATGCGCGAGGGCGCGCTGCCGTCGCGCACCAACCAGGCGCGCGTGGTCTCGGAGATCCTGAGTCTCGCGAAAGCGCAGAAATTCCGCGTCAATCTGATCGAGTCCTACGACCAGCCGTGGAAGCGCAAGTTGGAAGGTACCGTCGGCGGCTATTGGGGCCTCTATGATTCGGTGCGCCGGAGCCTGAAATATCCGCCGGGCCAGCCGATCAGCAATTTCCCTTACTGGCAATGGTACATGGGCGCCGGCATGGGCCTCTGCGTGCTGGTGTTCGCGGTGGCCGGCCTGACGTTGCGGCGCAGGCCCTGGACGCCGCGCTTCTCGGCATGGCTCGGTGTGGCGATCTCGGCGACCTCGGCCGGCATCCTGCTCGGGATCGGCGCCGACAAGATGTACTACGAGAGCTACGGCATCGGCGGCTGGCTGCTCTGGGGCACGCTGCTCGCGGCCGGCATCCTGTCGCCGATCTTCTGCGCGCAGGCGATGGTGATTGGCCGCAGCCTTCCGACCTTCCTCGATCTGCTCGGTCCGCGCGAGGGCCGGAAATGGTCGAAGCTCACCGCCGTGCTGGGTCTGACGCTGGCGGTGACGGCGGTGATCGCGGCGCAGACCGCGCTCGCCTTCGTGTTCGACCCACGCTACCACGACTTCCCCTACGCCTCGCTGACGATGGCGGTGGTGCCGTTCGCGCTGTTGATGCTGAACCGGCCGCAGATCGGCCAGCGTCCCATCGCGGAGTCGGTGTTCGCCGGTGTGCTGACGCTGTCGGCGGCCTATGTGCTGTTCAACGAAGGCCGCGACAATTGGCAGTCGCTGTGGACCTGCGCGATTTATCTCTTGTTCGCGCTCACGCTGTGGCGGGCGCGGGCCGAGCAAATCCAAGAATGAACAGGCCGATCGCCAGGCCCGACAGCACGATATTGTAGAGCACGATGCCGAGGCCGGCGGCGATGATGCCGACGGTGAGCAGCACGATCGACGGCCGCATCAGGTTGAGCGTCGCCACCACCAGCGCGACGATGCCGAACACCGAATTCTTGAACAGCACGGTCGAGACCGAGCGCGCCTTGCAGACCAGGGTCTGAAGCCCGGCGTCGCAGGCGAGACCGACCTGCGAGTTTTCGATTCCGAGGTAGCGCAGATAGAGCGCATAGCCGACGCTGGCGAAGCCGACGACGATCAGGAACTGCACCTGGTAGGGCGTGAGGCGGAAGGGCTTTTTTGTCATGGCGGCAATATGGTCGGGATGGCGCGAGCGGGCAACAGGGAAGGTGAATTTATGTCGATCGCGGCCAGTTAAGGGAGGAGCAAGGCGGCCGCGCCTGGCCCGAAGATATCCAGGAACAGGCTGGGGCTGCGCAGGTTTTGAAACGGTGTGACCGCGCAACGCATGCTGCATACAAGGAGCGAGCATGGAAAAGCCAACTCAGGAGCAACTGGACGAACTCAAGCGGCTGAGCAAGCAAGCTCGGGTCGAGGATTGGTCGGAACTGGTTCAGTCGAAGGATGAGGCTGACAACCGCATTCGTGACCTGAAGGAAAAAGCGCGCATCGAGTAGGTGGTTGCGTGCGCCGATGAGCTCTCAAGGGCGAGTTTGTATCGTCCGGTTCTGGTCTCTCAGCCGACGTTCGTATTTTTCGGCCAAGGCCAGCAATCGCTTCCTGATATGGGGGTCGGCCTGTTCGGCCAACTCGCGGATGAGCGCGAGGTGCTCGCGCAGAAACATCTCGTCCGCCATCTCCGCTCCGAATCATCTTCGTCGCGGATCCTGCCGTTTTATGTCGGGCACCTCCGTATCGTTTGATACGTTAGCCGCGAGATGGTCTTCCCGCCGCAGAGCGTCTACCGCCTGAAGAACGACGACAGCGTCGATCCCGCCGACGCCGTCTCCGGCTTCGGCTGTGCGGCCGGCTGCGCCGCAGGAGCAGGCGCGGGCTCCTCGCGCTTCGACGAGCGTTTCGAGGAATAGCTGCGACGATGCTTGTCGGGCTTGGCGGCGGGCGCGGGCGCCGGGGCGGTCTCGGCTTGTGGCACCGAGTCCTGGTTCTTGTCTGAGTTCTTCTCTTGAACTCGATCCTGAGTCTTCTCTTGCTTTTCCTGGCCGCCGCGCATCGACAGCCGCTGACCGTCGAACACGGTGGTCTCGCAGTGGCGGTCGTTCTCGGCGAGGCCGGCGCAGAGTTTTGCCGCAGCTGCTGCGTTGATGAGCGGGCCGGCGCCGAGGCGGAGCTGCATGCCGAGGCCGGTGTTGCCTTCCTTGATCATGATGATCGGCCGCAGCGCCGCGATCTCGGGATTGGATTTGGTCACCCCGCGCCACAGTGCACGCAGGCCTTCGAGCGAGTTGGCGCCACCGAGATCAATCGCAAAGCGCGTCTGCTGGACCGCGATCGCGGGAGCCTCGCTTTCGGCGGCCTCCGGCGGCTTGGCTGGTGCAGCGGCGACTTCGATCGGGGCGGGCACTGGATCGGGCTTCTTCTCGGCAGCCTTCTCAGTGGTCTTCTCAGCGGCCTCGGGCTGAACCAGTTTCGGGGCGGCCGGATCGGGCGGCGCCATGATCGATTTGGATGGGACCAACGGAAGCATCGGCAGTGCCGAATTCGTCGCCGGCGACTGCGCGACCAGCGAGGCCGCCGCTGCGCTCTGCGGCGGCGGGCTCGACGGCTCCTTTGCGGCCTCAGTGCGCGGCTTGTCGTTGGCCGGAGCTGGTGTCGAGGCGACCGGCCCGATGCCGGGCGTCGGCGGCCCGATCAAAGCCGGCGCGTCCTGCGGCTTCGCAACGGACGCCTGCGGCGGCGTTGTCGTCTGCTTGGCGATGGCGCCGGTGACGGAATCGAGCCCTTGCTCCAGCACGGTGACGCGCGAATAGAGCCGGTCGCGATCCGTGTTCAGCGTCTCGATCGCTGAGGCGAGCCGGCGGGCCTCGTTCTGGCTCTCCTTGGTCAGGATCTGGAGCCGGTCGGCCTGCCGCGCGAGATCGGCGGACGCAACCTGATCGCGCCGCCAGCCGAGCTGGGCCTGGTTGGCGAACACGGCAAGCACCACGGCGCCGACGGCCGCCACGCCCCATGAGCCCAGCCGCCACATCATGCCGCGATCGAACGAACTCTCCTCGGCCACAAGTCCGGAGAACAGCCCGCCGGTCTCCTTGGCGCCGAAGGCATCCGCCAGTGGGTCGGAATCCTTTGCCATGAACGTTAAGTGCCCAACCCCTGTCCGGCTTCCCCGAATCAATCAGGGAACATTAACAGGAAAAGCGTGTCGCACTTGAACTCCGGGCGTTTGCGGGGGTAGCAAGGCGATAGCTCATCAGGGCGGCCGTCGCCCGCTGGCGCCACTTGATTCGGCCGATGGACAGGATTTCGATGACCGCCCGTTCCAGCCTCACGATCGTGCTCGCCGCCGGCGAAGGCACGCGTATGCGCTCACACCTGCCGAAAGTGCTGCATTCGGTCGCGCACCAGAGCCTGCTCGCCCACGTGCTCGCCGCGGCGCCCAAGGGAACCGGCACCTCGCTCGCGGTCGTGATCGGACCCGACCATCAGGCGGTGGCGGACGAGGCAAAGCGCATCCGCCCCGACGCGCTCACCTTCGTGCAACAGGACCGGCTCGGCACCGCGCATGCGGTGCTGGCGGCGCGCGATGCCATTGCGCGGGGCGTGGACGACCTGCTGATTGCGTTCGGCGACACGCCGCTGATCTCGGCCGAGACCTTTGCGCGGCTGCGCGCGCCGCTCGCCAAAGGCGCCGCGATTGCGGCGCTCGGCTTCCGGGCCGCCGATCCCACCGGCTATGGCCGCTTCATCGTCGAGGGCGACCGGCTGGTCGCGATCCGCGAGCAGGCCGATGCCAGCACCGAGGAGCGCAAGATCGACCTGTGCAATGCCGGGGTCATGGCGATCGACGGGCGCCGCGCGCTCGCGATCCTCGACAAGATCGGCAATGCGAATTCCAAGAGCGAATATTATCTGACCGACGCGGTCGGCATTGTCAGCGAACAGGGATGGGATGCCGTGGTGATCGAAACCAGCGAGGACGAAGTGCGCGGCATCAATACCAAGGCGCAGCTCGCCGAGGCCGAAAGCGTGATGCAGGCGCGGCTGCGGAAAGTGGCGATGGAGGCTGGCGTCACGCTGATCGCGCCCGAAACCGTCTATCTCGCCGCCGATACCGTGTTCGGCAAGGACGTGACGATCGAGCCGTTCGTGGTGATCGGCCCCGGCGTTTCGATCGGCGACGGCACGGTGGTCCATTCCTTCTCGCATATCGTCGAGACCAAGCTCGGCAAGAAGGTCTCCATCGGCCCCTACGCGCGGCTGCGGCCCGGCACCTCGCTCGGCGACGGCGCGCGCATCGGCAATTTCGTGGAGACCAAGGCCGCGACGCTGGAGGCCGGCGTCAAGGTCAATCATCTCTCCTACATCGGCGACGCCACGATCGGCGCCAATTCCAACATCGGCGCCGGCACCATCACCTGCAACTACGACGGCTTCAAGAAGCACAAGACGATCATCGGGCAGGGCGCCTTCGTCGGCACCAACTCCTCGCTGGTCGCGCCGGTGACGATCGGCAACGGCGCCTATATCGGCTCGGGCTCGGTGATCACGCGCGACGTGCCTGATGACGCCATGGCGCTGGAGCGCAGCCCGCAGACCATCCGCGAAGGTGGCGCGGCGCGCTATCGCGAGATGAAGACGGGTGGCAAGAAGCTTGAAAAGAAGCCGGAGAAATGAGCGCCGCTATTCGTCGTCGGCGAATTCCGAGAAGATCGCGCGCGTCAGGCGCCAGCCGCGCGGCTTGGCACGCTTTGCCGGCTCGCCGGCGACGTGCTTGATGAAGACGGGCTTGCTTTCCTTGCCGCGTTGGGGCGGCGGCCAATGCGCAAGGTGCGTGCCGGTGGTCTCGCTGGCGCGCACTGGCATCGATGACAGATCTTTGCGGTTGGATGAGCCTTTCATGGCCTCTCTCCTTGGTACGCAAGGGTTGGCCAAATTTGTTGACAACAAGTTAACGCGCGCGGTTTAAGGCCCAGCCAGTTCGACGCAGGCGAGGCTCGTCGCTGTCGGTGCTGTCTCAATCAGCAATAATTATTGAGTATCTGGTTCCTTAGGAACTTCGCTAAAAACCGAGCGCGTCGTTTAGGCGATTTTTCGACGATTTGGGGGATATTGATCCGCATGTGCGGGATTGTCGGCATTCTCGGGCGCGAGCCGGTTGCAGAGCAATTGGTGGATTCGCTCAAACGTCTTGAATATCGCGGTTATGATTCCGCGGGCGTCGCCACGCTCGAGGGCAAGCATCTCGAGCGCCGCCGCGCCGAGGGCAAGCTGAAGAATCTGGAGAAGCGGCTGGAAGCCGAGCCGCTCAAGGGCTCGACCGGAATCGGTCACACCCGCTGGGCCACCCACGGCAAGCCGACCGTGAACAATGCGCATCCGCACGCGACCGAGCGTGTCGCCGTGGTTCACAACGGCATCATCGAGAATTTCCGCGAGCTGCGCGAGGAACTCGAGAAGAAAGGCACGGTGTTCCACACCCAGACCGACACCGAGATCGTGCTGCATCTCGTCGACGATCTGCTCACGCGCGGCAACAAGCCGGTGGAAGCGGTGAAATTGACATTGGCGCGGCTGCGCGGCGCGTTCGCGCTCGGCTTCATCTTCGCCGGCGAGGACGATTTGATGATCGGCGCCCGCAACGGTCCGCCGCTCGCGATCGGCTATGGTGACGGCGAGATGTATCTCGGCTCCGACGCCATTGCGCTGGGGCCGTTCACCGACACGATCAGCTATCTCGAGGACGGCGACTGGGTCGTGCTGACCCATACGAGCGCTTCGGTCTTCGACAAGGACGGCCACGCCGTCCAGCGCGAGAAGACCAAGCACGCCGCCTCGACCTCGCTGGTCGACAAGGCCAACTATCGCCACTTCATGGCCAAGGAGATCCACGAGCAGCCTGAAGTGGTCGGCCATACGCTGGCACGCTATGTCGACATGGCGACCGAGCGGGTCTCGCTGCCGGTCAAGCTGCCGTTCGACTTCAAGAATATCCAGCGCATCAACATCACGGCCTGCGGCACTGCGAGCTACGCCGGGTTCGTCGCAAAATACTGGTTCGAGCGTTTCGCGCGCGTGCCGGTCGAAGTCGATGTCGCCTCCGAATTTCGCTACCGCGAGGCGCCCTTGCGCAAGGGCGATCTCGCCATCTTCATCTCGCAATCGGGCGAGACCGCCGACACCCTGGCCGCGCTGCGTTACGCCAAGGACCAGGGCGTGCATACGATCGCCGTCGTCAACGTGCCGACCTCGACGATCGCGCGCGAAAGCGAGACTGTGCTGCCAACGCTGGCCGGCCCAGAGATCGGCGTCGCCTCGACCAAGGCCTTCACCTGCCAGCTCATGGTGCTGGCAAATCTTGCGATCGCAGCCGGCAAGGCCCGCGGCGAACTGTCCGACGAGGACGAGACCAAGCTCGTCCACGGGCTCGTCGAGATCCCGCGTTTGATGTCGGATGCGCTCACCACCGAGCTCCAGATCGAGAAGCTCGCCCGCGAGATCGCCAAGTCGCGCGACGTGCTCTATCTCGGTCGCGGCACCAGCTTCCCGCTCGCCCTCGAAGGCGCGTTGAAGCTGAAGGAGATCTCCTACATCCACGCCGAGGGCTATGCCGCCGGCGAGCTCAAGCACGGTCCGATCGCGTTGATCGACGAGACCATGCCCGTCGTCGTCATCGCGCCCTACGACCGGGTGTTCGAAAAGACCGTCTCTAACATGCAGGAGGTCGCTGCCCGCGGCGGCAAGATCATCCTGATGACCGACGCCAAAGGCGCGGCGGAGGCGACCGTCGAATCCCTCGTCACCATCGTCATGCCTGATATGGCGGCGGCGTTCACGCCGATGGTCTATGCCGTCCCCGTTCAGCTGCTCGCCTATCATACGGCGGTGATCATGGGGACCGACGTCGACCAGCCGCGCAATCTCGCGAAATCCGTGACGGTGGAATAGGCGGAAGGGTCGGGCCGGAACGCTTCGTGGTCTTCCAAAACCTGCTAGAAGACCCTAGCTTGAACGAAGCGACCGACCTGGAACCCGAATGAACCCCCGTGACGACGCGCCTGCGCCTCTTGATCCCGTGCCGGAGCCGCATACCGGCCTGATGGGCCGCTTCCGCAATTATTTTCTCACCGGGCTCGTGGTGACGGGACCGGTTGCGATCACCTTTTATCTGGTTTGGTGGTTCGTCACCTGGGTTGATGGCGTGGTGCGGCCGTTCGTGCCGCTGGCCTATCGGCCTGAAACCTACATGCCGTACGTCATCCCCGGCTGGGGACTGATCGTCGCATTTTTCACGTTGACGCTGGTCGGCTTCCTCGCGGCCAATTTGATCGGCCGGACACTGGTCGATGTCGGCGAGACCTTCCTCGGCCGGATCCCGGCGGTGCGCGCCATCTACCGCGGCCTGAAGCAGGTGTTCGAGACGCTGTTCTCGGGCAAGGGCTCGAGCTTCCGCAAGGTCGGCCTGGTCGAGTTTCCCTCGCCGGGCATGTGGTCGATCGTGCTGATCTCGCAATCGCCGAACGAGGATGTCTCCCGCAGCCTGCCGGGTCAGGAGGAGCACGTCTCGGTGTTTCTGCCTTGCTCGCCGAACCCGACCACCGGCTTCTTCTTCTACGTGCCCAAGAGCAAGATCGTCGAGGTCGACATGAGCACCGAAGACGCCGCGACGCTGATTATGTCGGCCGGCGTGGTGCAGCCGGGCTCGGCGCCCGATTCGAAGAAGGCGGCGGCCCTCGCTGGCATGGCGAATGCCGCGCGTATTGCCAACGCCTCGGCGCTCCAGCCTCAGCCTGCGAAGGTGGAGTAGGGCCATTCCTCTGCGGGATGGCCGGCGCTCACGCTGGCGTCCCGTCCTCTGCTAGTCTCCGGTTGAACCGAGCGCGTTGCTCGAAATTCGATCTGGAGTGCACGATGTCCAAAACCATTGCGATCCTTGCGCCCGGTGCCATGGGCAGTGCCTTGGCCCGCCGTCTCGGCGAGCACGGTGCGCGCGTGCTGACGTCGTTGAATGGGCGGAGCGAGGCGACGCGCAAACGCGCGGCGGATACCGGCATGATCGGCGCCGAGGACGACGCGATCGCGGACGCCGACATCATCCTCTCGATAGTGCCGCCGGGCGAAGCCGTGGCGCTCGCCGAGTGGCTTGCCGGGCTGATCGTCCGGCGCGAGAAGAAGCCGGTCGTGGTCGATTGCAATGCCGTCAACGTCGATACCGTGATGAGGATCGAGCAGATCATCGGCTCGGCACAGGCGCCGTTCGTCGATGCCGGCGTCATCGGGTTCCCGCCCCAGCCCGGCGGCAAGAGCCCGGCCTTCTACATGTCGGGCGAGCACGCCAAGGATGTCGCCGTGCTGAAGGATTTCGGGCTCGACGTGCGGATCGTCGAAGGGCCCGTCGGTGCCGCGTCCGCGCTGAAAATGTCCTATGCCGGTATCGTCAAGGGCCTCGCCGGCATCGGCTCGGCGATGGTGGTCGCGGCAACGAAGGCGGGGGCTGCTGATGCGCTGCGCGACGAACTCGCACTCAGCCAGCCCGCGGTTCTGGCCCGGCTCGAAGTCGCGCTGCCGGACATGATTCCGAAAGCCTATCGCTGGGTTGCGGAGATGCGGGAGATTTCCGGCTTTCTCGGCCCCGATCATCCGGCGAGCCAGGTTTACGAAGGCTTTGCGCGCTGGTTCGAGCATCTCGCCGAGGACGCCAAAGGCGACGCGGCGGATACCGACCTGATGAAGGCATTCGCCGCACGTATCGCGCAGAAGAAATCCTGATCGTCCGGTCTCACGTCGCGATCATCGATCATGTGCCGTGCACCGAATCCAGAAACCCCTGGATGTCCCGATCGCGCCTCAAGCGCACGACCGGGACGTCAGCACCATACTGCACGCGCTCGGCCTCGATGACAGGCGCGCGCTCGGTGTCGTAGCGCCATGCTTCCCGCATCAATTTCCAGTCGAACTGTTCGGGACACCTCTCCGGGAGGTCAGGCCGGGCCTTGTCGCGATCGAAGGCGGAGCGCAGCAGAATGCGCCACTGGCAGAGCCAGCGCGGGCGGTCGATGACGACCAGCGTGTCGGCGCGCGCCAGCGTCAGATCGAAGGCGAGTCCCGAGAAGCTGCCGTCGACAACCCATGCGTCGCCCGCGATCGCATCAGTCACGCGTTCCCGGAAGCCCGGCTTGTCGGATGGCTTCCAGCCCGGCCGCCAATAGAGCACGTCGAGATGCACCACCGGCAGCCCGAGCTTTCGCCCGAGATTCCGGGAGAGGCTCGTCTTTCCGCTGCCCTGACAGCCCACGACGATGATCCGGCGCATCGTCGTAGGGTTCCATAAAGTCGGGGCCAGGGAAAGAGGAGGCTTCCCGAACGCGCTTTATTACCTGGCATGTAATTGAGCCCATCCGCAGCCTGGCTACTGTCCCGGTCATCCACCCGACAGGACGCATTCAATCAAGCCTCCTGTCGCGCGTGTGTCGGTGCATCAGGAGAGAGCTATGCAAGTCATGTTTACGAAGAAGGAGCCGCCGCGATGGCTGCTCGACATGTGGCGGGAGATCGACGACAAGACCTTTGGACGAGGTTTTGATTGTTTTGCGGAGGATGCCGTCTGCAACCTCGGCGTCGCCGATTGGAAGGGGCGCGAGGCGATCCGCGCCAACCTCAAAGCCTTCATCGACACCGGCTTCACCGCGCTGCATCACGTCACCGAATACTGGGACGCCGGCGCCCTGAAGGTGTTTCGCGGTATCGTGGACATGACACCCGATGATCCCTCGATGAAGACGGTTCATCCGACGATGACGCACTTCTTCTACATGGACGAGAGGGACGCTACCAAGGTACGGCACTGGGTCGGCGCCGTGGGACCGGTCGCCTTCGGTTGATCGCTTCGAACCTGCTACCATCGGCGGCGGTGTCTCGGATAAGCCGACGCACCGCCGCCGATGCGCGTTGACGATGCCGCACATTGACAGGAAGGATCAGTCGGCCATGAAAGCGACGGCCAGTGCCCTCAAGACGCGCGCCAGTTCCGCGGGCGCGCTGCTGCGTCAATGGCGGGACATTCGCGGCAAGACGCAGCTCGATCTGTCCTTCGACGCCGGCGTCTCGCAGAAACACATCAGCTTCGTCGAGAGCGGCCGCAGCGTTCCGAGCCGCCAGATGCTGCTCGATCTTGCGCAAGCCCTCGACGTGCCCTTGCGCGAACGCAACGAGCTGCTGCTGGCCGCCGGCTATGCGCCGTCTTATTCCGATCCCGCGCTCGAGGCGCCCGCCATGACGAGCATCAAGCGTGCCCTGCAACGCATGCTGCGTCAGCACGAGCCGTTTCCCGCCATCGTCATGGACCGCTATTGGAACGTGCTGATGACCAACGAGGCTGCGCCGCTTCTGTTCAATTGCTTCATCGACATGTCCGCACGGCCGGCGCCACGAAACCTGCTGCATCTTATGTTCGATCCGGAGGGCATGCGCCCCTTCATCGCGAACTGGCCGCAGACCGCACGCGGGCTGCTGGCGCGGGTGTATCGCGAGGCGGTCGGACACGTCGTTGACATCAGGACGAAGGCGCTGCTGGAGGAATTGTCGCAATACCCCGGGGTGAAGCCGGACTGGCGTGCGCCGTCGGCCTCCGATGTGATGCCGATGATCCCGCTGTCCTTCGTCAAGGACGGCGTGACGCTGGACTACTTCTCTCTGATCACGACGGTCGGAACGCCGCAGACGGTGACGGCGGAGGAACTGCGGCTCGAGTGCATGTTCCCCGCCAACGATGCGACCGAAGCGGAGCACGGCAAATTTTTGCAAGCGCATTCGGGGTGAGGGGGCGTCGCTGCGATTCCACCGGTCGCTATGTGGCAGGCTCGACCCACACAGTCATTGCGAACGCAGCGACTTCCGCCTTCGCTAAAGCTTCGGCGGACAAGTCGCTGGGCTCGCAATGACGGGGAGGAGACGTCGCGAGGCTCATCTGTTATTGTTTCTGCGGAAGCGGTCACTCCGCATTGGGAGTTCGAATGAGAGTCCTTGTGATCGGCGCGGGAGCGCTTGGAGGCTATTACGGCGCGCGCCTGGTCCGAGCCGGCGGCGACGTGACCTTTCTGGTGCGGGCCGGGCGGGCGGAGCAGTTGCAGCGGAATGGATTGCAGGTCGTGAGCCCGCACGGCGATTTCGCCGTGCAGCCGAAGGTCATCCTCGCCAACGATCTCAAGGAAGCGTTCGACGTCGTGCTCGTCGGCGTGAAATCCTACTCGCTCGACGACGCGATGGCCCAGTTTGCCCCGGCCGTTGGCGCCAACACGGTGATTTTGCCGATCCTCAACGGCTTGAAACATGTCGACGCCCTGACTGCGCGGTTCGGCGCGAGCTCCGTCCTCGGCGGGTTCGCAAACGTCAGTGCCGGACTCGATGCGGATGGCCGAGTCGTTCAGTTCATGGCCAATCAAACCATCGTCTTCGGCGAGATCGAGGGGGCGTTGAGCGAGCGCGTGCTCGCCCTGGAGACGCTGCTGCACGTGCCCGGTATCGACGTGCGCGCCAGCGAATCGATCATGCAGGACATGTGGGAGAAATTCGTCCAGCTGAGCACGCTCGCCGGCATCACCTGCCTGATGCGTGCAAGCATCGGAGACATTCTGACCGTACCGAAGGGCGAGGAGTCCATTTTTCGCCTGTTCGCGGAATGCTGTGCCGTGGCGACGGCCTCGGGTTTTGAGCCGCGAGCGCCTTTCATCGAGTTTGACCGGAAGCTGTTCACGACCCCGGACTCCCCGCTCAAGGCCTCGATGTTGCGTGATATCGAGCGCGGCTCGATCACCGAGGCGGAGCACATCCTCGGCGATATGGCCAACCGGGCGCGTGCACTCGGCATCGACACGCCGCTGCTGGATCTCGCCCGCGCGCATGTGGCGGCCTATGAAATTGGACGGCAACGAGCGGCCAGCTAACCCGCTCCGATCAGCGGGATCGCCTCGTCCCGCTCATACAGATACAGCAGGCATCGCAACGCCTCGCCGCGCTCGCCCTTCAGCTTTGGATCGTCCTTCAGGATGCGCAGCGCCTCGTCGCGGGCCTGCGTGATGAGCTGACCGTGCACCTCCGAGCGGGCGATGCGGTAGCCGGGCAAGCCGCTCTGGCGCACGCCGAGCACATCGCCTTCGCCGCGCAGTTTCAGATCTTCCTCGGCGATGCGAAAGCCGTCGGTGGTCTCGCGGATCACCTTCAGCCGCGCCTTCGACATCTCGCCGAGCGGCTCGGAGTAGAGCAGCAGACAGGTCGAGGCCTCCGAGCCGCGTCCGATGCGGCCGCGCAATTGATGAAGCTGAGCGAGGCCAAAACGTTCGGCGTTCTCGATCACCATGATGGTCGCCGCCGGCACGTCGACACCGACCTCGACGACGGTGGTCGCGACCAGCAGGCCGATCTCGTGAGCGGCGAACTGGCCCATGACGCGGTCCTTCTCGGTGCCCTTCATCTGACCGTGGACGAGGCCGACACGGTCGCCGAAACGCTTTTGCAGAGTTTCGAAGCGCTTGGTCGCATTGGTCAGGTGCTCGGTACCCTCGGCCTCGGATTCCTCGACCAGTGGGCAGATCCAGTAGACCAGCTTGCCGGATTCGAGCGCGCGGCCGATGCTATCGGTGACCTCGCCGAGACGGCTCATCGATATGGTGCGAGTTTCGATCGGCTGGCGGCCGGCCGGCTTCTCCCTGAGCTCGCTGATATCCATGTCGCCGAAATAGGTCAGCACCAGCGTGCGCGGGATCGGCGTGGCGCTCAGCACCAGCACGTCGACGGCCTCGCCCTTTGACGTCAGCGCCAGCCGCTCGCGCACGCCAAATCGATGCTGCTCGTCGACGACGGCGAGGGCGAGATCGCTGAAGATCACGTCGTCCTGGATCAGCGCATGGGTGCCGACGAGGAGGTCGATCTCGCCGGCTTCGAGGTGTGCCAGCAGGTCCCGCCGCTCCTTGCCTTTTTCGCGGCCGGTGAGGATCGCGACCCGCATGCCCGCGCGCTCGGCGAGCGGCGCGATGGTCTTGATGTGCTGACGGGCCAAAATTTCGGTCGGCGCCATCAGCGCCGCCTGCTTGCCGACCTCAGTGACGGCGGCGGCGGCCAGCAGCGCGACCACGGTCTTGCCGGAGCCGACGTCGCCCTGCAGCAGGCGCAGCATGCGCACCGGTTGTTGCAGATCGTCGGCAATGGCCGCGGCGGCATCGCGTTGGGAGATTGTCAGCGCATAGGGCAGGGCATCGATGATCTTGTTGCGGAGGTGCCCGTCGCCGGCGTTGCGCACACCGGCCGGGCGACGCAATTGCGCGCGAATCAGGGCAAGGGCGAGTTGCCCGGCCAGGAGTTCGTCGAAGGCGAGGCGCGACCAGAACGGCTGGTCGGGCAGAATGTCGGTGAGCTCGACCGGCTGGTGCACGCGGCTGAGCGCCTCGGCGATCGGCGGGAAGCCGCAGCGGCGCAGCACCTCGGGGCTGATCCATTCCGGCAGCGCCGGCAGCTTTTGCAGCGCCTGCGCGACCGCGCGGCGCAGCGAGCCGAGCGCAAGGCCTTCGGTCAAGGGATAGACGGGATCGATGCCGGATAGTTTTGAAATCGCCTCCTCGTCCAGCACCCGGTCGGGATGCACGATCTGCGGAATGCCGTCGTACATCTGCAGCGTGCCGGAGACGAAGCGCTTCTCGCCGATCGGCAGCAGCTTCTCGACATAGCCGGGCTTTGCGCGGAAGAAAGTCAGCACGACGTCGCCGGTATCGTCGCTGGCGTAGACGAGGTAGGGCGCACGCGCATTGCGCGGCGGGGGCGGGCGGTGGCGGTCGACGGTGACCTCCAGCGTGACCATGGTTCCCTGCACGGCATCGCGGATCTTCGGCCGCGCGCGGCGGTCGATGACCTGGCTCGGCAAATGCAGCAACAGATCGACCAGCCGCGGCGTCTCATTGCGGCTGAGCAGATATTGCAGCAGCTTGTCCTGCTTCGGACCGACGCCGGGCAGGCTGGTCACGGGGGCAAACAGCGGATTGAGCAGGCTGGGGCGCATCAGGCGAACCTAGGATCGTTTTCGCTGGTCATGCCCGGCTTTATGGCCGGCATCCACGTGTTTTTTCGTGTCCCTGCGGCGGCAGCGGGCCATGACAAATCGAGGGCTGACAGGGCCCGCCCGAGTGGCTATATCACCCCGGCCCGGCACGTCCGGGCTTTTGGCGTTTGACTGGAATTGAGACATGACGGGAACGACACGATCGAGCAACGGGCTGGACGACCGCCGCAAGCGGCTTCTGTTCCGCTGCTGGCACCGCGGCACGCGCGAGATGGACCTGATCCTCGGCCGCTTCGCGGATGCCGAGATCGGCAACCTGTCCGATGACGAGCTGACGCAGCTCGAGACCTTGCTCGAAGAGGCCGATCCCGACCTCTATGCCGCCATCACCGGCGACAAGGTGCTTGCCGCCGACGTCGTCGGCCCGCTGTTTGCGCGCATCAAGGCGTTTCCGATCGCGGACCGCGACGTATGAAGCAGGGGATGAAATCGCCGGCCGAGCTGCTCACGCCCGGCCGCGCGCTCACGCTTGCCAATGTCGCCGAGGGTGCCGAGGGCCTCGTCGTTTCCGATCTCGCGCGCGCCATCGCGGCGCGGCCGAAGAAGCCGGCTGTCAGCCTCGCGGTGATCTGCCGCGACGGGCCGCGGATGCAGCAGCTCGAACGTGCCCTGCAATTTTTCGCGCCCGATTTGCCCGTGCTGACATTTCCGGCCTGGGATTGCCAACCCTATGACCGCGTCTCGCCGCATGGCGGCGTCCTCGCGCAGCGGCTGACGACGCTGGCCCGGCTGGCGTCCCTGACCGGTAGCGACAAGCCGCTGATCGTGCTGACCACGGTGAACGCCGTCGTGCAGCGCGTGCCGGCGCGCGACCGCGTAGCGGCGCAGGCGCTGTCGGTCGCGCCGGGCAACGTCGTGCCGATGGACACCATCGTCGCCTGGCTCGAGCACAACGGCTACAACCGCTCCTCGACCGTGCGCGAGCCCGGCGAATACGCGGTGCGCGGCGGCATTCTGGACCTGTTTCCGGCCGGCCTCGACCAGCCCGTCCGCTTCGACTTCTTCGGCGACAGCCTGGAATCGATCCGCACCTTCGATGCCGAGACCCAGCGCACGCTGCTCGACATGCGCGCGCTCGATCTCGTGCCGATCTCCGAATTCCAGCTCGTCACCGACACCATCCGCCGCTTTCGCATGGGCTATGTCGCCGAGTTCGGCGCGCCCGAGCGCGACGATGCGCTCTACGAAGCCGTCAGCGAGGGCCGCCGTCATCCCGGCATGGAGCACTGGCTGCCGCTGTTCCAGGACCGGATGGACACGCTGTTCGACTATCTGCAAGGAGCAGCCGTCGCGATCGAGCCGCAGGCCGAGGATGCCATCCGCGAGCGCTTCAAGCAGATCCTCGATTATTACCAGGCGCGCCGCGACGCGATGGAGCATCCGGGCGGCGGCGCCATCTACAAGCCGCTGCCGCCTGACAGGCTCTATCTGAGCGAGGAGGAGTGGGGCAAGCGCGAGAGCGGGATGCCGCTGGTGCGGCTGACGCAGTTTTCGGTGCCTGCCGATGGTACCAGCGTGGTCGATGCCGGAGCACGCAAAGGCCGCGACTTTGCGCCGGAGCGCAACGACAACAAGGTCAACGTCTTCGAGGCCGTCGTCGCACATGTGCATGGGCTGCTGACAAGCCGGAAGAAGGTGGTCATCGCGCTCTGGACAGAGGGCTCGCGCGACCGCATGACCTCGATGTTGCGCGATCACAAGCTCACCCCCGTGACCAGCGTCAACAGCTGGCGCACGGTGCAGGCGACCCCGCGCAACGAGACCATGCTCGCCGTGCTCGGCCTCGAAAGCGGTTTCGAGACCGACGAGATCGCTGTCATCAGCGAGCAGGATATCCTTGGCGATCGGCTGGTCCGGCCGCGCAAGGCGAGCCGCAAGCTCGACAATTTCATCTCGGAGGTGACGAGCCTCGCCGCCGGCGACATCGTGGTCCACGTCGATCACGGCATCGGCCGCTTCATCGGTCTGCAGACGCTGGACGTCGCCGGTGCGCCGCATGACTGCCTCGAGCTGCATTATGCCGCCGAGACAAAACTGTTCCTGCCGGTCGAGAACATCGAGCTGCTGTCGCGCTACGGCTCCGACCAGACCTCGGTCGAACTCGATCGTCTCGGCGGCTCGGGCTGGCAGACCCGCAAGGCCAAGCTCAAGAACCGCATCCGCGAGATCGCGGGCGAGCTGATCAAGATCGCCGCCGAGCGCCACCTGCACGAGGCGCCGAAGCTGCCGGTGCAGCCGGGCCTTTACGACGAGTTCTGCGCGCGCTTCCCCTATGACGAGACTGAGGATCAGCTTGGCGCGATCGAGTCCACGCTGAAGGACCTCGAGCTTGGCCGTCCCATGGACCGGCTGATCTGTGGCGACGTCGGCTTCGGCAAGACCGAGGTGGCGCTGCGCGCCGCATTCGCGGTGGCGCTGGAAGGCAAGCAGGTCGCGGTCGTGGTGCCGACCACGCTGCTCGCCCGCCAGCACCACAAGACGTTCACCGACCGTTTCAAGGGTTTCCCGGTCCAGGTGGCGCAGGCCTCGCGCCTGGTTCCGGCCAAGCAGCTCAATCTGGTCAAGAAGGGCCTCACCGACGGCTCGGTCGATATCGTCGTCGGCACCCATGCGCTGCTCAGCAAGTCGATCAAGTTCCGCGACCTCGGCCTGCTGATCGTGGACGAGGAGCAGCATTTCGGCGTCACCCACAAGGAGCGGCTGAAGCAGCTCCGCGCCGAGGTGCACGTGCTGACACTGTCGGCCACGCCGATCCCGCGCACGCTCCAGCTCGCGCTCACCGGCGTGCGCGAGCTCTCGATCATCGCATCGCCCCCGGTCGACCGTCTCGCGGTCCGCACCTTCGTCGCTCCGCACGATCCCCTGATGATCCGCGAGGCGCTGCTGCGCGAGCGCTATCGCGGCGGCCAGGCGTTCTACGTGGTGCCGCGCATCGACGACCTCGCCGAGGTCAAGGACTTCCTCGACAAGAACGTGCCGGAGATGAAGGTCGCGGTCGCGCACGGGCAGATGCCGCCCGCCGTGATCGAGGACATCATGACCGCGTTCTACGACGGCAAGTTCGACATCCTGCTGTCGACCACGATCGTGGAATCCGGCCTCGACATTCCCAATGCCAACACGCTGATCGTGCATCGCGCCGACATGTTCGGCCTCGCCCAGCTCTATCAGCTCCGCGGCCGCGTCGGCCGTTCCAAGCTGCGGGCCTATGCGCTGTTCACGCTGCCGGCGCAGCAGAAGATCACGGCGCAGGCCGAGCGCCGGCTCACCGTGCTGCAATCGCTGGAGACGCTGGGCGCGGGCTTCCAGCTCGCCTCGCACGACCTCGACATCCGCGGCGCCGGCAACATCCTGGGCGAGCAGCAGTCCGGCCACATCAAGGAGGTCGGTTTCGAGCTCTACCAGTCGATGCTGGAGGAGGCGATCGTCAACCTCAAGGCCGGCGTGTCCGAGCCCGCCGCCGATCGCTGGTCGCCGACCATCACCATCGGCATGCCCGTGCTCATTCCGGAGGACTATGTCGGCGATCTCTCGGTGCGGCTGTCGTTGTACCGACGGCTCGCCGACCTCGACAGCGAGGAGGAGATCGAGAACTTCAGCGCCGAGATGCGCGATCGTTTCGGTGTGCTGCCGGACGAGGTGCGCTATTTGTTCAAGGTCGCCGCGATCAAGGCGTTCTGCCGTCAGGCCAATGTTGGCAAGATCGATGCCGGTCCGAAGGGCGCCGTGATCGCCTTCCGTGATAATTCATTCGCCCATCCCGACCGCCTGGTGTCGTTCATCCGCAGCCACGGCCAGGCCGCGAAGGTGCGGCCCGACATGAAGGTGGTGTTCCTGCAGGACTGGGAGACGCCGGAAGAGCGTCTGGCCGGCACCACCGAGATCATGCGCCAGCTGGCCCAGCTCGCGCAGAGCAAGAAGGCGGCGTAGAAGTTTCCGGAGGCGGTGCGGCGCGAAACGACGCGCCGCACCCGGATTCCGGAACAGCGACATATGATCACTTGCGGAATGATCGAACAGTTGCTACCTTCAATCTATCGAGTTTCGGCCGAACGACTTGGCCTCGCCGCTGAAAAGCGCGCCTGACTGACGACCCTCCCTCCAGATCTCGACGACACCCACCGCGCTTCTGAGCGCGGCTAAACGTTTATCTATCTTAAAGGACGATCCCCATGACGACGGGAACTGTGAAGTGGTTTAACAGCCAAAAGGGCTTCGGATTCATTCAGCCGGACGAAGGCAGCCAGGATGTCTTCGTTCATATCAGCGCCGTTGAACGCGCCGGCATGAATACCCTCAACGAAGGGCAGAAGGTTTCTTTTGAAATCGTTGCAGATCGCCGGACCGGCAAGTCTGCTGCTGAAGATCTGCGCGCCGCATAGGCTGCCGCAATCTCATTGACGTTGCTTTGACCACGGATGTACTGGCAGAGCTTCGGATCTTTGGACCCGCGACCGTTCACCGGCCGCGGGTTTTTTGCGCCGGCTGCCGCCCGTCGCGAATGAGAATGCGAATGGTGTTTCGCGTAAAGATTCCACATAAGAGCAGTCGAGTCCGACGGCAGCGAGCGTTGGCGGATGATTACGACGCTGCCCGCGACGCATCGGCCGACAGCCGCCCAAGCAGCGACCGTGCCGTATCCGACGGCGACAGCGAATCCACCGAGACGACGGGATCGCTGCGCATCTCGTGCTTGCCGTTCGAGGTATGCCGCATCACCGCGGAGAGGCGGCGGGCGATCATGTGCGCGGTGCGGAAGTCGGTCTCGGCGAACACGACGATGACCGAGCCGTCCTTTTGCGCCACGCCGAAATCCATCTGCCGCATCAGGCGGCTGAGAATACGCGCGGCATCGAGCTGGGCGCGGGAATTGCCGGGGTCGAAAGCGAAACGCGCGACCGAGAGGCCGCCACCGCGGGCCAGTGTCTGCTCGACCGCCTTGGCAAAATCGCGTGCAAAGGCTTCCACCGTGAGCAGGCCGCTGCGCGGGTCGAGCCAGCCGCCGGCATCGATCGAGCGCAGGGTGCGGCTCAGCTGGGCTTCCATCGCGTGCTGGCGGATCAGGGGCAGCGCGTTGGCGGCGACCTTGGCCGGCTCGCCCGGGATCAGCTCGAGATTGGGCAGGTCGTAAGTCTGCGTGAGCTGATGCGCAGTGACGATCACGGGCAGGCTGCGGAAGCGGGTGTCCTCGGCGAGCACCGTGAGGAAGGCATCGGTCACGCGGGGGGTAAAACCTTCGGCGAGCACGACGCCGTCGAGGTCGCGGGTGTTGAGATGCTTGGCCGCCGCCTCGATCGACAGCGCCCCGATGACGCCGACGCGCTCGCCGAGCGCGACGGAAAGCGCGGGGTAAGCAGCGCCGCGACCGATCAGAAGCACCGTGGCATCGCGAACGGGATCAGCCTCCGGCAGCGCGACTTTCACCTCGGGCAGCCGGCGCAGCACCGTGGCATGGAGCGTGCGAATCCGTAGTGCGGCGCGAAGCCGCGCGATCAGGCGTTCGGAATGGCCGGCGCGCGAGGAAGAGAAGGGCAGGGCGTTGTGCGGGAGTGCGCCTGCCGCATCCAGCGCCACGAAGGGAAGGTAGGGCGATTGCTCCGCGATCTTTCTGGCGAGCGGCGCCAGATGCGGCTCGTGCCCGGCATCCATCGCGGCGAGAACCACGGCCGGCTGTACCTCTTCGACCGCGCGCACCGCGCCGGCCCAGGCGGTGTCGATCACGGGGAAGAATCGCGCCTCGTCCAGCGCCGCGATGAAGGCCGGCCGCTCGCCATTGGACACAAACAGGATCGGGCCGGCCTGGGACATCGAGAGACTCTGATCACGCGACAGGTGCCGCGCAATCTAGTCCGGCCGCCTTAATGCAGCGTCAATGGAACGGTCGAAACTACGCTTAGACCGCCCCGGAACGGTCGCGAAAAGCTTCGACCATCAGGGGGTTAAGCCCGAGTTCGCTGAGCGCCTCGCGGGCGCGGGCGTTGTCCTGGGCCCGGCCCGCGAGCCGGTGACCGGAGAGCCGGTCGGGCAGCGCGGTCAGCAAGGCGCCCTGGCCGAGCCGGCGCGCCCATTCCTGGAGGTCGTTGGACAGGAAGCGGTAGCCGCCGACCGCCATGATCCCGGAGGGCGGCGCGGTGATGCAGATCGCGCCGCTGGGACGATCGAGCCGCGCGGCATAGCCGGTGTCGACATAGTCGCGTGGCGGCTGCGCGATCAGGCTGTCGCCGACCGGCGGCGGCGGGGCGTAGGCCGCGATCGGCACCATCGGGCCGCGCAGCCCGAGCGTGCCCTTCGGCGTCAGCAGAATCTCGCCGGCGATCGACGAACCCGACTGCTCGCGCGGCGCGCCGTGCGGTCCCGGCATCACCGGCACCGGCATGCCGTCCTCGTCACGCCGGGCGCCGAACAATCCGGCCTCGCCGAACAGATAGACGTCCGTGAACGGCGCATGCGGCGCGATCCATGCCTCGCTCGCCGCCACCTGCTCGGGGGCACGCCACAGGCCGATGACGTTGCGCAAGGTCGGCATCCGCGCCGCCAGATCGGAATCGCCGAGCCGCTGGGCATACTGCGCCGGTGCGATCAGCACGTCGCATTCGTGCGCGTTGATCTGCTGCTCCAACACGTCGTTCTCGAACGGATGATGCAGCGCCAGCGTGCCGCCGCACAGCAGCCACACCGCGAGCGAGGAGGCGAGTCCTGCGAACGACATCGGCGTGAACGCCGCCATCACGGTCGCCCCCTGCCTGATGTCGGCTTCCAGCGACATCGCGAGCCCACCGGCGATCAGGCTGAAATGCGGCCGCGGCACCGGCCGAAAGCCTTCCGCGGTGACGTCGAAGGAGATCATCGCCGCCTTGCGGCCATCCTGAATCACGGCGCGCGCGGTGCCGGGCGGACGGGCCAAGACGTCGTCGAGCGAGGCCATACCTTCGGGCAGGTTGGTGCCGAAGCCGCAGACATGGCGGATGGAGAAGGCTTCCGCGGCCGCGTGCATCGCGAGATCGGAATAGTTGACGCCGTCGACCGTGCTCATGGTGACGATGGCGCGCGCCGCGGTGCGGTTGAGAGCGGCGGCCAGTTCGGCATGGCGCCAGAGCAGCGGCAGTACGGCGACGACGAGGCCGGCGCGATGGGCGGCGAGCACGGTGAGCACGAACTCGACCGTGTTCGGCAGTTGGATGGCGATGACGGAATTGGCCGGCAGGCCCGATTCGACGAAATAGGCCGACAGCGCCTCGATGGCCGTGTCAGCCTCGGCATAGCTCATCCGCCGCGGCTGGTGACCGGTCACGCGGAACTTGTTCAGGGGGTCGAGCAGAGCGGTCGCGTGCGGCTGCCGCATCAGCGTGCGCTGAAACAGCGTGTCGAGCGTCGGCGATACGGCTGGCTGGTTCACGGCGTCACTTTGCTTGATGAGCTTGCGGCGGCCCCCTCGACCACCAGGCCTCCGGCAAATAGCCGGACAGCGAGGTGGCCTCTGGCCGTTCTATCCGATTCCAGCGCGCGATCCATTGCTCCGATACGTTAAACAGGGGGATTGTGTAGAAACCGGAGATCAAAGCGCGATCGAGCGCCCGCACTGCGGATACGAAATCCGTATGTTCACGGGCTTCCAGCAGTGCGGCGATCATCGCATCGACCGCGGGATTCCGGGCGCCCATGTAGTTGCGGGTGCCCGGATTGTCGGCGGCAGCGCTCCCCCAGTAGAAATATTGCTCGTTGCCGGGCGACAGCGACTGGTCCCAGCGGTTCTGGATCATGTCGAATTCGTAGGCGAGCCGGCGCTGGTCGAATTGCACGGGATCGACCGATCGCACGCTCGGCTCGATGCCGGCACGCTTGAGGTCGCGCTGGAACGCCAGCGCGACGCGTTCCTGGTCGCGGGTCGTGACCAAAATCTCGAAGGTGAAGGGCGCCTTGGTCGCGCGGTTGCGCAGCACGGTGCCGTCGAGATCGTAGCCGGCCTCCGACAACAGCTTCAGGGCCGCGCGGAGCGTGGTCCGGTCGCGGCCCGAACCGTCGGTCACCGGCAAGCGGTAGCTGCCGTCCAGGATGTCAGGCGGGATCTGCGCGGCGAACGGCTTGAGCAGCTCGCGCTCGCGCGCATCGGCGGGATGGCCATACGCTGACAGATCCGAGCCGGCAAAATAGCCGGCGACGCGTGAGTAGAGGTTGAAGAAGTAGTTGCGGTTGACCAGCTCGAAATCGAACAGCAGCGTCAAGGCCTGGCGCACGCGGATGTCGGTGAAGATGGAACGCCGCGTGTTGAACACCAGAAATTCGGAAGGTTGCGGCACGCCCGGCTTGAAGGTGTCGCGGATCACGTCGCCATTCTTCGCCGCGGGAAAGTCGTAGCCGTCGTGCCAGCGCAGCGGCTCGTGCTCGATGCGGAAATCATAGAGGCCGCGCTTGAAAGCTTCGAACTGGCCGTTGGCCTCGCGAAAATAGTCGAGCCTGATCTCGTCGAAATTGTAGAGCCCGCGATTGATTGGGAGGTCGCGGCCCCAATAGTCGGGATTGCGGGTCAGCGTCACGTTGGCGCCGGGCCTCACGGCGGTGACGCGATAGGGGCCGGAGCCGACCGGGCCCGTCAGCGTCGTCTCCTCGAAAGCCGCGACGTCGACCGCGTGTTTCGGCAGGATCGGCATCAGGCCGAGGATCAGCGGCAGTTCGCGGTCATTGGCTCCCGCAAGGTCGAAGCGGACGGTGAGGGGATCCAGCGCCTCGGCCCTTGCGACCTTGCCGTAATATTGCCGGTGATTGGGGCGGCCGTGGTCGCGCAGCAACTGCCAGGAGAACAGCACGTCCTCGGCGCGGACCGGCTTGCCGTCGGAGAAGCGGGCGCGGGGATCGATGTGGAACGTGACAAAGCTGCGCTCGTCATCGGTCTCGACCGATCTGGCGAGCAGGCCGTAGAGCGTAAACGGCTCGTCATTGCCGCGCGCGAGCAGGCTCTCGACCACGTAGTTCCGGACCGGCTGCACGGCCAGTCCCTTGACGATGAAGGGATTGAGGCTGTCGAAGGTGCCGAGAACGCCCCAGGTCAGCCGGCCGCCTTTCGGGGCTTCAGGGTTGACGTAAGGCATGTGGGTGAAATCGGCAGGCATCGCCGGCTTGCCGTGCATGGCGATGGCGTGGGCTTCCGCGGCCCTTGCGCCGCTTGCCGGGAGCCCCAAGGCGAAAGCCAGGATGCAGAGGCGGACGCAAAGACCCTCAGGGCGGCCCTCGAGAAGGCGCTGGAACATGAACATCTGCACACGTTGATTCGAGGACTGCGGGCCTGAATGCTATCACAGGGATTTTCCCGGGGGCGCACGCCGGCGAGCGGCCAAAGACGCTTGTCGGCATTGATCTTTTCGTCGGCCACGTTAAGAAGGCACGCAATCGCGCACGAGCGCCGAGCCGTCACTTATCCGCCTCATTTGACGGGGAGAGAGCCGCGCCCAACGCGGCCAGGTTCGGTGCGTCGAAGCGGTTCGGGCACTTCCCGTTTAGAAAGGGTTTTCCGCAATGAATTTCCGTTACTTGGCCGCGTCCGTCCGGCCGCGCGGGCGACTTCTCGCCTTGTTGACGGCGACAGCGTTGGCCGTCCCGTTTGCCGCCGAGGCTCAGGCTCCCGCGCCAGCTCCGGGCGCGCCCGCGCCCAAGGCGGCTCCGCCGAAGGCGGCTCCGAAGGCTGCCCCCAAGGCGCCGGCGCCGGCCGCTCAGGCACCCGCCCAGCCGGCTCCCGCCCAAGGCGCTCCGGCTCAGCAGGGCGCGGCTCAGCCCGCGGATCAGCAGATTCAGCTGATCTATGCCCCCTGGACCAAGTTCTGCCTCAAGGGCCAAGACGCCAATGCCAAGCAGGTCTGCTTCACCGGCAAGGACGGCCGTATCGAGTCGGGCCAGCCGGTCATCGCGGCCGTCATCATCGAGCCGGAAGGCGAGCCGAAGAAGATCCTGCGTGTGACGCTGCCGCTCGGCATGCAGCTGGTGCACGGCACCCGCATCATCGTGGACAACAATGCGCCGTTGCAGAGCCCGTACGTGATCTGCTTCCAGAACGGCTGCATGTCCGACTACGAGGCCACGCCCGAGTTCATCAACAGCATGAAGAAGGGCCAGAACCTCGTTGTTCAGGCGATCAATGCCAACGGTGCGCCGCTGACGCTGCCGCTGCCGCTCGCCGGCGAATTCCAGAAGGCCTATGACGGTCCGCCGACCGACCCGAAGGTGTTCGAGGAAACCCAGAGGAAGCTGCAGGAAGAGCTCCAGAAGAAGGCTGAAGAGCTGCAGAAGAAGCAGCAGCAAGCGCCTGGCGCCCCTCCGGCTGGACAGAAGTAATCGGGACCCGATCCCGGACATGAAAAAGGCGCTCGGTTCGAGCGCCTTTTTTGCTGGCCAGTTGATGGCTGCGAACTCAGTTCAGCGACGGATTGCGCGGGCGGTAACCGCCGGTCTTGTCCTTGACGAAGATCTCGGCGACCTGGGAATGCCGGACCGGTTCGCCGGAATCGTCCGGCACCAGGTTCTGTTCGGAGACGTAGGCGACGTATTCCGACTCCGCGTTCTCCGCGAGCAGGTGATAGAACGGCTGGTCCTTGTGGGGCCGCACCTCCTCGGGGATCGACAGCCACCACTCCTCGGTGTTGTTGAATTCCGGATCGATGTCGAAGATCACGCCCCGGAACGAGAAGATCCGGTGGCGCACGACCTGTCCGATCTGGAATTTGGCGGTCCGCGCTTTAATCATTCCCCGTCGATAGACCAGGATTGTGGCCGATGCTAGTGCCCTGATCTGGAATTAACCCGCGGGTGCGGGGCAGATAGCCCCCAAATCTTCAGAAAACACTTCATCAATGGTCGATATCCTCAATCTGGCTCTACCTTATTTCGGCTTGATCTTCGTTGGATTCGCCTGCGGCAAGGTCAAATCCCTGCCGGAATCGGGCCTCGCCTGGATGAACTTCTTCCTGCTCTATGTGTCGCTCCCGGCGTTGCTGTTTGCGATCATGTCGAAGACGCCGTTCTCCGAATTGAACAACCCGCCATTCCTGGTCGCGACCACGCTGTCGACCGTTGCGGCGTTCACACTCGCGCTGGTCGTCGGCAAGGTTCTCGGCGGGCTGACATTGCGCGAGGCGACGCTCGCCGGGCTCTCCGGCGGCTACGGAAACATCGGCTACATGGGACCCGGCCTGGCGCTCGCCGTGCTCGGGCCCAAGGCCTCGGCGCCCACTGCGCTGATCTTCTGCTGTGACAGCATCTTCCTGTTCACCATCGTGCCGCTGCTGATCGAGCTTTCCGACCGCGATCATCCCTCGATCGTGCATGCCTTCGGCGTCGTGCTGAAGCAGATCGTGCTCAACCCGCTGATCATGTCGGCCTGTTTTGGCGCGGCCTTCGCATCGCTGCATATCGAGATGCCTGTCGCGCTTGATCGCACCATCACATTCCTCCAGAACGCAGCCGCCCCGACCGCACTGTTCGTGCTCGGCGTCACCGTCGCACTCCGCCCGTTCGATCGGGTCCCATGGGAAGTGCCGGGCGTGATCGCGGTCAAGCTCCTGATCCACCCGCTCGCAGCGTTCGGCCTGATGCTGGCGTTCGGCCCGTTCGCGCAGCCCTGGGCGGCGACCGCCGTGCTGATGGCCTCGCTGCCGCCGGCGTTGAACGTGTTCGTCATCGCCCGGCAGAACGACGCCTGGATCGAGTCCGCCTCCGTCGCGGTGCTGCTCGGGACGTTTGCGTCCGTGGTCACCCTGAGCAGCGTGATGTGGGCGATTCAGACCGGCCGGCTGGCGTTTCCTTGAGCGGTCGTTACTTCCGCCAGGTCGGCGTCACCCCCTCGCGCATCGCAAAACGCCGGAGCGGGCCGATGGCGCCGAGCAGGTGCATGCCGACCGCGCGGACCGGCTGGAGCGGCAGGAAATCGTTGAGCAGCGAGCGGTTGGCGATGTCGATCGCAAAGGTCCGGCTCAGGATGTCGGGACGCCGGGCCCGGTCGTAACGCTTGAGCACGTCTGCTGCGCCAGGATCCTGACCGGACGCGATGGCCTCGCCCGCAAGCCGCGCAATGTCGGCGGCATCGCGGAGGCCGAGATTGAGGCCTTGGGCGCCGATCGGCGGAACCACATGGGCGGCTTCGCCGACTAGCGCGATGCGATCGCGGCCGAAGGATTTGGGACGTTCGATCGCCAGCGGAAACAGATGGCGGCCCGGCTCGACCGTCATGCGTCCGAGGATCGAATGCGACTGCTTCTCGATCGCGGCGGACAATTCCTCGTCGCTCGATCCGCGAAGCCGTTCGGCCTCCGCAGGCGCCGAGACCCAGACGACGCTGGAGCGATCGCCGGGCAGGGGCACGAACACGCAAGGACCGTGCGGCGTGTGGAACTCGGTCGAGACGTTGCGATGGGGCCGCGCGTGGCCGACGTTGAAAGTCAGCGCCGTCTGGGTCAGCTCGCGCCGCGTCACCGGGATGCCGGAGG
This sequence comes from Bradyrhizobium sp. 44, assembly GCF_023073095.1. Lineage (NCBI taxonomy): Bacteria > Pseudomonadati > Pseudomonadota > Alphaproteobacteria > Hyphomicrobiales > Nitrobacteraceae > Bradyrhizobium > Bradyrhizobium sp. 44. The sequence continues at coordinate 483,033 of NZ_JADPIY010000020.1, forward strand.
CTTCGCGGCAAAGCGAATGCCGGCCGTCGGCTCCGACCACGAGGCGGGCCGAGAGAAATTGCGCCGCGGCAGTGCGGATCGCGACGTCATCGGCTTCGATGACGACAGTTTCGGCCTCGTCGTCGGAACGGACGAGACCAGGCAGCTCGGCCGCACGCGCTTCCAGCGCCAGCATCAGCGAGCGGTTGTCGATGTTGTAGCCGAAGGCATCGCGGCCGATTTCATGGCAGGAGAACCGGACCTCAGGCGCGCGAAACAGCCGACCGGTGTCGTCGACGAGCCGCATGATTTCGAGCGCGGCCGCCTTGTCCTTGCAGCGGGGCCAGACGTCGAGGCTCTCCAGCAGATCGACGGAGGCACCGAGCAGCGCCGTGGTGCGATTGTCGGCATAGGGCACGCGACGCGCCACCAGCGCGGTCCGTGCGCCCGCCTGCGCCAGTGCGATGGCCGCGCTAAGTCCCGCCGGTCCGCCGCCGATCACGGCCGCGTCAAAGAGTGTCGGTGCATCTGTCATGGAACGACATTGGACACGCCCCGCGGCAAATTCAAGCCCAGTCATATTGCCCTGATTTTATGACGAATTGTGCGACCGGGCGTCGCAATGGCTTATGTGCAAACCGGCGTCATTCTGATAGCAGAAGCCATGGACAGCCAAGAGGATTCCCTGAAGCCCAGGCCCGCGATCCGCGCCGCTGCCTTCTCGGTGCACATCTTCACCGCGTTCGGTGCGGCGATCGCGCTACTGGCGATGCTTGAGGCCGTGCGCGAGCACTGGGCGGCGATGTTTCAATGGCTGGGCGTCGCCCTCATCATCGACGCGATCGACGGGCCGATCGCGCGCCGGCTCAACGTCAAGGACGTGCAGCCGAACTGGTCGGGCGACGTGCTCGATCTCGTGGTCGATTTCGTCACCTACGTCTTCGTTCCGGCCTATGCGATCGTGGCCAGCGGCTTGCTGCTGCCGGTCGCAGCACCCTTGCTCGGCGTCGCCATCATCGTCACCAGCGCATTATATTTCGCCGATCTGCGCATGAAGGCGGACGACAATCATTTCCGCGGTTTTCCGGCGCTGTGGAATGCGGCGGCGTTCTATCTGTTCCTGCTGCACTGGCCGCCGCTGCTGTCGACGCTGTTGGTCGGAAGCCTGGTGGTGCTGACCTTCGTGCCGTTCCACGTGCTGCATCCGGTGCGCGTCGTGCGGCTGCGCTGGCTGACGATGTCGCTGATCGCGATCTGGGCTCTGCTTTCCTTCTACACGCTGCAGATGGACTTCCGCGTCGGCACCGGCGTGACTGTCGTGCTCTGCGCGATCGCACTCTGGATCAGCTTCAGCGACGCATTAATACGGCTGACAAGATCCTTCGCATGATGCACCTGTTGACCAGCCCAGAAGCCTGGGCCGCGCTCCTCACTTTGACCGCGCTCGAGATCGTGCTCGGCATCGACAACGTCATCTTCCTGTCGGTGATCGTCTCGCGCATTCCCGAGAAGCAGGCGCACCGCGCCCGCCAGATCGGGCTCGCACTGGCGCTGATCTTCCGCATCATCCTGCTCAGCCTGCTGGTCTGGCTGATCGGCCTGACCGCGCCGGTGTTTTCGTTTTCGGGCTATGGCTTCTCGTGGCGCGACCTCATCCTGATCGGCGGCGGCCTGTTCCTGATCGCGAAGGCGACGCACGAGATCCATGGTGAGGTCGAAGCCGATGACGGCGAAGGCGACGCGAAGTCCCCTCGTAGCGCTTTCTTCTGGGTCATCGTCCAGATCGTGATCATCGACATCGTGTTCTCGCTGGACTCGATCATCACGGCGATCGGCATGGCGCAGGACATCGAGATCATGATCGCGGCCGTCGTGATCGCCTGTCTCATCATGTACATTTCGGCCGGACCGGTGTCGCGATTCGTCGCGGAGCATCCGACCACGAAAATGCTGGCGCTGGCCTTCCTGGTGCTGATCGGCGTCGCGTTGGTTGCGGACGGATTCCAATTCCACATCCCGCGCGGCTACATCTATTTCGCGATTGCGTTCTCGGCGGCGGTCGAGTTCTTCAATGTGCTGGCCAAGCGCAACCGCAGGAACACCCGCAAAAAACCGTCGGTCTAGGCGTTCCAGCCGGCGTCGAGTTGACAAGGCGGGCGCGATGTCTTTCGCTGGCCCCGCGAGAAGAGGAGGTCAGGCGATGACCAAAGCCGTCCGTGTGCACAAGGTCGGAGGCCCCGAAGCCCTGGTCTATGAGAGCGTCGATGTTCCGGCGCCCGGCCCCGGCGAGGTGCGCATCCTCCAGCATGCCGTCGGCCTGAACTTCATCGATGTCTATTACCGCACCGGCCTCTACAAGGCGCCGGGGCTGCCCTTCATCGCCGGCAACGAGGCCTCGGGCGAGGTCCTCGCAGTCGGGCCAGGCGTGACGAATTTCCATCCGGGCGACCGCGTCGCCTACTACCACAATCTCGGCGCCTATACCGGGGAGCGCAACATCCCCTGGGAGCGGCTGGTCAAGCTGCCCGACCACATCACCCACGAGCAGGGCGCCGTGCTGATGCTGAAGGGGCTGACGGTCTGGTATCTCCTGCACAAGACCTTCAAGGTCGAGCCGCATCATCGCGTGCTGATCCATGCCGCGGCCGGCGGCATCGGCCTGCTCGCCTGCCAATGGGCGAGGGCCATGGGCGCCCATGTCATCGGCACCGTTGGCTCGCGCGAAAAGGCTGCGCTTGCCGAGGCCAATGGCTGCGACCATGTCATCCTCTACAATGAGGAAGACTTCGTCGCGCGCGTCAAACAGATCAGCCGCAACGAGGGTTGCGACGTGGTCTATGACGGCGTCGGCAAGGCGACGTTCCCGGGCTCGCTGTCCTGCCTGAAGCCGCGCGGAATGTTCGTCTCCTTCGGCAATGCCTCAGGGCCGGTGCCGCCGTTCTCGATCGCCGAGCTCAATACCCACGGCTCGCTGTTTGCGACCCGGCCCAAGCTCAACGACTATATCGGCACGCGCAAGGAGTTGCTGGAAGGCGCCGACACGCTGTTCGCTGCCGTCATCAACGGCAAGCTGCACGTGCCGATCAACCATGCCTACGCGCTCAAGGACGCCGCCAAGGCGCATATCGATCTCGAAAGCCGCAAGACCACGGGCGCGTCGATCTTGAAGCCGTAACTCAGGTCGTTGCGAGCGAAGCGAAGCAATCCAGAATCTTTCCGTGGAGGCAGTCTGGATTGCTTCGTCGCTGCGCTTCTCGCAATGACGAGCTTAGGCCACCCGCCGTGCCGCGCCGGCCCTGGTCAAGATCCCGTCGAGACAATCGATCATCTCGCCGATCTCGGCCCGCGTGACGTTCAGCGCCGGCATGAAGCGCAGCGTATCGACCTGCGGCGCGTTGAGGAGAACGCCGGCCTCGAACGCCTGCGCGACGATGCCGGGCGCGATCGGCAGCTTGAGGTCGAGCGCGAGCAGGAGCCCGCGGCCACGCACTTCGCCGAGCCCATGCCGCGCCGAGACCTTCTGCAATTCGCTTTCGAGCAGCAGCCCGGTTTCGGTCGCCGTCTTCAGGAAGTCCGGCTTGCTGACCTCGTCGAGCACCGCAAGCCCCGCCGCGCACATGATCGGGTTGCCGTTGAACGTGCCGCCCTGGTCGCCGTGCTCGAAGCAGGCCGCGCGTTCGCTCGCGAGCAGGGCTGCGAGCGGCACGCCGCCGCCGATGCCCTTGCCGAGCGTCATGATGTCGGGCGCGATGCCGGTGTGCTCGTAGTGGAAGAGCTTGCCGGTCCGGCCCATGCCGGTCTGGATCTCGTCGAAGATCAAGAGGAGGCCGTGAGCGTCGGTGAGGGCACGCAATTCCTGCAGGAACTGATCGGATGCCGGCCACACGCCTGATTCACCCTGGATCGGCTCGAGCATCACAGCGACGGTGTTGTCGTTGATCAGCTTTTCGACCGACACGATGTCGTTGAGCTTCGCCTTCTTGAAGCCGGCGACCTTCGGCTCGAACAGCGGTTCAAAGGCCTTCTTGCCCGAGGCCGACATCGTCGCCAGCGTGCGGCCGTGAAAGCCACCTTCGAAGCTGATGATCTCGAACGCGCCACCTCTATGGATTCCGCCATATTTGCGCGCGAGCTTGATCGCGCCCTCATTGGCTTCCGCACCCGAGTTGGCAAAGAACACCTGATCGAACGCGCTGTTTGCGACGAGTGCCTGCGCGAGCTTCAGGCTGGGCTCGTTGTAGAAGGCCGGGCTTGGCGTCAGCAGCCGCTTGGCCTGCGCGGCAAGCGCGTCGGCGATCGCGGGCGGGGAGTGGCCGAGGCAGTTGACGGCCCAGCCCTGCACGAAATCGAGATAGCGCTTGCGGCTGTCGTCCCAGAGGTAGGAGCCCGCGCCGCGGACGAACACGGCCTTGGGCCGAGCGGTGATGTCCATCAACGCGTCATACGGATGGGTGGCGTTGGTCATGTCGAACTCCTCTGGAGGCGGGTGGAAAAGGGCGCGCGAAAAGCAAAAAGGCCGCACCTTGCGGGTGCGGCCTTTTCGAAAACTTACGCTGAATTCAGTGGTTCAGCGGCGTCGTCGGACATGGCGCACCCTCTCATCGTCGCGGAAGCGACGGCGGAGCATTTCGGTGCGCTGATGGGTCCGAGCGTTGATCATGGGGCGCGGCAATACATGCGAATGGCAGGGCTTGTCAAGCGGGCGCTTTCCAGACCACACGCGCAGCGTGCATGGGCAGGTGAAAGATGCGCGCCTGGAAACCATTACGTCTCTAGCGCGTTTGTGATCACAGGACGCGAATTGGTTCGAACCGAACGCATGACGGTTCGGACCAAGAGGGGCGGGACCAGCCAGATAGTTTTAAGCCTTGTCCGAGACGCCTTATCCGATCGACCTCGACAGCATTCGCGGCGCGTTTCCGCCGGGTATCGAGGCGCCGCCGTTGTTGCTGGACTTCGCCGGCTGGCTGAAGGGACGGCCCTGGGGCAGCGTCGGCTGCTTCTCGCTGCAAGGCCAGTTTTCCGATCAGGCGCCGATTGTCGACGGCAGTCCCTTGCGCGACAGGTTTTCGCTGTTCATGCGGCTGCCGGATGGCTCGGCTGTCGGCGGCTGGTATGGCGCGGGTCTCGACCGCGACAATCCGCCGATCGTGGGGCTTGGCTCCGAGGGTGATTACGAACTGCTGGCGCCGAGCCTCGATGGCCTGCTCGCAAAACTGACGTCGCAACAATTCGACAAGGCTTGGAGCGATCTGAAGCCGCACGACGGGATCGAATGCCAGACGGTCGAGCTCGCGCAGTGGCTCACCGGACGCCTGAGCGGGGAGATGGTGGCGCCCGATGACGATCCGTCGGAGCTGCCCGACTTTCGCGGCTTCATGGAAAAATGGAGCCGGGATCGCGAAGACTATTGGGCCAATCATCGCTTGATGGCCGAACTCGGCTGGCGCCTCGCCGCGCATCTGCCGAAGGGCAAGAAGCCCCGGGACAAGACGAGCTTCGAGATCGCGATCGTCGGCAGGCAATACCAAGCGCGCGTCCTGTCGCGCGGACCGCAGCCGTTCGAGGAAGCCGCCGCGATCGAATCCCTGCTGCGCGATCTGCGCGAGGAGATGCGGAAGGCGCAGCCCGAGCTCGGGCTGTGGTACGCGATGAAATTCGGCCTCTATGCCGACGGCCGCGTCATGCCCAACTTCGAATACGATGTGCGCCCGAGCATCGACGGCGAGTTGGCGAAGCTGTCCGAGGCGCAAGCTGATCTTGCCCGCGCGCCTCGGCCGGAGCGCTGGGTGCCGAAATGGCTGGCGGGATCTTGAAGCTCGGAATGCCGCGACGCTGCCGCCCAGCCGGCGCGCCGAAATCTTTGCACCTTCGATCCCCCTTGACTTAGAGCGCGCTCGAAGGGGTATCTGTACGTGCGTCAGTACGAGAACGGGCACACATGAAGATCGGCGACCTCGCAAAACGGACCGGCCTGTCGACGCACACGCTGCGTTACTATGAGCGCATCGGGCTGCTTCCATACGCCGACCGGGATCGCTCCGGCCAGCGCGACTTTGACGCATCGATCCTCACATGGATCGCATTCCTTGGGCGGCTCAAGACCACGGGAATGCCGATCCGGGACATGTTGCGTTACGCGGCGCTTCGGGATGAAGGCGACGCTACCGGCACAAGCCGGCGGCAGATTCTGGAAGTCCACCGGGAACAGGTACGCACGCAGATTGCCGAACTCCAGGAATGCCTGCTCGTCCTTGATACCAAGATCGCCGGCTATGCCAGCGACGAACAGAGGACGAAGGAAAATGACGCACGCCCAAACACAAGACGAAAGCCGCTTCGATCGCGGCCAGCGGGCCCTGTCACGCATTGACGGCAGAGCTGGTGAAGCGGTCGTCGCTTCACTCGCAGACATCGCTCCGGATTTCGCACGATACGTGATCGAGTTTCCGTTCGGCGACATTTACTGCCGCCCGGACCTTGGCCTGCGCGATCGAGAGATCGCGACCATCGCCGCGCTGACGGCGCTCGGAAATGCCGCGCCTCAGCTCAAAGTCCATCTCGAGGCAGGTCTGAACGTCGGGCTCTCTCGCGACGAGATCGTGGAGATCATCATGCAGATGGCCGTCTATGCGGGCTTCCCGGCGGCGCTGAACGGGCTGTTCGCAGCCAAGGAAGTGTTCGCCGCACGCGACGAACAGCAGGCGTCGGGAGAAGCGAACGGCGGGCGTGATGTTGCCGTAGCTTAGCGACGGCTCGCGACCTCTCCCGCTTGCGGGAGAGCTTGCAGCGAGATCGTGGCTGCACCGGCCGTGACAGCCGAAGATCAGAATCCCGTGACGCTGCCGTGCAGGTCGTATTGGTCGGCGCGCTCGATCTTCGCGGTGACGATCTCGCCAACGCGCAAGGGGCGGCGGCTCGACAGGTAGACGGCGCCGTCGATCTCCGGCGCATCGGCCTTGGAGCGGCCTTTCGAGACGGTCGGGCCGACCTCGTCGATGATGATCTGCTGGCGGGTGCCGACCTTGCGCTTCAGCCTGCGCGCAGAGATCTTCTGCTGGCGCGCCATCAGCGCATTATAGCGCTCCTGCTTGATCTCTTCCGGCACGGGGTTCTCGATCGCGTTCGCGGTCGCGCCGGCGACGGGCTCGTATTTGAAGCAGCCGAGCCGATCGATCTCGGCTTCGTCCAGCCAGTCGAGCAGATAGGCGAAGTCGGCATCGGTTTCGCCGGGAAAGCCGACGATGAAGGTCGAGCGCAAAGCAAGATCGGGACATTGCTCGCGCCAGCGCTTGATGCGCGCCAGCGTCTTGTCCTGCGCGGCCGGGCGCTTCATCGCCTTCAGCACCTCGGGGCTCGCATGCTGGAACGGGATGTCGAGATAGGGCAGCACCTTGCCCTCGTTCATCAGCGCGATGACCTCGTCGACATGCGGGTAGGGGTAGACATATTGCAGCCGCACCCAGGCGCCGAGCTCGCCGAGCTCGCGCGCAAGGTCGATGAACTTGGCGCGGACCTGGCGATCCTTCCACGGGCTTTCGGCGTATTTGAGATCGACGCCGTAGGCCGAGGTGTCTTGCGAGATCACCAGCAGCTCCTTGACGCCGGCAGCGACCAGGCGCTCGGCCTCGCGCAGCACGTCGTTGGCCGGACGTGAGACGAGGTCGCCACGCAGTTTTGGAATGATGCAGAAGGTGCAGCGGTTGTTGCAACCCTCGGAGATTTTCAAATAGGCGTAGTGCCGCGGCGTCAGCTTGATGCCCTGCGGCGGCACCAGATCGAGATGCGGATTGTGGGCGGGCGGCAGCGCGCGATGCACGGCGTCCAGCACGCTCTCATATTGCTGCGGGCCGGTGATCGAGAGCACGCCGGGATAGGCCTGCTCGATCTGCTCGGGTTCCGCGCCCATGCAACCGGTCACGATCACCTTGCCGTTCTCGGCCATGGCCTCGCCGATCGCCGAGAGCGATTCCTGCTTGGCGCTGTCGAGGAAGCCGCAGGTGTTGACGATGACGATGTCGGCCCCGTCATGCTTGCGGGCGAGCTCGTAGCCCTCGGCGCGCAGGCGCGTGATGATGCGCTCGGAATCCACCAAAGCCTTGGGGCACCCGAGCGACACGAAGCTGACCTTGGGCGCAGCCGTCTGATCCATATCCAAATCTGCCTGATTGACAGGGTTGAGCTAGTCCCAATTGCCCATAATTACAACCCTTTGCATGGCCTGCGGGCATGCTATGGATGAATCACTGGTGGTGAGTGAGCAATGAGCGCCGAACAGTCGCCCAAAATCGTGATCGTCGACGAAAGCCCGATCCGGGCTGCGATCCTCGAGGAAGGGTTGCGGGAGGCCGGATTCACGCAGATCGTCCATATCCGCGAGATGCAGAGCCTGCTCGCCCGTATTTATGCGGTCGATCCCGACATCATCCTGATCGATCTGGAAAACCCCAGCCGCGACGTGCTGGAAGCGATGTTCCAGGTCAGCCGCGCCGTGAAGCGGCCGATCGCGATGTTCGTCGACCAGAGCGATTCATCCTCGATCCAGGCGTCGGTCGAGGCGGGGGTCTCCGCCTATATCGTCGACGGGCTGAGGAAGGAGCGCATCAAGCCGATCCTCGACCTCTGCGTGTCGCGCTTCAATGCCTTCGCAAAACTCCAGGAGGAACTGGAGCGCACCAAGTCGCAGCTCGAGGATCGCAAGGTCATCGAGAAGGCCAAGGGCATCCTGATGAAGGTGAAAGGCCTCACCGAGGACGAGGCCTATGTGCTGCTGCGCTCCACTGCGATGCGCGAGAAGAAGAAAATCGGCGAGATCGCCCAGTCGATCATCACCGCGTCGGAGATGCTGAAATGACCGCTCCCCTCCGCATCGGGTTCATTCCGCTGGTCGATGCCGCAGCGCTGATCGTTGCTGTCGACAAGGGATTTGCCGCGGCCGAAGGGCTCGAGGTCGAACTGGTCCGCGAGGTCTCCTGGTCGAACGTCCGCGACAAGCTCAATATCGGCTTGTTCGACGCCGCGCATCTGCTCGCGCCCGTCGCGATCGCGTCCTCGCTCGGTCTCGGTCACGTCAAGGTGCCGATCGCGGCGCCGTTCAATCTCGGCATCAACGGCAATGCGATCACGGTGTCGCCGGCGCTTCATGCCGCGCTGATGGAGGAGATCGACGGCGACCGCTTCGATCCGCTCGCCACGGCAAAAGCGTTGGCGCGTGTGGTCGCCAAGAGGCGCAAGGCGGGAGCCGATCCGTTAACCTTCGGCATGACCTTCCCGTTCTCGACCCACAATTATCAATTGCGATTCTGGATGGCGGCGGCCGGCGTCGATCCCGACGAGGACGTGCGGCTGGTGGTGCTGCCGCCGCCCTATATGGTCGACAGCCTCGCCAATGGTCATGTCGATGCGTTCTGCGTCGGCGCGCCCTGGAATTCGATCGCGGTCGATCTCGGGATCGGCCACATCCTGCATTTCGTCTCCGACATCCTGGCCCATGCGGCGGAGAAGGTGCTGGCGCTCCGCCAGGTCTGGGCCGACAAGAATCCGGACGTGGTCGCCAGCCTGGTGCGTGCGGCGGTGAAAGCCGCCGAGTTCATCGAGCATCCGGAAAACCGCACCGAAGCGGCGCAGATCCTGGCGCAGCCCGAGCGGATCGGCGTCGATGCCGAAGTCATCCAGCGCACCCTCACGGGACGCCTCAAGATTTCGCCGGACGGCACCTTTCGCGAGAGCGGCAGCTACCTTCTGGTGGGACGCGAGGAAGCAGGGCGCCCCGATCCGGTCCAGGCTGCTTGGCTCTATGCGCAGATGGTGCGCTGGGGGCAGACGACGCTGACGCCCGACGGGGTCAAGACGGCCATGGCCGTGTTCAGGCCCGATCTCTACGACGGCGCCCTCGGCCGCCGGCCGCCCGCCCAGGCCCCCGCGGCATTCGGCGCATTCGCCGGTCCCGCCTTCGATCCCGCCAATATTCGGGGGCATCTTGAAGCCTTCGAGGTGGGCCGCTGGAGGGCGTGATTCGGGTCTGCATCGTTTTTGAGCGTGGAGATCCGAGTCTAAATTTTAGGCCGACTGCTCGAATTTCATAAGAGTTCCAGAGGCCGGAGTTCCCACGGGCGCCCTTAACCGCCTGATACCCCACACATTTTCATTTCGCCGAAGCTGGCACGCAACTTGAATGTTGCAGTGCGGCCAGCCTGTCACAGATGCCTGCTGAGCCAAGTCCCCAGCAACGAAGCTGATCGGACCGTTGGGCGCACAGCCGGCTATCGAGCCAGCCGAGCTCCTCGCGGGTCGTGCACTTTCCGTCGATACCACCCCGGTGGCCGCAGGAGCTTCGTTACTGACCATGAAAATCGACACCGTCTCAGTCGACTTTACCGACGACCAGAAACGCTACCTCGAAGGCTTCACGACCGGTCTGCAGATCAGTCGCGTCGGTCTCGGCGGCGCCGGCAAGGCGAACGCGGAGCCGACCGGTCCCGATGCCGTGCACATCAAGGCGCAGGACAAGGTCATCGCCGCAGGCAAGAAGCTCGCCGACCAGGAGAAGGTCAAGCGCGACGAGCATCCCTTCGATGCGTATCCGCGTCTCCGCCAGCAGGCCCTCGACAATACGCCGCCGAGCCCGGCGGATAATTTTCGCTGGCGCTATTACGGCATCTTCTACGTCGCGCCGACGCAGGACTCCTACATGTGCCGTCTGCGCATTCCGAACGGCATCATGAAGCACTGGCAGCTGTCCGGCCTTGCCGATCTCGCCGATGAAACGTGCGGGCCTTATAGCCACGTCACGACGCGCGCCAACCTGCAGCTTCGCGAGATCCCGCCGAAGAACGCCGTGAAGCTGATCGAGGGCATTCAGGACCTCGGCCTGTGCTCGCGCGGCTCCGGCGCCGACAACATCCGCAACGTGACGGGAACGCCGACGGCGGGCATCGATCCGCAGGAGCTGATCGACACGCGCCCTTATGCGCGCGAGTGGCACTACCACATCCTGAATGATCGCTCGCTGTATGGCCTGCCGCGCAAGTTCAACGTCGCCTTCGACGGTGCCGGCAGGATCGCCGTGCTCGAAGAGACCAACGACATCGCTTTCACGGCGTATGAGGTGACGGACGGCTTCGGCGTCGAGCCCGGGATCTGGTTCCGCCTCGGCCTCGGCGGCATCACCGGTCACAAGGAGTTCGCAAGGTACTCCGGCATCATCGTCAAGCCGGAGCAGGCGACCGCTGTTGCCGACGCCATCGTGCGCGTCTTCATCGAGCACGGCGACCGCACCAACCGCAACAAGGCACGGCTGAAATACGTGCTCGACGCCATGGGTCATGACGGCTTTATCAAGCTGGTCGAGGAACGGCTGAAGACGCCGTTCGCGCGCGTGCCGGAAGAGGCGTTTGCGCCGCGGCCGGCCGCGGACCGCATGGCGCATATCGGCGTGCACAGGCAGAAGCAGGACGGCCTGAACTGGATCGGCGTGTCGCTGACGCTCGGCAAGATCAGCTGCGATCAGATGAGGGGCCTCGCCAAGGTGGCGCGGGACCTCGGCGACGGCGAGATCCGTCTGACCGTCTGGCAGAACCTGCTGATATCAGGGGTGCGTGACGAGAATGTCGAGCTTGCCATCGCGGCGATCAAGCAGATCGGGCTCGCGGTCGAGGCGTCGCATATCCGCGCCGGCCTGATCGCCTGCACTGGCAATGCCGGTTGCCGCTTTGCCGCCTCCAACACCAAGCGCCACGCTGCCGAGATCGGCGACTGGTGCGAGCCGCGCGTCGAGATGGACAAGCCGGTCAACATCCACGTTACCGGCTGCCACCATTCCTGTGCCCAGCATTACATCAGCGACATCGGCCTGATCGGGGCGCGCGTGCCTGTCAACGAGGAGGACACGGTGGAGGGTTATCATCTCTTCACCGGCGGCGGGTTCGGTCCCGACGCCGACGTCGGGCAGGAGGTCTACCACGACCTCAAGGCAGAGGACGCGCCGAAGACGGTCGAAGGACTGCTCAAGGCCTATATCGCCCATCGCTCGTCTCCCGACGAAACCTTCCTGTCCTTTGCGCGTCGCCACGACGGCGAGACGCTGCGCAAGCTTGCCGATGCCGAGGTGTCCTCATGAACCAGATCAGCCCTCCGCCCAAACTCGACATCATTCCCACGAGCGCTCCGTTCTCCGACGCGCAACGCTCCTGGCTGAACGGCTTCTTTGCCGGGTTGCTGTCGCCTGAGGCGGCCACGCCGCTGTCGGCCGAGCAGGGCGCCGCTGTCATGCAGGCCGGTGACGGTGACGACGGTGAAGCGCCGTGGCACGACCAGACCATGCCGATCGCCGATCGGATGAAGCTCGCCGAAGGCCGTCCCGTACGGCGCAAGATGATGGCGGCCATGGCGCAGCAGGATTGCGGGCAATGCGGCTACAATTGCCACGACTATTCGGAGGCCATCGCGAGCCGCAGTGAAGCGCGGCTCAACCTCTGCGTCCCCGGCGGCAAGGAAACCGCGCGGATGCTGAAGTCGCTCCACGAAGAACTGGACAAGGCGCCGGGGGCCAAGGCGTCCGACAAGGTCGACGCGGTGGCGGCCCCCGCCGTGACCGTGACGATCGCCGAGCCCGGCCGCTCGCGCGACAACCCCGTTGCGGCGGCCTTCCTGTCGCGCCGTCTTCTCAACAAGGGAAAGTCGGAGAAGGAAACCTATCACGTCGAGTTCGACCTTTCCGAGAGTAAGCTCGACTATGTCGTCGGTGACAGTTTTGGCGTGTTCGCGCGCAACGAGCTCGGTCTCGTCGACCAGGTCATCGCCTTGCTTGGCGCGTCCCACACCACCAAGGTCAATGGCAAGACGCTGCGCGAGGTGCTGATCGACGACGTCTCGCTGTCGCCGGCGCCCGACACGCTGTTCGAACTGCTCTCCTTCATCACTGGCGGCGCGCAGCGCGAGAGGGCGCGGGCACTGGCGCAGGGCGAGGATCCCGATGGCGATGCCGCCACGCTCGACGTCATGGCGGCGCTGCAGAAGTTCTCGGGCACGCGGCCGCATCCGGAAGCCTTCGTCGAGGCGCTGGAGCCGCTGCAGCCGCGGCTCTATTCGATCTCGTCGTCGCACAATGCGACGCCTGGAAGGCTGTCGCTGACGGTCGATTCCGTGCGCTACATGATCGGCAAGCGAAAGCGCATCGGCGTCGCCTCGACCTTCCTCGGCGAGCGCATCGCCGAGGGCGACAAGCTCAAGGTCTATGTCCAGAAGGCGCACAATTTCGGCCTGCCGCAGGATCCGAAGACGCCGATCATCATGATCGGCCCCGGCACCGGCATTGCGCCGTTCCGCGCCTTCCTGTTCGACCGCAAGGCGACCGGCGCGCCCGGCAAGAATTGGCTGTTCTTCGGCCATCAGCGCAGCGATTGCGACTTCTTCTACCAGGAGGAGCTCAACGCGATGAAGACCTCGGGCCTGCTCACGCGCATGTCGCTGGCCTGGTCGCGCGACGGCGAGAAGAAGTTCTACGTGCAGGACCGCATGCGCGAGGTCGGCCGCGAATTGTGGACGTGGCTCGCCGAGGGGGCGCATCTCTACATCTGCGGCGATGCCAAGCGCATGGCCAAGGACGTCGAACGTGCACTGGTCGATATCGTCGCCCAGTTCGGGGCGCGTTCGACTGACGAAGCCGTCAGTTTTGTCGCCGAACTCAAGAAGACCGGCCGCTTCCAGGCTGACGTCTACTAGCTGTCATCCTGCCGTCATCCGGGCCGGTTCCAACTGGCTCGGATTTGAACGAATAAGATTCTCGGAACTTGGGGGTGGGGAGAATTTGCTCCTGCAATGCAGGGTTTTTAGAGAACCGGCATCGCTATTTCCGCGGGTCTCTTGCCCGCCACCCCCGTTGATCCCTCATAATCCCGCAAATGGGGCATTGGAGATCGACCATGCGCGAACTATCGGCGGAAGCCAGGCTGCACTTCTGCGCGCGCTCGCTCTCGCGGCGGACCGGTGCGAGCGTGCATCATGCTGCGATGTACAGCGCCTTCGCGGTCATCGCCGCCATCGTGTTCGGCACGCTCTCGGTGCACCCGTTTTAACGAGTCTTCGCAGCTCTCGTAGGGTGGGCAAAGGCGCGCTTGCGCCGTGCCCATCATCTCTCAGCAAGCAGGATGGATTTTGGTGGGCACGCTTCGCTTTGCCCACCCTACGTTACCGAGCAAGCCTCACGCCCCGCGCTTGAACGGCGCGACCTCGATCCCTGCATCTTTCAACGCCTGCCGCAGGCCGCGCGCGATGTCGACGGCGCCGGGCGTATCGCCGTGGATGCAGACCGTGTCGGTGCGCATCTTGATGACCTTGCCCGTGACCGAGACCACCGCGCCGTCCTGCACCATGCGCACCACGCGGTCGGCGATCGCCTTGGCGTCATGCAGCACTGCACCGGGCTTCTTGCGCGAGACGAGATTGCCGTCGTCCTCATAGGCGCGGTCGGCGAACACCTCGTGCACCATCGGCAGATTGGCGGCTTCGCCAGCCTTCACCAGCTTCGAATTGGCGAGCACGACGAATATTAGGCTCGGATCGACCGCCTTGATGCCGGCGGCGATCGCCTTCGCGGTCATGTCATCCTCGCAGGCGACGTTGGAGAGCGCGCCATGCGCCTTCACATGCGTGACCTTGTGGCCGGCCGCCGTCGCGATCGCCTGCAACGCGCCGATCTGGTAGGCGACGAGATTCTCGATCTCGGAGGCCTTCAGGCCCGCGATCGGATGGCGGCCGAAGCCGTGCAGGTCGCGATAGCCGGGATGCGCGCCGACGGAGACGCCGCGCGCTTTCGCCAGCTCCACCGTCCGGCGCATGATATCGGGGTCGCCGGCGTGGAAGCCGCAGGCGACGTTGACCGAGCTCGCCAGCTCGATCATGGCGGCATCGTTGCCCATCTCCCACGCGCCAAAACCTTCGCCGAGATCGCAATTGAGATCGATCGTCTTCATGGGGTGCTCTCCGTCTCTGGTCGTCTTGTCGTTTACGGCTCGTCCGCAACCTGCCAGGTCCCGGCGTCGACGGCACTGACAGCATAGCCCGCGACATTGGCATCGCTGAGCGCTTCGATGTTGAGCGCGACGGTGTCGGCGGAGCGCAGGCGATCGGGCAGGTTACGGATCAGTTGCGCAAATTTCCTTGCCGCATCCTGCGCCTCGGCCATGCTGACCGCCTTGAAGCGGAACGCCGTTCCTGCCGAGGTCTGCGCGAGACGGCCGACATCGGCCGTGATCACGGTCGCGATCTTCGGATAGCCGCCGGAGGTGCCGCGATCCATCATCAGCGCGATCGGCGCGCCGTTGCCGGGCACCTGGATGCTGCCGTTGACCGTGCCATCGGAGACGATGTTGTGGCCATGCAAATGCTTGATCGCGGGGCCTTCGAGCCGATAGCCCATGCGGTCGGAAGTCGCCGAAACTTTCCACTCGCTGTCGAGGAATAGCGCCTTGTTGGCGTCGTCGAACTCGTCGTCCTGTGGTCCGAGCAGGACGCGGATCGGACCGTTCGATGGCTTCGGCAATTCGATGCGCAATTCCGGTGCACCGCTTGCGGCATCGACGGTGAACTCGTCGCCGGCCTGCAACGGGCGCGGGTAGGGGCTCCCGAGACCGGCACGGGCGTTGACCGCGAGACTGCCGAACACCGGCTCGCCCTTGATCCCGCCTTCGATCGCCAGATAAGTAAACGCGCCGCCGCGAGCAAAACCCAGCGTCAGCGTCTCGCCGTCCTTCAGCGTCACCGACGTGTCCATGGCGACGGGATTTCCCGCGACGTCCGCATTGCGCGGCGCGCCTGAAACCGCGACGCGCACGGCACCGTCTCGCGCGGTGAACGAGGCGCCGAACGGGCCGATCTCGACAACGGCTGCGAACGGTTCGTTGCCGACGAGCTTGTTCGCCGCCGCGAGCGACAGGCGGTCCATCGCTCCGCTGACCGTCAGGCCATAGCGTTGCGCGCCATGGCGTCCGCCGTCCTGGACCGAGCTTGCGGGCCCGATGCTGGCGATCACGAGCCGGCTCATGCGACCACCTGCTCGGCGATGATCTCACCGGCCTCGGCGGCGCGGTCCTGTTCCTCGAACGTCTTGTGGTCGATGGCGAAAAACGTCACGCGATCGCCGGGTTCGGTGAGGAAGGTCGGATTGCGGTGGAGCTGATAGGTCCGTACCGGTGTGCGGCCGAGCAGGTGCCAGCCGCTCGGCGCTGCCAGGCACTGGATTCCGGCCTGGATGCCGCCGATCGAGATCGTGCCGGCAGGCGTCAGCAGCCGCGGATTCTGCCGCCGCGACATCTGCAGGGATTTGTCGAGGCCGCTGAGATAGGACCAGCCCGGTGTAAAGCCGATCATGGCAACCTTGTAGTCGCCGGCGACGTGGCGCGCGACGATGTCGTCGGGTGTGGTGTTCAGCGCCTTCGCGACGTCCTCGAGGTCGATGCCGTGCTCGCCGCCATAGGCGACGGGAATACGCCAGCGGCGCGCCTTAGTGGCTGGCGGCAGCGGCTGGCTGGCGAGCGCGAGCAGCTTTTCGCCAAGTGCGTCGAAGTCGATCTTGCCGGGATCGTAATGCACCAGCAGCGAGCGATAGGTCGGCACGGACTCGGTGATGGCATCGATCGAGCTTGCTGCGAGCGCCTTGTCGAGCGCCAGCACGCGCTGGTTGGCGTCGTCGTCGATGGTACGGCTGAACTCGACCGTGACGGCGCTGTCGCCACTGGGCAGAAGGCGGGGCGGGGGAAGCGTCGCGGACATGGGCTGTCGAAATCGGGCTTCTGGAGATACGCGGGCTCGGCCTTGAGCTCCGCTCGTTCCTGCTTCGCGTAAATGCGCCCGCAAGTCCAATAAATTAATGCAGGGGGAGAGGATAAAGCCTTGTTATCGCGACGCATAACTGCGCTGCGGCCCTGCATGGTTGGTATCCTCTTGGCCCTTGACGCAAGGCCCGCACCCCGCAAGATGCGCGCGTTCTTTCCCGCCCATCCGGAGCTCGTCTGTTTCCATGTCGCTGTCCCCCGAAGCCCGCAAGACCCTCGCCGGCATCACCACTGCCACCATCACCACGGTCCTGCTGAAGAAGGGCCTGCGCAACATCTGGATGCGCGGCGCGCGTCCGCTGCGCCCGGGTCTGCCGCGCCTGGTGGGACCGGCCTTCACGCTGCGCTTCGTGCCCGCGCGGGAGGATCTGGCGACGCCGGAATCCTGGTCGTCGCCGATCTCGACCCGCACCGCGATCGAGGCGATGCCGGAGGGCTGCATCGCCGTGGTCGATGCCATGGGCATCACCGACGCCGGCATCTTCGGCGACATCCTGTGCGCGCGCATGATGAAGCGCGGCGTCACCGCACTCGTCACCGACGGTGTCGTGCGTGACGTCGAGGGCGTGCTCGGCACCAACTTGCCGGTCTGGTGCGACGGCTATGCCGCGCCGCCGTCGGTTGCCGGCCTGACCTTCGTCGGCTGGGGCGAGCCGATCGGCTGCGGCGGCGTTGCGGTGTTCCCGAACGACATCGTTGTCGCCGACCAGGACGGCTGCGTGCTGATCCCGCAGGCGATGCTCGAGCACGTGCTCAACGAGGGTGTCGAGCAGGAGCGGATGGAAGCCTGGATCGTCAACGAGGTGAACAACGGCGCGGTGCTTCCGGGCCTCTATCCCATGAACGCCGAGACCAAGGCGCGCTACGCCGCAAGCAAGAAGTAATCGGGAAGGAAACGAGGTAAATCCAATGGAGATCACTGTAGCAGGCACGCGGCCGACACGCCGTGCGCCCGGGGAACACTTCACCGGCACCGTGTGGCAGGACCCCGTGATCATGGCGCCCGCGCCGGCGCGGCTGAACTGCTCGCGCGTCTCGTTCGAGCCGGGCGCGCGCACCAACTGGCATCACCATCCGCTCGGGCAGACGCTCTATGTGATTTCGGGGGTCGGCCGGGTCCAGACCAAGGGCGGCCCTGTCATCGAAATCCGTCCCGGCGACACCGTCTGGATTCCACCGGGCGAGCTGCACTGGCACGGCGGTTCGCCGACCAACGGCATGACCCACATCGCCATGCAGGAAGCGCTCGACGGTGTGTTCTCGACCTGGTTGGATCCGGTGACCGACGCGGAATACGGCGCGGCGGTCGGCTAGTTTGCGTGACCCGGCTTTGCGCAGCGACGCTTTGCGTCGCTGTTCGTCCGGGACACGGCACCCTACATCCGCTCCGCCGTCCAGGTGCCCGTGCACATGCTGCCGCGCCAGGTACCTGAGCCAGAGGTGCCGCTGAGCCGGCCGAAGCCGACGGCGCGCTTGATGCCGGTGCTCAAGGTGACATTGATGCTGCCGGCATCCGCAACGCGGCCTGACGCCGTCACCATGGCGCTGCTCGAGGCGATCTGACCGTTGTTGATGCCGATTGCGACGGTCGAGCCGTTACCGCAGGTCTCGCTCGACGACGAGATGCGGACATTCCATGCGCCGTCGAAAGTGCTGGCGCTGGCCTGCGCGGCCGGCAATGCGATGACAATGATTGTGGCGAAGAGAGCCTTGCGAAATCCGTTCATGACACGCCCCTGGGGTTGATCATGCGGGCATCGTGTCACGGCCTCGGAACCGGCGATGTGAGGGCTGTCACGCGCGCGACGGGCTCTGTGATGTCGCGCACGTCGCAATCGATTTGGCGGCAAAAGCAAAGGGACCCGCGCTGCGGGTCCCCTTGTGTCGGTCAGAGTGTCGCCCCGAAGTCAGTTCACACGCGTCCAGGTCTGGCCGCCGCAGAACATGCCGCCGAAGGCGCAGCCCTGCACGCGCAGGCGATCGGTGCCCTTCAGCGCGATGGTTGAATCGTAGGTCGAGCCGGAGTTCGGATCGAGGATGCGACCGGACCATTTCTGGTCCTTGTTCTGATCCTTGCCGGGCTTCATGTTGATCAGAACCTGCTCGCCATTCTGGTTCGATTTCGAATCGACCGAGTAGCCGCAGAGATTGCTGCCGCATTGCTCGATCCGGACCTTGCCTTCCTTCTCCTCGGTGAGCCAGACGCCGAGCGGTGAATTGAGGTCGCGCGTGGGTGCGGCTGCGGGAGCCGGCGGCGCGACGGCAGCCGATTGAACGGGGGCGGGCGCAGGCGCCGGGACGGGAGGCGGAGATGGCGCCGGAGGCGCGGCTGCGACGGTCGGGGCG
>NZ_JADPIY010000006.1:0-646 GCF_023073095.1 Bradyrhizobium sp. 44
CGATGGCGGCGCCACCTGGGCGGATGTGGTCCAGAACACCGGAACGACGTGGAGCCTGGTCGATGGCGTCGTCCATCCGGCGAGCTTCACCTACCAGACCCGGATCATCGACACCGCAGGCAACATCGGCACCACCGCCAGCAAAGCGGTGACGATCGATACGACGGCGCCGATCATCACGATCACCAGCACCGGCGGAGCGACCAACCAGGCCAGCCAGACTCTGGCCGGTACGGTCGATGTGGCCGATGCCGGGGCCGCCGTCACAATCCTGGACGGGACCACCACGATCGGCACCGCCGTCGTGCTGGGCGACGGCAGCTGGAGCAGCCTCGTCACGCTCGGCAATGGCAGCAACTCGCTGACGGCCAGGGTGAGCGATGTTGCCGGCAACACGACGACCAGCAATGCCGTTGTCTACACGCTCAGCACGACCGGCCCGGCCGTGACGGAGCATCTGACCTCCGATACCGGGTCTTCGGCGCTTGACCAGATCACTTCGAACGCTGCGCTGACCGGGACGGGCCTGGCAAACACCACGGTGCACTTCACCATCGATGGGACTTTAATCGCAACCACCAGTTTGGCGGATGGGAGCGGGAACTGGGCGTTCACACCGAGCGGTCTCGCTGATGGGCTGCATACC